>CAVZVY010000007.1:0-17706 GCA_963778835.1 uncultured Alphaproteobacteria bacterium
TCTTCGCTCATTATGATGAGCGATTCCAAAGACATAGGGGATTTTACGTTTCCTCTGCGTACCCACGGAAGGGGACACACCCCCTATAGACGCTCTGCTGAGGCGGTCGGCTGCTTGAGCAACGTTCTGGCCGGCCCCATCGTGGGTCAACGTGTACAACACTCAAACTACCCTATGGCCGAGCCGCCAACTCTGTCGCGTCTGCATTGGGAGTTATCGAGTTGCCAGAGCCGTAGCGTTCTCGAAATTTGGCACCTAATGCCTTTCGTTGCTTATCCAACTCATCCTCGCGTTTCTTGGTAGCCTGCTCCTTGTCGTCCGTCCCACTTCCATGTCGGTACACTCTGGAACTGCTTCGCGGGCAGTCCTCCTTACGCTGGCTGGATCGCGGCGCAGCGCCCCGCCGTTAGCACCTTTGAGTGGGGATCCAACACAAAGAGAGCACGCCTCCGAGGCACCACACGGTGTACTCACCGCGACTAAAGCCAGAACGTGAGAAAGATTTCTGTCTCCTGACCGCCAAGTTCAATGAGCCGGGCGCGTGACACGTCAGATCGATTCTACGCGGGCACTAAGCGCCGCGGAGATTGGGCCTCAGTGCCCGCCCCCAGCCCGGCGCATCGATCGGCTCGCCATCCAGCGCCACCGTGCGGCCGCGCACCAATGTTCTCACCGGCATTCCCCGCAGGGGCCAGCCATCGAAGGGCGTCGCATTGCCGATCGAATGCAGCCGGTCGGCCGAGATGACGCCTTTTCGGTTCATATCGACCAGGACCATGTCGGCATCGCTTCCCGGCGCCAGGATCCCCTTGCGCGGCAGGAGCGCGAAGGCGCGTGCCGGGGCCTCGCAGGCCATCCTCACGTAGTCGCAAAGCGTCAACCGACCTCGCGACACCTGCGCGAGCATCAGCGTCATCGACGTCTCGACGCCGGGAAAGCCAGGCGCGCAATCCCAGATCGCCGGGCGCCTCTTCTCCTCCGGCAGATGCGGCGCATGGTCGGTGGAAAGCATGTCGATGGTGCCATCGAGAAGCGCCTCCCACAGCGGCTCCGCGTGTCCTGCCTCGCGCACTGGCGGCTTGACGCGAAGAAAGTTCTCGCCGAGCCGTGGCCCGTCATCCGTCGACAGAAAAAGATAATGCGGGCAGGTCTCGACCGTCAGGTCGACGCCACGCTCCTTGGCGAAGCGGATATGCGGCAGGGAATGGCGCGAGCTCTCATGCGCGATGTGCACCTTGCATCCGGTCCATTCCGAGAAGATCGCCGTCCGGCTGACCGCCTCGACCGTGGCGATGTCGGTGTGCTGCTCTAGATGCGCGGCGGCGTCGGTCCGCCCGGCCTCGCGCAGGCGCCGGCCGCGATGCTCAAGCACGGGCGTGTTCTCCGCATGCACCGTGCAGCGCAGGCCAAGCTCCGCCAGCACCTCGAAGGCATCGAGGATCGCGCCGTCGCTCGGACAGGGGACGAGCGGATTCTCGCTGCCCATATAGAGCTTGAAGGAGATCGCCCCCGCCTCTGCCATGGCCGCGAGCTGGTTCTGATTGGATTCGCCGATGAGGCCGTAGACGCCGAAATCGACCAGGGCCTGCGATCCCGCGATTTCAAGCTTGCGGGCGACGGCCTCGGCGGTTCCCGTCGGCGGATTGGTGTTCGGCATGTCGAACAGTGTCGTCACGCCACCGACAGCGGCGGCGCGCGTCGCGCTCGTCCATGTCTCCTTGTGGGAGAAACCGGGTTCGCGGATATGGACATGCACATCGATGGCACCGGGCAGGACGTGGAGGCCCCGCGCGTCGATGATCTGGCGCGCCCGTGGCATCGTCTCGTTCGCTCCCATCGCAAGGACGCGGCCGTCCTGCACGGCGAGCGACATCTCCGCGATGCCGATCGAGGAAACGACGAGACCACCGGAAATGACGAGATCGACCTCTTCCATATCTGAAACTCCTACCCGGCGACGGCCGCGACTTCGCCCGCGGTGACGAAAAGGTCGGCGTTGCGGGCGCGGAGGGAGCGAGCCATGTCGTCGACCTCCCGGCGGAGATCGGCCGGATCGAAGCGCACCGGTCGGCCATCCTCATAAAGCACCTCGCCCGCGACGATCACGGTTTCGACCGAGGCGCCGGTCTCCGCGAAGACGAGTTGGTTGACCGGATCGTTCATCGGCATCCACCAGGGCTTGTCGAGCCTGTAGAGCACCAGATCGGCCGCCGCTCCCGGAGTGACGACACCAAGGCGCGCTCGGCGGAGCGCCGCGGCGCCTCCGGTGGTCGCCATGGCGAGGGCCTCCCGTGCGCCCAGCCATTGCGAACGGTCCGGTTCCGCGGGCCGGTGCATCTCGGCTACGGCACGCATCGCCTCATGCATCACCAGATTGTCGTTCGAGCCGGAGCCGTCCGTTCCGAGCGCCAGGCGCACGCCGCGCCGGCGGAGTTGCGGAATTCGGGCGGTGCCCGTGCCGAGGCGGGCATTGCTTTCCGGATTAAGGACCGCGATCGCTCCACGGTCGGCCATCAGGTCGATATCCGCATCGTCGAGCCAGATGGAATGGGCGCACGACCAGCGGTCCGACAGGATGCCAAGTCGCTCCAGGCGCCCCACCGTCGTCACGCCATAGCGCTCGCGGGCGATACGGGCCTGCTTTTCCGTTTCGAGCAGATGCGTATGAATGCCGAGATCGTAACGATCGGCTAGCTCCGCGCAGATCAGAAGCGCCTCGTCCGAGCAGCGGTCGGGATTGGACGGCGCCGGCAGGATCGACAGCAAGCCGTCGGCTTCATGCCAACGGCGGATGATATCCTCCATCAGGCCCCGCAGCTCCCCTGTCGGCTGCGGCTTGAGGATATCGAGCGCCCCCATGCGTCGGCGCATGTCGTCCGGCAGCGAGGTCGGCAGGATGTCGGTGAACGCGCCGTCGAAAAAGCGCATGGCCAGCCCCACCCGCATGCCGGTCTCGCGCCATGCGGAGAGAACCGCATCCATGTCCGCGGCGGTGAAGCGCTGCCCCGGAAAATGATCGATCACCGACGTGGTGCCGCTGGAAAGCAGTCCATAGGCGGTGAGGAGAACCGCGAGCCGCGTCTCGTCCGGTGTCCTGTTGGAGGTGTGGGCCTGGGTGAGCCACATGAAGGCCGGGTGGCTCAGCCGGTCCCCGAACCCCGACATCGTGCTCGATTGCGAATGCGTGTGGGCATTGACGAGACCCGGCGTGAGGAGGCGCCCCCGTCCCTCGATGATGCGGTCCGCCGCAACCGGCGTGTCGCTGGCGGCGGTCACCGACACGATCCTGTCGCCTTCGACGAGCACGTCGGCGGATTCGAGAATCCGGTCTTGGTCATCGAGTGTCAGGACCATGGCCCCGCGGACAAGCAATCGGCTCATATCGTCATCTCCGCGGCGCGATGCTGCGTCCCCTCGACGAGGTCGAAGAGGCAGCCGGCGCCGTCCGCCTCGGCCTTGGCGAGCAGGCTCTCCGCAAGCACGATGTCCTGGATCGCGATCCCGATGGATTTGAAAACGAGAATGTCGGCGTCGCCCGGCGCATGCGAGCCGCCGTCGAGAAGCGCACCGATTTCGCCGGCAATCTCGGTCTGCGCTTCAGCGCACCGGACTCCAGTCCGAGGATGATGTCGCCGGCTTTCTCGAAACAGCCGCCAAGATCGTCGACATAGACACGTGCGCGTCTCATCAGGTCGTCGTCGGCTTCACGTGCTCCCGGACGATTGGCTCCGCCGAGGATGACAAAGGTGCCGGGACGAACGGCCTTGCCGGGAAAGACGGGACGGTCGGAGCTGGTGACGCAGGCGATCACATCGGCCTCGGCGGCGGCGGCGGCGGCGTCCGCCATGGCGGCGATCTCGATCCCTTGCGCCGACGCCCAGCCATCCATCGTCGCGACGAGTTCATGCGCGCGAGCCAAGGAGCGGCTGACGACGAGAACCCGACGGATCGGGCGGACTGCGCACAGATAGCGGATCGTTTCCGGCGCCTGATGCCCAGCACCGAAAAGCGTCAGAACTCGCGCCTCCGGTCGGGCCAGCGCACGGCAGGCGACGGCGAAGCCGCCGGCGGTACGGTGCCGGTTGAACAGGCCCGTGGAGATGAGCGCCAGCGGTCTGCACCGGGCCGCATTCCACAAGGTCAGGAGGCTCGCGGTGGAACGGCGGAAGTCGGGCGAGCCACCACCGGAGGCATCCGTATAAGCATGGACATTCGTCTTGACGGCGAGCGCGCCGCTCTCTGAGAGCGCCGCGAGGATAAGGCTGCCAAGTCTTGGTTCTGAGCGGCGCAGATCGATCCGGCCGTTCGTCCCCTCATTGCCCGCCGACTGTCGCCGGTAAGCATCTTCGGCGCTTTGAAGGACGAGATCACTGATCGATCAGTCGCGCGACGTCGCGTTCGGCTAACAGCCTCATTGTCTTGCCACCAGCCGTCGTCAGCGCCGCCAATGAAGCACGCGACGTTCGCCCGCCGAGGTCAGCGCGAAGACGAGAAGCGCTATCACGATGGAGATGAGGACTGCGGCCCAGAGGAGCTCGGTCTCGCGCATCTCGCCGGCATCCAGAATGAGGTTGCCGAGACCGCGCGACCCGGTGATCCATTCGGAAAGCATCGCGCCCAGAATGGCGCTGGCCCCAGCGATCCGCAGCCCGGTGAACAGATACGGCAGGGCATAGGGCGTGCGGACGTAACGCAATTGCTGCCAACGCGATGCGCCATAGACATGCAGAAGTTCCGTCGCGTTCCGGTCGGCCACGGCAAGACCCTTGATGAGGTTCACAAGCAAAGGAAAGAACGAGACCATCATGACGACGAGGATGCTCGTCCCGATCCCACGTCCGAGAAACAGCATGATGATCGGCGCGATGGCTGCGACCGGCGCGGAACGGAACGCGACGACGACCGGAAGCGTCGCCTGCGCCAGATTGCGGCTCAGGGAGAAAGCCACCGCGATGCGCGATCGCAAAGACGGTGCTGGCGGCCAGTCCCATCAGCGCCGCGCCGAGGGTGAACGACGCCTGTCGGGCAAGCGTCGCCCGCTGGGTGATCAGGGTGTCCACGACGTCGAGTGGCTTCGGCACGATATAGGCCGGCGCGTCGAAGCCGATCACGGCCAGGTGCCATACGGCCATCAGCCCGCCGACCGCGAGCCCCGCTATGAGGACTTTCCGGGCGCCATACTGGATGGACGACAAGAGACCCCGGTTTGCTGAGTGTGGTTGCTGTCATGTCGGTCAAAGCAGTTCCGCGCCCCGGTCCCAATAGACGACCCTTCGTTCGATCAATGCCCAGAAGCCGAAGGCGCCCGCCGCCAGCAGGCAGGTCAGAACGACGGAGAGCCACACCTTCGCCGTGTCGTAGGAGAAAAGCGCATAGAGCATCATCGCGCCGAGCCCCCGGTCCGCGCCTGCCCATTCCGCCGTGACCGCTCCCAGCACCGCCGCCGGGGCCGCGATCTTGAAGCCGGCGAAGAGGTAAGGCAGCGCGCTCGGGATGAGCAGATAGCGAAGGGTCTGCAGCCGCGAACTCGATAGTGCGTGCATCAGCTCGCGCTGTTTGGCGTCGACCGCGCTCAGCCCCTGCATCGTCGCGACCAGCATCGGAAACTGGCTCGATAGCGCCGCGATGACGATATAGAGTGACGGCCCTGTGCCGAGCCAAAGCGCCAGAAGCGGTGCCGTCGCGATGATCGGCACGCTGTAGAGCGCCACGCCGAAATTGTAGATCGGCGAGCGCAGGACGCGAACCATGGTGGCGATCGCGCCGACCGTGATCGAGATGACCGCCGCCCAGAGATAGCCTTGCAACGCCGTCGATGCGGTCGGCAGCATGTTGCCCCAGACGAGACGCGGATTGGCCACCCCTACGGCGACCAGTTCGGATGGAGCCGGCACAAAGACCGGCAGCATGCCGGCCGCCTTGAGGAGCTCTGCGAGCCCAAGCAGGCCAACAAGCGTCAGGCTCGGCAGGACCGCCGGATGCAACCGCGTGCCGTCGGGCCGCGGCGAGGCCATGCTCGCGCTCATCAATAGGCCTCGACGACTTGCACGGCCGGCTTCTTGTCCCCGTTCGACCACGGGCGTGCTCTCGCGTCCGAAAAGGCCGTCGCGCACCTGGTTGACGCAGTCGAAGAATTCCGGGCTGCGCATCATGTCGAGCGTGCGCGGTCGTGGCAGTGGCACCGGGATGACATCGACGATCCGTCCGGGACGCGGGCTCATGATGAAGACGTCATCCGACATGAACACCGCCTCGGCGATCGAATGCGTGACCAGCAATGCCGTCGTACCGGTATCCGCCCAGATGCGGAGGAGTTCGAGATTCATCCTCTGCCGCGTGATTTCGTCGAGCGCCCCGAACGGCTCGTCGAGGAGAAGCACGTCCGGCTTGAGCACCAGCGCCCGCGCGATGGCGGCGCGCTGCTGCATCCCGCCGGACAATTCATGCGGCAGCGCGTTCTCGAAGCCCTTCAGGCCGACCAGTTCGAGGAGCTCTTCCGGCGTTGCCATCGCCACGCGCCCGCTCTTGCGGCCGACAATGGCGATGGGAAGCTCGACGTTCTGCTTCACCGTCCGCCAGGGTAGAAGTGTGGGCGTCTGGAAGACGAAGCCGAAGGCGTTGGAACTGCGGGCGGCTCGGGGGCTGTCGCCCCCGACCGTGATGTTTCCCGAAAAAGGCTGCATGATGTCCGAGACGAGCCGCAGCAGCGTGGACTTGCCGCAGCCGCTCGGCCCGATGATCGAACCGAAGCGACCTGGCTTAAGGGCCAGATCGACTTTCTCGAGAGCGATGACCGGCTCACCATGGCCGTAGAAAACCATGGTGACCTTGTCGACGAGTATCTCTTTGGACATGAAATTCCTTCGAACTCTTGTCGCGCAAATCGGCTAGGCCGACAGCGCCTCGTCGATGAAGCTCGGGTCGCAAAGCTCTGCCGCCGAAAGGCCGCTCTTGACCATGCCGACATTCCGGTAGAGGTCGATGATCGAGGCATAGAGCTGGGTGTCGATCGCCAGCAGGCCCTTGGTCGAGGCAGCGCCTGCGGTGATGAACGGCGCGCTGGCCTTGATCTCGATGAGCTGCGCCTTGCGGTCGAGGCCGGGTGCACCATAGGTGTCGACCATGAGGTCGGCCGTCTTTTCCTGGTTGGCCAGCGCCCATTTCCACGACTCGACCGCGCCGCGCAGGAAGTTCACGACCAGTTCGCGATTCTGGGCCAGGAAATCCTCACGGCCATAGAGGGTGCCGGCTGTCTCCGGCAGGCCGAGATCGTGCGCCTGAATCGAGAAGATCTCGGCGCCCTTTGTCTGCAGGATGACGCCCTGATTGGTCGAGTACCCGGTATAGGCATCGATCTGGCCGCTGATCAGACCGGACGGGTCTGGCGATGACGGAACGATTTCGACGGCATCAGGAGCAAGCCCTGCATCCGCGAGCAGTTTCAGCACGAGCGGGCGGTTGGAGGTCGATACCGCGATCGACTTGCCCTTCAGTTCCTTGACAGTGCGGATCGGCTTGGAGGCGAGGCTCATGATAGCGAACGGGCTCTTCTGGAAGACCGTCGCGATCACCTTGATTGGAATGCCCTTCTCGCGCGCCACGATGAGCGGTCCGATCGGGCGATCGCCGAGCCCTGACTGGCCGCTCGCCACATTGGCGATCGGGTCGACATTGGGGCCGCCGGAATTGAAGGTCGGGTCGATGCCGTACTTCTTGAAAATGCCCTGGTCGATCCCGGCGAAGTATCCGCCGTACTGGATGCTCTTGATCCACGAAAGCTGGAAGGAAAGGGGCTGGACGTCCGCGCGCTCGGGCGATACCGAACGGCATTCCGGCCGCGGCCAGCGCAGCCGCGCCGGATTTCAGAAACGTCCGACGATCAATATCCCACGCCATATCCGCAATCTCCTCTGTCGCAATCCTGACGCCAGAAGGAGGCTGGCACCGGGCGCGGTTGGTTTCGACAGAGGAAGAACAGCAATCTATGTGCCAGTTACTCGGGCAAGCGTTCGAAGGTCGCCGCGGGAAGCTCGAAGGTCACCTGATCCAGCATCGTCGTGACCGCCCGGCCGCTGTCCTCGATATGCTCCTTCAACACCCGGCAGGCCTCGGTGGCGTCACGTGCCAGCGTCAGCTCAACAAGTTCTTCCTGAAGCGGACGGAGAACCGGATGCTTTCCCCCCATTGCCACGCCGAGCCGCCTGTAGCGGTCGAAGCGGTCATGCAGATCGGCGCAATAGGAAAGCAGGATCGGTGAACCGCAGGCCTCGATCAGCGCGAGGTGGAAGCGTCGGTGCAATTGTTCCCAGACCTCGTCCAGCAGCTTTTCCTGAGAGCGTGGATGGCGGTTAAGTCTATGACGGGCCGCGAGAATCGACGCTTCCCATTCGCTCTCGCCACGTTCGCAGGAATCCGCCAGCGCCATGCATTCAAGACGCACGCGCGATGCGATCAGGTCGACTAGTTCGCCGCGCGTGACCGGTGCGACACGAAAGCCCCGCTGCCCCTCCTGCACGACCAGCCCCTTGCCCGCTAGACCGGAAAGGGCCTCGCGCAGGGGCTCGTGCCGACACCGTAGAGCTCGCACAGATGGTTGAGCTTCAGCTTGGCGCTGGGTCGCAGTCGGCCTGCCAGGATGTCCTGCGATAATTTCGCCTGGGCCGATTGGGCGAAGGTTCTGGGATCCCCATTCATTGTTTCGGCACTTCCGAACATGTTCTCCCTGCCCATAAAAAATGCATTGTGCCTAAAAAAGTGAATTACTAGGAAATATCGATTTTTTATACGAACTCAAGAACGTGCTCGATCATCCGGTTGAGACCGGCATTGCGACGGCGCAGGTGGCGGACGAGATCCCTCGCCTCCCTGACGACAGGCTCCGGATCGAAGGCGGTGATGATGCCACCCTCCACCAGCACGCGGCCAGCCGACAATCACAGTGTCGACCGTCGTTCCGCTGCCGCCGAAGACAAGCTGGCAGGCGGCGTCGTTGAGCGGGGTCCAAAATGGCTTGGTGAGATCGTGGATAGTGAAGTCGGCCGGAGCCCCGATGGCCAGCGTTCCCGATCCGCTCAACTGCATCGCCCGCCCGCCGGCGACCGTCGCCATGACGAGCCCGTCATGGGCCGTCGGCCAGAGCCCGCGGTCCGGCTCGCCCGGACGCTGCAGCATGATGGCAAGGCGGATCACCTCATGCAGGTCGAGATTGTCATTGGTTGACGCGCCATCGGTTCCGAGCGCGACCGTGACGCCCGCCTTGAGCATGCGGGCGATCGGCGCGATCCCGACGCCGAGCTTCAGATTGCTTTCCGGATTGTGAACGACGATCGCGCCGCGCTCGGCCATCAGCGCGATATCGTCGTCGCCGATCCATACGGTATGGGCGCAGGAGAGACGCGAAGAGAGGAGGCCGATCTGGTCGAGATGGCCGACCATCGTCGTACCGTAACGTTCCTGCGCGATTTCGGCTTGGATGCGCGTTTCGAGGAGATGCATGTGAACGGCGGTGTCGTGCCGTTCGGAAACCTCTTTCGTCGCCTCCAGGAGCGCGTCGCTGCATCGGCTCGGATTGGATGGCGCCGGACACAGATGGATCCGCCCCGCCCGTCCGTGATGGCGTGAAATTGCCTGCTCAACGAGGCTCATATTCTCCTCGACGGAAAGCGGCGCCAGCGGGTTGATGCGGGCTAGCTCGTCCGGCAGGCCGCGGGGCGGCAAGATATCGTCGTAGCTCTCGTCGAAAATCCGCAGCGCGACGAGCGCCCGCATCCCCGACATCTCATAGGCTTCGACCACCGCATCGACATGCGCTTCCGTGAAGCCTTGTTCGGGAAAATGATCGATCAGCCCGGTGGTGCCATTCAGAAGGTTCTCGATACAGCCGAGAAGCGCGGAAAGCCGCACTTCATCCGGGGTTCGGCCCGCCGTATCGGCCTGGTTCTGCCACATGAAGGCAGGGTGGCTGAGGACGTCTCCCGTCCCCTTGAGGACGTTGAGCGGCGAGTGCGTATGGGCATTGACGAGACCTGGCAGGAGAAGCTTGTTGCGCCCCTCGATCACCACCGTGCCAGGAGGCACTTTCGCCGCTTCGACGGTGCCGGCCTCGGCGATCACCCCATCGCGCACGAGGAGATCCATCTCCCTGGCGGGTCCGGGCTTGAGCGGGTCGAGCGTCAGGATGTTGCGGATGAGGAGCGATGACATGATGGCTTTCGAAAACACTGGACACGGAGCTGTCAGCAATGCCCATGCCAACGTCTTCCCCGGCGCTACCGGATACCAATCTTGTCGGCCGCCAGTTGATCGATGAGGCGGTGCATCCCGATTACCTGCAAGTACGAGTTCAGCGCCTCCTCTGGTCCTACCAAGAGCCCAAAGTCAGGGTGTGAGGAAGGAGATCGACTTGGCCCCCGTCCAGAGTGTGCCGCGTCCAAGTTCCGCCAACTCGGCCAGCCCGTCGGTGATCGTCAGAAAGTGGTTGCCGGCAAGCGGCCCTGCCTTCGAGGCGAAGGCAACCGGACCGTACGCGAGGAGGATCTCGGTTTCCGAGATACCACCGGGATAGAGGATGATCTGGCCGGGCGCGGGATGGCTCGTGGCGTTCTCGTAGCCGAGGCCGAAATCGGTCTGCCCAAGCGGAATCCAACAGGCCTCGCCGCTCCAGCGCACATGGATTATGCGCTGTGAATAAGGCAGCACGCCCCGAAATGCGGCTACGGTCTTTGGCGCGGCGGCTTCCTCAAAGCGTGCCGGAAAAGCATGGCCGTCGATTTCGATGATGATGTCGTTCATGAGTTTTCCTTCTTGGTGTCGCGTGTGTCGGGCTCGTCTTGAGACGTCAGCCTATCGGTCCGGCGAGCCGCTTGGGACGGAAGCGTCCGTCGAACCGCGCGGGCAGCCCTCGGCTCCGCGGCCGCTGGCCATCGCCTCGATCGGGACGCCGGACATTTTGCTTGAATCGAGCCATTGGTCCGGGCCATGGCAACACGGGAGCGAGGTCAGGAAGAGCATGGAGTCGCCCGAGATGGTTCACGCCGGACGCCAGATCAAAGCCGTGGCCATTTTCTGCGGCTCGAATGTCGGCGGCGACCGGAGCTACGCGGACGGTGCACGGGCCCTCGGACAGGCGCTCGCCGAAGCCAGGATCACAGTCGTCTACGGCGGAACCCACAAAGGTCTGATGGGCTGCCTCGCGGACGCCGCCCTCGAGGCAGGAGGCCAGGTTCACGGCGTTATCACTCAGCGCCTTCACGACCGCGGCCACGGCCATGAGCGCGTGACGAATCTCGAGATCATGCCGACCCTGCGGGCGCGCAAGGAGTGCATGGCGGCACTGGCCGACGCCTTCATCGCGCTTCCCGGCGGAATCGGGACGCTGGAGGAATTCATGGAGGTCTGGACGATGAACCAGCTCTCCGAGATCGACAAGCCGGCGGGCCTCCTCGACACGCGCGGCTTCTTCGCGCCGTTCCTGACCTTCATCGACCACATGGTGACGGAGAAGTTCCTGCCGGCTGCCCACCGCCATTCGATAGCGGTCGATCCCGATCCGGCCGCGCTGGTGGCGAAGCTTCAGAGCTTCGAGCGGGTCGACGTGCCGAAATGGCTTTGAGCATTCGACTGGCGATCCGATTCTCTCAGGACCGGATGCCGCCTTCTCGCTTGGCGGCGTAGCCGACGAAGCCGTTACCCTCGGTCTTGCCGAGGATCGCAAGGCTGGACGGGTCGAGCGTGCCGGCCGGCCCGAGCTCCCCGAGGCCTGAAACGTCGTCGCGACTAGTCGCCGGAATCCGCTGCGTGGGCGCGGTGGAAGGCACGGTGGAAATCCTTGAAGGTCCGGCGGGCTCACGCGTCGCTCAGCAGCAGGGCGCTTCGGCAAAGTGTCGCCGCAGGGCGACTTCGAGATGCGGCAGCGCCGCGGCCAGATCGGCAGACGCGCCGATCTCCCGGCGAAACCGGTCGAGAAGCTCGCGCTCGGCCGCCGCTTGGTCGATGCCGGTCAGCCGTCCCTCGGCGAGAATGGTGCGACCGCCGACGATCATCTCGGCGATATGCGCCTTCACGCCTCGGGCCAGGAGCAGGTCCGTCGGATCGGAGTGCGGCAGGAGCGCATCGGCGTCCAGCCGATCCAGATCGATCAGCAGGAGGTCCGCCGGTTCTCCCACAGCCAGCCGTCCGCCGGAAGCGCTCCCGGTCACCGACGCGCGGCCTTCCCGCACGGCCATGTCCAGCATTTGCACGGGCGCGATCACCTCATCGAACCCCCATCCGCGATGAAGGAGGTTCGCCAGCCGCATCTCGCGCAGCGCGTCGTCGTCCTCGTCCAGTGCCAGTCCATCCAGGCCGAGAGCGACGCGGCATCCCTGCCGGATCATCTCGCCGACGGGCGCGATGCCGGAGCGGATCTGGAGGTTGGAGCTCGTGTTTACCGCGATCGTCGCGCCGCTCTCGGCGATGATCGCGAGTTCTTCGGGCCGGGCATAGGTGCAATGCGCAAGCGTCAGCCTGGGCGAAAGAAGGCCGATGTCGCGCAGAAACGGCAGCAGCCCGTTCGGATGGTTCGCATCGGCCCAATCCCGCTGGTAGCGGGTTTCCAGAAGATGCATGTGGACACGCCGCCCGGTTTCGGCGGACGCGGTGGCGACTGCTTCCAGCAGCGCGCGGCTGCACCATTGCGGGCCGGCGGGCCCGTACTGCACGCTTGCCCCCTCGCCCATCGCCTCAGCCGCCGCATCCACCAGTCGGATCTGCTCGGCAACGCCCGGCGGAACGTTCGCGAGGCGTCGCCCGATCGCGGCTCGCGCCGCGTCCGGCAGAGCCGCCAGCACCCGTTCGGAGGGTCCGTAGACCAGCGGGTTGATGTCGCGGAGAGCCACCGCGAAGCCGATGCGCACGCCGATGTCGCGCGCGGCCCGGCCGATCGCGGCCGCTTCCTCGGGAACCGCGTCGAACGAGCGGAAGCGGGTATGATGGACCATCACCGCCCCCGCGCCGCCGAGCACGCTCCGTCCGAGCGAGGCGCAGGCCGAGAGATAGGGATCGGCATGCGGCAGCAGCGCGAGATAGCTCAGCCAAAGCTCCAGCGGCTTGCCGCCAGCGCCAAAAGAGCTGGCACGGACGGGACGGGCATGATCGTGCGCATTGACCAGGACCGGCATGGCCAACATCCGCGACAAGCTCGCGGTTCCGCTCGCCGCAGGATCGAGCGCGACGAGAGAGTCGCCGGCGATCGCGAGGCGGACCGGCTCCCGCGGCGACCGACCGGGTGCATGGATCGCGCCGGCGCAGTCGATCCTGCGCATCGTGGCGATCATCGCGCGTCCACTCGCGTCACCGCCTCCATCGTCTGGTCGAGATGACGGGGCTCGGGAGTGGCCATTGCCTGGACGCGCCGGACCGACAGGCCCCAACCGGCACTCTCAGCGACGAGCCGACGATCGCGCATCGTGAAACGACCGCGCACCAGCGTGTGTACGGGCAGGCCGACCGTCTCCATGGCCTCGAACGGCGTGATCTTGCTGCGGGAATGCAGCTCCGCCGCCCGGATCGTGTGCCGCCGCTCCAGGTCGACGATCGCGATGTCGGCATCCGCGCCGACGCTCAAGGCTCCCTTGCGCGGAAAGAGACCAAAGGCGCGCGCCGGTGCGGCAGCGGACAAGCGGACGTAGTCGGTCAGAGTCAGCCGTCCCTTGTGGACGGCGTCCAGCATGAGCTGCATCTGCGTCTCGACGCCAGGAAATCCGCAGTCGGCGGTCCAGATGTCGTCGCGGACCTTTTCGGCCGGATCATGTGGGGCGTGGTCGGTCGCGATCATGTCGATCGTCCCGTCGGCGAGCGCCTCCCAGAGGGCGACCTGATGGGGGTTTTCGCGGACCGGCGGATTGACGCGGATGATCGAGCCGAGATCCTCGTAGGCCCGCTCGTCGAAGAGGAGGTAGTGCGGGCAGGTCTCGCCGGTGATGTCGACGCCACGCGCCTTCGCTTCGCGCAAGGGGCGAAGCTCGTCGGCCGACGAGATGTGCAGGATGTGGATGCGCGCGCCGGTCCACTCGGCGAGGATCGCCGCCCGGGCCACGGCTTCCGTCGCGACGACCGCCGGGCGCGACGCGAGATGAGCGAGCGGATCGACCCGGCCGGCGGCCACCAGCTTCTTCTGCCGCCAGGCCATGATCGAGGCGGTCTCGGCATGCAGCGAGATGCGCATGCCGTGTCGGGCAAGGATCTCGAAGCCCTCGAGCATGGCCCCGGTGGAAGGCGACGGCAGGTTGCCGAACGTGTTGCCCATGAAGCACTTGAATGCGGCGACGCCGCCTTCGATCAGCGCTTCGAGCTGGTCAATATTGTCCTCGGCCAGAAGCCCGTAGATGCCGAAATCGACATGCGCCTTCTCAGCCGCTTTGAGTTTCAGCGCCAGCGCGTCGGGCGTGCCTGTCGGCGGATTGACGTTGGGCATCTCGAACACGGTGGTCACGCCACCCATCGCGGCGGCCGCCGTCCCCGTGCCCCAGTCCTCCTTGTGCGTGTATCCCGGCTCGCGGAAATGCACATGCGCGTCGATCGCTCCGGGCAGGAGATGCAGGCCGGAGGCATCGAAGGTCTCGCGCGCTGGCGGCATCGTGGCGGGTTCGCCGACCGCGACGATCAAGCCGTCGCGGATCGCCAGCGAACCGGGACGGGCGGCGTCTTCGCCGACGATCGTGCCGTTGTGGATTACGAGGTCGGCCTTCCTGATGTCGATGGTCATCTTCGGCGTCCTCAAAGCATGGCCCAACCGCCATCGACCGGAAGGTCGACGCCGGTGATCTGGCGGGCGGCGTCGCTGGCGAGAAAGACGCAGGCGGCCGCGACGTCGTCGTCCGTCGAGACGCGCCGGAGCGCATAGTCGGCCGCATGTCGTTCGAACGCCGCTTCCTCGGAAATGCCGAGCCGCTTGGCCATCTCCGGCACGACCTTCGTGCGGAAGCGCGGTCCGTCCACCATGCCGGGTGCAACGCAGTTTACGTTGACGTTGAAGGGCCCCGCCTCCAACGCAAAGGACTTGGTGATGCCGCGAAGGCCCCATTTCGAAGCGGAATAGGCCATTCTTCCCGCCCGGCCACGCATGCCGAACGTGCCGCCAACATTGACGATGCGTCCGCTGCGCCGCTTGATCATCGTCGGCATGACGGCGCGCATCGTATTGAAGCAGCCGGTCATGTTGAGCGTGACGATCTCGTCGAACTCCTCGCCCGTGGTTTCCCACCCCGTCTTGCCGATCGGGCCGGAGCCTCCGGCGACGTTGACGAGAACGTCGACCGCGCCGAACGCCTCGACCGTGCGCTCCGCAAGTGCCTCACAGTCGCTCTCCCGAGTCACATCACAGGACACGACAATCGCCTCGACGCCCCGGCGGCGGGCTTCCGCGGCCACCGGCTCGATGGCGGCGACGTCGCGTCCGGCAAGCGCCAGCTGGCAGCCCTCGGCGGCGAAGGCGAGACTCACCGCAGCGCCCATTCCCTTGGCGGGCCCGGTAATGACAACGGCCCGCCCCTTCAATCCCAGTTCCATGCTGTCCTCGTCTTTTATCGGGTTCAGGTCACGACCGTGGTCGGCGGCTCCGAGCCATCGAGGACGGCGAGGAGGTCGGTGCTGTCGGCGCTGAAGCCGTGGACACGCTCTACCAGCCAGATGGCCGCGGCTTCGATCTCGGCGGGCGAAACGGTGGCGCAGGCATCACGCAGGAGCACGCAGTCGTAGCCGCGCGACGCCCCGTCCGTGAGCGTCTCGAAGACGCAGCGATCAGTGTTGATGCCGCAGAAGAGCAGCGTCTGGGCGCCGAGATTGCGCAGGAGGCTATCGAACTCTGTTTCCGGGAAGCCGGAGAAGCGCTGCTTGCGCACCTCGAAGTCGCCGGGCTCGCGCGTCAGGCCGGCGACGAGGCCCGCGCCCCAGGAGCCGGCGTCGAGGGCCGCCGCGTCCTCCCCCGGCAACCGCTCGCCATAGCCCGTGGCCGCTGCCTCGCGCTTGCCGCGATAGAGCATAGAGGCGGGAAGATGAGCCGCGCTGCCGGGCAGGCCCCAGTTCAGCCAGATCACCGGAAGCCCAGCCTTTCGGCAGCCACGGCTGAGGGTTTCGATCCGGTCGACCGGCGCGCTGCAAGAGATTCCAGCCCGCGCGAACCAGCCATCGGGATGGAGGAAGTCGTTCTGCATGTCGACCACCACGAGGACGGTGCGCGCGAGATCGATCTCGACCGCCTTCGGCCGCGCCGCAAATCGCAGGGGTCGCGGCTCGGGGACGGCACGAAGCGTCGAGATGGCATTCTGAAAGACACGCCAGCCCTGCCCCGGCGCTTGGCCGAGGCGATAGCCGGCTTTTGGATCAGACGGAGAAAGATCGGTCAGCTGAGGCTCCTTCGGGTGAAGGAACGCTACCTGCAGCACGGTGAATACATGAAATGCTGTTTTTGCGTGGGTATGATACGAAAAAGTATACACCTCCTGAGAAGGACACGAACATGCGCCACATGCGGATCTGGGATTATGTGGATCGGGCGGCGCGTCACGGTTCGATCCGGCGGGCCGCAGAGGAACTGAACATCACCCCTTCCGCGCTGCAGCGGCGGATCCAGGACGTGGAAGAGGATCTCGGCACGACGGTCTTCGAGCGGTCGGCCCAGGGCGTGCGGCTCACCTCCGCCGGCGAGACCTTCATCCGCTGGGTCCGCCAGCAGAGCGTCGAACTCGAGCGCACGCGCTCGCAGATTGAGAGCCTCGTGGGCCTCAGGCGCGGCCACATCCGCGTCGCCTGCAGCCAGGCGCTCGTGAACTATTTATTGCCGCAGGAAATCACAGCCTTCCGCGCGGCCTATCCGAAGGTGAGCTTCGGCATCTCCGTGGTGGATCACGATGCGGCGCTGCAGATGCTCGTGGACTACGAGGCCGACCTCGCCCTCATCTTCCGGCCCCGCCACAGCGCGGAACTCCAGCCCGTCGTGACGGTCGGGCAGCGGCTCTGCGCGATCATGGCGAATGACCATCCACTCGCCGACAGAAGCTCGATCCGGCTGCGCGACTGCGCCCCCTACCCGATCGCGCTCGCGGACCGCTCCTTCGGTTCGCGTCGCATCATTGATGACATCCTATCGGTGAGTTCGATCACGCTCTCGATCGACTTCGAGTCCAATTCCTTCGAGATGCTGCGCAATCTCGCCCGGTCGGGCGACGTCATCACCTTCCAGATCGAGATGGGGTCGGAAGTGTCGTGGCTGGAGCCGGGCTTGGTCTCGGTGCCTATCGCCGACGCCGATCCGACCCATGGACCGCTGGTGCTCGGCCAACTCCGAGGTCGGACGTTGCCAGTGGCAGCGGCGAAGTTCGTGGAACAGGTCGCGCGCCGCCTGGACGCGACGCAGCACCTAGAAGGGATTCGATCGCCCGAAGCGGAAATCCGAACAGGCTAATCGAGCTCCAGACCCATCTGAGAAGAACATCCGCTAGCCAGGTCGACGTATCGCAGCCGATGCTCCCCGGCGTATTGGTCTCGACGGCGCCGGATCGCACCGCCCCCGATTGGCTCCAATTCTCATCCGTCCAATTTGCCGGATGAGTACACTTGTCGCTCCACAGGCGCTGCCATGCTCCTTCGCGCGAAGGCAGGACATGGGACGGCCTCGCCGGCCGAGATTATTCTGCCTTCGATCGTCATCGGCTCGCAGGTAGACTGTGC
>CAVZVY010000008.1:0-686766 GCA_963778835.1 uncultured Alphaproteobacteria bacterium
CAAGCGAGCCGGGCGGGGCGTAACTCTACGTCATGGCGTAATCAAATCATCGTGCAAGGCTAGGTTGCCTGGACCCCCGAAAGCCGATGCAGGCAGGAGCCGCCGCCTAAGCGCACTCCTGGCGTGGCGGCTCTCTAAAGCGCCAGCAACCGGCTAATCTTTTCCGCCGACGTTAGCGATGTCCCCGGAAGGGACGATCCGCCGGCCAACTCACCCTAGCCTCGGTTGGCATCGCCGTCGTCCACCTGCATGAGGACTACGGTTTAGGGCCGTCACCTGTGGCTGGGTGGCGGCCCGTTTTCGCTGCTCACTCACTCAACCCTGGCCCGGAAATCGACCGCCCGCCGACCACAAAAAGCCCGCTCCGGCAAACCGGGTGGGGCGAAAAAGCCACAATGCAGACGAGAGCGATGTCCAGCCGGGGTTCGTTGCGCGACTATGAGCTGTGCAACCAGTAGGCGTTCATCTTTCAATCATGGCACTGCTCGAACTACCCCTCCCTCGGCCTCGTCTGCAATTCCGCTTCGTCTTCGGCCTCCGCGAGCCACCCCGCGATGGCATCTGGCATGCATACACGCCGTTGCTCCTCGTCCGATTGACGAGCGGGCGCTGGAGCCGGCCGGAGGGGCAAATCTGGTGCCGCTACAGTTCCGGCCGTTGGGAGTTCCAGCAGGACGAAGAGACCGAGGAAGAGTGGCTCAATCGCCAGTGGTAGCGACGATACTTTCAGAGATTCAGCATCAGGAATCCTGATGGGGAGGCGTACCCGTCATTTCGGAGGACGCGAAGCGGGGACTCCGGCGAGAGCGGCGAACCGGGCGGGGCGTGAATTTACGTCATGACGTGCTGTCGAGCTTATGCAAGGCTTAGTTGCCCGTACCCCCTGTAGCGGGCAAAAGAGCCGTCACGTCGCCACCAGACCCGACGTGGCGGCTCTTTACCGGGCGTAACTTTACGTATCCGGCAAGGCTACGTTGCCTGCGAGACCCACCCGTGAAGCAGGCGGAGCCGTACTCGCCGGAAACGCGGTCGATCTTCGACGTGCGGTGGTAAATCGAATTCACCCAGGCTTGGTCCTCAAACCGGAGTTCCGTGTCGCTCTCATCGGCCTTCACTGTGCCATGGGCCGTGGCTCTCGATTGCCTAAGGCAGCTTCTCGACCTCCGGCAGGGTCCATGATCCCGATCCGCCGGAGGAGGCGAGGCGAGCACTGGCTTCTTGCCGAACTGTCCCGTCCGGTAGCCGACTTTCTTCAGGACCTCGGCTGCGCGCATGGTGCCTGTCGCTTCAAGACTGCGAGGCGATGCTCGCGCTCGTCATGGGATTGGCTGCTAATCGCGATGGCGGCCAGGGTTCTGAGCCGCGTGGAACCTTGGGTCACGACCGAACCCCTCGTCACCGACCGTGCCGGCGGATGAGATCGATGGAATGCGCACGGAGGCTGGACGAGGACGAAGCCCATGCTGACACTGATCGTCGCCGTGCTGCTCGTCGTTCCAGAACGGAGGGACCTTTCCCATGGCACGCTCGATCGCCCAAAGCGCGTTGCGCTATCTCCGAGGACGATCCGGGGCCGGCCGATCAGCGACAAGGTGTCGACCGGGCTGTCGAGCCTGGGGTCTCGCGGACGAGACCAACGGGCCGCCGCCGACGGCCGCAACGTCCTCTGGCGCATCGCCGGATGAGCCCTCGATCGGGTCAACGGCTTAGTGGTAACATTCGAGCCATGGCCAAGTACGATAGCCTTGCCGAGGCGCGCAAACGACATGAGCTTCTGGCAAGCTTGCCTGAGGTGTCGGACGTCTTCCGCGCGGCTGGTCTGAAAGCGCTTCGCCGCGCGGGTTTCCCCCAGCACGTCATCGAGATGCTTCATCCGGAAGCCCGAGACCCGAAATGATCGCCCCCATCGCCCGTGTAGGCAATTTGCTCCAATTGCCTACACGGCGCACCCGACGTCGTGGAATGTCTGCGGCTACTAGCGGCAGGGCAACAAGCGCGAGGACCATGGTCACTCGTAAACCAGGCCGTCGCCGGGGAACCGCAGTTTGGGTCGGGCCGCTCCGGACTTCACGTCCCTGGAAATGCTGCGGCAAGGCGGCGTTAACGACTGGTCACGATATCCGTTGCAACGTTTGCGTGTAATTGCTCCTTGTTGCCCTCATCAGTTAGCCGGAGCGTCACGCTGGCCGCATTCCGCGTGACGCCTCCTCCTCAGAGAAGGGTGGCGTGTGGACAAGCTCTCGAAGAAGATCGCCGCTCGTTACGAACGGGCTGTCCAAGCAGCCGATGAACCGTGGGCCCTCGGGCCGGCGATCGAGATTTTTGGGACCCGAAGACGAACCTTCGCGAACGCCCGGTTGCGATGCATGGCTTTGGCCTCTCACCGGCGCCCTGTTGGCCGCATGGGTTCTATTGATTTACTGGGTGCTCAAAGAGCTTTGGATTTTGGGCTAACGGCACCGCCCGAAGGAGAGCCATGGATATAAAGAGCCCCGCCCGACGAACCGGCGGGGCTTTCTGAAGCCTTCGGGGGCGAGATCCATTGTTCGCGAGACGTCGGCTTACTGCGACTCCCGCTTTAGGGCCTCCTGCATGCAGACCATGTCTGATGCTCGCACCGACCTCGAGTAGTAGGCCGTTTCGTAGCTTTGCGCCGTTCCAGTAGGTCCTGCGTTCCCGGTCCGAGTCAGTGCTTTATGTTCCGCGAGGCCAGCACCACCTCGATCATCCTCCGCAAGGTGCGCAGTGAGCCTCCGGGCCAAGCCTCCCCGATGGCGGCCAGCTCGACGTCGTCGAGCGGGGTGATCCAGCGCTGATCGAGCCCCTGGTCGGCGAGGATGTCGGCGGTGATCTGGCGAACGAGGACGGGAAGATGCTCGCGTCCGGGTTCGGGAAACTGAATCACCCGACAGCGGTCGCGCAGCGGCGCCGACAGGCTCGCGAGGGAATTGGCGGTCATCAGCCAGGTGACGTGGGAGAGGTCGCACGGCGCTTGCACGTACGGATCGTGGAACCGGCACGCCGTCTCCCGCTCGAAATAGGCGAGCAGGGCGTCGTGCACCTGGCCGTTGTGGCGGGAGGTGCCCGCCTTCTCGATTTCGTCGAGAACGGCGCCCGGTCCCGCCAGCTTGTACCGGGTGATGAGCGCCACCGGCAGCGACGGCTCGCCGGATGACCAGCGCCGCGCCGTCCCGGCAAAGGCCCCATCGGAGATGCCGCCGCAGGGAATGACGTCGTGCGGCACGCCCAGCGCGGTCAGGACCCGGCGGCCGAACCGGGACTTTCCGCAGCCGGGCGCCCCCACCAGGATTGTGGGCTGGAGGTAGACATGTCTGCGGAGGGGCAGGTCTCGCAGAACGGTGTCGATCACCTCGCCTGCATACGGGAATTCCGCCCGCAACGTGTCCCGGACCGAGGCGAGGTCCGGCAGCGGCACCAGCGCCAGCGGCTTGCCGAGGAGGTCCGCGAGTTCCTTCCCGACCCTCCCGCCTTCCCCGGTGAGCGCGTTGCCGATGTCGCGGAAAACGACCGCCGACAGCCCGGGAGCGTCCTGTTCCACCCCGGCCACGGGGACGTCCTCGGCCAGCTCCCGGCCCGCTGCGGCGCCCTGTTCCTCAGCTTCGACCAACGCCTGCTGCTCGATCAGGCCGACCAGCGCGGCGCCTTTTTGCGATGCCGTCGATGCCGGGTGGTCGCGGAGCCAGGCGCGCAGCGGGTCTTCGTCGCCGAGGCATTCGAAGTCGTCGGAACCGGCCGCGACCGACAGCCAGCCGAGGGCAGCGCGGACGATGCCGATCGCCGTCGTCGAGCCGCCACATCTCGCCGGCGACGCCGCCAGTGTCACCGCATCACGGGCGACATCGAGGGCCGCGCCAGGATCGCCGAGGTGGGCAAGATAGATCCGACAGCGCAATCGCCAGGAGCGCGCGCCGGACAGCACGTCGGCGGCCCGGAGCGCCTCGGCCAATGACCGTACCTCCTCTATGCCGGCGCCGACGGTGAGCTGCTCCAAGCGGTCGACGACGACCGCGATCGGGACGTGGTCCGCCCGCTTCCGCAGCCGCGGCAGCAGCCGCTCGGCGAAGGCCTGCGAAGTTGCGCTGGATGTCCCTGCCGAGGAACGGCATCCCGGCGAGGAGCTCGAGGTCGGTGGGCAGGTGAAGCCCCTCAATCGCCGCCTTCTTGCGTCGCTGGAAATCCCGGTGCGAGCGCTCGGCACCACGCCGGGCATGCTCATCGACCGGATCCCGGGCTGCTTTGCGGCGCGTGTTCACTGATCCGCAACCGTCCCGAGGGGCCTGCCGAGGCGGTACCAGCGCGAGAGCGTCCTCGCCCATGCCCTGTCCGGCGCCAACGCCCACAGATTGGAAGTCGTGATCGCGGCGCCCGGTGCCCGGGAGCAGCGGGTGGCCGGAGGCCTCGCCGACGAGACAGGTGGCCAGCGTCACCCCCAAGGTCCAGTTGTTGAGGATCGGACCGCTCTCGAGATCGGCCGTGGTCGGGCCGACCCCGCCTCGGATCGCCTTCAAATCCGTCAGCAGGCGTTCGAGAAGGTCAATTTCATGGTCGAGATCGAGAGCGGGGTGGCGATTGGATTCTGGAGTGAACAAGTGCATGCCTCTGCGGCTGCTAGCACCGCGTCATGGGCGCCAAGGATTGGGATCGGCGGCGTGTGCCGCCGACGGCAGATCATCTGGGTCTGCAATTCAGGGCGGCGCGATCGAGCTGCCGGTGGCGGCCAGCACCGCCCCGGCGAGGGCAATGGCGGCGTCGCGCTGGGAAGGCGTCGGATCAAAGCGCTCGTCGCCGATGAGGTCGAGGTCCAGCCGATCCAGCTTCTGAACGCCGGGCAGCGTCACCACGGGGATGGCGCTCCATGCGCGACCTGCACGCCATGGCGCCCTAAAATGGCCGTGTAGTCCTCGGATCGATGGCTCCATGGCCAGCCAACAGGGAGGAACCAGATCGGCGGCCGCCCTGCCTCGAGACGCTGCCCGGGGGCCTGCCGGGCGAAGTCCGCTTCGGCATCGCGGTAGTCGTGTGCGGCCCACTCGACTTCGGAGAATGCTGTTCGCATCGGCAGCAGGATTTGGACCCCCGGGGCGGCGATCAGCGGTCCACGCAGCCTTTGCGAGGGCATGTCCATGACGATCGGCGAGCAGGTTGGATGTCTGGCAATCGGAGCCTGGAGATCGAGCCCCAGGGACTTGGCTTCATTCCACGGCAGGTGGTCCGTCTCGAATGGCAGGTCGGCGGTGCCGTCGAGCAGTGGAGGGCGACCGGCGGCGAGGACTTGCAGATGCAGCGGCCGCAGCCCCAGAGCACTCAGCCCCGTCGCAAACAGGATGCTCGAGGCGCTGCGCCCTGCGCCGCCCTTCGATCCGGCGAAAATGAATGTCTCCATCACCGTACCCCTCCCGCACCCGGGATCGAATCCCTACCAAATCCCTGCAAGCCGCGGTGCATTGCGGGGCCGTCTGGCGGGCTGCTGGCGCTTCCTGCAACCGGGCGCCGAAGGTGTGCTGCCCCATGGGCGGAGTTGGCAGGACTACGGTGGCAACCCCGAAGCAGAGGATGCTTTGGGTGCCAAAAGGCGAGGCTTGCCGATGCATAGACGCTGGATGGCTCATTCATGTTCGGACTTCCAGGATCGAAAGGATCGACCACTGGTCTAGGAAATCCGGATGAGCTTGCCCGGGAGACGGATTGTCCCGGGGCGTGAAGGACTTCGCCGTGGGCCCACCGCCGCAGGCCGCTGCCCGCAAGGACGGGCACTCTGTCCCCAGGGAACGGACGACTGAGCCGCTGCCGAGCGGCGGGCCTCGCGTGGTAGTGTGCCGGCTACGAAATTGCCGGCTCCGAGGCCTTCGCAAGGGACTCCCAGGGGCAGTCCGATGGGGGTCCCCGCTTTGGGGGAGCAACTTGGGGGAGCAAACTGGGGGAGCGGCCACCCAATCGCCTTGCAAATGCTCGTCTTTGGAAACTGGAGCGGGCGAAGGGAGTTCGAACCCGGGCGCGGCCACCGCGACGGGCGCGGTCCCCGGGAGGCGGGACAATCGCCCGCGAAAGCCGTGCGCGGACAGGGCGATGGCGTCGAACAGGGGAGTTCGAACCCGTTCCAATCCCCACGTAGACCCACGAGTCCCGGATTGCGGCTCGGAGGAAGCCACTAAATCCGGGACCGCCGACAAATGGCGCGCAATGCGGGAGAGGCCGCCGGGCCGGGCCGCGAAAGATCGGGATCTCCGCGCGGAACCGAGCAGGCCGCTTTCGACGATCGAGTCCGAATGTGTTCCCGGAACTCAATCCTTCGTCGAGTTGCGACGGGCGGCGCGTTCCGTGTCGCGTTCCGTGTCGCACGGAGCGGCCGCGAACGGTTCGGAATTGCGGCTTCCCCGAGGGAACGGGGCGGAATTGGCGAAGGCCATCCGCAAGCCGGCGGAAGCCCCGTTTTCGGGCGCCGGCCCCCCGGCCAACACGCTGATAGCGTTGCGGAACGCTGGTGCGGGCGGTCGGACTCGAACCGACATATCCGTGAGGACGGGGGATTTTGAGTCCCCTGCGTCTACCAATTCCGCCACGCCCGCAGCGTGGGATGCCCAATGCCATATTCACCGTCCACGCGTCTAGAGCCGCGGGCCGCCTACCTGCTCTTTCGTCGCATCGGTATCGACGCCAATGGACGCTAGGCTGTCGAGCATCTACACGAGAATGCACTTCTCTGGGGGTCCGATGCTTCGCCCGCTTTACGACTGGACGATGAGGCTGGCGGCCGGCCGCCGTGCCATTCCCGCCCTCGGCGCCATCTCCTTCGCGGAGAGCTCGTTCTTCCCGATCCCGCCCGACGTGATCCTCGTCCCGGTCGTGCTCGCCAATCGCGACAAGGCCTGGACCATCGCCGCATGGTGCACGATCACATCCGTGCTCGGCGGCATGGTCGGCTATGCGATCGGAGCGCTGCTGTTCGACTCGGTCGGCCAATGGCTGATCCAGTTCTACGGCTATCAGGACAAGCTCGACACGTTCCGGCACGCCTATGCCGAATGGGGCGCCTGGATCATCCTGATCAAGGGTCTGACCCCGATCCCCTACAAGCTTGTGACCATCGCGTCCGGCTTCGCGGGTTACGACTTCCTCTGGTTTGTGATCCTCTCGATCATCACCCGCGGCGCCCGCTTCTTCCTGATCGCAGGCCTTCTGCGCGTCTACGGCGAGCCGATCCGCAATTTCATCGAGAAGCGGCTCGAACTCGTCACACTCGTCTTCCTGGTCGTCCTTGTGCTCGGCTTCGTCGTCATCAAATACGTAGTCTGATGCTTGATCTGTCCCCCCAGAGGTCCGCCGCGCTTGTCGCGCTCGGCGGCATGGCCGCCCTCGGAACCGCCTATGTCTTCCAATACGGCTACGGATATGTGCCCTGCGCGCTCTGCCTCTGGCAGCGCTGGCCGTACTATATCGGCATCCCGCTGGCATTGATCCTGGCGGTGACGGGCAAGAGCCTCCCGCCTTCGGTCCTGAAGGCCGGCCTCGCGATCCTGGCGCTCCTGTTCGTCGTGAATGCCGGCATCGGAATCTATCACTCGGGCATCGAGTGGAAGTTCTGGCCCGGCCCGGCCACGTGCAGCGCCGGCGCGGCGGGCCCCGCGAGCGGCAATCTCCTCGACGACCTCAAGGCAACGCGGATCGTGCCGTGTGACGCAGCGTCGTGGCGCTTTCTCGGCCTGTCGTTCGCGGGATGGAATGTGGTCGTGAGCGCGGCTCTGGCGGGGATCGCCGCGATGGGCCAGCGTCGCAGGTAAGCCTACGGCTCCAGTTCGGTATCCCAGTAGAGATAGTCGAGCCAGCTATCGTGCAGATAGTTCGGCGGGAACAAACGGCCGTTCTGGTGCAGGTCGTGCACGCTCGGCGCGAACGGCGCCCGGTTCAGGTGCAGTCCGCAATATTGCAGCAGAAGTCCGCCCTTCCTCAGATTACAGGGCGAACAGGCGGTGATGACGTTTTCCCACGTCGTCTGGCCGCCACGCGAGCGCGGGATCAGATGGTCGAAGGTCAGATCGTCGCGCGAGCCACAATACTGGCAGGTGAACCGGTCGCGCAGGAAGACGTTGAACCGGGTGAAGGCCGGATTGCGCGACGGCTTGATGTAGCTCTTGAGGCAGACGACCGATGGCAGCGGCATCTCGAAGCTCGGGCTCGAGACAACGCGATCATAGGAAGAGAGAACGTTCACCCGGTCGAGGAAAATGGCCTTGATGGCATCCTGCCATGACCACAACGACAGTGGGTAATAGGACAAGGGCCGGTAATCCGCGTTCAGCACAAGCGCGGGACAGGAATCGGGAGACACGTGAACCGTCACGCCAAACTCCGCTTACGACGCCGGCCCTTATCCGACGCGTGCGGACAGTCTAACGGTTCTGTGTCACGCTTGTGAAGGTCTTAACGAACGCACTCAACCAAAGCACTGCTTGAGGAACTGCGCGCCCTTCACCAGGCCTGTCCGGTCGATGCCGTGGGCCATGCCGTGCGCGACGTGCCAGGAGCGAGGAACCTCTGCTTCCGCAAGCACTTCCACGGTATGGACCAGCGCGTCGACAGGGATCACCTGGTCGTTCGTGCCATGCGCCAAAAAGACCGGTGGTTTGCTTTTGATCTCGACCTTCAAATGCTCGCCGCCGGCGATCGTTCCGGAATATCCGACGATGCCGGCAAGTGATTTGCCACGGCGCAGACCGACGTGAAGGGCCATCATCGTGCCCTGGCTGAAACCGACCAATCCGACCTTGCTGGCCGGAAGACCGCGCTTCTCCATTTCCGACGTGATAAAGGCGTCGAGGCCGGGACCGGCGGTGTTGACGCCCTGCCAGCGGTTCTCGTCGCTGCGGATGCTGAGGTCGAACCATTCGCGTCCGCCCGGATGAAGCGGCATCTCGTCCTGCGCATGCGGCGAGACGAATGCAGTATCCGGAAGCGCGCTCGCCCATTCGTTGCCGATCGCGATCAGATCGTCGCCGTTCGCCCCGTAGCCGTGAAGGAAGATGACGAGCGACTTGGTCGTGCCGCTCTGTGCAGGCAAGCTGGGTCCGTCGAGGGCCATGTCTACTCCAGATAGTCGGCGCAGCGAGGCCCTTGCTCGGTTCCCCACGGCATGATCGGAACGCTCGATGTCGAGTTCTTCGGCGAGCCTTCGATCAATTTGTCCGTATAGGCAAGGTAGACCAGCACATTCCGCTTTGCGTCACAGCCGCGCACAATCTGCACCTTCTTGAAGAAGAAGGAGCGGCGTTCGCGGAACGCCTCGGCGCCCTGTTCGAATTTTCCCTTGATCTTGATCGGGGCGTACTGACGGCAGGCGATCGAGACGTCAGAGGCTTCCTCGGCCAGACCCGCCCAGCCCTTCCAGCCGCCGATCTCGGGCAGGGTGAAATGGCATGTCACGCCATCGACAAGCGGATCGTCGATCGCATAGACGGCCAGCTTCGCGTCGGGCGAGAGGAAACGCCAGACCGTGCTTTTCTTGAAGATAAGATCGGGATCGTCCTGCGCCGCGGCGGGAAGCGCGAACAGAGCCAGGCAAACCGCGAGAAACAGACGTTTCATTAGATCCCTCATACCGGCGCGCCATCGCGGCCGCCCTTGAGAACACGATAATAGGCCCAAAGCAGCCGCGCCGCTGCCGAACGATGCGGTCGCCACGCCTCGGCGTGATCGAGAACCGCCTTTTCCTTCGGCCGGTCGTCGAGCCCGAGTGCGACCTTGGCCGCTTCCTGGAGCGCAAGATCGCCCGCCGGGAAGATATCCGTGTGACCGAGGGCGAACAGCAGATACACCTCGGCGGTCCACCGCCCGACGCCCTTGATCGCGGACAGCGCCGCGACAGCCGCCTCGGCCTCCATGTCGACAAGCGACGCGAGATCGAAACCTTCCTGTACGTACTGTGCGGAGGCACGGATCGACCTGATCTTCTGGATCGAAAGTCCGGCCGCCCGGAGCGCCTCGTCGTTCGCCGCGAGCACCGTCTCCGGAGTGATCGTGACGAGCGCCGTCCCCAGCCGGTCATGGATCGCCCGCGCGGCCGAGGTCGAGATCTGCTGACCCATGATCACCCAGACCAGACCGGCGAAGCCATGGTCCATCCAGCGAAGCGGCACAGGGCCGGCCGCCTCGGCAATCTTCGCCATGCGTGAATCGACGCGAACGAGTGCCCCGATATGGGCGGCGAGATCGTCTTCGTTTGCGATTGTGCGGGAGAGAGCGGTAAGCACGGGCATCAGATGCGATCGAACCCGCTCCAGCGCAACCCGATAACGCCGGCATGACCCAGCCTGTCTTCCGCTTTGCGCCGAGCCCGAACGGTCCGCTCCATCTCGGCCACGCTTTGTCGGCACTCCTCAACCGCGACATGGCCGAGACAGCAAACGCCCGGCTTCTCTTGCGGATCGAGGATATCGACATCGAGCGCTGCCGCCCGGAATTCGAGGCATCGATCCTCGACGATCTTTCGTGGCTTGGCTTGCGCTGGGAGCAGCCGGTCCGCCGTCAGTCCGAGCATTTCCGCGAATATGTGGGCGCGCTGGACAAGCTGAAGGCGCGAGGGCTGGTCTATCCGTGCACCTGTACGCGTGGAGAAATACGGGCGGCCGCAGCGGCGAAGTCCGGCTGGCCCGACGACCCCGACGGCGCACCGGTCTATCCCGGCACTTGCCGGCCGCCGCCAGGCACCGCGTTGATCGATCGTGAGCCAGCATGGCGCCTGAATATGGCGAAGGCGCTCGAAGAAACGGGACCGCTCGGCTGGACGGAGATCGGCGATGACGGGTTGACGGAGACCGTAATGGCCGATCCTGGTGCGTGGGGGGATGTCGTCCTGGCGCGCCGGGATACGCCGACGAGCTATCATCTCTCGGTCACCCTTGACGACGCGCTGCAGGGGGTCACGCATATCGTGCGAGGCCGGGATCTATACACGGCGACTGCGGTCCACCGCGTCCTGCAATCCCTCCTCGGCTTGCCGGAACCGGTCTACCGCCACCATCGCCTGATCCTCAATGCGGACGGCAAGAAATTATCGAAGAGCGCAGGCTCCGAAGCTTTGCATGCGCTTCGGGCGGAGGGCGCTGATGTCGCCGATATCCGCCGCCTTGTCGGCCTCTAGCCGACGCCCAGCACCCAGAGCCAGATCGCGACGGTGAAGACCGAAAACGCCGTCGAGAACGCAATCGCGTTGGAGGCGAAGCCTTCGGCGATCTTGTAGCGGGAAGCGATCATGTAGCCGTTGATACCCGAGGGCAGGGCCGCGAACAGCACTGCGACCCCGGTGAAAACCGGTTCCAGCGCGAACACCCAGGTGCCGATGACGAAGACCAGCGCCGGGTGGACCATCAGCTTCAGGAAGGAGGAAATCGACGCTGCTTCTGGATCGGAGCGGAAACCGTAGCGGGCCAGCGCGATACCCATCGAGACGAGGGCGACGGGCGACGCCGAAGTGGCGAGGCCGTCAAGAATTGGCTTGATCGAGCCCGGGGCCTTCACACCCGTCAGCTGCGCCGCGACGCCGGCAGCAAGGGCCAACAAGATCGGGTGGGTCAGCAGCGTCTTGAGAAAGCGCTTCAGTCCGCCCGCCCCGCGTTCAGGATCGGCTGTCTCGATCAAGATCGCCGCAACGCCCATCATTATGGGTAAGTGAATCGCGAGAAGCAGAAACAGCGGCACCGCGCCGGCGTCTCCGTAAGCGCGCAGGATCAGCGGGATTCCGAGAAACACCGTATTTGACTGCGCCGAGCAGAAGCCGTGGATCACACCTTCGCGCTGTTCACGATGAAGGACGCGGCTCGAAATGAGCATCGCTACCGCCCAGACGAGAGCCGCCGACGCGAAATAGGTGACCCAATAGCCCCAAGGACTGGAGTTCAGCGGCGCCGTGCTTTCCGAAAGCATGCGGAAGATCAGGGCCGGCACCGCAAGGGCAAAAACGTAGTCCGCGAGGCCGTCGCCCGCGCGCTCCGACATCAGCCCGGTTTTGGCCGCGAGAAAGCCAAGCCCGATCAGGGCGAAAACCGGCAGGACGATGGCGATGATGTCGGACATGAAGCGTTCCGGGCATAGAGCGGGCGCCCGTTGCGGGTCAACCAAGTGAATTCAAAATCAGCCGGACAGAGGGTGAACATGCCGCTGTATCAGCCGAAATGCGGATTTTGCCGCGAACCTTCCGGGGAAACGGGCGTTGGTGGAACGAGGCGCAAAATGGGCGCGTAGCCGCCCCGCGCATCACGCAATCAAACGGAGGCAATGCATGTTGAAGCGACTTCTTCTGACGAGTGCCGCTCTTTCGGCGCTGGCCACCGCCGCTGTAGCTCAGGCCCCGGCCCCCGCCGATACCAGCACACCACCGGCTGCGACGAGCCCCGCAGCTCCGGCAGCCACCTCTCCTGCGGGCATGGCCGACTCCGCTAGCCAGACCCAGGAAGACCCGAACCTATTCACCTCGATGCAGGGAGCCGATGTTCTTGGCGAGAACGATGAATCCATCGGCAGCCTCGCCGACGTCCTGCTGAGCCCGGACGGCACGGCGCGTCAGCTCGTGATCGCCCATGGCGGCATCGTCGGCATCGGCCAGACCTATCGTCTCTATGATGTGTCGGAACTCCCGGCGCTCAATGACGACAAGGTGAAGATCACCCAACTGTCGACGGCCTCGCTGGAAGGCCTGCCGGAATACGAATATCCGTCGGCAACCGAGACAGGCCGCGCCTCGACCACGGGTGCCGCGGGAACGTCTGCTCCGACTGAACCCGCGGCTCCTGCACCATCGGCGGCAGCCGCGTCGGACGCTTGGCCGGCAAGTTCGATCGTCGGCGCGAACCTGACGAACACCGACAGCGCGGCCGAGATTCAGGATCTTCGTTTTGAAGGCAACAAGATCTCGAAGGTCCTGATCGACAAGGGCGCCACCAGTTCCGAGGTTGCCGAAGTGGCGTTCACCGACCTCGATCTTGGCGGCTCACCTGGCGATCCGCAGATCGGCCTGAAGTCAGCTGCCGGCGGCCTCAACCTCAAGACCCCGGATGCGGCGGCTCCCACCGCTGCGAAGTAGCGGCCAAACAAACGAAAAAGCCGGGCGCGATGCCCGGCTTTTTTGTTGCCTGTGAACGAGATCAGGCGGTAGCGCGAGCCCGCTTGCGGGCACGGGTACCAAAGAACAGTGCCTGGCTGACAATCGCCTTCACCGTCTGCGTCTGGAAAGGCTTCGAGATCAGGAACACCGGCTCCGGACGCTCGCCGGTCAGCAAGCGCTCAGGATAGGCGGTGATGAAGATCACGGGTACGTCGAACAGGCCGAGAATGTCGTTCACCGCGTCGAGACCAGACGAACCGTCGGCAAGCTGGATGTCGGCAAGCACCAGGCCAGGCTTCGTCCGGCTGGCAAGCGCGACGGCCTCCGTTTGCGTGCGGGCGACACCGCAAACCCGGTGACCGAGGCTCTCGACGAGAGCTTCGAGGTCCATCGCGATGATCGGCTCGTCTTCGATGATGAGCACGTCGGTTGCGACGAGATCCGCCAATTCACGGCCGGCTTCGTCGATCGCCAAAGTCACCTCTGTCTCGGAGATGTCGAGAATGCGCGCAGTGTCCTCGACAGAGAAGCCTTCGACGGAGACGAGCAGGAAGACCTGGCGCGACAGCGGCGCGAGAGCTTCGAGCGTGCGGTTGGCGGTCGCGAGATGCCCCGCGCCGCTCTCGTCCTCGAGATTGACCCGGATCGATGACCAGATGCGGGTGAAGACCTGATAGAGCGCGATGCGGGGTTCGAGATCGCGAGGAAACAGGGACGGATCCTGAACCAAGGTCTCCAGAGCGGCCGTCACATAAGTATCGCCGCTATGCTGGCTACCCGTAAGGGCACGCGCGTAACGGCGCAGAAACGGCAACTGTGCCGCTACGATGGGTGTGATCTGCATTCGTACAAAACCCCCTATTCGCCGCGTGACCGCGACGGTATCACCCCCCACAACGTTCCGGCGAGCCAAAAAGTTGCACCCTGTTGGGAACTACTTTCGTAACCTCGCGTTCTCACATGATGTTTTTACGCGCTTATGCTGGGATTGGGGGCGCGAAGGGGTTGATAGTTATGCAGCATCGGCCGGGGGCAGGAAGCGGCAGTAATGCGAAAGTCGAGGGGAATGTGCAGAACATTCAGGACGCAAAGCCGGGAGCGGAGCTAGACTCTGAACTCCAGGCTCATATCGGTCGTCACCTCAAAGCCGCTTACGATGATATTCTTGATCAGAGCGTTCCGGATCGTTTTCTCGATCTGCTGAAGGCTCTCGAAGCAAAGGAGAGCGGCAAGTCCGGCTCGAAAGGCGGCGCTTAATGAGCGGCAGCCCGTCGGTTCGCGACGAACTTCTGGCGCAGATTCCAAGCCTCCGCGCTTTCGCGGTCTCGCTGTGTGGTCAGATGGACAAGGCCGACGACCTTGTCCAGGAGGCGCTGGTCAAAGCCTGGTCGAGCCTTGGCAGCTTCACCGAGGGCACGAACATGCGTGCCTGGCTCTTCACGATTCTGCGCAACGTCTATTACTCCGAACATCGCAAGCGCCGCCGCGAGGTACAGGACGTCGACGGCGTCTTTTCCGGACGTCTGGTCGTCCATCCATCGCAGATCGGACACATGGATCTTCAGGATTTCCGGGAAGCGCTTGGAAATCTGCCTCCGGACCAGCGCGAGGCCTTGATCCTCGTCGGTGCCTCGGGTTTCTCTTATGAGGAAGCTGCGAGCATCTGCGGCGTTGCGGTTGGCACGATAAAGAGTCGCGTCAATCGCGCACGCAGCGCGCTTACCCGTGCGCTCTCCGTGCAAGGGACAGGCGAATTCGGCCCCGAACCCACGCTTCAGGCCGCGATGATCACCACCGCCGGCTCCGGCAGTTGAGGGGCAGGATCAGACGAGAGGACCTGTGACCCGAAGTCTCAGAAGCCGCCTCGCAATCCTGCTCATCATGGCGAACTTGCCCGCAGCGGCCCTCGCCGTTGGTGCGGCTTGGAGGAGTCACGGCGCCACCACCGAAGCTCGCGTTCATTCCGTCGTCCAGAGGGCAGAACTGATCGCCACGCGAGCGGGGCTGACGCTCGGCATCGCGGAGGGCGTGGCCGATACGCTGGCGACCAATGTCGAGGTTGCGAATGCCGGTCCCGACTGCTCGGCGCTGCTCCAAGCTGCGCTGTCGATGCGTCCGGATTATGCCGGCATCGTCGTCTCGGATGCCAGCGGCCAGACCATATGCTCCACGGGCAGCGCCGATATCACACCCTCGCTCCGGACGTCTCTGACCCGCGCCATTGCCAGTACCGGCGTGACCGGCGACACCGTTTTCTTGCCCGAGCAGATCCAGCGGAGCGATAGCGTGGTCCTCATATCGAGGCCGTTCCTGACCGCCGATGGCTCGCATCGCGCGGTCGGCCTGCTGCTCCGCCGCGACGCCTTCGACGCGATCTTCAGTCCGCACGGCGGGATGCATCAGGCCACGCTTGCCTTGATCCGCAGCGGCGGGCAAATCGTTTCCGAGTTCACCGATGGCGGCCTGGACTGGAAGCCGACGACACCCCTTCCAGTAGGCAACCCGAACGACCCTGCGGAAAGCCTGTTCTTCGCCAATGCCGGGGGCACGGAGTTCCACTACGCCGTGGCGCCGGTTCGCGGAACACTTGCAAACGTCGTTCTGGCGACCCCACTTGCGACGCTCGACGAGACGGACTGGCGACGTTTCGCAACTGCCATCGCCGCGCCTCTGCTGATGCTGATTCTCGGCATCCTTGCCATCTATTCGGGTGTCGAACGCCTCGTCCTGCGCTGGATCACGCGGCTCCGCGCGGTGAGCGCCGCCTATACGATCGGCAATTATGCGCCCCGCCTCGAACATCTCGACCGCGCGCCGTCGGAGATCGCCGATCTCGGCGCGAGCTTCAACACAATGGCTGAGCGCATCCAGGAGCGCTCACACGCGCTCGAAGTAGCGTTGTCGGGAAAGAACGCGCTGCTGAAGGAGCTTCACCACAGGGTGAAGAACAATTTCCAGATGATCGCGAGCCTGCTCGCCATGCAGCGGCGCGAACTGCCGACAAGGCTTCGCACGCTGCTGCGCGTTCCGGAGGATCGCGTCCTCGCGATGGCGTCGGCCTACAAGGCATCCTATGCGACGGGTGAAATCGGACGCGTCGGCATGGCTGAACTCCTCCGCGACATCGCCGGCCAGCTTCGCCAGAGTTTCGGCCTCGGCGCGCCTGTGATCCACCTCACGGCCGAAGGGGAGCCGGTTCGGCTCGATCTCGACCGGGCTGTCCCGCTCGGCCTTCTGTTCTCGGAGATCATCAGTTCGGCGCTCGACCGCGCCGATGCGGCCACGGGCCCAATCGACGTCCGCATCCTCCACGACGGGCCCGGCCGTGTGAAACTTGAAATGATCAGCCCCAATCTCGCCGAGGCCGTGCCGGTCATGGGCCTCGCGGCACGCCTGACCAAAGCTTACAGAGCGCAGCTTGCCGCCGATTTCGACACCCCCGACGACGATACGGTTCGCATCGCCTTTGCGATCGAGGCTGCGAGCCAAGTTCATCCGGGCCGCGTCGAGCTCGGCGCCTGACTCAGGCGCTCCGCCGGGGCATCAGCATCGGAATCTTCGCCTTCTCGATCCGGAAATGCAGCGGCGTGGGTTCCCGCCAGAGCTCGCCGTCGACGGCAAGCCAGACGCGGGGACGCGACATCCTTATGTCGATCTCCTTGGCGACGAAGGATTCGATCGAGTCGCCCTCCCGCCAGCGACCCGAAATGAGTTCAAGCCCGGCCTTCGCCCGTCCAGCAAGATGGGTCTGCCGCATCAGATGCAGCTCGAGCAGGCCCTCGTCGAGATGCGGCCGCCTCCAGTCATTGCCGATCTGGTTCGACGTCACGAGCGCGGCATAGGCATGCGCATGCATCTCCTTGCCGTCCACCGTGATGTCCATCGAGATGCGGCCCGTCTTCGTCACCGATCTCCAGATCGAGAGCATCACGCTGATCAGACGGCCGAGCGGGACGTTCAGCCGTGTCCGTTCACGGTTGCGCGCGACGCGGCTGAAATAGCCGAGACCCGCAAGCGTGTGGAAAGGCCGGCCGTTGATCGTGGCGAGATCGATCTTGCGGACTTCGCCGTGAGCCAGAGCGGCCGCCATGACCTCAAGATCGCCCGCGGGAAAGCCGAGATCGCGGCCGAGCAGGTTCATCGTACCGAGCGGCAAGAGGCCCAACGTCTTGCCGCTGTCCGAGAGCTTGGCCAGCGCATGCGAAAACGTGCCGTCGCCGCCGCCGACGATCACGGTGTCGTGCGTCGACTTGCGAGCTCGTTCGAGCTCCTGATCGAGTTCGTTTGGTTCGATGAGTGCGACCTCGGCGTCCCGTCCAGCGGCTGCAAAAGCCTTTTCCACGATACCGGCCGGATCGATGATGCCGCCTGAGTAAAGTGTGCCCGCGCGCGAATTCAGCAGGATCAGCGCACCCATCAAAAGGCCTTCTGTGAACAGGAACCTTTGGCATAACGCACGACTTACTGATTTGGCTGACTCAAATGTAACGTCGCTGTGATCTTTCGCGAAAGACGATTTTAATGAGCAATTCCGACTTCGTTCTGGTGGCAGATATCGGCGGCACGAACAGCCGCTTCGGTGTCGTTCGTGCCGGCAGCATGACGCCCGAGGCGGTGTCGGCGCTCGACAACGACAATTTCAACGGTCTCGGCGAAGCGATCCCGGACTATCTCGAGCATGTGGGCGTCAAGCCGAGCCGCGCTGTGCTGGCGATCGCCGGCCCGATCAAGGACGGCACGGTCCACCTCACCAACCGTCGCGGCTGGTCGTTCAAGCCTGAGGACCTTGCGAAACAGGTCGGCATGTCCCGTGTCGAGGTCGTCAACGACTTCGCCGGTATCGCGTGGGCGCTGCCGCACCTGCGAGCCGACGAGCTGGCGTCAATCGGTGACGGCGAGGCAAAACCGGACGCAACCAAGGTCGTGCTCGGCCCTGGAACTGGCCTTGGCGTAGCGGCGCTGCTTTACGATGAGGGGCACTGGATTCCGGTGCCGAGCGAAGGGGGCCACATCGAGCTTGCGGGCGTAACCCCCCGCGAGGAAGCGATCTTCGCCGCCGTGCGTGCGGATTTCGGCCGCGTCTCCGCGGAATCGGTGCTTTCCGGACCCGGGCTCGCGCGGCTCGACCAGGCGATCTCGCTGATCGACGGCGTCCCGACCGAAACCCGCAAGGGTCAGGATGTCACCATCGCGGCCCGCGAGGGCGACGTCACGGCGAAGGAGGCAGTCGATGTCTTCTTCGCGGCGCTCGCCCGTTTCGCCGGCGACATGGCGCTCGCCTTCCTGGCCCAGGGAGGCGTCTACATCTACGGCGGAGTAGCGCGGAAGAACGCCGACCTGATGGACGTCGGGAAATTCCGCGAGGCGTTCTCGAACAAGGCACCGCATCAGAAGCTCGTTTCGAACATCTCGACGCAACTGATAACCTCGCCGCAGCCCGCGCTGATCGGCTGCGCCGCGATCGCCGCCGAAAAGGCTTAGAGAACCCCGGGGTGGCAAACCCCCTCCTGCGTTGTTAAATGTCGCCCATCACATGGCTGAACACGCGACCCACCACGCCCATTCGCACGAGCCGGCCCCGGCGCGCGCCGTCGCCCGGGCCGAACATCTCTGCGCCGAGCGCGGTGTTAAGCTGACGCCGATGCGCGCGCAGGTGCTGTCATTGCTCGCCGCTAGCCAGCAGCCACTCGGCGCATATGATCTCATCGAAAAGATCGGCTCCGAGGGTGACCGACCGGCTCCCATCACCGTTTACCGCGCTCTCGATTTCCTGCTCGGCCAGGGGCTCGCGCATCGTATCGAAAGCAAGAACGCCTTTGTTGCCTGCGATCACGCACACAGCCACGCCGATGTCGTAGTTTTCCTGCTATGTGAACGCTGCGGTGCGGCGGTCGAAGCCTCCGGAGCCGATGTCGGCGCCAAGATCGCAGCGCTCGCGGCGGATGCCGGCTTCGTTCCGCGCGGTCAGTTCGTCGAGGTCGCCGGTGAATGTGCCGCCTGCCGGACGACGCAAACATGATTGTCTGCTATAGGCTTTTCGAAACTCTGGGCGGTGTACCGTCCGACAAGACTTCTATGAGGGCGTAATGGACTTGGGTCTGAGAGATCGTCGCCGCCGCTCGGTGGCGGTTAGGGTCGGCAATGTGACGGTCGGCGGCGGAGCCCCGGTCGTGGTCCAGTCGATGACCAACACCGATACGGCCGACATCGACTCGACCGTCAAGCAGGTCGCCGATCTCGCCCGCGCCGGCTCTGAGATCGTCCGCATCACCGTCGACCGCGACGAGGCCGCAGCAGCCGTCCCTCATATCCGCGAAAAGCTCGACAGGATGGGTGTCGACGTCCCGCTCGTCGGCGACTTCCACTACATCGGCCATAAGCTTCTTGCCGACCATCCGGGCTGCGCCGAGGCACTGTCCAAATACCGGATCAATCCGGGCAATGTCGGTTTCAAGGACAAGAAGGACAAGCAGTTCTCGCAGATCATCGAAATGGCGCTGAAGCACGACAAGCCCGTGCGCATCGGCGGCAATTGGGGATCGCTCGACGGTGAAATGCTCACCGCGATGATGGACGAGAACTCGAAGAGCGCGAACCCGCTGGACGCCCGCGCGGTCACCCGCGAGGCGCTGATCCGCTCGGTGCTCTTCTCCGCCGCCCGCGCCGAGGAACTCGGCATGGGCGCCGACAAGATCATCATCTCGACCAAGATTTCGAACGTTCAGGACGTGATCGCGGTCTACGAGGATCTCGCAGCCCGCACGCCCTACGCGCTTCACGTCGGCCTGACCGAGGCGGGCATGGGCTCCAAGGGCATCGTCGCCTCGGCGGCGGCTCTCGGCGTCATCCTGCAGCAGGGTATCGGCGACACGATCCGCATCTCGCTGACCCCCGAACCGGGCGGCGACCGCACTCGCGAAGTGAAGGTCGGTCAGGAAATCCTGCAGACTATGGGCTTCCGCACCTTCGTGCCGCTCGTCGCGGCGTGCCCGGGGTGCGGCCGCACCACGTCGACCACGTTCCAGGAGCTCGCCCAAGAGATTCAGGGCTACATCCACACCCGCATGCCGGAGTGGAAGAAGAGCTATCCGGGCGCCGAGACGCTGAACGTCGCGGTGATGGGCTGCATCGTCAACGGACCGGGCGAGTCCAAGCATGCCGATATCGGCATCTCGCTTCCCGGCACCGGCGAAAGCCCAACAGCGCCTGTCTTTGTCGATGGCCAGAAGGTCACGACCCTGCGCGGCCCGACGCTCGCGGCCGACTTCACGCAGATGGTCGAAGACTACGTCCAGCGTCGCTTCGGCGTCGCTCCCAACCAAGCCGCCGAGTAAGAGCGACTTCCGGCTTCGCCCGGCGACGATCGCTCGTTATGGTGCCCCGCTTGCGTGCGGGGCGTTCTTGATGTCACTCGATTTCGGACTGGAGCGGGAAGAAGCGCGGGTCGAGCCTGCGCCTTACAGCCCGCCGCCGCCCTCCGAGCCGGAGTCCGCGCCAGACATGCGAAAGCGCCGGCGCCGCCAGATCGTCCGCATCATCGCCGCGATCATCGCGCTGCCTTTCGTCCTGACGGTCGTCTACGCCGTGGTTCCGCCGGTTTCGACACTCATGCTCGGCCGCTGGCTGAGCTTGCAGCCCGCCGACCGCGACTGGGTTTCGTTCGGCAGGATCAACCCGTCCCTCGCGCGTGCCGTTATCTCGTCGGAAGATGCGAGGTTCTGTAGCCATTGGGGGGTCGATTGGGGCGCGCTTTGGCTCGTGATCGAGGAAGCCGGCGAGGACGGCCCCTCGCGCGGCGCCTCCACGATCACGATGCAGGTGGCGAAGAACCTCTTTCTCTGGCCGGGCGGCGGCTATCTCCGCAAACCGTTCGAGATCGTGCTGGCGCAGTGGATCGACCTCGTCTGGTCGAAGCGCCGGACGATGGAAGTCTATCTCAACATCGTTGAATGGGGGCCGAATGGCATCTTCGGCGCCGAGGCGATAGCCCGAAAGGCTTTCCGAAAGCCCGCGGCGAACCTCAACGCGGGCGAGTCCGCCATCCTCGCCGCAGCGCTGCCGAACCCGATCGCGCGCAACTCCGCCAAGCCGACGCGCCTGCAGATACGCCGGGCCGCGGGTATTTCCTCACGCGGCGCCGATACGTCCTGCCTCTCGCGCTGATCCCCTCTGGCGTTTCTCGGCAACCGGTGCTATCAGCACCGCCAATCTTTTCGCCGACGCGACTGGAAACGGTCGCGTCGCAGCTTTTTGAGGTATCCGCAAATGGCCGTTCCGAAACGAAAGACCTCGCCGTCCAAGCGCGGCATGCGCCGCTCCGCCGACGCGATCAAGGCTCCGACCTACATCGAGGACAAGGACTCGGGCGAACTGCGCCGTCCGCACCACCTCGACCTGAAGACCGGCATGTATCGCGGCCGTCAGGTTCTGACGCCGAAGGCCGAGGCCTGATCCAGGTCTGATGGTTTGAATCAAAAAGCCGGCCTTGATGGCCGGCTTTTTTATTACCTAGGGCGACTGAAGCTCAGGCGACCCAACTGAGGCCCGGCTCACGGCGGCCGATGCGGATGATCTCCGACGCCGCGCCGTAAGCAGAAAACCCTTCGGAGCCGGCGACGCGACGGCGTGCCCGCGTCTGCGGGACGTCGAGCCGCGTCGCGATCAGCTGCGCGATCAGCGGAGCGCTGGTCAATGTCGCCGCGTTGGCATGGTCGGATTTCCCTGAATTCGAGCGCGACTAGCGCCGTTCCGCCGCTCCAAGAACCGCCCTGATACCTACAGTCCGACACTGGCACTGACGTCCCATTTCGGGACGCTCCTGCTTCCAATAACCCGATTCACGCAGGTTCAATGCCAGAATAGGCGGGAAAGATCCGCTTTGGTAAGTTTTCGTTAACACTCTTGCGCTACGCTCTACGCGCGGGGCAAGCTCGGCCCGACTCTTGTTGGGAACCCGTCGCTTGGCCGAACTCGCCGCCCCGGAACTTCTCAGTGAGATCGAGGCCGCGGTTTACGAATGGACCGTTGCCACCGACGCCCTGAGCTGGTTCCCAAAGCCTCCGCGCGCTCTCTCGGGACGTGATCTCTCGAGCGGCCAAGCCTGGGCCGTCTCGACCGATCCCGACGCCATCACATCCCGCCACACGGCGATCTTCGGCTCGACGGCCCGCGACGAAGGCAAAGGCGTTGCCTATGAGCTGGAATACCCGGTCCGCGTCGACGGTCGGGACGGCCCTCGGCACGTCTGGATCGAGGACGTCGGCCATTGGTATGCTGGCGATGATGGCTCGCCTGCGCGCGCCCGCGGCATGATCCGTGTCGTAACGGGACGACACGAGGCCGAGCAGCGCCTCGCGATCCAGACCCGATTCGACCCGCTCACCGGCACACTGAATCGGCTGAAACTGCTCGACGTGCTGGAAAGCATGCTGGCCGACGGAAAGCGCTATCGGACTTCCTGTTCCTTCCTCGTTCTCGCCGTCGAGAACATCGGCGCGCTGAACGAGGCGTATGGAGACACGACCCCGGACGAGATCATAGCCGGCGTCGCCAAGCGCCTCCGGTCCAAGATGCGCACCGGCGACGCGCTCGGCCGCTTCTCGACCACGATCTTCGGCCTCGCGCTTGCCAATTGCGGATTGCCGGAACTCGGTGTCGCCGCGCGCCGCTTCATGGACGCCGTCCACGAAGAGCCGATCGAAACCTCCGCCGGGCCGGTGGGCGTCCGCGTCACCGGAGCCGGCATCGTCGGCCCGCGCCATGCCCAGAGCCAGGTCGAAATGGTCGCTCGCGTCTCCGAAACGCTAGCCGAGGCCCGTCGCAAGAGGCGCGGCGCGTTCATGCCTTTTGCGCCCAGCCAGGCTCGCGACGACCGGCGCCGCCGCTACGTCCAGCTCGCGGACGAACTGATGGCCGCGCTGAATGCGAACAAAATCTCCCTGGCTTTCCAGCCGGTGGTCCGCGCCAGGGACGGCGCAATCATCTGGCACGAGGCCCTTGCCCGCCTGGGAGTCGAGGGGGATCAATCGTCCCTCAGCGCTCATATCGAGGCAGCAGAGAAGCTCGGCCTCATCCATCTTCTTGACCGTCGCGTTCTCGACCTCGTCGTCGCCGCGCTCGAGGCCAACCCCCAAGCCGTCATCGCGGTGAATGTCTCTGCGGACACGGCCGTCGACCCGGAATGGCGCGACCGTGTTCTTCACCTGCTCGAGGTGAAGCCGGCAATTGCGGGCCGGCTTCACGTCGAGATCACGGAGACCGCTGCGCTCAGCGATTTCGACGAGACGGCCGAATTCGTCAGGACGCTACGCGAGGCCGGCGTCCAGGTGGCGATCGACGATTTCGGTGCCGGTCAGACCTCGTTCCGCACCCTGCGCGGACTAGGCGTCGATCTTGTCAAAATCGACGGCGCGTTTGTCAGGGGCCTCGCCCATTCGACGGAAGATCGCGCTTTCGTCCGCGCGATCGTCGAACTGGCGCGCGAAATCGGTTTCGAAACGGTCGCCGAAAGCGTCGAGACTGCGGAGATCGCCAAGGTCCTCACGGAACTTGGCGCCAGCTACCTGCAGGGCGATTTCTATGGATCGCCCGGCCCGCTGCTCGCCACAGGTTGAGAAAGATCACTGCCGCTTGACGAATAAGCGGATTGTGAGAACAAATATAGAACATGATCCGCCAATCAAACGCCGCATTGCGGGAAGTTTCGCCGCCCGAAGAGGAGCCTCAGGCTCCTTCCGCCGAGACGCGTCTTCGACTTCCCCTGGCCTTCGGCGTTCCGGCTCTGGATACGCGTCTGAGAGATGGCGGACTCGTGCGCGGGGCGCTGCACGAGGTTTCGGACAGCGGCGACAACGTGGTTGATAGCGTCGCCGCCGCATTATTCGCCGAGGGCATCGCAGCGAGGGCCGGAGGCGCGGTTTTGTGGTGCGTGGGCAAGCCGGACCTCTTCGCGCCGGTCGCTGGACAGGCTGGGCTCGCCGGCCGGCGCTTGAGCCATGTGGAAGCCGGCAGTCAGAAGGAATTACTCAGCCGCGTCGAAGCCGGTCTTGCGTCCGGTGCTTTCGGTTCAGTCGTTATCGAAACGGCGGCGCCGACCACGACGGCGATGCGCCGGCTGCAGCGGGCGGCGGAGAGTACCGGCACTCTCGGCATCGTCATCCGTCGCGGGTGTCCCGGGAAAGCGACCACACTTCTCGCCACCCAATGGCGGATAGCCGCTCTGCCGATGACGTCGACGCGCCCGCGTTGGCACGTCGAAGTCTTTCAAACGGCTGATGGAGCGACGGCCAACCTCGTCATCGAGGCCTGCGACGAGCAGGGTCGCGTCGCGATCCCGACGCTCGTATCCGACGGACATGTCGGATCGAACATCGCGCGACGCTTCGCGGCCGCGCGAGCGGCACCCGCCCGTGCTCCGTTGTCTCTGGTCAGGGGCGACTGACTCCCTCCTCGGCTCCCGGCCGGATGGTCGCTTCGAGATCGCTCGGCTGATCGACGTCAAAGAGCACACCGGGATCGTCGGTATCGACGACCGCCAGGTCCGCACCCAAGGCTTTCAGGATAGCGCGGGCGCCGGTATCGCCGCTCAGCGATGCCACCTCATCGAACAGGGAACGGCGAAGGAGCGCCGGATGCCCCCATTGCCCGCGGTAGGCCGAGATAGCGGCACGACATGAACCGATGGCCGACAACAGGTCGGCAGCCATCGCGGGCGGCACTCGCGGCATATCACCCAGGAAGATGAAGACTGCGTCGGCGGAATTGGGCAGAGCCTGAATGCCCGCCCGCAGGCTGGCGGATAGGCCGAGTGCGTGGTCATGGGCGTACACGGCCGAGATGCGGCCCCCGCGCCGCATACCGGCGAGTTCCACTTCTTCCCGGTCAGATCCCGTAACGAGGATGACCGTTCGCGCCGGAGAGGCCAGCGCCGCATCGATGGCCCCGTCGAGGAGGACGCCCTGCCGCCATGGTGCGAGCAGCTTGCGCCCCCCGAACCGTGTCGCAGCCCCGCCGGCAAGGACGATGGCATGGACGTCTCTCGGGGCGCCAGTCATAGGCTCAGGCCGACACCGCCGGGATCGTGTCGGCCCGATCCACAGCTCCGGAGCGTAGGATCATCTCCTGCCGCACGGCATGAGCGGTGGCAATGATCTCGGCATAGATCGCAGTTGCGATCTCCCACGGCGCACGTCCACCGAGCGGCAGGCCGATCGGAGCTTTCAGTCGGGCGATGTATTCGTCCGAGAGTCCGGCCTTACGCAGACGCTCCAATTTGTCCGGCAAGCGGCGTGAGCTTCCGAGCAGACCAACATAGCCGGCAGCGGAGGGAAGCGCCGCCATGAGCGAGGCGTGATCGTGGATTTCGTCGTGGAGCGCGATGACCACCGCGGTCCAGGGATCAAGGCCGATGGTCGCGAGCGCCTCGCGTGGCGACGAGCGGTGATAGGCAATGCCTGGAACCGGAGGCGGCGAGAGGGGGCCGTTCGGACGGACGAGCATGACTTCCGCACCGGCCTGAACTGCCAGGGCGCACAGAGCGAGCGACATCGGATCGGCGCCGAGGACGACGATGCGCTGACGGGGATCGAAACGGCGAGCGACGACATTGTCATCCCCCAATGCCGGCCGCTGCCCCTGCTCGGCGAGACACATGCGCTCGCGCCCATTGGTCAACCACAGTGCGGGCTGGCGGGCCTCGGTGAGCGCCAAAAGTCGCGCCGCGGCAGGATCGTCGGGCGATACCCGCTCGACCAAAACCTCGATACGTCCACCACACGGCAAGCGGATGTCGATCGGCCCGCCCTGACCATATGCCAGCCAGCGCGGCTGGCCGTCGGCAATGACGGCGCGGCCGTGAAGCACGATATCGGCCTCGACGCACCCGCCGGACAGATAGCCGGAGGCGCCCTCCCCAGTCACAAGCATCTGTGCGCCCACACCGCGAGGTGCGCCGCCCTGAGCAGCAAATAGCGTGACGAGCGCGACCGTGCGATTGCGATCGAGTTCGGCGCGGAGCGCCGGTCGGATGTCGTCGATCAGGCCGAACAGTGGCCAATCGTCCTGCGGATTTCCGATGACAGGACCGGCTTCTTCCATCATGGCCTCACTCCCGGCGTCTCGACCGCGAGTCCGGCCGCGCGCGTGTTGAGATAGGTTTCAAGATCGATAAACGCCTGAGAACCGAATTCGTGCGGTTCGGCCCTGACGCCGACCATGCAATTGCGCATGCGGCGCTGCAGCGAGCCGACCGACTGCCATTCCAGGCGGTAGAGCGGGTAGGCGGTGGGATGGGCCTGCGTAATCGGGCTACCACCGAGGCGCTTGTCCCAATTGTCGTCGTGGCAGGACGCGCAGGAGAGGTCGAGCCGGCCGATCCTGGTCTCGAACAGGCGCTTGCCGTTTTCTCGCGACGGTGTCAGCCGCTCGTCGGTTGACGGCGCGATGGGCATTCCACGCGACTGGGTGCCGATAAAGGCGGTGAGCGCGAGAAGCTCCTCGCTCTCGCGTGGAAACGGCTCCGCGGATTGTTTGGTCTGGCGGCAGAGATCGATGCGTCCGGCGAGATCAATGGCCTTTCCCGACGCCTCGTCGAACGCAGGGTGCCGGGCCGCCACACCGCGCATGCTGACCGTGGCATCACCATGACAGGAGGAGCAGCTCTTCATCTGCGGACCGGCCGACTCCTGCCAGAGGCGCTCGCCGTCGAGCACGGAGAACATCCCCGGATTGCTCGTATCGTCCGCCTGCATCGCCTGTGTCTCCTTCGACATGAACTCGCTCCCGGACCGCTTTTCTCCTCCCGCGATCTCCGCCATCGCACTGCCGCCGAGCATGACCGCAAAGACCGCAAGGCAGGGCTTTCGCCAGACCATCAGGTTACCGTGATCTCGGCTGTCGCCGTCTGCGTCTGGCCATCGTCGCCGGTCCAGGCGAAGGTGATCGTCCCGCTCTCGGTGGCGACGGTCGAAAAGGCGATGAATGGATTGGCCGAGACCGCCGGAAACAGGTCGGCCGCGAAAATCTGTTCGCCGCCATAGGTACAGACGAAGCGGTTGATGATATCGCGCGGGATCATCTGTCCGTTCGGCCCCTGCCGGTAGCCTGTCTCCATCTTGTGCGAGATCATCGCCCGGATCTCGATGATCTCGCCCTTGCGCGCCGTCTTCGGCGCATTGATGAGCGCGCGGGCCGTCATGACAGGTCCTCGATGCAGGCGGCGAGCGTGACGATGACGCTCTCCCGGCTCGACCAGAAACTGCCGTCCGTCAGCTCGGCAATCGCGACGACCGTCTGCGAGGTGGCGAGTCGGATGCGCGACGAGATCCGGGCGCGGCCGGAGCGTGGGCCGAGATGGAAGACCGCGATATCGGCCTGAGGATTCTTCTCGTTGAACAGCGCTATGCGGCGGACATGGTCCTCCGCCGTCATCGGGCTTTCGACGTCGACCGTGACCCCCACTGCATTGCCGTTTTCGAGCAGCGGCGGAATGTCGAGCTTCACCCGGCCGTCATTCAACGCCTTGCCGCCGGTGAAGCCACGGATCGCGTCCTCCAGTGTCGGGCGGGCGAGAACGGCGCAGGGCAAAGTCAGCACGACGAGCCCGGCGCCCGCTCCGAGGATCAGGTCGCGCCGTGCGAAGCGAATGTTGCGCGCATCGGGCATGTCAGTCCTTCAACGTCACGAGATAGGCGACGATGTGCTCGATTTCAGCAGGGTCGAGGATGGTCTTGCCGCGCCATACCGGCGCAGTGCCGGGATTGTCACCTACCTTGAGATAGGAGGGCATCAGGCTCGTGGGGTTGAGCGCTTTCGCGTCGACGACGCGGAGCCTGATCTGGGCTTCCGAAAGCCGCGCTCCGATGCCGGTCAGGTCCGGCGCGAGGTTTCCCTGCAGATGAGGTTCGGGGAACGGGCCCATATGGCAGAGAACGCAAAGCGAGCGGTGACGATCCATGATCAGCCGCAAACCCTTGGCGGGATCGCCGGGACGGCCGGTGAGCGGGGCGGGGATGGTGTCGCCGCTGACGACATACGGCACCGGGCTCTCCTGCGCGGCAGCCGGGGCGGCACCCAATACGGCGGCGAGGACAATGGTCTTCATGCGAAGACCTCGTCCGTGATCGTGCGGAACCAGCTGTCCGCGTAGACCGCCTCGGCAGCGCGCACCGATGCCGGAGCGCCGAGCGGACTGGTTCCACCCGCCCCTTCAACTTCGGCCAGCAGCCCATCCTTCGGTCGGTATACGCCCGCGATGGAGATGCCGTAGTCGGGCGCGACGAGGCTGTAGCAGGTGTTGATCAGTTTCGGCTCTACCGGCTTGCGATCGCGCAAAAGGGCGACGACCGCCGCGGCGCAGACCTTAGCTTGCGCGTTGGCGGTGAACGCCGATTTCGGCATCGCACCGCCGATGGCGGCGTCGCCGATGACATGCACGCCCGGCTGGAGTTTCGCCTCGAACGTCACGGGGTCGATCGGGCACCAGCCGGTCTGGTCGGCAACGCCGGCAATCGCGGCAATGGCTCCCGCGCGCTGCGGCGGAATGACGTTCGCGACATCGGCCTGATGGCTACCGAACTCGGTGATGAGCGTCTTCGTGGACAGGTCGACCTCCGTGACGCGCCCTCCCATCGACAGCGAAACCCATTCGATCATACCGGGATAGAGCTCCTGCCACGCGGCCTGAAAGAGGCGCTGCTTCGAGAACTGGTCCTTGGCGTCGAGAATGATCAGCTTCGACCTCGGCTTTGCGAGCTTGAGATAGTGCGCGATCAGGCTGGCGCGCTCATAAGGTCCGGGCGGACAGCGGAAGGGGTTCGGCGGTGCTGCGATGACGACGGTCCCGCCGTCTTTCATCTCCGCAAGCTGGCGGCGCAGCAGCACGGTCTGGTCACCGGCTTTCCAGGCGTGCGGCATGGCTTCGACGGCGGCCTCGGAATAGCCGGGAATGGCATCGAACCTGAGATCGACGCCCGGGGCCACGACGAGGCGCGCGTAGTCGATCTCGGCACCGTCGGCGAGGCGGACCTTCCGGGCTGTGTGGTCGACGCCGGTCGCGGCCTGTTGCACGACCTCGATGCCGTTCCGGCGCACACCGTGATAGCTGAACTGCTGCGCCTCGATCTCGCGCAGGCCGGCAATGACCTCATTGCTGAACGGACAGGCCGTATAGAGCGTCTGCGGCTCGACCAGGGTCACCGCGAGATTGCGATCCTCCTGTTTCAGCGCGCGGGCGCAGCTCGCGCCGGCAAAGCCTCCGCCGATGACGACAATACGCGTCTGCGCTTGCCCCAACGCCGGCGGAGCACCAAGCGCGGCGACCGCCCCGGAGGCGGCAACTCCCTGGAGAACTGTTCTACGGCTTGGCTGATGCATGGTCTTTGCTCGCAAGCCAGCTGGCGATGGCCCGGGTCTCCTCATCCGAGAAGCCCTTGGCGATGCGGTCCATCACTGTCGCCGGCCGGCTGCCGGACCGGAACGCCTGCATGTCGGCGACGATCGAGTCCGCCGTTCGACCCGAGAGGGTCGGTACGGCCAGGTCGCGACCGGCCGGCGCATGACATCCCGAACATGCCGCCGCACCGGCTGGCGCTTCGGCAGCTACGGGCGTCTCTGCAAAGACGCCGAGCACTGCGAGCAGGAGGAGCTCGCGGCGGATCAATCTGCCGCCTGGACCGGCCATGATCTCGCTCAGACCAGATCGTGGTTCTTCAGCGGCAGGGTGCGGATGCGTTTGCCGGTCGCCGCGAAGATCGCGTTGAGGACCGCCGGCGCCGCCACCGCGATGGTCGGCTCGCCGACACCGCCCCAGAAGCCGCCCGACGGCATGATGATCGTCTCGACCGCCGGCATCTCCGCCATGCGCAGCACGTCGTAGGTGTCGAAGTTCTCCTGCTCCATGCGGCCGTTCTTGACCGTGCATTCGCCGTAAAGGCAGGCGGAAAGGCCGTAGACGAACGAGCCCTCGACCTGCCGCTCGATCTGCGCCGGATTGACCATGTGGCCCGGGTCGGTCGCCGCGACGATGCGATGGATTTTCAGCTGCCCATCGGTGACGGACACTTCGGCGGCGGCGGCGACATAGCTGCCGAAGCCCATGATCTGGGCGAGGCCGCGATGAACGCCCTGTGGCGGGGCCTTGTCCCAGCCGATGCGTTCCGCCACCGCATTCAGCACCGCCAGATGCTTCGGGATGGTTCTTCATCAGCTTGCGGCGGAAGGCCAGCGGATCGACACCGGCCGCATGGGCCAGCTCGTCCATGAAGCATTCCATGTAGATCGCATTCTGATTGAGATTCACGCCGCGCCAGAAGCCCGGCGGGATCGGCGGATTGCGCATCGCATGGTCGATCAGCGAGGTTCGGGATCGTGTAGCCGAGATGGCCTTCCGGGCTGCTCGCGGTGAGTCCCTGGAAGACGACCGGGTCCATGCCGCCTTGCATGCCTTCCGGCCGCACGGTCGCGAGGATCGACTGGCCGGAAATGCGCATGTGCAGCGCGGTCAGATTGCCCTGCGCGTCGAGCGCGCCGGTCAGCTTGCACTGCGTCGTCGGATGATAGGCGCCGTGCAGCATGTCCTCCTCGCGCGTCCAGATCAGCTTGACGTGCGTGCCGGGCATCTCCTTGGCGATGAGCACGGCCTGGCGCACATAGTCCTGGAAATTGCCGCGCCGACCGAAGCCGCCGCCAAGATGCACCTTGTGGACGTCGCACTTCTGCACCGGCAGGCCGGCGGCTTCGGCCGCAGCCGCCAGGCTCGCTTCGCCGTTCTGCGTCGGCACCCAGACCTCGCAGCGCTCGGGCGTGTAGAGCGCGGTGGCGTTCATCGGCTCCATCGTGGCGTGGTTCTGATACGGGAAGGCGTAGGTCGCGGTAACCACCTTGCCGCCACCGCGCAGAACTGCGCCTGCGCGTCGCCGGTCTTGGTCGCCGACGAAGGCGTCGTTCGCATCGAGGCCGGCCTTGAGCATTTCGGCGATCGAGGCGCTCGAGACGTCCTTGTTCGGCCCCTCGTCCCAGGTGACCGGCAGGGCATCGAGCGCGGTCTTGGCTCGCCACCAGGTGTCGGCGATGACCGCGACCGTGGTCGTCGTCGATCTGCACGACCTTCTTGCACGCCCGGCATGCCGGCGACCGCGGCCGCATCGAAGCTCGCGACCTTGCCGCCGAAATGCGGGCAGGCCCGGATCGGCGGCGTTCAGCATGCCGGGGAATTTGAGGTCGGTGCCGTAGACCTGCTTGCCGGTCAGCTTGTCGGCCGTGTCGAGGCGCGGCAGCGGCTTGCCGGCGATCGTCCAGTCCTTCGGGTCCTTGAGCGCGACATTGCCGGGCGGCGTCATGCTTCGCGGCGGCTTCCGCCACCTTGCCGTAGGTCGTGGTACGCTTGCTCGGATCATGGGTGATGACGCCCTTCGCGACCGAGCATTCGCGAGCGCGGCACCTTCCACTCGGCGGCCGCGGCGGCGATCAGCATTTCGCGCGCGGTGGCTCCGCCCTGGCGCACATATTCGTGCGACTCGCGGATGCCGCGGCTGCCGCCGGTCGAGAAATTGCCCCAGACGCGGTTGCGCGCGAGATTCTGACCGGGCGACGGATATTCGGTCGTGACCTTCGACCAGTCGCATTCGAGCTCCTCGGCGACGAGCTGCGCGAGGCCGGTCAGCGTGCCCTGCCCCATTTCGGAGCGGGCGATGCGGATCGACGACGGTCTCGTCGGGCTTGATCACGACCCAGGCGTTGACCTCCGGGACGGTCGCGCCCTGCGCCAACGCCTCGGACGTGAACGGAACGTGGAAGCCGAGCGAGAAGCCGCCGACGGCGGCAGCAGAGCCGACGATGAAATTGCGGCGCGAAACCGTAGTTGCGATCGTCATGTCCGCCTCCTCAGCCGCGCTGCGGTGGTTGCCGCGCATTGGCGGCTATCTTGATCGCGGCGCGCACACGGTTGTAGGTGCCGCAGCGGCAGATATTGGTGATCTCGGCGTTGATGTCCTCGTCGGTCGGATTCGGGTTCTGCTGAAGCAAGCCGGCGGCGGCCATGATCATGCCGGGCTGGCAATAGCCGCATTGCGGCACGTCGAGCGCGAGCCAGGCCTTCTGCACCGGATGCGAACCGTCCGGCGACAGCCCCTCGATGGTGACGATCTTCTGCTCCGGCGCGATCGCGCTGACCGGCAGCACGCAGGAGCGCGTCGCAATGCCGTCGATGTGGACGGTGCAGGCGCCGCACTGGGCGATGCCGCAGCCGTACTTGGTGCCGGTCAGCCCGACCTGCTCGCGGATCACCCACAGCAGCGGCGTTTCGGGATCGACATCGAAGTCGCGTGCCGCGCCGTTGATGGTCAGTCGAGCCATGTTGATCTCCTCCTGATTTCGGCTGTCATTGGGCTGCTGGTGTTTGCGGGGGAAGACCGCGCAGATAGGCGACGATGGCGCCTCGCTGCGCCTGGTCGCGCAGGCTGATCGTCATCGTCGTGTTGGGAACGAGCTTGCGGGGATCGTCGAGATAGGCGTTCAGCGTCTCGTCGTTCCAGGCGATGCCGGAATTCTTCAGGGCGTCGGAGTAGCGGGCGCCTTCGACGGTACCGGCCTTGCGACCGAAAACACCCGACAGATTGGGACCGACCCGGGTCTGACCCGGCTGGACGCTGTGGCAGGTCCCGCAGCGTTGCTGGAAAAAACGTTGGCCATCAGCCGAGGCGTCCTGCGCCTGTGCCGAGCCGATGCTGATATTTGAGATGACTAGAGCTGAAGCGAGCAGCTTGACGCTCATTTGGACACTCCGATTGCTAGCGCGGAGTGTGCCCTTGGAAGGCCTCTAAACTTTGCCGCCTGGATCGCGAAGTGTCAGCGAGTGTCGCGGAAAGAGGCTTCAGTCAAACTTTGATACAAATAACCGTTGGCTCATTCGGCTGGCGAATTACCCCAGGCGAGCGGCTGATTGGAAACGGGTTCGGATTTCGAAGCCCTGCGGGCTTTGTCGACGGGCTCGGTCTGCGGCAGAGTGATCGTCGCCCGCAGACCGGTGCCCGTATTGGCGAGAACAATGTCGCCGCCGTGGTGACGGACGATGTCGCGCGCGATCGACAGACCGAGGCCGATGCCGCCCGTCTCGCGATTGCGGGAATCCTCCAACCGGAAGAACGGCGCGAAAGCACGCTCGATCGTGTCGGCCGGAATGCCCGGACCGTCGTCCTCGATCGCGATGTTAATCACGGCAGCGTTCGCCCGAAGGCTGACGCGTGCGCGCTCTCCGTAGCGAACAGCATTTTCGATCAGGTTGCGCACGGCGCGCTTCAGCGAGTCGGCGCGGCAGCGATAGCCAATCTTCGGAGCTTCGGTGAATGTCACGTCATTGCCGATCTCGGCGATATCGTCACAGAGGCTGCCGATAAGCGCCGTGAGATCGACGTTTCGCGTTTCCTCCTCGACCGCCTCGTCGCGTGAGAAAGCAAGCGTCGCCTCCGTCATCTGGCGAAGCTCATCGAGCGTGCTCAGCATCTTCTCCCGCGTCTCGTCGTCCGAGACGAACTCGGCACGCAGGCGCAGCGAGGTTATCGGAGTACGCAGGTCATGACCGATGGCGGCGAGCATGCGCGTGCGGTCCTCGACGAAGCGTTGAAGGCGCGCCTGCATGAGGTTGAAGGCCTCCGTCGTCTGGCGGATGTCCTCCGGGCCGTGCTCGGGCAGCGGTGGAACGCTTTCACCACGTCCGAGCGCTTCGGCGGCTACCGCGAGGCGGCGCATCGGACCGGTCATACCGCGTGCGATCAGCGCGGCGCAGATGGACAGGATGAGCGCGGTAACGGCGAGCGAGATCAGGGACCGCGAGGTCCACATCCCGTTGTTCATTTTCTTGGCGAAGGCGGTGTTCAGCCAGGTGCCATCGGCAAGCTGGACGGTAAGGCCCATTCCCATGCCCTGCGGCTGATTCAGATAGAGGAATTTTGCCGAGCGAGAGAGCGGCCAAGCATGCGCCGGGAGGTCGCCCCATGGAGGAAGCTGTCCGGTCGCGGCATTGGTAGGGCCGGCCGTTTCCGGCGCGTGGGGAGCGGGCTCCTGCACGCCGCGGGCGATCTTCTGCACCGTCGGCAAGGGTTCGGCAAGGCGAGCCTTGGCTTCCTGGCGCCAGAAAGCCGCATCCTCCGGAAAGTCGTGCGAGATCCAGAACCGCGAATAGGTGGTGCCGCTGGCGAGTAGGACATCCGCGTGCACGTCGGATGGCGTCGATTCCAGAACCTTTGCCACAGACGCACAGCGGCTGAGGAATTCGGCCTTGGCCGATCGGAACAGGGCCTCGTCGCGCTCGGTGCTGAACAGCAGCAGGCTGATGCCCTGCGACAAAGCGAGCGCGAACAACATGACCGCAATGAAGCGGGCGGCAAGGCTCTTGTTCCAAAGGCTAATCATGCGGAAGAAATCTCCGCAGAGAAGCTGTAGCCGCCGCCCCAATGGGTCTTGATGAGCGCCGGTGTCTTCGGATCGGCCTCGATCTTCTTACGGAGCCGGCTTACCTGATTGTCGATGCTGCGATCGAACGGATCGGCGGTGCGACCCACCGTCAGGTCGAGAAGCTGATCGCGGCTGAGGACGAGGCCGCCGTGGTCGAGAAACACGCTGAGGAGTCGGAACTCGGCGGTGCTCAACGGCACGATCATGCCATCCTGGTCCGTCAGTTCGCGTCGGCCGACATTCAACGACCAACGATCGAACGAGACTTCCTTGGCTTTGATCTGCCCGCGCTGCGGCGGCAAACTTTGCACGCGACGGAGCACCGCCTTGATACGGGCAAGGAGCTCGCGGGGATTGAACGGCTTGGACAGATAGTCGTCCGCGCCGAGCTCGAGCCCGACGATGCGGTCGGTTTCCTCCGCCATTGCCGTCAGCATGATAACCGGAAGACTGGTCGATTCCCGGATGTATCGGCACAGGGAAAGGCCGTCCTCGCCGGGCATCATGACATCGAGCACGACAAGATCGATGCCGTTGCGCTCGATCAGCTTGCGGCACGCGGATGCGCTATCGGCGAGGCTCGTCCGATAGCCATGCTTGTTGAGGTATTTGCCGACGAGGTCGCGGATATCGCGGTGGTCGTCGACAATGGCGATGTGTGGCACCGCATCCATGAGAGAGCTCCTGAAAGTTCTCTATCCCCGTCGCTCCGAGTGTACAGGGGAAAATTGTATCAAAACGTGCCTGACCCATGCAGCGCGACAACCGAAGACAAAGTGGGCTTCCGGCGAGAAGTTTCTGCGACATCTGCCGCCTAAATAGACGGTGTTCCGGCGGTCGTGGTTCCCGCCGTCCGGACTGTCCCCCCGTCGACGCCGCCGGCTCAGCCGGCGGCGTTTTCGATCCGGATAAGCAGATCGCGCCACGAGCGAACTTGTAACAAAGTATCGCTCATCAGGCCCAGGTCAACAAACGATACCAAGCCGCCGGTCCGCCGGTGAACTTCTGCGACAGGCCGGCGCTAACTTGCAGTCGACGCAAAGACTGGTTCGCCCCAGCGTTCAATCAGGAGACTGACACATGACGACGACCCAGTATATCTATGTCGCGACTGTGCTCGGTGGCTTCCTCGCCGCCTTCAGCCTGGCCGTCATCCACTCGGTTTAGGCGCCAGAAAACGGCGCCGGGTGGAGTTTCATGTTTCTGGAGGGGACGGATCGACATTCACCTGGATCAAACGGGCGATGCGCCTTTGTCTTGGTCCTGCTGTCGCAGGAGCCTCGTCAGGCAAGTCCTACGTGTTGACTCTCCCGAGCCCCCAGAGGGACCTTTAGCTGGCCTGCACCCCAACCTATCACCCGACCGAAAACACACGCCCAGCGAGTCCGCTGAGTCACCTAGCGGGCTTCCTGACGTGGTCCCTTAACGTCGGCGAGGTGCTGGTGGCTGAGCACCTGGCGCACCGCTGACGGCAGGGCGCCGCGTTCTAGCCCGATTGAACTTTGGTAGGGGCGTCAAATTGTTGCAAGTGTTGCATATTTAGTACAGCCGAAGCGCGCATTCGATGAGACATTGCGCACCTCAAAGTTGAAGGGGGGACGATTCCCATGCGCAAGTTTTTGCTTACGGGCGCAGCCTTGGCTGCTCTTACGACTGCTTCTTACGCGGCCGACATGCCACCGCCGGAGGAGCCCGCCGTGGTTCCGTTCAGCTGGACCGGCGCTTACATCGGCGCACACGGTGGATGGAACTGGTCCGAGGTTGGCTCTGACTTTTTTGATCCCGGTTGATGATTTCGACATCGATATCGGTGATGGATTCGTTATCGGCGGCCAGATTGGCTACAACTGGCAATGGAACTATTGGCTGCTGGGTCTCGAAGGTGACGCCTCCTTCGTGGACAATAGCGACGATAACTTTTTCGTTGGTGCCGAGCAGAACTTCCTGGCCTCGATCCGTGGCCGCCTCGGCTTCGCTGTTGACCGGTTCCTGGTTTACGGCACCGGCGGCGCGGCGTGGGCCGGCTTCGATGTTGATTTCGTAGACCCGGTGTTTAACGACGACGAAATCACCACCTTCGGCTGGGTGGCCGGCGGTGGCATCGAGTATGCCTTCACCGATAACGTCACCTTCGGCGTCGAATTTCTGCACTACGAGTTCGACGACGAGAGCTTCGACAGTGACTGCCGTCGGTATTGATGATTTTCTCGACATCGGCCTCAGCAACGACGTCATTCGCGGCCGGCTGAACATCAAGTTCGGCAGCCTCTTCAACTGATTCCCTGGAGGGTCCGGCCCCTCCACCGGCCCTTCGATCAGGCCCCGCCCGGTTCGCCCTGGCGGGGCTTTTTTGAAGCAGCGAGCAGGCCTCGATTTCAATCCATGCGTCGCAGGCGTCCAATGCGTCACCTGGTGCGCGTGGCGGTCAGTGGCGAGCGACCGCGTAGTTCACGGACAATCGACGTCCGTCAGCGCTGCGCTGCTGCCCGGCAACCCGATACAGCCAGCCTTCGCCATGCCGCAGGAAGACGTTGGCCGTTCGTCGGGTTGCCCCCGGCTCGTAGTCATTCCGATAGCTCAGGGTATGTGGCCCCGGACCGTCCGGGCGCTGGACGACGGCGTAAATCTCGACTGTGCGGCTGCCCTGCTCAAGTTGTCGGTAGGGCGGAACGATCACGTTCTGCAACGTCCAGGGCACCGTCACGCCATCAAGATCGAGGGTGGAGGCCGTCAGCACCCGCTTCGCATAGGCGACCGCTTCCGCCTCGGTGAGGCCTTGTCCCCATCGGTATCCAGGGCCTGGAGGAGCGCACCAGCCGCCTCGACGCCAGGGGTTAGGTCCAGTTCAAGAAGCACTTCGCCCGGCGCGAGACTGAGGTAAGCACCCTGAACTACCTCGTGCACGGGATGAGCCAGAGCCCAGCTCGGCGCAAGCACCAGCATCAGCCAAGTGAACCTTCGCACGGTTCTCACTTCGGTGGGGCCCAGGCCACCCCGTAATCATTGGTCGGGTCGCGGTAGATGTTGTGAGCGTGCTGGGTTGGGTCGCCGCCCAAGGCCTGCGGCGAGAACTCGAGCAGCACCGTGGGACCGGTCACTCGCCAGTAGGCCGCGCCGAGCGGTTCCTTGGGGCCGAACCACGCAAAGTAGGTCTGGTTCAGGTTCTCCCGCACTTGCGTCATCTTCGCCGCGCGGTGGTCGGCATTCATGATGATCTCCAGCCGCGCCTCTACGAGCGCCAGCAACTGCGCCTTCTGCTGCAGGTCCATCTCGGCTCCCGGCAGCCCCTCTGGCTGTAGCGCCTTGCCGTCCTTGCCCGGCCCCAGCACTAGGTCGATGAACTCGCTGCCAATGACCGCCTTCTTGCGTTGCTCATCAGTCAGGCTGTTCAGGAGCGCAGAGCCCTGGACCGCCTCCTCGAGCGCGATATAGATCGGGCACACCGTCCAACATGAACTTGAGCGGCTGGCCGCCCGTCAACGTGGGGGAGGGCGTGAGGTTCGGCCCCACGACCGTCGCGTTGATGCCGAGGTGGTGACCGCCGAACTGGAGCATCCAGGGCGAAGTGGCGGAAGGGGTGCCGACGAACGACACATAGTAGTAGTCGCTGCCGAACCTCACCCGTCGAGGCGCCTCCGGCGGTGGTCCTCCAGCTCCTCCTGGGGCTCCAGGACCGCTCTGTGGCGGCGGCAACGCATCATCTGCGCCCATCTGATCCTGGACGTTCCTCACTCCTTCAGCGCCAATCACGGCCTTGAGAAGGCTCATCAGCGCCGTACGCTGTGCATCCGTCATGTCGCCCCAGGCGATGCCTGCCCGCGCGAAGATGCCATCCGGAAGGTTCGACCAGCGGGCCCGCTGCTCGGTGTTCTTGAAGTCGAAGATCACGGTCGACTGCTGCTCATCGCTCAAGGTGGCTAGGAAGGCATTGGCCGCGTTCACGATGTCGTTCGTTTGAGCGTCCGCCCTCGTCCCGGGCTGGGCTGCTCCTTGCGCTGATGCCGGATAGGAAATGCCTGAATGCGCCCCATAGAGAGCGGCTGCGATTAACAGTGCACGAACGAACGCCTTGCCTAGCATCGCGACCTCCCGTGAAAGCCTCGGCACCAGTATGGCCCAGGGAATGCGAACCTCTCCGCGTGCTGATAGCTATGGATGACCATCTAGCGGCTCCGCCGTGGGGAGACCCTGTCTGATTACCACTCACATAAAAGCCGTCGATTACCACTCACCCCTAGGAAGAATAAGAATAGGTGAGTGAGGGGGGATTATGATGGTGGTCTTCCCCATCATGTCCAACCTCAGGATGATCCTATTTGAGATGTTAGAGTGAGGATCGACCCACCATCACCCAGTGCCCTTATGTCCCCTTAACAGGGGCCACCGACAGAGGGCCATTCCCATAAAGCACACCGCTCGACCCGCCTTCATGCTTGGCCTGCTCGTCGCTGGGTCCTTCGCCGTTCTCATGGGTGTTCCTGATCGCTTTGGGCTCGTAGCCGCCCGTCTCGCGGATCGAGGGGATGACCTCGCGGGTCACCCAGTCTTGGCAACGGCTTGGCGACCGGCTTGTCCGACCGCATCATCAGCAGGAACAGGCCGCTCTCCGAGACGGTGGTCGCGGTCTGCACGCCGCCAAGGGTACCGATCGAATTGGTACCCTTCTGGTCGTCAGCGAGCTTCGCGCAGAAGCTATTGATGGCCACCTTCCCGTTCGCACGAACGTAGCTTCTGAGTACCTCGCCACGTCCGCCGCGACGAACCACGGGTCCCGTTGACGGTAACGACGCGGACCTGATGGGAGCATTGAACGCCCGCGATGAGGGTCCGTTTGGTTCACCGCGAAAATCTGAGGGGGCATCGACAGGTGAGCGCCAAAAACTTCCCCCGTAGGGGGCCGGCCTGCCGTCTAGGCCGCCCGCAATGCGCCCCGAAGGGCTACGCTTAGCGCGCCTCCTCTACTCCATCATGGGTTGTATCTACTCCATCATAGGCTGTTGACGGACTCGCGAGCGAGGCGCTTGGTTTTCGTTCCAACACTGGCAGGGCATCACGTCTTCTGGGGCCTTAACGGCCACCATAGACGCACCAGCGGGTGGCATTATGGACCTGCCCTACGGGCTCCGCGAAGAGAGCGATGGCACATGGACCGTGTTCGTCGTCCAGACAGGCGACCCGGCTGTTATGAACGATGTCCCGATGGTCGGCCTATCGTTGGAAGAGGCTGTCGAGATGGTTGAACTCTTCAACCTTATAGACAAGCAAAGCCGCACGACACTCAATGATGCGCCCTGATTGCGCCTAGCGTGCCGCCTCGGGCTCTATCATCGCTCCCGAGCAGTGCTGTCCTGTACCTCGCCCTCGGCGTGCTGGTCTGCAATCCCCTTGGTTGGAGCGCAACGGCCGCCTGCGCGTACGGTGGCTGACGATACCGGCAGTTGGCGTGGGCCACGACCATAGACGGCTGTCTCGGAGTGCGTCCGCTGAGCCTGCATGGTCTGCTCGCCGAGGGCGTTCCGGTCGACCAGGAAGAGGATGCGCCGAAAGCGCTTGTGCTTCAGCAGTCGGTACATGAGCACGATTGCATGTGCGGGTTTTGCCGGTGCCCGTGGCCATCGCGACCAGGACGTCCTTCTGCCCGGCTTCGATGGCCGCCTCGATGGCCGTGACCGCATCCTGCTGGTAGCGATCAAGAAGATCGCCCAGCGTGACAGATTGCAGAAGACGCGGAGAGGTCGGAATCTCGCCCCGTTCAATCTCCGCTTCTTTTTGTCGGGCCCAAGTAACTGCGAGGTCGCGTTTGGAAAAGCTCTTGGTCATCGGAGGGTGACCGAACACCCTGACCTGAGCCTGCCACTTGATGCCGCGTTTTCGGATGGATGCCATCGTCCGTCTGTCTCCTGCTGTGACCACAGTGTGACAGGCTGAAATTCGAGGCTTCTTGGATCAGATTACCTCCGGGTAAACCCTTGGGTTTACGGGAGTTTTCTGGTGGAGCCGAGCGGGATCGAACCGCTGACCTCGTCATTGCGAACGACGCGCTCTCCCAACTGAGCTACGGCCCCACGAAGGGCGTCATTTACGGTGCGGCGTCGAAGGGTGTCAAGGCGAAGGACATGGGCTTGAAGCGCCGATGAACGGCCGGTACAACTCGGCCTCCTTCCGGGGCGGGATTTTCTCCATGAGCGCGATCGTCTGGCTGCTGCTTACGATCATCAACATCTACTTCTGGATCGTCATCGCATCAGCCGTTCTGAGCTGGTTGATTGCGTTCAACGTCGTCAATCCGCGCAACCAGATCGTCGGCACGATCTGGGACACGCTGGTCAGGCTCACCGAGCCGGCGCTGGCGCCGATCCGCCGTGTCCTGCCCAATCTCGGCGGCATCGACCTTTCGCCGGTCGTGCTCCTGCTTCTGCTCGGCTTCCTCAGCCGACTGATCATCGAGATCTACGCCAGCCTGGCGGTTTCTCCGACTCTATGACGGGCGAGGCGTGGTCGGTCACGCCGACCGGGCTGCGCGTCGCCGTCAGGCTGACGCCGAAGGGCGGACGTGATGTCTTCGACGGCATCGCTACTCTCGCGGATGGAACGATTGCTTTGAAAGCGCGAGTGCGCGCTGCGCCCGAAAATGGCGAGGCCAACACCGCGGTCTTGGCCTTGCTCTCAGGGATTGCCGGCATTCCGAAATCGAGGGCGATACTCGTATCGGGACACACGGCCCGCTTCAAAATCATCGACCTTGCCGGCGACGGCGCGGCTCTCGCCGCGAAATTCACCCAGGCGCTCGCCGCGCTCTAAACATTCAAGGAGCTCGCGCATGAACGCCAAAGTGATCGACGGAAAGGCCGTCGCCGAAGCCCTTCGCGCCCGGGTTGCCGTCGAAACAGCCAAGCTGATCAAGGATCATGGCGTCACCCCTGGCCTGACCGTCGTCATCGTCGGCGAGGATCCGGCAAGCCAAGTTTACGTCCGATCCAAGGTCAAGCAGACCGCGGAAGCCGGCCTGAACAGCACCGAGCACAAGCTCCCAGCGGATACGTCGGAGGCCGATTTGCTGGCCCTGATCGCCAAGCTCAACGCCGATCCGTCAGTGCACGGCATCCTCGTTCAACTGCCGTTGCCGAAGCAGATCGATGCGGACCGGGTGATCCAGGCGATCGATCCGGCCAAGGACGTCGATGGTTTCCATCCGATCAATGTCGGCCGCCTGAATGCGGGACTGGACTCGCTCGTCCCCTGCACACCGCAGGGCTGCGTTCTGCTCGCCAAGACGATCCATCCGGATCTCACCGGCATGAACGCCGTCGTGCTCGGCCGCTCGAACATCGTCGGCAAGCCGGTGGCAGCTCTCCTTGTCCAAGAGAGCGCGACCGTCACCATCGCCCATTCAAAAACGCGCGACCTGAAGCACGTCTGCCGCGCAGCCGATCTTCTCGTGGTCGCGGTCGGCCGTCCGGAGATGGTGAAGGGTGACTGGATCAAGCCGGGAGCGACGGTGATCGACGTCGGCATCAATCGGGTGCCTGGGGCCGAAGGCAAGACAAGGCTCGTCGGCGATGTCGATTATTCCAAAGCGGCAAATGTCGCCGGTGCGATCACGCCGGTGCCTGGCGGCGTCGGCCCGATGACGATCGCGTGCCTCTTGGCGAATACGCTAAAAGCGGCGGCCCTTGCCGCCGGCCGAGAGCCGCCGAAATTCTGAGGAATGCTCGGGGCGCTTGGCGCCCCGAGATCGAAATCAAACCGCGACGGCCTTGCCGACCTTGCTCGCACGGGCGATCGCTTCCGAGATTAGCTGCTTGGCCTCGTCTGCCTGACCCCAGCCAACCAGGCGCGACCACTTCGTCGATTCCAGATCCTTGTAGTGCTGGAAGAAGTGAGCGATCTGTTCAAGTGTGATCTCCGGCATGTCGGAGACGGTGTGGATCTTCTCGTAGCGACGGGTCAGCTGCGAGGAAGGCACTGCGATGATCTTCTCGTCGCCGCCGCTTTCGTCTTCCATCTTGAGCACGCCGACAGGACGGCAGTTCATCACGCCGCCCGGCACGATCGCGCGGGTATTGGCGACGAGAACGTCGATCGGATCGCCGTCATCGCTGAGCGTATGAGGAACGAAGCCGTAGTTCCCAGGGTAACGCATGGATGTGTAGAGGAAGCGATCGACGAACAGCGCACCGGACGCCTTATCGAGCTCGTATTTGATCGGCTCGCCGCCAATTGGAATTTCGATCACAACATTGACGTCGTCTGGCGGGTTGAAACCGATCGGGATGGCGTCAAGACGCATGGCTTTTCCTTGTTTTACACCTTCGCACTAGACTGACAGGCGCCCGGCTGCAAGGCGCGCCACGAAGCCGCGCTGCGGCGGAAAGCCTCAACAGGCGTGCTTGGTTTCGTTAGATCCAGGTGAAGGCGATCTTTTCTAGCGTCACGTCGCCGAAATTCTCGGTACCGCGCGCGACCGTCGTTCCCCCCATGCCGCGATAGAATTCGCAGGCAACGTCATTGTCCGACAGCGCCCAGACCGCCATGCCGACAACGCCGCTCGCCGCGATCTCGCGCCGGCAGGCCACGAAAAGTTGCCTTCCAAAACCAAGACCGTGGAAGGCCGGACGCACATAAAGCTCATAGATTTCGCCTGCGACCGGCAGGGCGCTCGACCGGTTCCGCCCGTAACTGGCGTAACCGACGACCTCCTCTCCGCCGGCAACCAGAACGAGGATGCGGCTGCCTTTCCCGATCGCCGATTCCCACCATTTCGCGCCCCGGCGGCTGACCATGCGCTCCAGCTGACGGCCGGGAATGATCCCGCGATAGGCGTAGAGCCACGCTTCGTCGTGCACCTCCGCGATCGCGCCGCCGTCTCCGGCGCGGGCTGGGCGAACATCGATTGCGAGCGTGCTCATGGACGAAGCGTAAGCCCGCTCCGACGCGCTTGCCAAGACCTTGACACGCCTCGCCTTGCCGCATGCCATCCAGGGGCGTATTGATCCCGCCTGCCCGCGATTGCCACACTTTGCGGAACACGGCCATCGCCCCATTTACTGAGCGGTAGCGCACCGTCAGCGAACGGCCCGTCGGAGACTTTTCATGCTTGCCAGCGACTTCACCCCGCCTCAGGCGAACGGTCTGGTAAAGGACACCACCACAAAAGATTTCATGGTCGACGTAATCCAGGAATCGCGCAATCAGCCGGTTCTGGTGGACTTCTGGGCGCCATGGTGCGGCCCGTGCAAGCAGCTTGGCCCCGTCATCGAGCGCGTCGTCACCGAGGCCAATGGCAAGGTGAAACTCGTCAAGATGAACACTGACGAGCATCCATCGATCGCCGGCCAGCTCGGCATCAAGAGCATACCGGCCGTCATCGCCTTCATCGACGGCCAGCCGGTCGATGGTTTCGTCGGCGCACAGCCCGATTCCAAGATTTGGGAATTCATCGACCGCCTGACAAAGCCGATGGAAGCGGCGGATGCAGCGGCCATGCTCGACGAGGCGGACAAGCTGCTCGCGGCCGGCGACCTGCCAGGAGCAGCCGAGCTCTTCGGCGGATTGCTCGCCCACAAACCCGACGAACTGCGCGCCATGGCCGGCCTGATCAAGGTCCAGCTCGCAGCGGGCGACGTCGAGAACGCGAAGAACCTGCTAGCCTCCGTTCCGGCCGACAAGGCCAATGACCCGGCCTTCGCCGCAGTCCGCGCCCAGATCGAGCTCGCCGAGAATGCGCCCGATCAGAGCGAGCTCGCAGCGCTCGAGGCTGCGGTCGCCCGTGACCCGGCCGACCATCAGAACCGACACGACCTTGCCGTTGCGCTCGCCGCCGACGGCCGCAAGGATGAGGCGGTCGACCACCTTCTCGCGATCGTCCGCAAGGACCGCGAATGGAACGAGGACGGCGCGCGGAAGCAGCTCGTCCAGCTATTCGAGGCGTGGGGGCCGATGGATGCGGCGACGATTGCCGGCCGTCGCAAGCTGTCGTCCGTCCTGTTCTCGTAAAGGCTCAAGACCATGCCCATCAACATGGTCTACCGCTCTCCGTCCGATCTGCCGGGCGAACTGCCGCTGTTTCCGCTTCCGGCTGTCCTGTTGCTGCCGCGCGGTGAGATGCCGCTCAACATCTTCGAGCCGCGCTATCTGGCGATGTTCGACGACGCGCTCGCCGGCAGCCGGCTGATCGGCATGATCCAGCCGGAATTCGACGCCGAGGAGGACGCGGCCCATCCGTCGCTCGTCGATGTCGGCTGCGCCGGTCGCATCACCGGCTATCAGGAAACCGGCGACGGCCGCTATCTCGTGACGCTCACCGGCGTTTGCCGCTTCCGCGTTTCCCGGGAATTGCCTGTCAAGACGCCTTATCGGCAGTGCCAGCCTCTGTTCGACGAATTCACACGGGATCTCATTCCGGGCTCAGGAGAGGACGCGGTCGACCGCGACGCGCTGATGAAGACGCTGAGGGCGTATCTCGAAGCAAACCAGCTCGAAGCCGACTGGTCCGGTATTCGCGGCGCCTCGAACGAGGCCCTCGTGAATGCGCTGTCGATGATGAGCCCTTACGGCGCCCGCGAGAAACAGGCACTTCTGGAAGCGCCCGACCTCCGTAACCGCGCCGAAATCCTCGTCGCTGTTACGGAGATGGAACTTGCCAGGACCCGAAGCGACACTAAATCCTCATTGCAGTGAGAGAGCAATGCCAACCGTGAATCCCCCTGCCCAGATCGATCCGAAGCTGCTTGAGATCCTGGTCTGCCCACTGACCAAGGCCTCGCTGGAATACGACGCCGAGAAGCAGGAACTCATCTCCCGGCCGGCCAAGCTTGCCTATCCGATCCGTGACGGCATTCCGATCATGCTGCCGGAAGAGGCCCGGTCCATAGAAGGCTAACGCCTGCGCGCCTCCTCAGCGATGCTGGCGAGGAGGCGGGATGCCAAGATCTCGCCGATCATGGCGGACTTCCGGCCCTCCAGAACCGCGTCACCGAGCCGCTGAACGGCCAAGCCCAGTCTAGCAAGCGTCCATCGCGACAGCGCACCCTCGACGGCCGCGCGACGGCGGAAGTGCAGATTGGCCCAGCTCCGATCCAACACCTGCCCGGCACCCATCCCACCTTCGACCTGCGCTCTCAGGCGGTGCAACTGTAACGCATGTCGGAGCGTCGCCGCCACGACCGCCGAAGGCGGAATGCCGGATGCATCCAGCACCGCCAGCCCGCGCTCTACTGCCTGGGCATTTCCCGCAAAGGCCGCATCCACGGCGTCATCCATTGCCAGAACCGAGGCATCGGCCACCGCCATGTCCACGTCTCCGAGCGTGATCCTTCCGCCGCCGTGAGCGTAGAGGACAAGCTTCTCGATCTCCTGCCGCGTTGCCAGCCGATCGGCGCCCAGCGCGCCGACCAGCGCCTTTTTCGCGTCAGGGTCGATCGACAGACCGGCTTTGGTGATCTCCTGGTCGATCAGTCTCGCGATCGCGCCTTCATTGTCGGCAAAGCAGGGCAGAGCAGCGGCCTTGTCGCTCTTCTCACAAAGAGCCCTGAGCGGCGCGCCTTTCCGAAGATCGCCCGCCTCGATAACGATCCGGGCCTCGGGCACGGGTCCTGCCAACAGCCGCTCGACCGCGGCATTGATCGGCCGGCCCCCAGCGCGCACCCAAATCGCGCGACGGCCTCCGAACATGGGGATCGTGTGGGCTTCGTCGAGAAGCCTCTCGGGGTCAGAGGCGATGTCGTCGCCTTCCATCTTCACGAGCGCAAACGCGTCGTCGGGATCGTCGACTGCCGCGCGCGCCAGCGTCCCGGCCCGTTCATTCACGAGGCCGAGGTCCGGCCCATACACGAGAATGCAGAAGGCTTTGGGATCCGGTCGCGCGAGAAAGGCGTCGACCCCGGCCGCCTTGACCGCGACCATGCCGGATCAGCTTGCGCCGGCGGTGGCCAGCCGGCTCGCGATGTTGGCGCGGATTTGCTCCACGACCGGCCGAACCGACCGGTCTTCCGCGTCGCGCCTGGCGCGCTCGCTCGCATAGCGCTGCCTCGTCCGGGTATATGTCGCGCGCCCGATCGCATTGCCCTGGGCCACGGCCTTGCCGGTCGCGATCTCTGTCAGGGTATAGACCGCGTCGATGCCGGCCGTCTCGAGCTCGGGCCGGTCTGTTTCCGGGTCAACGACCGCCGTCTGCGCTCCGGTGACGGTGGCAATCACGTCGAGTCGATAAACAGGCTTCAACGGCGCACCGCCGCCCGTCATCGCGAAGACCAGATCGTTGCGAAGGCGCTGGCCGACGCGTTCATCGCCATGGGTCTGGACCGGCAGGATATCGATCGACGCCATCGCGGAAGACACGGTGCCGCCAGCGACCGCCGTCGCCGGACTCTGGGCGGCATACATCGGCTGAAAACAGCCGCCGAGTCCTAGCGCCAACAGGACAGCAAGCGCCGGACGTCCAAAACCGCGATCACGCAACAACATTGACGATCCTCTGCGGCACGACAACGATCTTGCGTATCGGCTTATCACCAATTGCCCGGATCACGGAATCGAGTTTGCGCACCTCGGCCTCGATTTCCTCGGTGCTTGCGTTCACGGCAACAGTCAACTCGTCACGCTTCTTGCCGTTGACTTGCACCGGATAGGTGATGCTGTCGGACACCAGCAGCGCCGCGTCGACCTCCGGCCAAGCCGCCTCCGCGACCAGGCCCTTGCCGCCGATCTCCGCCCAGCACTCCTCGGCCAGATGCGGCATCATCGGAGCGACGAGCTGGATGATGATCCCAGCAGCCTCGCGGATCGCCCAGACAAGATCGGCCGCGGGCGCCTTGACCCTTGCATTTTGCAAGACAGCGCCGAGCGTGTTCGAAAAATCATAGATGTGCGCGACGCAGCGGTTGAAGCGCAGCCGATCGACATCCTCGGAGACGGCGTTAAGCGCCTTGTGGGCCGCTTGACGCAGAGCATGTGCCTCCGGCCCGAACTCGGCGGGCTTCGCCGCTCCCGCAGGCGCTCCGAATGTCCGGGCGTCCTGGATGATGCGCCACAGCCTCTGCACGAAACGCCCGGCGCCTTCGACGCCCGCTTCCGTCCAGATCACGTCGCGCTCCGGCGGCGAGTCGGACAGCATGAACCAGCGCGCGGTGTCGGCGCCGTAGGTCTGGATGATGTCGGTCGGGTCCACCGTGTTCTTCTTGGACTTCGACATCTTTTCGATGGGGCCGATTTCGACCTCGTCGCCGCTCGGCAGGAACGCCTTGCGGGCGCCGCCATCCTCGGTCACCCGGATCTCCGCCGGCGACAGCCACTGGCCCGCAGCGTCCTTGTACGTCTCGTGGACGACCATGCCCTGCGTGAACAGGCCGGCGAACGGCTCGTCGACGCTGGTGTGGCCCGTGACCTTCATCGCGCGGGTAAAGAAGCGCGAATAGAGGAGATGCAGGATCGCGTGCTCGATGCCGCCGATATACTGGTCGACCGGCAGCCAGTGATCGACCGCGCTCCTCACGGTTGGCGTGTCCGCCTTCGAATCGGTGAAGCGAGCGAAATACCAGGACGAGTCGACGAAGGTGTCCATCGTGTCCGTCTCGCGTCGCGCGGGCTTGCCGCAGACAGGGCAAGGCACGTTCTTCCAGGTCGGATGGTGGTCGAGCGGATTGCCCGGCCGGTCGAAGGTGATGTCGTCGGGCAAGAGTCACGGGGAGCTGTTCGTTCGGCACCGGGACCGCGCCATGCTCCTCGCAATGGATGATCGGGATCGGGCAGCCCCAATAGCGCTGACGCGAAATGCCCCAATCGCGCAGGCGGTAGTTCACCTGGCGTTTGCCTTGCGGCGCGTTGCCGAGCAGCTGAGATTCCAGCCGGCGGGCTACGGCGTCCTTGGCTTCCGGAACGGTGAGGCCGTTCAGGAAGTCAGAATGGACAAGCCGCCCATCCTCGGCCGGATCGGCCTCGAACATTGGAACCTGGTCGGCATCTTCCGGCCCGGTTGCGACCACCCGCTTGATCGGCAGATGATATTTGGTGGCGAACTCGAAGTCGCGCTGGTCATGCGCCGGGCAGCCGAAGATGGCGCCTGTCCCGTACTCCATCAGCACGAAATTTGCGACGTAGACCGGCAGCGTCTTCGTCGGGTCGAGCGGATGCACGACCGCGAGGCCGGTATCATAACCCTGCTTTTCGGCGGTCTCGATCGCGGCCGCACTCGTCCCGGTGCGCCGGCATTCCTCTACGAACGCGGCGAGCTTGGGATCGCCTGTCGACAGGGTCTTTGCCAGCGGATGGTCCGCGGCGATTGCGATGAAGGCCGCGCCGAACAGAGTGTCCGGACGGGTCGTATAAACTTCGATCTCGGACGTACCGTGCACTGCTTCAGGCAGCGCGAAGCGGACATGCAGGCCCTCGGAGCGGCCGATCCAATTCTTCTGCATCAGCCGGACTTTGTCCGGCCAGCGGTCGAGCGTCTCGAGCGCCGAGAGCAGCTCATCGGAGAAATCGGAGATTTTGAAGAACCACTGGGTCAGCTCGCGCAGCTCTACGAGCGCACCCGAGCGCCAGCCGCGACCGTCGACCACCTGCTCGTTGGCCAGGACGGTTTGGTCCACCGGGTCCCAGTTCACCTTCGACTGCTTGCGGTCGACGAGGCCGGCCTTGAGGAAGTCGAGGAACAGGCGCTGCTGGTGGCGGTAGTAGGAGGGGTCGCAGGTCGCGATCTCGCGGTCCCAGTCGAGCGACAGGCCCATGCTCTTCAGCTGGTCGCGCATGGTGGCGATGTTCGAATAGGTCCATTCGCGCGGATGAACCTTGTTCTGCATCGCCGCATTTTCAGCCGGCAGACCGAAGGCATCCCACCCCATCGGGTGCAGGACGTTGAAGCCTTTGGCCCGCTTCACGCGGGCGACGACATCGCCCATGGCGTAGTTTCGGACATGGCCCATATGGATGCGCCCCGACGGATAGGGGAACATCTCCAGCACGTAATATTTCGGACGCGGATTATCGTTCTTGGTCGCGAAGGTACCCCGGTCGGTCCAGGCCTTCTGCCATTTCGGTTCGGCGTCGCGGGCGTCGTAGCGCTCCGTCGTCATTTGCGCTCAATACCTTCGGGAAAGAGATGCGGGCATAGCCGCGAAAATCGGGTGGAAAGTGACGATTTAGGCGACCGGGGTCAATGCTGGAACCCCTTCGCAAAGCTCGTGGAAGATGCTTTAGCGAAGCCATGACGAATGACAATGGACAGAACGGCGCGGCTGAACGCCTGAACGAAGTGCGCAACGCTATCGCCAAGGCCGCGAAATCGGCGCATCGCGAGGCGGCGGACGTAGTTCTGGTCGCGGTTTCCAAAACCTTCGATGCCGAGCACATCGAACCCATGATCCGGGCGGGCCAGACTGTTTTCGGAGAGAACCGCGTTCAGGAGGCTGCCGGAAAGTGGCCGGCGCTACGGGCGAAATATCCGGAAATCCAGGTTCATCTCATCGGCCCCCTGCAATCCAACAAGGCGAAGGAAGCCGTCACACTTTTTGACGCCATCCATTCCGTCGATCGACCGAAGATCGCTGAGGCACTGATGGCGGAGATGGAAAAGCAGAAGCGTTTCCTTCCCGTCTTCCTTCAGATCAACACCGGTGAGGAACCGCAGAAAGCGGGCGTGGCGCCTCTGGAGGCCGACGCCTTTATCGCATTCTGCCGCGATCTCGGGCTGACCCTAGAAGGCCTCATGTGCATTCCCCCGGCTGAGGAGAATCCAGCCCCGCATTTTGCATTGCTGGAGAAGATCGCCCGCCGGAATGGCCTCAAGGGCCTATCCATGGGCATGAGCGGCGACTTCGAAACGGCAATCGCACACGGCGCGACGTATGTCCGGATTGGCAGCGCCATCTTCGGGGCACGGTGAGACTCAGGCGACCACGACGCGCGTTCTCAGCCCTATCCAAGGAAGCAGTTTTTCGAGGTCCGTCCGCCGCAGCGCGACGCATCCCTCGGTCGGTCGAAATCCCGGCCGGGCAACGTGCATGAAGATCGCGCTGCCGCGTCCCTTAATGCGCGGCCGATCGTTCCACCCCAGCTCCAGCACGAGATCGTACATATCATCCGAGCGCAGCATCTTTTCGTGCGAGGTTCGGTAAGGCGATCGAATATGGCGATTGTAGTTGCGGTCAGAGGGAGTGTCGCACCACAGGTCGTCGTCGGAAATCGCCCGGATCGGCAGGGAAGTTCGTGGTCGCCTCGTTTTGTCCGCACGCCACCACAGACGACGGACTGGCATACCGCCGACAGGCGTTGCGCCATCCCCCTCCCGCTTGCTCCAAGACCGGCCAGAACGGCCCAACGAGCAAGGAAATCGCAGCGATCCGGCAAAAAGATACGCCCGCCGGGGATCCAATCCCACGCGACGTACGTATATTTCCGGAAGGACGTGCGGCATCTGTGTGACTATTCCCATGATTCTCTAGCGGAATTCTATCGGCAGCTTGCGCCGTTGCGCACCCCTGTCTAGGTGGAAGAGTGTTACAACATACGTTCGGCAATGCAGGAGGCATAGTATGGCGACGGCACGCAAGATCCTCTTGGTGGAGGATGATGCGGACATCCGTCAGACCTTGGCTGAACAGATCACCATGCATGACGAGTTCCAGCCCATCACCGTGGATACTGCGGCTGATGCCATCAAGGCGGTCAAGGATAACCAGATTGACCTTGTGCTGATGGATGTCGGTCTGCCGGACATGGACGGCCGCGAGGCGGTCCGGGTAATCCGCGAGCAGGGCTATCGTGGCCCGGTCATCGTGTTGACCGGACATGATTCGGAGGCCGATACAATTATGGGTCTCGATGCGGGTGCCAACGACTACGTCACCAAGCCCTTCCGGTTTGCGGTACTCCTGGCCCGCATCCGCGCTCAGCTCCGCAGCCACGAGGCGAGCGAGGATGCCGTCTTCTCCATCGGCACGTTTACCTTCCGGCCATCGACCAAGCTTCTGACCAACGAACGTGGCTCGAAGGTTCGCCTCACCGAGAAGGAAACCTCGATCCTTCGTTACCTCTATCGCGCGGGCGGCAAAGTTATCGGCCGCGAAGAGCTTCTGCAGGAAGTCTGGGGATATAATGCGGAGGTGACAACGCACACGCTGGAAACGCATATTTATCGTCTGCGGCAGAAGATCGAGAAGAACCCTTCCAATGCGGCGCTCCTCGTGACAGAGGCCGGTGGCTACAAACTGGTGCCCTAAGACGTCGGGGCTGGGGGGCCTGATTGAGTATCGAGGCGAATATCCGTGCGCTAGAGCGCGCTCCGATGATTGCGGAGATCGGCGGCGAAGCGTTGCGGTTGCTGGCCTTCTCCGTGGAAACGGTTTCGGTGCGCCCGGGCGAGGTACTGTTCGAACGCGGCGCCCCGGCAGAAGGCGCCTATGTCGTCGTCAATGGCAAAATCGCGCTGAAGGCTGGCGATAGCGATCGCACAGTCGGTGCCGGAACCCTGATCGGCGAGATGGCGCTGATTGTCCCGACTGAGCGACCCTGCGATGCCGTCGCGCTCGAACCCACCCGCCTGATCGCAATCCCGCGGCCCCTTTTCCGCCGCGTGCTGACGGAATTCCCCGAGATCGCGGAGACGATCCGCCAGAAGCTCGTAACTCGCGTCCGCGGCGAACAGGCCGCACTCGACCGCGTCAGGGCGACACTCAACGCGCTCGACCAGCGCGACTGATTTTCAGAGATCGAAGTTCGCGATGAGCGGCACGTGATCGGACGGTCGCTCCCAGGAGCGTGCATCCTTGAGAATCGAGGTTTCCCCCACTGCGGCGTCGAGGTCGCCCGTGACCCAGACATGGTCCAGTCGGCGGCCGCGATCCGAAAGCTCCCAGTTCGGCGAGCGATAGCTCCACCAAGTGTAGACGCGCTCGGGCTCCGGCTTGTTCCTGCGAACGGCATCGACCCAGCCGCCCCGCTCCTGGATCGCGAGCAGCCGGTCGGTCTCGGCCGGGGTGTGGCTGACGACGCCCAGCATCTGCTTGTGGCTCCAGACGTCGTCCGGCAACGGCGCCACGTTGAGGTCGCCGACAAGGATCGTCTTGGCGCCGGCTTTCGCCGCTGTCCAACTGCCCATCTCGTCGAGATAAGCGAGTTTGTGCGCGAATTTCGGATTGAGTTCCGGATCGGGCATGTCGCCGCCGGCAGGAACGTAAAAATTATGCAGCGTCACGCCTTCGGCCGGCCCCTCGCCGAACACCACAGCGATATGCCGCGCATCCTCCTTGCCGCCGAACCGGTAGCGATCGATCTCGGCGAACGGCTGGCGCGAAAGGATGGCGACGCCGTGATAGCCCTTCTGGCAGGTCATCGCCGCATGCGTGTAGCCCCGCGCGTTGAAGGCCGAGAGCGGGAACTGGCCCTCCAGGCACTTCGTCTCCTGCAGGCAGATCACGTCCGGTCGCTCCTCATCGAGCAGTCGCGAAACGAGATCGATGCGCAGGCGGACGGAATTGATGTTCCAGGAAGCAATCTTCAGCGGCATGTCACTGCAGGGTTCGAGGCAAGGCGGCGAGGAATAGACCGTGTTGGCGCGGCCTACAAACGCAAAGCGCCCGATCCTGGGGGAAGATCGGGCGCCGACGCTTTAGTTCGCGTGCCGCCGGGAGGGTAGGCCGGCGGGTGCAGGAGCGTCCTGTGGAGACGGGGGCACCACTGGGGATCGGGCGTCCTGCTTGGAAGTAAGGTGGGTGGTATCACTAGGCAATTCAACGAATAGCGAATCACGACCGCGTGATCAGTTGCGATAGCGCGTGTAATCCACTTTGAAGAGCTTTTCGTCCGGCTTGGTCTTCGGATCGAGTTCCGAGACGGCGATCGTCGTATCGAGCCCCTGAGCGTCTGTGATCGTCCACTGTTTCAGCTCGTAGTTCTTCTGATCCTCGGTGCCGAAGACGATGAGGACACGAGCCTTCCCGCCGAAGGTTGTTTCTTCTTCGATCTGGACGCTGATCACGCCCTTGTCCTCACTGACGCCCACGACTTTGGAATCACGGGACAGATCGAGGTTCGGATCCAGGAGAAATCTTAGCGGCGTCTGCGAAAGCGGATAAATGTCCTGGGTCGCAAGACTGCGATCGCGGACCACGACCGAACTACCGTCGGCGATGATGTCGGTCGTGCTCGGGCGCTGGTAATAGAAGCGCGCCTTGCCGGGTTTCGACAGGAAGAATTTGCCGTTCGAGCGGCTGCCGTCCGGCCCGACCTGCGTGAAGCTGCCGACCAACGTACGGATCGAATTGAAGTAGTCGTTGACCTTGCGAATGGTCGCCTGTTGGCCGCCGGGCCCTGGTGCCGTCACATCGACCGCCGCGAGCTTGGTTTCAGTAGCAGCCGGAGCGGACGACATCAGATCGACGGGCGGCGGCGGCTCGACCGGCGCGGCTGCGACCTCTTGAGATTGCGTGGCCTCCGCAGGCACCGGTGAAGGCTGGGCGATGGCAGGCTTCGCCTCGACAGGCCCAGCGGGCGCCGGCGCGGGCACAGTTGGGACATTCGCAGGCGCAACCGGCGCCTTCTGGCCCAGAAGCGAGGAAATCGAATCGGCAGGTGCGACCGGCTCAGCCGCAGCAATCGGAGTTCCGATAGAAGCCGGAACGGGGGCAGACGCCTGAGCGGCGGCCGGAGCATGTACGGTCAGCCGCGCCGGCCTTGGCTGCGGCATTGGCACGGCCGTCTGCGCCGCGGCGGGCATGACCACGCTCGCGAGAAGAACAGCCACACAGGAAAGGCGAAGGGCACCGCCGAACATCATCAAGGAAATCCCCCTGCCCGTCCGCATAGAGCAGGTCTGTGGCGACAAAACGGTGCCGCCTCCGGCCTCAGTAATTCTGCGCCCGTTCGTCCGATTCGAGGAGGATCTCCCGTTTGCCGGCGTGGTTGGCCGGACCGACGATTCCCTCCCGCTCCATCCTCTCGACGAGCGAGGCAGCACGATTATAGCCGATCTGCAGGCGTCGCTGGATGTAGCTCGTAGAGCACTTCTTGTCCCGAAGAACGATCTGCACGGCCTGATCGAACAGCTCGCCGCCCGGTTCGCCGAAGGAACCCTTATCGAAGACTGATTCGTCTCCGCCTTCGGCTTCTTCCTCGTCCGTGGTGACCGCCTCGAGATAGTCAGGCGCTCCCTGCGCCTTCAAGTGCTGGACGACTTTTTCGACTTCAGCGTCGGAGCAGAACGGACCGTGGACGCGGCTGATCCTGCCACCGCCCGCCATATGCAGCATGTCGCCCTGACCAAGCAGCTGTTCGGCGCCCTGCTCTCCCAGAATAGTGCGGCTGTCGATCTTCGACGTCACCTGGAAGGAGATGCGGGTCGGGAAGTTCGCCTTGATCGTGCCGGTGATCACGTCGACCGACGGACGCTGCGTCGCCATCACAATATGGATACCGGCCGCACGAGCCATCTGGGCGAGGCGCTGGATCGCGCCCTCGATCTCCTTGCCGGCGACCATCATCAGGTCGGCCATCTCGTCGACGATCACGACAATGTAAGGCAGACGCTGGAGGTCCATCTCCTCGCGCTCGTAGATCGCCTCGCCGGTATGCTTGTCGAAGCCGGTCTGGACGGTGCGATGGATAACTTCACCCTTCGCCTTGGCCTCTTCAACACGAGCATTGAAGCCGTCGACGTTGCGGACGCCGACCTTTGACATCTTCTTGTAGCGCTCCTCCATCTCGCGCACGGCCCATTTGAGCGCGACGACGGCCTTCTTCGGGTCCGTCACGACAGGCGCGAGAAGATGCGGAATACCGTCATAGACGCTGAGCTCCAGCATCTTCGGGTCGATCATGATCAACCGACAATCCTCCGGCCTCAGCCGGTAGAGGAGCGACAGGATCATGGTGTTGATCGCGACCGATTTACCCGAACCTGTGGTGCCCGCGATCAGAAGGTGGGGCATGCGCGCCAGCTCGGCGATGACCGGCTCGCCGCCGATCGTCTTGCCGAGGCAGAGTGGCAGCTTCATCTTCGAGTTCTCGAAGTCAGCGGACGCCATCAACTCACGCAGATAGACCGTCTCACGCTTGGCATTCGGCAATTCGATGCCGATGACGTTGCGGCCCGGTATGACCGCGACACGCGCCGAGACTGCACTCATCGAGCGGGCAATGTCGTCGGCGAGGCCAACCACGCGGGAGGACTTGATGCCCGGCGCGGGCTCGAGCTCGTAGAGCGTGACAACTGGACCTGGCCGTACGTCTATGATCTCGCCCTTGACCCCGAAGTCTTCCAGCACGCCCTCGAGAAGACGGGCATTCTGCTCCAGTGCTTCCTTACTGACCAAGGCCGAGCCAGGCTTCTTCTGGGGCGCGGCGAGAAGCGCAAGCGGCGGCATCTCATAGGCTTCGGACCTGAACAACGACGTCTGCGCCTCGGCAGCGAGGCGACGGCCCGGCTTCGGAGGCCTCGCCGGCTCGGCGATACGCCGGATCGGTTCGACTGGGGCATCGAGCTCCGCCTCGGAACGGCGATGGGTAACGAAGGGCGGATCCTCGTCGTCTTCCTCGTCGAGACGGCGAAGGACCTCGCGCAGGCCGGCCCGACCTGCTTCCTTCTCGCCCTGGAAGAACGACCCGCCCCGCAGTTTGCGGGCAAGGCCAGCCCGCATCGTGAACCAGTAATGGGTCACGAGCCCGAGCGGCAGGAAACCGCCACCGTCGTCGAAGTCGAAATCGTCATCTTCTTCCACGACTGGGGTGGCCACAGGCTTCTTCTTGGTCACAGGGCGAACGCGCGCGGTCTCGCGGAAGCCGATGCCGGAGGCGAGCAGCATGCCGCCCGCTGCCATGGCGCCGAGCGCAGCTGTCAAGACTGGATCGAGCCACGAAAGGCTGACCGGAAGAAAGAGCGAGACAAAGCCGAACACTGCATCGCCGGCGATGCCGCCCAGGCCGGCGGGAAGCGGCCAGTACGAAGGGCGCGAGAATGATGCGGCGAACCCTGCAGCGAGCAATGTGGCGACGAGCCACGCGCTTAGGCGAAGCTTTTCGCGGTCGAGACGGCGATGGGTGATCAACCGCCAGCCCCAGGCGGACACCGGAAAGAGAAAGCCGATCGCGCCCAAACCGACCGTCTGCATGAAGACGTCGGACATGAAGGCGCCGGGGCGGCCGAGGAGATTGCGGACCTCACCTTCGGCGGCATTGTTGATCGAGGGGTCAAGCGCCGACCATGTCGCGAGCGAGAGAGTTGCGGCCACCGCGAAGGCGAGCAGCGCGAGACCGCCGAGTTCCAACGCGCGCCGGCCTAGAGCATCGCGGACCTCATCTGGGACCGCGCGCCTGCTTCGAACGCCGCCGCGATAAACGAGAGCTCGCAACCCAAACACCTCCCGCCGGAACATAACGATCCGCCGAACGGACGGACCCTTGTCGTCTATCGGTAGCGAAAGCGGGTAAAGGGCCGATTAACCACGGACCTGAGGTCGCCGGAAACGAAAAGGCCCGGGCGACAAGCACCCGGGCCAGGTTTGGGAGGAGTACGCTACAGAACTTAGATGTTGTAGGCGCGTTCGCCGTGCGAGTTGATGTCGAGACCCTCGCGCTCGCTCTCGGCCGAGACGCGGAGGCCCATCACCAGATCGACGATCTTGTAGATCACGAAGCTGCCGATGCCCGACCACAGGACGGTCACGCCAACGCCCTTGAGCTGCGCCATGACCTGCGTCGCGAAGACGTAGGCGCCGGCGGTGCCTGCGCCGTTGTCCAACGTGTAGTCGACGACGCCCGCGCCACCCAGAGCCGGGTTGACGAGGATACCGGTGCCGATGGCGCCGATGATGCCGCCGACGCAGTGCACGCCGAAAACGTCGAGCGAGTCGTCATAGCCGAGAGCGTTCTTCACCGCCGAGCAGAAGAAGAAGCAGACGACGCCGGCAACGAGGCCGAGCACGATCGAGCCCATCGGGCCGGCGAAGCCGGCGGCCGGGGTAATCGCGACGAGACCAGCAACGGCGCCCGAAGCCGCACCGAGCAGGCTCGGCTTGCCCTTGGCGATCCATTCGATGAACAGCCAGCCGAGCATCGCGCCAGCGGTCGCAACGAAAGTGTTGAGCGAGGCGAGAGCGGCATAGCCGTTGGCTTCGAGGTTCGAACCGGCGTTGAAGCCGAACCAGCCGACCCAGAGGAGCGCGGCGCCGACCATGGTCAACGTCAGCGAGTGCGGAGCGAGGACCTCACGGCCGTAGCCGATACGCGGCCCGAGGAGGAGCGCGCCGATGAGGCCCGCGATACCAGCGTTGATGTGAACGACGGTGCCGCCCGCGAAGTCGATTGCGCCGAAGCCCCAGATGAGGCCCGCACCGGCAACCGTGGCCTCAGCCGGGTTGGTCGAGGCGAACTCCGGTCCCGGCCACCACCACACCATGTGGGCCATAGGGAAGTAGACGAACGTCACCCAGAGAACGACGAACACCAGGAGCGAGGAGAACTTGATGCGCTCCGCGATGGCACCGACGATCAGCGCCGGCGTGATACAGGCAAAGGTCATCTGGAACAGCACGAAGACGAGCTCCGGAATGACCACGCCGCGCGAGAAGGTCTCGACCACGGTGGTCACGTCAACGCCTGCGAGGAAGGCTTTCGAGAAGCCGCCGATATAGGAATTGAGAGCGCCACCATCGGTGAAGGCGAGACTGTAGCCGTAGGTGACCCAAATGATGGCGACGAGGCCGACGATCACGAGAACCTGCGACAGAACCGAAAGCATGTTCTTGGAGCGAACGAGGCCGCCGTAGAACAGCGCTAGGCCCGGCACGGTCATAAGCAGCACGAGGACGCTCGAGATGAGCATCCAGGTCGTGTCGCCCTTGTTCGGCACCGGAGGTGTGGGGGCAGCCGCGGCAGCCTCAGCGGCGGGCGCCGTGGCTTCCTGCGCAAATGCTGGCGCTACCGCCAGCAGTCCGAGCAGCGCCACGGGCACCGCCAGACGAGCAATTTTCGAAAAGTTCATGGACGGAACTCCAAAGAAGGATTGTTCGGTTGAAGGGGCGTCAGAGCGCATCGTCGTCCGATTCCCCCGTACGGATGCGGACCGCGTGCTCAATCGGCGTCACGAAGATCTTGCCGTCGCCGATCTGGCCGGTTTTGGCCGTGGCGGTGATCGTCTCGACGACCTGATCGACCAGGCTCGCAGGCACGGCGACCTCGATCTTGAGCTTCGGCAGGAAGCTCACTGCGTACTCCGCACCACGATAAATTTCGGTGTGTCCTTTCTGGCGTCCGTAGCCTTTGACCTCGGTCACGGTCAGGCCGTGAACCCCCACCGCGGTCAAGGCATCGCGTACCTCGTCCAGCTTGAACGGCTTTATGATTGCCATCACGAGTTTCATGAATGGGCTCCCCGTCTTGTCATACCGTCGCGGAGGAGCCCGCGACGGGTGCGCAGCCGACAAAGGAATTGGGAAACTCCGGACTCGTCGGCCCGGATTAGTATTCAAGCCGCGTGCCAGTTGGCGGCAAAGACGGCTAACGCCTCTTCACCAATTATGTTTGCTCTGTGACAAACCCGGGGCGAACCGCCCCATGGGCGGGCATTTGCACGCTTCGTGTGCACAAACTGGGGTGAATTTCCGCCTAATTATTAGGCAGATGTTGGATTTTCTCGGCGGATACGGATCAGACCTTCCTGAGCCACGGATGCGACCAACGTCCCGTCCAGGCTGAAAATCAGTCCCCGGGTGAACCCACGCGCGCCGCCCGCGGACGGGCTGTCCTGGCTGAAAAGCAGCCATTCATCGGCTTTGACCGGCCGGTGAAACCACAGGGCATGGTCCAGGCTGGCGGCCATGATGTCCGGCGAGAATATAGTTTTTCCGTGCGCCACCAGCGACGTGTCCAGCAGTGTCATATCCGAGGCGTAGGCGAGAACGATCCGATGCAGCATCGGGTCGTCCGGCAGTGTTCCGCTTGCTCGGAACCACATCGACTGCTTCGGCGGGCGGGGTGCGTTTCCCTGATATCGGGTGAGATCGACGGGTCTCAGCTCTATTGGCCGATCGCGCTCGTAATACGCGCGCACCGCCGGCGGCATCATCGGCAGGAACTTCTCCTTGATCTCCGCCTCGCTCGGCAGTTGATCGGGCGAAGGGACGTCCGGCATATCGAGTTGGTGCTCGTAGCCTTCTTCATTGCGATGGAAGCTTGCGGTCAGGGCGAAAATCGCCTGCCCCCGCTGAATCGCTTTCACCCGGCGCGTGGTGAAACTCGACCCATCCCGGATGCGATCGACTTCGAACAGGATCGGAATGCTCGGATCGCCCGCGAGCAGGAAATAGGCATGAAGCGAATGAGGCAGGAGCCCATTCGCCGTCCTGGCGGCCGCCACGAGCGATTGCGCGATCACTTGTCCTCCGAAGACCCGACCCCAGCTCCCCTCGAGACAAGTGCCGCGGTAAAGGTTCTCCTCGATCCGTTCGAGATCGAGAATGCCAAGAAGATTTGCGAGCGCGTTCGACATGTGGTCTCTCGGAGGTGGGGCGCCACGAGAAACCGGCGCGTGGACCGCGTCAAGCGAGGAATGACGATGGCTGCTAAAGGCAAGGCGCGCCGGTTCGACGTCGTCATCGGCGGTGGAGGCTATGCCGGACTTGCTCTCGCAGCAGCCCTCTCGCAGGCCGGCCTCGACGTCGCCGTGGCCGATCCTGCCCTCGGGGCGCCCGGACAATTCCGCGATCCCCGTGCCTCGACGATCGTCGCCGGGGCGCGCCGCCTGTTCGAGGCCATAGGGGCTTGGGCTGCGATCTCGGGCGAGGCAGAGCCCGTGCTCGGAATGCGCATCACCGACAGTCGGCTGGCCGATATCGTGCGCCCCGTGCTGCTCCGCTTTGATGAGGAAGCCACGCCAGGAGAGCCTTTGGCCCACGTCGCGCCAAACGGAGCAATTCGCGCGGCCCTTCTCGGCGCCGTGGAAGTCTCCGGCTCGACGCTTCTGCCTGCCGGAATAGCCGGGTTCGAGCAGTTGGTGGGGAAGATAGCGATCTCGCTGTCGGACGGCTCGAAGATCGCCGCTACGCTTTTGGTCGCAGCCGACGGGGTCATGTCGAACATCCGGGGCCTAGCCCGTATCCGGTTCCGAGGCTGGAACTATGACCATGCCGCTATAGTCAGCAATGTCCGGCTGGAGCGGCCGCATGATGGGATAGCCGTCCAGCATTTCGTCGACCGTGGAACGCTGGCTTTCCTGCCCCTGCCCAACCAGCATGCCTCCATTGTCTGGGCCGAGCCGCGCCTGCAGGCCGAGCGCCTGGCCGCTCTGTCGGACGAAGAATTCCAGACAGCGCTCCAACAGTGCGCCGGCTATGAATTCGGCGAGATCACACCCATCGGCCCTCGTGCCGTCAGACCTCTGAAGCTCGGCCTCGCCCAGCACTTTCAGGCCGACCGAATCGCACTGGTCGGCGATGCCGCCCATGCAATGCATCCCATTGCCGGACAGGGAATGAATTTCGGCCTTCGCGATGTCGCGGCTTTGGCGGAAGCCGTCGTCGATGCGGCCAGGCTTGGCCTCGACATCGGCTCCGAGCCCATTCTGCAACGTTACGATTCGTGGAGACGGCTCGATACAGTCGCAATGCTCGCCGCGACCGACGGCCTGATCAAACTGTTCGGCTCGTCCGCGCCCACCGCTCGAACGGTCCGGGATACTGGAATGGGCCTCGTCGATCGCGCGCCTCGATTGAAATCCGCGGTGATCAAATCCGCCGCCGCTTTGGCCGGAGATGCTCCGCGACTCATCCGGGGCGAGGCTCTTTAGGTCGCAACATGAGAACGCAACTACCGATAGTGAAATAGCTATTCATGGTTGCCGCGTGGGAAGGCCGCTGGCGGCCGTTTTGAATCTCGCTCGACCGTGGAGACCCAGAAACGAAAATGCCCGCCAGCGACTCTCCTGAGAGTCTTTGGCGGGCATCGACATTCTTCGATTGCATTTCGCTGTACTTTCTTGGCCCCTCCCGGGCCTGTCGACCCTCAGCTACGAAGTTTTCGGCAAACCTCGTCGAGCTGTTCAAGGTTTCGGTACCGTATCGAAATCTGACCGCCCGGATTCTTGTGATCGACCGAAACCACGAGCCCGAGCGCATCACCAAGCGCTTTCTCCAGCGCCACGGTATCGGTGTCTTTAGCTGCCTTGGCCTTGGCCGGCCTCTTCTCGGCGGCCTCCTGGCCTATCGCCTCGGCATCGCGAACGCTCAGACCCTTCTCGATGATCTTCTTCGCCGCAGCCGAAGGATTATCGAGGGTGAGTAGCGCCCGGGCATGGCCAGCCGTCAGCTGGCCTTCGAGGACCGATTGCCGGACGTCGTCCGGGAGCTTCAGGAGCCGCATCGTATTCGCGATATGGCTTCGGCTCTTGCCGATGATCTTGGCGAGGTCGGCCTGCGTGTAGTTGTAGGTCGCGACAAGATTCTCGTAGCCCGCCGCCTCTTCGATCGCATTGAGGTCCGCGCGCTGGACGTTCTCGATAATCGCCAGCTCAAGCGCCTCACGATCCGAAACCTCGAGAACGACGATCGGAACGTCGTGGAGTCCGGCCATCTGGGCCGCCCGCCAGCGACGCTCGCCGGCGATGATCTCAAAACGATCAACCTCGTTTGCAACAGAGCGAACCAGAACCGGCTGAACGATGCCCTTCTCGCGGACCGAATTCGCTAGATCCTCAAGGTCCGCTTCGCCGAAGCTCTTGCGGGGATTGCGCGCGTTCGGCCGCAGAAACTCGATCGGAACCCGGCGTTGACCGGCTTTTGGCTTGTCGAAATTCTGCTCTTCGTCGCCGATATCACCAATCAGCGCCGCAAGGCCACGGCCTAGCCGCGGCCGGGAGGCCTCTTCCGCCATCTCACTCTCCTAGAAATTGTCAGGCGGCTTTCAGCGCGCGTTCGCGCTGGATGATCTCGGACGCCAGCTTCAGATAGGCCTGGCTGCCCGAACAATTGAGATCGTACAGAAGCACCGGCTTGCCGTGCGACGGCGCCTCCGACACGCGGACGTTTCGCGGAATGATCGTGTCAAAGACCTTGTCGCCCATGAATTGGCGGACATCGGCGACGACTTGGCCTGAGAGATTGTTGCGGGCGTCAAACATCGTGAGCACCACGCCCTGGATCGTCAGGCTCGGATTCAAGGTCGCACGGACCTGGTCCACCGTGCGCAGAAGCTGCGAAAGGCCTTCGAGAGCAAAGAATTCGCACTGCAGCGGGACAAGAATGGCCTGGGCTGCCGCCAGCGAGTTGATCGTCAGGATATTGAACGAAGGCGGGCAATCCACGAGCACATAGGAATACGGCTCGTCGCCATCCTGCTGAAGTTGCGAGAGCGCATCGCGAAGGCGGTAGGCCCGCTGTTTGTCGGACGCGATTTCGACCTCGACGCCCAGGAGATCCATAGTCGACGGCGCGATATCGAGGCCTGGAACTGCCGTCGGCAGAATGACCTGGCGGAAACGCGCCTCGCCGACAAGAACGTCATAGGTGGAGCGCTTGCGAGCCCTGCGATCGATACCGAGGCCTGTGGAGGCATTGCCCTGCGGGTCGAGATCGACGATCAGGACTTTCTCGCCGATCGCGGCCAGAGCCGTGCCGAGATTGATCGCCGTCGTCGTCTTGCCCACGCCGCCCTTCTGATTGGCAACAGCGAGAATGCGAGCTTTGGGCAGGTCGGCCATGGCGAATCCTATCTTGGGTCCTCGCGCGGCACGGCCTTCGAGACGATGACGATGCGTCCGTCGGGGTCGGTCAGGCTCTGCGCGAGCTCAGCCTCAATGTGCCAATCTTTGGCAGCCTGGGTCAATTCTGCGACAGCATCCTGACCCTTTGAAAACAGGCCTATGGCACCGGTTTTCAACAGAGGAAACGCGAGTTCGATGAGACGCGGCAGTGGCGCGACCGCTCGGGCCGTAACCACGTCCGCTGGCTCCGACCATTTGGCGAGCACCGCCTCGATCCGACCATTGTAGATGGTCGCCGGAAGGGCAGCCCGACGCGCTGCCTCACGCAGAAACGCGCACTTTCGCTGGTCGCTCTCGATTAAATGAACTCGGGCATCGGAGACGTCTGCCAGCGCGGCAGCAATCACGAGAGCGGGGAATCCGCCTCCCGAGCCGAGATCTACCCATGTCGTCGCCGAGGGCGCCAGCTTCTGGAGCTGAAGGCTGTCGGCGATATGTCGGGTCCAGATCGCTGGCACCGTCGAGGGAGAGATCAGATTGATAGTCTTCTGCCATTTCAGCAGGAGTTCGGTAAAAACCTCCAGTCGGCTCCATGTTTCACGTGAAACATCGGGAAACTGGGCCCGTATTTCCCCCGAATTCATCCGCGGGCCGCGCGCTTTGCGTGAGCCATGATCAACGTCAGAGCGGCCGGCGTCACACCTTCAATTCGAGATGCTTGACCGATCGTTGCCGGGCGAATGCGAACGAGCTTCTGCCGGACCTCATTGGAGAGCCCGGGCATGGAATCATAATCGACAGCATCCGGAATCGGCCGCCCCTCGTCTCGCTCGAACGCCTCGATGTCGGCGCGCTGACGATCGAGATAAACATTGTAAGCAGCGTCGATCTTGATCTGCTCAGCGATGCTGGAATTGACCCGGCCAAGTTCCGGCCAAATGCGGATCAGATCGCCGAACTCGATATCCGGCCGGCTTAGAAGATCAAAGGCCGTCCGGCGTTGGCCATCTTGGTTGAGGGTCAAACCCGCATTCTGCGCCTGGGCCGGAGTAACCGTCAGGGAGGTCGTCAGTGCGCGGGCATCCGCGAGCGCCGCCGCCTTGTCGGTCCAAGCCCTCTCGACGCGGGCCGCGGACAGAACCAATTTCAATGCCCCGTCCCGTCAGCCGCTGATCCGCATTGTCCGCCCGCAGGGTCAGCCGGTATTCGGCACGGGACGTAAACATCCGGTACGGCTCGGAGACACCCTTGGTCACAAGATCATCGACCATCACGCCGAGATAGGCCTCCGATCGGGAGAAGGTCACCGCCCCCCCGTTGCTCGCAAGGCGTGCGGCGTTGATGCCGGCGATCAAGCCCTGCCCCGCCGCCTCCTCATATCCAGTCGTGCCATTGATCTGACCCGCCAAGAATAGACCGGCGACCCGCTTGGTTTCGAGACTCGGCTTCAACTCCCGTGGATCGATGTAGTCGTACTCGATGGCGTAGCCGGGTCGCACCATCCGCACCCGTTCGAGACCTGGGATCGTGGTCAGGAAGGCGAGCTGCACCTCCTCCGGCATCGAAGTCGAGATACCGTTGGGATAGACGGTCCGATCGTCGAGACCCTCGGGCTCCAGGAAGATCTGATGCCCGTCGCGGTCCCCGAAGCGAATGACCTTGTCCTCGATCGACGGGCAGTAGCGCGGCCCCAGGCCGCCGATCTGGCCGTTAAAGATCGGCGCAGCATCGACGTTGGACGTGATGACCCTGTGGCCAGCCTGCGTCGTGCGGGTGATGTGGCATGACACCTGCGATGTCGTGATCGCGGACGTCATCGCAGAAAACGGCTCGGGCACGTCGTCGCCCCGCTGCTCTTCCAGGGCGGCGTAGTCGATCGTCGTTCCGTCGAGCCGCGGCGGAGTTCCGGTCTTCAGCCGACCGAGCGCGAAGCCCGCACCGCGGAGCGTCTTAGAGAGGGCGATAGAGGGCGCTTCGCCCATGCGACCGGCGGGCATGGTCTTCGGTCCAATGTGAATCAGGCCGGAAAGGAATGTGCCCGTTGTAAGAACCACTGTGCCCGTTGCGAACTTTCGTCCGTCGGCAAGGGTTAGCCCGCAGACGCGGCCATCGCGGATATCGAGATCAGCAACCTCGCCTTCGACGATCTCGAGGAGCGACTGTTCGGCCAGGAAGGTCTGAACAGCGGCGGCGTAAAGGCGGCGGTCAGCCTGGGCGCGCGGACCGCGAACAGCCGGACCCTTGCGGCGGTTTAGGACGCGGAACTGAATACCGCCGGCGTCGGCCGCCCGGCCCATGACACCGTCGAGCGCGTCAATCTCGCGGACGAGATGCCCCTTGCCGAGACCGCCGATCGCCGGATTGCAGGACATCGCCCCGATCGTGTTTCGGCTCAGCGTGACAAGCGCTGTCCTCGCGCCCATTCGGGCAGCCGCCGACGCGGCCTCGGTACCGGCGTGTCCGCCGCCAACCACGATGACATCGTATGAACTAGCGCCATGTTTCACGTGAAACATTTCATTTACCGACACAGAATTCGCTGAAGATCCCGCCGAGTACGTCTTCGACATCAACCCGCCCCGAGATACGCCCTAGTTCACGTGCAGACAAGCGCAGCTCCTCCGCACGCAACTCCGGCTCCGTGGCAAGCAGCGCACGACGGAGCGCGGCGACCGCCGAACTCAGGCATAAGCGATGCCGCTCGCGGGTCACGAGGGCGGATTCGGACGGCCCCAGCACGGTCTTCGCCCATTCGCCGAGATCGGACAACAACCGATCGATTCCAGCGCCTGTCATTGCCGAGATTGGGTAAACGCCTTCGCCACTCTCCGATCCGCCAACCAAATCGATCTTGTTTACGACGGACCACTTCCGATCGCTTGACGGCGGCGGAAGCGAGACCTCGTTAGCATCGCTGAACCACAGCACGAGATCCGCGTCCTGACCTCGCGCTCGTGCCCGCGCCAGAGCCTCCTGCTCGATCGGGTCCTCCGTCTCTCGGATGCCCGCCGTGTCGATCATCGTCACTGGGTATCCGTTAAGGTCGAGATGGACTTCGAGCATGTCGCGTGTGGTCCCGGCGTGAGCCGATACGATCGCCACGTCGCGCCCGGCGATACGGTTAAGAAAGCTTGACTTGCCGGCGTTCGGCGGACCCGAAAGGACTACAGCCGCACCCTCTCTCAGGCGTTCGCCCGACCGGCCCCTCGCCAGAAGCGTCTCGATGTCGTCGATCAGACCCACGACGATCGGCTCCGCCTGGCGCCACAGATTACCGCCGACATCGCCTTCATCGGAGAAATCGATCTCGGCCTCGACGAAACTCATTGCCCTAATGAGGTCTGACCGCCACGCATCCGCGACCAATCCAACTCCGGCGGAAAGCCCACGCAAAGCCTGTCGCCGCTGGGCCGACGTCTCGGCCGCGATCAGATCGGCGAGGGATTCGGCTTCCGCGAGGTCCAGCTTCCCTGACTCGAACGCGCGCCGGGAAAACTCGCCGGGCTCCGCGATCCGGCAGCCCTCGATCTTTGCCAATGCCTGGAGAAGTCCGGCAATGCTCGCGCGCCCGCCGTGAATATGGAATTCCCCGACGTCCTCGCCGGTGAAGGATCCCGGCGACGGAAACCAGAGCACGAGGCCCTGATCCAATTCCTCCCCACTCGTCGGATCCTGGATTGTGGCAAGAGTCGCACGTCGGGGCGCGGGCAACTTTCCCGCCAGTGCAATCATCACATCCGACGACCTCGGGCCCGAAACGCGAACCACCGCGACGCCGGCCAAACCGGTGCCGCTCGCCAGCGCATAGATCGTTGCAGAGTTTTCCGGCATCTCAGGTCCCAAAAACGAATTTGGCCCCGCATACAATCATGCGGAGCCAAATTCATCGTCTATCGAAAACCGGCCATCGCAGCCGGCGCTGGATTAGGTGTTCATCGAGTCGAAGAAATCCGAATTGGTCTTCGTCTGACGCATCTTGTCCATCAGGAACTCGATCGCATCGACCGTGCCCATCGGATTCAGGATGCGACGCAGAACATACATCTTCTTAAGGATGTCCTGCGGGACAAGGAGTTCTTCCTTACGCGTGCCCGAACGGGTGATGTCCATCGCCGGGAAGACGCGCTTGTCGGAAACCTTGCGGTCAAGGATGAGCTCGGAGTTACCTGTGCCCTTGAACTCTTCGAAGATCACTTCGTCCATACGCGAGCCGGTGTCGATCAGCGCGGTTGCTATGATCGTCAACGAACCGCCTTCCTCAATGTTTCGGGCAGCGCCGAAGAAGCGCTTCGGACGCTGCAGTGCATTGGCGTCGACACCACCCGTGAGCACCTTGCCCGACGAGGGAACGACCGTGTTGTACGCGCGGCCGAGGCGAGTGATCGAATCCAGCAGGATGACAACGTCACGGCCGTGCTCGACGAGACGCTTGGCCTTTTCGATGACCATTTCCGCGACTTGGACGTGGCGAACTGCCGGCTCGTCAAAGGTCGAGGATACGACCTCGCCATGCACCGTGCGTTGCATGTCCGTCACTTCTTCCGGACGCTCGTCGATCAGGAGAACGATGAGATAGCACTCGGGATGATTGGTGGTGATCGACCGAGCGATGTTCTGCAGCAGCATCGTCTTACCGGTGCGCGGCGGCGCGACGATCAGGCCGCGCTGGCCTTTGCCGATCGGGGCGACGATGTCGATGATACGGCCGGACTGATCCCTGATGGTCGGGTCTTCGAGCTCCATGCGGAGCCGCTCGTCCGGATAAAGCGGGGTCAGGTTATCGAAGTGAACCTTGTGCCGGGCCTTGTCCGGATCCTCGAAGTTCAGGGTGTTCACCTTCAGGAGCGCGAAATAGCGCTCGCCTTCCTTGGGGCTCCGGATATGGCCTTCGACGGTATCGCCGGTCCGCAGCGAGAAGCGGCGGATCTGGGAGGGCGAAACATAAATATCGTCAGGACCAGGGAGGTAATTCGCGTCAGGCGACCGGAGGAATCCGAAGCCATCCTGGAGAACCTCAACAACGCCGCCGCCGATGATCTCGACGTCTCTGGCAGCATGCTGCTTCAGGATTGCGAACAACAGCTCCTGCTTGCGGAGCGTGGAAGCATTTTCGACCTCGAGCTCTTCAGCGAGCGCGAGCAATTCCTGGGGAGACTTAGTCTTGAGGTCCTGAAGTCTGATTTCCCGCATGGGGAACCTTCACTGAGTCGGTCGCCCGCATAGGATCAGGCGACATAGGGGGAAGAGAAATGTGCAGCCGTCGGGCAAGGCCAGGCACTTGGCCCAACTCGCTCGGTGACGGGACGTTCCAACAACGACGCGGAGATGACCGCCTGCGGAGGAGATATGATCAGCAATACGGATTCGCAGCGCGCCCCGCAAGAGGGACGACGAAAACTTAAAACGGCTTCAGCACTGCCAGGATCACGATTGCGATCATGAACAGGGCCGGCACCTCGTTGATCGCACGATAGAATTTGCTCGAACGCGTGTTGCGATCAGCGGCGAAAGTCCGCACCGTCTTGGCGCAAAATCCGTGATAGCCGGAGAGCAGCAGCACGAAGAGAAGCTTGGTGTGCAGCCATCCCTGGTTCCAGGCGTCGGCGTAGTAGGCGACGGCCAGCCCGAATATCCAGGTCGCGATCATCGCAGGTGTCGCAATGCCTTTCAGCAGCCGGCGCTCCATGACCTTGAACGTTTCGGATGTGTCCGAACCGGGCTTGGCGTCGGCGTGGTAAACGAACAACCGCGGCAGATAAAGCATCGCGGCCATCCACGAGATAACCGCGATGATGTGAATGGCTTTGAGCCAGAGATAGGTCATCGGGTCCGTCCGTTTCCGCGTACGCGTTCGACCAGGCGCTCGACATTCGCGATCGGCGTTTCCGGCCTGATACCATGCCCGAGATTGAAGATATGAGGTCGATCGCCCGCTGAGGCGACGATGCGATCCACCGAGCGGTCCAGCGCCTCACCGCCAGCGATCAGGACCAGGGGATCGAGATTACCTTGGATCGGCGTTCCTTTCGGAAGCGCAGCATCCATCAGCACCATGTCCTCGCTCGTATCCAGCCCAATCGCGACACCCTGAAGCGAAGCGAGTTTACCGCCCTTCGGGCCGGCAGCACGAGGAAATGCGATCACCGGTACATCTGGATGACGTCGCCGAACGCCATCGATCACCTGAACAACAGGCTGAATGCACCAGCGCTCGAATTCGTCCGGCGGGAGCTCGCCTGCCCAGCTATCGAAAATCTGGACCGCTTCGGCGCCGGCCTCGATCTGTCCGGACAAATGCTCGATCGACGCTTCCACCAGCCGATCGATCAACGAAGCAAAGCCCTTCGGATCGCGCAAAGCGAAGAGGCGGGTTTCCGCGTGGTCCTTCGAGCCCTTCCCGGTGACGATGTAGGTCGCAACGGTCCAGGGCGCTCCCACAAAACCGATCAAGGTCGTTTCGTCGGAAAGCTGGGACCTGATCATCCCGATAGCCTCGTAGACCTTTCCGGTTTTCGAGATGTCGAGGGTTGAACGGAGCTTCCCGACTTCACTCGCCGACGAAATCGTCTCGACGCTCGGGCCTTCGCCTTCCAAGAACTCAACCTTCAGACCCAAGGCATGGGGGATGATGAGGATGTCCGAAAAGAGGATCGCCGCATCGAAACCGAACCGGCGGATCGGCTGAAGGGTAACCTCGGCTGCGAAGTCGGGACGATAGCAAAGGTCGAGGAACGATCCCGCTTGGGCACGAAGCTCCCGATATTCGGGGAGATAACGTCCAGCCTGGCGCATGAGCCATATGGGAGGCCGTTCGAGCTTCTCACCGCCAAGCACCTTCAGGATAGGCTTCTCACTGATCGAAGGCAGGATCGTTAATCCTTCTTTAACCAATTCTCTGTTTTAAGATTCTGTTATTGCTTAATGGGTCATTAACGGGGTTCTAAAGGCTCCACAAGGAAACCACCGCAGCCTCGATGCTGCGGCCCCTGAGACTCCAGAGCAGACGGCACTGATTCGTCCCCAGAGATCACAGCAGCTCTATCTGGCCGATCCACCGCGTGACGCCTGTTGATCGTTTTACGAGATACCCCCAAACTGCTGGCCAGGTTGGCGATCTCGCCGATCTTTACACACTCTTCCACACGTCCTGTGGGTTCCGTCCGACGCATGAGCGACATTGCCCACCCCCTCTGGATTGAGCCCTGGCCGCTCGTCCTTGCGTCCGGCAGCGTTTCGCGCGCCGAGATGCTTCGTAAAGCCGGCATTCCGATCGAGGTTTCACCGGCCGATCTCGATGAGCGAATGATCGAGGCCCCGCTGATCGAAGCCAAGGCATTACCCGCGAATGTCGCATTGGCGCTCGCGAAGGCGAAGGCCGAGGCGGTCAGCCTCCGTTTTCCCAACCGCTTGGTTCTCGGAGCCGATCAGGTTCTCGCGGCGGGGCATGAATTTTTTGTTAAACCGTCCGGTCTCGCTGCAGCACGTACACAATTGTTACGGCTCCGTGATCGCGAACACGGACTGTTTTCCGCAGCAGCGCTTGCAATCAATGGCATGACGGAAGAAGCGGTCGTCAGCGAAGCGCTGCTGACGATGCGGCCGTTCTCCGAGGAGTTCCTCGATCGCTATCTCGCGGCTGCCGGGAATAAGGTCACAACCACGGTTGGCGGCTATATGCTGGAGGAGGAGGGCATTCATCTCTTCGATTCCATCGAAGGCGACTTCCATGTCATCCTCGGCCTGCCCTTGTTGCCGCTGCTCGCCGTTCTGAGGCGGCGCGGTCTTTTGCTTGAGTAACGATGTCGCAGAAAGCCTGCGTGATCGGCTGGCCGATCCGCCATTCCCGGTCTCCGCTAATCCATAGCTACTGGCTTCGTCAGCATGGCATCACCGGATCCTATGAGAAGGTCGCGGTCGAGCCTGAGACGCTCGAGCGGTTCATGCGGTCGGTCGCGGCGGGCGACTATCTCGGCTGCAATGTCACTGTGCCTCACAAAGAGGCCGTGATGGGGCTTCTGGATGAGATCGACGAAACGGCCCAGGCGATCGGCGCAGTCAACACGATCTGGAGATATGGCGGCCTCCTCAGAGGGACGAACACCGATGCCATCGGGTTCATGGCCAATCTCGACGACCGTGCACCGGCCTGGGACGCCGAGGCCGTCAACGCATTGATCCTCGGCGCAGGCGGCGCGGCTCGCGCCGTGGTCCACGGATTGCAAACGCGTGGCGTCTCGACGATCTGGCTGGCGAATCGTACGCCTGAGCGGGCCCGGCAACTGGCCGGAGAATTCGGAGCCCCGGTCAAGGTCGTGGCCTGGAGCGAGATCGATCGTTTGCTTCCCGAAACAAACCTTCTGATCAACACGACGAGCCTTGGCATGGCCGGCTCCGACCCCCTTCCAGATTGCCAATCCATGTGCGGTCGACTTCCGAAGGCGGCCGTGGTGTCGGATATAGTTTACGTGCCGTTACAAACCGAGCTTCTCGCGGAGGCAAAGAAGGCTGGGCTTCGGACGGTCGATGGCCTGGGGATGCTGTTGCATCAGGCCGTGCCCGGATTCGAGAAATGGTTCGGCATCCGGCCCACGGTCACACCTGAGCTTCGGAGGTTGATCGAGGCCGATATCGAAGCGCCGAGCCACGCGTGATCATCCTCGGTCTCACCGGCTCGATCGGCATGGGCAAATCGACTGTCGCCGGACTGTTTGCCGCCGAAGGCGTGCCGGTCTTCGAAGCCGATGCCGCCGTCCACGCCCTGTATAAAGGTGCGGCGGCGCCGCTGATCGAGGATGCGTTTCCGGGAACAACCAAAGATGGCACGGTCGATCGGCAGCTGCTGTCGAAAGCCGTGTTGGACGATCCGGCTGCGATCAAGCGGCTCGAAGCCATCGTCCACCCCCTCGTGCGCCAAGCCGAGACGGATTTCGTCGCCGCGGCGCGCGAAGCAGGCGCTCCCGTTGTGGTCCTGGATATTCCCCTGCTCTTTGAAACGGGCGGATCGGACCGCTGCGACGCGATCGTGGTCGTTTCGGCTCCGGAAGAACTCCAACGTGCGCGCGTTCTGGCGCGTTCGGGCATGACGCCCGAAAAATTTGCCGCGATCATCGCGCGCCAGATGCCGGATTCCGAAAAGCGTGCTCGAGCGGATGTCGTCATCGAGACCAGCGGGGATGTCGCCGACACCGCCAAAGCTGTGAAGGACGTGGTCCGCCGTTTCAGTCCGTCTCCTGCCCGTGATACGAACGGCTAGCGATGCGCGAGATCATTTTCGATACTGAAACGACCGGCCTCGATCCCAACAAGGGCGATCGGGTGGTGGAAATCGGCTGCGTCGAAATCCTCAACTACATCCCGACGGGACAGACCTTCCACGTCTACATCAATCCCGAACGGGACATGCCTGACGAGGCATTCCGCGTTCACGGCCTGTCGACCGAATTCCTGTCGAAGCACAAATGCTTTCATGAGATCGTCGAAGACTTCATCGCCTTCGTAGGCGAAGACGCGAAGCTCGTCGCGCATAATGCGACCTTCGACTTCGCGTTTCTAAACGCCGAGCTGACGCGCTGTGGGAAGCCGATCCTTCTGCCCGAGCGGATGGTCGATACGCTGGCTCTGGCCCGACGGCGCCATGGTTTCGCATCGAACAGACTCGACGACCTCTGCGCGCGCTATGGCATCGATAATTCCAAGCGCACCAAGCACGGGGCGCTGCTCGACGCGGAACTCCTGGCGGAAGTCTATGCGGAGTTGATGGGCGGCCGGCAGGCGAGTCTCCGGATTGAGCCTGCAGTCTGGTGGCAGAGCGATCATCCGCCGCCAGGCAATGATGCCGCGTCCAGTACCGCTTGAATCGCGGCTGACGGCGGACGAACTCGCGGCTCACCAGGCCTTTGTGGCGACGCTCGGCCAGAACCCGATCTGGACGACCTACAACACGCCGACGGCCGAAGCCGCCGAATAATTCAGGCCGTGCCCTCGGCCGGCTGCGTCATGCGCTGACGATAGAGCGCCGCGAAATCGATCGGATCGATCATCAGCGGCGGGAAACCGCCATTGCGGACCGCGTCGGCGATGATCTGGCGGGCGAACGGGAACAGGAGGCGCGGGCATTCGATCAGCGCAACCGCCTGGCGACTTCCCGCATCGATGTTCTGGATCCGGAACAGGCCCGCATAGACGATGTCGAATCGGAACACGGTCTCGGCACCGTTTCCGGCCTTGCCCTCGATCTGCAGTTCGACCTCGATATCGGTCTCGCTCATGCCGCGGGCGTTGACGTTGACGCCGATCTCGATGTTCGGCGAGCCGCCCTGCTGGACGAGCGAACGCGGAGCCTGCGGGTTCTCAAACGAAAGATCCTTCACATACTGCGCAAGCACGCCGAGTGCAGGACCCGTGCCGGGGGTTTCGGGAGTAACATCCGCGGTCGTCATGAACTCAACCCTCTTCGGCCCAAGCGGCCGGGCGGTGGGCTAGCACGGCCGGTCACGCCGCCGCAAGGCATGGGGTGGTACGCTTCGCAGCCTGAGATAAATTGTCATCCGGGAGAACCCGCTGGCGCGTCAGCGCGGATAGGCCCATATAGTTCTTTCGCCGGGCAGCAGTGCGCGGCCTCACCAAAGGTGAAAATGAGCGACGTGTTCGATATCTACACGGTCATCTTTCTGGTTCTCGCGGTCTTCATCCTCGTTCGGCTTCGTTCCGTGCTCGGAACCCGGACGGGAAACGAACGTCCGCGCGATTATCAAACACGCGATACCGCGCCGCAGACAGCGAACGAGAACGTGATACCCATGCCGCCGCGGCCGGATGCTTCGGCCGAGCCGGTCGATCCAGCGCTTCGGTGGAAGGGATTCGCTGAGGACGGAACTCCGGTGGCTAAAGGCCTCGATGAAATTGTTGCGGCCGACCCAACGTTCGAGCCCGCCTCTTTTGTTCAGGGCGCCCGGGCGGCCTACGAGATGATCGTCCAGGCATTCGCCGCTGGCGACACCCGGACCTTGAAGGGTCTCCTGGCGAAAGACGTGTTCGACAGTTTCGCCGCCACGATTGCCGACCGCGAACGCCGCGGCGAGACGGTCGAATCGCGCTTCGTCTCGATCGACAAGGCGGAGATTCGCGACGCCGAAATGCGCAACGGCAATGCCCAGATCGAAATCCGCTTCGCCTCCCAGCTGGTCACGGTGACGCGCGACAAGGATGGCAACGTCATCGACGGCAATGCCGAGGCGGTTACCGAGGTCACGGATATCTGGACCTTCGCGCGCGATACGCACTCTCGCGACCCGAACTGGAAGCTCGTCTCGACCGAGGCCGCCTGAACGTGACCGCCGCTCGTGCGGCGGTCACCGCCCTGGTGATTCTGATCGCTTCGGTCATGGCTGCTGGAGCACAACCGTCCGGCTCTTCACTCGCGCGGGTTAGCTTTGCAGCGCTGCCCGGCTGGACGGCCGACGACCAGTCGGCTGCGTTCGCAACCTTCGTATCCTCCTGCCGGCGACCCAAGCCGGGTCCAGCCCTGCCTGGAAGCCGATCGTTCAAGGCGGCTTGTTCGGCCGCATTGCATGAAACTCCCAGCGATTCGGCGGCGGCCCGCTCGTTCTTCGAACGTCATTTCGAGCCATTCGTCGTCAACGGCGCTGGCAACGGTTTCTACACCGGCTATTTCGAACCAGAATTCACAGGCTCGCTGCGCTGGAATGCCACACATTCCACGCCGTTGCTGGCTCTGCCTCGCAAAATGGGGAATCCGGCGCCGGACCGTGCGGCCGTCGAGGCTGGGGCGTTTTCCGGTCAGAGGCTCGAACTGGTCTGGCTCGACCCCGTCGACGCCTTCTTCGTGCATATCCAGGGATCGGCTCGAATCCGGCTGGACGACGGCAAGATCATGCGGGTCCGCTTCGCCGGCAGGAACGGGTTTCCCTTCACGCCGATCGGCCGCGTTCTGGTCCAGCGCAGCGAACTGACGCTCGAACAGGCGGATATGGCCGGCATCCGGGCCTGGCTCGCGGCGCATCCGGATCAGGCGCCGGCGCTGATGCAGGAGAATCGGTCGTACATCTTTTTTAAACCGGACACCGGGCGTTCCGCCGAGGCGGGCCCGATCGGCGGGTCCGGCCTTGCGCTGACGGCCGGCCGAAGTATTGCAATCGACGACGAGGTCTGGCCCTACGGGACGCCGGTCTGGATCGATGCACCGCTGCCGACGGGAGATTTCCGGCGCCTGACCGTGGCGCAGGATACGGGCGCTGCGATCAAGGGAGCAGCCCGGGCCGACATCTTTGTCGGCGTGGGGGTAGCAGCCGGAGCGGAGGCGGGACAGCTGAAGCATGCGGGGACTTTCGTCGTGCTGTTACCGCGAAAGACCGGGCGATGAAGCGCGAAGGTTGGCGCTCGCGTCGCCGAAGGGAGCTCACGGCGGACGAGCGCGAACTTTGGGCGAAGGTCGCGGAATCGATCCAGCCCCTACCCGGACGACGGCTGCCGTCGCCGCCGACAAAGCCAGCGCCTGAAACGCCGGAGACCACGCCTCAGCAGGAGCCGATTCCTGTCCGCGCGGCTTCTGCCCAGCCGGTCAAACCGAAGGCGCACCCTCCGCTTGCTCCGATCGAGCCCAAGATCGCGAGAAATCTCCGGCGCGGCGGCGAGGTCGATGCGCGTATCGATCTCCACGGTCTGCGGCAGGACCAGGCGCACAGCCGTCTGCGCGCATTTCTCGTTCGGGCGCAGTCGAACGGCGCCCGGGTCGTTCTGGTCATCACCGGCAAAGGGACCACCGGGGGTGGTGGGCTTTTCGACGAGAAAGGCGTGCTGAAGCGGCAAGTTCCGATCTGGCTTTCGGAGCCTGGGATGCGCGCGATCGTCCTTGGCTTCTCCGAAGCGTCCGTCACGCATGGTGGCTCGGGCGCGCTCTATGTGAGGCTGCGCCGCGAGCGCTGAGTGTTAGAGCACGAAGCGCGAAAGATCCGCGTTCTTGGCCAGATCACCGATATGGTCACGAACATAATCGCCATCGATCCTGAAGGCCTCGCCCGAACGGTCGGCTGCCGTGAACGAGATCTCGTCGAGCACGCGTTCCAGCACCGTTGCGAGCCGGCGCGCCCCGATATTTTCGACGGTCGAATTCACCTCAGCCGCGATATCGGCAATGGCGTCGATACCGTCGTCGGTGATCTCGAGCGTGACACCTTCAGTCGCCATCAGTGCGACGGATTGCTTGATCAGGCTGACCTCGGTCTCGGTGAGGATCCGGCGGAAATCGGCGCGGGTCAGCGGTTCGAGTTCTACGCGGATCGGCAAACGGCCCTGGAGCTCCGGCAGAAGGTCGGAGGGCTTCGCGACATGGAACGCGCCGGAGGCGATGAACAGGATGTGGTCGGTCTTCACCGATCCATACTTGGTGGCGACTGTCGTGCCTTCGATCAGGGGTAGGAGATCGCGCTGAACGCCTTCACGTGAAACATCGCCGCCGCCGCGACCTTCGCGGACGGTGATCTTGTCGATTTCGTCGAGGAAGACGATGCCGTTCTGCTCTACCGAGCGGATCGCCTCCTGCACGACCTGTTCCTGGTCGAGCAGCTTGTCGCTCTCCTCGGCGAGGAGGACCGTGTGGCTATCCTTGACGCTCATCCGGCGCGTCTTCTTCTGGCCGGCGCCGAGCTTGCCGAACAGGTCGCCGATCGACATGACCCCGATCTGGCCGCCGGGCATTCCGGGAATGTCGAATTGCGGCATGCCTCCGCTACCGGCGGAGGTCTCGATCTCGATTTCCTTGTCGTCGAGTTCATTCGCGCGGAGCTTCTTGCGGAAGCTGTCGCGGGTGCTGGGCCCGGCGCCCGGACCGACAAGCGCGTCGAGCACGCGTTCCTCCGCCGCGTGATGGGCCTTGGCCTGGACGTCCTTCCGTTTCGATTCGCGGACCAGCGTAATACCCACTTCAAGCAGGTCGCGGACGATCTGCTCGACATCGCGGCCGACATAGCCGACCTCGGTGAACTTGGTCGCCTCGATCTTGAGGAAGGGTGCGCCGGCGAGTTTGGCGAGGCGGCGCGAGATTTCTGTCTTGCCGACGCCGGTTGGCCCGATCATCAAAATGTTCTTGGGCAGAACCTCGTCGCGCAGATCTTCGCTGAGCTGAAGCCGACGCCAGCGATTGCGCAGCGCGATCGCAACCGCTCGTTTGGCCTTGCCTTGACCGACGATGAACCGGTCCAGTTCGGAGACGATCTCGCGGGGAGAGAAATCACTCATTCACTAAAGCCCTGATTGCCAATTCCGTATCGCCTCGACCGGATGAAGAAGCGTGATGGTGTTGAGGGTGAGGTTGTCCCGAATGACGTAGCCGGTACCGAGCTCAAATACGACGGCGAGCGCCGATCACAATCCATATGGGAAGTCGCCAGGCGAGCAAGAAGCCCACGAGAATACCGTGGTGGAGCGGAAACCGGCCGGTGCGGGCCCGGATCCGCCGGAACGGAGGTCATGAGGCGGTCAGCCCGCTGGACGGAAGGTGCCGGGTCAGGTTCGCGGGTATCGCCGAGAGGAGGATGCGGCGGAGCCATTGCCAGCCGGCGCTCAGCAAGAGCACGAACGCGCCGAGAGCGAGGAGCGTGAGCGGCGTGGCGATATCGCTGACGCCGCTCTGCCGGATCAGTTCGGTGAAGGCAAAGCCGGCATATGCCAGGCCGGACACGAGGATCGCGCGGCGGTTCACCGAGAACGGCGACCAGTCCCAAGACGAGGAAGAAGCCGAGGATCGCCCAGGCCATTGCTCGGGGTGGGCTGAATGCCTTCGGACAGGCCCGAGACCAGCGAATGGACGATCAGCGGCGCCGCGAGAAGATGGAGCCAGAAGGCGATGTCGGTGCGCCGGGTCAGGCGTTCCGGATCGCTGATGTCAAAGCGCATCGCCAGGATGAAGACGATGATGCCGCACACGAAGAGCGCTGGGCGAACCAATGTCTCGAAGAGTTCGGGGATGAGCGCTCCCATGGCGCCGACACAGGCAGCGATAAGGGCCGCCGCGCCCGCCGCTGGCGTGATTGGCACGCGGAAGCGAAGGTAATGGAGGCAAGCCGCGGCGGCTCCCGCTACGCCGGCGGCGGCGAGCGCTAAAGGGTGAACGTAAGCCAGATTGAACACGGAAGCGCGTACCGCGAGTTCAAGCGGAAAGAATGCAAGGAACACCGCCGAGAACACCGCATATGCGAAGACGACCAGCAGGACGATGCTTGGCAGAGCCATCCGCCGTTTCCGGGTGAAGAACTCCGCGAGCCCCCAGGCAGCGGCTGCCGTGATCGCCCATTTTCCGCTGAAGCCCAACGCCATCCCGAAATAGCCGAGTGCGGTCAGGAAGAGCGCCAGGCCGATCGTGACGAAGATGTCGCCGAAGCCGGAGACGAAACGGAGCCGCTCTTCATCGCGCGGCTCAAGGGCACTTGCCGAGGCGAGCTCTCCCTCGATCTCGCGAAGCATCGTGATCTGGTCGGCGGTGACGACACCGCGATCGACGGCCGCAGTAAGGGCGGTCTCGGAAATCATGCCGCGTCCAGCGTTTCGAGGACCAGCTGGTCGTTGGTGTAGACGCAGATCTCCGCCGCGATCTTCATGCTGCGGCGGACGATCTCCTCGGCGGAGAAATCGGTATCGGCCAGCGCACGTGCCGCGGCGAGTGCGTAATTGCCACCCGAGCCGATGGCTGCGATGCCATGTTCCGGCTCCAGCACGTCACCGGTGCCGGTGAGAACCAGGCTGGTCTCGGCGTCGGCGACGAGCATCATCGCCTCGAGGCGGCGAAGATAGCGATCCGTCCGCCAATCCTTGGCGAGTTCGACCGAGGCGCGCAGGAGCTGGCCGGGATATTGTTCGAGCTTCGCTTCCAGCCGCTCGAACAGCGTGAAGGCGTCGGCCGTGGCGCCGGCGAAGCCGCCGATCACCTTTCCGCCCGCGAGGCGGCGGACCTTTTTTGCTGTGTGCTTCATGACCGTCTGGCCCATCGTCACTTGGCCGTCGCCACCGATCGCGACCTTGCCGCCCTTCCGGACATGTAAGATCGTCGTGCCGTGCCAGAGCGTATTGTCGCTCAAGGGAATCTCCGTTGGTTGGAAGCCATACTTAAGCGGTCAGGGTTCGCGGTCAAAGAGCGCCGCTGGCATACCACGGAAACGCCTGCTAAAGAGCCGCCAGCATGACGGACCGGTGACGGGACCTTCACGCTTTTATGGTGGTATCTCACCGCCATTCCAGACGTAGAGACCAAAGATGACCCGCCGCGCGACCATCGCCCGCAAGACGAGCGAAACCGACGTGACCGTGACCGTGAACCTCGACGGCGAGGGCAAGGGAACGATTTCGACCGGGGTGGGCTTCCTCGACCATATGCTGGATCTACTCGCCCGCCACTCGCTGATCGACCTCGACGTGAAGGCCAAGGGCGACACGCATATCGATTTCCACCACACGACCGAAGACATCGGTATCGCGCTCGGCCAGGCCGTGCGGCAGGCGCTCAGCGACATGAAGGGCATCACCCGCTACGCCGATGTCGCGGTGCCGATGGACGAGACGCTGACGCGGGTCGCGATCGACGTGTCGGGCCGGCCGTTCCTCGTCTGGCGAACGGAGTTTCCGGCGGCGAAGGTCGGCGATTTCGATACCGAGCTGGTGCGCGAATTCTTCCAGGGCTTCGCGACGCATGCGGCTGTTACCCTGCATGTCGAGACGTTCTATGGTGCCAATGCGCACCATATCGCGAAGTCCTGCTTCAAGGGCCTCGCGCGTGTGCTGCGGACGGCGCTCGTGGTTGATCCGCGCACGGCGAACATTATTCCCTCGACCAAGGGCAGCCTCGGCGGCTGAAGGACATCATGCGTTTGTGGACCGTTCACGAACCGGGCACGTCGGCCAGCGCGGACGAGAGGGCGGATGGCACGCTGTTCGTGAAGGACGGCTTCTCCTGGTGGGGCCTGTTCTTTCCGCTGCCCTGGCTCCTCATCCAGCGGCTCTGGGTCGGCACACTGATCTACGTCCTGCTCTCAGTGGCGGCCGGAGCGATCGGGATGCTTCTGCCGCTGAGCGATAGCTCGGGTGTTTTGCTCGGACTGATCGGCAATCTTTACGTCGCGATCGAGGGTAACGACATGCGGCGGCGCAAGCTCGCGCGGCTCGGCTATGTCCAGGTCGGCAGCGTCGTTGCCGACAGCCGCGTCGAGGCGGAGATCGACTATTTCTCCTCGCTGCCGGGCGAGGCGCGGCAGCGCTCCTCGAGCGTCGCTTATGCCGGGCCGAAGCGCCGGGCCGAAGCAAATGACGTGCTCGGGCTCTTTCCCGAGCCGGGAGGCGGTCGGTGACCATCGCTCTCGTTGACTACGGCGCCGGCAATCTCCGTTCGGCCGCGAAGGCGTTCGAGGCAGCGGGCGCCAAGGACGTTGAGGTGACGTCGGACCCGGACCGCGTCGCCAGAGCCGACCGCATCGTGTTGCCCGGTGACGGAGCGTTTCCGGACTGCCGTCGCGGCCTTGCCGCGGTGGACGGCCTCGACGAGGCGCTGACTGAGGCCGTGAAGAAGCGCGGGCGCCCGTTTTTCGGCATCTGTATCGGCATGCAGCTTCTCGCGACTCGGGGGCTGGAGCACGAGGGTGCCGACGGGCTCGACTGGATCCCGGGCACGGTCGAGCGCTTCGAGCCCAGTGACCCCTCGCTGAAGGTTCCCCATATGGGCTGGAATACGCTGACGACGGCGCGGAGCCATCCCCTGCTCGACGGCATCAAGACCGGTTCGGACGGGCTCCACGCCTTCTTCCTGCACGCCTTCCACTTCCTGCCGGAGAATCGAGACGACGTTCTGGCGACGGCTGATTACGGCGGTCCGGTGACGGCCATTGTCGCGCGCGACAACGTGGCGGGGACCCAGTTCCATCCAGAGAAGAGCCAGACCCTCGGACTGACCCTGATCCGTAATTTTATCAAGTGGACGCCGTGATCCTTTATCCCGCCATCGATCTCAAACAGGGCCAGGTCGTCCGGCTGAAGCAGGGCGACATGGATCAAGCGACCGTCTACGGCTCCGACGCGGCGGCGGTGGCGCGCGGCTTCCAGGATTCTGGCTTCGAATGGGTGCATGTCGTCGATCTCGACGGTGCGTTCGCGGGCGCCACCGTGAACCTGCAGGCGGTCGAGGGCGTGCTCGACAGCGTTTCGATCCCGGTTCAGCTCGGCGGCGGCATCCGCGACATGGCCGCGGTCGAAGGCTGGCTGGGGCGTGGGATTTCCCGGATCATCCTCGGCACGGCTGCGGTTCGCGACCCGGATTTCGTCAAGGCCGCAGCGAAGGCGTTTCCAGGAAAGATCGCCGTCGGCATCGACGCCAAGGGCGGTTACGTCGCGGTACAGGGCTGGGCTGAGGTCTCGGAACTGACCTCGCTCGAGCTTGCGAAGCGCTTCGAGGACGCCGGCATCGCCGCCATCATCTACACCGATATCGGTCGTGACGGCCTGTTGAAGGGTCTGGATTTCGAAGGCACGCGCGCCCTGGCGGAAGCGGTTTCGATCCCCGTCATCGCCAGCGGCGGCCTTAGCCTCCATCGAAGACGTGAAGATGCTGCTAAAGCCGGAAAATCGTGCAATCGCCGGCGCGATCACCGGCCGCGCGCTTTACGACGGTCGCCTCGATCAGGCCGAGGCGGTTGTCCTTTCGAGGGGAGCGAAGGTCTGATGTCGCTGAAGGTCCGCGTCATCCCCTGCCTCGACGTGAAGGATGGCCGCGTCGTCAAAGGCGTACGCTTCGTCGACTTGCGCGATGCCGGCGACCCGGTGGAGGCTGCGAAGGCCTATGACGCGGCGGGCGCCGACGAGCTATGCTTCCTCGACATCACCGCCAGTCATGAAGAGCGCGGCGATCATTCTCGATGTCGTCTCGCGGACGGCCGAGAATTGCTTCATGCCGGTCACAGTCGGCGGCGGCGTCCGCACCGTCGAGGACATCCGCAATCTGATGCTGGCCGGCGCGGACAAGGTGTCGATCAATTCGGCCGCTGTCGCGGATCGCTCGATCGTCGGTCGTGCGGCGGACAAGTTCGGCGCGCAGGCGATCGTCGTCGCGGTGGATGCAAAGAAGGTCTCCACCGAGGGAGAGGCGCCGCGCTGGGAAATCTTCACCCATGGTGGCCGCCGGCCGACCGGTCTGGACGCTATCGAGTACGCACGTGAAGTTGCCGCACTCGGCGCCGGCGAGATTCTGCTCACCTCGATGGACCGCGACGGCACGCAGGACGGCTACGACCTTGGTCTTACGAAGGCGATTTCCGAGGCCGTTCCGGTCCCCGTCGTGGCGTCTGGAGGCGTTGGCGCTCTTGAGCATTTCGTTGCAGGTGTGCGCGAAGGCGGCGCCAGCGCGGTGCTTGCCGCAAGTGTCTTCCACTTCGGCACGTTTTCCATTCAAGATGCCAAGAACCATATGGCGAAGGCGGGTGTCCCGGTTCGTCTCGATCCCTCCTGGCGCGGGGCGCAGCCATGACCGGGTTTACGCTGGCCGATCTTGACGCGCTGATCGCCAAGCGGGCAGCTACCGATCCGTCGCAATCCTACACCCGGCAGTTGCTTGACTCCGGGGTCGAGAAATGTGCGAAAAAGCTAGGAGAAGAGGGTGTTGAGGCCGCTCTCGCGGCTGTCACGAACAATCGTGAGGGCCTGACGAAAGAGGCCGCCGACGTGCTCTTCCATCTGCTCGTTCTGCTTCGCTCGTGTCAGGTCCCGCTTGAGGACGTGATGGCCGAATTGAAATCGCGAACCGCTCAATCCGGACTTCAGGAAAAAGCGGCACGACGTGAGTAAGGGGTCGTCGTCGATGGATGCACTCGCGGGCAAGCCGCAATCGCCGTATCGCGTCTTTTCGCGCGAGGAATGGGCCGAACTCCGCGCCGACACGCCGATGACGCTGAATGCGGACGAGATCGAGCGGCTGCGCTCGCTCGATGATCCGCTCGACCTCAAGGAAGTCGAGCAGATCTATCTGCCGATCTCGCGCCTCTTGGCTCTTTACGTCGAGGCGACGCAGGGCCTGTTCAGGGCGACGCGGGCCTTCCTGAATACTAACGGCGCGAAAAAGGTGCCGTACATCATCGGCATCGGCGGCTCGGTTGCTGTCGGCAAGTCGACCACCGCCCGCCTGCTACAGGCATTGCTTCGCCGCTGGCCGAACACGCCGAAGGTCGATCTCGTGACGACCGATGGCTTCCTGTTTCCGAATGAGGTTCTCGCCGCCGAAGGCCTGATGCAGCGGAAGGGCTTTCCCGAGAGCTACGATCTGCCGGCGCTGTTGAAGTTCATGTCGGACATCAAGGCCGGCAAGGAGTGCGTCGCCGCCCCGGTCTACTCGCATCTCGTCTATGATGTCGTGCCTGGTGCCGAGATCACCGTCGAGAACCCGGACATTCTCATTCTGGAAGGCCTGAACGTGCTTCAGGCCGGTACCAAGGATGTACGCGCGGTCCCGTTCGTGTCGGACTTCTTCGACTTCTCGATTTTCATCGATGCCGAAGAGAACACGATCCACGACTGGTACGTGGACCGGTTCATGCACCTTCGCGAGACGGCGTTCCGCGATCCCAACTCGTACTTCCTGCGCTATGCTTCAGTGCCGCCTGCGGAGGCGATGGCTCTGGCAGAAGATTTATGGGGCCGGATCAACTTACCGAACTTGCGCGAGAACATCCTTCCCACCCGCGCGCGCGCCAGCCTGATCATGCGCAAGGGCGAGGATCACCGCGTCGAGGAAGTGGCGCTCAGGAAACTGTAAGACCAGGCTCCGAAAATTCCGCGCGCAACTTGCTCGGACTCATCCGCATCACCAGATTACAGCGGCGGGAAACGTTCCTGCTTTTGCCTGGGGAGCTGAGCCATGAGCGAAAAGACCATAGTGTGGACCGGTCGCGGCCTCACCGTTCTTTTTGCGCTTTTTCTATTGGGCGCGTCAGTGACGCCGAAGCTGTTCGGCCTGCCGGTCGCTGAAGAGACCATGGCACAGCTGGGCTGGCGTCCGGGCTATGCTTTCACGATTGGACTGATCGAGCTCGGCTGTCTCATCCTTTACCTGATCCCGAGGACCAGCGTTCTCGGCGCGGTGCTGATGATGGGATTGCTGGGCGGTGCGATGGCGACCCAGATCCGGGCCGAGAGTCCGCTGTTCAGCCACGTCCTGTTCAGCATCTATCTCGGCCTGTTCATGTGGGGAGGGCTATGGCTGCGCGATCCGGCGGTGCGGGCGCTATTCCCGGTTCGTCGAGCTTAGCCGACCGCTTAGGCCGGCTGGAAAAAGCCGTTCTCTGCCGCGAGGTCGGATAGCCTCACCTGGGGCCGCGCGCCGATATGCGACAGCACTTCGGCCGCCGCGAGCGCGCCGAGGCGAAGGGCCTCTGCCGCTTCGAGACCGCGCGCGAAGCCGGCCAGGACGCCGGCTGCGTAAAGGTCGCCCGCGCCCGTGGCGTCGACCACTTTCTCGATCGGCTGCGCCGGAACGGCGACGGTCTCCTCTCGGGTGACGAACAGGCCGCCCTTTTCGCTCCGGGTCACGACCGCCGAACGAGCATCGTTGCGAAGGGCCGAGATTGCGCTGTCGAAGTCCGCGGTCTCGTAGAGCGCCTTGGCTTCGTGCTCGTTGGCAAAGACAAGGTCGACCTTTCCGGAGCGGATGAGGTCGAGGAACTCCTCGCGGTAGCGCCCGACGCAGAATGAGTCGGAAAGCGTAAGCGCGACCAGGCGGCCGGCCTCATGTGCAATGTCGGAGGCGTGGCGGAAGGCTTCCTTCGCCTCCGGCGGGTCCCAGAGATATCCTTCGAGATAGATCGTCCCCGAAGCGCGGACGAGGTCGGCGTCGACGTCGGATGCCTTCAGATGCTGGCTCGCGCCGAGGAAGGTGTTCATCGTCCGCTCGCCGTCGGGTGTGATCAGGATCGTGCTGCTCGCAGTGATCGGGCCGTCGGTCGCGGCTTTAGTCTCGAAATGGACGCCGGCGGCGCGGATGTCGTGGGCAAAGCTCTTCCCGAGGTCGTCGTCCCTCACCTTGCCGATGAAGGCCGCCTTGCCGCCGAGCGATGCAACTCCCGCCATCGTATTGGCGGCGCTGCCGCCGGAGATCAGGATCGTCTGGCCGATCTTGGCGTAGAGGTCGCTGGCGCGGGCCTCGTCGATCAGTGCCATGGATCCCTTCGCCAATCCCTCCTTGACCAGGAAATCGTCTTCGACACGGGCGAGAACGTCGACGATGGCGTTGCCGAGGCCAAGCACGTCGAAGCGAAGAGAGGTCATTTGATCGGTATCTCCGGGAAGGTGGCTACGCTCTAGCGGCGGCAGGGCGCGCTGCCAAGCCTTGCGTCATCCCGGCCGGATTGTCATAACCCGCCCCTCTCCTTGGAAGCTTTCATCATGAGCGCTTTTCAGCCGCGCGTCTTTTCCGGCGTCCAGCCGACCGGCAACCTCCATCTCGGCAATTATCTCGGTGCGATCATCAAGTTCGTCGCGCTGCAGCATGAGCACGAATGCCTTTACTGCGTGGTCGACATGCATGCGATCACCGTGCCGCAGGATCCCGAGGAACTGACGCGGACGATCCGCGAAGTGGCGGCGGCGTTCATCGCCTCGGGCGTCGACCCGAAGAAGAACATCATCTTCAACCAGAGCCAGGTCTCGGCCCATGCCGAACTCGCCTGGATCCTGACCTGCACGGCGCGCATCGGCTGGCTGAACCGCATGACGCAGTTCAAGGAAAAAGCCGGCAAGGACCGCGAGAACGCATCGGTCGGCCTCTACGTCTATCCGGTGCTGATGGCGGCCGACATTCTCGCTTACAGGGCGACGCATGTGCCGGTCGGCGAGGACCAGAAGCAGCATCTCGAACTTGCTCGCGACATCGCCCAGAAGTTTAACAACGATTTCAGCGCGTCGATCGCTCGCAACGGCTTCGGCGAGGCGTTCTTCCCGCAGCCTGAGCCTCTGATCCAGGGAGCGGCGACACGTGTGATGAGCCTCCGCGACGGCTCGAAGAAGATGTCGAAGTCCGACCCGTCGGATGCCTCGCGCATCAACCTGACCGACGATGCGGATGCCATTGCCGCAAAGGTCCGCAAGGCGAAAACCGATCCGGAGCCGCTGCCGTCCGAGACGGCAGGGCTCGAAGCGCGTCCTGAAGCGGAGAACCTGGTCGGCATCTACGCGGCGCTGGGCGGAATCTCGAAGCAGGATGTGCTGAATGACTTCGGCGGCGGCCAGTTCTCGGCCTTCAAAAACGCGCTGGTTGAGCTCGCGGTGACAAAGCTCGGCCCAATCGGCGCGGAGATGAAGCGACTCGTCGCCGATCCCGGCTCGATCGACAAGATCCTTGTCGATGGTGCCGAGCGGGCGGACGCGATCGCGCGGCCGAATCTCGCTGCGGTGAAGGATATCGTCGGCTTCGTCCGGCGCTGACTTTGCATTCGTGAGGCGATCCACCATATCCTTCCCGTGCGCCAGCCCCGCGCCTTGAACCCGGAGGCCAGCCGAGAGAGCCATGTTCATCCAGACCGAAGCCACGCCGAATCCGGCGACCCTGAAATTCCTTCCCGGCCGTGACGTTCTGCCTTCTGGCACGCTCGACATGCCGACCGCCGAATCCGCCAAGCGTTCTCCGCTGGCTGCGCGCCTATTCGACATCCCCGGCGTCGGCGGCGTCTTCTATGGCACCGATTTCATCACCGTCACGAAGGCCGGGTCCGAAGACTGGCAGCACCTGAAGCCGGCGATTCTCGGCGCGATCATGGAGCATTATCTCCGTGGCGAGCCGCTTCTGGCGGACGGCGTCGGCGACGACACGCACGACAACGGCGAATTCTACGACGAAGCCGACCAGAGCGTGGTCGATACGATCAAGGAACTGCTCGAGACGCGCGTCCGCCCGGCCGTGGCGCAGGACGGTGGCGACATTACGTTCAAGGGCTTCAAGACGGGCGTCGTCTACCTGAACATGAAGGGCTCCTGTCAGGGTTGCCCGAGTTCGACCGCGACGCTGAAGCAGGGCATCGAGAACCTGCTTCGCCACTTCGTGCCCGAGGTCCAGGAGGTCCGTCCGGTCTCGTAAGGGGACAGACGGACTCCTCGCACTTCCACGCGAGCGCGATCTCAGTCAGAGTGCATTGACTTTCCGGGGCTGAGAAGAAGAACAACGCGTGCGCGTCCTGGCTATCGATACCGCGCTCGCGGCCTGCTCGGTCGCGGTGCTCGACACCCAAACTGACCAGATTCTGGGCGCCGAAACCGTGCTGATGGAGCGCGGTCACGCGGAAGCGTTGATGCCACTGGTCGAGGCAGTGCTCGGCGGACATGCGGGTCTTGCCTCGATCGGCCGCATCGTCGTCTCGACGGGGCCTGGCAGCTTCACTGGTATAAGGGTCGGACTCGCCGCGGCACGCGGGCTGACGCTTGCGACAAAAATTCCGGTCATCGGCATCACGACACTGGTCGCTCTGGCGGCGCCGGTGCTTGCCCACGGCGACGGCCGGGCGGTGGGCGCGGCGATCGATGCACGGCACGGCCGGGTGTTTTTTCAGATTTTCGCGCCGAACGGACAGGGGCTGGTTCCGGCCCGGGTGCTGCTGACGAAGGACGCGTCGCGCATGGCCGGCGAAGGCGCGATCCGCCTTGTCGGTTCCGGTGCATCGCTGGTCGCCGCCGCTTCGCAGGCCAAACACGAAATCGTCCCCGGCGAACAGGTGCCGGACCCGATCTGGCTGGCCCGGCTCGGCGCCGCCGCTCCGTTGCCGGATCGCCTGCCGCGCCCGGTCTATCTCCGTCCGGCGGATGCCAAGCCGCAGACGGCTGGACGGGTGGAGCGCGTCTAATGGGCGTGCTGGATATTCTCAGCGAATACCTGCGAAAGCCGGTCTGGCGCGTCGATACGGCATCGATCCGGCATGCCGGCCAGATCGCCGCGCTGCATTCGGCAAGCTTCGCGCGCGGCTGGAGCGCACAGGAAATCGAGGTTCTAATGCAGGACCGCAACGTCATCGTCGACATTCTCCGCAGCGAGGCGGGAAGTCAGGTGATCGACGGGTTCTCGCTGTCGAGGGTGGCTGCCGACGAAGCGGAGCTCCTGTCCATCGCGGTGGATCCGAAATGGCGGGGGAAAAAAGGCAGCGCGCCGCTGCTGGCTCGTCAACTCGCTCGGGTCCGGGGGGCAGGCGCCCGGCGGGTCGTTCTCGAAGTGGACGAGGCGAACACACCGGCGATCCGGCTCTATCGCAGTTTCGGCTTCGAGGAGGTCGGCAAGCGGCCCGCTTACTACACGCTGAAGGACGGCCGGACGGCAAATGCCCTTATCATGGCGCGCGATCTTGGCTGAGACCTCCAGGGGCAATAGACTGTCGTTAATGACCGCAATTCAGACAAAGCACAGCGACTCTATCGAGGAGCAATGCTCCGCGAAGGGCATGCGCATGACCGAGCAGCGCCGCGTCATCGCTCAGGTGATCGAAAGCGCGACCGACCACCCCGATGTCGAGGAGTTGCACCGCCGGGCGGTGAAGATCGATCCCGGCGTGTCGATCGCGACCGTCTATCGGACGGTGAAGTTATTCGAGGATGCGGGCATCGTCGCGCGCCATGATTTCCGCGACGGCCGCTCGCGCTATGAGCCGGTGCCGGACGAGCACCACGATCACCTGATCGATCTCCGGACCGGCCGTGTCGTCGAGTTCCGCGACGAGGAGATCGAACGGTTGCAGGCCGAGATCGCCAGGAGGCTCGGCTTCAAGCTGGTCGATCACCGCATGGAACTCTATGCGGTGCCGCTAAAGGACGACGAGCGTTAGCAGCAAATAGCTGTGCTCGGCTCTCGGATGCCGGTCGCATTTGTGCTAGAGGTGATGCGTCGTCCGGTTTGAATGGCGGGTTCGGGCGGCTTTCGCATAGATCACAGGGAACGAGCGCCGCGGCGCTGGAGCAGCATTGCACGAGAACGATCGACAGCCTCGCAAGGTCTTTATCCGGTCCTATGGCTGCCAGATGAATGTGTATGACGCCCAGCGGATGGCGGACGTTCTGGCGCCGGAAGGCTTCGTCGAAACCGAGCGCGCCGAAGACGCCGACTTGGTCGTCCTCAACACGTGCCATATCCGCGAAAAGGCGGCCGAAAAGGTCTATTCCGAGCTAGGCCGGATGCGCGTGATGCGCGCCGAGCGTGCCGCTCTTGGCAAGGACACGATGATCGCGGTGGCCGGGTGCGTGGCGCAGGCCGAGGGCGCCGAGATCATGAAGCGGGCGCAGGGCGTCGATCTCGTCGTAGGACCTCAGAGCTATCACCGCCTGCCGCAGCTTCTGTCACGCGCATCGCGGGAGAAGGTCGTCGACACCGACTTCCCGGCCGACGACAAGTTCGATCATCTGCCCGCCGCGAGCCGCGCGAAGACGCTCGCCCGCGGCCCGGCGGCGTTCCTTACTGTTCAGGAAGGTTGCGACAAGTTCTGCACCTTCTGCGTGGTGCCCTATACTCGCGGGGCAGAGACCTCGCGGACCATCGCAAAGATCGTTGCTGAGGCTGAACGGCTGGCGAATGCTGGTGTGCGCGAGCTCACGCTGCTCGGGCAGAACGTCAATGCGTTCCACGGTGAAGGGCCGGACGGCCGGACCTGGGGTCTGGGCCGCCTGCTGCATCGCCTCGCGATGATCCCCGGCATTGCCCGTCTCCGCTATACGACGAGCCATCCTCGTGACATGGACGACGAGTTGATCGCCGCCCATCGCGAACTGGCCGAGCTAATGCCCTATCTACATCTGCCAGTTCAGTCGGGCTCCGACCGAATTCTTGCGGCGATGAACCGCCAGCACACCGCCGATGATTATCGCCGCCTCGTCGATCGCATCCGCGATGCGCAGCCGGAGCTCGCGCTTTCGAGCGATTTCATCACCGGCTTCCCCGGCGAGACCGACGCGGACTTCGAGGACACGATGCGTCTTGTCCGCGATATCGGCTATGCCTCGACGTTCTCGTTCAAATATTCCGCACGCCCCGGCACTCCGGCCGCGGAGATGGATGAACAGATATCCGAAAATGTGAAGACCGAGCGTCTTCACGCCTTGCAGGCCCTTCTGGAAGATCAGAGGCAGGCATTCAACGGCTCCTGTGTGGGGCGTGTCATGAATGTACTGTTCGATCGCGCGGGCCGGCATCCCGGCCAGGTCGCAGGCCGCTCGCCATTCCTGCAGCCGGTGCAGACTGAAGCCCGGGGTATCCAGATCGGCGACGTTGTCGCGATGCGGATCACCGGTAACGGCACAAACAGCCTGTTCGGCCAGCCGGTCGATGAAGTGATGGAGGCGGTTGCTTGAGAGGTCCGATGCGAGAGCCTGTTGCGCCGGTCGAAGCCGTCGGCGAAGTCGTCCTCACCTTCGATGACAATCGTCTCGCGAGCGACATCTTCGGCAGCCACGACCAGAATCTGGCTTTCCTTGAGCGCCGGCTCAACATTGAGGCGACGCCGCGCGGCAACCATGTCGCGATCCGCGGCAGCGTCGATGCGATCGAGCAGGCCCGTCATGTGCTTGAGGCGCTTTATGCGCGCGCTCGCCGAGGCGAGACCATCGGTCTCGGTGACGTTGACGGCGCGGTGCGCATGACCTCCGCCCAAGGAAGTTTGTTCACGCCGGGAGAGGCCGGACCGAAGGCCGCGCTGGCCCACATCTCCTCACGCAAGAAGACGGTCACCGCCCGCACGCCGGCGCAGGACGCCTATATGCGCGCGTTGGCCCGTCACGAGCTCGTCTTTGGCATCGGCCCGGCCGGTACCGGCAAGACCTATCTCGCCGTCGCCCACGCCGTGGTCCTGCTTGAGCGCGGTGAGGTCGATCGCATCGTGCTGTCGCGTCCCGCCGTCGAGGCCGGCGAGCGTCTCGGCTTCCTTCCGGGCGACATGCGCGAAAAGGTCGATCCCTATCTGCGTCCGCTCTATGACGCGCTCTACGACATGATGCCGCCGGAGCGGGTCGAGCGCGGCCTCCAATCCGGCATAATCGAGGTCGCTCCCCTCGCCTTCATGCGTGGTCGCACTCTCGCGAACTCCGTCGTCATCCTCGACGAAGCGCAGAACGCGACTTCGATGCAGATGAAGATGTTCCTGACCCGCCTCGGCGATAATTCGCGCATGGTGGTCTGCGGAGACATTACCCAGATCGATCTTCCGACCGGCCAGATCTCAGGCCTTATCGAAGCCACACGGCTGCTGAACGATGTCGAAGGCGTCGCGGTCTGCCGCTTCGGCGAGGCCGACGTCGTGCGCCATGAACTTGTCGGCCGTATCGTTCGTGCCTACGAGGCGTCCGACCGGCTGAAGCTGGGTGGCCGATCATGAAAGGCTCAGACCGAAGTAGCGGCCCACAGGTCGACGTCGTCGTCGAGAGCGACCGCTGGGCCGATTTTTCAGCAGCTGAGGAACTCGCGATGAAGGCCGTCGCCGCGACGGTGCGAACCGCCAAACTCGTCTGCATTCCCGAGGCCGAACTCGCGATCATTCTTGCCGACGATGCCCGCATCCAGGAGCTGAACCGCGACTGGCGTGGCAAGGACAAGCCGACCAATGTGCTGTCCTTTCCCGCGGCCGAAGGCGAGGGGATCGAGACGGCGCCCCTTCTTGGCGATGTCATCATTGCCTTCGAGACTGTCGCCCGCGAGGCGGAAGCGGAAGGCAAGACGATCGCCGACCATTTCACCCATCTTGTCGTGCATGGCACGCTTCACCTGTTCGGCTTCGACCACGAGGCTGACGATGAGGCCGAGGAGATGGAAAATACCGAGCGGGCAGTTCTCGCGAACCTCGGCGTTGCCGACCCCTACAAGGAGACGTCACCCGTCTGACCGGCGGGGGCAGAAACATCATGTCGACTTCGAATGAAGATCCGTCGCAGCGAACCAGCCATTTAGCGCCGCATGCCGCCGATGGGCCGGGACTCGTCGATTGGCTGAAAAGCCTTCTGAGGGGGCGTCCGGCGTCGCTGCGCGACGAGATTGAAGACGCCCTATCATCCGACGACGGGGCGGAAACGTTCGACTTCTCGCCCGAAGAGCGGGCGATGCTGAAGAACATTCTCGGTCTCCGAGATCTCGGCGTCGGCGATGTAATGGTCCATCGCTCGGACATCATCGCGGTACCCTGCGACATGACCCTGTCCGACGTGCTCCTGCGCTTCGAGGAGGCGGAGCATTCGCGGCTGCCGGTCTACGGCGATATGATCGACGACCTCCGGGGCATGATCCACATCAAGGACGTGCTGCGCTATCTGACGACTCGCGGCAAGACGGAGGGGGACTCAATCTCGCGGCGGCCGATCTCTCCCAGACGATCGAGGCCGCGGATCTCGTGCGCGAGGTTCTCTATGTGCCGCCGAGCATGCCCGCCAACGCGCTGCTCGCGAAAATGCAGGCGACGCACATCCACATGGCGCTCGTCATCGATGAATATGGTGGGACCGACGGGCTCGCGACCATCGAAGACCTGATCGAGATCGTCGTCGGCGATATCGAGGACGAGCACGACGAGACCGAAGCGGCGATGATCCAGCGTGCGCGCGACGGTTCGCTGATCGCCGACGGCCGCGCGACCCTCGACGATCTCGTCGCACAGATCGGCCCGGACTTCGATCTCGGCGATCTCGGGGACGACGTAGATACGGTGGGCGGCCTGATCGTCACCCTCGCCGACCGAGTGCCCGAGCGTAGCGAGATCATTGCCGGGCCATCCGGCTTCGATTTCGAAGTGCTCGATGCCGATCCGCGCCGCGTAAAGCGCGTTCGTATCCGCCCGACCTCATCGCCGGTCCTGGAGGGGCGATCGCAAGCCTCCGCTCTCGAGGAAGGTGTCTCCGGCAGGCCGGCGCTTCCGGCTCCTGACGCCGGCACTGACGCCGCTTGAGCCTCGCGCTACCCGCCCATCGCGTCGTGTTGCTGGACGGCTGGCGCCGTCTGGCCGTGAGCTTTGTCGCAGGCGGCGCGTCGGCGCTCGCGATGGAGCCGGTCAATGCGTTTCCGGTCCTCGCACTGACTTTCCCGATCCTGGTCTGGCTTCTCGACGGAACCGAACGCGGGCGCTCGGGCCTGAAGGCCTCGGCGTGGATCGGCTTCGCTTTCGGTTTCGGCTATTTCCTTGCCGGACTTTGGTGGATCGGTGCGGCGTTTCTCGTCGATGCCGAGGAATATGCCTGGGCGCTGCCGATCGCGGTCGTCGGGTTGCCGCTGTTCCTCGCCTGCTTCCCGGCCCTGGGCCTCCTGGTCGCGCGGCTGTTGTGGTCCGATTCGGGCTGGCGGATTTTTGCGTTGGCCGCCGGACTGGGTTTGTCCGAGGTTCTGAGGACGCGCGCGTTCACAGGCTTTCCGTGGAACCAATACGGCTACGCGCTGGCCGACAATGAATGGTTCGGACAGGCGGCGTCGATCGTGGGCGTCGAGGGTCTGACGCCGATCGCAATCGCAATTTTCGCAACGCCCGCTCTACTCGCCGATCCCGGCCGTCCGATTCGACCGCTGATCGCCGCCGCGGCAACGCTTGTCGCTCTCGCAGGATTTGGCGCGACTCGGCTGGCGATGGCAGCACCCGAGGAAGTGCCGGGAATTCACGTTCGGATCGTCCAGCCGAACGTGCCGCAGGACCGCAAATTCCGGCCCGAGGCCAAGCCGGAGATCATGGCCCGCTATCTGGCGCTTTCGAGCCGACCGAGTGCGGCGTCGCCGAACGGAATTAAAGAAGGCGATATCCTGATCTGGCCCGAAATCAGCCTTCCCCTTCTTCCTCGGGCGCACGCCGGACGCGCTCGCACAGATCGGCGGGCTTCTGCCGGACAAGGCAGTTCTTCTGACCGGCGCCGCGCGAATTGAGGACACGCTCGACACCACGGGCCGCCGAAAGGTGTTCAATTCGATCCAGGCGGTCGCAAGCGACGGTTCGATCATCGCGACCTACGACAAAGTCCATCTCGTGCCATTTGGCGAGTTCCTGCCGTTCCAGCCATTCCTGGAAAGCCTCGGCATACGTCAGCTGACCCGGCTTCCGGGAGGCTTCAGCTCCGGCGAAGCGCCTGGAAACATCACGCTGCCGAACGGCCTGAAGCTGGGCGGCCTGATCTGCTACGAGGCGATCTTTCCAACGGGGACAATCGACCGTGACGACCGCCCGGCCGTTCTTCTGAACCTGACCAATGACGGCTGGTTCGGCGACACGCCGGGGCCGTATCAGCATCTGGCACAAGCTCGCGTCAGGGCGGTCGAACAGGGTCTTCCGATCCTGCGGGCCGCCAATACCGGCATCTCTTCTCTTGTTGATCCATGGGGACGGATTGTCGCAGCCCTGCCACTCGGGGAAGACGGGATTCTCGATCTCACCCTGCCTCAGCCCCTGCCCCCGACGCTCTTTTCACGTTTTGGGCTGGTGTTTTGCGCCGGCTTGTATGGTGCGACTATTGTAGGGGGCCTGAGGGGGCGTTACCGGGTTTGACTTTACCGGTCGAGGAAACCATTGTGCGCCGCTTGCAGGCGGGACGTCGATACATTCGAGCGTTGTGAATGCGATGTGATTTTGCGAGCGTTCAGCCACGAGCCTCCGCGATCTCATCGCAAGGAGGAGTGCGGACTATGGCCAATAAGGCCCCGAACCCGATCGACAAGCATGTTGGCAGCCGGGTTCGTATGAGACGTTTGCTGATCGGGATGAGCCAGGAAAAGCTTGGCACCTCGCTCGGCATCACCTTCCAGCAGATTCAGAAGTACGAAAAAGGCACCAACCGCATCGGTGCGAGCCGCCTGCAGCAGATGTCCGGCGTGCTTGGCGTGCCGGTGTCCTATTTCTTCGAGGATGCGCAGGGCGAAAAGCTCGACGAGGGTTTTGGCGAAAAGGGCGGCCACGACTACGTCGCGGATTTCCTGGCCACCTCGGAAGGCCTGCAGCTGACGAAGTCCTTCATGAAAGTGAAGGACCCAAAAGTACGTCGGCGCATCGTGGATCTCGTGTCGTCGTTGGCGCAGGACGATACGGATTAATCTTCCTTTATACGCGAGCTTGACGGGCAATAGCGGGGCTGCGACAACCCCGCACCCGCAATTCTGCTGATCTGTCGGAGCGCCCTCTCGTGGCCCGAAAAAGTTATCTCTTCACCAGCGAATCCGTTTCCGAGGGCCATCCGGACAAGATCTGCGATCGCATCTCCGATACGGTTCTCGACGCCTATCTGGCGGCCTATCCCGAATCGCGAGTCGGCTGCGAAACCTTCGCCACGACGAACCGTGTCGTGATCGGCGGTGAAGTGCGCGGTCCGGACAGCGTCACCAAGGAGCACCTGGAAGACCTCGCTCGCGCGGCGATCAAGGATATCGGCTACGAGCAGGAAGGCTTCCACTGGCAGAAGGCGCAGATCGACGTTCTGCTGCATGCTCAGTCCGTGGACATTGCGCAGGGCGTCGACTCGTCCGGCAACAAGGACGAAGGCGCTGGCGACCAGGGCATCATGTTCGGTTACGCCTGCACCGAGACGCCGGAGCTGATGCCGGCGCCGATCCACTATTCGCACCTCATTCTGCGCAAGCTCTCGGAGGCCCGCCACGCCAAGCAGGGCGATGCCGCCAAGCTCGGCCCGGATTCGAAGAGTCAGGTCACGGTTCGCTACGAGAACGGCAAGCCGGTCGAGGCAGCGTCGATTGTTCTGTCGACGCAGCATCTCGACGAGAACCTGTCGTCGAACGATGTGCGCGCCATTGTCGAGCCCTATATCCGTGCGGCCCTGCCGGAGGGCTGGATCAACGGCAATACCGAATGGCACGTCAATCCGACCGGCAAGTTCGTCATCGGCGGCCCGGACGGCGACGCTGGCCTGACCGGCCGCAAGATCATCGTCGACACGTATGGCGGCGCGGCTCCGCATGGCGGCGGCGCTTTCTCGGGCAAGGACCCGACCAAGGTCGACCGTTCGGCGGCTTATGCCGCGCGCTACCTCGCCAAGAACGTCGTTGCTGCCGGCCTCGCCGACCGCGCCACGATCCAGCTTGCTTACGCGATCGGCGTGTCGAAGCCGCTGTCGATCTATGTCGACACCTACGGCACCTCGACGGTGGATGAAGCGCTGCTAGAGCGTGTGCTGGGTGAGCTCGTCGATCTGTCGCCACGCGGCATCCGCAAGCATCTCGACCTCAACAAGCCGATCTATACGCGCACTGCGGCCTACGGCCATTTCGGCCGTGCGCCGGAGGCGGACGGCGGCTTCTCCTGGGAGAAGACCGATCTCGTCGACGCGCTGAAATCGGCGGTCCAGTAAGACGTCATGATTGAGTCAGGGCGTCCTGATCGCGGGGCGCTCTACGGACGGCGCAAGGGTAAGCCCTTGCGCGCCGGGCAGAGTGCCCGCCTTGAGACCCTGTTTCCGAAACTGAAGCTCGACCTGTCGCAGCCGGCTCCGGCTGATGTGGCCGCGCTTTTTTCAGGGCGTGTGGAGGCCGTTCGCATCGAGATCGGTTTCGGTGGCGGCGAGCACCTCGTTGCCGAGGCGCAGCGTTATCCCGATCTCGGATTCATCGGGGTCGAGCCCTTCCTGAATGGCATGGCAAAAGCGCTCGTCGCTATCGACGAACTCGGTCTGACCAACATCCGTCTCTATGACAACGATGCCGCGCACGTGCTCGATTGGCTGCCTCTCGCGAGTCTCGTCCGCGCCGACCTGCTTTACCCCGACCCCTGGCCGAAGAAGCGACAATGGAAGCGCCGCTTCGTCTCGGACGCCAATCTGGCGCGGCTCACGCGGGTGATCCGGCCGGGTGGCGAGTTCCGGTTCGCGAGCGACATCGACACCTATGTCGACTGGACGCTGCAGCATACCCGGCGCTCCCGGGATCTCAGCTGGACCGCCGAGCGCGCCGACGACTGGCGGCTGCCCTGGCCGAACTGGCAGAGCACCCGCTACGAGCAGAAGGCGATCCGGGAGGGCCGGATTCCGGCCTACCTCATCTTCGCCCGCGCTTAAGCCTGCATACGCTCGGCGACGACGGTCCAGTTCACGATCTTGTCGAGCACGGCCTTGACGTGGTCGGGACGGCGATTCTGGTAGTCGAGATAATAGGCGTGCTCCCAGACATCGATGCCGAGAAGCGGCTTGCCGCCGCGGGCGAACGGGCTGTCGCCGCCAGGCGTGCCGACCAGAGAGAGCTTGCTGCCGTCGTGGACAAGCCAGGCCCAGCCTGAGCCGAAGACGTCGCCTCCGGTCTTCACCATCGCGGTCTTCAACGCGTCGAGCCCACCGAAATCCTTGTCGATCGCGGCCTTGAGCTCGCCCGCCGGTTCGGTTGCCCCACCGGACTTGAACTGGTCCCAGTAGAAGATGTGGTTCCAGGCCTGTCCGGCATTGTTGAAGATCTTGCGGTCCGCCTCGCTCTTGGCACTCGCCTTCACGACCTCTTCCAGGCTCATATCCGCGTAGGATGTATTCGGAACAAGATCGTTCAGTGCCTTGAAATAGGCGGCGTGGTGCTTGCTGTAGTGCAGATCGACGGTCTGGGCCGAAATCGTGGGTGCGAGGGCGTCGAATGCATAGGGTAACTTCGGCTGCGTGAACGGCGCCGCGGCGCGGGCGATTGTCGGAGCGGCGAGGCCGCCGGCGTAAGAGGCAGCCGCGGCGGTGCCGATACCGGCAAGGATAGCTCTGCGTGACAGCATAATCGTCTCCTTCAGTGGTTGTGGCCGAACCCGGTCGGCCATCGTCGGGTCCAGAGAGATAACTTGCGCAGAAGGGTGGTTTTCCTATATGACACCCTCAATTCCTTTTCATGAGCACTATCATGGAAGTGGGCCTCACCGGGCCCGCTCTTTTTGCTTTGGGATCGATGTCCGATACGACTGCAGCCTCGAACGACCAGCCGCGCCTCATCCGGGAGACGGGGGTCGCCGCGCGTGTCGCTGCGATCATTGAGCCCGCTATGGTCGATCTCGGCTACCGCCTGGTGCGGGTGAAGGTTACGGCGCAGAACGGATGCACGGTCCAGATCATGGCCGAGCGCCCGGACGGCACGATGACCGTCGAGGATTGCGAGGCATGCTCGAAGGCGATATCGCCCCTTCTTGATGTCGACGATCCGATCCAGCGCGCCTATCACCTCGAAATGTCGTCGCCCGGCATCGACCGGCCTCTGGTCCGCCTCGAGGATTTCGAGCGCTGGTCCGGCCATATCGCCAAGATCGAGATGGAAGAGGCGGTCGACGGACGCAAGCGTTTCCGCGGCGTGCTCCTTGGCCTCGACGGCGAGAACGCCAGATTGATCCGCGACGATGTTAAGGCGGGCGAGGATGCGACGGTGCATCTGCCGGTCGCGGATATGGCGGAAGCTCGGCTTGTGCTGACCGACGCCCTGATCGACGAAGCGCTCCGGCGCGGCAAGGCGGCCGAGAAGGCCGACGCGCTGCTGCGCGAGCAGGAAGAACTGACTATCGAAAGCGAGCCGGCCGAACAGAAACCGGCGCGCAAAAAAGGACGGAGATGACCCATGGCCGTTAGCGCCAATCGTCTGGAGCTCTTGCAGATCGCCGATGCGGTCGCCCGCGAGAAGGTGATCGACCGGCAGATCGTGCTGGCCGCGATGGAAGACGCGATTGCGAAAGCCGGTCGCGCCCGCTACGGCGCCGAGACCGAGGTCCGCGCGGAAATCCATCCGAAGACCGGCGAGATCCGCCTGTCGCGGCTGCTCCACGTCACCGACGACGTCCAGAACACCTCGACCGACATCGCGCTCGAAGAGGCCCGCCGCAAGAATCCGGCGGCGCAGGTCGGCGACTACATCTCCGAGCCGCTGCCGCCGTTCGATTTCGGCCGCATCGCCGCTCAGTCGGCCAAGCAGGTCATCGTGCAGAAGGTCCGCGAGGCCGAGCGCGAGCGCCAGTATCTCGAATACAAGGATCGCATCGGCGAGGTCGTGAACGGCGTGGTGAAGCGCGTCGAATACGGCAATGTCATCGTTGATCTGGGCCGCGGCGAAGCCATTGTCCGCCGCGACGAGCTTCTGCCGCGCGAGATGTTCCGCCCCGGCGACCGCATCCGCGCCTATGTCTACGACGTTCGCTCGGAGCCGCGCGGTCCGCAGATTTTCCTCTCGCGCACGCATCCGCAGTTCATGGCGAAGCTGTTCGCCCAGGAAGTGCCGGAGATCTACGACGGCATCATCGAGGTGAAGGCGGTAGCCCGCGATCCGGGCTCGCGTGCCAAGATCGGCGTGATCTCCCGCGACTCGTCCATCGATCCCGTCGGCGCCTGCGTCGGCATGCGCGGTTCGCGCGTCCAGGCGGTCGTCAACGAGCTGCAGGGCGAGAAGATCGACATCATTCCGTGGTCGCCGGACGAGGCGACCTTCATCGTCAACGCGCTGCAGCCGGCGGAAGTCGTCAAGGTCGTGCTCGACGAGGACTCGGGCAAGATCGAGGTCGTCGTTCCCGATGACCAGCTGTCGCTCGCGATCGGCCGTCGCGGCCAGAACGTCCGTCTCGCCTCGCAGCTGACCGGGTGGGACATCGACATCATGACGGAGGCCGAGGAATCGGAGCGCCGTCAGAAGGAATTCAACGAGCGCACGCAGAGCTTCATGGATGCGCTCGACGTGGATGAGGTCGTCGGCCAGCTTCTCGCCGCCGAGGGCTTCGGCACCGTCGAAGAGCTTGCCTTCGTCGACCAGAACGAGATTGCCTCGATCCAGGGCTTCGACGAGGACACCGCCGTCGAGATCCAGAGCCGCGCCCGCGACTACCTCGCCCGCATCGAAAGCGAGCAGGACGAGCGCCGCAAGGAACTCGGCGTTGCCGATGAATTGCGCGAAATTCCTGGCGTCACGACCGCCATGCTGGTGGCATTTGGCGAAAACGACATTAAGTCGGTTGAAGACCTCGCCGGCAGCGCGACCGATGACCTGACCGGTTGGACCGAGCGCGAAGGCGGCGAAAGCAAGCGCTATCCGGGTGCGCTTGAAGGGTTCGAGATCTCCCGCGAGGAGGCCGAGTCCCTGGTCATGCAGGCGCGCCTCAAGGCCGGTTGGATCGACGAGCTGCCCGAGCCTGCTTCCGAAGAGCAGGATGCCGAAGAGGTTCAGGCCTGATCGCGGACGAGAAAGACGATTTGCGCGCGGTGTCGCGGACCTGTGCCGTGACCCGCGAGGTTTTGCCGGTCGAGGATCTGATCCGCTTTGTGCGGGCGCCTGACGGCAGCGTGGTGCCGGACATCAAGCGGCGGCTTCCGGGTCGCGGTGTGTGGGTCGGGGCACGGGCCGAGCGAGTAGCCGAGGCGGTGAAGAAGCGGGTCTTTTCCCGTGGCTTCAAGGACCAGGTCACGGTGCGGCCCGACCTCGCCGACGAAGTGGGCTTGCTGCTCGAACGGGCGGCGCTCGACATGCTTTCAATGGCCAACAAGGCCGGGAAAGTCGTGTCGGGTTACGGTAAAGTGGAAACCGCGCTGAAAAGGGGCGAGGCACTCATCGTGCTTCATGCCCGCGACGGCGCAGAGGACGGCCGGCGCAAGATCGCCCAGGTGGCGAGACGCGCCGGAGAAGACGGGGGTTCGGTGCCTTTGATCGAGCCCTTCGTGTCGGGTCAAATGGACTTGGCCCTCGGACGCGAGAATGTGATACATGCAGCGCTGCTCGCGGCCCCCGTGAGTGACGCCTTCCTCGCGCGGACGAACGAGCTCGCGCGCTATCGGAACGACGAAACGGGGCGACCCGCAGAAACGGATGTGGAATGACGGATACGAAAAACCCGGGCGATAAGACATTGGGCGTCTCTTCCGGGAAGACTCTGACACTGAAGCGGCCTGTCGAACAGGGTATGGTTCGGCAGAGCTTCAGCCACGGCCGCTCGAAAGCGGTCGTTGTCGAGAAAGTTAAGCGGCGTGTGATCGGTCCGGGCGGCGACAAGCCCGAGGCCCCCGCTGCGGCTGCTCCCGCTCCGGCGCCGCGTCCGGCTGCGCCTCAGGCTCCTGCTGCTCCAGTCGCTGCCGCGCCGGCAGCACCGCACCGCCCGGCGCCCGCGCCGCGCAATCCCGGTGTCGTGCTCCGCACCTTGACGAACGAAGAGCTTGGCGCTCGCGGTCGCGCGCTGGCCGAAGCCCGCTCGCGCGAGGCCGAAGATCGCCAGCGTGCCGAGGAAGAGGCTCGCCGCCGCGCCGCCGAGGATGCTCGCCGCGCCACTGAGCGTGAGGCGGCCGAAGCCCGCAAGCGCGAGGAAGAAGCCCGTCGCACGGTCGAGGAAGAGGCTCGCCGCAAGGCGGAGACCGAGGCGAAGAAGCGTCTCGGTGACGAAGCTCCGGCCCAGCAGCAGGATCGTCCGCAGACGACCTCCGCTCCTTCCGCACGTCCGGCGGGTGCGCCGGCCGCAGCCCAGCCGGCGGGCGCCATTCGCCGCCCGGTCGGCATGCCGGTCCGTCCCGTCGTTCCGCCGAAGCCGGAACGCACCAAGGCCGGCCAGGAGAAGCAGCGCGGCCGCCTGACGCTGACCACCGCATTTGAGTCGGAAGAAGAGCGCGCCCGTTCGGTCGCCTCGTTCCGCCGCCGTGTCCAGCGCATGACCGGCAAGATTTCGGCCGAGCCGAAGGAGAAGATCCAGCGCGAGGTCGTGATTTCCGGAAACGATCACGATCCAGGAGCTCGCCAACCGCATGGCCGAGCGCGCGGTCGACGTCATCCGCCTGCTGATGAAGCAGGGCGAGATGAAGAAGATCAACGACGTCATCGACGCCGATACCGCACAGCTGATCGCGGAAGAGATGGGCCATACCGTCCGCCGCGTCGCAGAATCCGACGTCGAGGAAGGTCTGTTCGACTCGGCCGACGATGCCGGCACGCAGATCACGCGTCCGCCGGTCGTGACCATCATGGGCCATGTCGACCACGGCAAGACCTCGCTGCTTGACGCTATCCGCCAGACGAACGTCGTCTCCGGCGAGGCCGGCGGCATCACGCAGCATATCGGCGCCTATCAGGTGACCTCGCCGCTGGGTGGCCTGATCACCTTCATCGATACGCCCGGCCACGAAGCGTTTACCGCAATGCGCCAGCGCGGCGCCAAGGCAACGGACATCGTGGTGCTGGTCGTCGCAGCGGACGACGGTGTCATGCCGCAGACCGCGGAAGCGATCAGCCATGCCAAGGCGGCCGGCGTTCCGATGATCGTCGCGATCAACAAGATCGATAAGCCCGCAGCGAAGCCCGAGCGCGTCCGCACCGAGCTTCTGCAGTACGAAGTCCAGGTCGAAAGCTTGGGCGGCGACATCCTCGAAGTCGAGGTTTCGGCGACCAAGCGGACCAATCTCGACAAGCTGCTCGAGCTGATACAGCTCCAGTCCGAACTGCTCGACCTCAAGGCCAATCCGGATCGTCCGGCGGAGGGCATCGTCATTGAGGCGAAGCTCGACAAGGGCCGTGGTCCGGTCGCGACTGTGCTCGTCCAGCGCGGCACGCTGAAGGGCGGCGATATCGTCGTTGCCGGTTCCGAATGGGGCCGCGTCCGCGCTCTGCTCAACGATCAAGGCAAGGCGGTTTCCGAAGCCGGTCCGTCGCTTCCGGTCGAGATCCTTGGCTTCCAGGGGGCTCCGGAAGCTGGCGACCGTCTCGCGGTCGTTGAGAACGAAGCGCGCGCTCGCGAAGTCACCGAATATCGTCAGCGTCAGCGTCGCGACATGGCGGCGGCCCGTTCGGGCCGTGGCGGTGGCGGCTCGATCGAGCAGATGATGTCGAACCTCAAGGCGTCGGCCGGCAGGCAGGAGTTCCCGCTTGTCATCAAGGGCGACGTGCAGGGTTCGGTCGAGGCGATCGTTCAGGCGCTGGCCAAGGTCGGCAATGACGAGGTGTCCGCGCGTGTGCTCCACGCGGGTGTTGGTGGCATCACCGAATCCGACATCACCCTTGCCGGCGCCTCCGGCGCCGCGGTTCTCGGCTTCAACGTCCGCGCGCTGAAGGAAGCGCGCGAGGCGGCGGAGCGGCAGGGCGTGGAGGTGCGCTACTACAACATCATCTACGATCTCGTGGATGACATGCGAAAAGCCATGTCTGGCCTGCTCGCTCCCGAGCGCCGTGAGGAGTTCCTCGGCAATGCCGAGATCCTGGAGGTGTTCAACATCTCCAAGGTCGGCAAGGTCGCGGGCTGCCGCGTCACGGAGGGCCACGTCGAGCGCGGTGCGGGTGTACGCCTCATCCGCGACAACGTCGTCATCCACGAAGGCAAGCTCTCGACGCTCAAGCGCTTCAAGGACGAGGTCAAGGAAGTCCAGGCCGGCCAGGAATGCGGCATGGCCTTCGAGAACTATCAAGACATGCGCGCCGGCGATGTCATCGAGTGCTATCTCGTCACCGAGGTCAGCCGCTCGCTGTAAGGCGCATCAACGTTCAGCGGTCGTCACGGTCCAAACCCGTGACGACCATAACGTTCGAGGTTCAAGGAAATGGCTAAGGCGAAAGCGGGGGGCGGCTCAGGCCCGTCCCAGCGCCAATTGCGCGTAGGCGAACTCGTACGCCATGCGCTCGCTGAGATTTTGCAGCGTGGCGACGTTCCCGATCCCGCGCTGGAAAAAAGTGTCATCACGGTGCCGGAAGTTCGCATGTCGCCCGACCTCAAGGTCGCGACGGCCTATGTGATGCCGCTTGGCGGAAAGAATGCCGAAGGCGTCGTGAAAGTGCTGGCGAAGAACGCACGCTTCCTGCGCACGGAAATCGCCCATCGCGTCGAGCTTCGCTCGGTGCCGGAACTCCGCTTCCGCGTCGACACGAGCTTCGATCAGGGCCAGCGCATGGATGCGCTGCTCGACCGGCCGGAAGTCCAGCGCGACGTCGTGAAGGGTAGCGAGGAATGAACGGCCAGGCGAACCAGAACCGGCCAAAAAAGGTCGATGTCCACGGTTGGCTCATCCTCGATAAACCGCAGGGCATGACCTCGACCCATGCGTTGTCCCGGGTGAAGCGGGCGTTCGGAGCGAAGAAGGCGGGCCATGCCGGCACGCTCGATCCGCTTGCGACCGGCTGCCTGCCGATTGCATTCGGCGAGGCGACGAAGACGGTGCCGTTCGCGATGGATGGCGAGAAGGTCTACCGCTTCACGGTCGCATGGGGCAGCGAGACCACGACGGACGACAGCGAGGGTACGGAAACCGTCACCTCCGAAAAGCGTCCGAGCGAGCAGGATATTCTCGCGATTCTCCCGGATTTCACCGGCAGCCTCACCCAGACTCCGCCGAAATTCTCGGCCGTTAAGGTGCAGGGCGAGCGCGCCTACGACCTCGCCCGCGAGGGTGAGGAGGTCGATCTCCAGCCTCGACAGATTGAAGTCCTGAGCCTCGAACTGACGAGCTTCGCCGACAGCGAAGCCGTTTTCGAAGCCCGTACCGGCAAGGGCGCCTATGTCCGGGCGCTCGCCCGCGACATGGGCCGCATGCTCGGTTGCTATGGCCACATCACCGCGCTCCGCCGTGTCAGCGTCGGTCCGTTCCGCGAGGAGGACCTGATTTCGCTGGACGAAGTGGACCGCTTGCGGTTATGTGCGCCCGGCGAGGAAAGCCTCGCCAATCGTCTCCTTCCCGTTGAGACCGCGCTGGACGACATCCCGGCGTTGGCCGTGAGCGGGACGGATGCGGCCCGCCTCAGACGAGGTCAGGCCGTTTTATTGCGCGGACGCGATGCTCCGCTGCTCTCTGGCACCTGTTACGTCACCGCCGAAGGAACTTTGGTGGCCCTAGCGGAAGCCGAGCGCGGCGAGATTCATCCCAAACGCGTGTTTCATTTGCAGGGCGCGTAAGCCCCGAAAGGAGTGCCCGATGTCGATTACCGCTGACCGCAAGAACGAACTCGTCAAGGAATACGCCACCAAGTCGGGCGACACCGGTTCTCCGGAAGTCCAGGTCGCGATCCTCACCGAGCGCATCAGCAACCTCACCGAACACTTCAAGAGCCACGCGAAGGACAACCATTCCCGCCGTGGCCTGCTGAAGCTGGTGAGCCAACGCCGCAGCCTCCTGGACTATGTGAAGTCCAAGGACGTCGAGCGCTATCAGACCCTCATCCAGCGGCTCGGTATCCGCCGCTGATCCAATGCCGGCGCGCCCCTGCGGCGCGCCGTTTTGCATGGGCGCGGCGTCATGGGGACGCCACGCTCCACCCAGGCGGCACGGACCAGCTAGCCGGGGCAGGATTGCCAGATGCTACCCGAGAGGAGCATCTCGCCGTTCTGCTCGTGGCTCCGGTCCCTGCCGCCGCAAACTCACGAGACAAAGAATGTTCGATATTCAACGCGAAGAACTTGAGTGGGGCGGTCATACGCTCGTCCTCGAAACCGGCCGTGTGGCCCGCCAGGCGCACGGCGCTGTCCTCGCCACCTATGGCGACACCACCGTTCTTGCGACCGTCGTCGCCGCCAAGGCTCCGAAGCCGGGCGTCGACTTCATGCCGCTGACCGTCAACTACCAAGAGCGCTTCTACGCCGCCGGCCGTATCCCGGGCGGCTTCTTCAAGCGCGAAGGACGTCCGACCGAAAAGGAGACGCTGACGTCTCGCCTGATCGACCGTCCGATCCGCCCGCTGTTCATCGATGGCTGGCGTTGCGACACCCAAGTTGTCGTCACCGTCCTCAGCCATGATCTCGAAAATGATCCGGACATCGTCGGTCTGGTCGCGGCGTCCGCCGCCCTGACGCTCTCCGGCGTGCCCTTCATGGGCCCGGTAGGTGGCGCCCGCGTCGGCTACATCAACGGCCAGTACGTGCTCAACCCGACGGTCGATCAGGTCAAGGAGAGCGATCTCGACCTCGTCGTCGCCGGTACGCAGGACGCGGTGCTGATGGTCGAATCGGAAGCCAAGGAGCTTTCCGAGGACGTGATGCTCGGCGCCGTGATGTTCGGCCACAAGGGCTTCCAGCCGGTGATCGACGCGATCATCAGCCTGGCCGAGAAGGCTGCCAAGGAGCCGCGCGACATCGCCGTTGAAGACAATTCGGCGCTCGAGACCGCGATCCGCGACATCGCCGAGAAGGATCTCCGCGACGCGTACAAGATCCAGAAGAAGACGGACCGCTACACGGCGGTCGGCAAGATCCGCGACGCGGTGATCGCCAAGCTCTGCCCTGAAGGCGACGAGAATGCCCCGCCGGCCACCAAGGTCGGCTCGGTGTTCCACGACCTCGAAGCGAAGATCGTGCGCTGGAACATCCTCGACGATGGCATCCGCATCGACGGCCGCGACGTGAAGACGGTTCGTCCGATCCTCTCCGAGGTCGGCGTCCTGCCGCGTACGCACGGCTCGGCGCTGTTCACCCGCGGCGAGACGCAGGCCCTCGTGGTTGCCACGCTCGGCACCGGCGAGGACGAGCAGTTCATCGACGCGATCGAAGGCACCTACAAGGAAGCCTTCATGCTGCACTACAATTTCCCGCCCTACTCGGTCGGTGAAACGGGCCGCATGGGCTCTCCTGGCCGCCGCGAGATCGGCCACGGCAAGCTCGCCTGGCGCGCGATCCACCCGATGCTGCCGCCGAACCACGAGTTCCCGTACACGCTCCGCGTCGTCTCGGAGATCACCGAGTCGAACGGCTCGTCCTCGATGGCGACCGTCTGCGGCACCTCGCTCTCCGCCATGGATGCGGGCGTTCCGCTGAAGCGTCCGGTCGCGGGCATCGCGATGGGCCTCATCCTCGAAGGTGAGCGTTTCGCGGTCCTGTCCGATATCCTCGGCGACGAGGATCACCTCGGCGACATGGACTTCAAGGTAGCCGGCACCACCGAGGGCATCACCGCCCTTCAGATGGACATCAAGATCGCCGGTATCACCGAGGAGATCATGAAGGTCGCTCTCGGCCAGGCGCGGGATGGCCGCAATCACATCCTTGGCGAGATGGGCAAGGCGCTTTCGGCGTCGCGTCCGGAGCTTGGCGAGTTCGCTCCGCGCATCGAAGTGATCAAGATCCCGGTCGACAAGATCCGCGACGTGATCGGCTCGGGCGGCAAGGTGATCCGCGAGATCGTCGAGAAGACCGGTGCCAAGATCAATGTCGAGGACGATGGCACAGTGAAGGTGGCCTCCGCCGACGGCAAGGCTATCAAGGCCGCGCTTAACTGGATCCACTCGATCGTGGACGAGCCGGAAGTCGGCACGATCTATGAGGGCACCGTCGTGAAGGTCGTCGATTTCGGCGCGTTCGTGAACTTCTTCGGCGCGCGTGACGGTCTCGTCCACGTGTCGCAGATCGCTCAGAAGCGCATCGAGAAGGTCTCGGACGTCCTCAAGGAGGGCGACAAGGTCAAGGTGAAGCTGCTCGGCTTCGACGACCGCGGCAAGACCCGTCTGTCGATGAAGGTCGTCGACCAGGAGACGGGCGAAGACCTCGAGAAGAAGGAAAAGGCCGAAGAGCCGGCCGGCGCCGCCGAGTAACCGGTGCCCTGGCGTTCCAGGCTAAAATGAAAAGGGCGGCCGTGAGGCCGCCCTTTTTGCTGTCCGGCGCAGGCTGGTCAGTTGAAGTGGTAGGCCACGCCGAAGCGGACTTCGTGTACGTCGAGTTCCTGGTCGGTGGCGACCCCGCCGAATTCCGGCGATTCCGCATCGAAGGACTGGGCATAGACGTACTCGCCGCGCAGCGAGAAGGTTTCGGTCAGGCGATAGTCGACGCCCGCACCGACGTTCCAGAGCTTGGCCGGAACACGACCGCGCTGCGTGTCGGCGACGTTGGTCGCCTCCTGCTCGCTGCGGGTCCACGAAACGCCGCCCGCGATGAAGGGTAGGAAGTCGCCGACGGCATAGCCGAGCCGGAGTCGCGCATCGCCTTGGATATTGTTGCGGAAATCGGTGTCGAAACCGCCCGGCTGGGAACCGGAACTCTCGAAGTTCGTCAGCATCAGCGAACCGTCGAAGCCCGCGACGATATTGCCCCACTGCCAGTTGCGGCCCGAATAGATGCCGCCCGCCGCGCCGTCCACGTCGAAGTCCTCATCGACGCCGGCACCGGAGGTCGACACGTTCATCGAGCCATAGGCGACCATCAGACCGGCATAGGGACCGGACCAATCGATCAAGGTTCCGGTCGATTGCGATGGCGAGCGTCCGCCGATCTTGGAAATGATGGCGCCGCGGATGAAATGGGAGGACTGCGATACGTCCATGCCGCCGTCCACTGCGAACAGCTCCGACGACAAATCCTCGTAGAGATATTCGACGCGCAGCGTGACCGGGCCGACAAAGGTCTCGCCGACGTCGACATCGACACCCGCGCCGACCGTCCAGCCGAAGAGATGCTGATTGTCGCCGTCGAAGCCGGTCGCCTGATCGCGAACATAGCTCTCGTTGGCGGCAAAACCTCCGGCGATATAGGGTAGCGCCCAGCCGAGATCGTAGCCGACGCGCCCGCGGACATGGGCGGAATAAAGAGTATCGGCCTCAGTCGGGATCACACTGTCGTCGATCTCGCCGCGAATCTCGTGAAGCGTCAGATCGCCTTCGAGGCCGTAAACGAAGCTGCCGGACTGCCAATTGTACCCAATCAGCGGACCGCCGGTCGCGCCGCTGACATTGGCGCTGCCGCCTCCGACGTCGAAATCGGCCCAGCCGTAGCCGACAAGGCTGCCGGCGTAGAAGCCTGCCCAGTTCGAGGCCGGAACCGCGGAATAGACGCGGCTGGTCGTTGCCGGAATGTCGGCGGCACTCGCGAGCCCTGCGGAAAGCATGAGCGCGATAGCGCTTACGGACAGACGCGGAAACAGGCGAGACATGATCGGAACCCCTGGTCAGGGTACCGACCGCACCCTTCCCCACGGGGCATTCAGCCGATCTTGTCTAACAGTCCGATGACACAAACTACTCGGCCGCGGGGCGCGCGACTGGAATTTCGTTCTCTGCGGCTTCTTCGACGGCATCGACCAGCTTCAGCGCGTCCGGCTGCGGCATGGAAATGATGTTGTAGCCCGAATCAACATAGTGGATTTCGCCGGTGACTCCGGAGCCGAGGTTCGAAAGAAGGTAGAGCGCGGCGCCGCCAACCTCATCGATCGTGACGGTCCGACGAAGCGGAGCATGACGTTTCTGATAGTTGAACATTAGCCGGGCGTCGGCGATGCCGGCGCCCGCAAGCGTTCGGACGGGTCCTGCCGAGATGGCATTCACGCGAATGCCACGAGGGCCGTAATCGCTCGCGAGATAGCGGACGCTTGCCTCAAGCGCCGCCTTGGCGACGCCCATGACATTGTAGTTCGGCATCACGCGCACCGAGCCGCCATAGGTCAAGGTGATCATGGACCCGCCCTCGGTCATCAGCGCGGACGCGTAGCGGGCGATCTCCGTGAACGAGTAGCAGGAGATCAGCATCGTCCGCGAAAAGTTCGCGCGGCTGGTGCGTGAATAGCTGCCCTTCAGCTCGGACTTGTCGGAATAGGCGATCGCGTGGACGACGATATCCAGGTTGCCCCAACGCTCCTTCAGCTTGGCGAAGACGGCGGCGACGGACGCCTCGTCCTCGACATCGCAGGGGAGAAGGAAATCCGAACCGAGGCTCTCGGCCAGCGGGCGAACGCGCTTGGCAAGCGCGTCGCCCTGATAGGTGAAGGCAAGTTCGGCGCCGGCTTCGGCGAGCTTCTTCGCGATACCCCAGGCGATGGAGTGATCGTTCGCCACTCCCATCACGAGGGCACGCTTACCGGCAAGCAGTCCTGTGACCATTGTCAGGCATCCAGCCGTTTGAAGACTAGGCTCGCGTTAGTGCCGCCAAAGCCGAAGGAATTGGACAAGATCGCGCCCAGTTCGACGTTGTCCCGACGCTCCCGCAGGATCGGCATATCGGCCACGGCAGGGTCGAGCTCGTCGATGTTCGCGCTCTCGCAGATGAAGCCGTTATTCAACATCAATAACGAATAGATGACTTCATGAACCCCGGTCGCACCCTGCGAATGGCCGGTCAGAGATTTGGTCGCGGAAATCGGCGGGCAGGCATCGCCGTTGCCGAACACCTCGCGAATCGCTTCGATCTCCTTGAGGTCGCCGATGGGCGTCGATGTGGCGTGCGGGTTGATGTAGTCGATCTTCGGGCGGACGGTCGAAAGCGCCTGGCGCATGCAGCGCGCCGCGCCTTCGCCGGAGGGGGCGACCATGTCGGCGCCGTCCGATGACAGGCCGTAGCCGGCGAGTTCGCCGTAGATGCGCGCGCCGCGTGCCTTGGCGTGTTCCAGTTCCTCGAGCACCACGACACCGGCGCCACCGGAGATCACGAAACCGTCACGGTCCTTGTCATATGCGCGAGAGGCGCGCTCCGGCGTGTCGTTGAAGCCTGACGACAGGGCGCCCATCGCGTCGAACAGGACCGTGAGCGTCCAATCCAAATCCTCGCAGCCGCCGGCGAACATAACGTCCTGACGACCGGCGAGGATGTGCTCCGCCGCGTTGCCGACGCAATGGCTCGACGTGGCGCAGGCCGACGAGATGGAATAATTCACGCCCTTGATCTTGAACCAGGTCGCGAGAGTGGCGGAAGCGGTCGACGACATTGCCTTCGGCACCGCGAACGGGCCGATGCGCTTCGGGCCTTTCTCGACGGCGATCTGCGCCGCCTCGACGATGGTACGGGTGGAGGAGCCGCCCGAGCCCATGATGATGCCGGTGCGCTCGTTCGAGACTTCACCGACTTCAAGGCCGGAATCGCGGATCGCCTGATCCATCGCGACATGGTTCCAGGCGGTGCCGCCGCCGTGGAAGCGCATGGCGCGCCGGTCGACCAGATCCTCGACATTGATGTCCGGAGCACCATGCACATGGCAGCGGAAGCCATGTGTCACATAGTCGTCGGCGCGGACAATGCCGGACCGGGCCTCGCGGAGGCTGGCCGTGACCTCCTGGGTCGAATTTCCGATCGACGAGACGATGCCCATGCCGGTTACGACGACGCGTCTCATATAAAATCTCCCCTCACGCACCGCCGCGAAGCGTGCCGTGTTGGTTTTTGATCATTGGGCGGCTCAGACGGCCACCGCGGCATCCTGGAACAGGCCGACCTTCAGATCCTCGGCCCGATAAATAACCTCACCGTCGGCTTTAAGCCACCCATCGGCGACGCCGAGAACAAGCCGCGAGCGCATCACGCGCTTGAAGTCCACGCCATACTCGACACGCTTGACGGAGGGCAGGACCTGGCCGGTGAACTTGATCTCGCCGGTGCCGAGCGCGCGGCCGCGACCGGGGGAGCCGAGCCATCCAAGGAAGAAGCCGCACATCTGCCATAGCGCATCGAGGCCGAGGCAGCCGGGCATGACCGGGTCGCCCTTAAAGTGGCAGGCGAAGAACCAGAGATCCGGCTTCACATCGAGCTCGGCGCGGACGAATCCCTTTCCATGCTCGCCGCCTTCTTCCGAGATTTCGGTGATGCGATCGAACATGAGCATGGGCGGCAGCGGGAGCTGCGCATTTCCGGGTCCGAACAGCTCGCCGCGTCCACAGGACAGAAGCTCTTCGTAATCGAAACTCGACTTGCGGGCGTCCATTCCGGGAAGCGGCCTTTCGTTGGAAATTGGATGCGGCCTGAAGGGGCCGGTCGAAGGAAACGGCGCTTCCTCTAACATGAAGGTTCGAGCGTCGAAAGCGCCGCAATCGATTTTACGAATATTGTAGCACATTCAAACGCTTGCGGTCGGCGTAGGAGGCCGATCGAGCGTCATGCCCAAGTCATCCAAAGAGAAATCGTGCCAGTTCGTGGGATCGCTCGACTCAAATGCCCCGCGTTTCGACGTAACCCAGTGCCGACGGGTTCTGCTTCGTAAAAGTAATCGTTTTGTAACTGTGACCGCATCGAAGTATTTTGAGCAAACATGCTGCCCAGATAAGACCAAAGTATATACATAGACGAAAGTATATCTACCAAAGTTGGTGCGACGTTTGGGTTCTTTTCCTTGCAATACCCTGGGCTGCGAATAGATCATAACTGATCAACAAACACGGATGACGACGTCTGCCGCTTCAATCGACAGTCGGCGTGAACCCGCTCGCAAGTTTAGGGATGAGAGTGTCATGGTCCAGGAAGAGAAGCCGCTAGGCAAGTGGCAGCCGTGGGCGCAGCTGTTTTGCGGCCTCATCTGCATGGCGATGATCGCCAACCTTCAGTACGGATGGACGCTCTTCGTCGATCCGATCGACGCGAAGTATCATTGGGGCCGCGCCGGGATCCAGGTCGCGTTCACCCTGTTCGTCCTCACCGAAACCTGGCTTGTGCCGGTCGAGGCCTGGTTCGTGGACCGTTATGGCCCACGTCTCGTCATCACCTTCGGTTCCATTCTCATCGCCGGCGCGTGGGCGCTGAACTCGGTCGCGAGCTCGCTACCGATGCTGTATGCTGGCGCGATCCTCGCGGGCATCGGCTCGGGCGCCGTTTACGGCACCTGCGTCGGTAACGCGCTGAAGTGGTTCCCCTATCGCCGCGGTCTTGCCGCCGGCATCACTGCCGCCGGCTTCGGCGCGGGAGCGGCCCTCACGGTGCAGCCGATCGCCCACATGATCGCTACCTCGGGTTATGAGCAGGCCTTCCTGTATTTCGGCCTCGGACAGGGCGTCGTCGTCTTCATCCTGTCGTTCTTCATCCGCGCTCCGAAGATGAAGCTGCCGGCTCCGAAGAAGGTCTCGACGCTGCTGCAGACCAAGGTCGACTACACGCCGGCCCAAGTGGTCAAGAAGCCGGTGTTCTGGTTGATGTATGCGATGTTCGTCATGGTCGCTGCCGGCGGTCTTATGGCGGCCGCGCAGATTGCGCCGATCGCCAAGGATTACGGCGTTGCCGATGTCCCGGTCACGCTGCTCGGCATCACCATGGCAGCGTTGCCCTTCGCGATCTCGCTCGACCGCATCGGCGACGGCATCGGCCGCCCATTCTTCGGCTTCGTGTCGGATACGATCGGCCGTGAGAACACGATGTTCATCGCATTCGGCACCGCCGCCGTCGCGCTGTCCCTGCTCGTGTTCCATGGCAACTCGCCGGTGATCTTCGTCCTCTTCACCGCTTTGTTCTTCTCGGTGTTCGGCGAGATCTACAGCCTGTTCCCGGCGACCTCGGGCGACACGTTCGGTTCGCGGTTCGCGACCACGAACAACGGTCTGCTCTACACGGCGAAGGGCACTGCCGCCCTCCTCGTTCCGCTGGCGAGCGTGGTTTCCGGTGCCTATGGCTGGTCGGCCGTGTTCGGTATCGCGGTCGTCCTGAATGCGATCGCGGCCTTGCTGGCGCTCTTCGTTCTGAAGCCGATGCGACGGAAGTTCGTCGAGGACGGAGCGACCACAGCGTCCGAACCCGTCCTGGCCGGCGGCGAGCGCCTCGCCCGGTAACCCAGAAATTCCTCCAGACTTGGAAGGCCGGAGCTTGCTCCGGCCTTTTCTTTATGCGGAAACGTCGACCAGCAGGCCGGTCTTTCCGGGCGCCGACTTCTCAGCTGCCTGCTTGATCTGATCCTTGATCTTGTCCTCGACAGCCTGACGCGTCTTGGAGTCCATGCTGTTCAGGTCCTCTTCCTTGAGGCCCATCTCGCCCAGAATCTGCGCGCGCAATCTCTCCGCCGGAGACATCTGGGCGTATTTGAGGAAATCGTCCTTGGCTGACCCGGCGAGGTCTTCCGCTTTGTCGGCCGGGATAGGTGACGAGGTTCCGCTGGTCGGCCGCAGACTTGGGGTGAGAAACGACGAGACGCCGGATCCGATGCCTGAAAGGGACATGATGAGCCTCCTGAAATCGCTATCGATCAGGAAGCCAGTTTCATGCCGCGAAATTTCGCTTAAAAATCAATGCAGCGACGGGCAAAACATTGCGCTGTCGGCAGAGTTTGCCGTGCAATTCCTGCCGGTCAGGATACCTCGACCGGCGGAATATCCGCCCCGACGACGTGCCCCTGCTGGCGCGGCCGGGTGAGGGGACCGGGGCGTGGCACATTGCCCAGCATCAGGTCCTGGCCAGCATCAGATTCCGCCCGCGACCTGGATATCGAGCCGCTCCAAATCGCGGCGGCGGACATCGGAAATGATCTCGGCGGCTTCGTCCTCGGAGACACCCAGATTTTCCAGCGCCGCCTGACCGAAAACCAGCGCGGATTCGAAGGTATCGCGGATCTGGAAGTCGACGTTCTTGTTGATCAGGTCGATGGCGTGACCGCGATCCCAGGCGCGGACAAGGAGCTTAGCCAGCGGGAATTCGGACTGGATCAGTTCGACGATGCGATCGGAAGTCTCGCGCTTGTCGACGCAGACGAGAATCATGTTCGCTCGTCCGGCACCCGACGCATGCAGGATATCGAGGCGCGTCCCGTCGCCATAATGGACAAGGAAACCGAAATCCGAGGCGGCGCGAATCATCTCGACATCGGTTTCGATGATCGAAATGGAGCAGCCGCGCGCCAGCAGACCCTGACTTACCACCTGCCCGAAACGCCCGAAGCCGATGATCAGGGCGGTTCCGGAAAGTCCGTGGGCCAGTTCCACGCCCTCCATCGAAGGCTTCTCCGGAGGCATGAGCCGACGAAGGGCAAGCGCGCTGAACGGCGCCAGGGCCATCGAGAGAATAACCGCGGCGGTCAGGATCGCATTGGTCTCGCGGTCAAAGATATCGGAGGCGAGAGCCGCGCCGTAAAGCACGAAGGCAAACTCGCCACCCTGCGCGAACATGACAATGCGGTTGATCGCTTCGCGCTGGGAGGCCCCGAAGGCGATGGCGACGCCGTAGATCCCGATTGCAGAGGCAAGGATATAGACGGCCGTGACGGCAAGGATCATCGGCCAGGCGCGCGCGATGACGTCGACATCGAGCGACATGCCCACGGCCAGGAAGAACAGGCCGAGCAGAAGGCCGCGGAAGGGTTCGATGTCGGCTTCGAGCTGGTTGCGGAATGAACTCTCCGATAGGAGCACGCCGGCGAGGAAGGCGCCCATCGCCATGGACAGGCCGCCGATCTGCATGAGGAGCGCTGCGCCGAGAACGACGAGAAGGGCCGCGGCCGTCATTACCTCGCGGGCGCGGGCGGCGGCCAGAAGCCTGAACATCGGATTGAGCAGGAAGCGTCCGGCGACGACGATGCCGACCACCGCGCCGACGGCATAGCCCATCTGGATCAACCGTGACTGCAGATCCGCGTCTTCCACGCGCGGGGCGATGAAGGCGACAAGCGCCAGAAGCGGAACGATCGCAAGATCTTCGAGCAGGAGGATCGAGATTGTCTTCTGGCCGTCCGGCGTCGACATCTCGCCGCGCTCGTCGAGCATCTGCGTGACGGCGGCTGTGGACGACAGCACGAAGCCGGCTCCGGCGACGAAAGCGGCCGGACCCGAAAAGCCGAATACGGCCATCCCGGCGGCGGTCAGGAGTGCCGCGCAGACCGCGACATGGGCGATGCCGAGTTCGAAGATCTGGCCGCGCAGCGCCCAGAGCCGGGCTGGCTGCATCTCCAGGCCGATGATGAAGAGCAGCATGATGACGCCGAGTTCGGCGACATGCAGGATGGATTCAGGGTCGGAAAACAGGCCCAACCCGAATGGGCCGATGGCGAGACCGGCGGCGAAATAGCCGAGCACCGAGCCGAGGCCGAGCCGGCGGAAAATCGGAACCGTAACGACACCCGCGCCGAGCAGCGCGACGACCTGGACCAGTTGATCGCCCTGCGCTTCTACCGCCATTCCATTCATCCCAACCTGATTGCACCCGCCACCATACCGCGAAGTGGATGGCGGATAAGCCTTTCCTCCGCGCTCGTTGGCCACGGAGCCGGGCGGAGATATAGTCACCCTTGTAACAGCACGCATCTGGCACGGCAGGATGATGACCGCCAGCAAGCCGATCGCCGCGCTCGACACGCACGAGGTCACCAATCAGCCGCCGCCCTTCGAGGACGTAGACCTTTTCACCTCGGATCGCGCGCTGACGGATGCCGTGGATCGTGCCGGTGGCGCCAAGCATGCCGCGCGGTTGTCCGCGTTGGGACAGCGTGTGGGCTCGGCAGAGGTGATCGGGTGGGGTGTCGCGGCCAACGCGCATCCGCCGACGCTCGAAAGCTTCGATCGCTACGGGCATCGCATTGAAGAGGTCGAATTCCACCCCGCCTATCACCAGCTGATGGCGCTTGGGCTGGACAATGGCGTGGCGGCGGTCGCCTGGAACGGGACGCAGGCCGGGCATGTGCTGCACGCGGCAATCAGCTTCATCCTCGGTCAGGTCGATGCGGGTGTGACCTGCCCAATGACCATGACCTATGCCGCAGTGCCGACACTTCGGGTCGGGCCAGCGCTCGGCGAGAAATGGGTGCCGCGCATCATTGCTGGCCGCTACGACGCTGCGTCTCGGCCGGCTTCGCAAAAGGCGGGCATCACCGTCGGCATGGCGATGACCGAAAAGCAGGGCGGTTCCGATGTGCGGGCGAATACGACGCGTGCCGAGGCGACGGACGAACGCCGCGACATCTTCCTGCTGACGGGACACAAGTGGTTCTGCTCGGCGCCGATGTCCGACGCCTTTCTGACGCTCGCTTATACCGAGCGCAGGTTTAGCTGTTTCCTCGTCCCCCGCTGGCTACCCGATGGCGAACGCAATGCCGGGTTTCGGGTGATGCGGCTGAAGGACAAGCTTGGGGACCGCTCCAACGCCTCGTCGGAAATCGAGTACCACCGCGCGTTCGCGTGGCGGGTGGGCGAGGAAGGACGCGGGGTCGCGGCCATCATCCGAATGGTGCAGCACACCCGACTGGACTGCGTCATAGGCTCGGCCTCGACGATGCGCGCGGCCTTGGCCCATGCCCTGTGGTATGCGTCGCACCGCTCGGCTTTCCAGCGTCGGCTGATCGATCACCCGGCCATGGCGGCGGTGCTCGTGGATCTCGCGGTGGAGAGCGAAGCGGCGACCGCGCTGGGCTTCAGGCTGGCCCAGGCTTTCGACGGCGAAGAGCCGTTGGCCCGATTGCTCACTCCAATCGCCAAATATTGGGTTTGCAAGCGCACGCCCGGCTTTGTCTACGAGGCGATGGAGTGCCTGGGTGGCGCCGGATATGTCGAGACCGGGCCGATGCCTCGCATGTTCCGCCAATCGCCGTTGAACGCCATCTGGGAAGGGTCGGGCAATGTGATCGCGCTGGACGTGCTGCGGGCGATAAGTCGTGAGACCGAGGCGCTCGACGCGTTGCGCACACTGTTCGCCTCGGCCGCCGGGCGGCATCCGGCCTACGATGCTTGCGTGGACGGTCTCGACTTCGGTGCGGCAGACGAGAGCCGTGCGCGCCACGTCGTGGAGCGGCTGGCATTGGCGGCGCAGGCCGCGATCCTCCTTGCAGCAGACAACCCGCTCGCGGAGGCCTTCTGCCGCCTGCGTCTCGAACGGCCCTCGCTGGCCTATGGCGGATCGGACGCCGTGATCGACGCGCACGGCATCATCGATCGCGCCATGCCGCAGGTGGACGGCGGCTAGGAAGCCTTCGTCTCGGGAAGCATTTCGGTGATCCAGGTGCGGAAGGCGCGGATCTTGGGGACGTTGCGGCGGCTGTCGGGATAGACGAGCCAGTAGTCCCTTCCATCACTGCATGTCAGCTCGAATGGCTGGTACAGCCGGCCCGCCGCCACGTCCTCCTCGAAGTGCCCCGGATTGAGGATCGCCACGCCCTGACCGGCCAGCGCGATGCTCGCATCCATGGTCTGCGTGCCGAATTCGTTTCGCGGGAACTTTTCCAGCCCGGGATTGGCGATGCCTGCCGCGGTGAACCACTGCGCCCACCATTCGTCGCCGGCGCTGATGATCGGCAATTTCAGAAGATCGGCGGGCTCTTGGATGCCGCCCGCATTTTCCGCCAGTTTCGGGCTCAGCATCGGCGTGAAATCCATGCGCATGATGCGGTGCACGGTCAGGCCCGGCCAGTCGCCCTTGCCCCAGCGGATCGCAACGTCGGCCTCCTCGCGAGCGAAATCGATGATGGTCGACGATGTCGCCAGCCGGACGGCCATCGTCGGATGCTTGAGCTGGAAAGCGCCGATATGGCGAGACAGCCATTGCTGAGCGAATGTCGCCGTCGAATGGATGGACAAGGTTTCGCTCGAGGTCGCGCTGACCGAGGCGAGCGCGTCATTCATCAGGGCGAAGGCTTCCGTCAGCTTCGGCGCCAGCCGCTCGCCCGCATCGGTCAGGCTGACCTGGCGCGGCCGGCGCAGGAACAGCGGCTCGCCGATCGTCTCCTCGAGCAGCTTGATCTGGTAGCTCACCGCCGTCTGCGTGAGGCCAAGCTCCTCGCCGGCCTTTGTGAAGCTCATCCGACGCGCGGCGCATTCGAAAACCCGCAACGCGTTGAGCGGGAGCTGTCTCGACAGCTTCAAGATAATCTCTCTTGATCCATGCAATGGGTAATTCGATTGGAATGCGTTCGATTCTGAGCGCATCGTACGGCCACATCCATCAAAAGAAAACGGGTATTCCCGGGCGGAAGCGGTGATGTTCTCGATAGCTATTCAGCCGTTTGAGCGGCTCTTGCCGAAGCCCGCCTTCGGCGATTTTCTTCGGCGTCGGCTCACGGCGCGCGGCAGCGAAATCGACATCGACGAGATGCCCGATTCCTGGAAGCGCGATGTCGGCATCCTCGACGGGCGCGACAGATACGAGCCCGTGCAAGGGAGCAGGATGGGGGATCGCTAGCGTCTCGGTCCTGCGAGATGGGATATTGAGTTGGTGGCCGACGAGCGCCAGACTGCGGCCCGGCTACGAGGGCAGCGATGTGTCACGAGTGCGACGAAATTGATGTATCAGGGGCCTTCGATCTGGCCACGCGACGTCGGCTTATTGACGCCACCCGCGATATCGAAGCCGATTTGCCCGGTGACCGCGTTCCCGAAGAGGTCTGGCGGATATTTCTTGGCGAGGAAACCGGAGCACTCGCCTGGCCGCACCACGAACGCATGGCGCGGAGCTGGGAAGCTGCCATCGTGCTGTTGTCGGTGACATCCGGCGGCGAGGGACGGCCAGGATAATCCGCGGGCTGGATGCCGTCTGGGCAAGGACCGTCGAGTGCCCAGCCAGGATGTGCGTGGGCGATCCAGATCCGGAAGCTGAAGCCGCCACGGATCCGGTCCCGCCTGGATTAGTCCTTCTGGCGCTTCTTGCTTGCCGCCGTTAGTTGGTCAGTTCACCAAATAACGAGAACACATTCGATCCCCAAACAAGGACTTGGCTAGTTAGCTTCGCCAAAAACTGAGAACCGACTTCATCAAAAGATGATGACTCGGCGCCTCTACTGCATCAAATGACGAGAATCGTCGCCGCTTGAGCGCATTCAGACAGAAGCCGCGGTCCGCCTGCGAGGCTGCGCGGCTCAACCGTCCAGCATTGAGCTGACGATGATGCTGAGGCTCGGTTCGGTGACGAGCATCGTCGCATCGTCCACTTTGAACCAGTGGGCATCGCGCTCGTCGAATGACCGCTAATGGCGGCGCAAAGCGGACAGTCTCGAAGGATCGGGCCGGGGCGAGACGATCTACCCGACAAAGTAGCTCTTAATGCACGCACGATTGCTGCGTGGTGATCGGAGCCAATGATCCGGCTGACAGTGTCTTCGAAATCCGCCGGCCCGACGGCGCTCCCCCGATCAAGATCTCGGGCTTCGTGATCACCCAGGCTGTGGCCTATTGCTGCTGACCTCCCGGAGCTAACGTCGTGCCCACGATCACCGTCGCTGTGGTTGATGTCGTAGCCGTCGAGCGTGCTCGGGTGCTCTGCCCCATTGACGCCGAGGATCTCCAGCGTGACCTCGTCGCCCTGATTTACGCCGATTTGGCTGGTCGCCCCACGAGGCCGCTGGCGATACCAATGCGGGCGGGCAACCGTTCGCTGGCGGGCGGCAAAGCTGGCCGACCGCCTCCAGCGTCGCCAGGGCGGCGCGCACAGCGCCCTCGGCATCGGCCAGCTTTGCCGCCCGCCCTTCCGGCTCCGGCTACCGCAAGGCGCAGGCTGCCGGTCCGGACGATTGACTTGACGATAGCGGGAAGCAGCACGCGACAGCCCTCCGCCTTCGATTGGAAATCGGACGGATACGTTTAACGCGAGACGAGAAGATGCCCGGAACTCGAATGGTTGCCTTAGATGTTGCACCTTTCGGTGGCGTCCAGAATTCTTGTTCACGGGAATGATCAGCCGATGCGCGATCCGAGGTTTACCTTCTAGGCAAGGCGGAACCTTCGACTTTCATCTTTCGTTGATCTAGGAGCCGCCTGCAAATGTCGCGAGCGGCCGTCGTTTCCAACAACAATAATAAGGAGAGACAGAGCGATGAAATCCCTATTCTTGAACAGTGCGGCTGCGGCCGCTCTCTTGCTCGGCATGAGTGTCGCTGCGGTCGCGCAGTCCGGCGCCACGCAGACGCCCCCACCGGCGGCTTCCGGCGGCGGCGGAGCCTCGGGTGGCGCACCGGGTGACGTGAAGAAGCCCGGCGCCGCTCAGGGCGACATCAAGCCCGAGACCAAGGGCAGCGCCCAGGGTCAGGTGAAACCGGAGACCAAGGGCAGCGCCGAGGGTGAGATGAAGAAGCCCGGTGCCGCTCAGGGCGACATGAAGCCCGAGACCAAGGGCAGCGCCCAGGGTCAAGTGAAACCGGAGACCAAGGGCAGCACCCAAGGCGAACTAAAGGGCGACACCAAGGGCAGCGCCGCCAGCGACACCAAGGGCGAGATGAAGAGCGGCCGTGCGGCTGCCGCCAAGGAGCTCTCCACCGAGCAGCGCACGACCTTCCGCGAGAAGCTCGTCACGACGAACGTCGATCGTGTGAACATCGACTTCAACGTCTCGGTCGGTGCCGTGGTGCCGCGCACGATAAGGGGCCGGCCGCTGCCGGTCGAGATCGTCGAGATCATGCCGGAATATCGCGGCTACGATTACCTCGTGCTGGCCGACGGCCGCATCGTCATCATCGACCCGGCAACCTACGAGATCGTCACGATCCTCAGCGTCTGACCCGATCGCATGATCTGGAGAGGGGCGGCCTTCGGGCCGCCCTTTTTGTTGGGCGTTAAACGAGTGCGACCGCAGTCGCGGTAGGCCGGTGGCGGTGCAACGATCCGATTGCCGCGGTTCACAACATGTCCAATCGCGCTAGATCTTGAGTTCGGAGCTGCGGACGTTACGGCGCTTCCCACCACCACCACCTCGTTATCGTGTTAGATTGGTGAGCGCTCCCCTTCCGTCGCCGCGGTCGTGGGGGACGCGCCGAGCGCTCGAAGCATCGCGTCGAGAGCTCGCTCGGCTAGGTCCGGCGCGGTCCTTCGTTGAAGAGTGCCGCGCGTGACCTGAAGCCAGATGCCGAAGACAACGTCGGCCGCCAACTCCATGTCCTTCACGGTCAAGCTCCCCTGAGCACTCGCCTCGGTGAGATCGGTTTTGAGATTGGCGCGAACGCTCCGGGCAAACTCGGTCGGAGCCTGCGCGCTCTGGACCACGAGCCGTGCCCAGAGAGGATCCGCGATCGCCTTCTCCAGGAATTGCGTGAAGGCGAATGATATGCGCGCGATGGGATCTCGGAGGCCGAGTCTGGCCGGGGCCAGTAGGTCGTCAAAGCTCTCCCCGAGCTTCTCGCCCACGGCGGCGGCCAGCTCCTCAATGCTTTGGAAGTGGTAGTAGAACGTCCCCTTGGCGACGCCGGCAGCCTCCACGACGGCATCTACCGTGAGCGCTTCGGGTGCCCGCTCCGCGAGAAGCATCGCGCCCGCTTCCACGATTTGTGCCCGTGTCCTGGCACGCTTCTCCCGTCCGATCTCCGCCCTGCGCGCCAAATCGATTTTCGCCATTCGCCATCCTCATTGCACGATTTGTGATTTTTCACATTGACCATTTAGTCGATTTGGACGATATAGTCACGTCGAAAACGGGGCGCGTCGGTGCCCCACCGCGGCCGCCTGCCCACCATGGGGGGCTAGGTCCAACGAGAGTGCGTAACCCCTCACCCGGCACGCTAACGCATGCCGACCTCTCCCCATGGGAGAGGTGAACGGAGTACGCCGCGCGACTCCTACTCGACCCCCGCGCTGACGAACGCCTGCTTGGCGGCCGGCGTGCCGAGGAACGCCATGAACGCCTTGGCCGCATCCGGCGACGGCGAGTTGCTCATCATCCCCGCGCTGTAGCTGGTGTAGTTCTGCACGTCGGCCGGCAACGGCCCCACCAGCTTCAGCGCGCCCTTCACCTCGTACAGCTTGATCTCGGTGATGGCGCCAAAGCCGATCTCTTTGCCCTTGCCCTTGATGACGTGCTCCATCACGGCCTCGCCGCTGGCATGGCGCGTGGTCTTGGCCTTGATCTGATCGCCAACGCCGAGCTTGTTGAACATGTTCTCGAGATAGATGCCGGTCGAGGCGGTGTTGTAGACGAGCGAGTCCGCCGACAGCACCGCGGCCTTCAAGGCGTCGGTGGTCTTGATGTCGGGAACCGGCGCATCCGGGCGGATCGTGACGCCGACGCCGACCTTGCCGAGCGCCACATGCCCATCGTTCGCGACCTTGCCCTGCTCGGCAAATTGCTTGAGGCCGCCGGGCGGCGCGATCAGGATATCGGCGACGTAGCCGTCCGCCATGCGCTTGGCAATCTGCGGCGCCGTGTTGAACTGGATCGAGACGGTGTGGCCGCTCGATTTCTGGAACAGCTCGACCGCCTTGTGCAGGCCGGGCTCCACCGCGCCCGCCGACAGCACCTTGACCTCAGCGGCCATGGCCACAGTCGCGGTCAAAGTCATCGCACCTGCAATAATGAACGTTCTCACCTCGCGCCCCTCTGGTTGTCATTCTCGTCATCATAACAAGAAGCAGACGGGAATATTCCAGTTCCGGCGGCGATCCAAGGTTCCAGCGAGCGATAAAATCGGCAAGCGTCAGCATTGCCGCCGGAATCAGCCACAACAGGTTGAACCAGACGCTGCCCGGATTGATCGCCGACTCGGCGGGATTGTCCGGGTTGTAGTGCACCTCGATCGCCGAGCCGGCAGGATACTTCTCGGCGCTCTTGCGGCCTTGCCAGAGGAGACGGGAGGTTTCCTCCGGATACGCGGTGACCACCGAATCCACGTCGAAGACCTGGGCGAGGCGGTGCCGGGGGGGCCAGCCCGGCTCGCCCGTGGCGGCTAAGGCAGTCCAGGCCGCCCGGAAGCGCGCCCCTAACAGTTCGGCTTCGGGCGACGGCTCTGCACCGAGGATCATCGGGGCGAGGTCCGCTTCTTGCTCTGCTTCTTCGGGCGCCCGGTCCGGACCCCGCGACCGGCCACTGATGGCTCGAGTTCGCGCACCTGGTGGCGGAACCACAAAAGCGGTCGCTTTAACCAGCGTTAAGGATGCGCCATCTCGTACCGCTAATCTGATTACGATCAGAGATGGCGAGCGCCGATAAGCGCGCCCCAGCATAGTCCGGGGGTTGCCGTCTCATTCACGGAAAGGAAATCCTGATGACCGACAGTCTCATCACCCCGCGAGCAATGGGGAATACCGACGCCCCGCATGAGACGCCAGTTACTCCGGGCGAAGATGTCCGCAGCATTCTCATTAATCAGATAGCGTGGAGCGCCGTTCTCGCTGGTGTAGTAGCCGCGCTGGCGGTGCACATCATCCTCAATTTGCTCGGCGTGGGCATCGGCGCCGCCACGATCGATCCGGGTCTGGCGACAATCCCGATGCCGCCACGTTCTCGATCGGTGCCGGAATCTGGTGGACGGTCTCGGGGATCGTTGCGTCCGCCACGGGCGGCTACATCGCGGGACGCACGAGCGGGAAACCAAAGGAAAGCACGGCAGCTTTCCATGGCTTCACCGCTTGGGCGACGACGACCCTCGTGATCTTTTATCTACTCACCACATCCGTGGGCGCCATGGTCGGGGGAATCTACAACACCGTATCCGGCGTGGTCGAACAGACATCGGACGACGCAGCTCAGTCAGCGGCGAATAATCCCAATCCGCTCGGGCAGGTGCAGAGCAGAATCCGAGAGATTACGGGGCAGGATCCCGCCAATCCCAGTCCGGAAGCAAAACAGCAAGCCACGCAAGCCGCCGACACGGCCGCGAGCGCGGCGTCGACCGCGGGCATTTTTGCGGCCGTTGCGTTGATCCTTGGCGCCATCGCCGCGTGGTTCGGCGGTCGCGCCGGCACCATCGCCCCGACGATTACGAGCGCCTCGGTTGCCACCCGCGAGCGGCGCCGGCCGTTCTGAGGCTTGAGCTGCGAAGCCGCCGGGGCCCTGGTTTGCTGCCGGCTCTCGTCACTCGCAAGGAGAGGCGGAGATGCCGCCGAGCACCCCGCCAGGGACGGCGAATAGGCGCCTGAGATGTGCGCCAGCACCGACGTCAGCAGACGCCACCGCCGTCGCGAGAGCAATCCGCCGGGTGCTTGCAGAAACGCTTGACCCCCAGACCACGGAAATGACGCTGGGAGAAATGCTGGACGCGCTGCTGAAGATTTTCAACGACGAGGAGCTGAACGCGCTCTTGGCCTGCATCGAGAAATCCGGCGGCAACGGTCGCGACCCGCCGCTCGAATAAGGCAAACATCAAGTCGCGAGGCCGTCGGAAACGATCAGGCCCGGCCGGGCCGCTCAACGAGCCTGACTGAAAGTAGGCTCGCTCTCGCGGGCGACCGCGTCGCCGAGATTGAGGTATGTGGCGTCAAACTGTGCGATCCTGGCAAGTGCGTTCCAATCGCGCAGGGACACGGTTTGTCCTGTCCACGTCACGAGGCCACTAGCGCGGAGCTCTTGCAGTACACGGTTCAGGTGAACCGGTGACATACCCAGGGCGTCGCTCGCTTGGGCCTGCGTCATCGGCAGTTGAAAGCGAAGACCATCGGTCAGTTTCACGGCGCGAAGCCGTAGGTAGATCTCGCACATGAGGTGCGCCAGTTGCGCGATGGCGGGCAGTCGCGCGGTTGTGAACCACTCGCGATGCATGGCGGCGTCGATCAAAGTCAGCAACCAAAGCTGTCGCGTGAGACGAGGATAATCATCGGTGATGCGCTGGAGTTGCTCGTGAGGCACGAGAGCAATCGAGCATGCCGTCAGGGCCACGACGCCGTGATCCATCCTCTTCAGCAAGAAGCTATGCAGATCGACAAAATCGCCTGGGATGTGGATCGCCGTGATCTGGCGCACGCCGTCATTGAGGATCTTGTACCTTGCGCAGAAGCCGCTCAGCACCAAACAGCTTTCCGTCGGCTTGGATCCTTGTTCGACGATGTCGGCGCCGGCATCAGCTACCTTGGTGCGCCCGATCGCTTGCTCCAGCGCCCGCTTCTCATCTTCATTCAGCGTGCATCGCTGCTCGATCGCCAGTATCAACGGGTTGGTCACGATAGCCCCCTCTTCGGACTTGAGGCTGGCCGTAGAGAATAGACCGTCCCCACTAACGCGCAACGCCCGGAGGTTCGGAAGTCCGCCTTCGTACCGGCAGGGTGAGCACCCATGCGACCGCCTCGCCGTCCGGCGCAACGCCCACACCGGGGGACGCGGCGCCGAATGCGAGGAGTGCTAACCAGCCCGCGGTGGTTGACCCCATCGTCAACGGCCGCCTGGCGGTGGCTAAGGGAATGTCAGCGCGCCTGGTACAACGATGAGCGCGTGGCACTCGCTCGACCCTTCGCCGCTTCTAAACTCAATTTTGATCGGCTTTGGAGTCTCTTCATCAGCTTGGCAGAGCATCAGCGCCGCCCGCAACGCGGCCTCTCTGGTGGCAAACGGCTTTGGATGCTGCTCCGGCGCCTGAAGGATCCAGTGGTCCACAGATTGGGTTACCAAGATTGTCATTTCGGTCATCGGCACCTCCGGTTCGGGAGGGGACGCTAGCCACGCAGAGCGGGGAGCTCATTAACCTTGGTTACGGTGGAGGGAGATTTTCAAGTCTCCGGTGGCGATCCGTTCGGCAGCCTCCGCGATATGTGGGGACGATGCCGAACCCGCGTTCGGCAAGAGGTTCCAAATGCTGGACTGCGACAATGCCGCGAAGATGGTGCTGACGATCGCCAAGGCGACGCTCTCTCCAGCTCCTTGGGCACGACGCTGACGTGGTCGAGGACGCGTCGGGCAGGCGCCTCGCCGTGGAGTGCGATGGGGACAAGTACCACGGTCCGGAACGGTGGGCCGACGACATGCGCCGTCAGCCAATTCTTGAGCGCGTCGGCTGGCGCTTCTGGCGTTGCTGGGCGTCGAGCTTCGTGCTCGATCCCGACGACTGCATGGCCGACCTGTTTGCCACCCTGGATCGTTTCGGAATCGAGACCGATGCGTCAGCCCGCGCGGCGACGTTTTACTCGGCACACGTCAGGGCGGCGCGGAAAGCGGAGTCGGAACGGGCGTCGGATAAAGCCGAAGGCAGTCTCAATGGAGCAACCTCGTCGGCCGCGATATTGCTTAATCCTGTCGGGCACGACGCAATCCGGCTCCACGACCGCGTGGTGGTGCAATACTTGGATGACCGCAAGCTGTTGACGTTCACGCTCACGAAGGATCGGGACGACCTTACCAACGGATTCTTGCCCGCGACGTCCCCTCTTGGCGAACGACTTCTGGGCGCAAGTGAGGACGAGGAGATCGAGTTCGAAATCGGCGGGCGGATGCGGCGCGTTCTGATCCTCAAGGTGGATCGCCAAGTTTCGGCTTGAGTAAGCTGAGCGTCGACGGGACTGAGCTGGCATGTCCGAGCCCCCACAAGACCATCCGAAGCGCTCGAGCATGGGAGCGAGACACACGGGATGCTTTCGCTGCCGCTGGCACCGCGCAGTTTGCCCATTCCGCCCTCGGAGGATAAGGGCTCCGCGAGCCAGGGCCTCATGGAGGATGCCGTCGCCATTCTCAACGCGGCGGACAGGGACGCCCGAGCGCGGCGAATGGCGGTTCCGGACCTCGGTTGTGGCGCGAATAAGCCGCCACGCCAGGAGTGCGGACGAGGCGTGGCGGCTCCTGCCCGCGATACGCGTACAGGATTCCGCAGGCAACCTAGACTTGCATGCTGATTTGACTACGTCAGTACGTAGATTCCCGCCCCGATAATGAGAGCCGCCACGCCGGGTTTGGTGGCGACGTAACGGCTCTGTGCCCGCTGACAGAGGGTGAAGACGCGGGCAACAGCACGTCCACACGCCCCGCCCGGCTCGCCGGAGCGGGGCTTTTTGCTTATCGAGGCCCGCGATACGGCATCGTCTCGCCCCACGGCCACGCCGTGCCCTCCGCGATCGCGCCTCCACACGAAGGGCAGCGCATCATCTTCTCAGCGTCTTCGATCTTCGTCATGCCGGCGCCCCAGCGGCAGCAGGGCCCGGGCGCCGTCACCCGATGCCCCTACCTGCTGTTGTGGTTACCCGGCGATACCTTCAGGTGATTTAAAGAGGGCCGCTTCCGACCCAATTTTGCTTGCGGAGCAGGTGTCCTCCCTCATGGGCTCGGTCCCTTGGAGACCTAACAGCAGATGGAAAAGCGCCTTCTTGGCAACACCAGCCTCGAGATCGCACCGCTGGTACTCGGCGGCAATGTGTTCGGCTGGACCATAGACGAGAAGACGAGCTTCGATGTGCTCGATGCCTTCATCGATCACGGCTTCAACGCCATCGACACGGCGGACGTCTATTCAGCCTGGGCCGCGGGCAATAAAGGCGGTGAGTTGGAGACCATCATCGGCAACTGGCTCAAGGCCCGCCCCGGCAGCCGCGACAAGGTCGTCATCTTCACCAAGGTCGGTGCCGACCTGGGTGGACCGGGCGAGAAAGGGCTTTCCGGGCGCTGGATATCCCAGGCCGTGGAGAGGTCGCTGAAGCGCTTGGGTGTCGAGTGCATCGATCTGTATTTCTCGCATTGGCCCGACGCCGACACTCCGTACGACGAGACCCTTCGCGCGTACGAACATTTGCTTGAAGCCGGCAAGATACGGAGCATCGGCGCATCCAATCTCGATGCGGGCCAGCTTGCAGCGGCGCTGAAGGCGGCGAGAGACGAGAACCTGCCCCGCTACGAGGTGCTTCAGCCGGAATATAATTTATATGACCGCGCTGCTTTCGATGGCGCGCTTCGCGCGCTCTGCATCCGCGAGGAGGTCGGTGTCGTCACCTATTTCAGTCTGGCCTCCGGATTCCTCTCCGGCAAGTATCGCTCGCAGAGCGACCTTCGTCAGAGCGTCCGCGGCGAGGCGGTCGCCAAGTATCTCGACGTGCGCGGGGCGCGCATCCTCAAGGCTCTCGACGAGGTCTCGCTCCGCAACACTGCGGCGCCGGCGGAAGTCGCACTTGCGTGGTTAATGGCACACGCGGGGGTGACCGCTCCGATCGCCAGCGCGACCAGCCGCGAACAGGTAGAGAGCTTCCATAGGGCCGCGCGTTTAACGCTCGCCGTCGAGGACATCGCTGCACTTGAGACAGCAAGCGGTATTGGGGGAACAACGGCTTGACCGACCTCCTAACCTTGTTGCGCACCCCCGACGATGCGCCCGCAGAAAACAAGGACCTCCTTATCGCCGCCGAAACGCGGAACGGCCATGGCAGGAGCGGCGCCCGCACGAGGAATGATGCCGTCCTCATGGTCATCGAGGGCGGCGGCCACGAGTTCGATCCTGGGCGTTTCCGACGTCGCGATCGAGAGGGCGATAACGCCGCTCTTCAGCAAATGATCGAATTAGACAGCAGTAACCACTAGATCCCGAGTGCCAGATTCAGGAGTTCTCCCTGCCTGGATCTACGACCGCGTGATCGAGCCTTCGTTGGGCCTACTTCGGCCAGTCCCGCACGGTTGCCGGACAAGCCATCGCTTCATGCCGGACGTCATCAAATCCGCATTGCCCCTCATCGGCCACTACAGGGGATGAATCTTCGTTTACGGCATTCACGAGCCGGATCGACTGATCACGCTCCACCATCGGAAGTCGGCGCAACGAAAGGAGCCAAGGTGGCCTAGCGGAGCCAACCCGCATCAGAGCCAGCCGAATAGCCACAGCAACGCCGCTGTTACCTTTCGGCGCCTTGGCGACGGGTCGATCATGCCGCGCTCCTCTTGCCCTTGGCCGGGCCTTGCCCTCTTCCTCTCCGCCTTCGGCCGTTTCGCCTGCTCTGAACTCGATCGACCGGCGCAGGGCATCGAACATGCTGACCACCTTCTCGTGCTTTGTCGGACTTCCGGAGCGGCCGGCGCCGCCTTGAGGACGTGGCCCTTTTGCTTCTCGCTCAGCATCTTCTTCACCGCGTTCTCTCGTAGCGGTCCTCGAACTTCGACGGGTCCCATTTGGCCATCTTCGCCCTGATGACGTGACGCATGGTCTCGACGTCCTTTTCATCCGGCTCCAGGCCGGCAATGCGCTCGAACCCTGCCGCTTGCGACGCTCGTCGCCGACGTTACCCCGAGCCGGACGCGCCGTTCGGTCATCTGTTCTCCTTGTCATGTCTGAAGGAACGGCCGTCGCCTGTCGGAGTTGTTCAGGTTCAAGGAGAATATACCCATGCCAACCGAACACCGCAGCACCAAACCAGAAGAGAGCCATGACCACGATGACAGCGTCGAGGTCATCGACCTGGTCCAGAGCGAAGGCATTCCGGCGGCCCGAGCCCGAAGGCTCATCAAGGAACACGGCAACAGTCGCAGGCGACTGATGCAGATCATCAAGAAGCCTATCGCGGCGTAGGCGAAAGCCACCGAGACGCTCGTCGATGCCGATGAGGACGAGGGAACGGAGGATCTTGGTGCAAGATCATAGTGGGCCATCATGAAATGAACGACCGCATCATTCACGACGACAGAATGGCCATCGGGAGACAGAAGCCTTGGCCTCTTGCCTCCGAAGGCAGGCGTGAACGCTCTGGACGCGATCTCGAACTTGCTCGAATGGGCTGCTATCAGCGTTGGTGAACGACCCCGAACTTCGCGAAGAAATGATCCAGGAAAGCCGGGCAGCACTTAGCGCTATTCGAGGCGAGGCGAAGGACTGGAAAGGCAGAGCTTGACGACCGACGACGGCAAGACCTGAAACAGCTCCACCTCATTCGGGCACCATAGACGCACCAGCGGGTGGCATCATGGACTTGCCCTACGGGCTCCGCGAAGAGAGCGAAGGCACGTGGACCGTGTTCGTCGTTCAGAGAGGCAACCCGGCTTTGAACGATGTCCCGATGGTCGGCCTATCGTTGGAAGAGGCTGTCGAAATGGTCGACCTCTTCAACCTCATAGACAAGCAAAGCCGCACGACACCGCATCAATGATGCGCCCTAGTGCAACAAAATCGCGCGGATTGTCCAACCACCAGCGGTGTCCGACCGGACGACGATTAAGCCGGCACACTGTCGTCACAGCCAAGCTGGCTTGAGGCAAAAAAACGGCCGCCCGAGGGCGATCGCAGTTTGCCCTCGAAGCAGTATCAGTCCTCGCAGACCCGAACCGTTCTTACAACTCTGCGGCCATTAACCCACCGAACGGACCGGCGGTCATAGCATTCCTCACGAGTAACGCTGCGGCCACTGTAGACAGGGACGCCGGGGCGGCCTGAGCGATAGTCGCGGTCGCCGTAATCGCGGTCGTCATTATAGCGGTCGCCGCCGACTCCAAGGTCGATACTTACCTGCGCAGCCGCCGGTGAAGTAAAGGCGGCAGCGCCAATAAGGGCAGCCAAAGCGGCCGAAGCGAGAAATTTGGTCATGGTCGATCCCTTCCAAGATCGTCTGAAGGGAAACGATTGGGCGGCTAAACGGTTTCATGAGCCTGTCACACTGTGGTCACAACGAAGGCCGGAAACGACAGCTTGACGGCTCAGTTGGGAGAGCGCGTCGTTCGCAATGACGAGTTCAGGAGTGACTAGGGCGGTCGCTACTTCGCACGGCTAATCGTTGACACTCCGCCTAGGCCTCGTTCTAACGGGTGCCGCGGTTGCCCAAACCTATGCCAAGAACGAAGGCAAGGAAGTGGCCCCTGGTGTCCGCAAGTGGACCCCGGACAGGCGGAATCTCACTTTCCCACCTACAAAGCCGGGACCTCGTGTTCCAGCCTAGGGCCAAATTGGCCGTCCCGGCGATGCCCAACGACATGATCGGCCACATGACCGAGGGCGAGGTCAGGAGGCGGAACGGGAGGCTGATCGGGGCACGGCGTAATTCGAATTTACCTGTCGGGATCCAGCGCCTTGCCGTATTCCCGCAAGGTGGCGCTGAGCCATACGGTCGAGAATGGTTCGGGCAGTGATCCTGCTGAAATGTCCGCGGACGGGCGTTTGAAGATGGCCGCGCACAGACGGTCATCGTCGTGGTTCGATCGGTAGATGATTCCATCCGGCTGCGACGGATGGTTCCAGACCGCGTGCGACCATGCTCGGGACACGGCATAGCCACCACTGCTAACGCCGGACGTCGCCCCAACGGCAGACAGCCCGGGACCGAACAGCCGGACCAAGGTCAACGCCCTCGACGCGCGGAGAACCGACCATCGCCGGCGATCCACCTCGGTCTGGCTGACCAGCTTCAGCGCGGGATTGCGGACCAACGCCTCGACGAAGGCGGCCTCTAGCGTGAAACCGACGTAGAGCGTGCCAAACGAGCCGTCGGGCGCATCGAAGCGATAGAGCGGGAGCCTGCCCTTTGGCGGCCCGAAAAAGACCGGAGCCCATGTTTCCTGGTGCACGCGGAAAAGGTCGGTCGACGGGTCGACGGTCTCGACCGGAAGAATGCGCCTGTCGAAATCAGCAGGAGGAGGGGGAGCTGCGGTCGGCCCGGGCGCTCCCTTGTCCTCAGTAGAGGTCGCCATGGGCAGCGGCCGTCTCAATGACTTCCCTGGTCCTGCCCTTCTCCAGAGCTTCCAGCGGCTTCACTCCTTCCAGTTCCGGAGAAGCCGTGAGAAGCCATTCCAGACGCATCCATTCCGCCTTGATCGGCAAGCTCTTCAAGACATCGTCGAGGCCCAGCACCAGCGCGCCGTCCCGGAATTGAAAGGCCGGATATCGGTACTCGCCCCCTGCCCGTATCCCGATCAAGCCTCCGGACTTCCGTCGCTTTTCGATCGCTTGACGCGAAATGCCCATGGCGAGGCCCGCGTTCTTGGCGCTGAGCAGACCTCCCGCCATCTCGATCAGTTCATTCTTGCGTTCGACACCTGCCGCGATCAGCTCTGCGGTAGGATCCAGTTCGGCCACAGCAGGCGAAGACGCGGCGTCCGAAAGGGCACGGGCAAGTACGCCCAGATCGCTCGACGCAGTCAGCGCCGTCGCCATCGTCTGCGTCGACGTCCCGGCCAAAACCAGCGAGGCGGCCTTCAGGATCCGGGCCACGTACGCCACCTGGAGCGAATGCCGTGGGACGGACGAAACCACCTTGGCGAATTCGATCATCTCCGGCCGCAGGAGATCCTCCGTCACTTCGCCTTGGGCGGTCGGGGATTTTCTCTTGGATGTGGTCCCTCGGCCAATGACGGCTGCCATGCGACCCTCCCTTGGTTGCTTTAGCACAGTTAGTTCCATTGAATGGCGAATGCAACCGATCCGCCCGGTTCAGGCCACGGTTGGATGTCGGCTTTCTCACGCCGAAGCCGCTAGATGCCCCGAGGGCCTGCTCGTGAATGCGCTGGCGAACGCGACAGGGCGTTGCTCGCTGCGGCCCTAAACAGAGGTATAGTCATTCAACGCTATTGGAAGCGACACTAGACACCTATGTAGCACTTTGAAATAAGCAACGTTCTATTATATTGCCCAAAATACAAGCATAGAGCTCGTATCTCTCGAAGAGAGCAACGAATACACGCAAGACATAGTGTTTGGCGTGAACTCAAGTGGAAATGTACATGTCGGTTTATCGTACTCTGATCCTTGCTGGCCTGGTTGCCCTGAGCGCTAATACCGCAATGGCCCGCGGCGGCGGCCACGGCGGCGGCCACGGCGGCGGCCATGGCGGCGGCCATGGGGGGCAGAACAGCGGCCCGGATGGGCGAGAGCAGGCGCGCATTCGAGATGAAGGCCTCCCTGTTCGTTCGTACACGGCGACACGGGCGCCCGTGCTTCGCGAGGGCCGCGCCTCGGTCGAAGGCCTGCCTCGGTCGTATCGGCCATCGGACGCATGGGGCGATTAGCACTCAGCCGGAAAAGGCCGCTCCGCAAGGGCGGCCTTTTTTAGTCTGGGGCAGCGACCGGCAGTCGCCTGCCGAGTTCGCCTCGACCTTCAACCTGCGACCGACCCTGGCGCTACGCTATGCAAAAAGCTCCGCGCCAGCGCCCGTCGCTTCACCAGCCCGACAGGCCACCTCAACTGGCTTCGACCGAAATCAGAGTTTCTCAACACAATCGACGCACAGCGGGACATCCGGGCGCTGAGTTACGATGCCGTCTCGGGGTGCCGAGGCAGGGTAAACTGAAAGACGGCGCCCCGGGGTACGTTCGCGGAAGCCCACATCCGCCCCTCGTGGGCTTCGATGATCGAGCGGCAGATCGACAGTCCCATGCCCATGCCGCTGGGCTTGGTCGTGTAGAACGCGTCGAAGAGCTGGCCGAGACTCTCCGGCTTCAGGCCGGGGCCTGAATCTCGCACCGCGACGAGCACGCCGTTCGATGCGTCGCTCTCGGTGGAGATCAGCAGTTGTCGTGCCCCCTCGCTGACCTCGCTCATCGCCTCGACGGCATTCATGATCAAGTTGAGCGTCACTTGCTGCAACTGGATCGGGTCGCCCTGAACGAGCGGCAAGCCGTTCGCGAATTGGGTTTGCAGTGAGACGCCATTCTTCAGCACTTCGCCTCGCGCCAGGGCGATGACTTCGAGGATGGTTTCGTTGATGTCCAAGAGCTCCTTCCGCGGCGGAGCCTTCTTGATGAGGGCGCGAATCCGATTGATGACTTCGCCGGCTCGAGCGCCGTCCTTGACGATACGGTCGAGGGCGTGTTGGACCTCCGCCAGATCAGGCGGTTGGGCGTCCGCCCAACGCATGGCGGCATATGCGTTGGTGACCATCGCGGCGACCGGCTGGTTGACTTCATGAGCAATCGAGGCGGTCAGTTGCCCCATGGTCGCCACGCGATTGACGTGTGCGAGCTCCGTCTGTGCCTCGCGCAAGGCTTCCGAGGCCAGCATGTAATCGGTGAGGTCGTGGGCGATCACGAGCGCCGCTTCCACCCGGTCCAAGTCCGGGCGCAGAGGCGAGTAGGTCACCGCCATGTAGCGCGCGCCGAGAGAATTGGTGAACCACTCTCCGTACCTGACCTCTTCTCCCGCGTGGCAGCGGTGCAAATGCGGCTTGATCGTCTGCTCGAAGACCTCGCTGCCGAGGAGGTCAGCCATATGCATCCCGACGATCCTCTCGGCCGGCATTCCCCAATTCCGCTCAAAGACCGGGTTGACCCGCTGGTACCGGTCGTCTCGTCCGACGATGGCTATGCCATCAGGAGAGGTCTCGAAGACCTGGCCGGTCAGATTTTCCGCCCGCCTGCGCTCGGCGATCTCAAGCGTCAGGTCCGCATTAGCCTCAGTAAGTTCTGCTGTTCGCTCTGCGACTTTGACCTCAAGCTCATCTCGCGCTCGCGTAAGCCTGATCATCACCAGCGCAAAGATGAGAAACAGGAGGGTGTACACAACGACATCAAGAACGCGAGCCGCGGCATCGACTTGTGGCTGAAGGACTTTGAAGAGATGGACGCGGGCGACCAACGAGAGCAAAGCCGCGAGAACGCCGGGTGTGGTGCCGCCGTACCAAAACGTGATCGCAATTGCGGATAGCGCCAACGCGGTAAAAGTCTCGGGCAAATGGAAGTATAGAAACGTATAATGCAGGCCGAAAGCCGCAGCGACCGAGACGAAAGCCAATCCATAGCGCAGGACAACAGGCGCTGCTGGCCATACAATCCATTTCGCCTTGCCTGGATCGTCCATCGTCAAGAAGTCCCCTGGCGCCCCCAAAAATCCCGGGGCGGCCGCAATGACCTCTCGGGCTTTCAGATGCCCCGATACAGGCCGAGTTTCTTTACGCCGGCCCGCCGAAGTCCTCTGCCTGCCAGCGGGGTTCACCCAAAACGACACGTCTTGCATCAATGCAGGGCTCTCTCGCCCCGCATGGTTCGGACGGGTGTGATGATTGATGCGTCTGTGATGATTGATGCGTCCCGAGCGTCATGTAGTCGGAAACGGATACTGAGACAGATAAACGTATGGATGCTTATGCATTCTTAGGTATGCATATCGTAATGCTTGTGGCAGAGATCCACCCGCCAAGCGCTCTGGTCGGTCGCGCGGAGAGGTTCGGGGGAGGAGCCACCTGTTCGGTGCCCCCCGAACGCCTTCACTTTCTTTCTGGGACAGCGTCTGCCCGCGCTCGGACCGGTGAGGCTTTATGAGTTTGATTTCGAGGGTGGCCGCGACGGGTCCTTCAGCCATCTCTGAGCCTTCCCGTTACGATCGGCGTCGAAGCGGGGGCGATGATCGGTCGGGCGAGACTTTTCCTCACAGGAAATTCGCGGAGACCTATCGCACGGCCACCAAGCGCGGGACCACGGTCACGTCGGTAAGGATCACAGTCGTCCGAAACCCTTGGTTGTCGGTGACGGTCCATTGCCGCAGTCGATCGGCCATGGCGTCGAAGACGAGCTGGATCCGGGAGCTTCCGCCGAAGGTGGACCGGGCGTCGAAATCGACGACGATCAGGCCATCCTTGCCGATACGGACGTCATTGACGTTCGTGTCGCTGGCGAGATCGAATTTCTCTTGGACGAGGAACTTCATGGGCGTCTGGCTGACCGGATAAACATCGTTCGTGCCGAGCGTCGCGTCACGTACCGCGAGCGAACGACCGTCAGACACGACCTCCAAGCCTTTCGGGTCCTCATAGACAAAGCGCAGCGCTGCGCCCCGCGCCGCCTTTCGATCCCGCGAAAATGAAGGTCTCCATCACCGCATCCCGCCTGCACCCGGGATCGAATCCCTACCGAATCCCTGCAAGCCGCGATGCATTGCGGGGCCGTCTGGCGGGCTGCTGGCGCTTCCTGCAACCGGGCGCCGATGGTGTGCTGCCCCATGGGCGGAGTTGGCAGGACTACGGTGGCAACCCTGAAGCAGGGGATGCTTTGGGCGCAAAAAGGCGAGACCCGCCGATGCATAGACGCGGGATGGCTCATTCATGTTCGGACTCCCAGGATCGAAAGGATCGACCACTGGTCTAGGAAATCCGGATGAGCTTGCCCGGGAGACGGATTGTCCCGGGGCGGGAAGGACTTGCCGTGGCCCCACCCCGCCGCGGCCGCTGCCCGCAAGGACGGGCACTCTCTCCCCAGGGAACGGACGACTGAGCCGCTGCCGAGCGGCGGGCCTCGCGTGGTAGTTGTGCCGGCTACGAAATTGCCGGCTCCGAGGCCTTCGCAAGGGACTCCCAGGGGCAGTCCGATGGGCGATCCCGCTTTGGGGGAGCAACTTGGGGGAGCAACTGGGGGAGCGGCCACCCAATCGCCGTTGCAAACGCTCGTCTTTGGAAACTGGAGCGGGCGAAGGGATTCGAACCCTCGACCCCAACCTTGGCAAGGTTCCACCCCAGCGCTCGCTGCGGTGGAATGCGCCCGACTGACGCCTGTGCTAGGTCCGAGGAATGTCGCCGCTCTCGTCGAACCGTAGCCAGATCCGGGTGTGCGGTTCCGCGTGGTCGCGCATCCGACCGGGTTGGGATGCCCTAACGCCGGATCAGTTCATTCTCATTTATTGGTGGAGCCATTCTCAGCTTTTGGTGTGCAATTCTCATTATTTGGCGAACTGACCACCAGTAGTAGCTTACACGTCCACGCTGGCGGTCAGCGCATTCTCCTGGATGAACTCACGGCGCGGTTCGACGACTTCGCCCATAAGGCGGGTGAAGATGTCGTCGGCATCGTCGCCTTCCTTGATCTTCACCTGCAGGAGCGAGCGGGCGTTGATGTCGAGCGTCGTCTCCCAGAGCTGCTCCGGGTTCATCTCGCCGAGACCTTTGTAACGCTGCAGCGAGATGCCCTTACGGCCGGTCGCGAGAACCGCCTCGACCAGGTCGGTCGGCCCGTGGATGGTCGTCTCGTTCCTCGCGGCGCTGCAGCACGGCCGCTTCGCCGTAGACCTCCTTCAGGCCGGCGGCATGCTCGTCGAGCTTGCGGGCATCGGCCGAGGCGAGGAGTGCGGGGTCGAGGCGGACCGCCTCGCGGACGCCGCGCACGGTGCGCTCGAACAGGAAGCCGTTCTCGTCAATCGAGCCGGCCCAGCCGCGTTCGGTCTCGTCCGAAATCGCGTCGAGCCGCGAGGCGATCTCTGCCACCGCATCGGCCGAGGCCTGTTCGTCAGCGAGAATGGACGGCTTGAGAATGCCGGCAATCGCCGCCTGCTCGACGACCGAGCGATTGTAGCGGGAGTGCATGCCCTGCAGCGTGCTGCGGACGGCGCGGGCTTCGGTGATGACCGCGCCGAGGTCTGCGCCGCTGCGCTCCTCGCCGGTCGCGAGCTTGAGAACCACGCCGTCCGAGCCGGTGCCGACGAGATAGTCTTCGAGCGCCCGCTCGTCCTTCAGATACTGCTCGGACTTGCCGCGCGCGACTTTGTAAAGCGGCGGCTGGGCGATGTAGATGTGGCCGCGCTCAAGGAGCTCGCCCATCTGCCGGTAGAAGAAGGTCAGCAGCAGGGTGCGGATATGCGAACCGTCGACGTCCGCGTCCGTCATGATGATGATCTTGTGATAGCGCAGCTTGTCCGGGTTGAACTCGTCCTTGCCGATGCCGGTGCCGAGCGCGGTGATCAGGGTGCCGATCTCCTGGCTGCCGAGCATGCGGTCGAAGCGCGCGCGCTCGACGTTGAGGATCTTGCCGCGCAGCGGCAGAACCGCCTGGAAGCCACGGTCGCGGCCCTGCTTGGCCGAGCCGCCGGCCGAGTCGCCCTCGACGAGGAAGAGTTCGGACTTCGCCGGATCGCGCTCCTGGCAATCCGCCAGCTTGCCCGGGAAGCTGACGCCATGTCGAGCGCGCCCTTGCGGCGCGTCAGCTCGCGCGCCTTGCTCGCGGCTTCGCGCGCGGCGGCCGCCTCGACGACCTTGCCGACGATGATGCGGGCGTCGGCCGGGTGCTCCTCGAACCATTCGGACAGCACCTGGTTCAGCGCGTTCTCTACGGCCGGGCGCACCTCGGACGAAACCAGCTTGTCCTTGGTCTGGGAGGAGAATTTCGGGTCCGGAACCTTCACCGACAGGACGCAGGTCAGGCCTTCGCGGCAATCGTCGCCGGTCAGCGAGACCTTTTCCTTCTTGGTGATGCCCGAGCTGTCGGCATAGCCCGTCACCTGACGGGTCAGCGCTGCGCGGAAGCCGGCGAGATGGGTGCCGCCGTCACGCTGCGGGATGTTGTTCGTGAAGCAGAGGACGTTCTCGTAATAGCAGTCGTTCCACCAGAGACGCCGCCTCGACGGTGATGCCGTCGCGCTCGCCGCGAACGACGATCGGGGCGTCGACGAGCGGCTTCTTGGTCCGGTCGAGATAGCGGACGAAGGCCTCGATGCCGCCCTCGTACATCAGCTCTTCGCGCTTGATCTCGACGCCGCGGGAATCGGTCAGGATGATGCGGACGCCGGAGTTCAGGAAGGCGAGTTCGCGCAGGCGATGCTCGAGTGTCGCGTAGTCGAACTCGACCGATGTGAATGTCTTGGTCGAGGGCAGGAAGGTCACCTCGGTGCCGCGCTTGCCGTTCGCCGGGCCAACGACCTTCAGCGGCGCGTCGGCATCGCCGTGCGTGAAGGTCATCATGGTGCTCCTGGTCGTTACGCCAGATGCGCAGGGTCAGCTTGCTCGACAGCGCGTTGACGACCGAGACGCCGACGCCGTGCAGACCGCCTGAAACCTTGTAGGAGTTCTGGTCGAACTTACCGCCGGCGTGCAGCTGGGTCATGATGACCTCGGCCGCGGAGATACCTTCGCCGGAATGGATGTCGGTCGGAATGCCGCGACCGTTGTCGGACACCGTGACCGAACCGTCGGCGTTCAAGGTCACCGTCACGAGGTCGGCATGACCGGCCAAAGCCTCGTCGATCGCGTTGTCGACGACCTCGTAGACCATATGGTGCAGGCCCGAACCGTCATCGGTGTCGCCGATATACATTCCCGGCCGTTTACGGACGGCGTCAAGGCCCTTCAGGACCTTGATCGATTCCGCGCCATATTCAGCGTCGGACGGAGGCGATCCGGCGGGTTGGGACATGAACAAAATTCCTTGGAGATTCAGGCGTGTTTGGCCGCGAACGCAAGACGATTCGCTCAGGCCTTCTAATATAGGGCCGAAACGGCTCGAATTTCACGCTTTTAGGACCGGATTCTGCACGCTGCTGAAAGTCGCGGATCGCCGCAAGGAAAACATCCCCGTATCGTCGCCAGTTTTGCCGTGCCGACGCCCTGCATCAGAAGCAGGTCGTTTCGGGTCTTCGGGCGGATCTGCGCCATCTCGATCAGGGTCCGGTCCGGGAACACCACATAGGCCGCGACGCCTTCTTCGCGGGCGAGCGTCAGCCGCAGCGTCCGCAGGTGCTCGAACAGCGCGGCCGAGGCCTCGTCCATGCCGTCGGGCAGCGCCTTCTCGGACGCCGCAGGCGCCGCTCTCCCGCTCAGGCTGGACGCGCAGCGAAATCGTCTCGCTGGCCCATCAGGATGTTCGCGCCGTGATCGGTGATGCGAAAGCCGCCGTGCTCCTCGCTGGCTTCCGCCGAGTGCGCCGGCAGCGAACAACTGACGAACGGTCGTTGTCCAGGCACGACGGCTGCGGTCTTTGCCTGCGCCGAACGTCTTCAGCCCGTCGTGACGGTTGCGGACGACCGCGTCGGTCGCTTCGCCGAGCAGGATGTCGGCGAGATAGCCCGCGCCGAAGCGCTCGCCGGTTCGGACCACGGCCGACAGGATCTTCTGGGCAATGACGGTCGCGTCCTCCAGCCGGGCCTGGCCGGAGCAGAGGTCGCAGCGACCGCACGGGCCGCTCGTCTCGCCGAAATAGGCCAGCAGCGCCTGCCTCCGGCAGATCGAGGCTTCGCAGAGGTCGATCATCGCCGACAGCCTCTTGTGCTCGACGCGGCGGCGCTCCTCGCCGCCGTTCTTCTCGTCGATCTGGCGGCGGCGCAGCGCCATGTCCTCGAGGCCGTAGAGCGTCAGGGTCTCGGCCGGCAGACCGTCGCGACCGGCGCGGCCGATCTCCTGGTAATAGGCCTCGATGCCGCCCGGCATGTCGGCATGGACGACGAAGCGCACATCCGGCTTGTTGATGCCCATGCCGAAGGCGACCGTCGCGCACATCACGACATTGTCCTCCAGCAGGAAGGCGTCCTGGTTGCGCGAGCGCGCGCCCTGGTCCATGCCGGCGTGATAGGCGAGCGCGCGGTGGCCCTTGCCGGAGAGCCACTCGGCGAGGGTGCTCGGCCCGATTGCGCGAGGCGGTGTAGACGACGCCGGCCCGTGCCTTGTGGCGCAGCACGACGTCCTCGATCTGGCGGCGCGGCTGGTCCTTCGGCTCGAACCGAAGATCGAGGTTCGGCCGGTCGAAGCTCTGGACGACGATCTTCGGCGGATTGCGGGAACAGCGAGGCGGCGATATCCGCACGGGTGGTCGCGTCCGCGGTCGCAGTCAGAGCGATGGTCGGAACATTGCCGAGCGTCTCGCGGACGCGCGCGAGTCTGGCGGTATTCCGGCCGGAAGTCATGGCCCCATTGCGAGACGCAATGCGCCTCGTCGATCGCAAGCCGCGTCACCCCGGCGCGGGCCAGCAGAGCCGTCAGCGCCGCTTCCGACAAGCCGCTCGGGCGAGACGAAGAGGAGGCGGAGTTCGTCGGCGCGGATCAGGTCGAACACCGCGCGGGCTTCCGCCTCGTCATTGGTCGAATTCAGCGTCGCCGCGGCGATGCCGACCGCCGTCATCTGCTGCACCTGGTCGCGCATCAGGGCGATCAGAGGCGAGACGACGAGCGTCAGCCCGCCCTGCAGGATGGCCGGAAGCTGGTAGCACATCGACTTGCCGCTGCCGGTCGGCATCACCGCCAGCACGTCCTCGCCCGCGAGAACGGCGGACAAGACCTCCTCCTGGCCAATGCGGAAATCGTCGTAGCCGAAGATCGTCTTCAGCGCCGCGCGGGCGTCTGCGAGCAGGGCGACGCTCATGGCTCTGGATCGGTTCGGCGTGACCTGGCGAGACAGCAAAGACGGCGTGGTCCTCCGGCAGCGAATCGAACAGCGCCGCGTCCGCGCCGGTCATCCAGGCCTGAGCGCCGAGCTCGTCGAGGAACTCGTAAAGCGCGGCGCGGCGCTCCGGATCGAGGTGGGCGGCCACCTCGTCGAGCAGGACAAGCGGCGTCGCGCCCGACAAGCCGCGTCACCAGGCGCGCATGGGCGAGGACCAGGCCGAGCAACAGCGCCTTCTGCTCGCCCGTCGAGCAGCGTGTCGGCAGGTACCTGTTTCGGACCGTGCACGACGGAGAGATCGGAGGCGTGAGGACCTTCGATCGTCCGGCCGGCGGCACGGTCGCGATCTGCGAAGCTCACGCAGGCGGACGCGGTAGGCGTCCTCGACATCGGCAGCGTTGCCGGCTTCGATCTCTGCCTCCATCCAGCCTCCGAGCGCGATTTCGGCATGGGGAAAGGCGTCGTCGTCGTCGCGGGTTTCCGCGATCAGGGCGGAGAGTCGGCCAACCGTGTCGATGCGCGCCGCGGCGATCGAGACGGCGAGTTCCGCGATCTCGCGCTCGATGGCATCGAGCCAGCGAGGGTCCGAACTCGGCTCTTCCAGGAGCTTGTTGCGTGAGCGAAGCGCACGCTCGAATGCGCTGACCCGTGTGCCGTGATCGGGATCGACCGCCAGTACCAGACGGTCGAGGAAGCGGCGGCGGTCGCCGGCCGAGCCACTGAACAGCCCGTCCATGCTGGGCGTCAGCCAGACGATGCGTAGATGGTCGGACAGCGCGCCCGCGCTCGACGCATTGGCGCCGTTGATGCGAAGCTTGCGGCCGCTCTCGCCGTCTCGCCGTGCTCGACACCGGTGCCGATTTTGGCCTCGCCAAGCGCACCGTCGAGATCGGCGGCAACGGTCCAGCCGCCGGAACCCTCCGCGCGCGACAGCTCGGCAGTGTCGCGCGGCGAAGGCCACGGCCGGGCGCCAGCATGGAAACGGCTTCGAGAATATTGGTTTTGCCGGCACCGTTCGGCCCAATGAGCGCAACATCCCGACCGCGCGTCGCGATGTCGAGCGTGGCATGATTGCGGAACTGGGTCAGGCGAAGCCGGTGAATAGCGACCCGCAGTGGAGCGGAATCCGTCGCCGTCACACCCGCATCGGCATCAGGACATAAAGGGCGGACGAGCCCTCCTTGTCCTGTATCAGGGTCGGCGAGCCCGGGATCGGCCAGCTTCAGCAACGCCGTGTCGTTGTCGATCTGGGCGGCAATGTCGAGCAGGTAGCGCGAGTTGAAGCCAATATCGAGCGCGCTCGCGCCGTAATCGACCTCAATCTCCTCGGTGGCGCTGCCGGAGTCCGGGTTTGTCACAGAGAGTGTCAGCTTACCGTCATTCAGCGCCAGTTTCACGGCGCGGCCCACGCTCGGACGAGATGGTCGAGACGCGATCGACCGCACTGACGAATTCCGCCTTGTCGACGATCAATTGCTTGTCGTTGCCCGCCGGAATGACGCGCGAGTAATCCGGGAAAGTGCCGTCGATCAGCTTCGAGGTCAGGACGACGTCGCCGAGCGTGAAACGGACCTTGGTCGCCGAAAGCTCGATCAGCACCGAACCGTTCGGATCCTCGACGAGGCGCTGCACCTCGGAGACTGTTTTGCGCGGGATGATGACGCCCGGCATGCCGGCCGTGCCTTTCGGCGCCGGCATTTCGACCCGAGCGAGGCGATGGCCGTCGGTGGCGACCGCACGAAGGACGGAGTTTCCTTCCACTTCCATCGCGTGGAGGAAGATGCCGTTCAGATAGTAGCGCGTCTCTTCGGTCGAGATCGCGAACTGAGTCTTGTCGATCAGCCGCTTCAGATCCGCAGCGGACAGTTCGAAACGGATCGGCAGATCGCCTGCCGCGAGATCCGGGAAATCGGATTCCGCAAGCGTCTGCAGCGCGAAGCGCGAGCGGCCGGCGCGGATGGTCAGCGTGCCGGTATCGCCGGTCTGCTCCAGGACCACCTGCGAGCCGTCCGGCAATTTGCGGACGATGTCATAGAAGGTATGCGCCGGAACCGTGGTCGCGCCGGCATCGGCGACATCTGCCACGGCGGTCTCGACGACCTGTAGATCGAGGTCGGTCGCCTGGAGGCGAAGTCCGTCTGAACCTGCGCGGAGCAGAACGTTGGACAGGACCGGAATCGTCGTCCGGCGTTCAACGACGCGGTGGACGTGCCCGAGCGATCTCAGGAGCGCCGCCCGCTCAAGGGTGACCTTCATCTAACTCAGCTCCGTGCTCTCACCGGCGGCGCGGACGTGGGGACGTCCGCGACCCCACACGCCGGGGGCAGCGACATTGGCCGCTCGGATCGAAATCTGCAAGCCGGGCGCGGCCAAATGGTCGTTAATCACTCAGAAAGCATGCGTTTCAGGAGATCGACATCTTCGGCCAGCGAATTGTCCGCCTTCAGGAGGCCGTCAATCTTGCGAACGGCGTGCAGCACCGTGGTGTGATCGCGGCCGCCGAAACGCCGTCCGATCTCCGGAAGCGAGCGCAATGTCAGCACTTTGGCGAGATACATCGCGATCTGGCGCGGACGAACGACGGTCGCTGTGCGACGAGCAGACAGGATGTCGGCGCGCGACACATTGTAGTGGCGGGCGACGATGCGCTGGATGTCCTCGATCTTGACCCGCTTCGGCTCACGATTGCGGACGAGGTCGCGCAGCGCTTCCTCGGCCATTTCCAGCGTGATCTGGGTGCCGGTCAGTGTGTTGTGGGCCATAAGACGGGTGATGGCACCTTCGAGATCTCGGCCGTTCGCCGTCACCGTGCGGGCGACATAGCTGAGGACTGACGGAGGAACGTCGAAGTTCGGATGAGCCTCCTGAGCCGCCGCGAGGCGGTTGCGCAGGATCTGCAGCCGCAGTTCCTCATCGAGCGAACCCATCTCGACGGCAAGGCCGCCGGCCAGACGAGAGCGAAGACGCTCGTCGAGGCTTTCAAGCTCCGCCGGAGGACGGTCCGCCGCGACGACGACCTGGCGGCCGGCGTCGATCAGGGCGTTCAGCGTGTGGCCGAACTCCGCCTGAACGGTCTTGCCCTGCAGGAACTGCACGTCGTCGATGACGAGCATGTCGATCCCGCGAAGCGTCTCCTTGAAGGCGAGCGAGGTCTGGGCGCGAAGTGCCGAGACGAAGCCGAACATGAAGCGCTCGGCCGTCAGATAGACGACGCGACGTCCGCCGGCTTCCGCCGCGCCGGCGATCGCATGCAGAAGATGCGTCTTGCCGAGACCGACGGCCGAATGGATGTAGAGCGGATTGTATCGGATCGCCTCCGATGGACGTGCCGAGGCAACTTCCCGGGCGGCGGCGTGGGCGAGGGCGTTCGAGCGGCCGACGAGGAAGCTGTCGAAGGCCAGACGATGGTCGATCGGCGAGCCGACGAGCGCGGCGGTGGTCGGATCGGCGGTCGGACGTTGGACGTCGATCTGCTCCGGCTTCGCGGCGACAGGCTGGGCGGTCGCGCCGCGGACGGGCTGCGGACGCACGCCGACGGTACGCAGCTCAAGCTCGATCTGGCGGATATCGCCGTGCTCTGCCGAAAAGGCGCGTACGATGCGCTCGGCGTAGTGCGACTGAATCCAGCTCTTCAGGAACCGCGTAGGTACGGAGAGATGCGCCATGCCGGAATCCGACACGCGCTCGAGCTCGATGCGGGCGAACCAAGACAGATAGATGTCTTCGCCCAATTCCGCGCGCAGGCGTTTCTGAGTCCGCTGCCAAGCGGACTCGAAGTCACCGCCAGAGGGGAGGTGAGCGGGCGCAGACATGGAAGCCTCCTGAAAATGTTCACTAGAGTTGAAGCGGGCGGCGTCAAGATGAGCCCGGCCCGCGGGGTCGAACGAAAGGTCTTCTGACATGGCGGCGATCCTCAACTCTGTATCCAAGGAAGTCCGCTGGCCTTCCAGCCAACGACTGCGCCCCGATGCCGGTCATCATTCAGCGGGCCTTCGAAGCCGCCGCTGATGTTGAAGCTGTTCCCAAACCCAGCCTCGACAGCGGCCACGGCCGCAGCACTGCTGCGGACGCCGGACCGACATAGGAAGTAGAGCGGCGTTTTTTCATCCAGGCCGCGGCTAGCGAGTTCTGCTGCAAGTCGATCAAGGAAATCTCCAGCGACCTGCATCGTTGGCCAGACCTGCCATTCGAGAAGGATGGGCTCCTTACCCATCCCGCCCAGGTCCGGAATTCCGACGAAACTCCATTCGGCCCTCGTCCGTACATCAACCAATTGCGCCTCGCGTGTGCGGGCTAGGTTTTGATAGGCGGACGACGCATCAACATTCCCGGCATGACCCGGATTGTGATCTTGATCCATTCTAGCTCCTAAGCGCGTAATATACGCGCCTTACCCAAGATTTTTATCGATTGATTTTTGTACGCAGCACTAGGGTAAGGGGAGCAACAGCACGCAAATACAACTTTCCCCACTCAAGAATCCGGAAGCACCCCTGCTAGCGGAATCCAGACACATCTTCTCCATCCCCAGAATTTGTTAGGGCGCTATACGCTTGCACATGACGTGAAGTCTTCGAGGTCCCGGCCCCGTCGACAAGTTCAAGATAGGCATGCCGGCCCGAACGGCGCAACACGATTCAGCGCCCGAATCGAGCCATGGTCTTGCCGCAATCTGACTCGCGGCGTTTCGGCAAACGGCAAATGCCTGAGTTTTCGAGAGATTCACAAAAACGTCGCGTAAGCATCGCTCTCGCAAAAATTTCTAAACGATGACCCTTGTCGGGAAGTTCTTCTTAGGAGACTCGTGGGCTATCTGACGTCTTGCCGATAAGCCTATGAAATATATGACGAATTTTTACTCGATCATGCGCCCGATTCAGCGTCTCGCTCAGGATTTAGGGGGAATCCCGAGTCAAGCGGCTTACGCAGCTTCGTGACCGTGTGTGACGCTTCCACAACGGACATATGACGCAAAACAAAAAGCCCGGCACAAGGCCGGGCTTTTGCGTAGCAGTACGTACGAAATATCAGGCGTTGAGCGCCTTTACGCGGGCCGAAAGGCGCGAGACCTTGCGGGACGCGGTGTTCTTGTGAAGGACACCCTTCTGTGCGGCACGCATGATTTCGGGCTGGGCGGCCTGGAGCGCCGCGGAGGCGGCCTTCTGGTCGCCGGAGGCCAAGTGCCTCCTCGACCTTCTTCAGGAAAGTGCGCATCCGGCTCTTGCGAGCGCCGTTGATCTCGGTGCGGCGCTCGATCTTGCGAGCGGCCTTCTTGGCCGAGGCAGTGTTGGCCATGTTCTGATTCCCACGATCGGGCGCCTATGGAGGCGCACAAAAAAGATTGGCGGCGGAGAGGGCCCCGCCGCATTGGCGGTTCTCATAGTCCGAGCATCGCCGAAGGTCAACGGCGGAAGCAACTATCGCTGGCAGACCGGGCAATAAAATGTCGAGCGACCCGACTGGACGATACGTTTGACCGTCCCTGTGCATCCCGCGCGCAGGCAAGGTTCGCCCTCCCGCTCATAGACGCGGAAGCTGTGCTGGAAATAGCCGAGTTCACCCGAAGTCTGGACATGATCGCTGATGCTGGACCCGCCGGCGATGACGGCTTCCTCCAGAACATCACGGATCGATGACGCGAGCAGGGACGCCTTCGGCGCGCCGCCTCGCGCGGCCAGGACGTTGGCCTCGCGCTTCGGCGAGATGCCGGCGCGATGGAGCGCCTCGCACACATATATATTGCCGAGCCCCGCGATGGCGCTCTGATCGAGCAGCGCCGCCTTCATGCTCGTCGAGCGTCCCGCGAAGGCTCTGGCTAGCATCGGTCCATCAAGCTCATTGCCGAGAGGCTCGATACCGAGATTGCGGATCGAAGGATGGTCCGGCAGTTCGGCGCGCGTCGTCAGCAGCATGAAACCGAAGCGGCGCGGATCGTTATATATAATGGAGTCGCCACGATCGGTCCGGAACACGACGTGGTCGTGGAGCTCCGCCTTCGAGCGCGGGTGATGGAAGGCGCCCGGCGCCTTCCCGGCTTCGGCCGCCGGCACGATTCGGAACGAGCCGGACATTCCAAGATGCGAAATCAGCACCGTGCCGTCGTCGAAATCGGCGAGGAGATACTTCGCGCGCCGCGACAGCGATTCGACCCGCCGGCCGGTCAGGCGGACGGCAAAATGCTCGGGCAGCGGAAAGCGCAGATCGGGGCGGCGGGCCTCGACGGAGACGAGTCGCGCTCCGACGAGTGCGGGCTCCAATCCGCGGCGAACTGTTTCGACTTCAGGAAGTTCAGGCATCTGAGGTGCCGCAAACTAGCGTGCCGCAAACGGTTAGGATAGGGTCCGCGCCCATGGAAAGGGTCGGTATGTCCAACAGCGCGAACGCCTCGGATACCACGCATTTTGGCTTTGAGTCGGTCTCGCTCGGCGAGAAGCAGGGCCTGGTCAACAGCGTCTTCGAACGCGTCGCGAGCCGCTACGACATCATGAATGATGTCATGTCGGGCGGGCTTCATCGCCTCTGGAAGAATGCGCTCATCAACGAACTCGGTCTTCCGAGAGGCGCGCGGCGCTTCCGGCTGCTCGATGTCGCGGGCGGAACCGGCGATATCGGCCTGCGTGCGCTGAAGCGCGGCGGTCCGGGGACACATGTCACTCTGTTCGACATCAATCCAGCGATGCTCGAGGTCGGGCGCGAGCGCTCCGAGAAGGAAGGCTATGCCGATCGCGTCGAGGTTGTGGAGGGAACGGCCGAAAGTCTGCCCTTCGCCGACGGCGGCTTCGAGGCGGTGACGATTTCGTTCGGCCTTCGCAACGTCCCCCGTATGGATCTCGCTCTCGCCGAAATGTGCCGGGTTCTGGTGCCGGGCGGCCGGTTCTTCTGCCTCGAATTCTCGACCGTCGACGTGCCGGGGCTCGACAGGATTTATGACGCCTATTCCTTCAAGGCGATCCCGCGGCTAGGCAAGCTGATCGCGGGCGACGGCGAGCCCTACCGCTATCTCGTGGAATCGATCCGCCGCTTTCCCCCGCCGGACGACCTTGCCGACATGATGCGGAAAGCGGGCTTCAGCCGCGTCTCGTATACGCCGTTCACCGCAGGCGTTGCCGCGCTGCACTCCGGCTGGCGTCTTTAGCCGTCCGATGCTGTCCGCACTCGCGCATCTCGGCCGCATGACCCGGGCGGCATATGTCTTCGCTCGCGAAGGCGTGCTGAGTTCGCTCGACACCAGCATCATGCCCCCGGCGGCTGCTTTCGGCGTGCGTATCTTCCGGCTGATCGAGCGTCGGACGCCGAACGCCCGTGCCGTCAGGATTTCGGCCGCGCTCGACCGGCTCGGACCATCCTATGTGAAACTCGGCCAGTTCCTGGCCACGCGTCCCGACGTAGTGGGTGCCGAGGTCGCTCGCGATCTCGAATTGCTGCAGGACCGTATGCCGCCCTTCAAGGGGTCCGAGGAAAGCATCGAGCGCGCGCTCGGCCGCACCATCGAAAGCGCCTTCACCGAATTCGGTCCACCCGTCGCCGCGGCGTCGATCGCCCAGGTCCACAAGGCGGAGATCCGCAGCGGCGGCAAACGCCGCGCCGTGGCGGTGAAAGTGCTTCGGCCGGGAGTCGCCCGCCGGTTTAATCGCGATCTGCAGACGTTCTATACCTTTGCCTACCAGATGGAGCGCTGGAGTCCGCTGGCCCGGCGGCTTCGTCCGGTCGCTGTGGTCGATACGCTGGCCCGCTCTGTCGCGTTTGAGATGGACCTCCGCCTTGAAGCGGCGGCTCTGTCCGAGCTCGCAGAGAATACGCGGGACGATCCGGGCTTCCGGGTGCCGGCCGTGGACTGGGAGCGCACCGCCAAGGACGTGCTGACGCTCGAATGGGTCGACGGTATCCCGCTCGCGGACCACGCCAGTCTGGCCGCGGCCGGACACGATCTTCCGGCGCTTGGTCGGACGCTTATCCAGTCGTTCCTGCGCCATGCGATGCGCGACGGTTTCTTCCATGCCGACATGCATCCCGGAAACCTGTTCGTGGATGCGGCCGGGAGTATCGTGGCGATCGACCTCGGCATCACCGGCCGGCTTGGGCCGAAGGAGCGGCGCTTTCTCGCGGAAATCCTCTACGGCTTCATCGAGCGCGACTATTTGCGCGTCGCCCAGGTGCATTTCCAGGCGGGCTATGTGCCGCTCGACCAGTCGGTCGAGGATTTCGCGCGTGCGCTGCGCTCGATCGGGGAGCCGATCCATGACCGCACGGCTGAGGAAATCTCGATGGCGAGGCTCCTCACGCAGCTCTTCGAGGTGACCGAACTCTTCGACATGAAGACGCAAGTCGAACTCATCATGCTGCAGAAGACCATGGTCGTGGTCGAAGGCGTGGCGCGTTCGCTCGATCCGAAGCTCGATCTCTGGAAGACCGCCGATCCCGTCGTCCGCGAATGGATCACACGCAATCTCGGCCCGCAGGGCAAGCTGGATGATGCCGTCAACGGCCTCGGCCGACTGGTGCAGGGCATCGCCGCGGTGCCGGACCTTCTCGTGAGGGCGGAGCGGATTGCGGTGCAGGTCGAACAGATGACGGTCAACGGGTTCCCGCTCTCAAAGGAGAGTCTGCTTTCGGTCGAGGCGGCGCGTTCGCGCAGTTCACGCTGGATGACGTTCGCGCTCTGGGTGATCGCCGCGCTTCTCGCGATCCTGATCTATTTGCGTTAGGCAATCGCGGTCTAAGGTTTCCCCATGACGGAACACCAACTTTCCGGCCGCCGCATCCTGCTGATCATAGGCGGGGGTATCGCCGCCTATAAGAGTCTCGATCTGATCCGTCGCCTGAAGGAGCGCGGTGCCGTGGTGCGCGCGATCCTGACCGACGCCGGGGCGAAGTTCGTGACGCCGCTCGCCGTGGGCGCGATCACCGGAGATCGGGTCTTCACCGACCTGTTCGACCTCGCCGAGGAGAACGATATCGGCCATATCCGACTGACGCGGGACACCGACGCGATCGTGGTCGCCCCGGCGACAGCCGATCTCCTGGCCAAAATGGCGAACGGCCTGTCCAATGATCTGGCGTCGACGGCCTTGCTGGCCACCGACAGACCGGTCCTCGTTGCTCCCGCGATGAATCCGCGGATGTGGCAGAACGCGGCGACGCGTCGGAACGTCGAACAGCTTCGGCAGGATGGCATCCGCTTCGTCGGACCGAACAGCGGGACGATGGCGGAGCGTGGCGAGGCGGGTGTCGGCCGGATGGCGGAGCCGCTGGAAATCGTCGCGGCAGTCGAGAACCTCCTTGTGCCGAAGGCGCAGAATCTCTCCGGCCGCCGCGTTCTGGTGACTTCGGGACCGACGCATGAGCCGATCGATCCGGTTCGGGTGTTGGCCAATCGTTCGTCCGGGCGGCAGGGCCACGCGATCGCACAGGCGGCGGCAGATGCCGGGGCCGAGGTCGTGTTGATCTCCGGTCCCGTAAGCATTCCCGATCCGGTTGGCGTCCGGACCGTCCATGTCGAGACGGCCCGAGAGATGCTGGCGGCCGTCGAAGGCGCCCTCCCGTCGGACGTCGCCGTCTTTGCCGCGGCCGTTGCCGACTGGCGGGTCGCCGAGGAACGCGCGTCGAAGGTCAAGAAGGGCCCCGCCGGGCCTCCGGCGCTGACCCTTGTCGAGAATCCGGACATCCTGGCGACCATCGCACGGCGTAAGACCGGGCGTCCCACGCTCGTCGTCGGTTTCGCCGCCGAGACGAACGACGTCATCGCCAACGCGCAGGCGAAACTCGCGCGCAAAGGCTGCGATCTCATCGTCGCCAATGATGTTTCTCCCGCGACGGGAATCATGGGCGGCACATCAAACAGCGTTCACCTGGTCACCGCGGCAGGCATCGAGACCTGGCCCGCAATGGCCAAGGACGAAGTCGCCGGCCGACTGATCGACCGAATCGCTTCTCTGCTGGGAAAGGGCCAATGACGACGACCGTTTCCGTCAAGCGGCTTCCGCATGCCGAGGGTTTGCCTTTGCCTCATTACGAGACATCGGGCGCCGCCGGCATGGATCTGGTTGCAGCGGTTGCAGAACGTTCCCCTATAGAGTTAGCGCCTGGGGCGCGAGCGCTGATTCCCACTGGCCTGATGCTGCAATTGCCTCACGGCTTCGAAGGGCAGGTTCGGCCAAGGTCGGGTCTGGCGCTCCGGAACGGCGTCACGGTGCTGAATTCGCCGGGCACGATCGACGCCGACTATCGCGGCGAAGTGCAGGTCATACTTGCGAATTTAGGCGCTGAGCCATTCACCGTCACGCGCGGGTCGCGAATTGCGCAATTGGTGATCGCGCGCGTGGAAACAGTAGTTTTGCATGAGACAGATGTGATAAGCGAGACAACACGGGGAGCCGGCGGCTTTGGCTCAACCGGTGTCGACTCAAAGGCTTCTCACGGATGAATCTTCTTCCTCGCCGCAGCCTGCTTGCTATCGCTGCGGTTGCCGATATCGCTTACCATGCTCGTCCGGCGCCGATTGCGGCCAAGGCTCTGGCAGCGCGCCACAGCCTGCCTCCTCGCCATCTGGAAACCCTGCTTCAGGTTCTCGTGCGTTCAGGCATCCTGAAGGGCGTGCGCGGTCCGCGCGGCGGCTACGAGCTTGCCCGTGAGCGCCGGCGCATCACCGTCGCCGATATCGTCCGTGCCGCATCGGGGGCGGCGCTCGATAACGACGAGGATGAGGGCGAGCCGTCCGCGCTCGTCCGCGACGTCGTGATGCCGGCCATCGATCAGGCCTCGGAAACCTTCCTCGAAAAACTTGCCGAGATCACGGTCGACGATCTCTGCCGCGACGCCCAGGCCCGCCGCGTCTTCGGCGAAGCGACGCCCAACTACGATTTTACGATCTGAGGAGCGTATCCGCCGCCCTTGATTTGGCTGAACGCGCTCCTTTCTCTAACGACACGGGCCGCAAGGCCGATACGGGAGGACCAGATGCCCCAGTTTGCCGCACGCACGCCCCAGACCTCGCAGTTCGCCGGGCGCGGCCGGATCTATAACTCGATCACCGACACGATCGGCAACACCCCGCTGGTTCGCTTGAACCGCATCGCCAGCGAGCACGGCGTGAAGGCCAACCTCCTGGCCAAGCTCGAATTCTTCAACCCGATCTCGAGCGTCAAGGACCGTATCGGCGTTGCCATGGTCGACGCGATGGAAGAAGCCGGCGTGCTGAAGCCGGGTGGTACCCTGGTCGAGCCGACCTCCGGCAATACCGGCATTGCGCTGGCCTTCGTCGCCGCTGCTCGCGGCTATCGCCTGATCCTCGTCATGCCGGAGACGATGTCGATCGAGCGTCGCAAGATGCTCGCTCTGCTCGGCGCGGAACTCGTCCTGACCGAAGGTGCCAAGGGCATGCGCGGCGCTGTTGGCAAGGCCGAGGAGCTTCTGAAGGAGATTCCCGGCTCGGCCATGCCGCAGCAGTTCAAGAATCTGGCCAATCCGGCGATCCACAAGAAGACGACCGCCGAGGAGATTTGGAACGACACCGAGGGGACTGTCGATGTGGTGATCTCGGGCGTCGGTACCGGCGGCACGATCACGGGCGTCGGCGAGGTGTTGAAGCAGAAGAACCCGGGCGTCTGGATGGTCGCGGTCGAGCCGGAGGATTTTCCGGTTCTGTCGGGCGGTCAGCCCGGTCCTCACAAGATCCAGGGCATTGGCGCCGGCTTCATCCCCGACGTGCTGGACCGTTCTGTGATCGACGAGGTCGTGACGGTCGGCAACCAGACTTCCTTCGACACGGCCCGCAAGGTCGCGCGCCTGGAAGGCATTCCGGTCGGCATTTCCTCTGGCGCGGCCGTCGCTGCCGCGATCGAGGTCGGTTCGCGGCCCGAAATGGCCGGCAAGAACATCGTGATCATCATCCCGAGCTTCGCCGAGCGCTATCTGTCGACGGCTCTGTTCGAAGGGCTCTGATCAGAAAAATAAGGGCCGGGCCGTTGGTTTGGGGAACGGCTCGGCCCAGATGACTGCGCCGGGAGGGCGACAGCGGCGCATATCCTTTGGTCGCCATCCCTTCCGAAACGGTTCAAACACGCTGAAGAATTTTCAGCGTGTTTTCAGCCCGGCGAGGATCTTGTCGGCCAGGGCGTCGTAGTCGCCATCGAAATGATGGCCGCCGTCGGTCTCGATCAGTTCGGCCTTGGTCTTGTCGAGTTTCGGGCAGGCGCTGTCGTCCTCTTCCTTGCCGTAGAAGCATTGGATGAGTTTGGGGTCGATGCGCTCGACCTGCTTCAGCGCCGGCCGTGAATTGCTGGAATTGCCGCCGAGCCAACCGGAGACCGAAATCTCGAACGAACCCTGCGCGGCGAAGCCGAGCAGCGTGATCTGGCGGATCTTGGCGCGTGTCGCCGCCGGCAGAAGATTATAGGTCTCCGGCAGGATGTCCGCGCCGAACGAATAGCCGACCAGCATCACCTTCTGCGCCTTCCAGCGGCTCGTATAGGTATCAATGATAAGCTGGAGGTCCTTGGCGACGGTCGCCGGCGCCTTCTCCGACCAGAAGTAGCGGAGCGAGTTGATGCCGACCGTAGGCATTCCGTGTTTCTGGAAGTTCTCGGCGACGGTCTTGTCCAGGTCGCGCCAACCTCCGTCGCCTGAATAGACGATCGCGATCGTGTCGGACGGCTTGTCGGTCCCGAGTTCCTCCAGGGGCAGATTGTCGAGGCGGTCCTTCGACGGCGGTTCGACCTGGAGGTCCTCCGACAGCATGGAGACTACGATCTTGCCCGGATCGTCGGTGCTGTCCTCGACGTCGATGTCCATGTCGCGTTTGATCAACGAGGCGACGTAATCGCGGCCAGCCTTGGTGGCGGCCTTGGTGAAGCGGGCTTCCACCGTCTCCACGCCAACTTCGGGAAGGTCACGGTCGAGGCCGCACATCGGTTTCGCGAAGGTTGGTGGTGTCGTCGGGTCGATTGCGAGCGCCCGGCCGACCGTCGCCGCCGGTGTCTGCTGGGACATCGCAAGAACGAGCGCGCCACCGGTGCCGAAGCCAGTGATGATCGGCGAGCGGTAGGTATGTGAGCCGGCCTCGCGCTGAAGCTGGTAGCTGATGCCCTCGACGTCGCTGATCAGGTAGAGGCAGTCGCCGTCAGTCTTGTTCAGCTCGTCCGAATAGACTTTCAGGTCGACCTCGACGACGAAGGCGCCGGCCTTGGCGAGGGCTTGCGCGGTCGTCTCCTCGGTCTGCCCCCAGCCCTGATCGCCCGAGAACAGGAAAATCACGCCGCGCGCGTCGCCTTGCGGCCTGAGGATCTTGGCGTCGCCGAACAGTCCGGTGTCCAGCTTCGGCGGAGAGGCGGGTACCTGGGTTGCGGTCGGGGCCGTTGTGTCAGCCGGGGCGGCGGTCTGCGCCAGCGAGGGCGAAACCAGAAGCGAGAAGAGCAGACCAACAACGATACGCTTCATTTGCCGAGGACACCTTTCAAGCCGCCGCCGATAAGCGCGGTAGCGTCTGCCAGAGCGAGTGCCGGCTCAATGCCGCCTGGGACGGCAAGATAACGTGGGCGCCACTCGGGATGGAATTTGTTTTTGAACGCCCGCAATCCGCGAAAATTGTAGAAGCGCTCGCCGTGGGAAAATACCGTCCGACCTATCCGATGCCAGAGCGGGGCCGCTGGACTTTCGGATAAGCCCGAGAGAGGTGCCATGCCGAGGATGAACCATCGATAGCCCTGCTCCCGCAGCTGAAGGCAGAGCGAGGTGAACAGGAATTCCATTGCCACGTTCGGCGCGCCGGGAGCAAACCGCATCAGATCGACGGTCGCTTCTTCGTGTGTCTCCGTTGTCATGACGTTGGCGAAGGCGATGATCTTTCCCTCGTGGCGCAGGACCGCGATCGGCTGGGACAGGACATAGTCCTTGATGAAGGCTCCAAGGGAGAACCGCTTTTCTCGCGCATTGTGATGATCGAGCCATGCGGCCGAAATGCAGGCGAGGTCGTCATAGATCGCGGGCACGTTCTCGACAGGGATGAACTCGAAGCTCAGTCCATCGCGCTGACCGCGATTGTAGCTCTGGCGCAGGCCGGAGCGCTTCGAGCCGGTGAGATCGAATGTCGTCAGATCGAGCCGCGCCTCCTCGCCCAGCTTGAATGCTTGCAAGCCAGCATCGGCATAGAGCGCGAGGTTCTCGGCCGCTACCTGATAGAACACCGCGCGGGCGCCGGCGCCGCGGGCGGTCTCGACGAAGTCCCAGATCAGACCGGGCCAGGATTCCTGGGGGCCGATCGGATCGAAAAGCGCGATCCAGGACCGGGCGCGCACCCCATACATGACGAAGGCCTTGCCGTCCTCGGAGAACATCAGGCTCTTGTCTCCCATCACGACGAGATTGGCATCGGCGTGATCGCTTGCCTGCGCAATCGCTCGCGCCTTGGCGATTTCGTCGGGGGTCGCGGCCGAGGCTGACGTCTGGACGTGACGAAGCAAGCTCCAGGTGGCGACGAAGCCGGCAACGAGAGCTACGCCCAACAGGGCCCGAAGACTGCGCGGAGCCTCGCCCTCGAACTCGAATTCCCACCAGAGACCGCGAGTGTATTCGACCTCGCTGTAGGCGAACATCAGGACGGCGAATGCAGTGATGATGATGGTCAGGATGGCAACCATCCAGACCGGCGACAGAACCTGATGAGTGAGCCGCGAGGGACGGGTGAACATGTCCCGCGTCGCCCAGAGGAGAATGCCGAGTGAAACGAGCAGGATGGCCTCGACCAGCGCGATCGCCTTGATCAGCGACAGCACAACCGCGACCGCGATCGAGATCATCGCCGCCCACCATGCGCCGTCAAGGCGGAACGCGAGGCCGCGGGCGACGATCAAGAGGCCCATGCCGAGAATGCTGGCGAGAAAGTGCGCGCTTTCGAGGATCGGCAGCGGCACGTAGGTCGACAGGATATCGAGCGCATCCGACGTGGCCGGGGTTACGCCCGACAGGACGAGGATCGTTCCAATGACGAAGGTCAGTGCGGAGAGAACGGGCGGTGCGACGCGCGTGCCGGCGCGAACCACCAGCGCGAGCGGACCTTCCGCGAGGCGGCGGGTCTCCAGCGCACTGGCGACCAGAGCGGCGATGACAAGCGGCAGGACGTAATAGACCGCGCGGAAGAGAACGAGGCCGCCGAGCACATGGTCGACATCGGCCGTCTGCGAGACCACGCCGACGATGACCGCCTCGAACACGCCAATGCCGCCGGGCACATGGCTCAGCACGCCAAGACCAACCGCGACCGAGAAAATCGCCACAAAAGCCGGTAGCGAAATGCCGCTGTCGGGAAGCAGGAACCAGAGTGCGGCAGCAGCGAACGCCAGATCGACGCCGGAAATGACGATCTGGCCAATCAGGACTGACGGTGTCGGAAGCTCAAGCTCGAAGCGACCGAGCTTGAACGGTTTCCGGCGTGCCGATGCGATCAGCATGAGTGCGATGATCGCGAGACCCGTCAGGCCGACGATGCGGAGCAGGTCCGGCGGAATGCCGAGCGGCGCGGCAACATCCTCGGCGACAATCGCAAGCCCGAGGCTCGTGATCGCCATCACGCCCATGCCGAACGTCGCGGTCACGAATGCGACGATCTTGCCGACATCGACGGCGTCGAGCCCAAGCGTGGAATAGAAGCGATAGCGGATGGCACCGCCGGTCAGCGGTCCGAAGCCGGCGATGTTGCCGACCGCGAAGGCGAAGAAGGATGTCAGCGCGACAGCAGGCCAGGGGCGCTGTTTGCCAATGAACGAGAGCGCCGCCATGTCGTAGAATGACAGGGTCAGGAAACTCCCGACCGTCATCAGGATCGCGGCGAAGACCGCCGACCACGGCGTCGCAACCAGTTGGGCGACAACATCTTCGTACGTTATCTCCGAGGCGAGGTGGTAAAGCGCGACACCAACGATGGCGAGGAGCGCCGCGGAGCCGATGCCGAAGACGAGGTAACGCCAGCGACCCATCCTCTCGAAAGACAGGAAAGGTGGCGCCTCGTCGTCGGGGGCGTGTGTAAGCTCCCGTTCAGAAGATGCCGTCATGCGCGACAGAGCCACTGCAATCGGAAGGGGAGGGTCGCGGCTAATCTAGCGCGCCGCGGCCCGCTTAGAAGGTCAGGCCGTCTCCTTCATCTTTTCCGAACGCTTGCGCTCGTTCGGATCAAGATGGACCTTGCGGAGACGGATCGACTTCGGCGTCACCTCGACGCGCTCGTCGTCCTGGATGTAGGTCAGCGCGCGCTCAAGCGTCATGCGGATCGGCGGCGTCAGACGCACAGCCTCGTCCTTGGACGTCGTGCGGATGTTCGTCAGCTGCTTGCCCTTGAGCACGTTCACCTCAAGGTCGTTGTCGCGGGTGTGTTCGCCGACGATCATGCCCTGATAGACCTTCCAGCCGGGCTCGATCATCATCGGCCCGCGATCCTCGAGGTTCCACAGGGCGTAGGCGACGGCCTCGCCGGGCGAGTTCGCGATGAGCACGCCGTTGCGGCGGCCGGCGATGTCGCCCTTGTAGGGTTCATAGGCGTGGAACAGGCGATTCATGATCGCCGTGCCGCGCGTGTCGGTCATGAGATCGGCCTGGTAGCCGATCAGGCCGCGCGTCGGCGCGCGGAAGACGAGGCGAAGGCGGTTGCCGCCGGAGGGGCGCATTTCCAGCATTTCGCCGCGCCGTTCGGACATTTTCTGAACGACGACGCCGGAATGCTCCTCGTCGACGTCGATCACGACTTCCTCGACCGGTTCAAGCGTCTCGCCGTTTTCGCCCTTCTGGAGCACGACGCGCGGACGCGAGATCGAAAGCTCGAAGCCTTCGCGGCGCATGGTCTCGATCAGCACGGACAGCTGGAGTTCACCGCGGCCGGAAACGAAGAAAGAATCCTTGTCGGACGCCTCTTCGATCTTCAGTGCCACGTTGCCTTCCGCTTCCTTCAGCAGACGGTCCCGGATGACGCGGCTCGTGACCTTGTCGCCTTCGGTGCCGGCGAGCGGGCTGTCGTTGACGATGAAGGACATGGTGACGGTCGGCGGGTCGATCGGCTGGGCCTTGAGCGGCTCGGTGACGCCGAGATCGCAGAATGTGTCGGCGACGGTGCCTTTCTGCAGGCCGGCGATGGCGATGATGTCGCCGGCGACGCCTTCCTCGATCGGCTGCCGCTCGATGCCGCGGAACGCCATGATCTTGGAGATGCGGCCCTGCTCGACCACAGAGCCGTCCTGCGCGAGCACCTTGACGCTCTGGTTCGGCTTGATCGAGCCCGACGTGATGCGGCCGGTGATCATGCGGCCGAGGAACGGGTTGGCTTCCAGCAGCGTGCCGATCATGCGGAACTGGCTGTCGGCCGCGACCTTCGGCTCGGGCACGTGCTCAAGGACGAGGTCGAGCAGCGGCGCCATGCCCTGATCCTGCGGGCCTTCCGGAGCCTTGGCCATCCAGCCCGAGCGGCCGGAACCGTAGAGGATGTGGAAGTCGAGCTGTTCGTCGGTCGCGTCGAGCGCGGCGAAGAGGTCGAACACCTCGTTGACCACTTCGGACGGACGGGCGTCTGAGCGGTCGACCTTGTTGATCGCGACGATCGGGCGAAGACCGACTTTCAGCGCCTTGCCGACGACGAACTTGGTCTGCGGCATCGGGCCTTCGGCGGCGTCGACGAGGACGATCGCGCCATCGACCATGTTCAGGATGCGCTCCACCTCGCCGCCGAAGTCGGCGTGGCCAGGGGTGTCGACGATGTTGATGCGGGTATCCTTCCAGACGATCGAGGTCGCCTTGGCCAGGATGGTGATGCCACGCTCCTTTTCGAGATCGTTCGAGTCCATCACGCGTTCGGCGACGCGCTGGTTTTCGCGATAGGTGCCGGACTGCTTCAGGAGTTCGTCGACGAGAGTGGTCTTGCCATGGTCGACGTGGGCGATGATCGCGATATTGCGCAGTTTCATAAGTCGGAATCCAAAAAAGGCCGCCCCGCCGCTTGGTGCGGACATCTGGGAGCGGCCGTGCATGATTTCGAGCGCACCATAGGCATGGCGTGCGAAAAAGCAATGACTGTGGGTCAAGCGGCACGAGGCGCGGACCGGATTCGGGCCGCGCCTCGTCTTTGGATAGGTCGGATCAGGCGAAAACTGCTCCGCTTTCCCAGCCAAGCATGGCTTGCTTGCGCGTCAGGCCCCAATGATACCCTGTCAGTGCGCCCGATTTGCCGAGAACCCGGTGGCAGGGCACGCAGAAGGAAATCGGATTTCGTCCGACCGCTGCTCCGACGGCGCGTGCGGCGGTGGGCTGACCGAGCTTGCGGGCGATACTCGCGTAGGTGTCCGCATGGCCTATCGGAATCTCCAGCAGGCTCTCCCACACACGGATCTGGAAGTCCGTGCCGATCAGAACCACGCGGAGCGGCTGATCCGGTGACCATTTTTCACGCTCGAAGGCGCGCCGCGCATAAGGTTCGGTGGCGGCGACGTCCTCGATGAACTCGGCGTTCGGCCAGCGCCCGGCCATGTCCGCGAAAGCGGCACGGTCGTCGCCGTCCGAGAAACCGACGCCGCAAAGGCCGCGCGGGGTGGTCATCACCAGGGCTCGGCCGAAAGGCGATTCATGGAAGCCCCAGCGAATTTGGAGGCCGGCTCCGCCGGTCTTCCATTCGCCGGGCGACATCGCTTCATGCTGGACGAAAAGATCGTGGAGGCGGCCAGGGCCGGAGAGGCCGAGTTCCAGGCTGGCATCGAGGACATTGCTCGAATTGCGAACGAGATCGCGGGCGCGATCGATCGTCAGCGCCTGAAGGAACATGTTCGGCGAAAGGCCCGCCCAGCGGCGGAACAGGTGGTGGAAGTGAGAGGGCGAGAGGCCGACATGCGCGGCGACTTCCTCCACCTCCGGATGGCGCCGCCAGTTGGCGGTCATGAATTCCACCGCGCGACGGACATAGTCGTAGTCCGTACCGGCGGCGACGGGTGCGGCCTGCTCGGCCGCCAGGGCGATGGTTTCCTGTAGCATGTCGCAAAGATAGGCGTTCGGGAGAGGTGCAGCCACCCGATTACGATTGCGCGGTCGATCCAAACCCGCCTTCGCGCGTTGAAGTTGGATTCAAGATCGGAGCCGTGCCGAGATGCCCATTCTGATCATTGTCCTGCTCGCCATTGCCATTGCCCAGATCGGCTTCTGGGACACGCTTCAGGCGATTTTCGGCGCGATCGGAATCATCATCCTTTTCTGGGTGATCGTCGCCGCCCTCGCGGCATCGGTCGCGGCTTACTTTTACTCCCGCGTCCGGCGCCGGTTCTAGGCTCAGCCGCGCCGGGCATTCCCCGTCGAGCCGAGTTCGCCGAGATGCTTCTCCCAGGCCAGCGCCTGGGCGACGATCATGTCGAGATCGTCATAGGACGGTTCCCAGTGCAGGTTTCGGCGAATGCGGTCGGCGGCGGCGACGATCGTCGCCGGATCGCCCGGGCGCCTGGGCGACAGATTGACCCTGAAATCGACGCCGGAGACACGCTTCACCGCGTCGATGACCTCAAGCACCGAATAGCCCTGCCCGTAGCCGCAATTGAGGGTGAGGTTCGGCCCGCCGTTTTCGAGATGATCGAGCGCGAGGGCGTGAGCCGCGATCAGGTCCGAGACGTGGATGTAGTCGCGGACGCAGGTGCCGTCGCGGGTCTCGTAATCGGTGCCGAAGACCTCGAGCGCCTCGCGTTGGCCGAGCGCGGTCTGGACCGCGACCTTGATGAGATGGGTGGCGTTCGGGGTCGACTGGCCGGAGCGGCCCTTGGGATCGGCGCCGGCGACATTGAAATAGCGCAGGACGACGTAATGGAGATCGTGCGCCGCGGCGGCGTCGCGCAGCATCCATTCCGACATCAGCTTCGACGCGCCATAGGGCGACATCGGCGCGCGGGGCGATGTCCTCACCCACCGGGTTGACCGGCGGATTGCCATAGACCGCCGCGGTCGAGGAGAACACAAAGCGCCTGGCGCCGCCATTGACCACCGCTTCCAGCAGGTTGCGGGTCTTCATCGTGTTCGCGCGGTAATAGCCGAGCGGGTCGGCCACCGAATCCGGGACCACGATCTTGGCGGCGAAATGGATGACCGACTGGACGCCGTGCTCCTTGATGAGCCGTTCCACGAACGGCGTGTCGCCGGCATCGCCCTCGACGAAGGTCACGCCCTGCGGCACCGCCCAGCGAAAGCCCGTGGAGAGGTCGTCGAGCACGACCGTCGGGACGCCGCGATCCAGCAGGTCGAGGACCATATGGCTGCCGATATAACCGGCGCCGCCGGTAACGAGGACCGTCATCAAGTCATCCTTTGGATCGTGGCCGCGAGTGGGCTCGCGGATCTCGGGAGAGCAGATATCCTGTGCAGGTGAACGTCTGGTCAATGACTTCGGACCGCCGAGCCCGCATGCGAGCTAAAACACCCGGACGATTCGAAGTTCACGCCCATTTCGGCCACAAGACTGATTTGTGACGCCGGTTGAAGCGATTGCTTGCCGACGAGGCGTAGTCGGCTATCCTTCGACTCATTCACGCGCAAGACGTGATGGGAGGACACGAATGGGCCAGGCGGCTGAAGGAGAGATCAAGGTCGATCTCGGCGTTATCGAGACCATCGAATTGGACAATGTGCTGCGCTGGGACGGCCAGGTGCTCTATGTCGAGCAGGACATCTACCACAACGGCCAGCTCGTCCATCGCAAGTACAAGCGTCGGGTGACACGCAATGTCGCCGAGGCGCTCAAGACGATGCTCGGCAGCGATAATTGAAGCCGTAACGGGCGCCGCTCAGGCGCCCGTCTTGCGCTTGCGTGCCGCGAGCGTGCGCAGGCGCAGTGCGTTTAGCTTGATGAAGCCCGCCGCATCGCGGTGGTCATAGGCGACCGCGCCTTCCTCAAAGGTGACGAGTTCCTTGTCGTAGAGCGAATACGGCGAGGAGCGGCCGACGACGTCGACATTGCCCTTGTAGAGCTTCACGCGGACTTGGCCGGTGACGAATTCCTGGCTCTTGTCGACGAGCGCCTGCAGCATTTCGCGCTCGGGCGCGAACCAGAAACCGTAATAGACGAGCTCGGCATATTTCGGCATCAGGCTCTCCTTGAGATGGAGAGCCTCGCGGTCGAGCGTGATCGATTCGATGCCGCGATGTGCCTTGTGTAGGATCGTGCCGCCGGGCGTCTCGTAGATGCCGCGCGACTTCATGCCAACGAAGCGGTTCTCAACGAGATCGAGGCGGCCGATGCCGTTCTCCTTGCCGAGCTGGTTGAGGCGGGCCAGCAGTGTGGCCGGCGACAGCTTCTCGCCATCGATCGCGATCGGATCACCTTTTTCGAAGTCGATGGTGATGATCGTCGCCTTGTCCGGCGCGTCCTCGGGCGCAATCGTGCGCTGGTAGACCAGTTCAGGCGCCTCGTCGGCCGGATCCTCAAGCACTTTGCCCTCCGAGGAGGAGTGCAGGAGGTTGGCGTCGACGGAGAACGGCGCCTCGCCACGCTTGTCCTTGGCGATCGGGATTTGGTGCTCCTCGGCGAATTCGAGGAGGCGCGTGCGCGAGGTCAGGTCCCATTCGCGCCAGGGGGCGATGATCGTGATCTCGGGCTCGAGCGCGTAATAGGCGAGCTCGAAGCGGACCTGGTCGTTGCCCTTGCCAGTCGCGCCATGGGCGACGGCGTCGGCGCCGGTCTTTCGGGCGATCTCGATCTGCTTCTTCGAGATCAGCGGCCGTGCGATCGACGTGCCGAGGAGGTACTGGCCCTCATAAAGTGCGTTGGCGCGGAACATCGGGAACACGAAATCGCGGACGAACTCCTCGCGAAGGTCCTCGATGAAGATGTTCTCCGGCTTGATGCCGAGGAGCTCGGCCTTTTTGCGCGCGGGTTCCAGCTCCTCGCCCTGGCCAAGATCGGCGGTGAAGGTGACGACCTCCGCGCCGTATTCGGTCTGCAGCCACTTCAAAATGACCGAGGTATCGAGACCGCCTGAATAGGCGAGCACAACCTTTTTGGGCGACTTCTTGTCCATGCGTGAAATCCGTGCGCGGCGGGAGCGGAGTTTTCTAATAGAAAACCTCGAATTGGCGCGCACCTTAGTCAGGCGCGGTCGCGGCGCAAGTTTAGATTCATGGGGAGCGTGAGCATCCGATGCCGCATGTAGACTTCTGGTACGATTTTGCTTCGCCCTATTCCTATCCGGCAGCCGCCCGCATTTCGGAGGAGGCCGGGCGGCGTGGCGTCTCGGTGGCATGGCGGCCGTTCCTGCTCGGGCCGATCTTCAGCAAGAAGGGACTGCCGACCTCGCCGTTGAAGACAGACCGGGTGAAAGGCGCCTACGCGTGGCGCGATCTCGGCCGGATCTGCACCAGATACGGCCTTCCGTTCGCCGAGCCGCCGGGCTTTCCGCAGAACAGTCTCCTGGCGGCGCGAGTCGCACTCGCGCTCGGCGAGACAGCGCGGCCGGATTTCACAGTTGCGGTCTACCGGGCGCAGTTCGGCGAGGGAAAGACGATTTCCGAGGTCGCGGTCATCGCGGGCGTGCTGGCCGCGCTCGGCCATGACGCCGTGCTGATCGACAGAACGCGGGACGACGCGATCAAGCTCGCATTGCGGCATCAGACCGAGCATGCTGAAGCACTCGAAGTGTTCGGCGCGCCGTTCTTCATCACCGGTGGGGGCGAGCCTTTCTGGGGACATGACCGGATGGAAGACGCGCTCGACTGGGCGGCAACGAAGGGCTGATGCACCGGTTCCAGGTGGACGTCATGCTCCAGCTTGCCCGGAGCATCCATCAATGCTGCCTAGGTCCTCCGGTCAAGCCGGAGGACGACGGCGGAGAGTTCGGTTCTCGAGGGTCGGGCCAATGGCTTGGCAGCGGCATCTGAACATCCGATATGAGACGCGAGGCCGGGTTCGCCGGCCGGGAGTAGTCTGGCCGTGCTGTCATCCGAGGAACTGGAGCGTTACGCCCGTCATATCGTGCTGCGCGAGATCGGCGGGCCGGGGCAACAGAAGCTCAAGGCGGCGCGGGTTCTCGTTATCGGTGCGGGCGGGCTCGGCAGCCCGGCTCTGCTCTATCTCGCGGCGGCCGGTGTCGGAACGCTGGGGATCGTCGACCATGACACCGTCTCGCTGTCGAACCTCCAGCGGCAGGTTGCGCATGGAACGCCGGACGCCGGACGGCTGAAGGTCGAAAGCGCCGCGGACACGCTCAAACGCATTAATCCGAATGTGACGGTCGAACAGCACGCCTTCCGGATCGCGCCGGACAACGCGGAAGAACTGATAGGCCAATACGATCTCGTCCTCGACGGCTCGGACAATTTCTCGACGCGCTATCTGGTCTCCGACGCCGCCTACCGCGCCAAACGCACATTGGTCATCGGCTGGCTCGGCACGATGGACGCGGCGGTCACGACGATCCGCGCCCACGAGAACGGCCCGGACGGCAAGCCGAACCCGACCTATCGCTGCCTCTTCCCCGAACCGCCGCCGGACGGTTCGATCCCGGCTTGCGAACAGGCCGGCATTCTCGGCGCTCTCGCGGGTGTCGCCGGCTCCCTGATGGCGCTGGAGGCGATCCGAGAGATCGCCCCCTTCGGCGAGGGTCTGGTCGGCAAGCTGCTGATGATCGACGCCCGGTCGATGCGCTTCGAGACCGTGGGCTATGGCTGGGATGCCGACAATCCGTTGAGCGGCTTTACCGGCGGTCCCTAGTCAGCGCGACCAGGTAAACGGCTGACCCGAACGCTTCAGGGCCGAGAGCTTTCCGTCGCTCTGCTTCACAACGATGTAGCAGCTCTCGCGCTTGGCACTGCCGACCGTCATGCAGAAGCCTTCATCCGACAGGCGCCAGGTGCCTTCGGAAGCTTTGCCCGACGCATTGGTGAACGTGACCGCGCCGCCGGGAGCGAAGACGAGTTTCGCGTCGCGGCCCTTCGCGTCCGTCGATGTGATCGGCCTGGCGTCGAAGAACGATTGGTTGAGATCGGACGGCGGGATGAGTTCCAGGGCAATCGCGGGGCCTACGAGCGCGAGCAGGGCCGTGGTGACATAAGCGGCTTTCAACATGGCTGGACCTCCGGACGAATGGTTCGGAGCATCCTAAGCACGACAAGAACAAAAAGAGAACAGAAATCTTTGGCGCCTAAAGCATACTTGCCAAAACGCGGTCGGGCGGACGGTGCTTGTCGAGGAAGGTACGTATATTGACGATGACCTTCTCGCCCATGTCGATGCGGCTTTCGATTGTCGCTGAGCCCATATGCGGCATCAAGAGAACCTTGCCCTTGCGCGCGAGTTCGACCCAGCGGGAATCGATCGCGGGCTCACCCTCGAAGACATCGAGCGCGGCGCCGGCGATGGCGTCGGCCTGCAAAAGCTCGATCAGCGCGTCTTCGTCGACGATTTCGCCGCGAGCGGTATTGATGATGTAGGCTTCGGGCTTCAGCAGCTTCAAGCGACGCGATGCCAGCAGATGATAGGTCGCGGGCGTCCGCGGGCAATGGATCGAGACGATGTCGACCCGGGCCAGCATCTGGTCCAGGCTCTCCCAATAGGTGGCGTTGAGAGATTGCTCGATGCGGGCCGCGACCGGTTTCCTGTTGTGGTAGTGCACGTCGAGCCCGAAGGCGCGGGCACGGCGGGCGACGGCCTGGCCGATGCGGCCCATGCCGAGAATGCCGAGCTGCTTGCCACCAAGCCTGCGGCCGAGCATCCAGGTCGGAGACCAGCCGGGCCAGTCCACGCCATCCGGAATGATGCGCACGCCCTCGGCGACGCGCCGGGGCATTGCGAGGATCATCGCCATGGTCAGGTCGGCGGTATCCTCAGTCAGCACTCCGGGGGTGTTGGTGACTGTGATCCCTTTGGCGAGCGCGGCCGCCACGTCAATATGGTCGACGCCGTTCCCGAAGTTCGCGATCAGCTTGAGGTTCGGACCCGCTCTATCGATAAGTTCCGCGTCGATCTTGTCGGTGACGGTCGGAACCAATATGTCCGCCGTCTTCATCGCCGAGGCGAGCTCGTCACGCGTCAGCGGCCGGTCGTCTGCGTTAAGCCGCGCGTCGAACAGCTCGCGCATGCGTGCTTCCACGCAGTCGGGCAGTTTGCGGGTGACGAAGACGTTGGCGCTTCGGGTCATAGGCGAAGTGTGGATGGCCGGCGGCCGTCCGCCTGGTTAGGTTTTCGTAAACGGCGAGGATCGTATTGTAGCGGTCCTGGCGCGGGCGCGCCGGAGTTTCCATCAACGGGGCTCCAAAGACAATCCGGGGCGCGGGGCGTAGCGGGGCTGGGTAATGAGTATCGCGCAGTTGTTCAGGATCGGGGCGGTGCTCGCCATCGTGGCAGGCACCTGTATTGCCGTAACCTACTGGGGCGGCGAGTCCAGTGCAGTGATCGCGCAGGCACAGTCAGCCAAGGCGGCGTCGGCGCCGGCAGGAGGCGCTCTGGCGCTCGGCCCTGTCAGCGGCCTACCCATTCCGCGCTTCGTCAGCCTGAAATCCGACAAGGTGAATGTCCGCCGCGGACCCGCGAACGACCAGGATGTCGCCTGGGTCTTCAGCCGCGCCGGCCTGCCGGTCGAAATCACGGCGGAATGGGACAATTGGCGGCGCATTCGCGATCAGGACGGCGCCGAAGGATGGGTCTTCCATAGCCTCCTGTCCGGACGCCGCACGGCGCTGATCGAGCCGTGGTCGAAGGAGGCGACTCTACCACTCCGCAAGAACGGGTCCGCCGACGAGGCCGTGGTGGCGATGCTGCAGCCGAAGGTTCTGGCCAGCGTGTCGGCCTGCGACGGCTCGTGGTGCCGGATCTGGGGCCAAGGCTTCGATGGCTGGATGCAGCAGGACAAGCTTTGGGGAATCTATCCGGGCGAACAGTTCGACTAACGCGGTTTCCGAGAGCTCATGCGCCCGAGCCGCGCTTTATCCTGAAACCTCTTTCCTTTGACTCGGTCTGCGGCAGGGCTACCGGCAGCGAAGCCTCATACGCCGTAACCAGGTCCCGGAAGGTGATGAGCGAGCTCGCAGACCGCTTTGAATCCGAGGTGATGAGCGTTGTGCAGGCGGTTTCCTCCTCCGCCTCGCAGCTTCAGCAAAACGCCGAGACGATGAGCTCGACGGCGGAGGAGACCACACGCCAGTCGAACGCGGTCGCCGCGGCCTCCGAAGAGGCGACGACGAACGTCCAAACGGTCGCCGCCGCTGCCGAAGAGATGTCGAAATCAATCTACGAAATCTCCGGGCAGATGACGTCTGCAGCCGGAAGCACCTCGACCGCGAGCGCGCAAGCCGGCGATGCCGTGCGCCTGGTCCAGGAACTCGCATCGAGCGCGCAGCGCATCGGCGAGGTCGTCGAGATGATCAGCGATGTCTCCGAACAGACCAACCTGCTTGCCCTGAACGCCACGATCGAGGCGGCGCGCGCCGGCGAGGCGGGACGAGGTTTCGCGGTCGTTGCCCAGGAGGTCAAGCAGCTTGCCGCGCAAACCTCGAAGGCCACAGACGAAATCGCTGCCCAGATCCAGGCGGTGCAGGCGTCCACCAGCCAGGTGGTGCAGGCGATCACCAGCATAAGCGAATCGATCACAAACGTGGACCGCATTTCCGGCGCGATCGCCACGGCCGTCGAAGAACAGGGCGCAGCTACTCAGGAGATCGCGCGCAATGTGGTCCAGGCGTCGGCCGGCACCCAGGAAGTCTCTTCCAATATCACGGGCGTCAGCCAGGCCGCGGCGGAAACGGGTCGCGTCTCGGAGGAAATCGTCGGCGCGGCTGTGAACTTGGCCAAGCAGGCGGACGGGCTCCGCCAACAGGTGACGGCGCTTATCGGTCGCGTCCGCGCGGCCTGACATATCGCTTCCCCGGGCCGTCTGGTCCAGGGAAGCGCCTGCAGGATACGCTCGTCGTCATGGCGACCGTCAAAGCCAACCGGCGCGTTGCGCCGATGCGATCCTTACCTAAATCTGGCTTGTTCGCTTCGTTGACAAAGCAGACGCATGGCCCGACTTCTCAGTATCAATATCGGCCGGCCGGAGCATGTGCCCGGCCATCGCGCGCCAACCGGCATCATCAAGCGCCCGGTCGAGGGGCCCGTTGAAATCGGCAACCTCGGACTGCCCGGTGACGCGGTGATCGACCGCAGGCACCACGGCGGGCCGGACCAGGCCGTCTATGTCTATCTTCAGAGCGATTACGACTTCTGGGTAGGGGAATTGGGTCGATCGCTTGAGCCGGGTACCTTCGGCGAGAACCTGACGATCTCGGGCATTGATGGGCGGCGGCTTTCGGTCGGCGACCGCTTCGCGATCGGCTCCGTGCTGCTGGAGGTCACCTCTCATCGCACGCCATGCAACACATTCGCGGCGCGGATGGGCGACAAGATCTGGGCCAAGCGCTTCTTCAAGGCAGGACGGCCCGGCGCCTATACTCGGGTGCTGACAGAGGGATCTGTCCGGGCCGGAGATCCGGTCGATTACACACCTTTTGCGGGCGAGCCGGTCCTGGTCAGCGATCTCCTGGCGTTGGAAGGCCAGCGGGATATCGAGATCGATACGCTGAAGCGCGGACTGGCTGCGCCCATCCATCCGAAGATACGCGCGGATTTCGAAAAGCGCCTCGCCGCGCTGGGCTGATGCCCGCCGCCCAGAGGTTGACGTTTCCTCATGGGCATTATAATAACCATTAAGTTATATAACTGAATGGCGATCAATGTTGGCTTCGGCAAATCTCGACGCGACGTTTGCGGCACTGGCGGATCCCACGCGCCGGGCAATTCTCGCTCGGCTCGCCTCGGGCGAGGCGTCGGTGAACGATCTGGTCAAACCGTTCTCGATGAGCCAGCCGGCGATCTCCAAGCATCTCAAGGTGCTGGAGCAAGCCGGACTGATCTCGCGGGGCAGGGACGGCCAACGTCGACCATGCCGGATCGAAGCGAAACCGCTGGAACAGGCCAATGAGTGGCTTGAGAACTACCGAGCGCTCTGGGAGGCGAATTTCCAGCGCCTCGACGTGCTGCTCGACGAATTGAAGACCCAAACGTAGGGAGCGATTCATGAAGAGGCTGACGATCACGGCGCAAGCCGACAGAGAGCTTGTGATGGAGCGCATCTTCAATGCTCCGCGCCAGCTGGTCTTCGACGCCTATACCAATCCGGAATTCATCAGGCGCTGGCTACTCGGACCGGATGGATGGTCGATGCCGGTCTGCGAGGTCGATCTGCGTCCTGGAGGCAAGTACCGGTATGTCTGGCGGAACGATGAGAGCGGGCAGGAGATGGGCGCCGGCGGCGTCTACCACGAGATCGATCCACCGGGTCGTCTGGTCAATTCGGAGCGGTTCGACGATCCCTGGTATCCGGGCGAAGCGCTGCTGACGACGACGTTCACCGAAAAGGACAGCATGACCGCGCTGCGCATCACCATCCTCTACGAATCGACAGAGGCGCGCGACATGGTGTTGAGCAGCCCGATGGAGAGTGGGGTCTCCGCCAGCTACGAGCGGCTGGACCGCTTCCTTGTCGAACGATCCGTCTGAAACGAAAACGGGAGCCGAAAGGCTCCCGCTTATTCATCGCGCGAGGCGAATTCGGATCAGCTGTTCTTGCCCTTGCGGCGCAGACGAACGACGACATCGACGCGGGCAATTTCCATGCCTTCCGGCGCCTCGGGCAGGCCATCGAGGGTGATGTGGTCGCCGTGGATGTCCATCAGCTGGTTTTCGCCCTCGATCAGAAAGTGGTGGTGATCGGAGACGTTGGTGTCGAAATAGGTCTTGGCCCCATCGACCGCGACTTCGCGCAGGAGGCCAGCCTCGGTGAACTGATGGAGAGTGTTGTAGACGGTTGCGAGCGAGACCGGAACGCGGGCGCGCATCGCTTCCTCGTGCAGGATTTCCGCCGTCACGTGACGGTCACCCTTGGCATAGAGCATGCGGCCGAGCGCGATTCGCTGGCGAGTCGGACGCAGACCGACGCCGCGAAGAAGGCCGCCAACGTCGCGCGCCACGCAGGCGCTGGGACGAAGCCCGCAATCCAGGGTCTTGTTGGATGCCTCGTCGGCCATTCGCTTAATTCCACTCTGCAAACAAGGAAAATACGCCGAGGCGGAGTTTAGTTGAAATCACAGTACCAAAACAGGTGTAAGGCCCGCAAGCATTTCTGGTATGCCACCGCGCCGCGCGGTTAAGCGAGCAGATCCACGTGCTCGATGACGCGACCAACTGCGTCGAAGCGATAGATCATCGGCGCCGCCGTCGCGAGTTCGCGGGCGACAATACGATCCGGACCCAGGCCCTCCAGAACCATGATCAGCGCGCGCAGCGAATTCCCGTGCGCGGTGACGATGACGTTATTGCCGGACAGGACTTCCGGCAGAATCTCGCGGACATAGTAGGGAAGCGTGCGCGCGAGCGTATCGCGGAGGCTCTCCCCACCGGGCGGCGCCACCTCGAATGAGCGGCGCCATTCGCGGACTTGTTCCGCACCCCAGTTCTTAGCAGCCTCCTCCTTGTTGAGGCCGCTGAGATCGCCGTAATCGCGCTCATTCAGAGCGATGTCCTGCCGGATCGGGATGTCGGTCTGGCCGAGTTCCTCAAGAATGAGATGGAGCGTGTGCTGGGCGCGTACGAGTTCTGAAGTGAAGGCTAGGTCGAAGCGATAGCCGTCGTGCTTGAGGCGGGTGCCGGCCGTCTTTGCCTCTTCGATGCCGAGTTCGGTCAGATCCGGATCTTTCCAGCCCGTGAACAGGTTCTTGAGGTTCCACTCGCTTTGGCCGTGGCGGACGAGGACCAGAGTACGCTCCATTCGGTGACCCTTTCAGACGCCCGCGAGGCCGAGCACGTCGGCCATGGAATAGTGACCCGGTTTCTTTCCGCGCCCCCAGAGCGCGGCCCGGACCGCCCCGTTGGCGAAGATCGCACGGTCTTCGGCCTTGTGGCTGAGTTCGATGCGCTCGCCGGGACCGGCGAGAATGACGGAATGTTCGCCGACGACCGACCCGCCGCGCAAGGTGGCAAAGCCAATGGCGCCGCCAGGCCTTGCGCCGGTATGGCCGTCGCGGCTCCTAACCGAGGAGGACGACAAATCTATGTCCCGGCCTTCGGCCGCAGCCTCGCCGAGAAGCAGGGCGGTGCCGGACGGCGCATCGACCTTGTGGCGGTGATGCATTTCAAGGATCTCGATATCGAAGTCCGGCAGGGCGGCGGCGGCACGCTTCACCAGCGCGGCCAGAAGATTGACGCCGAGGCTCATATTACCCGATCGGACGAGCACGGCATGGCGAGCGGCCGCATCGAGCTTGTCTAGATCGGCCTCGGAGAGGCCGGTCGTGCCGATGACATGGACGATGCGCGCCTGAGCAGCGAGGCCCGCGAAGGCCGTCGTCGCCGCCGGGGATGTGAAATCGAGCACGCCCTCGGCCGCAGCGAAGACCGGCAGCGGATCGTCCGTAACCTTGACGCCACCCGGAGGCAGGCCTGCCAGGATGCCTGCGTCCTGGCCGATTTCAGACGAGCCCTCGCGCTCGATCGCACCGGCCAGCACAGCGCCTGGAGTTTCGGTGATGGCACGGATCAAGGCCCGGCCCATCCGGCCCGCCGCTCCGACCACCACAAGACGCATGTCACTCATCAAACTTCCTAGTCGGCCAGCGCTTTGTCGGGTCGCACAATCTCAGGGCTCGTAGCCCGCGACAACCACGATTTCGGCTTCGCAGTTCCCGTCGCGCTTTTTCTTGGCGGCTTGGTAATCGGCCGAGTTCCAGGCGGCGAGAGCCGCGTCATAGCTTTCGAACTCGATGACGACGTTGCGCTCGCGCGCATCGCCCTGGACCGCATCAAACTTGCCGCCGCGGACGAGATACTTGCCGCCGTGCCCCTGAACGATGCCGGCGCTGATCGCCGCGTAGTCCTTGAAGCCGTCCGGATTGGTGACCGTCAGGCGGCAGATCCAGTAACCCTTTGCCATGGTGCTTCCTCTAACATGCGGACGCGTCAAAGCGCGGCCGAAATTTCCTGCACGATTGCCTCGGCGGAAGCCTTCGGATCGGAAGACGCCGTTACCGGGCGGCCAACGACGAGATAGTCGACGCCGGCGGCGATCGCCTCGGCGGGAGTGAGCGTACGCTTTTGGTCGCCGGTCGCGGCACCCGCGGGACGGATGCCCGGGGTGACGATCGCCATGGACGAGCCGGCGACATCCCGCACCAGAGCCGTCTCGGCGGCCGAACAGACAACGCCGTCGATACCTATGGTCCGCGCCTGTTCGGCTCGGAGGCGTACGAGGTCGCGGATGGCCAGTGCATAGCCCGCTTCGGCGGCATCCTGATCGTCATAGGAAGTCAGCGCGGTAACGGCGAGGAGCTTCACCGGGGCGTCGCCGCGCCCCTCGATCGCGGCGCGCATGGTCTGCGGATAGGCGTGCACGGTGAGGAAGGTCGCGCCGATCTTCGACAGGCTCGCAACGCCGCGCGCGACGGTATTGCCGATGTCGTGCAGCTTGAAGTCGAGGAAGATCTGCTTGCCCTGACCGGCCAGCCGCTCGGCGAGCGGGAGGCCGCCGGCGAAGCCGAGCTCGTAGCCGATCTTGTAGAAGGTGACGCTGTCGCCGAGGTCAGCCACAAGCCGCGCCGCACGGTCGACATCGGGGATGTCGAGGGCGACGATCAGCCGGTCACGGGCGGGTATGTTGTTCACGCGGCATACCGTTTTGCGTTGGCGACCAGGGCCGAAAACGTGTTCGCGGCAACCTTGGCCGTCGGGCCGATCAACTCGCCATTCTCATCATAAGCCTTCGAGGCACCGGAAATCGCGACCATCTCGGGCTGGACCATGGCCGCGCAGCCGAGTTCGAGGACGTGGCGGGTATGGATCAGGCTGCGATAGCCGCCGCGCGGACCATCCGAGGCCCCGCCGAGCGCGAAAATGCGATTCTTGTAGGCCGATCCGCGGTCGACCCGGGAGACCCAGTCGATCGTGTTCTTCATCAGCGGCGTCATACCGGCATTGTATTCCGGTCCGGCAATGAAGATGCCCTGGTGCTGGCTCATCAGCAAAGCGAAAGCCTGACCACGCTCCGGAACACCCTCGCGAGCTTCCAGATCGCCATCGTAGATCGGCATCGGATAATCGCGGAGGCTGACATGCGTGACCTCCGCGTCGAGCTCGGCGAGCTTGCGCGTCGCGTAGGCGGCGAGCGTCTCGTTGAAAGAGCCGGTGCGCAAACTGCCGGCGAAAACGAGAATTTTCGGGCCAGCCATTCCGCGCACGCCTCCGAGGATACTCCTCAAGCTTTACGCGCAGGGAAGACGGTAGGTCCAGACCCTCGCCGGAGGAATATTGCGCCAAACCACGGGACTGCCTTCGGCATTGGCATCGCCGATCGTGAGGAGCGGAATCGGCGGCGTCACCGAATAGGTGAACTGGCTGAAGGGCGCGCCGGGCTGCGTCAGGGCCAGGCAGTGGCGCAAGAGGCGCACGCGGCGCGGCACCGGCTGCGTCAGCAGTGGCAGGCTGGAAACGACACCCGCAAGCGGCGCATCGAGCACGCCGTGCAGCACGCCGCGGACGTTGTAGGCGTCGCCCTGCAGGATCGTGGCGCGGGGAAAACGGTTTCGCAGCAGTGTCACAAAGCCCGGATTATACTCGATGAGTAGAAGCCGCTCCTCGGGCACTCCCCGCTCTATGAGCGCTTCGGTCACCGGTCCCGTGCCGGGCCCCAGTTCGAGTATCTGTCCCGGAAGATGCGGATCCACAGGCGCCGCCATCATGCGGGCTAGCGCTTTTCCGGACGGGCTGACTGCGCCGATCGAGAGTGGCTTTTCGAGCCACGAACGTATGAAGCGTGCCTCGTCTTGAAAGGCTGGTTTCTTGTGCCGTTCGGCGAGGGGTGCTGGGCGAGGCATATCTTATCGCGGATGTGAACAGAACTGACGCGCTCCGGGTTCCATCAACCCGGGCGCCACGCCGCAACCCCGTCGTTCCTCAGCCGCCGAACAGATCCTTCACCTTGGCGAAGAAGCCAGATGACTCGGGATGGTTGGCTTCGGACGAAGCCTGCCGGAATTCCTCGAGAAGTTCGCGCTGCCGTTTGCTGAGGTTCTTCGGAATCTCGACGTCGACCTGGATATAAAGATCGCCGAATTCGCGCGAACGCAAGACCGGCATCCCCTTTCCTTTAAGGCGAAACTGTTTGCCGGGCTGCGTTCCCTCGGAAATCTTCAGTTTCGAGCGCTCTCCGCCGATGGTCGGGACTTCGATCTCAGTGCCGAGAGTGGCTTCCGACATCGCCACGGGAACGCGGCAGTAAAGGTCCGCGCCGTCCCTTTGGAAGAAGGAATGCTCCTCGATCGTGAGGAAGATGTAGAGGTCGCCCGACGGCCCTCCGCGCAGACCGGCCTCGCCCTCGCCGCCGAGGCGGATGCGGGTGCCCTCCTCGACGCCCGCCGGGATGTTGACCTGGAGCGTGCGCTCGCGTGTCACACGGCCGGCACCGGCACAGGCATCGCACGGATCGTCGATCGTCTCGCCGCGACCGTGACACGTCGGGCAGGTGCGCTCGAGCAGGAAGAAGCCCTGGCTGGCGCGGACTTTGCCGACGCCGCCGCAGGTGTGACAGGTATGGGGCTTGGATCCAGCCTTGGCGCCCGAACCGCCGCACTTCTCGCAGGTGACGGGCGTCGGCAGCTTGATTTGGGCGACCTTGCCGTTGAAGGCGTCTTCGAGCGTGATCTCCATGTTGTAGCGGAGATCGGAGCCACGCTCGCGGCCGGACGAACGTCCGCCACGGCGGCCGCCACCGCTCATCATGTCGCCGAACATGCTCTCGAAGATGTCGGACATCGAGGCGCCGAAATCGTTGCCGAAGCCACCAGCGCCCATGCCACCGCCGTTCTCGAAGGCCGCGTGGCCGAAACGGTCGTAGGCCGCCCGCTTCTGCGGGTCCTTCAGTGCCTCATACGCGGCGTTGATTTCCTTGAATTTCGCCTCGGCGGTGGCATCGCCCGGATTGCGATCCGGATGGCATTCCATCGCGAGCTTGCGGAAGGCCGATTTCAGCTCGCCATCCTTGGCGGTGCGGTCGACACCGAGCGTTTCGTAAAAGCAGCGCATGGCCATCGGTCAGTCTTCAGCCCCAAAAACAGAAAACCCCGTCCGGAGACACGCAAGACGCATCTCGCCCGACGGGGCCTGCAAATGATGTGCCCCGTCCGCAGTCGCGGATTCCACGTGGTGCGGACGGGCGCGCATCGTCAGTTCCGGCGAGCGATTACGCCGACTTCTTGTCGTCGTCGACTTCTTCGAAGTCGGCGTCGACCACATCCTCGTTCGAGCCTTGCGAGGCCCCGGAGGCACCCTCGCCGCCTTGGCCGGCCGCATAGGCCGCCTCGCCGATCTTCATCGAGACCTGCATAAGGGTCGCGGTCTTGGCGCGAATGTCCTCGACGTCTTCGCCTTCGAGCGCGGTGCGGAGTTCCGCGATCGCGCCTTCAGCGGCCGTCTTGTCGGCGGCCGGGACCTTGTCGCCGAGATCGGCGATCGACTTCTCGGTCTGATGGACCAGGCTCTCGCCCTGATTCTTGGCCTCGACGAGCGCGCGGCGCTTCTTGTCCTCTTCGGCGTGCGCCTCGGCTTCCTTGACCATCTTCTCGATGTCGGAGTCCGAGAGACCGCCGGAGGCCTGGATGCGAATCGCCTGCTCCTTGCCGGTCGCCTTGTCCTTCGCGGTGACGTTGACGATACCGTTGGCGTCGATGTCGAACGTGACCTCGATCTGCGGCGTGCCGCGCGGTGCCGGCGGAATGCCGACGAGGTCGAACTGGCCGAGCGTCTTGTTGTCGGCCGCCATTTCACGCTCGCCCTGGAAGACGCGGATCGTGACCGCCGTCTGGCCGTCCTCGGCGGTCGAGAAGGTCTGCGACTTCTTGGTCGGGATCGTCGTGTTGCGGTCGATCAGGCGGGTGAACACGCCGCCGAGCGTCTCGATGCCGAGCGACAGCGGGGTCACGTCGAGCAGGAGCACGTCCTTGACGTCGCCCTGGAGCACGCCGGCCTGGACCGCAGCGCCGATGGCGACGACCTCGTCCGGGTTGACGCCCTTGTGCGGCTCCTTGCCGAAGAACTGCTTCACGATCTCCTGGACCTTCGGCATGCGGGTCTGACCGCCGACGAGGACCACTTCATCGATGTCGGACGCCGACAGGCCGGCATCCTTCAGCGCCTTGCGGCACGGCTCGATCGTGCGCTGGACGAGATCGTCGACCAGAGCCTCGAACTTGGCGCGGGTCAGCTTCAGCGTCAGATGCTTCGGACCAGAAGCATCGGCCGTGATGAACGGCAGGTTGACCTCGGTCTGCTGGGCCGATGACAGCTCGATCTTCGCCTTCTCAGCCGCCTCTTTCAGGCGCTGCAGCGCGAGCTTGTCGTTGCGCAGGTCGATGCCCTGCTCCTTCTTGAACTCGTCCGCGAGGTAGCCGACGAGGCGGTTGTCGAAGTCCTCGCCGCCGAGGAAGGTGTCGCCGTTGGTCGACTTCACCTCGAACACGCCGTCGCCGATCTCGAGGATCGAGATGTCGAAGGTGCCGCCGCCGAGGTCGTAGACCGCGATGACGCCGGTGTTCTTCTTGTCGAGGCCGTAGGCGAGCGCCGCCGCCGTCGGCTCGTTGATGATGCGAAGAACTTCGAGACCGGCGATCTTGCCGGCGTCCTTGGTCGCCTGGCGCTGCGCATCGTTGAAGTAGGCGGGAACCGTGATGACGGCCTGCGTGACCGGCTGGCCGAGATGGGCCTCCGCGGTCTCCTTCATCTTCTGCAGGATGAAGGCGGAGATCTGGGCGGGCGAGTATTTCTTGCCCTCGATCTCGACCCAGGCGTCGCCGTTGTCGCCCTTGACGATCTTGAACGGCGAGAGATTGCGGGCCTTCACCACTTCGGCGTCGTCGAAGCGACGGCCGATCAGGCGCTTCACCGCGAAGATGGTGTGTTCGGGATTGGTGACCGCCTGGCGCTTGGCCGGCTGGCCGACGAGGCGTTCGCCGTCGTCGGTGAATGCGACGATCGACGGCGTCGTGCGCGCGCCCTCGGCGTTCTCGATGACTTTGGGCGTCGAGCCGTCCATGACGGCGACGCACGAATTGGTCGTTCCGAGGTCGATGCCGATGACCTTCGCCATGCTTCTAAAATCCCTTCATATCAGCGAGACCGCTCGGGCCCCGAAGCAGCCCGATTTCATAGCCCCTCCTGCTCGAAGAGCAAGCGGCCGGTCCCCTAGAACCGCGCCCTCCGCGCCGATGGCGGCTATATAAGAAGGGTCAATTTGGCCGCAAGGGCGCACAAGCCTGCTGTGATGAATCCCATCACGCTTCTTGCTGGATGCACTCCAGCGCCCGGGTCAGCACCAGCCTCACCTTGTCGCGTGTCTGGCTACGCAGATCCCGCTCGCTGACCTGCGCACTGACATGCAGCGGGAAGTTCATATTGATCATGGTCGGGCCCTTGCCGCTCTGTCGCAGCAGATGCAGACCGATGCTGTGTTGCCGACCAGATCGACCTGCAGGTTCTTCATGACGTAGCTGGTCATGCGCGTTTCCTCCGGGCATCTGACGTGCCCTAACTATAAGAGAAAGCGCAAAAAAGCCGCTCGGCAAGAGGGCAGAACGTAGAATGGTGAGCGCCGAGATATTATTGGCCCCCGGCGCCCGCTATGTGCCGGGATACCTCGACCGATCGGCGCAAGACAAGCTTGTCGAGGACTTGCGGCAGCCTGCTGCGCGAAGCGCCATTGTTCCAGCCGCGCATGCCGAAAACCGGCAAGCCGTTTTCGGTTCGCATGAGCAATCTCGGTCCGCTCGGCTGGGTTTCCGACGAAGACGGGCTATCGCTATCAGGCGGAGCATCCCGATACCGGGCGACCATGGGCGGCGATTCCCGACATCGTTCGCGATGCCTGGGACAGGCTCGCGGACTATCCCCATCCGCCCGAGGCCTGCCTCGTCAACTGGTACGGCGAGGGCGCCCGTATGGGGCTGCACCAGGACAGGGACGAAGGCGATTTCGACGCGCCGGTCGTCTCGCTGTCATTGGGAGACACGGCGGTGTTCCGAATCGGCGGGCGGGATCGCAAGGACACGACGCGCTCAATCCGCTTCGAAAGCGGCGACGCCTTTGTGCTCGGTGGAATGTCCCGGTTTGCTTTTCACGGCGTGGACCGGGTGATCGCGGGTTCGTCGAGCCTGCTGCCGCAAGGCGGAAGAATCAATCTGACGCTGAGGCGGGTCACGAAGCCCGCTTGAACGACAAAAGGTCAGCTGATCCGGCATCCACGAAGGTCAGGTCCGATAAATCGTCCTCGATGAAGAAGACCGCATCGTCCTCGTCGACGATGGTGACGTCGGTTCCGAGCCGCAAAGCGAGGGCGGCGGCCACGTGAAGCGCCGTCGAAAGCCGCATGTCGCGGATGTCGATATCCGGCCGATAGCGCGCGGGAGGCGTGATCGATGCCGTGGCGCCCGATCTGCTGATCGTGACGCAGACGTCGCCAGGATCGGAATGGTTCCTGAGATTAAAACGCGGCATGGCCTAACCCTCCGCTGCTGCGACACTTTGTCAATCGCGCAGCGAAGGATTTGATCCAGCGCAATAGGTCTAGGCTTAACGAACCGTTAAATTCTCGGTCAGGCCGATTTATCGAGTCCGGCGGCTTCGCCATTGGGCGTAGCCTTCGGGCCGCCCTTGGACACGCCGACCATGGCCGGACGCAGCAGGCGGCCCGAAATGGCGAAGCCCGGAACGACGACCTGAACGACGCTGCCGGAAGGCTGGCTCGGATCCGGAACCTCGAACATGGCCTGATGCAGGTTCGGATCGAACTTCTCGCCGGGTGCGGGTTCGATTTTGGTGACGCCATGCTTGGCGAGCGTCGACTGCAATTCACGGCCGGTCATCGCAACGCCCTCGACGAGCGATTTCAGCGCGACATTCTCGTCGTCCGGGGGAACGGCGCTGAGGGCCCGATCGAGATTGTCGGCGACGCTGAGGAGATCGCGCGCGAACGTCGAGACCGCATAGGCCCTGGCGTCAGCAACCTCGCGCTCGGTGCGCTTCCGCAGATTCTCCATCTCGGCGAGTGTGCGCAGCACGCGGTCGCGCATCTCCGCGTGCTCAGTCTGGAGCCGCGTGAGTTCGTCCGGCTGCTGCTCGGTCGTGGTCTGCTCGTTTTCGGGCATGGCCTCGGTCCGCTCGTCGCGGTCGTCGATATCGCTCTGTGTCATGGTGGTCCGGATATCAGGCGGGTTGTCGTGAAAATCAAGCGCTACTCGCCGGAACCCAATAGCGAGCCCGCGACGCGGGAGCGTTCGAGGAGATAAAGATAGACTACAACGGCGACCGCGAAGAGCACCAGATTCAGAACGAACGAGATCAGCATGAGGTCGCCCCTGAATTGATGGTCGAGCAGGAGGGCGCGCATGCCCTCGAAGACAAAGGTCGGCGGCATGGTCCAGGCCAACCATTGCAGCCATTCCGGCATGACCGAGACTGGATAATAGACTGCGCAAAGCGGCATTAGGATGAACATCAAGGTCCAGGCGAGCCCTTCGGCACCGAGGCCGTTTCTGAGGATCAGCCCGGAGACCATCAGGGACAGCGCCCAGCTCGTCAGGATCAGATTGGCGAAGAAGGCCGCGAGCGGCAGGCCCATCGACCAAAGATTGAAGCCGAAAAGCGGCCACGCGATCAAAGTCACCGGAACGACTCCGATCACCAGTCGGATCATGCTCATGATCGCAAGCGAGGCGATGAACTCGGCCGGACGGAGCGGGCTCATCATCAGGTTGCCGACGTTTCTCGCCCACATCTCCTCGAGGAACGAGATCGAGAAGCCGAGGCCACCGCGGAAGAGAATGTCCCATAGGAGGACGGCGCCGAGGAACGTGCCGGCGGCGAGCGCGACGCGGCCGGAGGCCTGTCCAACATAGACCTGGAGGAAGCCCCAGGTGAGCATCTGGACGGCTGGCCAGTAGACGAGTTCCAGGAGCCGCGGCCAGGACGAGCGGAGCACGTACCAATGGCGCATGACCATGGCGCCGATGCGGGCGGGCGAGAAGCTGGACGAGGTCGCGAGGGTCATAGTGTTTCCGCCAGAGCCGCGGCCTTGGCGCGGCCACGGGCCACATCGAGGAAGACTTCCTCAAGCGTGTCGCGCCCGTAGCGTTCGAGAAGCTGGAGAGGTGTGGCGTCAGCCACGATCTTGCCCTTGCGCATGAAGATCACACGGTCGCAGAGCCGCTCGACCTCGCTCATGTTGTGCGAGGCGAGGAGGATCGTCGCTCCCTTCTCCTCGCGGTGGCGGGCGATGCGGGTTCTCACCCAATCGGCTGTGTCGGGATCGAGAGAGGCGGTCGGCTCGTCGAGGAGAAGCACTTCCGGATCGTTGATCAGCGCCTTCGCGAGAGAGACGCGGGTCTTCTGACCGGCCGAAAGGCGGCCGAAGGACTGGTCGAGGAAATCCGAGAGATCGAGTTCCTCGGCGAGCGTCGCGATGCGGCCGGCAATGTCCGCTACGCCATAGAGCCGAGCGAAGACCAGCAGGTTCTGCCGGACAGTGAGGCGCCCGGGCAGGTCGACGTAAGGGCTTTCGAAATTCATCCGGTGCAGAACGCGGTAACGGTCGCGGGCCATATCGGCGCCGAGCACCCGAACAGCGCCGGATGTCGGTCGGAGCAGGCCCATGATGCTGGAAATCGTCGTGGTCTTGCCGGCGCCGTTGCCGCCGAGCAGCCCGACCACGCTGCCGGACGCGATCGAGAGGCTGATGCCGTCGACAGCGGGCATACCGCGATAGACTTTGACGAGGTTCTCGACCTCGATGGCGGGTGGCGGAGCGTGCATCGAACGCGGTCTGCGGTAAACGGAGCCGTCTATCTAAGCCGCGTGACGCCAATAATCGAGGTTCGACGCTCTTTCTTCGGCGGAGCGGCGTGAATAGAAGGCGCTGATGACGATCGATCTTAAGGCCCGCGACACCGTCACGCCGACCCATCGCCGGCTGCGCCTCGACACGCTTATCAAGCTGCGCTGGCTTGCCATCGTCGGCCAGACGCTGACAGTGCTCGGTGTCTATTACGGCTTCGGCGTCGAACTGCCGCTCTTGGCCAGCCTTGCAGTCGTCGCGGTCTCGGCGGTCCTGAACGTTCTTCTGCGCGTGGCCTATCCGGTCACCGAGCGCCTCGATGCAATGCGGGCGGCGCTGATGCTCGGTTTCGACATCGTTCAGCTCGCGGCGCTGCTCGCGCTGACAGGCGGGCTCGACAATCCCTTTGCGATCCTCTTCCTCGCGCCGGTGCTAATCTCGGCGACCAGCCTTCCGCCTCTGCCGACGACATTGCTCGGACTGCTTGCCTTCGCGCTGATCAGCGTGCTGACCGTCTATCACATGCCGCTGCCCTGGCCGGATCAGCGCTTCGACCTGCCGACGCTCTACGTGGTCGGCGTCTGGACGGCGCTGTCGCTCGCGCTCGGCTTCATCGGCATCTACGCCTGGCGCGTCGCGGAGGAAGGCCGGCAATTGTCGGAAGCCCTCGCCGCGACCGAACTCGTTCTGGCCCGCGAGCAGCACATATCGGCGCTCGACGGTCTCGCCGCCGCAGCCGCGCACGAACTCGGCACCCCGCTGGCTACGATCCGCCTCGTCGCCCGCGAACTGGAGCGCGCGGTGCCCGACGGACCGACGAAGGACGATGTCGTTCTGCTCCGCGAACAGGTCGACCGCTGCCGCGAGATCCTGCAGAAGCTGACCTCGCTCCATGAGGAAGACGCGCCGCACGAGCACATGACCATCCGCCATCTGATCGAGGATGTGGTCTCGCCGCACCGGGAATTCGGCGTCGCCATCGAAATCCTGGCCAACGGCACGGGCAAGGAACCGGCGCTCCGGCGCAATCCGGGCGTTCTCTACGGGCTCGGCAATCTAGTCGAGAACGCGGTCGATTTCGCGAATGAGAAGGTTCGGATCAATGCCGGATGGAGCGACGACCGGGTGACGATCGCGATTGCCGACGATGGCCCGGGCTTCCCCTACGACGTGCTAACGCGCCTGGGCGATCCCTACCTCACGACCCGGAGCGCACGGCGTGCGGAAGAAGACCATGAGCGGCCGGGTCTCGGCCTCGGCGTCTTCATCGCCAAGACCCTGCTCGAACGCTCTGGCGCGAAAGTCGAATTTGCCAATGGCGAGGTCGGAGCGCTGGTTTCGATCAGCTGGCCGAAATCCGCATTCGCGTTAGCCAAACATTGAGGCAATTACAGCGCGCTCTTGTGTGAAGAGCCTTTTGGGCAGTACATGCGCGCATCGCGCTGGTCTGCGCTGAGGACCCGAAAATGACTGATGACACGCCAAACGGCGATCTTTCCCTACTCATTGTCGACGACGACAAGGCCTTCGTTCAGCGCCTCGCGCGCGCCATGGAGAGCCGCGGCTACAAGGTGGCCGTTGCCGAAACCGTGAAGGAAGGGCTGCAGCAGGTCGACGCCCACGCCCCGAATTTCGCCGTGGTCGACATGCGCCTCGGCGACGGAAACGGCCTCGACGTGATCTCGGCGCTGAAGCAGCGCCGTCCCGACGCTCGCGGCATCGTGCTGACCGGCTACGGCAATATCGCCACCGCCGTGACCGCCGTGAAGCTCGGCGCGATCGACTATCTGGCGAAGCCGGCCGACGCGGACGAAATCCATGCCGCGCTGATGGCGTTGCCGGACCACAAGCCGAAGCCGCCGGAAAACCCGATGTCGGCCGATCGCGTCCGCTGGGAGCATATCCAGCGGGTCTATGAACTCTGCGGCCGCAATGTTTCTGAGACGGCGCGCCGTCTGAACATGCATCGCCGGACGCTGCAGCGCATCCTCGCCAAGCGCGCGCCGCGCTGATGGTCGACCGCTCGCGCTACGATCCCAGGAAGGCCGCCGAAGCGGCCTTCAAGTCCGCGACGACGAAGCCGGCTCCCGGGCCGGTTTCGGCTCCGTCCATGCCCGGCGCCAAGGAAATGGTGTCGCTTCGCATCGACAAGGATGTGCTTGAGCACTTCCAGGCTGACGGAGCGGGCTGGCAGGACCGCATCAATGCTGCTCTAAGAGCGGCTGCGGGCAAGTAAGCCCAAAATTTCAACGCGCAGGAAATGACGACCGGCCTCTAGGGCCGGCGTCTTCGTTATGCCGGCGCTCGTTTTCTCGAATCTGCGCGGCGGCGAATCCCCATGGCCTTTCCATCTACCCATCCTTCTCTCGCCCGTGCCCTCTCGGAGCGGGACTACACCGAGGCGACGCCGGTCCAGGCTGCCGTATTGGCCGATAATGCTGCCGATCGCGATTTGCTGGTTTCGGCGCAAACTGGTTCCGGCAAGACCGTGGCGTACGGCCTCGCGCTCGGCGGAACGCTGCTCGGCGAGGCGGAGCGGCTTGATTTCGCAACGCTGCCGGTCGCGCTGATCGTCGCGCCGACGCGGGAGCTCGCACTGCAGGTCCATCGCGAGCTTGAATGGCTCTACAAGCCGGCCGGCGGCCGGATAGTCGCCTGTGTCGGCGGCATGGACCCGAAGGTCGAGCGGAGAAAGCTTCAGTCGGGCGCGCATATCGTTGTCGGCACGCCGGGCCGTCTTCGTGACCATATCGAGCGCGGTGGGCTCGACGTCTCCCAGCTCAGGGCTGTCGTCCTCGACGAGGCCGACGAGATGCTCGACATGGGCTTCCGCGAGGATCTCGAATTCATCCTCGAGACGACCCCGCGCGAGCGCCGGACCCTGCTGTTCTCGGCGACCATGCCGCGCAGTATCGAGACCATGGCGAAGCGCTACCAGCGCGACGCCATGCGGATCGAAGTGAAGGGCGACAGCGGTGGCCATGCCGATATCGAATATCGCGCGGTTCGCATCGTGCCGAACGAAGTCGAGCACGCGGTGGTCAACCTGCTCCGATTTTTCGAGGCGCCGAGCGCCATCATCTTCTGCAACACGCGAAATGCGGTGCGGCACCTTCAGACGACCCTTCTTGAGCGCGGGTTCTCCGTCGTCGCGCTGTCGGGAGAACTCAGCCAGAACGACCGAAATCACGCGCTCCAGGCGTTGCGCGACGGCCGGGCCCGCGTCTGCGTCGCGACCGATGTCGCCGCGCGCGGCATCGACCTGCCCAATCTCAGCCTCGTCATTCACGCAGAGCTGCCGAGTGACCCGGAAGTGCTGCAGCACCGCAGCGGCCGCACCGGCCGCGCTGGCAAGAAGGGGACGAGCGTGCTGCTCGTTCCGCTGTCGCGCCGCCGCAAGGCCGAGGGCTTGATGGCGTCCGCCCGCGTCGTTCCGGTCTGGAGCGGCCCGCCGACGGCCGAGGAAATCCTCGAACTCGATCAGCAGCGTCTGATGCAGGACCCGATGCTCCAGGAGCCGCCGGCTGAAGAGGACGTGGCGATGGCGCAGACGCTCCTTGCCGGCCGCTCCGCCGAGGAGATCGCGGCCGCGCTCGTGCGGGTGTGGCGCGCGCAGCTTCCGGCGGCCGAAGAAGTGTTCGATCCCGGTGACCGGCGCGACTTCTCGCGATCCAAGGCAGGAGCGCGCCCCGCAAGAGGCCAGGCCGCCGCGTGAGCCGTTCGCGAATGGCGCGTGGTTCCACGTGCGGATCGGCCGCCGCGAGAATGCCGATCCTAAATGGCTTCTGCCGATGCTCTGCCGCCGCGGAAATGTGACCCGCCAGGAGATCGGCGCGATCCGCATCTTCGAGCGCGAGACCAAGTTCGAGGTCGCGGCCTCGGCGGCCGACCGGTTCGCCCATGCGGTGCGCAAGGCTGACGGCGATATCGAGATCGTGCCGCTGCGGGAAGGCGGAGCAGCGGCCCCTACGGAGCGGCCTGCCAAACACGTGGCGCGTCCGAAGCGTGAAGAGCACGCAAGGACCGAACGGCCCGCACGTCCGCCGCGCAAGGACTTCAAGCCGGATGATCGGAAGGAATTCCAGCCGAAGCCTGGGAAGAAGAAACGGCGACCGCCGCCGGCGCGCTGATCACATCAGCTCCCGGTCCATTTCCGGGTCGCACAGTGCGTGGAACCGCATCGCGGTCGTGTGCGCCAGATGCAGAGCCATCATCCGGCGCGTCGCGCCTGCCAGTGGATGTTCTTCGGGTTCGCGCAGCACCTGGGCGCCGTAACGGTCGGCGAGGATGAGTCCAGCTTCCACTGGAATGACGTCGCGCGGAAAGTGTGGGTCGACCGCGAAATAGAGGCGGTCGCAATGGGTGCGATAGTCCTCCCATTTGTGGTCGGCTTGGAAGTCCGCGAGACAGGATTTGATCTCGACGATCCAGATCCGGCCGCGCGGGCAGACGGCGACGAGGTCGGCGCGGCGGCCGGAGGCGAGCGGCAGTTCCGGCACGCAGGCGAGACCGAGGGAGCGCATCAACCGCATCGTGCCGCGGGCGATGTCGGAGGCGGCAGGCGACTGCCGTCCGTCCGGGCGGAGACGGTCGCCGGGCGCGAGTTCCCGAAGAATCGCGTTTTGTTCCATTCGGTAACCAAACCCGCTCGACGGCGGGTTGGCAAGATGTTCCGTGGGGAAAGGAGCCCGCCGGAACGGGCTCCTTGATGATCAGTGGTGCTGATGTCCGGCGTCGGCTTTCGCGTCCGGACCCTTGGCGCCCATCGAGTCGACCTCGAATTCGATATCGACGCGGCCAGCTTTTTCGAAGACGAGGGTCGCGGGAACGCGCTCGCCCTCGGCGAGACCTTCCTTCAGCCCGGCCATCATCAGGTGCAGACCGCCGGGCTTCAGCGTGACGTCGCCGCCGGCCGGAATCTCCAGAGGCCCGACGGGGCGCATCTTGGCGACGCCATTCTCGACCGTGGATTCATGGATCTCGACTTTCTGCGCGGCGGCGGTCTCGATCGACACCAGACGGTCGGCATCGGAGCCGGAATTGTGGATCGAGAGATAGCCGACGCCGGTCGTGGCGGAGGGCGGCGTCTCGCGCGACCACGGATGGCTGATTTCGAGCGTGCCGGCCTTGTAGCCGTGTGCGAAAGCCGGCGTCGTGAGAAGCAATGCGGACAGGATCAGGCCGTTGCGGCGGTTGAGAAACGACATGTTTGGACTCTCCAGAAGATGACAATGCGCGGAGGACCGCGCGGTTTTGTTCGGAGGGTTCAGACAGGTGGCGCGCGGGCGGATTGCGGGCCGAAGCCTGCGTTCCGCGGCGAGAAAGCGTCCAACTGGACGCCCCGGTCGGCGATCTCGATGAGAGCCGGGCGGGAGAGGACAGAGGCGTGCGCCTCAACCGGAACGATGCCGCCAAGAGTGCAGCCTGCGAGACAACAGGTGTCGTGGCCGGCGCGGTCGTCTGCGGGGATCTGGGTCTGCCCGGGCGCGGAGCCCCGGCAGATCTCCATTGCGAACGGGCTGTTGATGGCTCCGGCCGCGCGTGCGCCGAGCGCCATCGGCTGGAGCACGAGGACCCAGCCGAGAATGCAGCGCAGCAGCACCAAATGAAGCGGGGCCATTCTCATGGCCCCGCTTCTACGCCTAATTCTCGCCGTCGCAACCGTGACTAGTCGTCGTCGTGACCGGCTGCCACCGCCTTGACGGGTGGATGGGACGGACGCAGCTTCTCGCCAAGCATGCGGATCGTCACGTAGAACACCGGCGTCAGGAACAGGCCGAGTACTGTCACGCCGACCATGCCGAAGGCGACCGCCGTGCCGAGCGCCTGGCGAAGTTCCGCACCGGCGCCCTGGGCGATGGCGAGCGGAATGACGCCGAAGGTGAAGGCGAGCGAGGTCATCAGGATCGGCCGCAGACGTTGGCGGCAGGCTTCGACGACGGCCGACACGATGTCCTTGCCTTCGTCTTCCTGCTGTCGGGCGAACTCGACGATCAGGATGGCATTCTTTGCGGCGAGGCCGACCAGCACGACGAATCCGATCTGCGTCAGAATGTTATTGTCCTGACCCCGCAGCATCACGCCGAGCAGCGCGGCAAGCACCGACAGCGGCACGATCAGGATGATCGCGAACGGCAGCGACCAGCTCTCGTATTGCGCGGACAGGACGAGGAAGACGAACAGAACGCCGATCGCGAAGATGAAGATCGGATTGCCGGCGCTCCTCTCCTGGAAGGCGAGGTCGGTCCATTCGAATGAGACGCCGGGCGGCAGCACCTGGGCCGCAATCTGTTCCATCCTATCGAGCGCCGTGCCAGACGACACGCCGGGCACGGCCTGACCCTGGATCGAGATCGAGGTGTAGAGGTTGTGCCGGTTCACCGTGTAGGGACCGGTATCGTCGCGGAGTTTCACCAATGTGCCGAGCGGCACCAGAGCGCCGTCGGACGAGCGCACTTGGATCTGGGTGATGTCCGAGGTTTTGATGCGGTACGGGCCGTCGGCCTGCGCATTGACCTGGAACGAGCGTCCGTAGGCCGTGAAGTCGTTCACATAGGCCGAGCCTATGAAGACCTGCATGGCCTGGAAGATGTTCCCGATCGGAACGTTCAGCTGCTGGGCCTTCTCGCGGTCGATGTCGACATAGACCTGCGGCGCGCGGGTGTTGAAGGTCGTGAAGACGCCCATCAGGGTCGGCTCCTGCGCGGCCGCTGCAATCACTTCGCCGGCGGCCGCTTCGAGCCCGCGGATGCCGACGTTGCCGCGATCCTGCACCTGCATGTTGAAGCCGCTGCCAGTGCCGAGGCCCTGAACCGCGGGCGGTCCGATGACGATGACGAAGGCTTCCTCGATCGCGCCCATCGCCTCTTGCAGCGACGCGATGATCGAGGTCGCGGTCTGGCCCTTCGGCACGCGCTCCTCGAACGTGTCGAACGGCGTGAAGATCGCCGCCGCGTTCGACGCCGCGGTGAAAGTCGCGCCCGAGAAGCCGGCGATGCCGACCGAATGCGCGACGCCCGGCGTCTTCTGCGCAATCGCCGATATGCGGCGAACGACCTCGTCGGTGCGCTGGAGCGAGGCACCCTCCGGCAACTGCACGGCGATGATCGCGTAGCTCTGGTCGCTTTGCGGGATGAAGCCGCCCGGGACCCGGCCGAACACGAAGATCGTCGCGGCGACCAGCACGCCGTAGATGCTGAGCATGATGACCTTGTGGCCGACGACGCCGCGGACGCCGTGCGAGTAGTGCAGCGACAGCCAGTCGAAGCGCCGGTTGAAGGCATCGGCACGCGCGGCCGCAGCAGGCCGCGGCGCTCGCCGTGCTTGTGCGGCTTCAGCAGCAGCGCCGCAAGCGCGGGCGACAATGTCAGCGAGTTGAATGCCGAGATGACCGTCGCGCCGGCGATCGTCAGCGCGAACTGCTTGTAGAACTGTCCCGAAATGCCGGGGATGAAGGCGGTCGGGACGAACACCGCGGAGAGAACGAGCGCGATCGCGATAACCGCGACGCCGACCTCGTCCATGGTGATGTGCGCAGCCTCGCGCGGCGTTTTCCCCTCTGCTATGTTTCGTTCGACGTTCTCGACCACCACGATCGCGTCGTCGACGACGATACCGATCGCAAGGATCAGGCCGAACAAAGTCAGCATGTTGATGGAGTAGCCGAAGGCCGCCATCATCGCGAAGGTGCCGATCAGCGAGACCGGAATCGCCAGGATCGGGATGATCGCCGCGCGCCACGATTGCAGGAAGATCAGCACGACGAGCACGACGAGGGCGATCGCTTCCCAGATCGTCTCCGTCACCGCCTCGATCGAGTCGGCGACGAACTCCGTCGGGTTGTAGGCGATGGCGTAGTCGAGGCCCTGCGGGAAGTCCTTCTTCAGCCGCTCCATCTCCTGGATGACGGCCTCGGACGCCGCGAGTGCGTTCGAGCCCGGCCGCTGGTTGATGCCGAGACCGATCGAATAGCGGCCGTCGAGATAGGAGTTGGTGGCGTATTGCTGCGCGCCGAATTCGACGCGCGCGACGTCCTTGAGGCGCAGGAGCCGGCCTTGGTCGGCCTTGATGATGACCTCCTGGAACTGTTCCGCCGTGCGGAAACGTCCCTGGGTCGTCACCATGACCTGGAAGTCGGTGCCCTGCGGCGACGGCGGCTGGCCGAGCGAGCCGCCGGAGACCTGCACGTTCTGCTCCTGCAGCGCGGCGACGACCTCGCCTGCGCTGAGGCTGTACGAGGCGAGCTTCTGCGGATCGAGCCAGACGCGAAGCGACAAGTTCGCGCGCGCCGAAGACGAAGATGTCGCCGACGCCGTAGAGGCGCGCGAGCCGGTCGCGGATGTTCAGGAAGGTGTAGGTCGAGACGTACAGCTCATCGAGGCTGTTGTCCGGCGAGAACATGTTCACGACCATCAGGAAGTCGCTCGACGACTTGTTGACGGTGATGCCGAGGCGGCGCACGTCTTCCGGCAGGCGCGGCTCGGCCTGGTTGACGCGGTTCTGGACCTGCACCTGCGCGATGTCGAGATCGGTGCCGATCTCGAAGGTGACGGTGATCTGCAGCGAGCCGTCGGACGTCGACTGCGAGGACATGTAGATCATGTTCTCGACGCCGTTGATCTGCTGCTCGATCGGCGTCGCCACCGTCTCGGAGATCGTCTCGGCGTTGGCGCCCGGATAGGTCGCGTTGACCACGACCGTCGGCGGCGCGATCTGCGGATATTGGGCGATCGGAAGCTGCACCAGCGCGACGATGCCGATGACCACCATCACGATCGAAACGACCGCCGCGAAGATCGGGCGGTCGACGAAGAAATGACCGAAGCGCATTTGTTGCTGTCCGCTCAGTTAGCCGGGGTGACGCTGGGTCGCGTCAGATCGTCGGGAACCTTCAGTTCCGTCGGCTGTGGCGTCACCTTGGCGCCGGGACGGGCACGCATCAGGCCGTTGACGATCACCGTGTCGTCGGCGGTGAGACCCGCCAGTGATCGCGCGGTACTGGCCGAGCTTCGGACCGATCTGGATCGTGCTTCGGAACAACGGTGCCGTCGGCTGCAACCGTCATGACGAGATGGCGCGTCTGGTCGAGCACGATCGCCTCGTCGGGCAGGATCATCGCGTCATAGGCGGGGCGGGTAGCGAGACGCACGCGGCCGAACAGGCCCGGTGTGATGAAGTGCTCGGTGTTGGGAACCGATGCGCGGACACGGATCGTGCCGGTCTGCGCATCGACCTGGTTGCCGAGGAAGTCGAGCGTGCCTTCGCGGGTGAAGTCGGTCTCGTCCGAGAGGGCGACGTACACTTTCTGGTCGCTGCCGCTCGAAATGCCCCTGTTCGCGCGGGCATAGGCGAGGAACGAGCCGCTCATCGACGTCGAAGTAGAAGTCGACCGGATCGAAGGCGACGATCGTCGTCAGCAGCGTGCCGGACGAGCCCGCCGAAATCAGGTTGCCTTCAGTGACTAGCTTGCGGCCGATACGGCCGGAGATCGGCGCGCGGATTTCGGTGTAGCCGAGATTGATGCGCGCGGTCTCCACCTCGGCCGTCGAGGCGTTCAGGTTCGCTTGCGATTCAAGGAAGGTCTGCTGGCGCTGCTGGAAGGTCTGTTCCGGAATATTGCCGGTCTGGCGCAGTTCCTGCGCGCGCTTCAGTTCCGACGTCGCGAGGTCGAGGCGGGTCTGGTTACCCACCACCGCCGCCTCCGTCTGGCGCAGCGTGGCGTCGAAGGGCTTGTCGTCGATCTTGAACAGGAGATCGCCGGCATTGACCTCCTGGCCGTCGGTGAACGCGACCTGTGCCAGCTCGCCCGCGACCTGCGCGCGGACCTCGACATAGGCGGCCGGTTCGAAACGCCCGGGAAACTCAACCCAGTCGACGACCTTGCGCGACACGGGTTTCGCCACCGAGACCGGAGGCGCGGGTGGGGCCTGTGCGATGACTATGGTCGGAGCGAGGATGGTGAGAGCGGCAACGGCCGAAAGGAGCGGGCGCAACATAAAGATGCCTGTGAAATGGAAACTTCAATTTGCTGGTAGATCAGGGCCACGTACGTGACCCGCAACCCCGAGAGTCAGGTTAAAAACAGACCTGTGGCCGATTGGCCACGTGCTGTGAGTCCAACGTAAACTTACAGGCGGCGAATGGGAAACCCATTTTCTTAGCTGCGGCTACAAAACACGCGTCACAGCTTCGTCGTGTTTGCGAAACAGTCACGTCATCGGCAGTTTTTAGAACTCTTCCGGACTCGACGAGACCCGGAGGACGCTTCCATGCCGACTATTTCCCGCCGTCAGATTCTCCTCACCGGCGCTGCCGCGACCGCTTCTTTCGCGCTACCGGGCGGCCTTGCCCGCCCCTATCTCAGCCGCGCCGCCGATCGCCCGTTGATCACGCACGGCCTGCAGTCCGGCGATATCGGCTCGGATGCCGGCATGATCTGGGCCAGTGCCGACCGTCCGTCGCAGATGATGGTCGAAATCTCGACGACGGAGAGCTTCAAGAACGCCCGCGCGCTGCCGGCCCTCACCGTTGATCCGGAGGGCGATTTCGTCGGCAAGCTCCTCGTCGACAACCTGCCCGCCGGCCAGGACATCTTCTACCGCGTCCGCTTCCGCGACGTCGCCGACGTCAACGTCGTCGGCGAGCCTCTGGTCGGCCGCTTCCGCACCGCGCCGGGCAATCGCCGCGGCGTCAAGTTCACCTGGTCGGGCGATACCGCTGGTCAGGGCTGGGGTATCGACGCCGACCGCGGCGGCATGAAGGCCTATGCCACCATGCTCAAGCACCAGCCGGACTTCTTCATCCATTCCGGCGACACGGTCTATGCCGACGGCCCGCTGAAGTCGGAAGTGAAGCTGCCCGACGGCACGATGTGGAAGAACGTGACGATCGAGGAAAAGTCCAAAGTCGCCGAGACGCTCGCGGAATATCGCGGTCAATACAAATACAATCTGATGGACGAGAACGTCCGCTCCTTCAATGCGGCGGTGCCGATATATGCGCAGTGGGACGACCACGAGGTGACCAACAACTGGTCGTCCTCGAAGATTCTCGGCGATGCCTACAAGGAACGGAATATCGGCGTGCTGGCCGCCCGCGCGGCTCGCGCCTTCCATGAAATGATGCCGCTGCGAACTTCGCTAGTCGAGCCGCGCCGTGTTTATCGCCGCGTCAATTACGGTCCGCTGCTCGACATCTTCTTCCTCGACATGCGCACCTATCGCGGCCCGAACACCAGGAACGGACAGACCGAAAAATCGGCCGAGACGGTGTTTCTCGGTGCCGATCAGATCGCCTGGCTAAAGCGTGAACTGACCAATTCCCGCGCGACCTGGAAAGTGATCGCCGCCGACATGCCGCTCGGCCTGATCGTTCCCGACAAGCAGGCCGACGGCTCGATGCGGCAGGAGGGGGTTGCGCAGGGCAATGGCGCGCCGGCCGGCCGCGAACTCGAGTTCGCGCATATCCTCAGCTTCATGAAGCACGCGGGGATCAAGAACACGGTGTGGCTCACCGCCGACGTGCACTACACCGCCGCGCACTATTACGACCCGGACAAGGCCCAGTTCCAGGATTTCGATCCATTCTGGGAGTTCGTTTCCGGTCCGATCCATTCCGGCACGTTTGGCCCGAACGAACTCGAGAACACCTTCGGCCCGCAGCTTCGCTACGTGAAGGCGCCGGAAAGCGGTCAGGCGAATCTGTCGCCCGCTGCAGGCCTGCAGTTCTTCGGCCTGGTCTCGATCGACGGCGACACCGAGCAGATGACGGTGACGCTGAAGGACGTCGCCGACGCCGATCTGTGGTCGATCACGCTCGATCCACAACGGGCCTGAAGTCCAGCCGCAATATGGGTTAACACCCCATAAACCCGCCGCATTCAAAGTGAAGGTGCGGCACTGGGCGAGCAGGGCGGCGCCGGCGTGGCGCCGCAGTCTGTGCTGAGCGGGGCTAGAGGTATGTTCGGTTTCGGCGGGAAGCCGCGCAAGAAGAAGCGCGAGCCCCGATTCGATTCCCATCCTGAAGAGCTGCTGGATCTCCGTCTAAGCCCGGAGGACCGGGCGGGTGGTCACGGCCGCCCCGGTGCCCGCCGCCCCATCGAAGATTTCTACGAAGACGATGAACCGGCCCCGCCGCCCCGCCGTTCCGCGCGCCGGGCACCCGAGCCCGAACCCGATTACGATGAAGAGGATGAGGATTTCGAGGACGAGATGGAGGACGAACCGCCGCCTCCGCCGCCCCGGAAGAAGCGCTCCTCGTCGCGCTCCGGCTCCGCGCGCCGTTCGAAGAAGAAGCGCCGCTCGCGTTCCGGCATCGGCTTCTTCGCGCTGGGCGACCTGATCAAATATGGCCTCGTCGCGTCGATCTGGGGTGGTGTCGTGCTGGCCGGCTTCGTCGCTTATGAGGCTACGAAACTTCCGAGCATCAACGATCTGAAGATTCCGCCGCGCCCGCCGAGCGTCACGCTTGTCGGCACCGACGGCACCGTCCTCGCCCGCCGCGGCGACGGCGTCGGCTCGACTGTCGAGATCAAGCACCTGCCGGATTATCTGCCGCAAGCCTTCATCGCGATCGAGGACCAGCGCTTCCGCAGCCATTTCGGCATCGACCCGATCGGTCTGATGCGCGCCGCCTTCGTCAATGTGCGCGCCGGTTCGGTGGTACAGGGCGGCTCGACGCTGACCCAGCAGCTGGCAAAGAACCTGTTCCTGCACTCCCGAGCGCTCGTTCGAGCGCAAGGTTCAGGAGGCGATCCTGGCAGTCTGGCTCGAGACTAAACTGACCAAGGATCAGATCCTCGAACTCTATCTCAATCGCGTCTATTTCGGCTCCGGCGCCTACGGTGTGCAGGCGGCCTCGCAGCGCTATTTCGGCAAACCGGCGAGTTATGTGACGCTGTCGGAGGCGGCGATTCTTGCGGGTCTCGTGAAGGCGCCGTCACGGCTTGCACCGACGCGCGATTCCGATGCTGCCGAGGCGCGGGCCCAGCTTGTCCTGACGGCTATGGCGCAACAGGGCTTCATCTCCGACAAGGAAGCCGCGAAGGCCATGTCGGCCCCGGCGAACCTCGCCAATGTCCGGAGTGAAGGCGCTGTCGGCTATGTGGCCGACTGGGTGGTCGATCAGATCGACGATCTCGCCGGAAAGGTCGACCGCGACGTAATCGTCGACACGACCATCGACCCGATCCTGCAGGCGGAAGCTGAGCAGGCGCTCGTCGCCGGGCTCGGCGCGAACGGTGTCCGACTCGGCGTCAGCCAGGGCGCTGTGGTCGCGCTCGATCCCCAAGGTGGGATCAAGGCGCTGGTCGGCGGCAAGTCGTATGCGCAGAGCCAGTTCAACCGCGCTGTCCTGGCGAAACGCCAGCCTGGCTCGGCGTTCAAGCCGTTTGTCTACCTGACCGCGCTCGAACAGGGCATGACCCCGGATACGCTCGTCCAGGACGGGCCGATCCGGGTCAGGAATTGGCAGCCTGAGAATTTCGACAAGAAATATCGCGGCACCGTCACGATGACGGAGGCTCTCGCGACCTCGCTGAATACGGTTGCGGTGCGCCTCGCGCTCGATGTCGGGCCGCAGAGCGTCGTGTCGACGGCTAATCGCATGGGTATCAATTCGGTGCTGCAGCCGAACGCGTCCATCGCGCTCGGCACGTCCGAGGTCACGCCGCTCGAACTTGCCGGCGCCTACGCGCCGTTCGCCAATGGCGGCCGTGGCGTCATGCCGTATGTGGTGAAGCGCATCCGCGCCAGCGAAAACGGCGATGTGCTCTATGAGCGCCGGGGCTCGGGCCTCGGTCAAGTCGTCGACCCGCATTATCTCGGCATGATGAACCAGATGTTGTCGGAGACGCTCCGTATCGGCACGGCGCGCAAGGCCGAGTTCGACGGCTGGCCGGCGGCGGGCAAGACCGGCACCAGCCAGGATTACCGCGACGCCTGGTTTGTCGGCTACACGGCGCAGCTCGTGACGGCGGTCTGGCTCGGCAATGACGACAATTCGCCGACCAAGAAGGCCTCAGGTTCCGGCCTGCCGGTCGAAATCTGGAGCCGGTTCATGACGGTTGCCCATCGCGGCCTGCCTGTCGCGGGTCTGCCGGGCCTCTATGGCCCCGGCCCGGCCTACGCCGACCAGCAGCAGCCGCGCTACGCGCGCGACGATGCCTGGGCCGGCGCCCGGCCGATCGAGGATCTGCCGCAGCCGATCCGCGCGCCGATCAATTTCCTGAAGCGTCTTTTCGGCGGCTAATCGGGCTCGATCGCGCCGTAGCGGTGCAGTTCGACGCCGTTCTTTTTCAGCCAGCGTTCGGCTGCGTCCGTCTCCGCGCAGAGTCGATGGACGAGATCCCAGAACGCCTGGCCGTGGTTCATCTCGCGGCGGTGCGCGACCTCATGGGCGGCGAGGTAATCCAGCACGAAGGGCGGGGCGAGGATCAGCCGCCAGGAAAAGGCGAGGCCACCCTTCGCCGAGCATGAGCCCCAGCGGCTGGTCGTATCCTTCACGCTGATCCGGCCGATTGCGACATTGAGCGCGGCGGCGTGGCGGGCGACCGCCGGCTCGAGATCGTGCTTGGCTTCGCGCTTCAAGAAATCGGTGACGCGACGGGAGAAGTGCTCGCGAGGGCCTGAAACGGCGATGACCGGTGGCTGCCCCCGGAGACCTGGCTCGATGCGGGTGACACCGCGAAGGCCACGGTGAACCAGGACATGCGGCTCGCCGCGCAGCGGAATCTCCGCGCCCTCGACGAAGGGCTTCGCCGCCGGACGCTGCTCCAACCGAGCGGCGATCCAGTCAACCTGCCGCTCGACGAAGGCCTTGCCGGTCCGGAAACTCACGCGGGCCGGCAGGGTCAACACCACTTCGCCCGTCGCGCCCTTGACCCGGAGCGTCATCCGCCGGGCCGAAGCCGTCCGGCGAACCGATATCTGAACCGGGCGGCCACGCACCATCACCCCGATCTGCTCGGGTTCAGGCGGTGAAGCGGGTGTGAAGAGACGGCGCAGCACGCCGGCGACTTTAGCAGGGATCGAGGCGATTCGAGGGTGGCTTACGTTCCCACTGCCTCGATGGCAGCGATCAGCCGGTCGAGGTCTTCCGGCCGCGAGAGACGGTGGTCACCGTCCTTGATCAGGCCGACCACGACATCATCCTCGGCGAGATGCTCGACGAGCGTCATCGTGTGCTTCCAGGGTACGTCGGGATCCTGCATGCCCTGGAGGATGCGGACCGGGGCGCCGACCTTGAACGGGGCGCCGAGGATGAGGTGGTTGCGGCCGTCGAGGATCAGCGCGCGGGTGATCGGCGTCGGCTCGTCGGAATATTCGGAAGGGTGGCGGTAGACACCGTGTTTCTCGATCGCCTTCCTTTGTGCTGGCGAGAAACGCTTCCACATCAGATCCTCGGTGAAGTCCGCGGCGGGCGCGATCAGGACGAGGCCGGAGAGCGTTCTGCCCTCGGCGGCGAGGATGCGGGCCGCCAGCAGCGAGATCCAGCCGCCCATGGACGAGCCGACGAGGATCGGCGCCTCGCCGCCATGGGCGCGGATGACGGTGAGCGCGTCTTCCAGCCAGTGCGAGATCGTGCCGTCTTCGAACCGCCCTTCGGACTCGCCATGGCCGGAATAATCGAAGCGGAGGGTGGCGCGGCCGGCATTCTTGCCCCATTCAGTGATGAAGCTGGCTTTGGTCGAGGCCATGTCGGATTTGAACCCGCCGAGCCAGATGACCGCTGGTCCTTCGCCGGGCTGGAATTTGAGGGCGATGCGCCGGCCCGATGCCGTCACTATATGATTGAGGCTTTCCAAGGCTTTCCTCCGCAAGCCGCGACATGCCCGAGAGGGACGGTTAAGTAAACCACCTGTAGGGTCGGTTGACTTCGCAGGAAAATCACCCATCCTCCGCCGCGCGTGGCGCTTTGCCGCCCCGGCCGTATCAATAATCAGGAGAAGACTGCCATTCGTCGTCCAATGAGATCTATTCAGCCGGTCCAGAAAGAAGGACCGCGCACCAACCGGGAAATCCGGGTTCCAGCCGTCCAGCTCATCGATGCCGAAGGCGAGAACCGGGGTGTCGTGCCAATTCACGACGCGCTGGCAGCCGCCGAAGAGGCCGGGCTTGATCTCGTTGAAATTGCTCCGAATTCCGAGCCGCCGGTCTGCAAGCTGCTCGACTACGGCAAGTACAAGTTCGCCGCCCAGAAGAAGGCCGCCGAGGCGCGCAAGAACCAGAAGACCGTCGAGGTCAAAGAGATCAAGATGCGCCCGAACATCGACGATCACGACTACGATACGAAGATGAAGGCGATGCGCCGCTTCTTCGACGAAGGCGACAAGGTCAAGGTCACGCTCCGCTTCCGCGGCCGCGAAATGGCCCACCAGGATCTCGGTCTGAAGCTGTTGTGGCGCGTTCGCGACGAGGTCACGACGCTTGCCAAGGTCGAGAGCGAGCCCTCGCTCGAAGGCCGCCAGATGGTGATGATCCTCTCGCCGAGGTAATTCCCGCGTCATCCCGATGGCAGAAAGTCGCTCCGGGATCGCTACGGGCGGAGAGCAGTTCCAGCTCTCCGCTTCGCTGCGGCAAAGATGGGGGCAACAGCGCTTGCCTTCCCCAATTCTCCACTGTAAGAACCCGCCTCTTCTCCCGACCGGCTGATAAGGGCTGCCGTGGCGGGAGTTTTTGCTCGGCCGGCAGCATTGGCTCGCCGGCCTTCCTCGATTCGGAGAGCCGAAATGCCCAAGATGAAGACGAAGTCGGGAGCCAAGAAGCGCTTCCGTCTGACGGCGTCTGGCAAGGTGAAAGCCGGCCAGGCAAACAAGCGTCACGGTATGATCAAGCGCACCAACGCGCAGATCCGCAACCAGCGCGGCACCTCGGTGCTCTGCGAGTCGGATGCGAACATCGTGAAGACCTTCCTTCCGTACGGCGCTCGCTGAGCCGCCCCGTAGCAACGACAGGAGAACTGATATGTCACGTGTGAAACGCGGCGTCACCTCGCACGCCAAGCACAAGAAGACGCTGAAGGCCGCCAAGGGCTTCTACGGCCGTCGCAAGAATACGATCCGCGCTGCCAAGGCTGCCGTCGATCGTTCGATGCAGTATGCCTACCGCGACCGGAAGATGAGAAGCGGAATTTCCGCGCCCTCTGGATCCAGCGCATCAACGCTGCGGTCCGCGAGGCCGGCCTGACCTATTCGCGCTTTATCGACGGTCTGTCGAAGGCTGGTGTCGAGATCGACCGCAAGGTCCTCTCCGACCTCGCCGTCCGCGAGCCGGCTGCCTTCCAGGCGCTGGTTTCGCAGGCCAAGACCGCGCTCGGCTGAAAATTCTCCCGTCCTCCGGGGCGGAGGTTCCATCCGGCATAGCCGTCATGCTCCGGCTTGACCGGAACATCTATATCGATCTCTCGATGGGCCCTCCGGTCGAGCCGGAGGGCGACGGACCGGAAAATTCGCCCATATGAGCGACCTGAACGAGCTCGAATCCCAGATTCTCGCCGAGATCTTATCGGCTTCCGACGAGGCGGCGCTCGAGAGCCGTCCGCGTTTCCGCCCTTGGCAAGAAGGGCACGATCTCCGAACAACTCGGGCAGCTCGGCCAGATGTCGCCCGACGAACGCAAGACGTTCGGCCCGGCCATCAACGGCCTGCGCGACCGTGTCCAGTCGGCGCTCGTGATCGCAGGAGGCTCTCGCTTCCGCCGCGCTCGATGCACGCCTCGCCTCCGAGGCCGTCGACGTCACGCTTCCGGTCCGCCCCAACGGTATCGACATCGGCCGCATCCATCCGGTCAGCCAGGTCACCGAGGAGATCGTCGCGATCTTCGCCGATCTCGGCTTTTCGGTCGCCGAAGGCCCGGACGTCGAGGACGATGAGCACAATTTCACGGCGCTAAACTTCCCGGTCGGCCATCCCGCCCGCGAAATGCACGACACCTTCTTCTTCGCGCCCGACGCGAATGGCGAGCGCAAGGTGCTGCGCACCCACACCTCGCCGGTGCAGATCCGCGCCATGCGCAGCCAGGAACCGCCGATCCGGGTTATCTGCCCCGGCCGCACCTACCGCAACGATTCCGACCAGACCCACACGCCGATGTTCCATCAGGTCGAGGGGCTGGTGATCGACAAGAAGCGCCCATATGGGCCACCTGAAGTGGATCCTCGAGGAGTTCTGCAAGGCCTTCTTCGAGGTGCCGAAGGTCGAGATGCGGATGCGTCCGAGCTTCTTCCCGTTCACCGAGCCGTCGATGGAAGTCGACATCCGCTGCTCGCGCCAGGGTTCGGAAATCCGCTTCGGCGAGGGCGACGACTGGCTGGAAATTCTCGGCTGCGGAATGGTGCACCCGAACGTGCTCAGGAATTGCGGGCTCAACCCCGATGAGTGGCAGGGCTTCGCCTGGGGCATGGGCATCGATCGCGTCGCCATGCTGAAATACGGCATGCCGGACCTGCGCGCCTTCTTCGAAGCTGACCAGCGCTGGCTTGCAGCATTACGGCTTCCGTCCGCTCGATCTGCCGAGCCTGATTGGAGGGCTGAGCTCGTGAAGTTCACCCTCTCCTGGCTCAAGGAGCATCTCGAAGACTACCGCCACTCTCGATCAGGTCACCGAGACGCTGACCAAGGTCGGCCTTGAGGTCGAGGCCGTCGAGGACCGCGCCAAGGCGCTCGCGCCCTTCGTCACCGCCAAGGTGGTCGAGGCTGCTCAGCACCCGAACGCCGACAAGCTGCGCGTACTCAAGGTCGATGCCGGCGACGGCAAGCTGATGCAGGTCGTCTGCGGAGCCCCGAATGCGCGTGCCGGTATGGTCGGCGTGTTCGCCAGGGAAGGCACCGTGCCGCCCGGCACGGGCGTCGTTCTCAAGGCAGGCGAGATCCGGGGTCAGGCCTCGCAGGGCATGATGGTGTCCGAGCGCGAGATGGGTCTCTCCAACGAGCACAACGGCATCATCGACCTCGCCGAGGACACGCCGATCGGCCAGCCGTTCGCGCCGCTGCTCGGGCTCGACGATCCGGTGATCGAGATCGCTGTGACGCCGAACCGTCCGGATTGTCTCGGCGTATCGGGCGTTGCCCGCGATCTCGCCGCGACGGAGCTTGGCGTTCTCACCACGCCGAAAATGGTCCAGACGGTGCGCGGCTCCTATCCGAGCCCGGTCAAGGTCGTGCTCGACCTCGACGATCCGAAGCTCTGCCCGCTGTTTGGCCTGCGCATGGTGCGCGGCGTCAGGAACGACCCGTCGCCGGACTGGCTGCAGAAGAAGCTCCGCGCCGTCGGCCTCCGGCCCATCAACACGCTGGTCGACATCACCAATCTGCTGACGATCGACCGCGGCCGCCCGCTGCACGTCTTCGACGCAGCCAAGGTGAAGGGCGACCTCACGGTCCGCCGCGCCAAGGACGGCGAGACGCTGCTCGCGCTCGACGGCAAGACCTACAATCTCGATCCCAACATCGTCGTCATTGCTGACGAGCACGGTCCCGAGAGCATGGCCGGCATCATGGGCGGCGAGGCTACGGGCTGCACTGAAGAGACGGTCGACGTTCTCATCGAGAGCGCGCTCTGGGATCCGCTCAACATCGCGCAGACCGGCCGTCGCCTGTCGATCCATTCCGATGCGCGCCATCGCTTCGAACGCGGTGTCGATCCGGCCTTCACCATTCCCGGCCTCGAACTCGCGACGAAGCTGATCATCGATCTCTGTGGCGGCGAGCCCTCCGAGGTCGTCGTCGTAGGCGAAGTCCCGGACGACCGCCACGCCATCGAATTTCCCGTTCCACGAAGTGGAGCGCCTGACCGGCCTCAAGGCGCCAGCCGTCGAGCAGAAGCTTGTGCTTCAGGCGCTCGGCTTCTCGCTTGTCGGTTCGGGCGAGGTCGTCCGCGTCGCCGCGCCGAGCTGGCGTCCGGACGTGCACGGCAAGGCCGACCTCGTCGAAGAGGTTGTGCGCATCCTCGGTCTCGACCGCGTGCACTCGATTCCGCTGCCGAAGATCGACAGCGTCAGCCGTCCGGTCCTGACGCCGCTGCAGAAGCGTGTCCGCACCGCCCGCCGTGCACTGGCAGGGCGTGGTCTCGTCGAGGCCGTCACCTGGTCGTTCGTCTCGAAGGCGCAGGCAGAGGCGTTCGGCGGCGGCGCGCCGGAACTGGCGCTCGCCAATCCGATCGCTTCCGATCTCTCCGACATGCGTCCGAGCCTGCTGCCGGGCTTGATCGCCTCCGCCCAGAAGAACGCGGATCGCGGCTTCGCCGATTCTGCACTGTTCGAGGTCGGCCAGATCTTCCTCGGCGCCGGTCCGAGGGACCAGCGCATGGCGGCGACCGGCTACGCCGTGCCTCGGCCAAACCCGTGGGTTCCGGCCGTCACTGGTCGGCCAAACCGCGAAATGGTCGACGTGTTCGACGCCAAGGCCGATGCGCTGACCCTGCTCAGTGCGCTCGGCCTTCCGGCCGATCGCGTCCAGATCGCCCAGACGGCACCCGGTTGGTTCCATCCGGGCCGTTCGGGCACGCTGCAACTCGGCCCGCAGAACGTGTTCGGCCATTTCGGCGAGCTTCATCCCCGCCTCCTGAAGGCGCTCGGCGTCGACGGCCCGCTTGTCGCCATCGAGATCGTGCTCGATGCGCTTCCCGAGCCGAAGGCCAAGCCGACGAAGGCCAAGCCTGCGCTCGAAAAGGTCGATCTGCAGCCGGTCAGCCGCGACTTCGCCTTCCTCGCCGACCGCTCCGTGAAGGCGGCGGACGTGCTGAAGGCTGCGCTCGGCGTCGACCGCAAGCTCGTCACCGGGGCCGATATCTTCGACATCTACGAGGGCCAGGGCGTTCCCGAGGGCAAGAAGTCGGTCGCGGTCGCGGTCACGCTGCAGCCGCGGGAGAAGACCCTGACCGACGTCGAGATCGAGGCAGTGGCCGAGAAGATCGTCGCCGCGGTGACAAAGGCGACCGGCGCTACACTTCGGAGCTGACAAAGCGGGAGGGATATCCAGTCCCTCTTGATCCCGTCACATATTTCCGCTGTCTGTCGGGCATGGGACTCTTCGACCCGCTGCGCCGGGCCATCGGCCGCCGAATCGTCACTTATCTGACGCAGCAGAGCAAAGGCTTCGAGCCTGCCTCGACGTCCGATCCAGAGAAGCTGCGCCGCGCCCTGAGGCCAGGCGACGTGCTCCTGGTCGAGGGATCGACCCGGATCGCCGGCGTCATCAAATACCTGACGCAGTCGACCTGGAGCCATTCCGCCCTCTATGTCGGCGACGCCCTCGGCAAGCCACATATGCTGATCGAGGTCGATGTCGAGGACGGCTGTATCGCCGTCCCGCTCGAAAAGTACGAGGCCGTGCAGACGCGCATCTGCCGCCCGGTCGGCCTTGACGAGGCGGGGGTAAAGGCCCTCATCCAGTTCATGATTGGCAAGATCGGTCTTGGCTACGACACCAAGAATGTCCTCGATCTGGCGCGTTTCCTGTTGCCGCGTCCGCCGGTTCCAGTCCGCTTCCGACGCCGGCTGCTAGCGCTCGGCTCGGGCGATCCGACCCGTGCGATCTGCTCGACCCTGCTGGCACAGGCCTTCCAGTCGGTGAACTACCCGGTCCTGCCCAAGATCACACGCGCCTCGGCGAATACCCGGCGCAAGCGCCGTCAGCGGCGCGAGATCCTGCACATCCGGCATTATTCGCTCTACGCGCCGCGCGATTTCGACCTGTCTCCGTATTTCCAGATCGTCAAGCCGACGATCGAATTCGGTTTTGATTACAAGGCACTGGTGTGGCGGCGCGCGCCGAAGGAAGATGAACTGGCATGATCCCGTCCGCATCTCTCGCCCTTCGCGAAGCCTTCTCTCCCGCTTTCCGCTCGATCCTCTTCAAGTCGGTCGGGCTCGCCTTGTTACTGCTCGTCCTTCTCGGCGTGCTGGTGCAGACCCTGGCGGTGAAGCTCATTGATCTTGAGAGCACGACCTGGGACTTCGTCGCTGATCTCCTCAGCGGCGCCGGTGTGCTGATCGCGCTGTTCTTTCTCGTCGGTCCAGTGGTCTCGCTGGTCGCCGGCTTCTTCCAGGACCAGATCGCGGCCAAGGTCGAGGCCGAGCATTACCCGGACGATCCACCGGGCAAGGAATTGCCGGCTGGCCGCTCGATCCTGCTCGCCATGCGCTTCGCGCTGCTCGTCCTCGCGGTAAATTTCGGCGCGCTGCTCCTGCTGCTCGTGCCCGGCGTGAACCTGATCGCCTGGTGGGTCGCCAACGCCTATCTGCTTGGCCGCGAATATTTCGAGTTCGCGGCGATGCGTTTTCTCGGTGAAGAACAGGCGCGGAACCTGCGCAAGCAGCGGCAGGGCCGGGTGTTCTTCGCCGGTCTCTTCATCGCGGCGTTCATGGCGATCCCGATCCTCAATCTCGCGACGCCGCTCGTCGCCTCCGCCTTCATGGTCCACATCTTCAAGGGCATGAACGGATCGCGGCGCACCGCATGACGCCGGTCTTCTACGTCCTCGCTGCGCTCTGCGAGATCGCCGGCTGTTTCGCCTTCTGGGCATGGCTGAAGCTCGACAAGTCGCCGCTCTGGCTCATCCCTGGCGGCGTTTCGCTCGCGGCCTTCGCCTGGCTGCTGACCTTGGTCGATTCCTCCGCGGCCGGCCGCGCCTATGCCGCCTATGGTGGCGTCTATATCGTGGCGTCGCTGGTCTGGCTTTGGACCGTCGAGGGATCGCGGCCGGACCGCTGGGATGTCGTCGGCGCCAGCATCTGTCTCGTCGGTGCGGCGGTCATCATCGCCGGACCGCGCGGTTCGTAGTACTAGACTGCGACCATGATCTCCGCCGGCACCGTCCTTCTGCACGACAACGCGCGCAATGCCGGCCGCTCTCTATTGTTCGAGAATCCACGCCGGGTACTGACGACGCTGGATCCGGCGGACGTACCGGCCCTATTGGCCGGGGCGGAGGCCGAACTCGCGGCCGGCTGTCATCTCGCCGGCTTCCTCTCGTACGAACTTGGCTTCTGTTTTGAGGAACGGCTGACACCGCTGTTGGCGAGCCCGCGACAGATGCCGCTGGTTTGGCTTGGGGCCTACGACGCGCCGGTGGAACTCGATCGCGAGACCGCCTGGGCCTGGCTTGCCGAGCGTTCCTCGTCCGCGCCGTTCAAGGTCGGTGAGATTTCTCTCTCGATGGCGCGCGAGGAGTACGACGCCGCTTTCGCCAGCGTCATGGAATACATCCGGGCGGGAGACGTCTATCAGATCAACCTGACCATGCTCGCCCGCTTCGGCTTTTCGGGCGATCCCGTCTCGTTCTACCGCGAGCTCTGCCGTAGCCAGCCGGTCTCCTTCGGCGCGCTGGTCAACACCGGCGACGATCATGTCCTTTCGCTCTCTCCCGAACTCTTCATCGAAAACCGCGCCGGCCGCATCGTCACTCGGCCGATGAAAGGCACGGCGCCGCGCGGCACTACGCCGGAGGAGGACGAATCGATCAAGGTGGCGATGCAGACGGACGAGAAGTCCCGCGCCGAGAATTTGATGATCGTCGACCTCCTGCGGAACGATCTCGGCCGGGTCGCGGAGACAGGCAGCGTCGAGGTCCCGACGTTGTTCGAAATCGAGACCTATAAGAGCCTGCACCAGATGACCTCGACGGTCGCTGCACAGCTGAAGCCAGACACAAGCCTAGGCACCGTCCTGCGCTCTCTGTTCCCCTGCGGATCCGTCACCGGCGCTCCCAAGATCCGGGCGATGCAGATCATCGGCGAGATCGAGACCGGCGCGCGCGGCGTCTATTGCGGCAGCATCGGCCATGTCGCGCCGAATGGGGGCTTCTCATTCAACGTCGCCATCCGGACGGCGGTGATCCACGCGGACGGGCGCGGCGAGATTGGTATCGGCGGCGGCGTCGTCGCCAATTCGCAACTCGACGCCGAATATGACGAATGCCTGCTGAAGCTCGGTTTCTTCCACGAGGCGGCGACCGCGCCGGGGCTGATCGAAACGCTGCTCTGGACGGAGGAGGGCGGGTTCTGGCTGCTGGAGCGCCATCTCGAACGGCTCGAAAAGTCGGCTGGCTATTTCGGCACGCCGTTCGATCGAGCAGCGATCATGGCTGCGCTGGATGCGGTGGTCCGGGATTGCGAAGGCCCACTCCGCGTTCGGCTGGTTCTGAACCTGGACGGGAGGATCGAAACGGCGGCCGTGCCATTACCGCCAACCGAGACATTCCGCTTCGTCATCGCCGGACAGGTTATGGATTCGACGGATCCGCTGCTCGCGCACAAAACCACGCGCCGCGCGGTCTACGACCGGCCTCGCGCGGAAGCCGCGAAAACTCACGGCGTGGACGAGGTCGTTTTCATCAACCAACGGGGTGAGTTGACCGAGGGCAGCTTCACCAATCTGTTCATCGAGAAGCACGGCGCCCTCCTGACGCCCCCATTGTCGTCCGGGCTCCTGCCCGGCGTGCTGCGCGCGGAGCTGATCGCGACCGGGCGCGCGAGCAAGTCGATACTGCGTCCGGCGGAACTCAGAAATGCCGACGCGATCTTTCTCGGAAATTCGGTGCGCGGACTGGTCAGGGCGATCTTTGTCGGCTGACCAGGGATTATCTGGGCGGCGCGAGCCCGCTTCCCTTGCCGACAGGCGCCGGCGTCTTCGGCTCGAAACGGCAGATGTCCGAGATCAGGCAGCGCCAGCATTCCGGCAGACGCGCCTTGCAGACGTACCGGCCGTGCAGGATGAGCCAGTGATGCGCATGCAGCATGGCCCAGCCAGGCACGACCTTCATCAGTGCCAGTTCCACCTTCAGCGGGTTCGCGCCCGGTGCCAGGCCGGTTCGGTTGCCGACGCGGAAGAGGTGGGTGTCGACCGCGATCGTCGGCTGGCCGAAGAAAATGTTCAGCACCACGTTCGCGGTCTTGCGGCCTACGCCCGGCAGCGCCTCCAGTTCCTCCCGCGTGGTCGGCACTTCGCCGCCGTGGTGCTGGATCAGCAGCTCCGACAGGGCGACGACATTCTTGGCCTTGGCGTTATAGAGGCCGATCGTCTTGATGTAGCGCGAGACGCCCTCGACCCCGAGCGAGGCCATCTTTTCGGGCGTGTCCGCGACCGCGAACAGGCCGCGCGTCGCCTTGTTCACGCCGACGTCCGTCGCCTGAGCCGAGAGGACCACGGCAACGAGGAGCGTGAAGGCGTTGGTGTATTCCAACTCGCCCTTCGGCTCGGGATTGGCTGCCGAAAAGCGGCGGAAGACCTCCTCGATCTCCTCGCGGCTCAGCTTTTTCGGCTTCCTGATCGCGGCTTTGGGATTTGTCGGTGACTGGCGGGCGGGCATCACCGCGCTAATATGCCCCGAAATGGAACCCGGCAACCCATCCGACCCCCTCTATCAAACGGTTCTCCGGCCGCACCGCTCGCTCGCCCCCAAAGGGTTCCGGATCCTGATGATCGCGGTGGGATTCGGTTCGGCTCTCGCCAGCCTGCCTTTCTTCATCATGGGCGCCTGGCCAGTGGTCGGTTTTTTCGGCCTCGACGTGCTTCTGCTCTACTGCGCCCTTAAGTGGAGCTACAGGACCGCGCGTGCTCGTGAGGAAGTGACCCTGACCTGGTTCGAACTGACGGTCAGGAAGATATCGCATTGGGGCAAGGCCTCCGAATGGCACTTCAATCCGGCCTGGGTGCGGCTTCATCGCGAGGTCGACGATGATTACGGATTGATGCGGGTGGCCATTGCGGAGCGCCAGCGCCTGCTCGATGTCGGCGGCTTTCTGGCACCCGTCGAACGCGCCGCTTTCGCCGAGGAATTCGGTCGCGCTCTTGGAGAAGCCAAGCGCGGGCCGACCTACAACTAGACGTCGAGTTGCCTGTTGCCGTAGCGCAACATCGATGACTGTTAACAGTAAAATGAATGAGAAATACACGTTTTGCGCGAACAAAACGTGATCTGCCAAGGCCTTGCAGATAGACCGGGACAAGCTTCGTCCGATAATCTGAATCTGCGAGATGTCCCGCCTGCAAGCGCGTGCTCGTAGGGCCGTCGCTTCGTGGCTGAGGCGGCGGCCCGACCATAAAAAGAATCCCACTTCTCGACATTAGTCGAAAGTAGGATCGTTGACCGGCCGCATTAAATTCCATCCCTCCCGCATCGGTCAGGCCTCGAACTGCGTTAGCAAAGAAACGCTAGCGAGAGGTCTCGATAATGACCCAACAGATCACGCAGTGCATGGCACCGGCTCAGGAAGCGGGCGGCTGGTTTATCGCGATTGCGCTCGGACTGGTCGTCCTGGTGCTATTTCTGGAACACGTCATTCCGCTCTGGACGCATCAGCCGAAACGGGACTGATCGAATCGCGTGCTGACTTCGACGAGCGATCAGTTCCGATACCAGTCCAGCACACGCATCGCGCGCAAAGTGTTCCAGCGGCTTTCCTTGCCGACCTCTGGCTCCATCTTAAGCGCGATCAGGTCGTCTGGGGGAAGGGCGCCGAGCAGCCAACGCCCATTCTCTTGCCGATGCTGCTCCACCAGCTCGATCGCTTCGGCGGCCCATTCGTCCGGCTCCACGCCGGCACTCCGCAGGTAGTCCAGGCCCCGCAGCACGTCGTAATTCCAGGTGGTCGGAAACGAGAGCCGTGTCCAGTGCTCATTGATGATCTCGCCGGATGATAGTGATCTCAGCATGCGGCGCTCCAGCAGATAGTTCTGCGCGCGGACCCGGGCGTCCGTCACCGCTGCCGAAAATCCCTGCGCCTTCTCGTACTCGAGGAGCCCTTCCAGGGCGCAGATCGTGGAGTTGAATGAGGATCGTTTGCTTGGCGGCGCCTCGCAATTCCAACCGCCGTCATCGAGCTGTTCGTCGAGGAGGCGGTCAACCAGCCGATCGCTCGCCTCGCCGAAATAGGCGCCGGCCGCAAGGATCTTGCCGTTGATGCAGGCCTCGGTCTCGCCGTCGAAATAGGGGTGGCGGTCGAGCTGCCACCAGGTGATGCGATCCCGCACGAGGCCGATCGCCCGGCGGACAGTTTCGCCCGCCGGATCCGCCCCGAGATCCCTCAGCAAGGCAAGGGCACCGACGGTGCTCATCCAGCCATCGTCATCTTCGGCGCCCCATTGGCCGCCGGGTGCCTGCATGCCGAGGAGCCGGGAGCCCCAGCCCTCCAAGGCAACGCGCGACCGCTCGGCCGCGACGACCTCCCCGGGCTCGTCGGTTAGGTCGCGCAGGACCTGCCACCGAATAGACGGATCGGAATCGAGCAACCACGACACGACAGCCAGCCGGTCCGCCATGTCTCCCTCCGCTACCGACCAGAGACGTGCTTATCGGGCCACCGGAATTCGACGAATCTGGGGACGGGCGGCACAGTTTACTGAGGCGGTATGTCTAATCACTTTCAATTCACCCGAGTACGCCTGCTATCACGAGGCCGGACATGCCGACACGGCTCTCCGTAGCGGTGCCCGCGTTGTCGAAATGGAGTTGTACCGAGAGCAGCCCCGCAGTTACGGGCGCACTCGGATCGAGAAAGAGCCCGATCGCCATATCGAGCAGCGAAGGCTTATCGCGCTCGGCGGTTTTGGTGCCGAGTGCCTTCTCTACTACGCTGGCCGGCTTCGGAAAGAAGATGGCACGAGACCGTCCGAATCGGAGTTCGTCCAATACGCCTACCGAAATGCCGCGGAGGACTTCGCCGCGTTCTGGGGAACAGACGATCCGACGCTCCTTGGAATGACCCAGGAGGAAATGGATCTCGAATTCATAAATCAAGCAGTCGGCCAGGCAAAGACATACATGAGTGCCGATACTGTCGAGCGTATTGCCGATGCGCTGCTCGCTACTGAAAAGCTGACAGAGGCAGAAGTAACCGAAGCGGCAACGCCGGCATCATGACCAGACTGCAGGACTACTATCGCGACCGGGTCTCGCAGGCCGCCTATGATCTCTTCGCCGTCTTCGCGCGCTTCGAGCATGCGATGAAGAAGGGAGGATATCGCCGCGACGCGCACGCTGACGCAGCATGGCCGACCTTTGCAAACGACCTTCCTCCAGATTTTTTCATGTGCATGCGCGCGGCGCCGGAGGCCGCAATCTACTTTAACGTCCCTCCGGATCACTTGGTGCTCGAGGGCGGCAACGGCGTTCGCTGGTCCGGTGCGCCGAGGTTTCCGACCAACGCCGTCGAACTGTTCGAGAGCATCAAGAGACGTCACCGTGGTGACGGCATCGGTGTTCTCCGCAATGGCGATCTCCGCGTCGGAGGTACCGACCGAGCGACGTCCGCACGAGATCCGTGCCTTCGCGCCGATTTTCCGAGACCGTGTCTCCGGAGCTTTCCACGACGTAGGTGTCGTTGCCGTCCCCGCCCGCCATGGCGTCGTTGCCGAGGCCGCCATCGAGCAGATCGCCGCCCGCTCCGCCGAGAAGCGCATCGTCGCCGACCCCACCGAAGAGGGTGTCCGCTCCGCCGCCACCATTGAGCGCGTCGTTGCCCGCGAGGCCATTGAGCGTGTTGGCGCCGCCGAGACCCGTCAGCACGTCGTCCTCGCCCGTGCCCGTGATCGAGGCCGCGTTCGACGCCATAGTGCGGGGCGGGTAACAGTTCAATGACGCTGGAACGGACTGACGGCGCCCGGTTTTGAATTGGAAGACAGGAGGTCTCGAGGAGAACGCTGGTCATCACTCCGGAGGCGTTCGGCACTCTGATGGCGATGAAGAAGCTGGAGAAGGTTCGACTGGTCGATCCCGCGGTCGCCGCCGAACTCACGCACTTTGGCTCTTGTGGACAGCGTCGCCAAGCTCGATCAGGCGCGTTCACGCGATAGAGCGTGATCGCGCGATTCGATGCGGACTGGCACGCTACAGCTCAGCGGACCGGGCTCATCGGAACTTTTGTCGACCCCGCGGCTGGGGGAGCGCGCCAATGGCTCGAAGTCCAGCGTCGAGGGCCTGGCGTACCAGATCGGGCGCGGTCCGTTCGTTGAAGAGTGCCGCGCGTGACCTGAAGCCAGATGCCGAAGACAACGTCGGCCGCCAACTCCATGTCCTTCACGGTCAAGCTCCCCTGAGCACTCGCCTCGGTGAGATCGGTTTTGAGATTGGCGCGAACGCTCCGGGCAAACTCGGTCGGAGCCTGCGCGCTCTGGACCACGAGCCGTGCCCAGAGAGGATCCGCGATCGCCTTCTCCAGGAATTGCGTGAAGGCGAATGATATGCGCGCGATGGGATCTCGGATGCCGAGTCTGGCCGGGGCCAGTAGGTCGTCAAAGCTCTCCCCGAGCTTCTCGCCCACGGCGGCGGCCAGCTCCTCAATGCTTTGGAAGTGGTAGTAGAACGTCCCCTTGGCGACGCCGGCAGCCTCCACGACGGCATCTACCGTGAGCGCTTCGGGTGCCCGCTCCGCGAGAAGCATCGCGCCCGCTTCCACGATTTGTGCCCGTGTCCTGGCACGCTTCTCCCGTCCGATCTCCGCCCTGCGCGCCAAATCGATTTTCGCCATTCGCCATCCTCATTGCACGATTTGTGATTTTTCACATTGACCATTTAGTCGATTTGAACTAAATAGTCAATACGAGATCGGGCGCGCGCTCAAGAGCGGCCCTCATCGTCCATCCACCGCAACTCGCCCGTCTTGGGCGGAAGGCCTGCCATGCGCCTATCATCAGGACCGTTCCTTTGCGCTTGCGTCGCCTGCGTGCATCTCGCGGGCTGTTCCGAACAAAAATCAGCCGCGCCGGTCGCTGCGCGGCCGGCGCATGTCGTCGCCGTCGTGCCTCATAAGTACGCCTTCGTGGCCCAAGGCGCCGGCCGCATCCAGTCGCACTACGTGAGCCAGGTGGGATTCGAGGTAGGCGGCCGCCTCACCTCGCGCGATGTCGACGTCGGCGCTGTCGTGAGGAAGGGCCAGAAGCTCGCCCAGCTCAGCGCCGTCGACTATCAGAACAAAATGACCGCCGCCGAAGCCGACCTTACCGCGGCGAAGGCAGCGGTCGCGCAGGCCGCCCCGCAGGAGGAGCGCTACCGCATCCTGCTCGCGAAGCAGAACACGACGCGCCCCATCTACGAGAATGCGCTCAAAGCGTTGCAGAGTGCCGAAGCGCAGGTCCAGGCAGCCGAAGCCAATCTTCGCATCGCGAAGAACCAGTTGAGCTACACCGAGCTCCGCGCGCCCGATGCCGGCGTCGTGACGGCGACGGCCGCCGATCCCGGCCAAGTCGTTTCCGCTGGCCAGAAAGTGGTCGAGATTTCCCGCAGTTCGGAGCGCGACGCGGTCTTCGCCGTGGCCAGCGAGCACGTCGCCCATGCAAAGCTGGGCATGCCCGTCAAGGTATGGCTCCAGGGCCGACCTGAGATCGCGGTCATTGGCGCCATCCGCCAAATCTCGCCCGAGGCCGACAGCACCACCGGAACGTACGAGGTGAAGGTGGCTCTGCCTTCATCGCCGCCGGAGATGCGCCTCGGCGCCGTCGTTGTCGGGCGTGCCGAGAGCGAGGGGCCGGAGGTAATCAGCGTGCCCTCGAACGCCCTGCTGCAATCAGGTGATGGGCCGCAGGTCTGGGTCATTGCCGAGGACGGCACCGTGCATCGCCGGGCGGTCGAGGTCCTCGAATTCAGCGCGGATTCGGTCGTCGTCGGCCGCGGCCTGTCAGCCGGCGAGAGAGTCGTGACCGCCGGTGTCAACTCGCTGGCAGAAGGTCAGCCGGTGAAGCCCGCGATGGAGGGCAAGTGATGACGCGCTTCAATCTTTCCCAATGGGCGGTCAACAACAAGGCGATCGTCGTGTTCTTCATGCTGCTCTGTGCCATCGGCGGCCTCAGCGCCTATGAGCGGCTCGGCCGCCAGGAGGACCCCGATTTCTCCGTGCAGACCATGGTGGTCCAGGTCTCCTGGCCAGGCGCGACCGCCCTCGACACCCTGAAGCAGGTGACGGACCGGCTCGAAAAGAAACTCGAAGAGACGCCGAATCTTGATTACCTCAAGAGCTACACGAAGCCCGGCCAGGCCACTGTCTTCGTCTATCTGAAGGAATCGACGCCCAAGCGCGACCTCCCGGACATCTGGTACCAGGTCCGCAAGAAGGTCAGCGACATCCGGGCGACGTTGCCGAACGGCGCGGTTGGGCCCTTCTTCAACGATGAGTTCGGCGACGTCTTCGGCGTCGTCTACGGCATCACCTACGACGGCTTCACGCCGCGCGAGGCGCGCGACTTCGCCGAGACGGCCCGGGCCGAGTTCCTGCGCACGCCGGACGTCGGCAAGGTCGAGATCTTCGGCGACCAGGACGAGAAAATTTATCTCGACTTCTCGCCGCAGAAGCTCGCGAACCTCAAGCTCAGCCTCGATGACGTGCTCACGGCGATCGCCCAGCAGAATGCGGTGGTGCCCTCCGGCGTCATCAACACGGCGCGCGAGAACGTGCTCGTCGACGTCACCGGCGCCCTTTTGACCCCGCAGAGCATCGCCAACCTCAACCTTTGGGTGAACGGCGGCTTCTACAAATTGACCGACATCGCCGAGGTCCGTCCCGGCTACAGCGATCCGCCCACCAAGATGTTCCGCGTCAACGGCAAGCCCGCCATCGGCATCGGCGTCAACATGGCCTCGGGCGGCAACAATCTCACCTTCGGCGAGGGCCTCCACGAAGCGGCCGAGCGGTTGATGCAGCGCCTGCCCGTCGGGATCGAGCTCAACCTCGTCTCGGACCAGCCTGAGGTCGTGAAGGAGGCTCTCGGCGGCTTCACCAAGGCGCTTTTCGAGGCGATCGCCATTGTGCTCGCGGTGAGCTTCCTGAGCCTCGGGGTGAGGGCTGGGGTGGTCGTTGCCCTGTCCATTCCGCTCGTGCTCGCCATCGTCTTCGTGAGCATGGAGGTCATGGACATCAGCTTGCAGCGCATCTCTCTCGGCGCGCTCATCATCGCCCTCGGCCTTCTGGTCGACGATGCCATGATCACCATCGAGACGATGATCTCGAAGATCGAGGAGGGCATGGAGAAAGTGAAGGCGGCGACCTTCGCCTATACCTCCACCGCCTTCCCCATGTTGACCGGCACGCTGATCACCATCTTCGGCTTCCTGCCGATCGGCTTCGCCGACAACAACACCGGGCAATACACCTTCTCGCTCTTCGCCGTCATCGCCGTGGCGCTCGTCGCCTCCTGGTTCGTGGCCGTCATCTTCGCCCCGGTGATCGGGCTCGTCATGCTGCCCTCGCGCTTGAAGGCGCATCACGCGGCCGGGCCCGGCCGCTTCATGCGCGCTTTCGGCCGGGTGCTCGGCACCAGCATGCGGCATCCCTGGCTCACCATCACCGCCTCGCTCGTCGCTTTCGGCGCCGCCGTCTATGGCCTCGGCTTCGTGCAGCAGCAGTTCTTCCCGGCGTCGAACCGGCCGGAACTCCTGGTGACGATGTCCCTGCCGAAGAACGCCTCGATCGCGGCAACCCAGGTGGAAACGGAGCGGCTGGAGACGGCCCTTGCGAGCGACCCCGATATCTCCCGTTTCTCCTCCTATGTCGGCGGTGGCGCCATCCGCTTCTACCTGCCGCTCGACGTGCAACTCGACAATGATTTCATGGCGGAGATCGTGATCGTCGCGAAGGGCCTCGACGCCCGCGACCGGGTGCTGACGAGACTTGAGACGCTATTCGCCCATGACTTCCCCGATGCGACCGCCCGCATCTCGCGTCTCGAACTCGGTCCGCCGGTGGGCTGGCCCGTGCAGTATCGGGTGAGTGCACCGACGACCGATGAGGCGAGGCACTATGCCGACCAGGTCGCGAATGCCCTGCGCGCGTCCGGCCTCGTGCGCAACGTCAACTACGACTGGGCTGAGAAGAGCAAGGAGCTGCGCATCGTTGTCGACCAGGACCGGGTCCGCCAGGCCGGGCTCAGCTCCGAACAGCTCGCCCAGGCCCTCGACCGGGTGATGACCGGCACCACTGTCACGCAGGTCCGCGATTCGATCTATCTCATCGACGTCGTCGCGCGCGCTGAGAGCAGCGAGCGGTCAAACATCGAGGCCCTGCGCAACCTCCAGATTACGACGCCGACGGGCGCGTCGGTGCCCCTGCGCGAACTCGCAAGCTTCGATTACCAGCTCGACGAAGGCTACGTCTGGCGCCGCGGCCGCCTGCCCACCATCACCGTGCAAGCAGAGCCGTTACCGGGGTTGGAGCCGGCCTCCGTGAACCAGCGCCTCGGCGGCGCGCTGGAGGCCCTGCGCGCGTCCATGCCGGCGGGGACGTTCCTCCAAGTCGGCGGCACGGTCGAGAAGAGCGAGCAGAGCAACGCGGCTCTCCTCGCGCAGGTCCCGCTGATGATCGCGCTCATGCTCACTGTGCTGATGTTTCAGCTCGGGAGCTTTCGTCAACTGGCGCTCGTGATCAGCGTCGCCCCGCTCGGTCTCATCGGCGTCGTCGCGGCGCTGCTCACGACCGGTACGCCCATGGGCTTCATCGCGATACTCGGCGTCGTCGCCCTTGCCGGCATGATCATTCGCAACTCGGTGATCCTCGTCGATCAGATCGAGCACGAGCGGGCGCGCGGCGTCCAACCGTGGGAGGCGGTGATCGAGGCGACCAAGCACAGGTTCCGGCCGATCATGCTCACGGCGGCCGCGGCGATCCTCGGCATGATCCCGATCATGCACGACGTGTTCTGGGGGCCGATGGCCTACGCCATCGTCGGCGGACTCGCCGTCGCCACCGCGCTGACCCTCGTCTTCCTCCCGGCCCTCTATGTCGCCGTCAACGGCATCCGGGAGAAGGACGAGCCGGCGGCATTGCCGGATCTAGCGGCCGAGCACAGTCTCTCGCCGCAGAATTAAGAAGAGTAGCGGCGCTCCGCCAGCAACGAAGCGCCGATCATCAACGAGATATTCTGTCATGGACCCTGCTCATTTCTCCGGATTCGCAGTCTTTGCGGGATCGGTAGTGGTTGCTCTGAGCTCGCTCGGATCAGCTTGGCTCACCAAGAAGCATGAGGCTCGCGCCAAGCGAGCCTCAGAGAACACGGTTGGGCGGCGGAAACTCTATGCGCAATTCATCGAGGAGGCATCGAAACTGTATATGGACGCGCTCGTTCGCGATCAGGCAGAGGCTTCCGAAATCGTGAGCATCTACGCTCTGATCAGCCAAATGCGCATGGCCTCCAATGCCAATGTCGTTGAAAAGGCAGAGGCCGTCATACGAACCATCGTTGGTACGTATTCCCGTCCGAACAAGACCTTTCCCGAGTTGCAAAACCTCGTGCTGAACAGAGGATTCGTAGATCCGCTACTCACGTTCAGTGAGGTATGTCGCGAGGAGTTGCTATGGCCCGCCAAAAAGCCTGAGCAGAACACTGAGCTAGGGCCTTGAATTCTGGTGGGGCCCAAGAAAACCCGCCGAATGGAAAGGTTATACAATTGGATCCAAATCGCGGCGAAGGCGCTGTGACGCGGCCAATCCGGCTACAATAAAGTCCTTACAAAAGATCATGCCGCCGAGTCTGCTCCTGACTCAATGCGCACGTCGGGACTGAGCTGTTCACACAGCTTCAGGGGGCACCTCAGGCTGACGTCAACTTGATCAAAGGCCCAACGAACGTCCGCTTCTGGCGCGCAAAGCGGACATCCGGCGCTGAGCTACGATGCCGTCTCGGGGTGCCGGGACAGGGTGAACTGAAGGATCGCGCCCCGGGGTACGTTCGCCGACGCCCACATCCGCCCGTCGTGGGCTTCGATGATCGAGCGGCAGATCGATAGTCCCATGCCCATGCCATTGGGCTTGGTCGTGTAGAACGCGTCAAAGAGGTGGTCGAAACTCTCCGGCTTCAGGCCGGGGCCTGAATCTCGCACCGCGACGAGCACGCCGTTCGATGCGTCGCTCTCGGTGGAGATCAGCAGTTGTCGCGCCCCCTCGCTGACCTCGCTCATCGCCTCGACGGCATTCATGATCAGGTTGAGCGTCACTTGCTGCAACTGGATCCGGTCACCCTGAATGAGCGGCAAGCCGTTCGCGAGTTGGGTCTGCAGCGAGACGCCATTCTTCAGCACTTCGCCTCGCGCCAGGGCGATGACTTCGAGGATGGTTTCGTTGACGTCGAAGAGCTCCTTCCGCGGCGGAGCCTTCTTGATGAGGGCGCGAATCCGATTGATGACTTCGCCGGCTCGATTGCCGTCCTTGACGATACGGTCGAGGGCGTGTTGGACCTCCGCCAGATCAGGCGGTTGGGCGTCCGCCCAACGCATGGCGGCATATGCGTTGGTGACCATCGCGGCGACCGGCTGGTTGACTTCATGAGCAATCGAGGCGGTCAGTTGCCCCATGGTCGCGACGCGATTGACGTGTGCGAGTTCCGTCTGTGCCTCGCGCAAGGCTTCCGAGGCCAGCATGTAATCGGTGAGGTCGCGGGCGATCACGAGCGCCGCTTCCACCCGGTCGAAGTCCGGGCGCAGAGGCGAGTAGGTCACCGCCATGTAGCGCGCGCCGAGAGAATTGGTGAACCACTCTCCGTACCTGACCTCTTCTCCCGCGTGGCAGCGGTGCAAATGCGGCTTGATCGTCTGCTCGAAGACCTCGCTGCCGAGGAGGTCAGCCATATGCATCCCGACGATCCTCTCGGCCGGCATTCCCCAATTCCGCTCAAAGACCGGGTTGACCCGCTGGTACCGGTCGTCTCGTCCGACGATGGCTATGCCATCAGGTGAGGTGTCGAACACCTGGCTGGTCAGATACTCCGCCCGCTTGCGCTCGGTGATGTCCGTGATGCTCACCAGCACGCTGTCGAGCTTGGCGTCTGCGGCGGGAACGTAATCGTAAACAGGACCGCCAGTCTGTCCCCCTTCAGGGTTTGAACAGTGGTTTCGGATTCAAAGAAGCAGGCCGTTGGCGATGGCGATCAGTTCTCCGGCAAATGCTTCTTGGGTCTCCGGTGTGAATAGAGGTGCAGCGAAGAACCCAGAAGCTGCGCCTTGCTTTGCGCCTCGAACAACTTCACGGTTGCATTGTTCACGTCAATGATCTTCACCATCGAGACGGCTTGCCGCACGAATTCCGGGTGCGCGACGAGATACTCGCCGAAGTCCCGAACGCCCTAGGCCTTCAACTGATCGATCGCCGTTTTGACCTCGGAAAAATTCACTTCCCAGATCGATACGCCCGCCGTTTCAAAGATATTCCGATATCGTCTTTCACTCTCGCGCAGTTCGTTCTCGGCCCGCTTGCGCTCGGCAATCTCAAGCGTCAGGTCCGCATTAGCCGCAGTCAGTTCCGCAGTTCGCTCCGCGACTTTCACTTCGAGCTCATCTCGCGCTCGCGTAACCCGGATCATCACCAGCGCAAAGACGAGAAACACAACGACGTACACAACGACATCAAGAACGCGAGCGACGGCATCGGCTTCGGGCCGGAGGAGTTCGACGAAATACACGCGCGCGCCCAATGAGAGCAAAGCTGCGAGAATGCCGGGCTTGGTGCCGCCGTGCCAAAACGTGATCGCAATTGCCGACAGCGCAAATGCGGTAAAAGTCTGAGGCAAATGCAAATAGAGAAACGTCTGCGCCAGGCCGAAAGCCGCGGCGACCGAGACCAATGCTAATCCATAGCGCAGGGCAGCAGACGCTGCTGGCCGTGCAATCCACTTGGCCTTGCCCGGATCGCCCATCGTCAAGAGTTCTCCCTCGCGCCCGAAAAAAAGTCCGTGGGGTGGCCCGCAATTGACCTGCTCGGGCTTTCAGATGCCCCGATACAGAGCGGCGTGTTTTTTGGCCGACCCGCAGAACCCCGGTAGGGAGGGCTGCGGGACTTCTCTTCGATTGAGAGCAACTTCGGCGGGAGAAATGTTGAACAAAGATAGGGTTGGCGCTTGCCGCCTGAAATTATCCGGGGGTTTGGGTGCTCTAACCAAAACGTCTGGGCGATGGCTGTGCGAACCGCGATCCGCAATGCTTCTAGCGATTGCGGTGGACAAGTGCACTTGGCGGCTTCCGTACCAATCTCGCGGGCCTCAGCTTCGGTGATCTTTCCAGGTTATGCCGTGGCTCGAGATAAGACCGATCGCCTGCTCCAAGTCGCGTTCGCAACCTGGCGCCGGACCCCCGCTAATGTCCGCTGATGGCGCAGAGCGGACGTTCTCGACCGTCTACCCAAAGCGGACGTTCGAAAGCTGCTCCAGTGTCCGACGGGGTCAAATCATCAAAGCCAACGTTGGAGACGGCCGGCCAGTGGATGACCGCTTTTGACCGCAATAGGGAACATTGACCCCAGCTCGTCGGCAGTGGCGCGGCGAAGGCGGGCCGCCCCGACGGGCAGCCACGGCTCCGGAACAGCACCATCGGGTCTCTCCATGACCGCGATCCGGCCTATGCTTGATCGACGTTGCGGGCTTCGCCTGGGGTGATCCCGAAGCGTCGGACGAACGCCCGCGAGAAGGCGCTCTCGGACCTGTAGCCGACCTCGGAAGCCACTTGAGCCAGCTTGGCACCGGTTCGGGCGAGCTTTCGGCGCGCCAGTGACAGCCGGAGCTCGGCCAGGAACGCCAGCGGGGCCATGCCCGCTGCCTGGCGAAAGGCACGAACCAGCGTCGCCCGCGAGACGTGGGCCTCAGTCGCCAATTCATCGAGCGTCCAGTCGCGTGCCGGGTCGCGGAGCATTGCCTGCACCGGTCGTGCGGTGGGCCGCGATGCGAGAAGCCTCAGGAGACCGTCCGCGGCTGTCGCCTCCTCGAAGTGAAGCCGCAGCATCATCACCAACAAGGCACTCGCCAGGTCGGCGGCGATGGCGGCGGCGCCTTGCCGATCGCCATCCAGCTCGTCGCGGATCGCCAGCATCAGAGAACGCATCTGCTCCAGCACACCGTTACCGCCCAGCTTGAGGACGATGGTGTCGGGGAGCGCCGCAATCACCAGATTGTCCGGCGCTGCCTCGAACCGGAGGCGGCCGCAGATCAGCTCGGTCGCCGGCTGGTCCGTGTTGGTCTTGATCCGAATGGCGTTGTTGTACGCGACGGTGACGGGCGGGCCATACGATCCGCCTCGTGCATCCCGAGACCGCAGGATGTGGGCGTCGCCATGGGGGAGCAGCAGAAGATCCCCTGCGTCGAGGCGCAGCCGCCGGCCATCGCGCCGTTCCAGGAGACAGCTTCCCTTGGTGACAATGTGGAAGTAGGCCCAGCCGGGTGGCCCGGCCTCGTGGACTGTCGCCCAGGGCGAGGCAAAGCGGCAGAAGTCCTCGAGTTCCGGTCGCACCCGCAGCAGGGCTGCGACACCGCTGAGGGCATCAGGCGAGACTGGCTCCGTCATGGCCCGGCAGTCCTCCCGCTGATGATCCGGACGGCCAGTGCTTTGCGCCGCGAAAGCATGTCAGCGCGACCGTTCCAGAGCCATCTTCAGTCCATCATCAATGGAGGGTTGCATGAGAATGCTCGACTGGAACGCCTATCGCCAACAGCTTGTCGCCACCGTCGGAGATCTTGGCAAGCTCTCCCCCGACACGGTGAAGGGGTATATGGCGCTCGGTGGCGCCGCGCAGAAGACCGGCCATCTGGATCCCAAGACCCATGAGCTCATCGCCTTGGCGGTTGCCGTCAGCCTACGCTGCGATGGCTGCATCACCGTCCATACCGAAGCGGTCCGCAAAACAGGCGCCACGAAAGAAGAGATTGCAGAAGCCCTGGGCGTAGCAATCAGCGTCAACGCCGGCGCGGCGCTCGTGTATTCCACGCGCACCCTCGATGCGTTTGACGCGGCATCAAACGCTTAAAGCGCCGTCCCGAGGAGACCTTCCAATGACTGCAAATGTCCTTCGCATACTCGGTATGATCGCCAATCCGGTTTCCCAGCGGATCGGCATTGCCGCCCTCCGGATTTCCATCGCGATTGTCTTCTTGTGGATCGGTGCGCTGAAGTTCGTGCCTTATGAAGCCGACAGCATAACGCCGTTCGTGGCCAACAGTCCCGTGATGTCCTTCTTCTACAAGCATCCAGAGGACTACGAGGCCCACCTTACCCGTGAAGGCGAGCTTAAGCCTGCTGACCGTGCCTGGGAGACAGCAAACAACACCTACGCGTTCTCCTACGGACTCGGAACTGTTGAGTTGATCATCGGAGTCCTGGTGGCGGCGGGCCTTGTGTCGGTGCGCTTGGGATTTGCTGGAGCAGTCATGGCGTTCCTCACGCCATTCGTCACCCTCTCCTTCCTCGTGACGACGCCGGAAGCTTGGGTGCCGGCTCTCGGCGATGCACAACACGGCTTCCCCTATCTCTCCGGTGCTGGCCGCCTTGTGCTCAAGGACACTGTCATTCTGGCCGGCGGATGGCTTCTTCTCGTCGACGGCGCGCGCGCATTACTGGCGCAAATGGCACGCCATCCCGAGGCGGAACGAGCAGACTGGAACCACTTCGTCGCCCCAGCACGAGTCCCAGCACGCCGCTGACGCCAGCAGCCTGCCGGCCCACCGATCCCGTGTCGGCCGTGAACATTTTCTTCCGCCAAGCTTCCGAAACACGGGTTGGAGATCTCCCATGAGAATCAGGGTTCCGGCCGTGCCGGCCTCGTTCTTCGGCATGGTCATCGGTTCAGAGGTATCGCGGATGGCATCGCACCAGCTTGGCTGCTGGATTGCCAAGGCCTTCACGGCGCGGAAAGCGGGGCGGGCCGGGTAATTGGACGCGCGCCTGTTCCATGAAGTCGGCGGCCTCAAGGAGTTCGGCCGCGGTGAGGATCTCCGGGCTTTCCCGGGGAATCGCTCGGCGCTTTGCGTATGCTGTGAGGCCGAAAAGGGATTTCGAAGCCAAAAGGTATCCGCCTATCGCCTGCGCATGGCCTCCGCCAAGGCGGCTCCGAAGGCACCGCCCCCATCACGCCCCGACGGCGTCGGGGACGGCTTATGGCCGCCGCGCCCCTTGCCTTCGGACTGCCGGGCGGGTGGCCCGCCGCCGTCCTTGCGCATCGTCAGCGAAATTCGCTTGCGTGGCACGTCCACCTCGATGACCTGCACCTGAACCACGTCGCCTGCCTTGACGATATCGGACGGGTCTTTCACGAAACGGTCGGCGATCTGGGAGACGTGCACCAGGCCATCCTGATGCACGCCGACGTCCACGAAGGCGCCGAACGCCGCGACGTTGGTCACCGTCCCTTCCAGCATCATGCCCGGCCTGAGGTCGCCGATTTCGGTCACGCCGTCCGCAAATGTCGCCGTCTTGAAGGCGGGGCGGGGATCGCGTCCGGGTTTTTCGAGTTCGGCAATGATGTCCCTGACCGTCGGGAGGCCGAACGACGCGTCCACGAACTCCCGCGGGTCCAGCCCGTTGAGCGCCGCCTTGTCGCCGATCAGCGACCGCACGTCGCGGCCGCAGGCGGCGACGACGCGGCGGGCGAGGGGATAGGCCTCCGGATGGACCGCCGAGGCGTCCAGTGGCTCGGTGCCGTTCGGCACCCTCAGGAACCCGGCGCAGAGCTGGAAAGTCTTCTCTCCGAGGCGGGACACCTCCATGATTTGCTTGCGGGAGGCGAAGGGGCCATTGGCGTCGCGGTGGGTCACTATGGCTTCCGCGATGTAGCTGCCGAGGCCGGAAACGCGCGCGAGCAGCGGGGCCGAGGCCGTGTTCAGGTCCACGCCGACCGCGTTCACGGCATCCTCGACGACGGCATCCAGCGCTCTGGCGAGACGGTACTGGTCGACATCGTGCTGATACTGGCCAACTCCGATCGACTTCGGGTCGATCTTCACGAGCTCGGCAAGCGGGTCCTGGAGCCGCCGGGCGATCGACACCGCGCCGCGGAGCGACACATCGACGTCCGGCATCTCCGCCGACGCGACCGCCGATGCCGAGTAGACCGAGGCGCCGGCCTCGCTGACGACGACCTTGATCGGCCGCGGCTCCGCCATGCCGCCGATGACCTCCGCGGTCAGCCTGTCGGTCTCCCGGCTCGCCGTCCCGTTGCCGATGGCGACGAGTTGGACGCCGTGCTTGCCGATCAGGGCGCGCAGCGTGTGGACCGCCCCGCGGACGTCATTCCTCGGCTGGAACGGGAAGACGGTGGCGGTTTCGAGCAGGCGGCCGGTGCCGTCGACCACCGCGACCTTGACGCCCGTCCGGATGCCGGGATCCAGGCCCATGGTCGCCCGGGCTCCGGCGGGCGCCGCCAGCAGCAGGTCCTTGAGGTTGCGTGCGAAGACCCTGATCGCCTCCTCCTCGGCGCGCTCGCGCGCGTCGTTCATGAGTTCGCCGGTGAGTTGCGACGACAGCTTCACGCGCCATGCCCACCGCGCCGCCGCGGCGAGGAACGCGTCCGCCTTGCCTCCCGTCCCGACGCCGTTGGTCTCCGCGACGATGCTCTCGGATCGCTTCACCGGGGCGGCGTCATCACCATCGACCTCGAGGTCGATGGTGATGACGTCCGCGTTGCGGGCCCTGAGCATCGCCAGAACGCGGTGGCTCGGCGCCTTGGACCAGGCCTCCGAATGGTCGAAGTAGTCGGCGAACTTCGCGCCCTCCGCCTCCTTCCCGGGGACGACCTTCGCCCGCAGCACGCCCGACGCCCGCATATGCGCGCGGAGACGGCCCACGGTGACGGCGTTCTCGGCGAACGTCTCGGCGACGATGTCCCGGGCCCCGTCGAGGGCCGCCTTCACGTCCGGCACCTTCTCGCCGACATAGGCCGCCGCGATCACGGCCGGGTCGACGGCGCGGTCGGCGAGGATGCGTTCCGCCAGCGGCGCGAGACCGTTCTCGCGGGCAATCTCCGCCCGCGTGCGGCGCTTCGGCCGGAACGGCAGATAGAGGTCCTCGAGTTCCGCCTTCGTCGCCACCTGGAGGAACTTCGTCTCCAGTTCCGGCGTCAGCTTGCCCTGGTCCGCGACTGACTTCATGACGGCGTCGCGGCGCGCCTCGAGGTCCCGCAAATAAGTCAGCCTCTCATCGAGCGCGCGAAGCTGGATGTCGTCGAGCCCTCCGGTCGCTTCCTTGCGGTACCGCGCGATGAACGGGACCGTCGCACCGTCATCGAGGAGGGCGATCGCGGCCGTCACCTGCTCGGCGCGGCAGGCAATCTCGGCGGCGATGATGGCGGGAATGGCTTCGCGCGGCATGCGATTCTCCTGGCTGCGTTCGCCGATGATGCCCGCCCCGGCAAGCATGAGCCAACCGCACGATGTCGCGTTGCCACTGAAGGACGTCGGCCGAGCCCTAATCGCCCGCATCAACCTTATCAGTTACGCTGAGGACGATCCGGGGCCCGCGCATGGATGATGTCGTGCTACAATAAAATCGTTTGCTTCGACCGTGGACTGAACAGGCCAAATTCAGTCCGGATGACGGGTTAAGAGGACCTTCCCCGAGACAATGGGCGAGTCTTGACCCCGAACGGACATTCACCCGCTGAGCCTCGATTGGCCAGTTTGCACCCCCCGCGTTTCGCGGCGGACTTATTCGTCGAGGCCGTGAATCGAGCTGTCAGGTCGGCGTAAAGTCGATGCGGATTGGCGTCGCTTCCTAGAGGGGTATGGAGGTCCGATTGAACTCAAGGAACCCGGTTCATTTGCGCGCCCTTCGCAAGGCTTCGATCAGGCCGGTTTGCAGAACGAACAAAGCCGCGATGACGAGGATCTGATTTCTAGAAGCCTCCCATGCGAATGGCGGCTTGAAATGAATTTCGCTGCTGGCGGACAGGTTTTCAGGGGCGGCCTTGATCTCGGTGATGCCTGCACGAAGGTTGAGGTGGGCGATTTTTTCGCCATCGACCCCGATCTGCTTGTCGCGATATTTCGTCTGAGTGTTTCAGACTTGTCTCATTTTCCGGCGCGCCAAACCGGCCAAGATCCAAATTCTCGACGAAAAGGCTGGCCAACTCCGCTCCTGGAGCGCTAGGCGCGGCGAACGTCTGAGCATAGAAGGGCCCGCTGACGTCGGATTGCTGGAGAACAAGGATGGGGCGCGACGGCGAAGCCATCGTTGGGGCAGGGAGTGCGAGGTAGCAAAATACGGTGGCGATGCCCTCCAAAATCGCCGCCTCAAGCGATCCCGAGACATGAGTCACCGTCCGTTCGCTAGACTTGCCCAAACGCACGAAACCTAGCACGTCGAACTCAACCATCGCGATGGTTGAGTCGACACCACCACCACTCGTGCGGTCATTTGGATAACAAGTCCCATTCGACGCGAATTGTCCCAAAGGCCAATGTCTCCGAGGACAATAGAGAGGCCGCCGGGGTCCGCCCTATCGTGCGGAGCCGAGATCGCCGACCATGGTGTACCTGCCTCTGTCATGGCGACTTACGTCGGGAGAACGGCCTTGCACCTGTATCACCTCGTTCGTGCGGCTTTCGTTATTCTGCTTCTGTGCGCCCCTGCATCGGCGCAGCAAACATCAGCGGACACGCCAGCTCCCGCGGAGGCATCAGTTCTGAAGTCGGCTGAGGAGCTTGAGATACTCGTCGCGCGCATTGCGCTTTTTCCCGACGATGTTGTCGCGGTTGTGATGGCGAGCTCGCTATATCCGCTTCAGGTCGTACAGGCGCACCGGTTTCTCGACCGAGCCGCGAACAACAAGGACCTGAAACCCAACGCGAGCTGGGACAGCAGCGTGATTTCGCTCCTGAACTATCCCGTCGTCGTCAAGATGATGAACGACGATCTCGCTTGGACCGAGGACCTCGGCAGGGCGGTCACCAACCAGCAAAAGGATGTGCTGGTCGCTATCCAGCAGTTGCGCGACAAGGCCGTTGCGACGGGCGCGATCAAGTCCAACGACAAGGTCATCGTCGAGACCCAGAACGACAATGTGGTCATCAGACCAGCCAAGCAGGAGGTTACCTACATCCCGCAGTATGATCCTGCGATCCTGCTGGAGCCGGACTACGTGGTTACAGAGCCTATCTACTACGGCGACCCCTATCCATCCTATTACTATCCCTACGCACCGTATTGGCCTGGCTTTTTTACCGGTGCAATCTGGGGCGCCGCCATCGACTGGGATGATTGGCATTGCTGGGGCGGCGAGATCGACGTCGATATCGGCGACATCGAAATCGATCGAGACCGCTTCAATTTCGACCGGAACAGGATCAACGCACTCGACTGGAACCGCGACAGGGGCAATCTCGATTTCGACCGCGAGCGGATCGCGGACGGCATCAAAAATCGGGACGGCAACCGGCTCGACCGCAAGCAGGACACCGGGATGAGACGTGATATCGCTAGCCGCGGCGATATCGGCACCCGCGATGTCCGTCGCGATGTTCAGCAGGGACTGGCCCGTCCCGACGGCTCGCCAGGCATTGCCGGCAAGGGTGACCGGCCCGCCGGAGGCGACAGACCGGGCCAGGCTGGCAGCGGCCAGCAGCGGCCCGGGGGCGATCGGCCTGGCCAAGCTGTAACAGACAAGCCCAGACCTGCCGGCGACAGGCCTCGCCAGGGCACGACCAAGCAGGCCGCGACCAAGCAGGGACCGGCGAAGAAGGCGCATGCCCAACGCCCGAGCGCCAAACCCGCAGCCAGGCCGGACTACAGGCCGCGCCAGCCCTCGGCTATGGGCGATTACAGCCGGGGCATGGACGCCCGGATCGCATCGCAAAGAGGCCGTGCGAGTCATATGAGTCGAGGCGGCGGCGGTCCGCGATTTGCGTCAGGCGGACGTGGTGGCGGCGGCGGGCGCGGGCGGCGCTGACGCAGTTCCAGTTAGCAGGGCAAAGCGACCGTCGCTTCTGCCGCAACTCGTCTGATTTCGGGGAAGGAACCTCGCCATGAAACGCCTTTTGCTGCTCTCCGTTGCCTTCGCGGCAGCGCTGAATGCGGATCTCGCGGCTGCGGATCCGCACATCGCGAAATATCTTGGCGCGGAACCCCAAAGCTTTGCGGAAGCGGGCGAGGCGGTCGACGTTCTCAAGACGGAGCTTGCCGCCAAGAATGTTCGAGGACTAGCCAACCTGATAGGCCTCAATCCCGACGAGATCGGAAAGTCCGACGGCTTCGACGAACGGCTGACCGAATTGCAGGACGCGGCCAAAGAGCGGGTGAAACTGGTTGAGCGAGGACCAGAACGCAGGATCATTGTGCTGGGGGATCTGATATGGCCGTTCCCCTTCCCGCTGGTGAAGCTCGGGGACAAATGGTCGTTCGACCCCGAAGCAGGCCTCGAGGAGATACTCGACCGTCGCATCGGTGAGAACGAACTCGAAGCAATTAGTACTTCCCGTGCCTCCATCATAGCTCAGGAGTTGTACTTCGCCGACGACCGGGACGGCGACGGTGTCCGGGAATACGCCCAAGTCCTGAAGAGCCCCGAGGGCACCAAGGACGGCCTCTACTGGCCGGCTTCCGACGACGGTCAGGCGAGTCCCGCCGGCGCCTTCGTGGTGGACGCCAAGGCCGAGGCCGCGCCGAGTTCGCCGGACGGCTATTACGGCTACCGCTACCGCATTCTGACCAAGCAGGGCGCCAACGTTGCCGGCGGCGCTTACGACTATGTCATCAACGGCAATATGATCGGCGGCTTTGCGTTGATCGCTTCGCCGGCGCGCTATGGCGAGACCGGCATAATGACTTTTCTGATCAGTCACCACGGCAGTGTTTACGAAAAGGATCTTGGACCGGACACGGCCGTTGAGGCTTCAAAGATCGTGGAGTTCAATCCGGACAAATCCTGGAAGATGGTCGACTTCTGAAAATTGTCGCGGCGGGGGACAGGTATGACGTCGGTCGAGCTGTTTTGCGGTGCCGGCGGGATGGGCTTGGGCCTGACGCAGGCGGGGTTCCCGGATCCATCGGGCTTGCGACGCTGAGATCTCGGGCATGGTCATCATCCCCTGCCAGGCGCCCGGCCGGCGGCTGTATCGCCAAGTACAGTCACTGCACGTTTGGCCAGCTAGCCGCCCGCCCAGAACGGTGGGAAGTACTGAGTGGTGCATGATCGCAAACTCAGGAATCGCCCGGGAGGGTTTGCATGATGTCGATCGCTGAAGAAATCGCTGTCCTGCAAAAGTTCCCGATGTTCGCCAGTGTCGAACCGAAGAGGCTGAAACTCGTTGCGATGGCAAGTGAGCGTGTCGCCTTCGAGCCGGGCGAAGTCGTCTATCAAGAGGGAGACGTGTCAGACGCGGTCTACGTGGTTCTCGATGGACTGTTCACGGTGTCTGTCAGCAGCGAAGATGGCCCACTGGTTTTCGCGGAAGGCGTCCGCGGAGCGCTCTTTGGCGCGGCCGGCGTATTGTGGGATGCCGATCGAGATATAACTATCACCGCACAGACGCCGATCCTCGCTCTGCGCCTCAATCAAGAGACATTTGCGGCACTTCTCGAAGAGTCCCGCACGTTCAGCCTCGCGGTAACGAGGGAACTCGGACGACAGCTCGTGACCTTGACGAAGATCTGCGCACAACTCGCGCGTCAGATGCCGCCGGGTCTCCCGATAGATCTTGGCGCTTTGCGGCCGCCGGGGCGGCCTGAGAACGACCGCTTTTAGGACATCGCCACAGAACGGCCGGTTTACCCGGCGCGAAGTGGTGCGGGCGGCGGGGGTCGAACCCGCATATCCGGAGGATTTGGGCCCTCGGGGTAGGCGCCTTCGATTAACTCGCAGACCCTGTCCCGAGCCGAGGTGATATAGGCCCGGGCGGAGGCCCCCTGATGGTGGCTGCTTGCCGGGTTTAACGGCCAAGCCATGACCTCAGCTCACCGCCCCGACCGGGGGGCACCGCCCCGACCGTCGCGTTGGCATCGAGATAAATTGGTTCGTCGCGGATGATCCCAGCCCCCTGGGATTCAGTTGCGCCCGGAAACTACTCAAGCCAGATGGGCGCGTCGAGGCGCCGTTTCACCGGCTTGATCGTTATCTTCGTTCCGCCGAACGCGATCTATCTTTGCTTCCTTACCCGGCGGGGAGGACGTTCCGTCGTCACGTCGAACTCATGTGGCGGTGTTCTCGTTGCGGCTAGGAGGAGCGCGAGAAATCCGGCCCACGGTGCCCCTGGGAGACCCGGATTTCTACCCGGTACAAGAAGCTCTTCACTGTTCAGCCCACTACATAGGGACGATCCGCTCTGCGACGGGCGAGAGCATCGTTCCGTGGTCGCGATTATCCGCATCGGGAGCCCAAGGTCTTCGAGGCCGGCGACAGGATTCCGCGTGAGCCGAACCGACACATCAATCCTGGTGGCGATTGCTGCGTCACGGTCTGGGAGAACTGGCTGGTCACGGCCGACGACCATTCCTTCGGCGCGTTCCTAAACGGCCCGCTCAACGAGTATTTTCTCGGGCAGTTCTGGTTCGAGAAGACCGGAAAATGGCCGTTTGGTGAGAGAGAGCACGGCGATCCCGGGCTCGAAGACGCCTATGCCGATGCGCTGGGCGTCGCGAACAAGCGCAAGAGCCTGATCGGCGCCGCCCTATGCAGGCGGTAATCCGCGATCATGTCGATTTCTTTTCACGGCTTCGATCCTCTGGAGCGAGTTGGTCGCAGATAACTACCCTACTCACCGAAGCGGGAGTTCGCGGCGCCGGCGGTAAACCTGTGGCATCCAACGCCCTGCGCGCGATGGTATCTCGGGCGGAATCCTATCGACCCTGTCAGTCGGGCGCTTTACGGCGGCTGGATCGCGATGACGCACTGGAGCGCCCACCGAGAGCGCAAGCTTTTCGAAAGACCCACCAGGCTACCAGACCTCGGAATTCCTCGCGTACAAGCGAGGCTTGCCTCAATTCTGTGAGTGAACGAATGCGCCGGGCTTCGCTGCTTCGAAATGGGTCTGGGATACGCCGTGGAGGAGAGGACAAGGGGATCGAAGAATGAGAGGTGCCGAACCGAAAGGAAGCCTTGATGATCTGAGAAAGAATACGAACGGATTTCTTGCCCGGTTCGACGTCGATGTTGGCCCGGTTGTCGACCGCTTAGCCACAGCAGCTCGTACATACAATGAGCGCTCGATTGCCCGTCGTGCAGCCAGTACGCGAGGCTCGGTCATCACAGAGCTGCGAGATTTAAGCGAGCGACCGGACGATCTGCTGGCAAGCGCGATAGCAATTCTCGGAGCCAGCGCACTCCAAGCTCTCTGCGGCCTTTTCCCGTCACCTCTCCTCGCCATGACAAACAGGAAGAATGCTAGCTCTGCCATTGCAGTCCTCGATCACGAAAAGCTTCTGGTGCACGCCCTCAAAAGCCGTCTAAGTCACCAGTCTGGCCAAGGCGATTTGCATCTTCTCGATGTCACGGTCGATCCCATGGATTTGTCGGGATTGGTGCGAAATGATCTCGCGAAAGGCAGGCGCATACTTGCTGAATGGGCTCCGCTTGAGCCGAAGGAATTCCGCCAGCACATTGACCGCACGATCGACCGGCTGGAGGCCGGGTTTCAAGTCGCGGGGCAATCTGGCGGCCGAAATGTGAACATCTATGAGGGCGTCGAGGCGCCGCCTGAATGGTGTCTCATTCGCGACGTCCTCGACATTATATGGCCTGTGGCAAACGGCGGCCTGCATTCGAGTAAAATGGAGGCGGCGCACAGCATCATCGACCAGACGATGTATTATGCAGTTGGTAACTCGAACCAAAACTTCAACTTACATAATAGTATTGTAAATCATGAAATGACAAAATGTATTCTAACGTTGAGGCGTCAAATATCTCTTTTGAACGAATCAATCGGTCCTATTGAGAGAAGGCTCCATAGTTTTTCAAACAGTTTCTCTGATGCTATTTGGATAAGAGAGCAGAGAACTCGAGGAAATGGCCTATTTCCCGCTGCGGACGTGGCGACGCGAGCTTGAGCGTAGGCTTGAGGTCGGGGACTACCGACCGTGGAAGGCGGATACGAGGCGGGCCACTGGCCCCATCCTCGCCGTCCCTGTGATGCCGACCATGAACAAGGGTATGACGAGCCTCCGCCGCACATTGCGGCTCATCCATGCCGCCGCCCCTTTGCGAAAGGCATCCTGGTAGCATCTCGCAAAATCCGTTCGATAGTTTCTGACGTCGTTACCCCAGCCAGGATTCTGACCTGCCGCACCCTGTCTCACGTGCACTTCTGCACCGGAGACGGGACATGAACCCATTGAAGAAAATGAGGAAAGAACTGGCGGCGAGCATCAGCCGTCCGGTTCTGAGCGTACTCAGCCTGTGCACAGGCGTAGGCGGCGACCAGGCCGCATTCGCGCTCGCGGACATCCCCCACGAGACAATCGCGGTCGCCGAATGCGACCCCGTCGCCGCGGCGGCGCTGGCCCACCTTTTCCCCGCCGTTCCCAATCTCGGCGACATCACTTCCGTTCAGGACTGGAGACGTTTTCATGGCAAAATCGACATCCTCACCGCTGGCATCCCGTGCCAGCCGCACTCGCTCGCCGGCAAGCGGCGCGGCAGGCACGACCAGCGCGACCTCACCGACGCCTTCTGCCGGATCGTCGCGGCGGTCGAGCCGCGCTGCGTGCTCGTCGAAAACGTCGAAGGGTACCGGACCTCGGAAGGCGGCAAGGCCTTCCGCGCTCTCGCTCGCGGTCTGCGTCGCGCCGGCTACGACATCGCCGACCGCGTCATCAATGCCGCCGATGTCCTGCCGCAGCGCCGCCGCCGGCTGTGGATTCTCGGCTATCGCCGAGATGCCGGGCGCACACCTCAAAGAGTTCTGGATCTCGCCGCGCGCCGCCTTCGGGGTTCTGAACCGGGCCGAGCGCTACCGCTACCGGCTGCCGCCGGTCCTGCTCGAGGCGCTGCTGTCCACCATCCGCCGCGGCTCGGCACACTGACTGCCAGCGGGTCGGGCCTGATCAAGCCCGGGATGAAGCGGGCGGAACTTGACTTTCTCATCGTCCAGGAGGACCCGGAGGTCGGCCTCATCGTGCGCCGGCCGACGCCGAAGGAGGCGTTCCGGGCACAGGGCTTTCCGGACGGCTGGACCGACGGCGTCACGGTCAGCGGCAGGCCCTTGACCAAATCGGGGCTTTACCGGCTCGCCGGCAATGCTTGGCCGGTGCCGGTCGCGGCCCGGATCCTGCGCGAGGTGTACGCCGATCTCTGGCCGGCCGCGACGGCGGCTTGAGACGAAGGCACACCGGCGGCACGGCCGCCGGCGCCCACCGCCCGTTCGCCGGCCGTCCAGCGTCGTTACCCCACCCCCGACCGATGCGCGTGGTCTCCTGCGAGGAAGACCACGGAAGGAGCACCAACATGGCACGCAAACCCGGTTCATCGTCGACAGCCAGGCCCCAGCCGCTGCCTTGTCCGCGTGACGGTCGATGGGCGGGCTCGTCGCGAGCATGGTCGCCGATGATCTGCACGCAGCCGGCCGGGAAGGTCACGAGCGCGAATCTGTGTTTCGGCTCTCGAGACGTTCCAGCTCAACGCACGGCCGAGCCGGCCTCTTCCTCTTCATGAGCTATCGTCACATCGGCATCGGTCGATAGCCGCACGACGTCGCCGTCGATATCGGCCACGAGGCTGAGCGGGACGAAATGGTGATGTTCCTCGTGCGCCCCTTGGCCGCTGTCCTTCTTCGTCAGTTTGATCCGGTCGCGCTCGACGCGATCGACGTTCCCGACATGGACGCCGTCCGCACCGACAATCTCCGCATGTTCCTTGATCCTGCTGATGTCGATCATCGTCCTCTCCCTTGATCAGGAGAACGCGGAGGATCGCCAAAGGATGCAGGACGAAGCCGTGGCGATGTGCGCCGATCTGGACGAAAGGGACCACCCAAACAGGCCGACCGCCAGCAGCCGTTCTGCTGCCTTTCTCGCCAGGAACGTGGCCATGTTCCCGTTGACATCCGCGAAGACCAGAGTTCTTTGTCCGCGGAAGCTGGGATGGCGCCCTTGTCGGCGTGACCCGCAGAACGCTTGTCGGCGCGTCAGCCGACCCGGTCGCAGCCTACCCGGTAAAAACAAGGAGCCGTCGTGAAGACGATCGTTATCTGTTCCGGCGGATTGGATTCCGTCACGCTTGCGCACAAAGTAGCCGCCGAACGAACCCTCTCGCGTCTGGTGTCGTTCGACTACGGCCAGTCCCACAAAAAGGAACTGGACTATGCGCGTCGGTGCGCCGTGCGCCTCGGCGTGCCGCATGACGTCGTCGACATCACCGCGATCGGACGCCTCCTCATCGGCTCGGTGCTGACCAGCGGCGGCGCGGTCCCCGATGGGCATTATGCGGAAGAGACCATGCGCTCGACCGTGGTGCCCAACCGCAACGCCATCATGCTCACGGTCGCCTTCGGGGTGGCCACGGCCGAACAGGCCGATGCCGTGGCGGCGGCGGTCCACGGTGGCGACCATTTCATATACCCGGACTGCCGCCCGGCATTCGTTGACGCGTTCCAGGCGATGCAGCGTCACGCTCTGGAGGGGCTGGCGAGCATCTCCCTCTACACGCCGTTCCTGAAGATGAGCAAAGCCGGCATCGTGAGCGAAGGCCAGCGGCTTGGCGTTGCCTTCGCCGAAACCTGGTCCTGCTACAAGGGCGGGGTTCATCACTGCGGTCGCTGCGGCACCTGCGTCGAGCGGCGCGAGGCCTTTCACCTTGCCGAGGTGGACGATCCGACGCCGTACGAGGATCCGGATTACTGGGTGGAAGCGTGCCGGCAGCACCAGGCAAGAACAGGGTCATAGGCGCAGCCATGTACACCATCGCCAAGCGGTTTGCGTTCTCGGCCTCGCACGTGATCGGCGGTCTCCCCGAGGAGCATCCGTGCGCGCGGCTCCACGGTCACAACTACGAAGTCGAGGTCGTGCTGCGATCGACCACACTCAATTCGGTCGGCTTTGTCCGCGATTATCGTGAACTCTCGGAGCTGAAGGAGTTCATCGACGGCAACCTCGACCATCGGCACCTCAACGACGTGCTCGGACACGACCGGACGACCAGCGAGGTCATCGCCAAATGGATCTACGACTGGTGCAGCGCGCGCTGGCCGGAGGTTGCCGCCGTCCGCATCAGCGAAACTCCAAAAACCTGGGCGGAATACCGTCCATGAAGGGAAGCATCCGGATCAGCGAGATCTTCGGTCCGACGGTGCAGGGCGAAGGTCCATTGATCGGCCGGCCGACCGTTTTCGTGCGCACCGGCGGTTGCGACTATCGCTGCGGCTGGTGCGATACGCTCTATGCGGTGCTGCCCGAATACCGCGATGAGTGGACTCTGATGGCTCCGGCCGAGATCCTGACGCGAGTCGAGCATCTGGCGGGCTTCGCGCCTGTGCTCGTGTCGCTGTCGGGCGGCAATCCGGCCATTCAGCCTCTGGCGCCGCTCATCGCGCTCGGGCACCGGAAAGACTACACCTTCGCCCTGGAAACCCAGGGCAGCGTGCCCCAGCCGTGGTTTGCCGCGCTCGATTGGCTGATGCTCAGTCCGAAGCCGCCGTCTTCGGGGATGGAAACGGACTGGCAGGCCCTCGACGACTGCGTCAGCGCAGCGGCGGACGGACCGCGATGCGCCCTCAAGATCGTCGTGTTCGACGATGAGGATTATGTCTATGCGCGCCTAGCGGCGAACCGCTATCCGGCTCTGCCGGTTTACCTCCAGATTGGGAACCCTGCGCCGGTGTTGGCTCCAGACGGCTTGGTGGGCGACGAAGCCGAGATCGGCGATTTGATGCGGCGCTTCCGTTGGCTCGTCGACAAGGTCGCGACGGACCGGTGGTTCACCGCCACGGTCCTCCCGCAACTGCACGTGCTGGCCTGGGGCAGCCGACGCGGCGTCTGACAGTTTCACCGCAACGCTGCCAGCCGAATGACGGCCCCCTTCATCGGCCTCGCCATGTGCCCGATCCGCTCTATCCTTTGTCGGCTTCCGGCTTTAACCGCCGGACTTCTGTTTGGCTCGCGCCTCCCCGACGACCTCCTTCAACTCCTCATGGGAGAGACCTGGGAACTTGAACGGGCCCACCATCAGGGCTGGCGACCGCAGATATCAGGTGAACGTGAAGTTGATTACCTGAACAAGGATTCAAAACGGCCGAGCGTTTCCTCGCCCATCGCCGGGAGGAGCTCGTCACAGCCCCGGAGCGGATGTCCGCGGGACGCCCGTGATCGAATTTGGCAATTCGGCGCGTGGCGGCGCGGGCGTGCCCCGATGGCGGGGGGCACGCGCCCCTATCTGAGCGGCGATTTTGGCTAGTGAAATTCATCCATCATTCGATGAAGATCTTCTATCTCGTTCATGCGATCGCGCCCCGTCTTGCCGAGACGGTTGCCGACCGTGCTACAAACGAAGTGCACAACACTCTTGGCAGCGAGATCGCTGTCGAAGAGGAACGAGCTTCGACACTCGCACCTCAGCACCCAGTGCGCGTGCTTTGCTGATCCGTGCGCAGTCTGGTCCGCGATGAGCACGACTTGCGCCCCTTTTTCCCGGGCGGCGGCCAGCGCCTTGGCGAAGCCGGGGACCCTGCGACGCAATCCGATGGCGAGGACGACGTCCTCCGGACCGATACCACTCAAATGCTCGGACAGGGTCTCCCCCGGCGCGGGCAAAAGGTGAACTGCATCACGCACCTGCATCAGGAGCCAGCGGGCGTAAGATGCCAACATCTGGCTGGTACGATAGCCAATGCAGTAAATACGTCTTGCATCCGCGAGCGCCTCAATGATGGCACCAGCCTCTTCAGAGGAAAGCGCGCTGAACGTGCTGTTGAGATTGGATACTTCGCACTCGACGTGGCTCGCCAGGCTCTCCTGGAAGCTGCGCGTCTCGGCTGCTCTCGTCTGCATGTAGAACGGCGCACCCCAGCGCTGCGCCGCCCGGGCTTCGCGTCGTGCCTCATCGTAGTTCGCATAGCCAATCCGCTGGAAGAAGCGGCTAGTGGCGGCCTTCGACACCTTGGCGACCTGAGCGAGTTCCGTTGCCGAGTAACTGGCGATCTCGCCCGGAAAGTTGAAAATGGTGTCGGCCAGCCGCTTTTCGTTCGGCGAGAGGTCCGGATAGGCATCACGTATTCGGCCTTCCAGCGAGCGCGCGTGCATTGTCCAATCTCCTAGCGCGTAGGCACCCACGAGCTCGACGGCTCTAGGTCCGGAAAGCCTGAATCAAGCACCCGCAGATGCGCGTCTTTGGGTGTATTGTCGTCGACCCCCTGGATCGCAACGATATCCTGGGGGCATGCCGAGAACGCGACCACGCAGTCCATCTCCGCCTTCAGGGTGATGTAGTCGCCCGGCCGGGTCACCGTCGGCCGTGTGCCCAAAGAACGGCCATCCTCGAGCACCGCGATGTTCATGAAGATATTGAAGGATGCAAGAATAGGGGCAGGCACTTCGAAGCCAGCTTCTCGCATCGCTTCGTATTTATTGTCCAGGCAGTTGCGATGGTACTCCTTCACGCCGAGGCGTACATATCTCTGACAATCGCAAGCCGCCATGAAGGTGTCATGCACACCCGGCGAGGTGTCTTCAACGATGGTCAGGATCGGGTCGCGGAGATTGGTGACGAAACTGTCGCCGACGCGAGGATTCAGGCGCTGCGTCCAAACGCGGGTTGCCTCCATCGACATGTGTTCGTTGAGGTCAGCGGCGTTCCACGCCCAGCAGTCGACAACCTGTGTGCCGTGGGTGTTGATGACCTGGACGGCTTGCCCGCGTTTGACCCTCACGGCTTTGCCGTGACGCGCAGGAATGGTGATCAGGGATGCGTTCGACATGATGTTGCTTTCGCGGGGCGTTTGGTTAGAGAGGCGGGACGAAGGACGCATGCCGCGCCAGAGCCTGCTGTAAAAACAGTTTCGACCTTTCCTGTTGCGGCGCGTGAAGAAGCTGGCGAGGTGGCGCGTCTTCCACGATGCGACCACCGTCCATCAGGATCATTCGGTCGGCCACCTCGACCGCAAAGCCGATCTCGTGAGTCACGACGATCATCGTGGTGTCGCCCGCCGCCAGTTCGCGCATCACGGCCAAAACCTCGCCAACCAGCTCGGGATCCAGAGCACTCGTCGGTTCGTCGAACAGGAGGATGTCTGGCTGCATTGCGATTGCGCGCGCGATGGCCACGCGCTGCTGCTGACCACCGGAAAGCCGTGCCGGATAGTAGTCGGCACGGTCCGCAAGACCGACCCGGCCGAGAAGCTCGTGCGCAAGTTCGCGCGCCTGTTGGCGTGGCATCTTTTTGACGATTGTCGGGCCTTCCATGACGTTTTCGAGCGCCGTCCGGTGTGGCCATAGATTGAACGACTGGAACACCATGCCGATACGCTGGCGCTGTTCCTGAAGGAGGCGTTCCGAAAGCGGCACAAGATCGCCGCCGCCAGTCTCTCGCACGCCGACGAGTTCACCTCCGAGCCAGATGTAGCCGGTTGTCGGCGGCGACAGCCAGCTCACGCAGCGGAGGAAGGTCGATTTGCCGGAGCCGGATGGCCCGACGATGCACACGACTTCGCCCTGCGCGACGGAAAGGTCGACCCCCGATAGGATTTCCTTTTCGCCGAATCGTTTGGTGATGCCGCTGGTACGCAGCGCGGGGATGTTCATCTGCCTTCTCCCTGGTCCGGGGAAGCCGCGCGATAGTGGGTCACTCGCCGCTCCATGAATCTGAACGAAGCTTCGATCGCCAACGTCAGCGTCCAATATCCCGCCGCCGCCAACGCGTAGATCTCGAAGGGAGCGTAGGTAAGCGAGACCGCCTGCTTCGCCTCGAACGTGAGTTCGCTGACGGAGATGACGGACAGAAGCGCGGACTCCTTGACAAGCCCGATCATCAGTCCGCCGAGCGGCGGCAGCATCAAGCCCAGAGCCTGGGGGATAGTGATCCGGCGTGCGATCTGGCTGCGCGTCATGCCAACCGTCAGCGCCGCTTCACATTGGCCGCCCGGAACCGCATGCAGTGCGCCGCGAACGACCTCTGCGACATAGGCGCAATAATAGGCGGCGAGCGCGACGACCCCGGTCGTCGGCGGGTCGAGAAGGAGTCCGGTCGACGGCAGCAGATAAAAGGTGATTAGGAGAAGCACGAAGGGCGGGATGCCACGCATCGCATCGATGTAGAAGAGCGCGGCCGTACGGAGAAGCGCCCAGCGGCTCTCGCGAAGCGCGGCGAGGATTGCGCCGAGCGCGAGTGCCAGGAGACCGGCAATGGCGCTGATGATAAGTGTCATCACGGCGCCGTTGGCGAGCGCGGGAAGAACGGAAAGAATGAGCTCGACGTCGGGCACGCTTCAGACCCTCCACAGCGCCACGCGGCGCTCGAAGTGACGCGAAACCTGCACCAGCAACTGCGCAACGATGATGTATCCTAGGCCAACTGACAGCAGCACTTCGGTCGGCTCGAATGTGCGCGCCACGATGATTTGGCCGGCGAAGGTCAATTCGGTGACCGCGACGACAGATGCAAGCGGCGTCGTCTTCAGCAGAAGCGTGAGCTCGTTTGTCAACGCCGGTAGGCTCGCCGAGAATGCTTGGGGCAGGATTATGCGTCTCCAGCGATCGCGACGCCGCATACCAACGGCCTCCGCGGCCTCCATCTGCCCGGGGGGGATGGCGAGGATCGCCGCCCTCAGGATTTCCGCGACATAAGCTGCGCTATTGAGGCCGAGCGTCAGCGCGGCGGCCATGAATGGCGGCATCGTCAGCCCGATCATCGGGAGCGTGAAAAAGATGATAAACAACTGGATCAGGGCAGGCGTGCCGCGCATGAAGCTGACATAGATGCGCCCCGCCCACCTGAGCCATCGGCTACCGCTCAGCACGAACATCACAATCGCGATGCCGCCCGCCCAGCTTACAAGCGCCGCGCAGGCCGTCAGCCCGATCGTGTTGATCGCTCCATGTGCAAGTTCGGGGAGCGCGGCGCCGAGTCTCGACAAATCCACCACTATCGTTGCCTCGGCGCCGTCACCCAATCAGAGAGAGTTGCGAACACTGACGAGCAGCGGTCCCGTTGCGTTGGAAATCCCCAGATCCGTGGAAGAGGCCGCCACGACTATGCGGCAATCGAGGATAACGCGGCACGTCACGCTGGCACCGGGCGCCGACACTGACGGCCGAGGCTCGAGGCTACCGTCTTCATTCACCCTGACGTTGAGGAACAGATTGATGGGATCGGGGATCTTGAGCGGGTTCATACCCGCATCCATCATCGCTTTCGCCACCGTTTCCCGGCAACCAACTCCATCCGCAATCCCTGCCTCCGCGAGACTAGCGTCGGTGGAACCCGGCATCAGAAGATCATGCGTACCGACGCTATCCTTGCCAAGGACCATCAGCGGTCGACGGCGGTTCGTAACAAGGCGCATTCCCTTGCTCAGAACGTAGGAATTGCTGAACACGCGCGTGTGGTGCGGCGACAGAAATTCGCGGTCGTCTGCATCGGTGAACGCAAAGAGCTGAGCCGCTCGACCGCCCTCAAGATCCGTGACCGAAAGCAGTTGGCCGCATTTGACCGGGACTACAACGGCCGCGCCATGCGCGACGATCTGTTCGGTTTCCGGCGGGAGAGGCCCTTCGATGGGGGTCGTCATCAGTAACATCACGCACGCTCCAATTCATCGACGGACGGTTCGGTGTCCGAAATGAGGACGCGCATGTCTGTCACGACGAGTCCGTTGCCGGGGATGATGTCCTGCGGGCACGGAGAGAGCGCGCACACGACATTCACCACTGCGCGCAGGACGAGGTGGTCTCCAGGCCGACTGATCGGGTCGGTTACCGCCATGCGCTGGTCGGCGGTGACCGGTCCGTTCTGGAAGAAGTTGAATGGCTCGGGCACTTCCAGGATGTCGATGCCGTAGGCAGCGAGCGGCTCGTAGAGATTCTCCAGACAATTGCGATGGCCGGGCACCCCGAAGTCGACCGCATACCGTGTGGGGTCACAAGCCGGCACGTTGGAATCGTGCACGCCGACGGTGTCTCGGACCACCTCGAACATGAGCCGGCCCTCCGATGAAATCAGATGGTCTCCCGGCTTGAAGAACAGCGACAGATTGTGCCGGCGCGTATGCACTGGCGACAGAACTTCCTTGAGATTGTCCTTGTTGAGGGCAACGAAATCCCCTGCCTGCTCGCCCGCAAGATCGATGATCGTGATGTACTGGCCCGCGCGGGCTTCGAAGCCTCGCCCGAACCCGCCGGGGACGATACATCCGCCCCCGGCTTTCTCATGCTGTGATTGACACATTAAACACCTGTCCGGCCTTCAATTTGAGAGACGTCGATCAGTTCGAACTCGGTCCGCGCGGGAATGAAATTGCTCTCCGGCAGATCGAACGAGAGGCCGAGGAACTTCTCCTGGAGTTCCTTCATCTTGCCGGTGGTTTTCAGCTTTTGTAGCGCTTCATTCAGGTAGGCCGTAAGCTCAGGATCGTCCTTACGCGTGCCCCAGGCGATGTAGTCGGTGTTGCCGATGGATCCGGCTAGTTCGAACTGCCCCGGCCGGTCCTTCATGATCTGGGCAAGAACGCTCATGTCATCAATGATGAAGTCCGCGCGCTTCGTGCCCAGCGCGGTCAAGGTCTGTTCGGTGGTCTCGACGCTGATAAGCGAGATCGGCTTGCCGCCCTGCGCCACGATGGCTTCACTCTGGGCCTTGGTGACTTTCTCGGGAGTGCTTGTCTGCTTCACGGCTGCACGCAGGCCGGCCAGCTTCATCGGATCGCTGGCATCGACGGCGGTGTCGCCCTTGCGACGCAGAACGGCGCTGACGGATTTGCTGACCGGGATCGTGTAGGCAATCCGCTGAGCCCGCTCCGCCGTCACGTTCAGCGCGGTCGAGGTAAAGTCGAACGAGCCGGCGATCAGGCCAGGGATGATCCCGCTGAACGCCATGCTGCGATATTCGATCTTAACACCGAGATCCTTGGCGATCAGCTCGAGAAGTGCCGGATCATAACCGGTAATCGCTCCCGCGGCGTCCGTGAACTCGTAGGGAGCAAAGGTCGGATCGATCCCCACGATCATAGATCCGCGCGCGCGGATCTCGTTGAGCGTGTCCGCCGTAGCCATTGTCGGCGCAGACACTCCGGCGAGCACCAGGAAAATAGCAGACTGGCGAGTGATCCAAGGGAAAAGGCGCGACATCATCCATCAAACTCCCACAAGAACGACGCCTGAAACGCTGGTTCCACGAACAATCGGCGCTGAACCAAAAGTTTCAGTTCACATCGAAAAAAACCCGGCGATTGCCGGCGCGTCTCTCGCGGACGCAAGCGCTATGCCATTCTTGAGGATTAGCGATGGCGCCGCCTCCGGTCACGCATCAGCGGCGCCTGCTTGCTCAAGAAGGAGGCATGCGGCCAAAATTTGATCAGAGGCGGATGAACTAGCGCCGTGGCTGGCCCCGGAGTGACATCGCCTCTGGCGCAGCGGCTATTCCGCTTCTTCGATGCCTCGAGGCCGTTGGCGATAATAGAGGAGACGCAAGCAAGCGCGGGACATCATAGCCTGATCACCGAGAAGCCGCCGGATTCGGCGTGACGTCGAACTCCCCATGACGGCTTTGGGTGATGAAAAGCTGTTGCCTCGGCAAGACTAGCTTGGGCGGCGCTCTGTGAACTCGCCAGCGATAACGGTCATCTCGAATAAGGCCATGTCGAGAAGGTGGACCGTGACGCCCAGGCCAAGTTTATTGGCGCGTTGCCGAGCTACGGCACAAAGTTCCACCAGAGCTTCAATATCGGTATCATCGTCGATGGTTTTCTCGAACTGATCGCGTATCGGCATTTCGACACCTGATTGAAGACGTTGAGGCACTACGCTTCGGTAATCGCAATCAAGAGCGCGGGCCGCAGTGCGCGTGCCAAACTGCCGTGTTGGCGATGATCGCTTATACGTGAACCTGGTCAATAAGGATTTGTCCGACTGGCTGTCATGAGTTCGGTCCGCGATCGCTTTCGCCCGAAAGCACGTTAAAGGCGCCAAACGACACGCGGAGCCCCTCTGCTCTGACCCTCAACGTCCGCGGCGCGGCTCCGGCGATCTTGGCCGCCACCGCCGGAGCGCACGGGAAAACGGCCCAAGCCGATAGTCGATCCAAGGACAGAGCATCGACCTTCGCCGCGTGTCCGGAACGCCTACGTACGAGCGTGCCCAGGGAGGCTCGATCCCCTTCAGCCTGGCCTCGACTCGCGCTTTGCGAACGGAGCCGGCTCCCGCGCGTTGGCGCCTCGACGAGATAGTCCTCGCACATCTCTTTCAGGGTCGTGCGCTCGGCCGGGGAGCGGTCGACGAAGATGCCTCGGTCCATTCGGCTCTCGACGTCGCGTGCCCAGGCCTCGGCGTCCTTGCGCGTGCGCAACGTATTGCTCTGCGGCGGCCAGCCCTTCCTACGGATTTGGACGTGCCACTGAGCAGGTCCCTTCTCACGAATTGTCGCGCCCCCACCCCGGGGCGCAGCCCTCGGAACCCAACTGTGCCAAAATTGTGCCAATAAATCGCAACGGCCCGCAAGCCCCGGAGGGCTTGTTTAGTAAGCCGTTGGTTTCAAGGAGAAATATGGCGCACCCGACAGGATTCGAACCTGTGACCTTTGCCTTCGGAGGGCAACGCTCTATCCAGCTGAGCTACGGGTGCATGCGCGAGGAACGCGGGCGGACATTAGCGAAAGCGCCTTGTTCGAGCAACGGGAAGTCGGCACCAAGCACAGCGGGTATTTGCACGGCTCCCGAAACCAAACGCGACATGCCGCTGATGGGCTATGCGCCGAGATCCATTACGAAGGCGGGCGGCGGGTGTGAGGCCAATGCGAGGCCGATTCTTTCCTTCGCGCCTGTCGTCGCGAAATAGCGACCAGCCAGAAGCGCGACTTCGGTGCGATTGTGCAGTCCGAATTTGTGGATGATCCGGTGGAGATGCACCTTCACCGTGTTCTCCGACATGTTCAGCATGAACGCGATCGTCTTGTTCTGGGCTCCCTGCCCGACAAGCCGCAAGACCTCCTCCTCGCGATGAGTTAGCTTCTCCAAATGGGGATCGGAGCGATAGGCGGGGGAAGCCAGTTGGGGCAGGACGAAGCCGTTCGCTTGTGTCGGTAGCGAATGTCCTCCCGCCATGACAAACCGGAGCGTCGCAGCCGCCAGTTCGAGCGGCATCGACGTCGTCAGAAACGCGCTGGCCCCAGCAAGCGCGGCAGTCGCGACCGCATCGTGATCATCGGATTCCGCAAGTACCACGATCGCGACATCGCCGAGGAGCGCGCGTGCGGTGAGAATGACTTCACCCATCGAGCGCAGTGCTTTCGACGATTGATCGACATGAATCATGACCGCGCGAATGTCGGATGTCATGTGGCCGGACAGATCGGCAAGACAGGATACACCGACGACCACGGCACCGGACAATTCATGGCTAAGCGAGCGGATCAGCGCGACTCTCGTAAGGTCGCGGTGGTCGACCAGGACGACTTTGTCGGAACAAGATTGTTCCATCGAGCTTGCAACGCTGCTCATGGCACACCGTCTGGTTGGTCCCGTCCCCTTGCGACAAGGTTTCTTCTACCCAGGATAGAGTAACTCCAGCGGCGGCGCAGTCAATCGATAGGACGTAAATCGTTCTAATTAGACGGACCTAAGGCCATGATGCGTCACTGATCTTACCTACATCGAAATAGTATCCGAAATTTATTGAAGATTACCCTAAAAATAATCTCGAATCGCTCCCGGGGCGTGGCGAACCGCGGAGCAAGAAAATGCGCGCGTCCAGGAAAATTGTTCTCCTATGTGCAAGCTCATCTCTGACGCTGCTTATGATGCAGGCAGCGTCGGCTCAGGTGGGGGCCGGCCCAAGCGTCGCTGTCGGTCCGAATTTTGTCCAATGCTATGATGAGCGGGGAAATCCTCACGTTACCCCGGAAAATTTCGAAGCCTGTTCGCTGCTTTTCACGCGAGCAATTCTGTCCAGGGACCGGGTCTCGGACAATGATCGTGATCGGGACCCTCCCCGTGCAACGCCGGATCCCGATCCCAGTCCTGATCCCGATCCCGATCCCGATCCTGACCCTGACCCTGGCCATCATGGGAAAAAACATGGTCCCCATGGGAAACATGGTCACCACGGACATGGACACGGTCACGGCCATGGACACCACGGTGGTCATCATGGTGGCGATGACGGCAACGGTGGCCATGGACACAATGGTCACGGTCACGGCCATGGACACAATGGGCACGGCGGCAACAACGGCGATGACGGGCATGATGGCCCAAGCATGGGCGGCGGGCGTGGTGACCATCACGGCCGCGGTAAGGGCCACGGCGGAGGTCGGGGAGACCATGATAGTGCCAACTACAATGGCGGCCGCGGAGACGACAATGGTCCCGGCAAGGGCCATGGCGGAGGTCGCGGCGACCATAACGGACCCGGCAACGGCGGCTACGGCGGCGGGCGTGGGGACGACGGCCCCAGCATGGGTGGCTACAATGGCCGTGGCAAAGGCGGCAAGCATGGCCACGCCAAGGGTGGCTACGGTCGCGGCGACGGCGGCGAAGGCAAGGGCGGCAGCAAGGGTGAAGGCAAGGGAGGCGAAGGTAGAGGCTGAGACGCAACCTGAACGGAGCGAGGCGGGGAGGAAACTCCCCGCCTTCGGCTGCGTTGGCGCTTAGCCGCCGCCGAACTCCCAGGCCGAGCGGTCGGCCCGCTTCTGGACCTTGAGATAGGAGTAGGGCGACGCGGTCCGTGTCGACATGCCGTTCGTCAGATTGTCGAGCACATACTCATTGCCGTCGGCGGCATCGACCAGAAGAACCACATGTGATGGCACGTTGCGCTTCATGACCTGGGCGAGACGAAGCCGATCAGGCGCGACGCCCTTGTCGATCAGCGTCTTCATCTTCAGGAGCGCGTAATCCTCGCAATCTCCCGCATGGGTCGGCAGAGACCACTTTTCACTGACATCCTCTCGCGGCGTGACCCGGCGATTAACGTCCTGGTTCACCGAGCGAGCGACATCGAGAATAGCGGCTGGCGAATTGACCGAGCCCGCGGAGCTATTGCTGCAGGCCCACTTGTAATCGCGGCAAAGATTCTGAGCGCCCTGAGGGGTTTTGGCGGGTTGAGCAATGGCAGCTGAGGTCATCGCTATGGTGATAAGAAAGCTTCGAACTATCATAGTGCACTCCGCCACTCAGCGTGATGCTGAATGGTTAAGCAGCGCTTGCACAATGTCCGATGGGCCACACTGTGGCGGGAAATAGCGTTGTTCGTGACGCAACAAGCCTGATTGAGCGACGTTCGCGAAGGAAGTGCTTTGCAAATCTATATTTGTTGGCGGTCGAGGGGCATGATGACGCACGAAGTCGATCGTCTGAAATTTCCATGCGGTCGGTGCGACATGCTTGGGTCGTCAGCATGTCCGAGCCAAAAACGCTCTCAGATCAGAGACGGATCGTGGGTAGCATCGAGTGTCTGACCTGCGAGCGCGGCGGGCGCGGTCGATGGAGCAATTGCCGTCTTTGCGATACAACGGCCGCTCGCTTTATCCGGACGGCGGGGCGGTATGAACGACGCGCTTATCAGAAGCCTGCCCAAATGCGAGCTCCACATCCACATCGAGGGCAGCCTCGAACCTAACCTGATGTTTGCGCTCGCGCGCCGCAACGGAATTGCGCTGCCTCACGATTCGGTCGAGGCCGTCCGCCGGGCCTATCAGTTCCGTAACCTGCAGGATTTTCTCGACATCTACTATCAGGGCATGTCCGTCCTGATCACGGAGCAGGACTTCTACGATCTCGCTTTCGCCTATCTCGAGCGCGCGAAAACAGACAATGTCCGGCATGTCGAGATGTTCTTCGATCCGCAGGGGCACACGCCCCGGGGGGTCGCGTTCGGGACCGTGGTCAACGGTCTTTCTCGCGCGATCTTCGATGCGGAGCGAACGCTCGGTGTGTCGGCCAGCCTGATCATGTGTTTCCTGCGCCATCTGGATGAGGCCAGCGCCGAGAAGACGTTGGATGAGGCGCTGGCGTTCAGGGACCGCATCGTCGGCATCGGGCTCGATTTCGTCCGAGGTTGGCAACCCGCCGAGCAAGTTCAAGCGCGTATTCGGCCGTGCCCGCGATGCCGGTTTCTTCCTCACGGCGCATGCGGGTGAAGAGGGGCCGGCGAGCTATGTCTGGGAAGCGCTCGACGTGCTTGGCGTCGGGCGCATCGATCATGGAAATCGCGCGATGGAGGACGAGACACTGATCGCGCGGCTGGCGCGCGAGAGAGTGGCCCTGACCGTCTGTCCGCTGTCAAACCTGCGGCTACGGGTTGTCGATGACCTGAAGCATCATCCGCTGCGGCGGATGATGGACAAGGGATTGACGGTCACGGTCAATTCCGATGATCCCGCCTATTTCGGCGGCTATGTGAACCAGAACTACCGTGAGATATCGGACGCCCTCGCGCTCGGTCGCGAGGAGATCTCGGCGATCGTCCGCAACGGCTTCCACGCGTCTCTCATGCCGGATGAGGAGAAGGCGAAGGCGCTCGCCGAGGTCGACCGTGTCCTTGCCGCGCTTCCGTGAGCCGGTCGGCGCACGCGCCCCGTGATGCTAGCGCGTGAGCAGGTGGATCGAAAACCGATTGTCGGCGTCGGTGAAGCAGACCTCCGGTTGCCAACCAGCCCTCATCGCGAGGGCTTGGAACTCGCCGACCGAGTATTTGCAGGAATTCTCGGTGTGGATCGTCTCACCGTCGCGGAACGCGAACATGTCGCCGGCACATGCACGCTGCCGCTTCACGCTCTCGATGTGCATTTCCACCCGTCCAGCCGCGACATTGTAGAAAGCCAGATGACGGAAATTGGCGGGATCGATTTCGCCATGCAGTTCGCGATTGATGCGGTGAAGCAGGTTTAGGTTGAAGGCCGCGGTGACGCCTTGCCGATCGTTATATGCGTCGTGAAGGACGGCCGTATCCTTCTTCAAGTCGACGCCGACGACAAAACCCGAGTCCGAGCCGAGCGTGCCCGCCGCCCGGCGCAGGAATGCTTCCGCCTGGTCGGGAGTGAAATTGCCGATGGTCGAGCCGGGGAAGAAACCGATCCGCCGGCGACCATAGATCGCCGCCGGCAGGGCGACGTCCTGCGTGAAGTCCGCCTCGATAGGATGCATCGGCACGTCCGGATAGTCGCGCCGAAGCCGCTCGACGCCTCGATCATATGCGCGCCCGAAATGTCGATCGGCACATAGGCCGGGTGCTTCATCGCGTCGAGCAGGAGCCGGACCTTGGTGCTGGAACCGGAGCCGAACTCGATCAGCGCGGCCTCGCCTCCGGCAAACGCGGCAATATCGTCGGCTGCGTCGCGTAGGATGCCAATCTCGGTGCGCGTCGGATAATATTCCGGCAGTTCGCAAATCTGATCGAACAGCCGCGAGCCCTCGGTGTCGTAGAAATATTTAGGCGGCAGCTCCTTTTGGCGGAGCGCCAGCCCACGCATGACGTCCTCATAGAACGCCGAGCGCGCGTCGACCGGGGAGCGCCTTGGAACCGAGCCTGAGCATTGCTGCTAGATCTGGCGACATCACGCATCCTCCGCGAGGCGAAGCCCGGCGAACGGCCAGCGCTGGTTGGGGTAGAAGAAGTTCCGGTAGGTCGGCCGGATATGACCGTCAGGCGTCGCGCAGCACCCGCCGCGCAGCACCATCTGGTTCGACATGAACTTGCCGTTGTATTCGCCGATGGCGCCGGGCGCCGGCTTGTAGCCGGGGTAGGCGGTGTAGGGGCTGGCGGTCCATTCCCAGACATCGCCGAACATCTGCGCGGGATGAGTCCTTCGCGTCCGGCGCGGCGAGCGGGCGAAGCACGCCGGAACCGGCGAAGTTGCCGGTCTGCGGCAGGTCGCGCGCCGCGATCTCCCACTCGGCCTCGGTCGGCAGCCGCTTGCCGGCCCAGCGGGCATAGGCGTCGGCCTCGTAGAAGCAGACGTGCACGACCGGCGCGTCGGGATCGACGCGATACTGGCCGGAAAGCGTCATCGCCTCCCAGCCTTCGCCGGTCTTTTCCCAGTAGTAGCGGCGCGGAGAACTCGCCGCTCTTGACCCGCGCCCAGCCGTCGGCGAGCCAGAGATCCGGGCGCGCATAGCCGCCGTCCTCGATGAAGGCGATCCACTCGGCATTCGTCACCGCCCGCGAGGCGAGGCGGAACGGGCGGAGCAGCGACTTCGTGGCGCGGGCTCTCGTTGTCGTAGGAGAAGCCGCGGCCGTCATGGCCGATCTCGAACACGCCGCCCGGATGGTCGAACCATTTCAGTGGTTCGGAGGCACGTGCGACCCGCGCCTTCCACGGACGATAGGCCGGCCGCAGCGGGTTCGCCGCGAACAGGTTCAGGATGTCCATCAGGATCAGCTCCTGATGTTGCTGCTCATGGTGGATGCCGATCTCGACGATCGGCTCGATCTGCGCCCACAGGCGCTCGTCGGCGCCATGGATCAGGTCGTTCATCGCGCGGTTGACGTGATCGCGATAGTCCGCGACCTCGGCGACGGTCGGCCGGGTGATCAGCCCACGCTCGAAGCGGTTATGCCGAGGACCGGCTGCCTCGTAATAGGAATTGAAGAGGAACGGGAACTGCGGATGCGCGACCTCGTAGCTCTTCTGATGCGGAACGAGGAGGAAGGTCTCGAAAAACCAGGAGACGTGGGCAAGGTGCCATTTGGTCGGACTGCAATCCGGCATCGACTGCACGGTCTGGTCTTCCGGCTGCAGGCCGCGCGCGAGCTCCTCGCTTTGTGATCGAACGGCCCGGAAGGCTCGATGGAGTTCGCCCGCCCGCGACCCGCGAGCGGAACGCTGCTCGCCTCGGCTGTCCTTCATCCGGATCCCCTTCGTCTGTGCGCGCCTGAGAGGTTCAACTCTTGGAGCGCCGAGAGGTTCACTTGGGTTCGGAAATGGTCGGCGCAAGGACACGAAAGTCGCATAAAGCCGATATAAAGAAATCTGTATATCCTTATTGACTCATATGCGGACTCGTGGCATCGTTACCATCACCGTGGTCTGCGGGCGTCTGCCCGTGGCTAAGAGGGAATCCGGTGAGGTTCAGCCGACCCGGAGCTGCCCCCGCAACTGTGAGCGGCGAGCGTCTGTCGAATGATGGTCACTGGCGCTATCGGGCGGGAAGGCCAGGCAGCAGCGACGACCCGCGAGCCAGGAGACCTGCCGCGATCGCATATCGATGTCCACGGGCGGGGTGTCCGACGGGTCGCTTCGGCCCGGATGCGCTGAAGCGCCCGGAATGCGCGCGCCTGCTCGGCCCCACGCCTCCAAAACAAGGTCAGGCGCATGTCCATTACCGTCAGCATCACTCGGCTTTCCGCGCATCGGCCGCCGTCGCGAACTGAAAACCGCGCTCGAAGCACCTGGTCCGGCAAGATCGACCCGGCGGCGCTCGTCGCCACCGCGAAAGACATCTGCGCGCCGCGAACTGGCAGCGCCAGAAGACGCTCGGCATGACCGCGATCCCGAGCAACGACTTCTCGCTCTACGACCAGGTGCTCGACACCGCGCGCCATGGTCGGCGCGATCCCCGAGATCTATGGCTGGAAGGGCGGCGAGGTCTCGCTCGATACCTATTTCGCGATGGCGCGCGGCGCGCACGGGCAGCGACGGTCTGCGAGCATGGCCATGTCCACAGACCGGCAAGGGCATGCCGGCGATGGAGATGACCAAGTGGTTCGACACCAACTACCACTACATCGTGCCGGAATTCACCCGCGGCCAGGAGTTCACGCTCTCGACCTCCAAGGCCGTCGATGAGTTCCGCGAGGCCAAGGCGCTCGGCATCCACACCCGTCCGGTCCTGGTCGGCCCGGTCACCTTCCTGAAGCTCGGCAAGAGCAAGGACGAGACGCTCGACCCGCTGTCGCTGCTGCCGGGCCTGCTGCCGGTCTATGCCGAGGTGCTGAAGCAAGCTCGCGGCCGAGGGCGCCGACTGGGTGCAGATCGACGAGCCGATCCTGGTGCTCGATCTCGACGCCGAGCGCGCAGCGATGCGCTGACGACCGCCTATGCCGAACTGCGCCAAGGCCGTCGCCGGCTCTGAAGATCCTCGTCGCCACCTATTTCGGCGAGCTCGGCGACAATCTCGATACCGCGCGTTCGCCTGCCGGTCGCCGGCCTGCATGTCGATCTCAAGCGCGGCGCCGGACCAGCTCGATGCCGTGCTCGACCGCCGCGCCGAAGGATCTCGTCCTGTCGCTCGGCGTCATCGACGGCCGCAATGTCTGGCGCGCCGATCTCGAAGCGATGCTCGACCTGCTCGAGCCGGTCGTCGCGGCGCGCGGCGAGGACAAGATCATCGTCTCCGGCTCCTGCTCGTTCCTGCATGTGCCGATCGATCTCGACCAGGAGACGAAGCTCGATCCGGAGCTGAAGACCTGGCTCGCCTTCGCGGTGCAGAAGATCGAGGAGCTGTCGATCCTCGGCCGCGCGCTCGACGATGGCCGCGCCAGCGTGGCCGCCGAGCTGCAGGCGTCGTCCGAGGCCGCCGCGCGCCCGCAGGAACTCGCCGAAGATCCACGATCCGGCGGTGAAGGCGCGGCATCGCGGCGGTGACGCCGGAGCATGGCGAAGCGCGTGCCGTTCGACGGAGCGCCGCGCGCGCCCAGCGCGCGGCGTTCGACCTGCCCGCTTTCCCGACGACGACGATCGGCTCCTTCCCGCAGACCGAGGAGGTGCGCAAGGCGCGCGCCGCCAACGCCAAGGGCACGCTCTCCGACGCCGACTACAACGCCTTCCTGCGCAAGGAGACCGAGGCCGCCGTGCGCTGGCAGGAGGAGATCGGCATCGACGTGCTGGTCCATGGCGAGTTCGAGCGCAACGACATGGTGCAGTATTTCGGCGAGCAGCTCTCGGGCTACGCCTTCACCCAGCACGGCTGGGTGCAGAGCTACGGCTCGCGCTATGTGCGCCCGCCGATCATCTTCGGCGACGTCTCGCGGCCGCAGCCGATGACGGTCGAATGGTCGGCCTATGCCCAGTCGCTGACCGAGCAGGCCGATGAAGGGCATGCTGACCGGCCCGGTCACCATGCTGTTCTGGTCGTTCGTCCGCGACGACATTCCGCGCTCGCGAGACCTGCCGCCAGATCGCGCTGGCGATCCGCGACGAGGTGGTGGATCTCGAGAAGGCCGGCATCACCATCATCCAGATCGACGAGCCGGCGTTCCGCGAGGGCCTGCCGCTGCGCAAGAGCGGACTGGAAGAACTATCTCGACTGGGCGGTGGAGTGTTTCCGCCTCGTCGGCGTCGGGCGTGAGGCCGACGACGCAGATCCACACGCATATGTGCTATTCGGAGTTCAACGACATCATCGACTCGCATCGGCGCGATGGATGCGGACGTGATCTCGATCGAGACCTCGCGCTCGCAGATGGAGCTGCTCGACGCCTTCACGACCTACAAATATCCGAACGAGATCGGCCCGGGCGTCTACGACATCCATTCGCCGCGCGTGCCGCCGACGCGAGCGAGATGAGCGATCTCCTCGACAAGGCGCAGGCAGCGGCTCGCGCCGGACCAGATCTGGGTCAATCCGGATTGCGGCCTGAAGACCCGCAAATGGGACGAGGTGCGGCCGGCGCTGGTCAACATGGTCGCGGCCGCGAAGAAGCTCCGCGAGACCGGTCTGACCAACAAAAAGCCCCGCAGCGATGCGGGGCTTTTTGTTTCAGGCGGCGCGGCGCCGTGCCGGTGTGCGACCGTACCCGGATTAATTCGTGGCTTCAGTCGGCGTCTCGGTTCGCCGCGCCGACCAGCATGGCGCCGAGCAGGAAGCCGACGCCGGCGGCGGCGACGACCGCTAGCATCGCGTTGTCCTCGACCTTCTCCTCGACCGCCTGATAGGCCTGCTTGCCTCTCGCGGCCGGCCTTCTTGGCGAAGGCGCCGGTTGCGGCGGAGACGATCGAGGCCAGGGCCTCGATCTGGTGGCGGAGGTCGGATGCGACCGGCGTCAGCGCTGAGGTCAGTTCATCGGCGGCTTCGCCCGCCGATTTCCGCGCGGCACGGGCGCCGCGCGTCGCTTCCTCGCCGGCCGCGCTCGGCCCGCCGCCGAGCAGATCGCCGCGAGGGCGCGAAAGGCCGGCCTGAATGTCCTCGATCCGCGATTGCAGCTCGTTCAGGCTCGAACGGCCCCAGAGCGCCATGGTCGTGTCTCCCGTACGGAGTTAGGACTCCGGGAGAACGCGCCATCTGGGGAAGGTTGCGGACCACGCGCGAAGGCGGTCAGGCCTTGCGGATCCGCCGGAGGGCCCTGTCAGCTTCTCGCCTTCCTTGATCAGCAGCTCGCCGAGATGCTCGGCGCCTCGCCGGGCGGAAGGCGAAAGGCGAGTTCGCTGTCTCGTGGCCCTGGTCGAAGACGATCGCGACCGCCGGACCGGCCGGCGGCGCGAGCGTGCCGACCGCCGCGGTGCGGATATCGAGCGGCACCACCTCGACCCCATTCGCCGGGCTCGCATTGTCGGAATCGAGTGACGGGCGCGGGTGAAGATCGAGGCGCGGCGGGTCTCGGCGGCGAGCTCGCCTCATCGCGTTCAGCGGCAGCTCGATCTCGACCTCGCGACCGGCACTGTCCGGCCGAGGATGGAGAAGCTGCCGTCCTTCGCCTGGACGGTGACGCCGACGACGCTCGTCATTTTTGCTTTGGGCATTGTTCCGTTTCCCGGCCGTTTCTCGTTCGGCCGCTCTTACAGGGTTTGGCGGCGGGCCAATGGCCACGCTCGTGCGTTCGGCACCGGGAGGTCCGAGCATGTACGAGCTGTTTACTGGCCGGGGATACAGGGCCGTGGCGAGTTCGTCCGCCTCGCTCTGGAGGAAGCCGCCGCCGACTACGAGGATGTCGGGCGCGAGTCCGGCGGCATGGCGGTGTTGAATGTCGCTGGATGGAAGAGGCGTCGATCAGACGCCGAGCTTCGCGCCGCCGTTCCTGAAGCATGGCGATCTCGTCATCGGGCAGGTCGCGGCGATCCTGCTTTATCTCGGAGCGCGCCACGCATCTCGCGCCGGACCGACGAAGCCGGGCAGGCTCTGGACCCACCAGATCCAGCTCACCATCGCCGATCGCGGTCAGCGAGGCGCACGACACGCCATCACCCGCTCGGCATGGGCCAATACTACGAGGACCAGAAGCAGGAGGCGAAGAAGCGGCGAAGGAGTTCCGCGAGGAGCGCATCCCGAAATTCCTCGGCTGGTTCGAGGCCGTCCTGACCCGCAATCCCGAGGGGTCGGACCATCTCGTCGGCAATGGGCTGACCTATGCCGACCTGTCCCTGTTTCAGGTCGTCGAAGGACTGGATTACGCCTTCCCGAAGGCGACCGAGCGAGCGCTGGAGGAAGCGCCCAGCGTCGTCGCCCTCCACGACATGGTGGCCGAACGTCCGCGCATCGCCGCCTATCTCGACAGCGATCGTCGTCTGCCTTTCAGCGAGGAGGGCATTTTCCGCCGTTACGCAGAGCTGGACGTCTGAAGAAGCGGACGCTCGGTGGCGGGCTCCGAGGTGGCGTCGAATTCGGCCTGCGCCAGCTTGATCGCGCCTTGGTTGTCGATCGCCCAGTCCGTCAGCGCCGTCACCGGCTTCAGCAGCGAGCGGCCGAGTTCTGTCAGTTCGTAGTCGACGCGCGGCGGCGTGGAGGGTGTCACTGTCCGGGTAATCAGCCCGTCGCGTTCAAGGCCGCGCAGCGAGAGCGTCAGCATCCGCTGCGAGATGCCGTTGATTCGGCGTTTGAGCTCGTTAAAGCGCTTGGGGCCGGGGCCAAGCACGGTGACGATGAGCACACTCCATTTGTCGCCGACGCGGGCAAGCACCGTGCTCACCATTCGACAATCGTCGGATAAATGAATGTGACCACGTTTCAAAAAAGTGCCTCCTTGTGACACGCGGAGCGGTACCATAACTCGCCCTAGGCACAAATCGTGACTGAGGGATGTAATGGCAAGGTATGATATCGCAGTGGTTGTCGGCAGCGCTCGCGCAGGCTCGATCAATCAGAAATTGGCCGACGCGCTCGGCAAGCTTGCAAGCTCGGACTTCGCCTTCAGAAATCTGAAGATAGACGATCTACCACTCTACAATCAGGATCTCGATTCTGCGAATCCGCTTGCGAGCGTGGCGCGGCTTCGCGCCGAGGTGAAGGCTGCGGACGGCTTCCTGTTCGTAACGCCGGAATACAACCGCACGCTTCCGCCGCTACTGGCTAACGCGCTTCATTGGGGCTCGCGGCCCTATGGCCACAATGCCTGGGCCGGCAAGCCGGCGACGACAGCGGGCACCTCGCCCGGCCCGATCTCCGCGGCTGCGGCGCAGGGCCATCTGCGCGATCTTCTCGGCGTGCTCGACATGCGCCTGATCACGCAGCCCGAAGCCTACATCCAATTCAAGGATGGACTGCTCGATGCGGACGGAGAAATCGCGGACGAGACGCTGCGTGGCTACCTGCAGGGAAAGATCGACAAATTTACCGACTGGGTGGCGCTGGTCGCCGACGGCGCCAGGGCCGTCAGCAAGGCCGCCTGAGGCCATCCTCCTCGTGGTTCAATGCGCCTCGTCCCAGTTGTCGGCGGCGCGCGCGTCGACCTGCAGCGGCACGTCGAGCTGCACGGCCGGCAGCGGCGCGTCGCTCCATGATGCGGCGGACGACCGGGATGGTCGCCTCGACCTCCTCGTCCGGCACCTCGAAGACCAGTTCGTCGTGGACCTGCAGCAGCATCCTCGCCGACAGCCGCTCGGCGCGCGAGCGCGTCCTCCATCCGGATCATCGCGCGGCGGATGATGTCGGCCGCCGTGCCCTGGATCGGCGCGTTGATCGCCGCGCGCTCGAGGAAGCCGCGCTCGGCCGGCGAGCGCGCCTCGTTCAGCGGGTAATGGCATTTGCGGCCGAACAGCGTGCGGACATAGCCGTGCTGCTTCGCCTCGGCGCGCATCGCGGTCCATGTAGTCGCGGATGCCGGGGAAGCGCTCGAAGTATTTCTTGATGTAGGCGCCGGCCTCGTCGCGCGGGATCGAGAGCTGGTTGGCGAGGCCGAAGGCCGAGATGCCGTAGATGATGCCGAAATTGATCGCCTTGGCGCGGCGGCGCACGTCGCGCCGGCATGCCCTCGACCGGCACGCCGAACATCTCCGACGCCGTCATGGCGTGGATGTCGTAGCCCCTTGGCGAAGGCCTCCTTGAGCTGCGGGATGTCGGCCATGTGGGCCAGCACGCGCAGCTCGATCTGGCGAATAGTCGGCCGAGATCAGCTTCTTGCCCGGCGTCGGCGACGAAGGCCTTGCGGATCTTGCGGCCTTCCTCGGTGCGGATCGGGATGTTCTGGATGTTCGGGTCGGACGACGACAGCCGCCCGGTCGAGGTCGCGGCCATCGAGAACGAGGTGTGGACGCGCCGCGTCTCGCGGATGGACGTAGGTCGGCAGCGCGTCGGTGTAGGTCGACTTCAGCTTCGAGAGCTGGCGCCAGTCGAGGATGCGGCGCGGCAGCTCGTTGCCGCTCGGCCGCGAGCTCCTCCAGCATGTTGGCGCCGGTCGCCCAGGCGCCGGTCTTGGTCTTCTTGCGCGCCGGGATAGCCCATCTTGCCGAACAGGATGTCGCCGAGCTGCTTGGGCGAGCCGAGGTTGAAGCGCTCGCCGGCGAGCTCGAAGATCTCGTCCTCCAGCGCGCCCATGCTCTGGGCGAACTCGCCCGAGAGGCGCGACAGCATCTGGCGGTCGATCGCGATGCCGCGCTTCTCCATCCGCATCAGCACCGGCACCAGCGGCCGCTCCAGCGTCTCGTAGACGGTGACCATGCCCTCGGCGACGAGGCGCGGCCTTGAGCACCCGCCACAGGCGCAGCGTGATGTCGGCGTCCTCGGCGGAATATTCGGCCGGCCTTGTCGATCGGCACCTCGGCGAAGCCGACGCGCGCCTTGCCGGTGCCGGTGACGTCGCGATAGGCGATGCAGGTGTGGTTCAGCCAGCGCATCGGCCAGCTCGTCCATGCCGTGCGTGCCGCGTCCCGGCGTCGAGCGCGTAGGACAGCAGCATGGTGTCGTCGATCGGCGTCGAGCGTCGATGCCGTGCCGCGGCGAAGACCAGCGCATCGTATTTGACGTTCTGGCCGATCTTCAGCACGCTCGGGGTCTTCGAGCAGCGGCTTCAGCCCTTCGAGGACGACGCCGAGCGGCAGCTGGTCCGGCACGAGGCCGCCGCCGAACATGTCGGCTGTCGCCGGTCGCGTGGCCGATCGGGATGTAGGCGGCGAGGCCGGGCTGGATGGCGAGCGCGATGCCGACGATCTCGGCCTGCATCGGCGTCGAGGCTCGTCGTCTCGGTGTCGATCGCGACACGTGCCCGCCTCGCGCGCCGCGGCGATCCACTGGTCGAGCCGCTCGACGGTGCGGCACGATGTCGTAGTGCTCGCGTCGAGCAGGGCGTATCGCGCGCCTCCGCGATGATCTTCTGCGGCGCAGCGCCTGCGGGCTGCGCCTCGCCGGCCCGGACGGCCGCCATTGGCCGGGCGTGCTGCGGCACGCCGCGCTCGAACGCGGATGCTGCCGTTCTGGGGACCGCCTCGCTCGCCGCTCAGCCTGGACGGCTCGCGCGGCGCGGCTTCGCTCGGCTTCGCGCCGCCGGCGAGCTGCGGACGTCCGCAGTATCGGCCCGGCTGCCGGACCGGAGCGCCGGATCGGGCTCGATGCGCGTTCGGCGTCGAGCCCGGAGGCTTCGGCGACGCGCTTGGTCAGCGTGGTGAACTCCATCGCCTTGGCGAACGCGATCAGCCGCTTCGGCGTCGAATTCCGGCACCTGAAGCGTCGCGGCAGCGAGCATGTCGATCGCGACGTCGCAGTCGAGCGTGACGAGCCGCTTCGAGATGCGCGCCTGCTCGGCGTACTGGATCAGGCTCTCGCGCCGCTTCGGCTGCTTGATCTCGTCGACGCGGGCGAGAAGCGTCTTCGAGGTCGCCGAATTCGGCGAGCAGCGCCGAGGCGGTCTTGACGCCGATGCCCGGGCACGCCCGGCACGTTGTCGGAGGTGTCGCCGACCAGCGCCTGGACGTCGGTCACGCGCTCCGGCGGCACGCCGAAATAGTCGATGACGCCCTGGATATCGATCTTGCGCTCCGGCCGGTAGCCGGGCCGGCCCTTCGACGCCGCTCTCGAAATCGTAGAATTGACCTTCGGCGTCACGATCTGCATCAGGTCCTTGTCGGCCGAGATGATCAGCACCTCGGCGCCGGCGGCCTCCGCCTGGCAGGCATAGGTCGCGATGATGTCGTCGGCCTCGAAGCCGGCCTTCTCGACCGGCTCCAGCCCGAACGCCTTCACCGCCTCGCGCATCAGCGGGAACTGCGGGATGAGGTCCGCCGGCGGCTCTTTCCGGTTCGCCTTGTAGTCGGGGTAGATTTCCTTGCGGAACGTGTCCTCGGTCTTGTCGAAGACGATGGCGAGATGGGTCGGCCGGATGCCGACCGCGCCTTCGCGGACGAACTGGTAGAGCTTGGTGCAGAACAGCCGCACCGCGCCGGTCGGCAGGCCGTCCGAGCGGTAATTGTACTTCGCGTCCTGGTTCATCGACTGGAAATAGGCGCGGAAGACGAAGGACGAGCCGTCGACCAGGAAGACGTGGTCGCCGGGCTTCAGGGGCTGTTCGGTCATGGGGCGAATATGGGCTCGGGCCGCGGCCGGGTTAAGTCTCCGCCACTCATGCCATGCCTGCCCGCCGGACGGAAACCGGCGCCTGCAACTCCGTCCGCGATTCGCCGCACTAGACTAAAGGCGAAGGTACATTCCACACAGTGTTGAGTATTTGGCATACCAGAGCCGCGCCCTCCGCCGAACTTCGACGCCGGACCGACTTCAGAGCCTCCGCGCCTCCAACAGCGACGCGGTGCCCGCTCCCGCCGGCCGCGAGGGCCCCCGGGCTCATTTTGACAACAGAAATTAGTCTAGGAGGAAGACGCGAATGTCTTCAGTCGAAACATCCCGTCCTGTCGGCGGGCGCTGGCTGCAGCTTGTCATCGGCATCGTCTGCATGGCCATGGTGGCCAATCTTCAGTACGGCTGGACGCTCTTCGTCGAGCCGATCCAGGCAAAGCATGGCTGGTCGCTGTCGGCCATCCAGGTCGCCTTCACCATCTTCATCGTCACCGAGACCTGGCTCGTCCCGATCGAGGGCTGGTTCGTCGACAAGTTCGGCCCGAAAGTCGTCGTCGTCGTCGGCGGCCTGCTGTGCGGCCTCGCATGGGTGCTCAACTCATACGCTGACTCGCTGTTCCTCCTCTATGTCGGCGCCGCTCTCGGCGGCATCGGCGCGGGTGCGGTCTACGGCACCTGCGTCGGCAACGCGCTGAAGTGGTTCCCGGACCGCCGCGGTCTCGCCGCCGGCCTCACGGCCGCCGGCTTCGGCGCCGGCTCCGCGATCACCATCATCCCGATCGCCAACATGATCGCAGTCCTCGGGCTACGAGCACACCTTCCTGTTCTTCGGCCTCCTGCAGGGCGGTGTCGTCCTCCTGCTCGGCTTCCTGCTGATCAAGCCGGATCCGCGCGCCCTGCCGGCCCCGAGCAACAGCAAGGTCGCCCAGACCCGTCGCGAATATTCGCCGATGGAGATGGTCAAGACCCCGGTGTTCTGGATCCTGTACGTGACTGTTCGTGCTCGTCGCGGCCGGCGGTCTCGTCGTCACCGCGCAGATCGCGCCCGATCGCCAAGGACTGGCAGATCGATCAATGTGCCGGTCTCCATGCTCGGCCTGACGCTGCCCGCGCTGACCTTCGCGCTGGCGATCGACCGCGTCCTGAACGGCGTCACCCGCCCGTTCTTCGGCTGGGTGTCCGACCATATCGGCCGCGAGAACACGATGTTCATCTGCTTCGCGCTCGAAGCGATCGGCATCGTGGCGCTGTGGGAGTACGGCCATGATCCGCTGGCCTTCGTGCTTCTGACGGGCATCGTGTTCTTCGCCTGGGGCGAGATCTACAGCCTGTTCCCGTCGACCTGCGCCGATACGTTCGGCTCCAAGTTCGCCGCCACCAATGCGGGCCTGCTCTACACCGCAAAGGGAACGGCCAGCTTCCTGGTGCCGATCGCCAGCCTTGCGCAGGAATATACGGGCTCGTGGGAGGTGGTGTTCTATGCCGCCGCCGCCGTGAACGCGATCGCCGCGATCACCGCGATGTTCGTGCTGAAGCCGATGCGCGCCCGCACGATCCGGAACGCCACGGCGACCGAAGCCGTCGCGACGTCCGTCGTGCAGCCGGCCGCAGTAAGCCTGGTCTCGATTGAAGAATGAGAGGCGGCGGGCGCGAGCCCGCCGCCTTTTTTATTCGGCGGGCTGGAAGGCCGGCCGTTTCTTTGCCGCGAGCCGGAAGGCGGCCGGGCGTTCGAACAGGAACGTGCCCCATCCGGTGCGCTTGACGATCAGGTGCAGGATAAGCGGCGAGACCACGGCGACCGTGGTGACGATCAGCGACATCCAGCCGATATCGGGCACGATCCCGGTCTTCAGCAGAACGAGGCGGGTGACCACCATGGGCAGGAAGAAGGCCAGGTAGACGACGATCGAGTTCTGGCCTGCGTAACGCAGCGGTCCGGCGATGTCTGAACCGGGCCAGCAGCGAGGCGGTGGCGATGACGGCGAAAGCTCCGACGAGGCCGAGCACGAGGTTGACGCCCGGAAGCAGCCGATATGCCGAGGCCGACCGCGCAGGCTTCATCACCGCCCAGGCGAGCGAGGCCGAGCGCTGCCGCGCCGGCGCGCTTGCGCGACGCCCTCCGCGAAGGCGAAGACGTATGGCGCGGCATACCAGCCGAATGCAAAGAAGAAGAAGCGCTCGGCGCTCTCGTCGATCGACGGTCGAGCCGGTGTGGATGTCGGCCATCTGCAGCACGGCGGCGCACGGCGAGCACGATCCACGGCGGGACATTGCCGCAGCAGCTTCGCCGCGACGAAGAACACCGGCAGCAGGTAGATGAACCAGAGCGTGCCGAACGGTTCGACCAGCGCGAGCAGGAACTGCTCGACGACCGCGACCGGCCCCTCGGCCAGCATCAGGCCCGGCCAGCGGAACACGCCCTGGATGACGAGCCAGAGCAGGTAGAAATAGGCGAAGTGGATCACCTTGCGGTCGAGATAGGTGCGCCAGTCGCGGTCGATGACGCGGGCGAGGAACAGGCCCGAGATCAGGAAGAAGTCCGGCATCCGGAACGGCCGGGCGAAGTCGACGATATGGTGCATGAAGCCCTCGCCGCCGGCGGCATCGCCGACCCCGAGCGTCGAATGCATCATCACGACAAGGACGATGCAGATGCCCTTGGCGTAGTCGACCCAGGCGACCCGCTCGTTGTCTCAGATCCGGCTGAGTGACATTTGCCGTGCCTCGGTGAAAGGCCGGTTTTACCTGATAGAGCTTTCGGCTTTTTCTTAAATCGCGGATTAAGGTTTATGGCGGCAATTACGCATCGAATGCGATGTTATTTTCTGCTCAATCTTTTCTGTTGCGTGTTTTTCACGGATTGCCCATATCCAAGGCATGATGTGCGTCCGCGCGGGGATACGCCACGACAGTCTGATGGGAGCCGCTATGAGCGTCCGTATTGGCGATATCGCGCCTGATTTCACGCAGGATTCGACCGAGGGCAAGATCAACTTCCATGAATGGGCCGGCGACAAATGGGTGGTGCTGTTCTCGCATCCGAAGAACTTCACCCCGGTCTGCACCACCGAGCTCGGCGCCGTCTCCAAGCTGAAGGCGGAGTTCGACAAGCGCGGCGTGAAGGTGCTCGGCCTCTCCGTCGATCAGCTCGAGCAATCACGGCAAATGGGCCGACGACATCGAGGAGACGCAGGGCGCGACGCTCAACTTCCCGCTCATCGCCGACACCGACAAGTCGGTTTCCGACAAATACGGCATGATCCACCCGAACGCCTCCGACACCATGACGGTGCGCTCGGTGTTCATCATCGACCCGAACAAGAAGGTGCGGCTGACGCTGACCTATCCGGCCGCGACCGGCCGCAATTTCGATGAGATCCTGCGGACGATCGACAGCCTGCAGCTCACCGACAAGCACAGCGTCGCCACCCCGGCTGACTGGAAGCAGGGCGAGGACGTGATCATCGTCCCGAGCGTCAGCGACGAGGCCGCGAAGGAGAAGTTCCCGAAGGGCTGGAAGGCCCTGAAGCCCTATCTCCGCGTCACCGAGCAGCCCGGCACCTGAGTTGTTCCGATAACGCCCGCCCGACCGGCGGGCGTTTTCGTTTGTGGCGAGGAATGCTTGCCGCCCTGTGCATAAAAAGCCGCCCTTCGAGGGCGGCTTTTTTGGTTTCCGGGACCCCGGATCCGGTCTTTCAACAAGCCGGGAACCCCGGTTTTCACTCTCTGCTGTCCCCGGAATTAACAGGCAAACGGCCGTTTACGAGGCCTTAACTCAGGAGGCGGTACACCCTATATATAGTACACCTCAGGCGTGGCCCACCAAAGAGTGGTATCTGCGCCACAGGTTGGGGATTGTGGCGTTGTGGTCCGTTGGAGCTCTGGCGGCTTAGCAGCCGACTCACCTAGGCTCTTGATCTGACAGCACGACGCCAGGCCGGAAACGCTGCGCCCCAGCCTGACAATCGGTGCCCATGGACCTATCTTGAGGGGGATGAATTGGCTTCACTATCCGCTGATCTCGAACGCGCCCAGCGCACGGCGCCGGTTATCGCAATGAACGAGCATCCTTCTCCGCAGCAGCACGCCTCGGCGCCGGCGTTCCACGTCATCCGCCGCAACGGCTCGGTGACGCCGTTCGACCAGACCAAGATCGCGATCGCGGTGACCAAGGCGTTCCTCGCGGTCGAGGGCCAGCGGCGCCGCCGGCTCGCGCCGTGTCCACGAGAACGTCGAGGCAGGTGACCGAGCAGGTCGTCTCCGCGCTGACCCGCCGCGTCGATTCCGACCGCGCGCTGCACATCGAGGACATCCAGGATCAGGTCGAGCTCGCGCTGATGCGCGGCGAGCACCACAAGGTCGCGCGCGCCTACGTCCTTTATCGCGAGGAGCGCGCCCGCGCCCGCCGCGAGGAAGTGGCCGCCAACGGCCGAGACCGACGCCGCTCCGTCGCTCAAGGTCCGCGCGGCCGACGGCTCGCTGCAGCCGCTCGACGAGCGCGCGCCTGCAGGCGCCTGATCGACGAGGCCGTCGCCGGTCTCGACGGCGCCTCGGCCGAGCCGGTTCTCACCGAGAGCCCGCCGCAATCTCTATGACGGCATCACCCAGGACGAGCTGTCGCTGGCCTCGATCATGGCCGCCCGCACGCTCGTCGAGCAGGAGCCGAACTATGCCTTCGTCTCCGCCCGCCTGCTGCTCGACCGTCTGCGCCGCGAAGCGCTGACCTTCATCTCGGGCCACGACGACGCAGGCGACGCAGGCCGAGATGGGCACGCGCTATGCCGAGCTATTTCCAGGCCTATGTGAAGCGCGGCATCGAGCTCGATCTGCTCGATCCGGAACTCGCCCGCTTCGACGTCAAGCGCCTCGCCGCGGCGCTGAAGCCGGAGCGCGACCTGCAAGTTCCAGTTCCTCGGCCTGCAGACGCTCTACGACCGCTACTTCCTGCATTCGGACGGCACCCGGTTCGAGCTGCCGCAGGCCTTCTTCATGCGCGTCGCGATGGGGCTCGCGCTGCGCGAGATCGATCGCGAGGCGAAGGCCATCGAGTTCTACAACCTGCTGTCGTCGTTCGACTTCATGGCCTCGACGCCGACGCTGTTCAATTCGGGCACGCAGCGCGCCCAGCTGTCGTCGTGCTTCCTGACGACGGTGCCGGACGATCTCGACGGCATCTTCAAGTCGATCAAGGACAACGCCCTGCTCGCCAAATATTCCGGCGGTCTCGGCAATGACTGGACGCGGGTGCGCGGCCTCGGCGCCCACATCAAGGGCACCAACGGCGAGAGCCAGGGCGTCGTGCCGTTCCTGAAGGTCGCCAACGACACCGCGATCGCGGTGAACCAGGGCGGCAAGCGCAAGGGCGCGGTCTGCGCCTATCTCGAGACCTGGCACATCGACATCGAGGAGTTCCTCGATCTGCGCAAGAACACCGGCGACGACCGCCGCCGCACGCACGACATGAACACCGCCAACTGGGTGCCGGACCTGTTCATGCAGCGCGTCGAGGAGGACGGCGTCTGGACGCTGTTCTCGCCCGACGAGACGCCGGACCTGCACGATCTGACCGGCAAGGCGTTCGCCGAGCGCTACGCCTACTACGAGGAGAAGGCCAAGCGCGGCGAGATGAACGTCTACAAGGAGGTCCGCGCGACCGATCTGTGGCGGCGCATGCTGACCATGCTGTTCGAGACCGGCCATCCGTGGATCACGTTCAAGGACCCGTGCAACCTGCGCTCGCCGCAGCAGCACATGCGGCGTGGTGCACTCCTCGAACCTCTGCACCGAGATCACGCTCAACACCTCCGACACCGAGGTCGCGGTCTGCAATCTCGGCTCGGTCAACCTCGCCAACCACATCCACAACGGCGCGCTCGACCACGCGCAGCTGGAGCGCACGGTGCACGACCGCCATGCGCATGCTCGACAACGTGATCGACGTGAACTTCTACACGATCCCGGAGGCGCGGAATTCCAACCTGAAGCACCGTCCGGTCGGTCTCGGCCTGATGGGCTTCCAGGATGCGATCAACATCCTGCGCCTGCCCTATGCCTCGGACGCGGCGGTGCAGTTCGCCGACGAGAGCATGGAGGCGATCTCCTATCATGCGATCTCGGCCTCCTCGGATCTCGCCGCCGAGCGCGGCCGCTATCCGAGCTTCGAGGGCTCGCTGTGGGCCGCAGGGCATCCTGCCGCTCGACTCGATCAAGATCGTCGACGAGGCGCGCGGCGCGACCGTCGATGTCGACCGCTCGTCCAAGCTCGACTGGGAAGCCTGCGCGCGCGGGTGGTGCAGCAGCGGCATGCGCAACTCGAACACGATGGCGATCGCGCCGACGGCGACGATCTCCAACATCTGCGGCGTCGCGCAGTCGATCGAGCCCGCCTACCAGAACCTGTTCGTCAAATCGAACATGTCGGGCGACTTCACGGTGGTGAACGAATACCTCGTCCGCGACCTCAAGGCCCGTGGCCTGTGGGACGAGGTGATGATCTCGGACCTGAAATATTTCGACGGTTCGGTCGGCTCGATCGACCGCGTGCCGGACGATCTGAAGGCGATCTACGCGACCGCGTTCGAGATCGACATGCTCGTGGCTGATCGAGGCGGCGGCGCGTCGGCAGAAGTGGATCGACCAGGCGCAGTCGCTCAACCTCTACATCGCCAATCCGAACGGCAAGAAGCTCGACGAGCTCTACCGGCTGGCCTGGAAGCGCGGCCTCAAGACCACCTATTACCTGCGCTCGCGCAGCGCCGACGCATGTCGAGAAGTCGACGCTGAAGGGCACCGACGGCAAGCTGAACGCCGTCTCGGCTGGCACTCGGTCAGCGGCGGCGCCCGAGTCCGATCTCGCGTGCCGAATGGCCTGCTCGATCGACGATCCCGACCTGCGAAGCCTGCCAGTAATCGGCTCGGAATTTTAGGAGAAAAAAATGCTCGATTGGTCCGATACGACGCCGAAGGCAACGACCCAAAGAAGACCATGCCCGCCGGCCTTCCCGACGGAAGCCGCGGCCGGCGACGCCACCGGTCTCGGCGAGATCGACCGCTCCGGCGGCCGCGTCTCGGTCGACGACAAGCGGATGATCAATTGCCGCGCCGACGTGAACCAGCTCCTGCCGCTCAAGTACCGCTGGGCGTGGGAGAAGTACCTGTCGGGCTGCAACAATCACTGGATGCCGACCGAGGTCTCGATGCAGGCCGACATCGCGCTGTGGAAGTCGCGCGACGGCCTGACCGACGACGAGCGGCTGGCGATCAAGCGCAATCTCGGCTTCTTCGCGGCCTCGGAATCGCTCGTCGCCAACAACATCGTGCTGGCGATCTACCGCCACCTGACCAACCCGGAATGCCGGCAGTACCTGCTGCGCCAGGCATTCGAGGAGGCGGTGCACACCCACACCTTCCAGTACATCGTGGAAAGCCTCGGCCTCGACGAGGGCGAGCTGTTCAACATGTACCGCGAGGTGCCCTCGATCACCGACAAGGCGGCCTGGGCGCTGAAGCACACGCAGAACCTCGAGGACCCGGACTTCAAGACCGGCACGCCGGAAGCCGACCAGAGCTTCCTGCGCGATCTCGTGGCCTTCTACGTCGTGTTCGAGGGCATGTGGTTCTACACCGGCTTCGCGCAGATCCTGTCGCTCGGCCGGCGCAACAAGATGGTCGGCATCGCCGAGCAGTATCAGTACATCCTGCGCGACGAGTTGCATCCATCTGAACTTCGGCATCGACGTCATCAACCAGATCAAGATCGAGAACCCGCATCTCTGGACCAAGGCGTTCCAGGACGAGCTGCGCGGCATGCTCAAGGAAGCGGCGCGAGCTCGAGGCGGCCTATGGCCGGGACACCATGCCCCGCGGCTTCCTCGGCCTGAACGCGGCGCTGTGCGAGCAGTACATGCACTTCATCGCCAACCGCCGCTGCGCCCAGATCGGGCCTCGCGCCGGTGTTCGCCGAGACGGAGAACCCGTTCCCGTGGATGTCGGAGGCGATGGACCTCAAGAAGGAGAAGAACTTCTTCGAGACGCGGGTCATCGAGTACCAGAACGGCGGCGCGCTGACCTGGGAGTGATCCAGGAGTGTCCGCACTTGAAAATCTTGATTCTGTTTTCCCTGTGCGGTTTGCCGAATTTGTGATTCGAAATACGTCGAACTAGCGATTCCAAAATACCGATAAGCCCCGATGTTCAATAGATCGTCGGGGCTTATGCTTTTAACATCAATAAATTACGAGGCGATCTCGGTTCCAAGACGGTGCGTCGTGGAATGGGAGTTTCGAGCGGTCAGCGCTTATCCAAGTCTCGGCGGGGAGTTTGCTGGGGAATACAACTGTCGGTCGCGCGTTTGGTTGCCTTATAGGGTAATGTTGCTCATCGCCAAAAGCGTGGAGGTTGTCTTTGACCAATATTATTCGGATCGCTGATCACGCAGAGCGCTTCATCCGCTTGCATGTTTTAAACGCAGAACGTCCGATCGATGGTCGGATGCTCGATGAAGAGCTTGAGGTCGTTCTAAAGCGGGTATTCGGCTGTACCTACGCCGACTACGACAGACAGTTTTCCACGCGAGCTTGAAGACTGGTGGGAGACGCTCAACGAATGTGAGGCCGAAGACTACGCCCTCGAACAGGGCTATAGCTTGGAAACCTATTCCGGCTCGATTATTCCCGATTGGGAAACCTTCTAGAGCTCATCATCGCGAAGAGCCACGGCTTGATCGCCACCACACCGGAAGAAAAAGCTGCCCTGCGTCTAAGAGTAGAGGCACGGGAGTTTCAGGAATACAAGAAACGCGGCGGAATCGCTGGCTATTGAGTTGCGTCCAGACCGCATCGGATGACTGGGATCTGCCGATTAATTTGAGCTTGCCCTTTCGCTCAGCCGAAGTTGGCCCAGCCGCTCGCTATCAATGGACAACCTCGACTGCATCGCGTCGTGAATGACAGGCGACCACTAATGTTCAACGACGAAATTCAGAGGAAATTTGAGGAAGCGCAAAAATTGGGAATGGTGCGCTCCACCGATTGGCAGTCCTATACGTGGAAGAACGAACTCGCAGAGCAGAAGCGTAGGATCGACCAGCACCTTGGCGAGGCTCTTGAGGAAACGGAAACCGAGCATAGTCCGTACCATATGCTGGAGAGAGCGATTGGCGTCGCGGCGGTTTGTATGAGGCGGCTGATTGAGTGCCGTCTCGTGACAGATCGATTTCGCGAGACACCGCTCGAGGTGCACGAAATCCTTGTGAAGGCGGGCGTTGGCTGGCGCGAGCCGTTCGTTAGGCGCACCGCGAGCGAAATCTTCAACAATTATGACCTGAGGGTGCGTCGCCTCGAGCGACGAACGCCAAAGGTCATCTCTGGCCGAATGCTCCATGCGCGCGTCATCGGAGTACTTTCAACGAGTAGCTATTTGCCGGACGGACTGCTCATCGCTTCTGACACGCAGAGCAAGACCCAGCTCTTTCACTTTACGCCGCCCGAGATCACCGCAATTTTCGACGCGTTTCTCAACGACCAAGTCCGCTCCCTGAGAGACGGATATCTGAGAAGGCGAAGGAACGCGCACCGTATTCGCGATCAGAGAATAGCTTGTCCGTTTAGCGAGCCGATACTCCAAGCGGCGGGTTTGGAATTGGAGATTACGGGACTTCGACTTGAATACCCCTGCAAGGCCGATGCATTAGGAGGGCAACGCTTGTGAGCGCCGCCAGATGGGCGTCCTGGTAGAAGCGGCCACAGGGTGGACCCCTTTGGACGTCAACAATCCCCGGACCGCCAGAGGATGGACACCTAAGATTCGTCCCGCTTCGACGGCCGTGACGTATTGGGCGTTGAAGTCGAGAACGCTTCCCAGGGTGAGTTTCAGCCGCTTATCGTCGGTCAGCGGCAGCAATCCCGACTCGGCGATGCACGCGATGACGGTTTGGGACACTCCGAGAAACTGTCCGGCCTCGGCGAACGTGATCCGCGCATCTCGACGTGACGCTTCGTCCAGTCCTTGGGGAACGGAGCAACGCGCGATGATGGCTGTGGGGTCCAAAACCAAAGATTCCAACAGCGAACCCTTGCTCCTGCGCAGTGCGAACGGAAGCGAGCCACCCAGCAATCCTTCGATGATCATCACCCATGGCAAGACCGCCGCATTGGTTCTCGCAAGTGCTTCGGCGAGAGGCATGAACTCCGGTCGACGCGCCGACGCCTTGCTTCGGATGGACTTCACCAATCGGGTTACGGACGCTTGAGTGTAGTGGGGACGAGAGCTGACGAGGAGCAGAACCGCCCCCTGTACTCTCTCCAGCACCCCGGCGTCAGCCAAGTCCGCGAGGACTGGGCTCGGAACGCCGAGCATCTCAGCGACCCGATTTTCCGGGGAGATGGTCTTGAGCGACTTCGCGAGGTCAGCGATTTCGTCGCGGCGAAGCAAGGTAATCGGCTGTTTCGACTGCTTGTGACCGATCTTCACGACCTCAATGAGCCCGCTGTTCCGCAGGGCCTTGAAACGAGTCCAGGCGATGTTGAGTTCTGCGGCGGCCTCGCTGGTGGTCAGGTCTCGAAGGGCCCTTTGACGTCCGCGGTCGTGGTCCGCGAGATCGGACTACCGGGGACGAAGGAGGGGAAGGATATCCAGAAGGCGTTCCAGGACATCGCCGCCAAAGCGCTGCCGCTTGCCCCGAAGCCGGAGCTGCCGACGGTACGATCAGCGCTGATGGCGGAGTTTCCCTACGCGCAGGCGGTCATCGACGCCATGCTCGGCGATCTGGTCCCGCGATCGACCTCGTTCGTGCGGCCGACTGTCTTGGTCGGCACTCCCGGATCGGGAAAGACCCGCTTCGCCCGGCAGATCCTGACGCTGCTCGGCATCCCGCACGAAGTGGTTTCGTGCGGCGGCATCGCCGACGGCAGCTTCGGCGGAACGGCCCGACGCTGGAGCACCGGGGAGCCAGCGTTGCCCGTGGGCGCTTTCGCGCGGCACAAGCACGCGGGACCGGGCATTGTCCTCGACGAGGTCGAGAAAGTGGGGGTGAGCCGTCACAACGGCAACGCCCATGACGTGCTGCTCGGTTTCTTCGAACGGGAAACGAACCGCGCCTTCTTCGATCCCTATCTCCAGGCCGATTGCGACCTTTCGCATGTGTCGTGGCTGGCGACAGCCAATTCGCTCGAGGGCGTCTCGGCGCCGCTGCGGGACCGCTGCCGGATCACCATGTTCCCGGAGCCGGGGCCTGAGCACCTCGCCGCCCTGGCGCCGCGTGTTATCGCCGAACTGCTTGCAGACCAAGGTCTCGACGCGCGCTGGGCGTCGCCGCTCGAAGGCTACGAAATGGACGCGTTGGCGGCCGCGTGGCCCGGCGGGTCGATGCGCAAGCTGAGGCGTCTGGTCGAGGCCGTGCTTGCTGCGAGGGTGCTCCCTGCCGCCTGAAGGGCGGAGCCGTTGCGAATGAGTTCGAAGAATTGCCCTCCGCCGAGACACCGCATTCAAAGCCTTGGAAGGACGGTGAGAAGTTCCTGTTCAACCGAGCGGGGCTCTATGCCGAGGGTTCCAAATCCGAGCGTCGGTTCAGCGACGTTGTCGATCTGCATCAGTTCGGCCTGATTTCGGGTGATCGGCGGCTTCGGCAGGAGTTCGGCAGCGGATGCCGCTAAGCGCCAAAGGCTGAATGGCATCGGAACGAAGAGAACCCTTGAGCCGAGATGGTTCGCGACCCTTGAGAGGAGGTCGCGATAACGATAGATCCCGGGGCCACCCAGTTCATATAGCGGCTTGCCGTCGGCCGTCAGCAGGATCCGGACGATGGCCTCGGCGACGTCCTCCACATAGACCGGCTGCATCCTGGTCCTGCCCCGGCCGAACACCGGAAACACCGGAACACGCCGCAGTATATTCCCGAGAGGAGCCAAGAAGGCGTCGTCAGGCCCAAACATCACGGCCGAACGGACGATCGTGGCGGTTGGAAAGGCCACCCGAACGGCCTGCTCGCCCATGCCGCGACTGCGAATATAAGACGATTCCGACGCAGGATCCGAGCCAACGCCGGACACGAGGACCAAACGCTCGACGCCTGCGCTCGCTGCTTGGTTCGCGATGCGGGCGGCGGCCACGACGTGGACCGAACGAAATGTTTGCGTTCCAAGCTCGACGTACAAACTCACCGCGTTGACCACTCCGAAGGCGCCAGCGACGGCTGAGGCGACCAGCCGATCGTCGTTGACGTCGGCTTTGACGGACTCGATCCTCGAATTGAGATCACCAAACACCTGCGGGCTTCGTTCGGGATGGCGTGTTGCAATTCGCGTCACAAAGCCGTGTTCCAGCAAATGACGAACAACCCGCCGACCGAGAAAGCCGGTGCCGCCAAAAACGGTAACTCGCCGACCGTCATTCAACGACCGTAAACTCCCACCAACTCGGCTGTCTCTATGGCGTGTCCTTCCGCCGCCCTCCAGATGTCGGCGACTTTGGCAGGGGCGCCTGCGACAGCGTGTCGACATCCAATGCTGCGATCTTGAAATGGTAATGGTGCGGACCGTGGCCGCGCGGCGGAGCGGGGCCGCCGTAGTGCGGCTCGCCAAAATCGTTTACCCCCAAACTGAGGTCCTCGGTCTTCGCGCCCCGCCCGATCCCCTCGGGCAACTGACGGCGATCACCCAAGAGGTTGTAGAGCCCCCAATGCCGGAACAAGCCGGACGGAGCGTCCGGATCCTCAACCACGATCACGAAGCTCTTCGTCCCGTGTGGTGGATCCGACCACTCCAAGGGCGGCGAAAGGTTTTCGCCATCGGCCGTATACCTTCCGGGGATCGGCTGCCCATTCTCGAATGCGGAACTTCTCAGTTCGAATGCCATAGCGATGCTCCACGCGGGTGAAAGCAAATCCTCAGCCGTCGGACGGAACGAGTGCCCGGGACCTCTTCCAGGACCCGAACAACTTCCGTGTCTGATCGAAATGGGCGTGGTGCTGGCCGACCGCGAGGAAGGCTTGGGGTGCTGAGACAGACGATCTCGCCAGCCTCCGCGCGAGGCGTTTCGAGCGGGTCCGGCGGGGCGACAGGGACCGCAAGGACGACGCGAACCGCATCGAAACCGCTGTCGCGATGCCATCGTCGACGACGATCACCGTGCGGCTAGTGATCGGCCCGGCGCGCCGACCCAAACTCCGTCGGCGCGCTTCGATCTCGCCAAGCTGCCGCCGAGTCTCCGCCTCGAGGTCTCCCGGGGGCAAGCCCAAGCGGCGCCCCACCTCTTTGTTGAGGACAATTTGGGGTTCACTGCCATCGACGACCGCGCCGATGCCCAGTTCCGGATGGCCAGGCGCGTCGACCTTCCTGACGAAAGCGGCCCCCATCCGATACCTCAGCTTGTGCGGCACGGCTGACAGCACCTTCGATCTTACCTGACGGTCAGGCCTAAGGGCGGCCATGATTTCATCGAGCCAGATAAAGGTGGTCTGAAGCGTCTTGTCGAAGGCGTCGAGGCCTGTCGCGCTCATGCGGAATTCCGTCGTGGCGAACGAAGAGACCATTCGGTCAACTCGTAGATGGAAAGGCAGTTCCCCTCGGGCGGAGCTTGACACCTTCTCGAATGAACTCGCGAGCAACAGTGGGTTTTCTTGGAAGCCCAACAGAGCAGGCGAGAGAGATGATTGAACCTCGGAAAGGAATGCCGGACCCCGAACTGTCGCGCGCAGATTTCGAGTAGCGGTGCTGGCGGCCGCAGCCTGCCGAACGGGAAGATCAATCGGTCAGCTTCTGGGTTGGCGGGCTGTTCCCCGGGAGCGGCAATGACCATTCGACGGCGGAACCTCGGGAGCGGCCGACTGTTGCTGACCTGCTATTTTCGTCCCGTCGAGGAATGGGGCGAGGGGTGAGCATCATGCGCGGCAAGGTCTTTTTGTACGACCAGGAGAAACGCGGCTTCGCCGACAGCCACGAAGCGGTCTCGCGCGCGGAGATCGCGAAACGATTGGCTCGGCTCAAGGGTTTTGAGTTCGGGGGAAGCTATGATCCTGCCCATCGCGACCAGGCTCCCGTCTACTTGGTGCCGAACGATACCATCACATGCGCCGAGGCGAACGAACTCGGCATACGCAGCGAGGGCGAGTTGTACGGCGGGGTCGTTCCGTACTCGTTCGTCGCAACGAAAGCGATCACCCATTCCCTGATCAACTCCGCTGAACACGCCCCGATCGGTTGGTCAGAAGACCTCGAGCGGCGCATCCGTGGCGTCGTCCTGGCAGGTTATACGGCGTTCACTAAGTCGCGACGCTCACCGCGCGGGCATCCGGCTCCTCGAGACAGGCCCGCTGCGGCTCAAACCAGCCCGGGCGACCGGAGGACAAGGTCAGATCGTCGTCTCGACGTCGGAGGAGCTGAATGCCGCCCTGACGGGATCGATCCGGCGCAGCTCGAGGCGGACGGCTTGGTTCTGGAGGAAAACTTGACGGATGTACATACCTATAGCGTTGGACAGGTGCGGGTTGGTTCGATCGAGGCGACCTACTTCGGCACTCAACGGCTGACGACAGACAATGGGGGACAGGAGGTCTACGGCGGATCGGACCTGGTGGTGGTACGGGGTGGGTTTTCGCAGCTCTCGAAAATTGACCTGCCGAGTGAGATCGCACTCTCAATTGAACAGGCATGCGCATACGATGCGGCCGTGGCGAACGTCTTCCCGGAGATGTTTGCGTCCCGCCGCAACTACGATGTCGCGCAAGGATTAGACTCCAGAGCCATTACCCGTTCAGGCGTTCTCGAACAGTCCTGGCGCGTCGGCGGCGCGAGCAGCGCCGAGATGGCGGCGCTTGATGCTTTCCACCAGAACGGTCGTCTTCGCGCGGTACGCGCCTCCTCGTTCGAGATTTACGGTCGGCTCGAGGCGCCTGCGCGAGCCACGATCTATTTCTGCGGAACGGACCAAGAGGTCGGGCCCCTGGTCAAGTACGCCTTGGCGGAGCCTTACGAGGGCTCCTGACACCCGAACTATCGAGAAGGTTGCATGCGCAGCGACATCATTCAGATATCCGTCGACAACCAGAGGATTGGCGGCACGCTCGCCTCTCCGTCCACCGCACTACCGGGCGTCCTTTTCGTACACGGCTGGGGCGGCAGCCAAGAACAGGATCTGAAATGCTCGCATGAGATTTCTGCACTTGGCTGCGTCTGTCTCACGTTCGATCTCCGCGGCCACGCCGACACCAATGCGCAGCGACGGAATGTGTCCCGGGAGCAGAACCTTTCAGATGTCCTGGCGGCTTATGACGTACTGACAGGCCAAACCTCCGTCGACAGCAATGCGATCGGAGTGGTCGGCAGCAGCTATGGCGGCTATCTTTCGGCGATACTGACGTCGCTGCGGCCCGTACGCTGGCTAGCGCTGCGGGTTCCCGCCCTTTACCGCGACAAGGGCTGGCAGACTCCAAAGGCGGATCTGGACCGCAAGGATTTGACCCTTCTTCGCAACAGCCTTGTCACGCCCGACCAGAACCGCGCGCTCGCCGCATGCGCGGAGTTCGAAGGCGATGCATTGGTCGTTGAATCAGAGCACGACGACTACGTCCCCCATTCGACGATTACGAACTACGTTAGCTCCTTCCGGAAAGCCCATTCGATCACCTATCGCATGATCGAGGGCGCGGACCATGCGCTGACCGACCCCGCCTGCCAGCGCGCCTATGACCAGCTTCTGGTGAAATGGATGACGGAGATGGTCCAGACCGCCAGGTGAACGTCGGGATCGCGACGAACTGACCAGCAGAACACCCCGGCTCAGGCGACGATGCCTGGGACCGCGTCGTGCGTAGGTGGCGAGCGCCTGAACCGTGGCTGAAAGAGGGGACGCGAGTCCCGTTTGAACGTCGCTAATTGCGCGGTTTCGCGATCGGCACAACTCGTCATCCGAGTGCGTCGGTCCGCCCGACCCGCCCTATGTGCTAAGGCAATGAACCTGATCCGGGAGTCCGAAATCGCATGGCCTGGTCCGTCAAGATCGGCGGGATCGGCGGCACCGCCGTCCGCGTCCACCTGCTGACAGCGGCGGCTTCTGTCGCGCCTCAAATTTGATTGCGTGGACTTATGGTGAAACGAAAGCCGGCGGCCAGATGAGCTATAATGATTTCAAGGCTGATCTGGGCTCCGACTACCAAGGGAGGTTCGCGATGGTAAATGCGTTGCCAGCCCTCGTAATGGGCGTGACTATCGCCGTAGCTGGTACGCCGGCATCCGCTCAGGGAACTGATGACCACAAGATTGTCACGCCACAAGAAATCAAGTGGGGACCAGCACCCCCAGCCCTTCCTCCTGGGGCGCAATCGGCGGTTCTCCACGGTGACCCCACTAAAGAGGGCGTCTTCGTTATGCGGCTCAAGTTCCCCGCCGGATACAAGGTGGCCCCTCACAGACACCCAGTACCGGAGATTGTGACCGTGGTATCCGGCACCTTCCATATTGGAATGGGTGAGACCTCGGACGCGAGCAAAGCTCAACCATTGCCGGCCGGGAGCTTCTTCGCCTTCAAGCCAAAAATGGAACACTTCTCGTCTACCAATGAGGAAACTGTCATCCAGATCAGCACCACCGGGCCATGGGGCATAGAGTACGTGAACCCGAAGGACGATCCGCGGCAGACATCGCAGTAACGGGGTCGAGATCACCTCAGGAGTGCCGCGCTCCGCCGTTCGCGGCGGGTCCGCTTCGCGCCATACAGTGACCTTTGGCACTGCGCCAGAAGCGCGACCCGCAAATACGCGCGAGCGACGTCTTCGTTTTGCTCCGACCTAAGTCGACCTCAATGCGGTATGTCATTGAAATCGTTTCAATGAGGAAAGTCGGCCTTATCCGACTACGACACTGGTGGCTTCGGTATCGACATAGGTCCCCGCGAGAATTCTCGATGCTGCGTTCCTGCGAGCTAGCCCCTGACGACCATTCACGAGTGGCATAAGCCGTCAGCGTTCGTCGACGAGCCAGCGGAGCGATTTCTTCAACCGTCCGGTTCCGTCCCAATCAAACCAACGTCCATGGGCGAAGATCACCCTGTCGGGCTGCCAACCGATCATTCGCCGCGCGGCGATCTGCGCCGCCTCACGCCGACGTCCGATCGCGAACCTGAGGTGGACCGGAGCTTGTCCGTCCGGCGCAAGCACCCCGGCCAACTTCGCAAGGGGTCGAGCCCACGTAGAGATCTTGTCCTGCTCGAAGTTCTGTATCAGGTCGGTCAAAACCAATGTCCGGCTTGGCCGATGCAGAAACGCGACCTCGTTCACGCCGAAGCCGCCCGGCACGACGACCTGTTCAAAGTCGGCAGCCCACGCATCGGGAACCTCGAAATGAAGGTCTTCGTCCAGGACCACGCCCGAGCGCCTAACCTCGGAGCGCTCGCGAAGCCCCGGAGCTGCCCATGTCGCCGCCGAAGGGCAGGCGGACTGCCAATCCTTCAGGAACGACCAGTGGGCGACGTTGGGGGCGATCAGGTGACGGATCGGGCCGAGCCGCTCTATGGCAAGCCGCAATTGTTCGTCGTATTGCGTGGGCGAGTGGAGCCACATGTTCCCGTCGGCAAGCCGCGCCACCGTCATCCGGACAGGAAGCTCGAGACCGAACGTTCGGAGAGGCCCGCTGTCGACGATCCAAATCCCGTCGCCGACCCGCTTCAGCACGTTCAATGGAGGATACATGGCGCGTTCCTCACCTGCGCCCGGGGATGTTCCCGGAGTTCTGGTTCCGCGCCAATTCCTCGACGTCGGCGCGGCCTAGATTGATTCGCCGTGCATGTGCGCAAACTCTTGCGGTGGAGGGAATAGGCGTCCCAGGCAGCAGCCGAACCCTTACTCAGTTCGTCCGAGAGAGGACTGAAAGCGGGATCGAGAAACCTCCCGAGGCATCGCTACTCGAACTCCGCAAGCGAGAGATCGAGATCAGGCATTCCTTTCCGCGGTTCAATCATCCCTTTCCGCGGTTCAATCATCGTAGTCGCCTCCGCGGGCTCCGGAAGACAACTCGGCTGTTGGACGGCGGTTTCAATCGAACACGCCTTGAGGAACAGCCTGCCGATCCGTCCAGATCCGCCGGATTTAGCGCCCTCTAACAGATCGGTGCTGCGAAACCCGTCCAGTCTTCCGGCCGGGATAAGCTACCATGCGCCACAGCAGGCCATCCCTCAGAACCGCCACCGAATGCGGCGGTAAAGCCCATTCAACGCAAGTGCCTGGCCCGATGCAACCAAACCTGCGCTGGGATCAGTCCCAAGAATTTGGGTTTCTGCTAGGGCTTCGAGCGGCGCCACTCCCATGGCAGGGTGAATGGTCCCTGCCAAATTCCCGCATCGGCCGCCTCTGCCAACCTCTGCTGCCCGGCGTATTGACCGTTGCTGTAGCGTGGCCAATCCAAGGCGTTGCCGCTCGTGACCAGCCATCCGGCGACGTCGTCTCCCGACGAGCGGTAGCAGGAGGCGATAGTCCGGCCGTAACGGTCGAAATCCCTTCGGCTCGCAGCGGGTCGGACGCTCCTGCGCAAGATATTCGTCGAGCGCCAACGCTGCCCGCTGACCGCAGCGGTAGTCCTTTCCGCCCGCGTCCTTGCAGGTCTGCGCTTTCTCCGGCGCGTCGATGCCGTGCAGGCGAATGCGGGTACCGGAAATTTCGATGGTGTCGCCGTCGACGACGGAGGCTCGACCTACGAGCGCGGGACCGCCAGCCGCCGCGGGGAGGGTGAATGCACAGCAAACAATGGCGATGGTCATCGCCGGATGGAGGTTCATGGAGACCCTCTGATTGGGAAAGCTTCGTCCAGGAGTTGGCCCGCACGTGGACCAACCGTGCCGCTAAACTCGATTCCCACAAGTGGGTAAAGAGAGGCAGGCACCGCAGCCTATCGGGCGGCATTTGCCAGGGGCGGCCCTTACACTTGCTCTGCTCTAGCGTCCGATTTCGGCGACTACGTCACGGACCAGGCGAGGTGGATTGGGGCCGCGCCCTAGTTGCCACGCGAGAACAAACGGCAGGAAGCGACGGGATGAGGGCTCGCTAATTCTGGGAACCGTCAATGGTCTGAGCGGGTTCGCCCTAAGTCATCACGGAGCGCCGCAATGCTCGTCAGGTCAGCAGGTGTGCTGTTGCTCGCTGCGACGATCGGTGTCGCCGTTCTGATTGCACTTTCGCATCGAGCCGAGATCGCACCCATCAGCGGGAAACCTCCGGTTGACCGAACGCTGGCCGAGCGGGGGCTAATCCTTGCCCAGATTGGCAACTGCAACGTTTGCCACACCGCGCCCGGAGGTGAACCTTACGCGGGCGGCCTCGGCCTCCAAACTCCGTTCGGGACCATTTACTCGACCAACATCACGCCGGAACCTGAGACCGGAATAGGGGACTGGTCAGAGGCTGCCTTCAGCAGGGCGATGCGCGAGGGCGTCGATCGTCGGGGCCGTCACCTTTATCCGGCGTTTCCCTACGATCACTTCACGTTGGTTTCGGACGAGGACAACCGCGCGCTCTACGCGTTTCTGATGTCCCGCGAGCCCGTGAAGGCGGAGGCACCGCGCAACGACCTCCCGTTCCCCCTCAATTGGCGGCCGCTCCTCGCCGGATGGAATCTGCTTTTCCTGGACCGAGGCGCGTACGAGCCCGATCGGACGCAAAGCGCCGAATGGAACCGCGGCGCATATCTGGCCGAAGGCCTGGGCCATTGCGGAGCCTGTCACACGCCCCGCAACGCGCTCGGGGCGGAAAAGCAGGATCAGCAGTTCGCCGGAGGCGAGGCCGAGGGCTGGTACGCCTATGCGATCAACGCCCGCTCTCCGTCGCCCGTCCCGTGGTCGGTCGAATCCTTGACCCAGTACCTGAAGCTCGGCTGGCACCAGAACCACGGGATTTCGCGCGGAGCGATGGCTCCGGTGACGACGAACCTGGCGAGCGTGCCCGACGAAGACGTCAGGGCGTTGGCAGTTTACGTCACGTCGAAGATGGGCGAGATCACGCCGGAGAAACGCCAGCGCGGAGATCAGGCGTTAGCGGCAGCGAGACAGCCTATTCCGGAGGGACGCGCCGCAACCGCGGACAGCCAGCCCGGCTCGCACGCCGCGGACCCAGGCGAGACAATCTATGTCGCAGCCTGTGCGTCCTGCCATGACGGCAAACGGCCGTTGCCCTACGGGGGCATCAACCTTCACCTGAGCACGGCGGTGAACGGGCCGAACCCCGACAATATCATCAATGTAGTTCTGCACGGCCTGCCTCCGTCGTCGGGCGAGGCAAGTCCGATCATGCCGGGCTTCCACAACGTGCTCACAGACCAGCAGCTGATATCCCTGCTGGCCTACATGCGGTCCGCATTCAGCGACGAGCAGCCCTGGCCGAGCCTAAGCGAAGACGTTCGAAGGGCCAAGGATCGCACGGCGACGCTGGCGGTGCGGCCAACCGACGGCGCCTCCGCGGCGCCCGCCGATCCTCAGGCGAGGGAAACGCCATGGTGACACTCACGGTCAACGGCCAACGTCACGAAATTGACGCCGAGGCAGACACGCCGCTGCTGTACGTCTTGCGCGACGATCTCCATCTCAATGGAGCGAAGTTTGGCTGCGGTCTCGGCCAGTGCGGCTCCTGCACCGTCATCGTGGACGGCACCGCGGTCTTCTCGTGCATGGTGCCGATCATGCTGCTCGGGGGCCGTGCGATCACGACCGTCGAGGGTCTCGGATCCATCGACAAGCCGGGTCCGATGCAGACGGCCTTCATCGAAGAGCAGGCCGCCCAGTGTGGCTATTGCATCCCCGGCTTCATGATGCGGGCGCAGGCCCTGCTCCAGAAAAACCCCGGCGCGAGCGACGCCGAGATCCGCGCCCACCTTCAGCCCAATCTGTGCCGATGCGGCACGCATTCGCGCATCCTGAAGGCCGTTCACCGCGCCGCGGCCGCGATGCGTAATGCCAGTAAGATCGAGCCGGAGAGGAGCAAATCTTGAGCAGTCTTTCCGACGTCCAGCCAACCCGTCGCTCCTTGCTGGGCGGCGCCGGCGCGCTCGTTCTCAGTTTCTCGATCCTCGGGAGCGCGGCGGCGCAGGAGGGCGGTGCGCCTCCGGAGATCGCGCCCGAGCTGCCCGGCAGCCTGTCGGACGCGCCTTTTCTCGATTCCTGGATCCGCATCGATGCCGACGGTGCGATCACCGTCTTCAGCGGGAAAGCCGAACTCGGGCAGGGGGCGCGGACCGCGCTGCTTCAGGTCGCCGCCGAGGAACTCTGCGTTGCTCCCGGCGCGATTGCATTGGTCACGGCCGACACAGGTCGCACGCCGAACGAAGGCTACACTGCGGGTAGCCAGACGATGCAGAACAGTGGCACCGCGATCCGCAACGCCGCCGCGCAGGTCCGAGAACTGCTGATCGGCCAGGCCGCCGCACGCTTCGGCATTGCCGACGGCCTCGAAGCCAAGGACGGGCAGGTCGTCGCTCCGGACGGACGGCGACTATCGTACGGCGAACTGGTGGCTGGCGACCTCCTTCACGTCGAGGCTCAGCCGCGGTCGAAGCTCCGCGCCGCCGACACCTTCGTGGTCATGGGCCAGTCGGTTCCCCGCGTCGATATCCCCGCCAAGGTCACCGGAGGCGCGTCCTACGTTCAGGATCTGCGGTTGCCCGGGATGGTCCATGGCCGCGTCGTGCGACCACCAAATGCCGATGCCGAACTCGCCTCAGTCGATCTTGCCTCCGTCGAGGCGATGCCCGGCGTGATCAAGATCGTCCGCGACGGCGGTTTCCTCGGCGTGATCGCCGAACGCGAATGGCAGGCAATCAAGGCGATGCGCGTTCTGGCCGACGCGGCGGAATGGCACGAAAGGCCGTCGCTCCCGGACCCCACCACGATCCAGCAGACACTCCGGGGTCTCGCCCGCGAAACCGGAACCGTGCAGCAGAAGAACGGTGCGGCTGGACCCGTGGTCCGAACGCTCGAAGCGGAATTCAGCCGCCCTTACCAGATGCACGCGTCGATCGGCCCCTCGTGCGCGATCGGCCACATGGCGGGCGACCATCTCACGGTCTGGACCCATACGCAGGGCGTCTATCCCGATCGCGCGGCGATCGCCGAAATGCTCGGGATGCCGCCGGACAGGGTGCGGTGCGTCCATGTCGAGGGATCGGGCTGCTACGGGCACAACGGTGCCGACGATGCGGCCGCCGACGCCGCGCTGTTGGCGAGAGCGGTTCCCGGGCGGCCCGTGCGAGTGCAATGGATGCGCGAGCAGGAACACGCGTGGGAGCCGTACGGTCCGGCGATGTCGAGCCGCGTCCGAGCCGGGCTCGACGCCTCCGGCAGGATCGTCGAGTGGACGTATGACGTCTGGACCAACACCCATTCCACCCGTCCGGGCGGGGCAGGGGCGTTGCTCGCCGCGAGACATCTCGCAACGCCATTCCAGCCCAAGCCGCCCAGGATGGAGATCACGCCCGCCGGGAACGGCGACCGCAATGCCGCGCCGCTCTACTCGATCCCGACGACCAGGATTCAATGGCAGTTCATTCCCGAGATGCCGCTTCGCGTCTCCGCGCTCCGCGGCCTGGGTGCTTACCTGAACGTCTTCGCCATCGAGAGCTTCATGGACGAGCTGGCGACCGCCGCCGGGGCGGACCCCGTCGAATTCCGTCTGCGACATCTGGAAGATCCTCGCGCTCGCGACGTCGTCACGTTGGCTGCGGAGAAATCCGGCTGGTCCAAGGCGCCACTTCCTTTGGGCCGGGGCAGGGGCTTCGCCTTCGCGCGCTATAAGAACCTCGCCGCTTATTGTGCCGTGGCCGTCGAGGTCGACGTCTCACGAGACAGCGGCAAGGCCCGCCTGGTTCGGGCCGTGGCTGCCGTCGATGCCGGCGAGATCGTCAACCCCGACGGCATCCGCAACCAGATCGAGGGGGGCATCATCCAGTCGATGAGCTGGACCCTGTTCGAACGCGTGAGTTTCGACGAGACCCAGATCACCAGCATCGACTGGTCGACCTATCCGATCCTGCGGATGGACGGCGTTCCCGACGAGATCGAAGTCCATGTCATACCTCGTCCAAGTCAACCGTTCCTGGGGACGGGCGAAGCGTCGCAGGGGCCGACCCCCGCGGCCATCGCCAACGCAATCTCCAGCGCGACGGAGGTGCGTCTGCGGGACCTGCCGTTCAATCGCGAGACGGTGAAATCCTCGCTGTCGCGTCAGGCTGGCGCGAAACAGGCCGCCCTGTGAACGACTGCGTTCGATCACTTCGGTGCCGACGGCAGGCCGCTGGTCGAGAATCCGCAAGAGCGATTGCGCACGCTCCGTGACCGCCGCACTTCGTGGTTTGCCGGATTGTACGGACGTAGTCATATTTTCTCATCGCGCTGGCCAGTTTCCCGCGTTGCGTGCATACTCATCGTCAAGCCGGGGACTGCCATGTTCGAAATCTTCAAGCGACTCGAGAAGCCTGCGTCGCCGAAGCTCCAGCGTGTCGAACGGGGCACGCCGAGGGTTCGCGCCACGATTGTAGGATTCGACACCTCGTTCACCAACCTGATCGGCCAATTCGTGCTGACCCGAGGTCATGCCGTGACGCGATCGCTGCTGGATGATCTGGCCGCGCGTCTGCGCGTGTTGCCGTTTCCGGTCGACGGCGAGGCGGAGATGGCGCGCTTCGCCGGGTGGGTCGCCGGGGCCAGAAAGAGCCTTCGCACAGACCTGAACGACGTCCTCTCCGAATGGTCGGACCTACCCGATCACCTTCAGCGGCGAGAGCGGACCGAGGTGTCGATCGAGAACAAGCTCGACAGTTGGCAGCAACAGGTTCTTGGGGCAGGCCGCGACCTGGTGGACGCGGTCGTCGGCTAGCGCCTCAGCGCCCGCCTCCAGCGGGTCTCAAATCAAGTGCGTCATGGATTGGCGGCCGTCGTCGGCGCCACATGGAACGCATGCGCGCGCCAACATCGACGCGGCCCGATCGGTCCAACGCGTGCGCGGGCGCTGTGCTCGGTAGAGTTGGCCACGATCGCTCGGGGAGCGGAAGCTCGTACCGGGAATGCCCGCCGAGGTTACATCTCGACCGACCGCGCATGGCATTGAGCTATCGCACCAAGCCCTTCATTGATCAGGTGAAGCGCGCCTTAGCTCAGCATGATTGATCGCATGGGGCTGCTCGTCCTCATTTCCGGGCTTAGGTAGCAAGCACCACCCGTGTTCGCCGCTCCCGATAATCGCATCGTAATTTCTGTGTAAGCAGAGCGCCCTATTTCGAAACGCGCGAATGACCACTCTGACACCCATCATTTCAACGGTGACGGCAGCCTTCCTCGGTTCGTTCGTCGAAGTCGTCGAAGCCTTTACGATCGTGCTTGCGGTCGGCGTCACGCGAAGCTGGCGCCCGGCACTTATCGGCAGCGCGCTGGCGCTCGCCGTGCTTGCTGCGCTCGTGCTGATATTCGGACCGCTTCTGGCGCTGATACCGATCGCGTTGATGCAGTTCGTCGTCGGCGTCCTGCTCGTTCTGTTCGGAATGCGATGGCTGCGGAAAGCCATCCTGCGATCCGTTGGAATCGTCGCGCTGCACGATGAGGATGCTGCCTTCTCGATGGAGACGGCGGAATTGCAACGCCAGGCCAATGACCGGCGGGCGGACTACCTCGCCGGAGTGGCGGCGTTCAAGGCGGTCCTGCTCGAGGGGCTAGAGGTGGTGTTCATCGTCATTGCGGTCGGCACCGCGCACCAGCAGACATTCTACGCCAGTCTCGGTGCGATCTCGGCGTTCGTGATCGTGATGATCATCGGGCTCGCGGTTCATCGCCCGTTGGCGCGGATACCGGAGAACTCGCTGAAGTTCGCGGTCGGGTTGATGCTGACCAGCTTCGGCATTTTCTGGGTGGGCGAGGGCATCGGCGCGGAATGGCCGGGCGCGGACCTTGCGCTCCTCGCAATCTTCGCCACCGTCACGGTCGCATCATTCGCGATCGTGCGCTGGCTGCGAAGCACCTATCCAATGTCTGTAGAAGGAGCTGCGCGGTGAACCTCGTTCGCGTGATCGCCAAGGAAGTCATCGGCATGTTCGTCGATGACGGCAACCTGGCACTGTTCTCCCTGTTGCTGATCGGTGTCGTCGGTGCCGCAGTGAAATTCGCGGCTTTGCCGCCGCTGCTGGGGGGCGTGCTCGTGCTGGTCGGGTGTCTCGGCATCCTGCTCGAAAGTGTGCACCGAGCGGCCAAGGGGCATCGATAGGAGAAATCTTTGCGCGGTGGCGGCGATCGTTGTCTGGTGGAAGTCGGAGAGATCTGGGCGCTGCGCGACGGCGCCTTGTTCGAGCAGGAGTTCGACGACGCCTACCAGCCGATGCGCTGACCGCCGTGCCGTTGAGGCGAGCTGTTGCGTTCAGGGGGCGAACTATCTGAGGGGTAACAGAGCATCTCGCCGCGCGATGCCGGAGAGTCGCGCGCGGCGATCCCCGATCCATCGTCATCTTCACCATCTTGGTGCAGGTTTCCATCATCTCGTTCATCTGCTGCATCATGCCCATCATCGGCATCACGCCCCCATCGTGCCCCTGCCGCTACATCCCAGCACGTCGCGGAATGACCTTTTTGCTGGCCATGTGCGCGTTGACATCCGCGAAGACTGGGGTTCTTTGTCCGCGGAAGCTGGAATGGCGCCCTTGTCGGCGTGACCCACAGAACGCTTGTCGGCGCGTTAGCCGACCCGGTCGCAGCCTACCCGGTAAAAACAAGGAGCCGTCGTGAAGACGATCGTTATCTGTTCCGGCGGATTGGATTCCGTCACGCTTGCGCACAAAGTAGCCGCCGAACGAACGCTCACGCGTCTGGTGTCGTTCGACTACGGCCAGTCCCACAAAAAGGAACTGGACTATGCGCGTCGGTGCGCCGTGCGCCTCGGCGTGCCGCATGACGTCGTCGACATCACCGCGATCGGACGCCTCCTCACCGGCTCGGTGCTGACCAGCGGCGGCGCGGTCCCCGACGGGCATTATGCGGAAGAGACCATGCGCTCGACCGTGGTGCCCAACCGCAACGCCATCATGCTCACGGTCGCCTTCGGGGTGGCCACGGCCGAACAGGCCGATGCCGTGGCGGCGGCGGTCCACGGTGGCGACCATTTCATATACCCGGACTGCCGCCCGGCATTCGTCGACGCGTTCGAGGCGATGCAGCGTCACGCTCTGGAGGGGCTGGCGAGCATCTCCCTCTACACGCCGTTCCTGAAGATGAGCAAAGCCGGCATCGTGAGCGAAGGCCAGCGGCTTGGCGTTGCCTTCGCCGAAACCTGGTCCTGCTACAAGGGCGGGCTTCATCACTGCGGTCGCTGCGGCACCTGCGTCGAGCGGCGCGAGGCCTTTCACCTTGCCGAGGTGGACGATCCGACGCCGTACGAGGATCCGGATTACTGGGTGGAGGCGTGCCGGCAGCACCAGGCAAGAACAGGGTCGTAGGCGCAGCCATGTACACCATCGCCAAGCGGTTTACGTTCTCGGCCTCGCACGTGATCGGCGGTCTCCCCGAGGAGCATCCGTGCGCGCGGCTCCACGGCCACAACTACGAAGTCGAGGTCGTGCTGCAATCGACCACAGCTCGATCCGGTCGGCTTTGTCCGCGATTATCGTGAACTCTCGGAGCTGAAGGAGTTCATCGACGAAAACCTCGACCATCGGCACCTCAACGACGTGCTCGGACACGACCGGACGACCAGCGAGGTCATCGCCAAGTGGATCTACGACTGGTGCAGCGCGCGCTGGCCGGAGGTTGCCGCCGTCCGCATCAGCGAGACCCCGAAAACCTGGGCCGAATACCGTCCATGAAGGGAAGCATCCGCATCAGCGAGATCTTCGGTCCGACGGTCCAGGGCGAAGGTCCATTGATCGGCCGGCCGACCGTTTTCGTGCGCACCGGCGGTTGCGACTATCGCTGCGGCTGGTGCGATACGCTCTATGCGGTGCTGCCCGAATACCGCGATGAGTGGACGCTCATGGCTCCGGCCGAGATCCTGGCGCGAGGTCGAGCATCTGGCGGGCTCCGTGCCGGTGCTCGTGTCGCTGTCGGGCGGCAATCCGGCCATTCAGCCTCTGGCGCCGCTCATCGAGCTCGGGCACCGGAAAGGCTACACCTTCGCCCTGGAAACCCAGGGCAGCGTGCCCCAGCCGTGGTTTGCCGCGCTCGATTGGCTGATGCTCAGCCCGAAGCCGCCGTCTTCGGGGATGGAAACGGACTGGCAGGCCTTCGACGACTGCGTCAGCGCGGCGGCGGACGGACCGCGATGCGTCCTCAAGGTCGCCGTGTTCGACGATGAGGATTACGCCTATGCGCGCGCTAGCGGCGAACCGCCATCCGGCTCTGCCGGTTTACCTGCAGGTCGGGAACCCTTCGCCGGTGATGGCTCCAGACGGCTTGGTGGGCGACGAAGCCGACATCGACGATTTGATGCGCCGCTTCCGCTGGCTCGTCGACAAGGTCGCGACGGACCGGTGGTTCACCGCCACGGTCCTGCCGCAACTGCACGTGCTGGCCTGGGGCAGCCGACGCGGCGTCTGACAGTCTGTTTGGCTCGCGCCTCCCCGACGACCTCCTTCAACTCCTCATGGGAGAGACCTGGGAACTTGAACGGGCCCACCATCAGGGCTGGCGACCGCAGATATCAGGCGAACGTGAAGTTGATTACCTGAACAAGGATTCAAAACGGCCGAGCGTTTCCTCGCCCATCGCCGGGAGGAGCTCGTCACAGCCCCGGAGCGGATGTCCGCGGGACGCCCGTGATCGAATTTGGCAATTCGGCGCGTGGCGGCGCGGGCGTGCCTTTAGATACGGGGCAAGATTGGGTCGTTGCCCGTCATTCCGCCGTTAATGGGCGCCTCGCTTGAAGCGAGCACGGACCACGTGGCCTGGGTGGGAGCCGACGAGATCCGGTAGATTTCACGTGATGACGCTATGCTACATCAACTGACGGCGAGCAAAAGTCGAAGACGCTATGGATCAATAAGCACAGGAACCATTTGGATTCGCGGTGTACGGCCAGGCGCAGTAACCACCTGGATCCCCCCAACCATAGCCGCGTCCATAGCCTCCTGCATAGCGTCCACCATAATGGCCGCCGCTGATCGGGGCTGGGCCTGGGCCGAAGCCATGGCCGCCGCCGAAGCCGCCGCCATGGGAAATGAAGACGGCGCCGCCACCGATGCCACCGCCGCCGCCGTCGCCTCTCACAAGGATCAGCGAAGCATCGCTCGTGCCCGACTGGGCGCTCGCACCCTGGGCCATGGACGCTGTCGTCGAGCCGATCGCTAGCATCGCACCCAAAGCGGCCGTCGCGAATATTGCAGTTGTGCTTGACATAATACTCACCTTCACGCCCTAAAACTTCCATAACAGTCGGAAGCTCATTGGAGTTACTGGATATATATGCCGCGCGAAGCACCCCAGTATTATACCGCTGGTTAGGTCCTATATATTTTAGGTTTGCTTCTTTCGGCCATCACGGCGTCCTGAACGTACCCCTCGTCGGCGGCCAATCCTGCCAGGCCATCTCTGGCCATTTGCGGACGGCAGCTCTCGACCCCTTTGCAGTCGTTTAGCTGCTATTTTTCACAACCACCGATAATGGAGGAGACGCAGCATGGATCGATTCACGGGCGGTTGCCTGTGCGGCAACGTCCGAATTGAGGCGTCTGGACGCCCATACTGGGTCGGGCTTTGTCATTGTCTCGACTGCCGCAAGCATCATGGGGCGCTTTTTCACGCTTCCGCGGTGGCTCGTTGGAGCGGGGCTTTTTGATGTTGTGGCGCGATGAATTTTGCCGCCGAACGTTCGGGCGACAGCCCGATCAAGGTCGAAATTGTTCGGCCCGACGGCGAGTGCGGTGTCGCGTCGTTCGACGTCGTCGATGGTCCCAGCCCTAAAGGCGTCCCGGGTTAAACGCTGACTGGCGCCCGATCTTGCGCCGATAGCCTCTCTCCGGCTGTGAAGTCTCCTCGGCGACGCCGTGAAGGAGCCCCAGTACACCCGGGCGCCGGGGGCACGATGCCCGCTCCGGGTGCCGCCAGGGCGCCGGGAATCGCGATTCCGCCGTCCGCTTTCGCGGCAGCTTCGGCCCGATCCGAGCGCTGGTCTTTGCTCGAAGGGTCGTCGTAGAATCAAAAGTTGGAAGTATTTCGTCTCGTGGAATCACGATTTCAGCGAAACTAGAATCACCTATTCGGCGACCTGCACAGGGAAACTAGAATCAACCGTTTCAAGAACTGACAAGGAGGAGGAGGAGGAGGTCTGATCGAATATCGAAACGGCCGCCTCCGGGCGGCCGTTTTCGTTTGAAGATGCCGTGCCAAGCCATGCAGTAACGGTTAACAAGATTTTAATTTCACGCATAGCTAGCCGAGCTAGCCATGCGTCATGTGCATGTCCGGTGGTATACCAAAACACTCCTCAAACGTGTGCTCATCCCTCATATTGTGTTCAACAGAAACGGGGAATGAAGCCATGAACAACCTGATCAATGTCCTCCAGATGTTTGGTGCTGCTCGTCGCGCTGCTGATGCGGCCCGCAACCACCGCGCTCCGTCCGCTGAGGATCTTGCCATTCTCGGCATCCCGGCCTCGGCTTTCGTCCGCGGCTGATCCAAGCAAACATCTAGTACGCTCGAGAGCGGCCGCGAGGCCGCTCTTTGTGTTTCTGTCACACCTTATGCGTGTGACGCGGTGCCGGTCTGATAATTTCGCGGGTCAGTGACCGAAACGGCGCTTGGCGTCGATGGTCAGGCCGAGGCCAACCGAACCGAAGCTGTCGCCTGTCACGGCTCTGGCATCAGGCAGCGAGGCAGCAATCGCCTCGCGGACATGGGCCAGCTTGGTCGAGCCGCCGGTCAGGAAGACGGCGTCCACGGCTTCGGCTTTGATACCGGCTTGCACAAGGCATTTCCCGATCCGCGCCGCGATACGGTCGGCAAGATCGGCGGTATCGCCCGCAAGATCGTCCCGCCTGAACGAAACCTCCAGATCGCGCTCCAGCCAGCCAAGCGGAATCGTCGTCTCCGCCACGTCGCTCAGGCCGATCTTGGCCGCCTCCACAGAGCCGGCCAACGCATGGCCGCGGCGCTCTTCAACCGTCTTCACCAAGCGGTCGATCAGTTCGGGCTTCGCCGCGTCGCGGCGGACCTCGTTGATGCTGCGCAACACCGCCGGATCGTAGAGGCGGTTGATCGAGTGCCAGCTGGCCAGGTCGTGGAAGAAGCTCGACGGTACGTCGAGATCCTTCCTCTTCATCGAACTGCCCATGCCCAGTTGCGGCATGATCCGGCGCAGGCTGATCTGGCGGTCGAAATCGGTGCCGCCGATGCGTACACCGTCGTTCGCCAGGATGTCTTGCGCGCGATCCGCCCGCTTGGCGTGGCCCGGTCCGAGCTTGATGATCGAGAAGTCTGACGTGCCGCCGCCGATATCGGCGATCAGCGCGATTTCCTCATGGTCGATCTGCTGCTCGTAATCGAGCGCGGCGGCGATCGGCTCGTACTGGAAGATCACGTCCTTGAAGCCGATCTCGTGCGCGATCTCGCGCAACGCGTCCTCGGCCTTCTTGTCGCCCGTCTCGTTGCCGTCGACGAAATGCACCGGACGACCATGCACGACCTGCGTCAGCTCATGCCCGCAGGCGGCCTCGGCGCGCTTCTTCACCGCGCCGATATATCCCGCGATGACCTGGCGGAACGACAACCGCTCGCGGCCGACCTGTGTGATCTCGTTCAGGAGCGAGGAGCCGAGCACCGATTTCAGGCTTCGCATCAACCGGCCGTCGAGCCCCTCGACATAGGCGCCGATCGCTGCGCGGCCGATCCGCGAGCCGCCGCGCAGTTCGTAGAAGATCGCGCTTGGGATCGTCACCTCGCTGCCTTCGAGCGGCAGCAGGGCGGTACGGCCTTTCGCGATCGTGCCGAGCGTGGTGTTGGACGTGCCGAAGTCGAGACCGCAGGCGGCCATGCCGAATGGCTCCATTTTTCAGAGGCGGCCCGCGAGGAGGCGCGGGCGGATGTCTTGGGAGCCGGGGTGGATATCAGAGCGGACGCTCTGGCGCCACCGTTCTCGTCAGCGAATGAGGGCCGACCTTGTGAATGTCGCTCGATCCGGTGAGCGCCATCGAGACGTCGAGCTCGCGGCGGATGATGTCGAGCATCTGTGCGACGCCCGCACGACCGCCGGCCGCCAGCGACCAGAGGAAAGCCTTGCCGACGAGACAGCCACGCGCGCCCAGCGCCACGGCTTTCAGCACGTCCTGACCCGAGGTTACGCCGCCGTCGAAAAGGACCTCGACCCGGCCGGCGACTGCTTCAAGCACGCCGGGGAGGGCGCTGATCGAGGAACGTGCGCCGTCGAGCTGGCGTCCGCCATGGTTGGAGACCACGATCGCATCCGCGCCGCAGGCCGCGGCGAGCTTCGCGTCCTCCTCGTCGAGGATGCCCTTGAGGATCAGCTTGCCCGGCCAGAGGCTCTTCACCCATTCGACGTCCTTCCACGACAGCGATGGGTCGAACTGGCCGGCAATCCATTGCGAGAGCGTCGTCAGGCTGCCGGCTCCGGGGACGCGATCCTGCAGATTGCCGAAGCTCCGGTGCTTGCCGCGCAACACGCTCGTCGCCCAGCCGGGCTTGGTGGCGATGTCGATGGCATTGGCGAGCGTCATCTTGGGCGGAACGGTCAGTCCGTTCTTGATGTCGCGATGCCGCTGACCCTGGATCTGCAAATCGAGCGTCAGCACCAGCGCCGAACATTCGGTGGCCTTCGCGCGTTCGATCAGCGAGGCGGCGAAACCGCGGTCGCGCATCACGTAGAGCTGGAACCAGAACGGCTTCGAGACGGCGGCGTGAACGTCCTCGATCGAGCAGATCGACATCGTCGACAGGCAGAACGGCACGCCGAATTCCTGCGCAGCGAGTGCGCCCTCGATCTCGCCGTCGCGATGGAACAGGCCGGTGAGGCCCGTCGGCGCGATTGCGAGCGGCATCACCGCGTGCTCGCCGACGAGCGTCGTCTTCACATTGCGCTCAGAAACGTCGATCAGGACACGCTGGCGCAGGCCGATCGCGTCGAGATCGGCCTTGTTCGCGCGGAGCGTCGTCTCGTTATAGGAGCCGCAGTCGGCATAGTCGAAGATCGCGCGCGGGATACGCCGTTTCGCGATCGCACGAAGATCCGCGACGGTGGTGACTGCGGCCATGTCGTTCAGTCCTGTCCGGGATCCCCGTTGAGGCCGGCGGCCTTGATGCCGGCCATTGCGGCGGCTTCGTCGTTCTCAGACGTGCAGCCGGAAATGCCGACAGCGCCAAGGACTTCCCCGGCACCGTCGCGGATGAGGACGCCGCCCGGAACCGGGATCAGCGAGCCGCCAATCGCCTCGGTGGCAGCGGCGATGAAGAAGGCCTGCTCCTTCGCGCGCTTGAACAGCGAGCGCGAGCCCATGCCGAGCGAGATCGCACCGTTCGCCTTTCCGGTCGCGATCGAAGCGCGCTTCAGGCTGGTGCCGTCCATCGACAGCGCGCCCTTCAGCGCTCCGCGTGCGTCAAGCACGACGATCGAGACGGGCTTCATGTCGGTCTTCTTCGCGTGGTCGAGCGCGGCCGAAAGAATGGTCTGGGTCTGTTGAAGCGTTAGCGTCACGTCGTCGTCCTCGTTTCGGTGATTTCCGGCGCCAGCTGCGTTGGCTGTGGTCCTCCGTAGGCCCAGTCGAGCAGTTCGACCAGATGGAGGACCGGGGTTGAGGTGCCGGCTGCGAGCTGGGTGATGCAGCCGATATTGCCGGTGGCGATGATCGGCGCGCCGGTCGTGGCGATGTTCTTCAGCTTGCGGTCGCGCAGGCGGCCGGCGATGTCGGGATGGAGGATGTTGTAGGTGCCGGCCGAGCCGCAGCAGATATGGCCTTCCGGGATCTCGCTGAGCGCGAACCCGGCCTGTTCCAGCAGGCGGCGCGGTTGGGCGATGACGCGCTGGCCGTGCTGCAGCGAGCAGGCCGAGTGATAGGCGACGGCGAGGCCGGTCGACGGCTGCGACGGCAGGTCGAGCGTCGCCAGGAACTCCGAGATGTCCTTGGTCCGCCGCGCGATCTCCGTCGCTCTGCCGGCATAGGCCGGATCGGCGGCGAACAGATGGCCGTAATCCTTGACCACGGTGCCGCAGCCGGAGGCGGTGATCAGGATCGCGTCGAGGCCCTGGCCGTCGATCTCGCGGCTCCAGGCGTCGATGTTCCTGCGGGCGAAGGCACGGGCGGATTCGTCGCGGCCCATATGATGGGTGAGGGCGCCGCAGCAGCCTTCGTCCGGGATCGCGACGACCTCGACGCCGAGCCGGGCGAGCAGCCGTTCGGTCGCCTGGTTGATGCCGGGATCGAGCACCGATTGGGCGCAGCCCTTCAGGATGGCGACGCGCGCTTTCGGCGCTGCCGGCAGGGCGAGCGGCGGGCTGTCGATCGGCGCATGCGAGGGGCCGGACGACAGCCGGAGCATCGCCGCCAGCCGCCGGAACGGGCCGCCGATGCGATCGAACAGCGGCGCCAGCGGCCGGGCGATCCGCGCCGCTGCGAGCGCCAGGCGGAAGCGGTGTGGATAGGGCAGCACGAACGCCAGCACGGCGCGCAGCAGCCGGTCGGCGCGCGGCCGTCTGTAGGTCTGCTCGATGTGGACGCGGGCGCGGTCGACGAGGTGCATGTAGTCGACGCCGGACGGGCAGGTGGTGGCGCAGGACAGGCACGACAGGCAGCGGTCGATGTGCAGCGTCACCTCGGCCGAGGCCGGCTTGTCGTGCTCCAGCATGTCCTTGATCAGGTAGATGCGGCCGCGCGGGCTATCGAGCTCGTTGCCGAGTTCGAGATAGGTCGGGCAGGTGGCGAGGCAGAAGCCGCAATGGACGCATTTGCGGATGATCCGCTCGGCCTCCTTGACCTCGGGATCGGCCAGCTGGGCCAGGGTGAAATGGGTCTGCATGGCTCAGCCCATCCGGCCGGGATTGAGGATGTTCAACGGGATCGAAGCCCTCCTTGAGCCGCTGCGACAGGCCGGCCAAGCGGCCGGCTGCGGCTCGAAGCGCGGCACGTTCTCGGTCACGTTGGCGCTGCGGATCAGCGTCGCGTGACCGCCGCCGCGCGCCCCGATCGCGGCGCGGATCACCGAGGCATGGCCGTGCGGCGGCGCGTCGACCGGCTCGAGCCAGACCAGCCCGCCCGACCAGTCGTAGAGGTGGCGGAAGGCGAACTGGCGGGCGAGCGCGTCGACGATCGCCGGCGCTTCGGTCGGCGTCACGCTGAGCCGCCACAGCGGCGTCGCCGGGCCGGCGAACGGCGCGACATTGCGGATCGCCTGCCAGAGCCGCGCCGAGGCGGCGGCCTCGACGTGCACGAGCGCGCCGGCGGTGGCGAACATCTCGGCGACCCGGCCGGCGCGGTAGATCACCGACGGCTCGAAGCCTTCGAGCCGCATCAGGGTGCAGGCGGCGCCCCGCAATTCCGCGACCGGCAGATCGGCGGCGACGGCGGCGGGGATGTGCGCCGCGCCGGAGATCTCCGCCGCCGAGCCCATCGCGGCGCAGAGCGCGGCGATGCCGGCCCGGTCATCGAGGCCGATGATCGCGAGCGTCACCGAGGTCTCGGCGCGCGGCAGCACCTTGACCGAGATCTCGGTGATGATCGCGAGCGTGCCCCACGACCCGGCCATGCCCTTCGACAGGTCGTAGCCGGTGACGTTCTTGACGACGCGGCCGCCCGATTTGAACGCCTCGCCGCGTCCCGACACCGCGTGGACGCCGAGCACATGGTCGCGCGCGCCGCCGGCCTTCAGCCGGCGCGGGCCGCTGGCATTCGCGGCGATCACCCCGCCGAGCGTGCCGCGGCCGGCCGGGTGGCCGAACAGCAGGCCGTGGTCGATCGGCTCGAACGCCAGTTCCTGCTGCGCCGCCGCGAGCAGGTGCTCGATCTCGGCCAGCGGGGTGCCGGCCCGGGCGGTCAGCACGAGTTCGTCCGGTTCGTAGGCGATCACCCCCGCCAGGTCGGACAGATCGAGCACATGCGCGGCATCGACATGATGGCCGATGCCGCGGCGCGAGCCCTGGCCGACGATCTCGACCGGCTCCTGGCGTGCGACGGCCTGGCGGACGAGGTCGAGCACCTCGGATTGGGTCTTGGGACGGGACAGGACGGCAAGGTCAAGCATCAGAATCGGGCAAATCGGGATGCGGCAACTGGCCCTTGTGAACGTGCATGCGGCCGAGCTCGGCGCAACGATGCAGGACCGGGAACATCTTGCCAGGGTTGAGCAAATGCTGCGGGTCGAAGGCGCATTTGACCCGTTGCTGATGGCTGAGATCGATATCGTCGAACATCTCGCCCATCAGGTCGCGCTTTTCGATGCCGACGCCGTGCTCGCCGGTCAGCACGCCGCCGACCTTGACGCACAGTTTGAGGATGTCGGCACCGAACGCCTCGGCCTTGTCGAGCTGGCCGGGGATGTTGGCGTCGTAGAGGATCAGCGGGTGCAGATTGCCGTCGCCGGCATGGAACACGTTGGCGACTTCGAGGCCGTAATGCGCCGACATCTCGCGCATGCTGGCGAGCACCTGCGGCAGCGTCTTCCTGGGGATCGTGCCGTCCATGCAGAGATAGTCCGGCGCGAGGCGCCCGACCGCCGGGAACGCCGCCTTCCGGCCGAGCCAGAACGCGGCGCGCTCGGCCTCGCTCTGCGAGACCCGGACATAGACCGAGCCGCAGGCCGTGGCGATCGTCTCGACCTCGCCGATCAGATGATCGACCTCGCCCTTCGGGCCGTCGAGCTCGACGATCAGCAGCGCCTCGACATCGAGCGGATAGCCGGCGCCGACATAGGCCTCGGTGGCGTGGATCGCCGGCCGGTCCATCATCTCCATGCCGCCGGGAATGATGCCGGCGGCGATGATCGCCGCGACCGCCGCGCCGCCGGCCTCCGAGGTGTCGAAGCCGAACAGCACCGCCCGCGCCGTCTCCGGCGCTTGCAGGATGCGGACGGTGACCTCGGTGACGACGCCGAGCAGGCCCTCCGAGCCGGTGACGAGGCCGAGCAGGTCATAGCCCTCCGAGTCGAGATGCTTGCCGCCGAGCCGCACCACCTCGCCGGAGATCAGCACCAGTTCGACGCCGAGCAGATTGTTCGCGGTCAGGCCGTATTTGAGGCAGTGCACGCCGCCGGAATTCTCGGCGACATTGCCGCCGATCGAACAGGCGATCTGCGACGACGGATCGGGCGCGTAATAGAACCCCTTGTCGGCCACCGCCTTGGTCACCGCGAGATTGGTGACGCCCGGCTGCACCGTCACCGCGCGGTTGTCGTAATCGATCTCGAGCACGCGGTTGAACCGGGTCATCGCCAGCAGCACGCCGTCCTCGAGCGGCAGCGCGCCGCCGGACAGCGACGTGCCGGAGCCGCGCGGCACGACCGGGATCGCGTTGTCGTGGCAATAGCGCAGCACTGCCGCGACCTGTTCGGTGGTCTCCGGCAGCACCACGACCAGCGGCATCTGCCGATACGCCGTCAGCCCGTCGGTCTCGAACGGACGCATGCCGTCATCGGTCGAAACAACGCCCTCGCCGGGCACGATCGCGGACAGGGCCCGCGCTATTTCAGCACGACGTGCCAAAACGCCTGAATTTGGAGCAGGCATCTTGAGACCGCTCATCTTTTCCGTTCGCGCCTCATCATAAAGTCTAGCTTCCCGCTACAAGTGCATTCATAATTCACGCAGGTTGCGAAAAGCGACCGTACATAAAGCGCCTCACGGCGCAAAGGGAAGAAACGAACCAGCAAGCGCAAAAAGCGCTTCAAAACAGAGGGACTCCCATGCGTGAAGAGAACCCCAATAACGAGGCAGGGAACAAGGGCTCGATCGGCCGCCGCAAATTCCTGACTGGCGCCGCCGTTGCCGGTGCCGTCGTCGCTGCTCCCGCGGTTGCGCGCGCGCAGGCCGTAACGCTGAAGTTCCAGTCGACCTGGCCGAACAAGGACATCTTCCACGAGTACGCGCAGGACTTCGTCGCGCGCGTCAACGCGGTGGGCGAGGGCAAGGTCAAGATCGAGCTGCTGCAGGCCGGCGCGGTCGTGCCCGCCTTCCAGGTGCTCGATGCCGTCAACTCCGGCATCCTCGACGGCGGCCATGGCGTGGCGGCCTATTGGTACGGCAAGAACAAGGCGTTCTCGCTGTTCGGCACCGCTCCGCCGTTCGGCTGGCGCGCCAACCAATATCTCGGCTGGATGAACTATGGCGGCGGGCAGGCGCTCTATGACGAGCTGCTGCATGGCATCATGAAGGTCAACGTCGTCGGCTTCCAGACGGGCCCAATGCCGACGCAGCCGCTCGGCTGGTTCAAGAAGGAGGTCAAGAGCCCCGACGATCTCAAGAACATCAAGTTTCGTACGGTGGGCCTCGCGGCCGATCTGTTCAAGGAACTCGGAACGGCCGTCACCATTCTGCCGGGCGGCGAAATCGTGCCCGCGCTCGATCGCGGCCTGATCGACGGCGCAGAGTTCAACAATCCGTCGTCCGACAGGGTGCTCGGGTTCGCCGACGTCTCCAAGACGTACATGGTCCAGAGCTACCACCAGGCGCTGGAGACGTTCGAGATCCTGTTCAACAAGACCAAGTTCGACAGTCTGCCAAAGGAAGTGCAGGCAATGATCAAGTATTCCGCGCAGGCGGCGTCGGCCGACATGTCGTGGAAGCAGCAGGAGCGCTACTCGAAGGATCTGCAGGCTCTGAAGGATGCCGGCGTCAAGGTGATCCCGACGCCGAAGGTGGTGCTCGAGGCTCAGCTCGCGGCTTGGGACAAGGTGATAGCGAACGCGTCGGCGGACCCCTTCTTCAAGAAGGTCATCGACAGCCAGAAGGCTTGGGCACAGCGTGTCGTCGGTCTGCAGTTCGAAACCGAGGTCGATCAGCAGCTCGCCTACGATCACTTCTTCGGCAAGGCCTGACCCGGGTTCGACCGGCCGCCCTTCGGGGCGGCCGGTTTTTGCATTCGGCTCTTCCCAAGAGGTCTTGTATGTACTCTGCGATACGAACCATCGACCGCATCAACACGGCCATCGGGCAGCTCTTCGCCTGGTCGATCGTTGCCCTCACCTTCGTCGTCACATTCGAAGTCTTCATGCGCTACGTGATGAAGCAGCCAACGTATTGGGGCTTCGACGCGAGCTATATGCTCTATGGCCTGCTGTTCATGAGCGCGGGCGCTTACACCCTTGCCCGTAACGGCCATGTCCGCGGTGATTTCCTGTATCGCACATGGGCTCCGCGTACTCAGGCGCGGCTCGATCTCGTTCTCTATTTTCTGTTCTTCTTTCCTGGCATCCTGGCGCTGATCTATTCCGGCTGGGTGTTCTTTAACATTTCTTGGATGTTGAATGAGACCAGCTCGTTCTCGCCCGATGGCCTGCTGCTTTGGCCGTTCAAATTAGTCATCCCGATCGTCGGCGTGATGATGCTGTTCCAGGGTGTCGCCGAGGTCATGCGCTGCATCGTCTGCCTGCGCGAGGGCGACTGGCCCCCAAGGCTACATGACGTGGAGGAGACCGAAAAGCTCATCGTCGAAGGAATGAGCGGCCAGCAGAACGAGATCGAGGAGGCCAGCCGATGATTTCCGACCCGATGATTGGCATCATCATGCTGGCACTCTTCGTAGTGCTGCTGATGCTCGGTTTCCCGATCGCTTTCACCCTCATGGCGATGGGCGTGGGCTTCGGCTATTACGCGATGGGCGACAACGTCTTCCAGCTGTTCGTGCAGCGTACGTACAGCGTGATGGCGTCCGACGTACTGATCTCCGTGCCGCTGTTCCTGTTCATGGGCTATCTCGTCGAACGGGCGAACATTCTCGACCGATTATTCAAGTCGATCCAGCTCGCGGCCGGCGGACTGCCGGGGGCACTGGCGCTCGCGACCCTCGTAACCTGCGCCATGTTCGCGACGGCGACCGGCATCGTCGGCGCTGTGGTCACCCTCATGGGTCTTCTCGCGTTCCCGGCCATGCTTCGCGCCGGATACGATGTCCGCCTGTCGGCAGGTGTGGTCTGTGCGGGCGGGTGTCTCGGCATCCTCATTCCGCCGAGCGTCATGCTCATCCTGTATGGCGCGACTGCGGGCGTCTCGGTCGTGAAGCTTTATGCAGCCGCGTTCTTTCCGGGCCTGATGCTGGCCAGCCTTTACATGGTCTACGTGGTGATCCGGGTTCTTCTGAATCCGAGTCTCGCGCCCAAGCTGCCTGCCGATCAAAAGCCCGCGAACTACTTCGTCGTGCTGTGGGCGCTGTTCACGAGCTTTGTGCCGCTTGCCGCGCTGATCACCGCGGTGCTGGGTGCGATCATCTTCGGCCTCGCCACACCATCCGAAGCGGCGGCTATCGGCGCGTTCGGAGCGATGCTGCTCGCAGCGGGCTACCGTCAGCTGACCTTCCCCAAGCTCAAGGAAGCGGTGCTTCTGACCGCCCGTGCATCGGCGATGGTGTGCTGGCTGTTCGTCGGCTCGTACGTGTTCTCGGCCGTGTTCGCCTATCTCGGCGGCCAGGCCGTGATCGAGCAGTTCGTCGTCGGCCTGGATTTGTCGCCGCTCGGCTTCCTGCTGCTCACCCAGGTGATCATCTTCGTGCTGGGCTGGCCGCTGGAGTGGACGGAGATCATTGTGATCTTTCTGCCGATCTTCATCCCGCTGCTGGATCATTTTGGTATCGATCCGCTGTTCTTCGGCGTCCTCGTCGCCCTGAACATCCAGACCTCGTTCCTGTCGCCACCTGTGGCCATGGCGCCCTTCTACCTGAAGGGTGTCGCGCCGAAACACGTGTCGATCAACGACATCTTCGCGGGCGTGCTGCCGTTCCTCGCGATCGTGATCCTGTCGATGATCCTCTACTACACCTTCCCGGCGATCGGTCTCTGGCTGCCGAACAAGATGTATGGGGGGTGAGGTCTCGGCTGCGATGCTCCGGCTCGTCCGGAGCATCGCGGTAATCTCGCCGTAAGGACTCTCCCGATCAGTCTCCCTCGGGAACCTTCAGGATCACCGCCTCGCCGGCACTGATCGGGCGGCCGTCGGCCGTCCGTACATCCAGACGAACGGGCTGGCCCGTCTCGCGCTCGACGAGTTCTTGAGCGCTTCTCGTCGGGGGCGAACATGTGACTCTCGCCCCATTGGCGAAGCGCCACCATGACGGGGAATAGGTCTCTCCCCTTGGCGGTGAGTAGATATTGCCGGCGTGCCCCGCCCTCTGAAGTCGGAACCACATCCAGAATGCCGCGGTCCACCAATGTCCGAAGGCGGTCGGCGAGGATGTTCTTCGCGATGCCGAGGCTCTTTTGAAACTCCCCGAACCGGGTCAGCCCATCGAATGCGTCGCGCACGATCAGCAGCGACCACCAGTCCCCGATCGCATCGAGGGCGCGGGCGCTTGGGCAGTAATCCTCCGTCAGGCTTGTCCGCCGAACCACGGTCAACTCACTCCGCTGATTGACGGTTGCATTATAAAACCGATCAAGTTATGGATCAAAGAGTTTCATCATAAAACCATTGAGGGCGATATGTGGCGGCGCGACGGCATCGTGAACCTGGAGGCGCCGGAGCCGCAGACTTGTGAGGCGGGGCTTTCCTCCGCTATGGTTTTGATCTTTGCCGTGGCGAGCGGGCTCGCCGTGGCCAACGTCTATTTCGCTCACCCGCTGCTCGATATCATTGCGGAAGATCTTCGGCTCCCGAGCTCCAAAGTGGGGCTCGTGGTGGCGCTGACGCAGGTGGGCTACGGCCTGGGGTTGGTTCTGCTCGCTCCCCTCGGGGATCTGATGGACCGCCGCAAGCTCGTCGTCGGGCAGTCCTTCCTCCTTGCGGTGTCGCTCTTCGTTGTGGCTTCCTCTTCCACGGGCGCCATGCTTCTGGCGTCCATGGCGGTCATGGGATTTCTGGCGGTGTTGACCCAGGCATTCGTCGCCTATTCCGCGAGCCTGGCCGCGCCGGCGAAACGAGGGCGCGTGATTGGCACGGTAACCAGCGGCATCGTCCTCGGCATCCTGCTGGCGCGGCTCGTGTCGGGCAGCCTTGCCGACGTCGCGGGCTGGCGTGCGGTCTATCTTGTCTCAGGTACCCTGGTTTTCGCGCTCACGCTGATCCTGTGGCGGGTGCTGCCACCCGAACCGTCGCGGTCGAAAGAAAAGTCCTACATCCGCACGCTGGTATCGCTCGTCGGCCTGTTCGCCAGTGAACCGACGCTTCGCATCCGCGCCGTCCTGGCAATGTTCATTTTTGCGGACATTTCGATCTTGCTGACCCCGCTCGTTCTGCCGCTCAGCGCCCCTCCTTACTCTCTCTCGCACACTGCCATCGGGGCATTCGGCCTTGCCGGAGCCGCTGGTGCGCTCGGTGCGGCGAGAGCCGGCCGCTGGGCGGACGAGGGATTTGCGCAACGAACCACCGGGGTCGCGCTCGCCATGATGCTGGTCGCGTGGCTGCCGATCGGCCTCTTGCCGCACTCGATCCTCTGGCTGATCGCGGGAGTCCTGATCCTCGATTTCGGTCTGCAGGCCGTCCACGTCACGAACCAGGGCATGATCTATCGCGTGCGGCCCGAGGCACAGAGCCGACTGACGGCTGTCTACATGGTGTTCTATGCCATCGGCAGCGCGCTCGGCGCGTCGTCGTCCACCTTCGTCTACACACATGCCGGCTGGACGGGCGTATCGCTGCTCGGTGCGACGGTCAGCACCGGCGCAATCCTATTCTGGCTGGCGACGCTCAAGGCCACGCCAGCCATTGCCACACACCGCCTGGTGTAAAGGCCGGCCTATGCCGCCTTCACCGGTGGCCACGGCGTCTCCGGCACCGGGGTGATCGGCGCCTCGCCTTTCGCCCAGGCCAGCAGATTGTCGACTGCAAGCTTCGCCATCGCGTCACGCGTATGGTCCGAAGCCGAGGCGACATGCGGGAGCAGCACCGCGTTCGGCAGCGCGATCAGCTCCGCCGGAACATGCGGTTCGCTCTCGAAGACATCGAGCCCGGCGGACAGGATTGTGCCGTTCTTCAGCGCATGGACGAGAGCGGCCTCATCGACGACCGAGCCACGGCCGACATTGATGAAAATACCGTTCGGGCCGAGCGCCTCGAAGACCTCGCGACCGATCATGCGATGGGTCTCCACGCCGCCCGGAGCGACGCAGATCAGAACATCGACATCCCTGGCGAGCCCGAGCAGCGAATCGACATAGGGGTAGCTGACATCCGCCTGCTTGCGGCGGCCGTAATAGGAAACCGGCACGTCGAATGCGGCGACCCTCTGGGCGATCGCCTTGCCGATGCGGCCGAGGCCGATGATGCCGACTTTGCGGCCGCGCAACGTCGTCGTGAGCGGATAAGTGCCCTGTGGCCATTGCCCCGAGCGCAAATGATGTTCGGCGCGCGGAATCTCGCGGATCGTCGCCAGCAGCAGGCCGAGCGCGAGGTCGGCAACCTCGTCGGTCAGAACGTCCGGCGTGTTGGTGACGACGACGCCGTGCTCGGCGGCGGCCTTCACGTCGATGCCGTCATAGCCGACGCTCGATGTCGCGATGATCTTCAGCGCCGGCAGTCGCTCGATCATCTCGCGCGGGATACGCCCGCCAAAGCCGGTGACCGCCTTGATGCGAGGGCCGACCTCGGCCAGCAACGCATTCGGGTCAGAGGCTTCCCACAGGCGATGGATCTCGAAGGAGGGAGACAGCGCACCCCCCACGAAGGGGCGCATGGCATTCAGCATCAGCACGTCGGGCTTCGACATCGTTCCTCCTGGGGTGAAGCCTCAATGTAGGCTGCCGGAAGCGCCGAAGTGAATGCAAAATTCACTTCGGCTTTGCGTTCAGACCTCGGCAGTGGCGAGATCGACGGCGTCGAGACCGCGTTTCTTCAGCAGAGCTTCCGGCGAGGCGTCGCGGCCGCGGAAGTTGCGATACGCGTCGTGCGGGTCCTGCCGGCCGCCGGCAGAGTAGATGAAGTCCCGGAGCTTTGTCGCGGTCGACGGGTCGAAGATGTTGCCCGTTTCCTTGAAGGCATCGAACGCGTCGGCGTCGAGCACTTCGGACCAGAGATAGCTGTAATAGCCGGCCGAATAGCCGCCCGAGAACACATGCGAGAAATGCGGCGTGCGATGGCGCATGACGATCGCGCGCGGCATGCCGATCTTTTCCAGCACGTCGCGCTCGAAACGGATCGGATCGAGCCCGTCCGCGCTCGGCAGGAGATGGAATTCGAGATCGACGAGAGCGGACGCTGTGTATTCGACCGTCGCGAAGCCCTGGTTGAAGCGCCGCGCCGCGAGAAGGCGCGACAGCAGGGCTTCCGGCATCGGCTCTCCGGTCTCGTGGTGGATGGCGAAGCGGCTCAGCACTTCCGGCTCTTCCAGCCAGTGCTCATAGAGCTGCGACGGCAGTTCGACGAAATCGCGCGAGACATGAGTTCCGGAGACGAGCGGGTAGGTCACGTCCGACAGCAGGCCGTGCAGGCCGTGGCCGAATTCATGGAAAAGCGTGCGCGCGTCGTCCATGCCGATCAGCGCCGGCTTGCCCTCCGGCGGCTTCGAGAAGTTCATCACGTTCAGGATGATCGGACGAATCTCGCCCGCGAGCCGCTCCTGATTGCGGAAGCTCGTCATCCACGCGCCGGAATGCTTCGACGGCCGGGCGAAGTAGTCGCCGAGGAAAAGGCCGACATGCTTGCCGTCGGCCGAGGTCACCTGCCAGGCGCGGACATCCGGGTGATAGACCGGGATGTCGTGGCGTTCCTTGAAGGTGACACCGAACAGCCGCGTCGCGGTGTCGAAGGCGGCCTCAATGATGCGGTCGAGCTGGAGGTACGGCTTGATCTCGGCGTCGTCGAGATCGTAGCGCTCCCTGCGAAGCGCTTCCGAATAGAAACGCCAGTCCCAAGCTTCGATTTCGATATTGTCGCCCTGCTGGGCGGCGAGCGTCTGCAGGTCGGCGCGTTCCTTGGCGGCGCGGAGCTTGGCCGGCGCCCAGACCTGTTCGAGCAGGCCGCGCACGGCATCCGGCGTCTTCGCCATCGTGTCGTCGAGCTTGTAGGCGGCGAAGGTGTCGAAGCCGAGCAGCCGGGCCCGCTCGGCGCGGAGTGCGACCATTTCGGCGACGAGCGGCCGGTTGTCGTTCGCGCCCGAATGTTCGCCGCGCGAGATCCAGGCCATGAACGCCTTCTCGCGGAGATCGCGGCGGCGGGACGATTGCAGGAACGGTTCGACGCTTGAGCGCGACAGTGTGATCACATGCTTGCCGGCCAGCCCACGATCCTCAGCCGCCTTCGCCGCGGCGGCGATCTGGGCTTCGGACAGGCCGTCGAGACCGGCCTCGCTTTCGAGCACGAGCGTCCACGAGCGCTCGTCGGCAAGGATGTTCTGGCCGAAGGCGGTCGACAGTGTCGCAAGCCGCTCGGAAATCTCGGCGAGGCGCTTCTTCACCGCCTCGGGCTTGCCGCCGCCGGCGCGGACGAAGGCGGTGTGATAGCGCTCGAGGACGCGAGACTGTTCGGGCGTCAGCGAAAGCTGGTCGCCGCGCTGGTAGAGTGCGTCGACGCGCTGGAACAGGTTGTCGTTGAGATAAATCTCGCTGTCGTGCCGCGACAGGATCGGCGCCATGTCGCGCTCGATCGCCTCGAGCTCGTCGTTGGTATGCGCGCCGGACAGATTGAAGAAAGTCGAGCTGACGCGGTCGAGCGCGCGGCCGCTGTCTTCCATCGCCTCGATGACGTTCTGGAATGTCGGCTCCTCGGTCGACGAGGCGATCGCGGCGATCTCGGCCCGGTGCCGTTCAAGGGTGGCGTCGAAGGCCGGGCGGTAATCGGCCGGAGTGATCTTGTCGAAGGGCGGCGCCTCGAACGGCGTCTTCCAGGCGTCGAGCAGCGGATTGGCAGACGACATCGGGCACTCCATCAGGGGGATTGGAGAAGTTTATAGCGCGGGGCCTAAGCCTCAAGCACCCAGAAGCTGCGCGTCGTGCAGTCTTCGGTATGTGCCCTGTCTTGCGACGAGGTCCTTGTGGTTGCCCTGTTCGGCGATGCCGGTCTCGTCGACGACGACGATGCGGTCGGCGTCGCGGATGGTGGCCAGGCGGTGGGCGATGACCAGCGTGGTGCGGCCCTTCGACAGCTCGGCCAGCGACTGCTGGATCGCCCGCTCGGTTTCGGTGTCGAGCGCCGAGGTCGCCTCGTCGAGGATCAGGATCGGCGGGTTCTTCAGGAACATGCGGGCGATCGCGAGGCGCTGCTTCTGGCCGCCGGAGAGCTTGACGCCGCGCTCGCCGATCACCGTGTCGAGCCCGTCCGGCAGGCCGGCGATCATCATCGTCGAGCCGGGCCCGCCGCGCCGCCTCGACGATCTCCGCCTCGGTGGCGTCGAGCCGGCCATAGGCGATGTTCTCGCGGATCGTGCCGGCGAACAGGAAGACGTCCTGCTGCACGATGCCGATCTGGCTGCGCAGCGAGGCCAGCGTCATGTCGCGGATGTCGATGCCGTCGATCGTGATCGCGCCCGCCGTCGACCTCGTAGAAGCGCGGCAGCAGCGAGCAGATCGTCGTCTTGCCGGCGCCGGACGGGCCGACGAAGGCGATCGTCTCGCCGGCGCGGATCGTCAGGTCGATGCCGCGTCAGCACCGGCCGGTCGCCGCCATAGCCGAAGCTGACGCCGTCGTAGCGGATATCGCCCTCGCAGATGCGGCGACCGTCGCGCGCGTCCGGCCGGTCGGCGATGTCGGGCTCGGTCTCGAGCAGTTCGATGGTAGCGGCGGAAGCCGGCGATGCCCTTCGGATAGGTCTCGATGCACCGCGTTGATCTTCTCGATCGGGCGGAAGAACACGCCGACCAGCAGCAGGAAGCCGACGAAGCCGCCGCTGGCTGAGCTCGCCCTGCATGCACGAACCAGGCTGCCGGCGACCATCACGACCATCTGGATCAGCCGCATGCCGAGATAGCTGAGCGAGGTCGATGGCGGCCATGATGCCGGTAGGCGTCGAGCTTGGTCTCGCGGTAGCGCGGCTTGTCCTCGGCGAACAGAGCCGCGCTCGTGGTCCTCGTTGGCGAAGGCCTGGACGACGCGGATGCCGCCGACATTCTCCTCGATCCGGGCGTTGAAGTCGCCGACGCGGCCGAACAGCGCCCGCCAGTTGCGCGTCATCCGCCCGCCGTAGCGGCTGGTCAGCCAGCGCGGTGATCGGCACGATCAGCGCCGGTGATCAGCGCCAGTTCGAGGTTGACCGTCGAACATCAGGACGAAGGCGCCGATGAAGGTCATCACCGCGATGAAGAGGTCTTCCGGGCCGTGATGGGCGACCTCGCCGATCTCCTCCAGGTCCTTGGTGACGCGGGCGACGAGATGGCCGGTCTTCTGGTTGTCGAAGAAGCGGAAGGAGAGCTTCTGCAGATGGTCGAAGCTCTTGCGCCGCATCTCGGTCTCGATGTTGATGCCGAGCATGTGGCCCCAATAGGTCACGACCACCATCAGGCCGGTGTTGAGCAGATAGATCACGAGCAGGCCGACCGCGGCGAGCAGGATCAGCCCCCAGTCGCTGGTCGGGCAGCAGCTCGTCGATGAAGAGCTTGACCGCCATCGGAAAGCCGAGCTCGAGCAGGCCGGACAGCACCGCGCAGGAGAAATCGAGCACGAACAGGCCCCGGTATGGGGCGTAATAGGCGGCAAACTGGCGGATCAAATGCATCAAGAACTGTGGGGTGCGGCACAAAAAAGACGCCGTCTCTGCGGCGTCTTCTAAACCCCTGAACGTCGGTCGGCAACGCGACGTTAGGCGGCGCGCAGGCGCCCGATGAACGAGCCGACCTGGCTGCGCAGTCCATCGGCCCGGCTGGCGAGGTCGACGGCGGCATCGACGATCTCCGCCGAGACGCGGCTCGTATCGCCCGCCGCCTGCCTTACGACGACGATGTTCGACGACACTTCCTGGGTGCCGCTCGACGCTTCGGCGATGTTGCGGGCGATCTCGGTGGTCGCGGCGCCCTGTTCCTCGATCGCAGCGGCGATCGCGGTCGAGATGTGGTCGATGTTCTTGATCGTGCCGGTGATCGTCGAGATCGCCGAAACGACCTCGGTTGTCGAGGATTGCACCGCCTGGATCTGCGCGCCGATCTCCTCGGCCGCCCTCGAGGCTTCTGCCGCGAGCTGCTTCACTTCCTGCGCGACGACCGCAAAGCCGCGACCCGCCTCTCCGGCGCGGGCGGCTTCGATGGTGGCGTTGAGCGCCAGCAGGTTCGTCTGTTCGGAGACGTCGCGGATCAGGTTGAGCACTTCGCCGATGCGCTGGGTGCTGGTGGTCAGCGTCTGCACGATTGCGACCGTCGACGACGCCTGGCCCGTCGCGCTCGATGTGGCGCGGGCTGCGGAGGTCACCTGCTCGGCGATCTCGCGGATCGAGGTGGTCAGTTCCTCTGCGGCGCTGGCGACGGTCTGCACATTGTTCGTCGCCTGCTCGGCCGCGGCGGCGACAGCGGTCGACTGATGCGTTGTCTCCTCGGCGGCGGAGCTCATCGAGGTCGCGTTTTTCTTCAGGTTTTCGGCAGCGCCCGAGACAGCGTTGACGATGCCGAGCACCTCGGCCTCGAAAGCGTCGGCGATCTGCATCAGCGCGGCGCGTTGTTCGGCCTCGGCGCGTTCCTTCTGCGCCTTCTGTTCCCGTTCAAGCGCACCAACCGCGATGGCGTTCTGCTTGAACACCTCGACGGCGGCCGCCATGGCGCCGATCTCGTCCTTGCGGCCGATGGCCGGCACCTCGATCGAGGTGTCGCCGGCCGCGAGCGTGGACATCGCGTTTGTCATCTTGCCGAGCGGGACGATGACCGAGCGGCCGGTCAGGAAGTTCAGGCCGAGCGCGATGACGACGCCGGCAACGAGCGCCGCGACCATGATGTTGATCGCCTGCGCCGCGAGCGCGGCATCCTTGGCGGTTTCCTCGGCGAGCACCGCTTCCATCGTTTCAGACGCCTTCTCCATGGCCGTTTCGAGTTGGCCGAAAATGTTCATGAAGGCGGCGAGTTTGCCTTCGGCCGCGACCGGGTCGTCGACCGCGAGTTGCGCGACGTAAGTTGCGGTCGAGGCGTAGGAGTTGAGCGGCGATTTGACTGCGTCCAGTTCCGCCCTGGTCGTCGAGGGAAGATCGAGCTTCAGGTTCGCCGCGACGCTTTGCTTGAAGGTCTCGATATGCTCCGACACCTCCTTCATGACGTCGGCCTTGTCCGCATTCGTTCCGGATTTGCCGGCACGCAGCGCCGAGAGCACGTCGGCGCGGAGCGCGTCGTGCATCATATCGGCGGCCATGTGATTGCGGATCGCCTGTGAGGCGATCTCGCCCTTCTTCAATGCCCCCACAAGCTGGTCGACGGTCCAGATCCCGACGACAGCGACGAGTGCGGTCAGCACGGCCGCAGCGACGCCATTGAGAAGGAACTTGCCCTTCAGACTGCGAAAGAATGCCCACATGATAGTATCCCCGGATGCCCTCTCTCGGAGAGCGTTAGCCCGGCGTTAGGCTTAATGGACGGTAGTTAAGCGTCCGTATTTTCCCCCTGACACTTGAACCCGGATCATCTTGTCCAAGACAAAGTCGTCGGGCTGAATTTTGCTTGCAGGGGCGTGATTTAAGGACGCTCGGGCGAGTACGAGTAGCTGCGGCGGAGTTTTTTTTCTTTCGCAAGCGTCCGAAATTTTTTGCGGCAGCAGGAGCTGGAAATTTCGGCACTGGCGGCCGACGCGAACGGCTTCGTCCCGCAAGGGGGGCGAGGACGCCGATCCAGCCTAATCGATCTGATCCTGCGTCAGCGTCCTGACCGCTATTGCGGCGGCCGATGCGCGGTTCTCGACGCCGAGCTTCGAATAGATCTGTTCGAGGTGTTTGTTCACCGTGCGCGGGCTGAGGTCTAGGATCTCGGCGACGTCCTTGTTCGACTTGCCGCGGCCGACCCAAACCAGCACCTCGGCCTCGCGGGCGGTGAGGCCGAGGCGCTCTTTCAAGGTCGTCTCCGGCAGGACGAAGGTTTCCTCCGCCACGCGCAGCATGAACTGGTCAGGACCGGTCCGCGCGAGGAACGAGATCTGCAGGCGGCGGCTCTCGATGTCTGCGCTGATCTGCGCCGGCGCGCTCGCCGAGCGGGTCGCCTGCCCGATCCAGACGCGGACGGCGAGCGGCAGCGCCTGCTGGCTGGAACGTCCAAGCGCGGCGGAGCCGAGCAGGCGACGCGCCTGCGGTGTGGCCCAGAGCAGCTCGCCCCCCGCGCTGACGGCAAGCAGGAAGCGGCCGGTGACGTCGAGCGCGACGCGGGCGCTTTGTGCGGCGCGCGCATTGGTCAGGTGCACGCGGATGCGGGCGAGAAGCTCGTCCGGCACGACCGGCTTGGTGATGTAGTCGACGCCGCCCGCCTCCAGCCCGCGGACGATATGCTCCGTCTCGGTCAGGCCGGTCATGAACACGACCGGCACATGCGACAGCGTCTCGCTCTGCTTCAGGAGCCGGGTGGTCTCGAAGCCGTCTTTTCCGGGCATTACTGCGTCCATCAGGATGATGTCCGGGGTCACCTGTTCGACGAGCTTCAGCGCGGAATCGCCGTCGACCGCGACGAGAACCGTCATTCCGGCCTCGTCCAGCACGTTCGTCAGCATGCCGAGATTGTCCGCCGAATCCTCGACGACAAGGACGATGTCGCGGGGATGGCTCGTGTCACTCACCGGGGACGCTTTCGAGCGCTGACATGTAGCGGCGTAGGTCGAAGTTACGGACGTGAGTGGCGAGGTCGTCAACAAACGGTTTGCTCTCCGGGTATGTCTCTTCGAGTTCGGCCAATTTCGCTTCGATGCCGCGAATGTAGCCGATGCTGCCGAGGCGCTTGAGTTCGTCGATGTCGGTGCGGCCAAGGGTGACGGTGTGGGCGTCCGCGCGACCTGTCGGGACCATGATCGGTTCGGCGCTCTCATGGATCCATTCGAGCTTCATCAGCGCCGCGATGCGATCCTGCAGCTTCTGGATATCGACGGGCTTCGGGATGAAATCGTCGTGCTTGTCACCGGGTATCGCCTGGCGCTGTTCGGTGACGTTGGCCGAAACCATGATGATCGGCGCCCGCTTGTGGCCAGCCGCGCGCAGCTTCTCCGCAAGTTGCAGGCCGGTCATTCCCGGCATCGCGATGTCGAGGATGAAGAGGTCCGGATCGCAATCCTCGACCAGCGACAGGCAGGACGGGCCATCGGGCGCGGTGAGCAGGGTAAACCCGATCGGCACAAACACCTCGCGCATCAGATCGCGATGGGCGACATCGTCGTCCGCCACGACGACGATGCGGCGCGGGCCGAGATAACCGGTGATCTTGCGGCGCGGCCGTACCTGCAGGCTCGGATTGTTCACCGCCGCGAGCAGCAGACGGACGGTGAAGACCGTGCCCCTGCCGACCGTGCTTTTGACCGTGATTTCACCGCCCATGATCTCCGACAGCAGGCGTGTAATGGTCAGGCCGAGGCCGATGCCGGGCGTCACTTCGGGATCGAGGCCATGGCCGCGTTCGAAAGGCGCGAAGACGCGCTCGATGTCAGCTTCCGGAATGCCCGGCCCGGTGTCCGAAATCTCGAACTCGGCGACGCCGCTGCGCATCCGCAAGGTCAGCGCGATTTCGCCTTGCCTGGTGAACTTGATCGCGTTCGACAGCAGGTTGATCAGGATCTGCCGCAACCGCTTCTCATCGGTCGCGATGACGGGCGGAATCTGGTCGGGCCTCGTGAAGCGGAACTCCAGGCGCTTCGTCTGCGCCTGAAGGCGGAACATCTCGACGATCTGGTCGAGGAATTCCGGAAGGCGAACCTCGTCGCGGCTCAGCTGCAACCGCCCGGATTCGATCCGGGAGATATCGAGCAGACCGTCGATCAGGCCTGACAGATGCTCCGCCGAACGCCGGATCACGCGGACGCCGCCTCGGCGGTGCTGTGGCACGGCCTCGTCCCGCTCCATCAGCTGCGCGTAACCGAGGATTGCATTGAGCGGCGTCCGGAGTTCGTGGCCGATTCCGATCACGTATCGGCTCTTCGCCTGGTTCGCCGCCTCGGCGACGTCGCGCGCCTTCTGAAGCTGCGCATCGGTTTCTTCATGCGCCTCGATTTCGTGGAAGAGGAGGCGGGTCTGGCTCGCCGAATTCTTCCTCGGCGACGCGGCGGCTTTCATGCGCGAGGACGAACAGCCAGGAAGCGATGCCGCCGATGATCGTCAGCGGGAAGAAGACGGCCCAGAGCGTGTGCCCGATGATGAGCTTCTGATCGGTCGCGTTGATCGTCGCCTGGAAGTAAACGAGCGCGAGCACAGACGCCATGACACCGGTACTGAACACGAAAAGGCCGATGAAACGGCCGACCCCGCTGTCGAGCTTTGCGGCGATCTTGGCCGGCATCAGCATGTGGGCGAGCGACGATAGCTGCTCGTTCAGCCGGCCATGCGGTTTGCAGCCGTCATGGCACCGGGCGTCGAGCGAGCAGCAGAGCGAGCAGATCGGCCCGCTGTAGACCGGGCATGCGGCCATGTCCTGCTGTTCGAACGAATGTTCGCAGACGCAGCACTGGATGGTCTTGCGTCCGCCCCAGTCGGCGCGTGGCTCACGGGCGAGGTAGTAGCGGCCGCGCGTCGCGATCGCGATGACGGGGCTTGCGACGAACGCCGTGCCGAGTGCGATGAAGGGCGCGAGCGCTTGCGGGACCTCGCCGAACGTGCCTCCGAAAGCGAGTAGCGCGACGATACTCGCGAGCACCATCGAGCCGACGCCGACCGGGTTCACGTCGTAGAGATGCGCCCGCTTGAACTCGATGTGCTTGGGGCTGAACCCCAGCGGCTTGTTGACGACGAGGTCCGCCACCAGTGCGCCGACCCAGGCGACCGCGACGACCGAATAGAGGCCAAGCGTCTGCTCCAGCGCACGATAGATGCCGAGTTCCATCAGGAGCAGCGCGATCGCGACGTTGAAGACGAGCCAGACGACGCGGCCGGGATGGCTGTGGGTCAGCCGCGAGAAGAAGTTCGACCACGCGATCGAGCCGGCATAGGCGTTGGTCACGTTGATCTTGAGCTGCGACAGGACGACGAAGACGACCATCAAGAGCAGCGCGAGGTCGGACGACGACGTCACGTATTTGAACGCGACCAGATACATCTCGGTCGGCTGGGCAGCTTGTTCGAACTCGAATCCTTGCGACACGGCGAGCACTGCGAGGAAGGAGCCGATCAGCATCTTGACGATGCCGGGGACGATCCAGCCGGCGCCCCCGGTGAACAGTGCGAGCCACCATTTCACATGCGTGCCCTTGCGGGCGCGCGGAAGGAAGCGCAGCACGTCGACCTGCTCGCCGATCTGGGCGATCAGCGAGAACACGACACCGGAGGCGGCGCCGAAAAGGACCAGATTGAAGCCGCCGCCGTCTTCGTCCGGGAACTTCATCCACTCGCGAACCGCTTCCGGGTTTTTCCAGAAGATGAACAGGAACGGCAGGATGTGCAGCGCGACCCAGATCGGTTGGGTCCAGACCTGGAACCGGGTGATCCAGGTGATGCCGTGCGTCACGATCGGGATGACGACGAGCGATGAGATCACATAGCCGAGCGGCAGCGGCATGCCGAAGCACATCTCAAGCGCCGCCGCCATGATCGCGGCCTCGATGGCGAAGAAGATGAAGGTGAAGCTCGCATAGATCAGCGAGGTGATCGTCGAGCCGATATAGCCGAAGCCCGCGCCCCGGGTCAGAAGGTCGATGTCGACGCCGTATTTCGCTGCGTAATAGCTGATCGGCGCGCCGGTCAGGAAAATCAGCACGCTGACGACGAGGATGGCGGCCACCGCATTGGTGAAGCCGTAATTCAGCGTGATCGCGCCGCCGATGGCCTCGAGCGCCAGGAACGAGATCGCCGCAAGCGCGGTATGTCCGACGCGCAGGACTGACCATGTGCGGGCGCGCTCCGCGGTGAAGCGCAGAGCGAAATCCTCGAGGGTCTGGTTGGCGACCCACTGATTGTATTGTCGCCGCACCCTGACGATGCGCTGGCGCCCCGACATCCCGTCCCCGAAGTTCTCTGCCCCCGATCCTTGCGCCGCACCCTGCAAATTCCGTTCCGTACGCAACCCAAGCCCCTCACGGCCACGGCAAAATGCGGGGTGGCGCCGCAGGTCCGGCGCCACCCCGCTCCAACGGAGATGCATGTGAACTCTGAGGTTTAAGCCCGCGTCGGGACATACGTTAAACGACGTATACCGGTGCTTGCAGAACCCGAACACTCTCCCCGCCAATGAGGTCAGAGGCCTCGTTCACAGGGGGTACCTATATGTCAGACGACAACAAGTTCGGTCCGGAGTCGCAGCTCCGCCGTAAGCTCCTCATGGGTATGGCTGCCATCCCGGCCGCCGCTCTCATGCCGAAGGTCGCCTTCGCCCAGGCTCCGGCCACGTCGGCGATCAACACCACCGGCCTGGCCGTGACGGACACCGAAGTGACCGTCGGCATCCTGCACTCGGTCACCGGCACGATGGCCATCTCCGAGACGGGCTCGGTGCAGGCCGAGAAGCTCGCCATCGAGCAAATCAACGCCATGGGCGGAGTGCTCGGCCGCAAGATCAAGTACATCCAGGAAGACGGCGCGTCCGACTGGCCGACCTTCGCCGAGAAGGCCAAGAAGCTGCTCGTCAACGACAAGGTCGCGGCCATCATGGGCTGCTGGACCTCGGCCTCGCGCAAGGCGGTGCTGCCGGTCATCGAGCAGTACAACGGTATGCTCTACTACCCGACCTTCTATGAAGGCCTCGAGCAGTCGAAGAACGTCATCTACACCGGTCAGGAAGCCACGCAGCAGATCCTCGCCGGCCTCGACTGGGTGCAGAAGGAGAAGAGCGCCAAGACCTTCTACCTGATCGGCTCGGACTACATCTGGCCGCGCACGTCGATGAAGATCGCGCGTAAGCACATCGAGGGCCACCTCAAGGACTCCTCGGTCGTCGGCGAAGAGTACTTCCCGCTCGGCCACACGCAGTTCAACTCGGTCATCAACAAGATCAAGCTGAAGAAGCCCGACGTGATCTACGCCGCGGTCGTCGGCGGCTCGAACGTCGCGTTCTACAAGCAGCTCAAGGCGGCCGGCATCGATCTGTCGAAGCAGACGCTCCTGACCATCTCGGTCACCGAAGACGAGATCGACGGTATCGGCGGCGAGAACATCGCCAACGCCTATTCCTGCATGAAGTACTTCCAGTCGCTCGACAATCCGAACAACAAGGAATTCGTCGCCGATTTCAAGAAGATGTGGGGCGAGAAGACCGTGATCGGCGACGTGACTCAGGCCGCCTATCTCGGCCCGTGGCTCTGGAAAATGACGGTCGAGAAGGCAGGCAGCTTCGACATCGACAAGGTCGCCGAGGCTTCGGTGGACATCGAGTTCACCAAGGCGCCGGAAGGTTACGTCAAGCTCCACAAGAACCATCACCTCTGGTCCAAGACCCGCGTCGGTCAGGCCCAGGCGGACGGTCAGTTCAAGGTGGTCTTCGAGACGGCCGACCTCATCGAGCCGAACCCCTTCCCGGCTGGCTATCAGTGATCTGATGCACGGCCGGGGCGCAATCACGCGTCCCGGCCGGCTTTTCTTTGCGGGCTGAGAGCGTGCTGCGGGGCGCGCGGGAGGGCATGATGTTTTCGGATTATTCCTTGGCGGAGCTAGGCTCCATCTTCGTGATGCAGGGCTTTGCGGGCCTCATCCTGTTCTCGGTGTTCGTGCTCATGGCGCTCGGGCTGGCGATTATTTTCGGCCAGATGGGCGTGATCAACATGGCGCACGGCGAGTTCATGATCCTGGGCGCCTACGTCACCTATTTCACCTCCCAGTTCTTCCTCAACTACGTGCCAAGCCTCTTCGGGGGCTACTTCTTCGTTGCGATGGGCCTTGCATTCCTGGCGTCGGGGGCGCTCGGAATGTTCATTGAATGGGCACTCATCCGGCACCTCTACAAGAGACCGCTCGATACCCTGCTCGCGACCTGGGGCCTCAGCCTCATCCTGCAGCAGCTCTACCGCTCCTTCTTCGGCCCGCGTGAAGTCGGCGTCGAACTGCCCGAATGGATGATGGGCTCGATCAACCTCACAGATTCGATCGAGGTGCAGATCAACGGCCTGTTCGTGATGGGCCTGACCACCGTCATCACCTGCATTGTCGCGCTGCTGATGTACCGCTCGCGCTGGGGCAAGCAGGTCCGCGCGGTGGTGCAGAACCGCATCATGGCGGACGCCGTCGGCATCAACACCGAGAAGGTCGACCGCTACACCTTCGCGCTCGGCTGCGGCATCGCCGGCGTCGCCGGTTCTGCCTTCACCATGATCGGCTCGACCGGTCCGACCTCCGGCCAGCTCTACATCGTCGACACCTTCCTCGTGGTGGTCTTCGGCGGCGCGGCGAGCCTGCTCGGCACCATCGCCTCGGCCTTCACCATCTCGCAGGCCCAGTCGACCATGGAGTTCTTCCTCTCCGGGTCGATGGCGAAGGTTCTCACGCTGCTTGGTGTGGTGGGCATCCTGATGCTGCGGCCTCAGGGTCTGTTCACCCTCAAAGTCCGTCGCTGAGGAGGGCGCCATGAAGTCTACAGCTTTCCTCTCACGCTCCGAATGGATCGGGATCGCGATTGTCGCGGCCCTGATCCTCGTGGTCCTGCCCCTCTCGGTCGACGGCTTCCGTCTCAACCTCATCGGCAAATACCTCACCTACGCCTTCGTCGCGCTCGGCCTTGTCATGTGCTGGGGCTATGGCGGCATTCTCAGCCTCGGCCAGGGCATCTTCTTCGGTCTCGGCGGCTACTGCATGGCCATGTTCCTGAAGCTTGAGGCATCGAGCGTCGCGAACACCAAGATCCAGTCCACCCCGGGCATTCCGGACTTCATGGACTGGAACCAGATCACGGCGCTGCCGTGGTTCTGGGAGCCGTTCCGCTCACTGCCGTTGACGATCATTCTCGTCGTCGCGGTGCCGGTCTTCTTCGCCTTCATCATCGGCTTCGCGATGTTCACCCGCCGTGTCGGTGGCACCTATTTCGCCATCATCACCCAGGCGATCGCCGCGATCCTGACGATCCTCATCGTCGGCCAGCAGGGATATACCGGCGGCATCAACGGCATCACCGATCTGCGCACGCTGAACGGCTGGGACATCCGCACCGACGACGCCAAATACATCCTCTACTTCGTCAATGCGGGCCTGCTGCTCGGCTGCGTCCTGATCGCCTACTTCGTGAAGCATTCGAAGCTCGGCCGCATCCTTGTCGCCATGCGCGAGAAGGAGGATCGCGTCCGGTTCTCGGGCTACAGCGTGGCGGGCTTCAAGATCTTCGTGTTCTGCCTGGCGGCCGGTTTCTCCGCCATCGGCGGCGCGATGTTCGCCCTCCAGGTCGGCTTCATGTCGCCGAGCTTCGTCGGCATCGTGCCGTCGATCGAAATGATCATCTACACCGCCGTCGGCGGCCGACTCTCGATCCTCGGCGCGATCTACGGAACGCTCCTCGTGAACTGGGCCAAGACCTCGTTCTCGGAAAGCTTCCCCGAGCTCTGGCTGCTCGGTCTCGGCGGCCTCTTCATCGCCGTCGTGCTCGCCTTCCCGAACGGTCTCGCCGGTCTCTACACGAGCTACATCGAGCCCCGCCTCGGCAAGCTCACCGGCAAGAAGTCCGACGTAACTGATGGCGCCCTGCCCCAGGGCAGCCCGGCCGAGTGAGGAGATAACGCCATGAACGCAGTATCCGTAAACGGCGTCATCTCCGACCAGATGGCCCCGGACTTTCTCCTCGCGGTCGAGGGGCTGACGGTCTCCTTCGACGGCTTCAAGGCGGTGAACGACTTGTCGTTCTACGTCGACGAACACGAGATCCGCGTCATCGTCGGCCCCAACGGCGCCGGCAAGACGACGGTGCTCGACCTGATCTGCGGAAAGACCAAGGCCACCTCCGGCTCGATCAAATTCCGCGGTCAGGAACTGACCAGGATGAGCGAGTCGAAGATCGTGAATGCCGGCGTCGGCCGGAAATTCCAGAACCCGTCGATCTATGACGACCTGACGGTCTTCGAGAACCTCGAAATCTCATATCCGAAGGGTCGCTCGGTCTTCGGCGCGCTGACCTTCCGCCGCGACGCGGCCGTGAAGGAACGCGTGCAGGAAGTCGCCGAGATGATCTTCCTGGAGAACAAGCTGTTCGAGCGGGCCGAATTCCTTAGCCACGGCCAGAAGCAATGGCTCGAGATCGGCATGCTGCTGATCCAGGACCCGGACCTCCTGATGCTCGACGAGCCGGTCGCCGGCATGAGCGTCTCCGAGCGGATGAAGACCGCCGAACTGCTCAACAAGATCATCGCCAACCGGTCGATCATCGTCATCGAGCACGACATGAAGTTCGTCGAGGACATCGCCCACAAGGTCACCGTGCTCCACCAGGGCAAGGTGCTCTCGGAAGGGACGATGGAGCGCGTGAAGAACGACCCCAAGGTCGTCGAAGTCTATCTCGGACACTGAGGGCGATCGCTATGCTGAATGTTTCGGATCTGCACGTCGCCTACGGCCAGAGCGAAGTGCTGCACGGCCTGTCCTTCGACGTGAAGCCCAACGAGATCGTCGCGATCATGGGCCGCAACGGCATGGGCAAGACGACCTTGATGAAGTCGCTCATGGGCGTCGTGCCCACCAAGAGCGGCGCGGTGAAGGTTGGCGAGACCAACATCACCACGATGAAGAGCTACGAGCGCGTCGCCTCGGGCATCGCCTATGTCCCGCAGGGGCGCATGGTGTTCTCGACGATGACCGTGAAGGAGAACGTCGAGACGGGCCTCACCGTCACCGGCGAGAAGGAAGTCCCGGGCGACATCTACGAGCTGTTCCCGGTGCTTCTGGAAATGAAGAGCCGGCGCGCCGGCAATCTCTCGGGCGGTCAGCAGCAGCAGCTCGCGATCGCCCGTGCGCTGGCGTCCAAGCCCAAGGTCCTACTCCTCGACGAGCCGACCGAAGGCATCCAGCCGTCGATCATCAAGGAAATCGGCCGCACGCTGAAGAAAATCCGCGACGAGAAAGGGCTGTCGATCGTCGTGTCCGAACAGGTGCTGAGCTTCGCGCTCGACATCGCCGACCGCATCCTCGTCATCGAGAACGGTTCGATCGTCCGCGAGGACGACCGTGCGTCCGTCGATGAGAAGAAGGTCGCGAGCTACCTGTCGGTCTAACGCGCCGGCCGTCCGCACTGAGGAAATATACAGGGTTCAAGGGGAAGAAGATGGCTGACACTCTGATCAAGGTCGATCTGAACGGTTCCGCATACGACAACGACAAGATCCACAATCGGTGGCATCCCGATATTCCGATCGTGGAATGGGTGAGCCCCGGCGACGACTTCATCATCGAGACGGTCGACTGGACCGGCGGCCAGATCAAGAACGACGACGATGCCGCCGACGTGCGCGACGTCGACCTGACGAAGGTGCATTTCCTGTCGGGCCCCGTGGGCGTGAAGGGCGCGGAGCCGGGCGACCTGCTGGTTGTCGAATTCCTCGATATCGGTGCCTTCCCGGACAGCCAGTGGGGCTTCAACGGCTTTTTCTCGAAGAAGAACGGCGGCGGCTTCCTGACGGAACACTTCCCGGAAGCCCAGAAGTCGATCTGGGACTTCAAGGGCATGTTTACGCAATCGCGCCACGTTCCCGGCGTCAGCTGGGCCGGCCTGATCCATCCGGGCCTCATTGGCTGCCTGCCGGATCCGAAGATGCTGGAGACGTGGAACACCCGCGAGAAGGCGCTCTACGACACCAATCCGGACCGCGTTCCCGCACTCGCCACTCTGCCCTACGCGCCGACCGCGCATATGGGCCGCCTGAAGGGCGACTCGAAGGACAAGGCCGCCGCCGAGGGCGCCCGCACGGTGCCGCCGCGTGAGCACGGCGGCAATTGCGACATCAAGGATCTGTCGCGCGGTTCGAAGTGCTACTTCCCGGTCTACGTGCCGGGCGGCGGTCTCTCGGTCGGTGACCTTCACTTCAGCCAGGGCGACGGCGAGATCACCTTCTGCGGCGCCATCGAGATGGCCGGCTGGGTGCACATGCGCGTCCAGCTCGTGAAGGGCGGCATGGCGAAGTACGGGATCAAGAACCCGATCTTCAAGCCGTCGCCGATCACCCCGACCTACAACGATTACCTCATCTTCGAGGGCATCTCGGTCGACGAGAGCGGCACGCAGCACTACCTCGACGTCCACATCGCCTACCGCCAGGCCTGCCTGAACGCGATCGAATACCTGAAGAAGTTCGGCTATTCGGGCGCGCAGGCCTATTCGATCCTCGGCACGGCTCCGGTGCAGGGCCACATCTCGGGTGTCGTCGACATCCCGAATGCCTGCGCCACCCTGTGGCTGCCAACGCAGATCTTCGACTTCGACATCAATCCCGGCGGCGGCGGACCCCAAAAGTTCATCGACGGCTCGGTGCAGATGCCGCTGGCTCCGGATCTCTGAGATGCCGGTTTACGAATATGCGTGCCAGGAGTGCGGCCCGTTCGCCGCACTCCGCCCCATGGCCGAGTATGCCGATCCGCACGCCTGTCCGGAATGCGGAACGGACGCTCCTCGCGTCATGCTGACGGCGCCGATGCTCGCGAACATGGACTCGAGCCGCCGCACGGCGTTCGCGACCAACGAGCGAAGCGCCAACGCACCGAAGAGTTCGAAATCGCTCGGGCACGGTGCGAATTGCGGCTGCTGTTCCGGCAAGAAGAGCCGGATGACGCTCTACGGCAAGGACGGCTCGAAGAGCTTTCCGTCCAGCCGTCCGTGGATGATCAGCCACTGACTTCTACGACGCTGCGCCCGCTCGTTGCGGGCGCAGTCTCGGCCACAGCATGCTGATGGCAAGACCGCTCATCACGAGCGCGCCGGCGACGAGTTTCCAGGCCGGCAGGCTTTCCCCCAGCCAGATCGTCGAGGCGCCCATGCCGAACACCGGCACGAGCAGCGCCATGGGCACGACCGCCGCCGCCGGATGGCGCGACAGGAGCCACGACCAGCAGGCATAGCCGAACAAAGTGTTGCCGAAGCTCTGCCAGAGCACCGCGCCCCAGGTCGCCGCATCGGCGGTCATGATGCTGGTCGAGATCACGTCCCAGCCCTCGAAAACGAAGGCGAGCGCAAACAGGATCGGCAGCGAGAAAATGCTGGTCCAGACGACATAGGCGATCATGTTGACGCGCCCGCTGGCCTTGCTGGCAATGTTGCCGCCGGCCCAGCTCAGCGCCGCGACAAGGACCATTACGAGGCCCGCGATCGTCGTATCGCCGCCGGTATGCAGTCCGATCACGACCACGCCGAGGGTCGCCAGCGCCAGACCGGCCCATTGGTAGGGCAGGACGCGCTCGCGCGTGATCAGGATCGCCAGGATGATCGTGAAGAAGACCTGCGTCTGGATGACGAGTGAGGCAAGGCCGGGCGAGATGTAGCCCGAGACCGCGATATAGATCAGGCCGAACTGGCCGACGCCGATCAGGAGGCCATAGGTCGCCATCAGCCGCCACGGCACCTTCGGCCGCTTGAAAAAGAAGATCGCCGGGAACAGGACGAACAGGAATCGCAGCGCTGCGATCAGGAGCGGCGGCATCTGCTCCGTCGCGACCTTCATGATCGGAAAATTCGTGCCCCAGATCGCCACCGTCGCGACGGCGAGCAGCGCGTGGGTCAGGGGCAGGGAGCGGGACGCCATTTTATCTCCGGCGCGAACGGCGCCCTTCAGGTGTGACGCCAGCTCCACGCCGGGTTCACGAGGTCAGCGCGGCTTGTCGTCCGAAACCGGGATCAGCCGCCCTTCCTCCGCTTTGTAGAAGTATTGGCTTGCCACAAGCCAGCCTTTCAACGGCCGAAGCGGCAACAGGCAGGTCGCCAGCAGGAAGGGCAAAGTGATCGCGGCATTCAGCCAGTAGGGCGCGTTCCACGAGACTTCCAGCCAGCTGCCGAGAAACGCCGCCGGTATGCAGAAGAACATCATCACGAAAAAGGCCGGTCCGTCTGCCGGGTCGGCGAAGGAATAATCCAGTCCGCAGACCTCGCAACTTGGCGCAAGCTTGATGAAGCGGTCAGCGAACAGGTGTCCCTGGCCGCAACGCGGACAGCGCCCAAGCATGCCGGTCCGTGCCGGCGGCAGATAGGGCCAGTCCTCGCTCGGCTGGTTCTCTTCTGTGTATGGAAGTGCACTTGAGTGCACAGCTTCGTGCATGGCTCGCGGGTTATTGGCTAACATGGCTGTCTCGGCCGTTGCATGGGTTTCTTGTATGGTGATTATATGCATCATATAAGCATGCAATGTCAATTCATGTATGGATATGCGGAATGAATGTCTGGGTCCCAGATCTCGAAAGCCTGCCTGGGCCGAAGTATCTAGCGATTTCGAGTGCGCTCGCCGGTGACATCCGAACCGGAAAATTGCGGCCGGGCGATCGCCTGCCGCCACAGCGCGATCTCGCCAAGGCGCTCGGCGTCGATCTTACGACGGTCACGCGCGCCTATGCGGTGGCGCGGCGTGATGGATTGATCGAAGCCAATTCCCGGCGCGGCAGTTTCGTGAAGGAAGCGGCTCCTGTTGCGGCTCCGCAAAGGACGAATTCGCTACCGCCCCCGGTGGTCGATCTTGGCATGAACATGCCGCCCGTTCCGCGCGATCTTCCTCTCGGGGAAATGCTCGCGGAGGCGACAGCGCGGGTGTTGCACGGCCCGGACGCGGCGGCTCGCCTTCATTATCAGGCGCGAGGCGGGGCGGTCGTTGATCGAGCCGCCGGTGCGGCCTGGCTGTCGACCCGGATTCCCCATGCGAGCGAGGATCGCGTGCTTGTTGCCGGCGGCGCCCAGCAGGCGCTGTGGAGCGTCTGCCGCCTCCTGCTGAATCCCGGCGACGTGCTCCTGACGGGGGCCGTCATCTATCCAGGCATGAAGTGGATCGCGGAGCAGCTGAAGGTCAAGATCATTCCGATCGCCGACGAGTTCGGCTATCTCGACCTTGAGCGGCTGCGGCAGGTTTGTCTGCAAGACAAACCGAAGGCGCTGTACGTCGTCCCGACCATGGATAACCCGACAACCCGGACTTTGTCGGACACTGTACGGAAAAAGCTCGCCGACCTCGCGGTCCGCCACCGGTTCTGGATCATCGAGGACGACGCCTACGGCGCCCTCCCCTCAGCTCCTCTCCAGCCGATTGCAACTCATACTCCCGATCGCACCTGGCATATCGCCAGCCTCTCGAAAGCCGTTTCGCCGGCGCTCCGCGTCGCCTATGTCCTGGCGCCGAGCGTCGTCGGCGCGCTGATGCTGGAAGGCGAACTCCATGGCGGTTCGGTGATGGCGCCGCCGATCAATGCCGGCATCGCCTCGACCTGGATTCTCGAAGGAACTCTTGGGAAAATCACGTCCGCGGTGCGTGCCGAAAGCGCCCGCCGGCAGTCGGCTCTGATCTCGGCAATCGGCGAGAAAAACCTCCAGGCCGACCCCGAAGGCCATCACGCTTGGCTCAGCCTCCCGAAGGGCTGGACCGGCCGCGATTTCTCCGACGCAGCCCGCCGCGTTGGCGTCGCCGCGGTGGCGGGAGAGGCTTTCGCCGTGGGGCCGACCCCCGTGGAGGCCGTCCGCCTGTCGATCGGCGCCTTCGCCCGGGAAGAGGATGTCGCCAAGGGCGCGCGATTGCTCGCGGCGCTTCTGGTCGGTGGTTCCGGGGCGATGGAATCCTTTATTTAAGAGGATGCCGTTCGGTCAGCCTAGGAGGTTCCGTTGTACATCCCGCCGCGTTTTGTCATCGAGAACCTACCTGACGTCCACGATCACATCCGCGCCTGTCGGCTCGCCAATCTCGTAACGTCGGGCCCTGATGGATTGATGGCCACTCCGCTGCCTTTGATCCTCGATGCGGCCGAGGGTGAGTTCGGCACGCTATACGGACATATCGCCCGCCCTAATCCGCAATGGCAGAAGCCGGTGGAGGGAGAGGCGATGGCGATCTTCATGGGGCCGGACGCCTATGTGACGCCGTCGTGGTACGCGACCAAGCAGGAGAACGGGAAGGTCGTCCCGACCTGGAATTACGTCGCGGTCCACGCCTACGGCCTTGTCGAATTCTTCGAGGATCCGGATCGGCTGCTCGATGCCGTCACCCGCCTGACGAACCTCCATGAGCAGCCACGAAGCGAGCCCTGGCAGGTCGACGATGCGCCTGAGAACTACATCCGCGCGCAGCTCCGAGGCATCATCGGCATCCGCCTTCCGATCACCCGGATCGAGGGCAAGGAGAAGATGAGCCAGAACCGCAACGAGGCCGACCGCGAGGGCGTTGCCGCGGGACTGCGGACCAGCGAGAGCGAGACGGACCGGCTGTTGCGGAGCGCATCCGAAATGGCCTCTGATCCTCAGATGTCGTTGAGGTAGTGGCGCGGTCAACCCGATATGCGATACGGCAGACCGACACCGCAGCCGGAGTGATTTGTGGATCTCGCCATTGCAGCTTTGATCGTGGCGGGGGCCGCATTGGTTCGAGGGGCGACCGGGTTCGGTTTCGCCATCATCGCCGCGCCCGCTCTGGCCTTCCTCTGGCCGACCAATCTCGCGACCTCGATGGTATTGGTCCTCGACATGATCGCGACCGCGATGATCATCCGCTCGGGCGCGCTCAAATATCTTCGTCTCGACGACGCGCTGATCATCTGCTGTTCGTCGCTGCTCGGCGTCGTGCTCGGCGTGATGGTGATCAAGGACCTGCCGCCGGAGATGGCGCGACTCGGCCTCGATCTGGCAGTGCTGGTTTCGGCCGTGGCAGCATTGTTGAAATTTCGCGCTCCGATCCTCAGCCATTGGAGCGTCGCGATTATCGTCGGTATCCTCGTCGGCGCGATGATCGGCGCTTTCGCGATCGGCGGCACGCTGCTGCTCGCCTGGCTGATGGCGACAGACCGCGATCCTAAGGAAATGCGGGCGCTACTCACGCTCTCCTTCGGCTTCTCGGATACGTTCTCGGTGATCCTGCGCGTCGCGCTCGGCATGTTCCCGCTCAGCGCGCTGACGCATGCGGCCATTCTTGCTCCCGTCATGATCCTCGGCATCATGATCGGCAGCCTTGCGTTTCACCGCCTCCCGGCGGAGCTTTGGCGCAAGGGCGTCGCCGTCCTCCTCATCTTCATCGCAGGCCTCAGCCTGGCTCACACCATCTTCTACGCTTGAGAGACAATGAACCGTACGATCCTCATCACCGGCGCAACATCCGGTTTCGGCGAGGCGACTGCCCGCCGCTTTGCCAAGGACGGCTGGAAGGTCATCGGCACCGGCCGCCGCGTCGAGCGCCTGTCGGGCCTGAAGGACGAACTCGGCGACCTCTTCCACGCCTCAGCCTTCGACGTCACCGACGAGGTCGCGACGAAGGCGGCGCTCGATGCGCTGCCTGAAGGCTTCAGGGATATCGACGTCCTCGTGAACAATGCCGGCCTCGCGCTCGGCACGAGCCCCGCGCCGAACACCAGTTTTGATGACTGGAAGACGATGATCTCGACCAATGTCACTGGCCTGGTGACGATCACGCATCTGCTTCTGCCAAAGCTGATCGAGCGGAAGGGCATGATCGTCAATCTCGCCTCGATCGCGTCGAACTGGCCGTATCCCGGCGGCAACGTCTATGCAGCGACCAAGGCCTTCGTGCAGCAGCTTTCGTTCGGCTTGCGTTCGGATCTGCATGGCAAGGGCGTCCGTGTGACCTCGATCGAGCCGGGGCTCTGCGAGAGCGAGTTCACGCTCGTCCGCACCGGCGGCAACAAGGAGGCCTACGACGCGCTCTACAAGGGTGCGAATGCGCTGACCTCGGAGGACATCGCCAATACGATCCACTGGGTGGCGATCCAGCCGCCGCATGTGAACATCAACTCGCTCGAGATCATGCCGGTCAGCCAGTCCTGGGCCGGCATGCAGGTTCATCGGGAAGGCTGATCCATGGCCGGCTTCGACCTCGCCATCGTCGGCGGCGGCATTCTCGGCCTCGCGCACGCGCTGGCCGCCGCCAAGCGCGGCAAGAAGGTCGTCGTCATCGACCGCGATGCGCAGGCGAACGGGGCCTCAGTCCGCAATTTCGGCTTCGTCACGGTGACCGGACAGGGCGCGGGCGATTGCTGGACTATGGCCCGCCGCGCCAAGGAGATCTGGGCGGAGTCGGTCGGCGAGGCGACGATACAGGTGCTGCAGCGCGGCATGGTTCTGGCCGCTCGCTATCCGGAATTGGAAGCGGTGATCGACGCTTTCCTTCGCACCGAAATGGGCGAAGGCTGCTCGAAGCTCACGGCGCGCCGAAGCGCAGACGAGCACGTACCGGCGCTGCGCGACGACGCGGCGTTCGTCTCATTGTACAGCCCGCATGAAATCCGCGTTGAATCCCGTACGGCAATCCCGGCTGCTCGCCAACTGGTTAAGCCAGCGCTGGGGCGTGGCATTCATCTGGGGCGCGGCGGTGCGCAATGTGGCGCCGCCGGAGATCGAGACGGCGGCGGGGACGATCCATGCCGAGGCCGCGATCGTCTGTCCCGGCGACGATTTCGTTTCGTTGTTCCCCGAGCGGATCTCCGCCTACCACCCCGTTCGTTGCAAATTGCAGATGATGCGGGTGAAGCCTGCCGAGCCAGTGCGCTTCGGCACGGCGGTGATGTCCGATCTCGGGCTCGGCCGCTATCTCGGCTATGCCGATTTGCCGGAAGCCACGCCGCTGAAGGCCGCGCTCGACGAGAAGCAGGGCCAGCATCGCAATAACGGCGTGCACCTGATCGTGACGCAGTCGGCCGACGGCTCCTTCGTCGTCGGCGACAGCCATCACTATGCCGAGACGCCGCATCCCTTCGGCTCGGAAGAAATCGACGCGTTGATCCTCGACGAATTCGACCGCGTGCTCGATCTGCCCGGTCGCACGGTGACAGAGCGCTGGATCGGTACTTACGCGTCGGCACATGATCGCTGGCGGCTGACCGACAAACCGTCAGACAACGTGCGTATCGTGATCGTTACGGCCGGTTGCGGCGCGTCGACGGCATTCGGCATCGGCGAGGAGACGATCGCCGATCTTTACGGTTCACAGACAGGGGTGGCGGCATGAGCGGCTTCAAGGCGGTGATATTCGACTGGGCCGGCACCGTGATCGATTTCGGCTCGTTCGCGCCGATGGGTGCGTTCGTCGAGACCTTTGCAAAATTCGACGTCGAGGTGACCATCGCCGACGCCCGCAAGCCGATGGGCCTGCCGAAGCGTGCGCACATCGCCTCGATGCTGGCGGAGCCGCATATTGCGGAACGCTGGAAGGCGGAGCATGGCAAAATGCCGGGCGAGGCCGAGATCGACTGCGTCTACGAGGTCTTCGTGCCGCGCAATGTCGAGGTGGTGACGGACTATTGCACGCTCGTGCCGGGTACGGCGAAGGTCGTCGCCGATCTCCGGGCTCGCAGGATGAAGATCGGTTCGACGACCGGCTATACCCGCTCGATCATGGAGCGCGTCCTGCCGCTTGCCGCGCAGCAGGGCTTCGCGCCCGACAACCTCGTCTGCGCCGACGACCTGCCGCTCGGACGGCCGACGCCGATCGGCATGTACAAATGCTTCCTCGACCTGATGGTCTACCCGGCCTCGGCTGTCATCAAGGTCGACGACACCGAACCCGGCATCGCCGAGGGCGTTGCGGCAGGCTGCGTCACGGTCGGCGTCGCGCTGTCGGGTAACGAGGCGGGACTGACGGTCGACCAGTACAACGCTCTGAGCCCGGCCGAGAAGGCCGTGGTGCGTGAGAGGGCCGGAGCGAAGCTCAAGGCGGCCGGCGCCCATCACATCATCGACACGGTCGCTGACCTGCCGGCTCTGATCGACAAGCTCTAGGCCCGATGAAGCGGTGAGGCGGCGCGGCTGCGCGCGCCATGCTCGACTAGCGGATGAAGCGGGCCTTTCGCCATCTCGCCGAGTGGCAGCCGGCACCTTTCCCGAGTTGAGTCGGGCATTTTCTATCGATGCGCCAGACGCGTATCTGACCCCCGATTTTTGTCAGGAACCAATCGATCTCGATTCGACTTCTTAGAGGCCAGTATCAGGGAGATCGACACATGGAAGCAGAGTCGCTGTTGTCCCATTTCGGAATGGCGAGCGCCGCCGAACTTGAGCAGGTGGCCGCAGAATGCGCGCATCTCGCCGAAGAGGCGAAGACCGCCGAGGAATGCTACCGCTATCGCGATCTCGAACTCTCGTTCCGAACCCGCGCAGCGGAAGAACGGCAGCGGATTATCCTCGAAGACTGATCACAATTTCGCGGTTGCCGGTGGACTAAGCCGCCGGCAGCCCTGTGTCTTCCTCTGCGTGTGCGTCTCACAGGGAGGGACATTTCATGCGAGTTCTGATCAGCAGCGCGGCCGTTCTCGCGCTGATGCTTGCCGCCTCGACGGGAGCGCTCGCCGCGGCCCCGGCAAAATCCGCCAAGACCGAGAAGGGCGAGGTGCTCGTCGATGCGAAGGGCATGACGCTCTACGTCTTTGACAAGGATATGGGCGGCAAGTCGGCCTGCAATGATAACTGCGCCACCAATTGGCCGCCGCTGATGGCCGAAAGCGGCGCCAAGGCAGAGGGCAAGTGGACCATCATCAAGCGCGATGACGGCAAGATGCAATGGGCCCACGGCGGCAAGCCTCTCTACACCTTCATCAAGGACAAGAAGGCTGGCGACATCAGCGGCGACGGCGTCAACGGCGTCTGGCATCTCGCCAAGCCGTGAAGAAAACGACGCCCGGAATGCGCTTCCGGGCGTCGCTCCTTTTGATCAGGCCGAGGCGTCGGCGAAGATCTCTTTCTTGATGACGGCGTGGACGCCCCAGTTTCCGTCGACGACTTGGGTGATGCCGAAGTCGACGCCGATCGACATCAACGAGATCGCCTCGTCCTCGGTCAGGCCCTTCGTCGTCATCAGGAAGCCGCGCATTTTCTTGAAGGCATCCTTCATCGCGAGGTCGATCGAGCTTTTGCCGAAGATATCGCTCTGGGCGTTCGGGCCGAGCTCGGCGAGGAAATTCGCGTAACTGAAGCCGTGTATCAGCCATTCGTCCTTGGTCTCGAGCATTGGATATTCGAGTTGCTCGAGCGGCGTTCCGGCGATGTCGGCCTTCTTGTGCAGGATAATCTGGAATGTGCCGGTCAGCGAACATTCGATCGCTGTGCCGCAGAGTTCGGAATCGCCCTGCGAGGCATGGGGGTCGCCGACGGACATCAGGGCGCCCTCGACGGCGACCGGATAGTACATCGTCGCGCCCTTGCCGATGCGCCAGTTGTCGATATTGCCGCCGGTATAGCTTGGCGGGATCGAGTTGACGTAGTCGGCTTCTTTCGGCGCGAGGCCGATGACGCCGAAATGCGGGCGGATCGGGACGCGAACACCTTTCAGGACATCCGTGTTCTTCTTGATTTTGGAAGGGTCGACCGGGACACCGGGGTAATCGATCGTCGGGTGGACAACGCCCGACGGATCGGTCTGCGGCTCCCATTTGAAGTTGTAGACCGCCTTGGCCCAGTTCCGTGCGCCGCTCACATCCACCTCGTAGATGGTGATGACCTCGCGTTGTTTCGGCTCGGTGATCAGGTCCTTGTAGTGGAAGCCCCACCACGCCGCGGCGTTTGAGCCGAATGCCTTGCCCTTGTGCTCGGGATTGCCCGAAGGACGGAACTTGGTGTCGACGATGCGCACTTCGAGCACATCGCCTTCCTCGGCGCCGCGCACGTACACCGGGCCGGTGCAGATGTGGACGCCGAGACCGCCGCCGCCGCCGAGCTTGGTGTCGTTGACGTCGCCGGCGCCGCGGCGGGCAACTTTCTTCTGCTCCTTGGTCCAGTAGAACACGCTTTCGGCGCCCGGATCGCCCTTCACCATCAGCGAGGCGTCGTCATTGGCGTGATGCGTCAGCGCCTCGATCGTGACGATATCGCCGGAATCGATCTCGACCTGCGGCTTGAGCTTCTTCGAGAAGTAGCCCCAGTGGACGGTCGTGTCGTTCGCCGGGAGGTAGTGATAGCTCGGCGTGTCGGGGGCCTTGGCTGCCGAAGCCTGGGCGAGGGCGGGAGTGACCAGGCTCGATGCGCCCGCGCCGAGGGCCATCGCGCCGCCCGTCGCGGCGAAGGCCGATTTCAGGAAACCGCGTCGCTCCATTCCGAGCGCTTCCATCATCTTCGCCCGGTGCTTCTCGAATTCCGGACAGGTCTTGTCGTCACCTGCGCACATCTTGCGTCTCCCTCACTCGTCTCGCACCGAATTCGGCGCTCGACGGGCAGGTTAGGCGCGGTTTCGACGTCTTTGCCAGCGGTGGGCGAGGTCGATGTCAAGTCGAAGTGGAAGGGAGAAAAGTAAATTTAGAAAAGCAAAGTCAATAACTTAAGTCTATCGTCGTTGAGTACTCGCAGTCCGCCACAACGCTCCAAGCCAAGTTTTTGTGCGCCTTGGTCCAAAGTCGTAGGCTCGTTTGTCGGCATGATGATCGCCTCGCCCGCTTGGCGTGCGTCTTGCGAGTCAAGTATGGGAGGCTTGGCGCCAATGCACGAACGGCCGCTTTCGATCTCGATCGATGCTTTCCCGCTGACTGAGCAGCGGGAAACGTGGTGCGAAGCTTTGGCCGCTCTTTCGCTGGGCTGCGATCTGCCTGACGCATCACAGCTTTCCGGAGAGATCCGAATCCAGCATTCGCCGTCCGGGGCGCGGCTTGTGTGGCTTAGTTCGACCCGACAGCGCATCACCTGCGTCGGAACCGGCCGGGCATGTGCCGCAGCCGAGCCGATGCTTGTTGTATTCCATCAGTATGGACGCGGCGCGATCGGGGCGAGGACACCGCGACGCGAGTTCGCGGACGGCGATATCACGGTCTGCGACCGCTCGCTGGCGTTTTCAATCGATCTCCGTGGCGATTTCGAACTGCTCGTCATGGAGGTGCCGCGAGAACGGCTCTTGGCCCGGCTGGGACGGGCCCGGATCGAATTTCCCTCGGTGCTCGGCTCGACGGTAGCGGCCGCCGCCGCCCGGCCGGTAATGCGAGCGCTTGCCACGCATTTCGAGACGATCGTCGAAGCGGACATCGTTGCGGCCGAGATTGCGGTGACCGAACTCATTGCCGGCGCACTGCTCGGCGAGGCCCGGCTTGCCGATGACGGCGGAAGTCAGGTCCAGGCGGCGCATTTTCGGCGCGTAACCGCAGCGATCGAGGTCCGGCTCGCCGATCCGGATCTTTCGATGGTCGAGATCGCCCGGCGGGAGGCACTGTCCCAACGCTATCTGCAGAAACTGTTCGAGTGCCAGGACACAACCTTCTCGGATTATCTGCGCCAGCGCCGGCTCGACCGCGCGAAAATCGATCTGGCAGACCCCGGCCATGCCTTGGAGAGCATCGCCGAGATCGGCTTTCGCTGGGGATTTCGCGACCAGGCGCATTTCAGCCGGACGTTCAGCGCCGCCTACGGGATTTCCCCCCGAGCATTCCGGAGTGCCGCTCCGTCCGGCCCCGGCGTCTATGCGCTGCGCGGCCGGCCGTCGGGAAAAGGGACGGGACCGGTCGTGGTCCCACTCCGCCCGAAGCCTGCCGGGGAGGCGGCGAGCACGCGGGGATCCGGGCCAGACAGCAGATCGAATGCCGAGCCGGTCGACCGTCATCACATCAAGGTCGGCAAGGACAACGTGCATTGGGGCTATCTCAGCCGCTCGATCCCGCCGGTCCTGCGCGTGCGTTCCGGAGCCGAGGTCACGATTGAGACGCTGACCCAGCACGCGTTCGACGATTATGAGCGGATGATCAAGGGCGATCCGGGCGCGGAGGAAGTGTTCCGCTGGACCAGCGAAGGCAAGAATGTCGAGCGGCGCGGCGCCGGGCCGATGAACGCCTCGATCTTCGGCCGAGGCGCGGGTGAGGGCTTCGGCGTCCACATCTTCACCGGCCCGGTGTTCGTCCAGGACGCCGAGCCGGGCGATGTGCTTGAGGTTCAGATCCTCGATATCGTGGCGCGCCCGAGCGCCAATCCGCTGTTCGCGGGCCGCGCCTTCGCGTCCAACGCCGCCGCCTGGTGGGGCTACCAATATTCCGATCTGCTCCATGCACCGGACAAGCATGAATCGGTGACCATCTACGAGGCGGACGGGGAATGGGCGCGGCCGATCTATTCCTATCGCTGGACACCGCAGACCGACCCGTTCGGCGTCACCCACGAGACGATGGATTATCCCGGCGTGCCGGTCGACCATTCGCGGGTACGCGAGGAACACGGCATCATGCCGAATGTGCGGGTGCCGCTCCGCCCGCATTTTGGCTGCATGGCCGTGGCTCCGCGCGAAAGCGACATGATCGACTCGATCCCGCCCGGCTATTTCGGCGGCAATTTCGACAATTGGCGCGCGGCCAAGGGTTCGACGCTTTATCTGCCGGTCGCGGTGCCGGGAGCACTGTTCTCGGTCGGAGACGGCCATCTGGCGCAGGGCGACGGCGAGATCAACGGCACGGCGCTGGAAGCCTCATTGACCGGGACCTTCCGATTCATCGTCCATAGGCAGAACGCGCCGAGTAAGCCGTTCCTGAAAGGTCTCAACGGACCGCTGCTGGAGACACCCGGCGAATTCGTGCTGCACGGGTTCAGCTATCCGAACTACTTGCGAGAGCTTGGCCGCAATGCCCAGTCCGAAGTCTACAAGAAGTCGTCGCTGAGCCGGGCGCTGCGCTCGGCCTTCCGCTCGACACGTCGTTTTCTTATGGATGTCTGGGGCCTGAGCGAGGATCAGGCGATCTCGCTGATGTCGATCGGCGTCGACTTCGGCATCACCCAGGTCGCCGACGGCAATTGGGGCGTTCATGCGGTCGTCCGTAAGGACATGTTCGATGGTGGGGCGGCGGCGGTAAAGTCATCAACAGGCGTAGGCGATTGAGCCGCCTTATGAATTCGTTAACTCCTTTATCTTGGGCACCTTATCCAGATTGACGGAAGCATCGGTCTAATAAAGACTCTCTGCTTGGGGGGCGCGAATCCAACCACGGAATCGTGGGGGAGGCTGGTTCGTGCCTAAGGCAACAACTTCTCTTCATGCCGGCGGGCGTGTCGCCCTCGGTGACCGTACGTGCTCGTCTTTACCGCTGCTCCCAACCGAAGGAGCACTCGATGCGTGACGAGACCCATTCCTCCCTCGACGAACGGCAACTGCTCGGCGCGCTGCGCGCCTTTCGGAAGGGCGACTTTTCGGCCCGCCTGCCAAACGACCTGACGGAGATCGCCGGAGAGATCGCCGAGGCCTTCAACGACGTCGTCGAGCTGAACGAGCGGACCACGCGCGAGCTTGAGCGTCTCGGCAACATGGTCGGCAAGGAAGGCAAGATCAGCCACCGCGCCCGGTTGCCGAACGCGCAGGGCTCTTGGTCTGCCAATATCGACACCGTCAATACGCTGATCGCCGATACGCTTCAGCCGACGGCCGAAGTCGCGCGCGTGATCGGCGCCGTGGCGAAGGGCGACCTGTCGCAGACGATGAACCTGGAGATCGACGGGCGCGAACTGCGGGGTGAGTTTCTGCGCATCGGCAAGGTCGTGAACACGATGGTTGGTCAGCTCGGCTCGTTCGCCTCGGAAGTGACACGCGTGGCCCGCGAAGTCGGTACTGAGGGCAAGCTTGGCGGCCAGGCGAAGGTCAGCGGCGTCGGCGGCACCTGGAAGGACTTGACCGACAACGTCAACGCGATGGCGGCGAACCTGACAGGTCAGGTGCGTAACATCGCCGAGGTAACGACGGCCGTCGCCAATGGCGACTTGTCGAAGAAGATCACCGTCGACGTGCGCGGCGAAATTCTGGAGCTGAAGAACACCATCAATACGATGGTGGACCAGCTGAACTCGTTCGCCTCGGAAGTGACGCGTGTCGCCCGCGAAGTGGGTACGGAAGGCAAGCTCGGCGGCCAGGCGCGCGTGGAAGGCGTCGCCGGCACCTGGAAGGACCTGACCGACAACGTCAACGGCATGGCGGCGAACCTGACGGGGCAGGTGCGTAACATCGCCGACGTCACGACCGCAGTGGCGCGCGGCGATCTGTCGAAGAAGATCACCGTCGACGTGAAGGGCGAAATCCTGGAGCTGAAGAACACCATCAACACGATGGTGGACCAGCTGAATTCGTTCGCCTCGGAAGTGACGCGCGTTGCCCGCGAAGTGGGTACGGAAGGCAAGCTCGGCGGTCAGGCCAAGGTCGAAGGCGTCGCCGGTACGTGGAAGGACCTCACAGACAACGTCAACGGCATGGCGGCGAACCTGACCGGCCAGGTCCGTAACATCGCCGAGGTGACGACGGCCGTCGCGACCGGCGACCTGTCGAAGAAGATCACCGTCGACGTGCGCGGCGAAATCCTCGAACTGAAGTCGACCATCAACACGATGGTGGACCAGCTGAACTCGTTCGCCTCGGAGGTGACGCGTGTCGCCCGCGAAGTGGGTACGGAGGGCAAGCTCGGCGGTCAGGCGCAGGTCGAAGGCGTTGCCGGCACGTGGAAGGACCTGACCGACAACGTGAACGGCATGGCGGCGAACCTGACCGGTCAGGTGCGCAACATCGCCGATGTCACCACCGCCGTCGCGAATGGCGACCTGTCGAAGAAGATCACCGTCGACGTGCAGGGCGAGATCCTGCAGCTGAAGAACACCGTCAATACGATGGTGGACCAGCTGAATTCGTTCGCCTCGGAAGTAACGCGCGTTGCGCGCGAAGTGGGTACGGAAGGCAAGCTCGGCGGGCAGGCGCAGGTGAAGGGCGTGGCCGGCACGTGGAAGGACCTGACCGACAACGTCAACGGTATGGCGGCGAACCTCACCGGCCAGGTGCGCGGCATCGCCGACGTCGTCACCGCGGTGGCGCAGGGCAATCTGAAGCGCAAGCTGACGGTCGACGCGAAGGGCGAGATCGCGTCGCTCGCCGACACCATCAACGGCATGATCGAGACTTTGGCGACCTTCGCCGACCAGGTGACGAACGTCGCGCGCGAGGTCGGCATCGAGGGCAAGCTCGGCGGTCAGGCGCGCGTGCCGGGCGCGGCAGGCCTCTGGCGCGACCTGACCGATAACGTCAACCAGCTCGCCGCGAATCTGACGACCCAGGTCCGCGCTATCGCCGAAGTGTCGACGGCCGTCACCAAGGGCGACCTGACACGCTCGATCACCGTCGAGGCCTCGGGCGAGGTCGCGGCGCTGAAGGACAACATCAACGAGATGATCCGCAACCTGAAGGATCAGACGTTGAAGAACACCGAGCAGGACTGGCTGAAGACCAACCTCGCACGGTTCAGCCGCATGCTGCAGGGCGAGCGCGATCTCGCGACCGTGTCGAACATGGTGTTGTCGGAACTCGCGCCGCTGGTGAACGCCCAGCACGCGGTGTTCTACGTCCACCAGACCGACGACATGACCAACGAGCCGTCGCTCAAGCTCGCCGCGAGCTATGCCGCCAGCCAGTCGACACCGCCTCCCGGCTATTTCAAGTTCGGCCAGGGGCTGATCGGCCAGTGCGCTGCGGAGAAGGAGCGCATCCTTCTGAAGAGCGTGCCGTCCGACTATGTGAAGATCAGTTCCGGCCTCGGCGAGGCGACGCCGCTCAACGTCATCGTCCTACCCGCTCTCTTCGAAGACGACGTCAACGCGGTGCTCGAGCTCGCTTCCTTTGGCGAGTTCAGCGAGACGCACCAGGTCTTCCTCGACCAGCTGATGGAATCTATCGGCATCGTTCTGAACACGATCGCCGCGAATATGCGGACCGAGAGTCTGCTCGAACAGTCGCAGCTTCTGACCGCCGAGCTGCAGATGCAGCAGGAGGAGCTGAAGAAGACCAACGACCGGCTGGAACAGCAGGCAACGACGCTCCGTCAGTCGGAAGAACTACTTCGCTCGAACCAGGACCAGTTGCAGACGACCAACCTGGAACTGGAGGAGAAGGCACAGCTTCTCTCGATGCAAAACAAGCAGGTCGAAGCCAAGAACCGCGAAGTGGAACAGGCGAAGCTCGAACTGGAAGACAAGGCCGAGCAGTTGGCTCTGACGTCGAAGTACAAGTCCGAGTTCCTGGCCAATATGAGCCACGAACTGCGGACGCCGCTGAACAGCCTTTTGATCCTGTCGAAGCTCCTCGCCGAGAACAGCGCGGGCAATCTCACCGACAAGCAGGTCGAGTTCTCCCGCACGATCAACCATGCGGGCAGCGATTTGCTGGCGCTGATCAACGACATTCTGGACCTGTCGAAGATCGAGTCCGGGACGGTGACGCTCGATGTCAGCGAAATGCCGTTCGACCAGTTGAGCGACGATATGCGCCGGACTTTCGCGCAGATCGCCCAGACCAAGAAGCTCGACTTCTCGATCGACCTCGATTCCAGGCTGCCGGCCTCGATCCATACCGACGAGAAGCGGCTGCAGCAGATCATCAAGAACCTGTTGTCGAACGCCTTCAAGTTCACCGAGAGCGGTCACGTTCATCTGAAGATCGAACAGGCCGGGTCCGGCTGGAGCTCGCCGCATTTCGACCGGCGCGGCAAGGTCGTGGCGTTCACCGTCGAGGATACCGGTATCGGCATTCCCGAAGACAAGCAGCGGCTGATCTTCGAGGCGTTCCAGCAGGCCGACGGCACGACCAGCCGCAAATATGGCGGTACCGGTCTCGGCCTGTCGATCAGCCGCGAGATCACGCGGCTCCTCGGCGGCGAACTGACGGTGACGAGCAATTCCGGCAACGGCTCGGCGTTCACGCTGTATCTGCCGCTCAATGTGGCGCCGTCGACGCAGAGCGTCCGAACGCCGATCGCTCGCGGCATTTCCAGCATCCAGATACCGGAGCCGCAGACCGAGCGGGTGGCGGACGATCGCGACACGATCAGCAGAAACGACCAGGTGATCCTGATCGTCGAGGACGATCCCCGGTTCGCTGGCGTCATCCTCAGCATGGCGCGCGAGGCAGGGTTCAAGGGCGTAGTGACGGCGGAGGGCACCTCGGTCGTGCCGCTCGCCAAACGCTATCACCCGGATGCGATCACGCTCGACATCGGCCTTCCCGACATGGACGGCTTCGCGCTGCTCGATCTGCTGAAGCGGAACGCCGAGACGCGACATATCCCGATTCACGTCATTTCGGGCTTCGACGAGAGCGGCCTCAGCCTCGAGATCGGCGCCTATGGCGTGTCGAGCAAGCCTGTCGAGCGCGAGACGATCCTGTCGACGTTCGGCAAGGTGAAGGACCTCAATGCGCGGCAGCGGCGGCTCCTCGCTTTCGAGCCGGCGTCGCGCAAAGGCCGCATCGCCGACGTCATCGGCGACCGGGCGGTCGATACCGAGAGCGTCTCCAAGCCGAAGGATTTCGCCCGCGTGCTCGGGAAATCCTCGTTCGATTGCGTCGTGCTAGACCTCGAACACCCGGTCGAAGCGCTGTCCGACGACGTGATCGACGCGATCCGTGCTTCGCAGGCTCCGGTGATCGCTTATGCGCCGGAATCCGGGACCACGGTTGGCACGCTTCTCGGCCGGATCGAACGGTTGCGCGTGGTGAACACGATCGCGCTGTTGCAGGACGACGCGGCGCTCTGCCTGCACCGCCCGTTCGAGGAATTGTCCGATACGGTTCAAGCCACGCTGCAGGCGCTTCGCCGCTGCGATCCGCAGCTCGCCGGAAGGAAGGTGCTCGTCATTGACGACGACATCCGCAACATCTTCTCGCTCACCAGCGCGCTCGAAGAGCACGGCATGGAGCTTCACTATGCCGAGAGCGGGCAGGCCGGGCTCGAACTGCTGCGGAGAATTCCGGACGCTGATATCGTGCTCGTCGATATCATGATGCCCGGCATGGACGGCTATGAGACCATCAAGGAAATTCGGAACATTCCGAGCTTCGCCGGGTTGCCAATAATCGCCGTGACGGCGAAAGCCATGAAAGGCGACCGACAGAAATGCATCGAGGCCGGCGCGTCCGACTATGTCGCGAAACCCGTTGACATGGACCAGCTGATCTCCGTTCTGCGCGTCTGGTTGCACCGGGCGGAACAGATCGGCCAGTCGCGGAGCAATGTCGGGGCGTTGAACCCCTCACTCCGTCAACAGGCTGACTGATCAGACGATGTCGCTGCAAGCGATGGACATGGCAGATCCGGCGGGGCCACCGGCAGACGAGCCGGCGAAAGCCAAGATACTGATCGTCGACGACGACGAGCGGAATGCGCTCGCCGTTACCACGGTCCTGGAAGACCTTGGCCAGGACCTGATTGTCGCCCGGTCCGGCGAGGAAGCGCTTCGTTGCCTTCTTCACCACGACTTCGCGGTGATCCTGCTCGACCTCCATATGCCGGGCATGGATGGCTATGAGACGGCTGAGCTGATCCGGGCCCGGCGGCGCACGCAGCACATCCCGATCGTCTTCCTCACGGCCGTCTTCCGCGATGAATCGCACCTGATCCAGGCCTATTCGGCCGGCGCGGTCGACATGGTGTTCAAGCCGGTCGATCCGTTCGTGCTGCGGTCGAAAGTCTCCGTCTTCGTCCAGCTTTACCTCAAGCAGGTCGAGGCCCAGAGGGAAGCCGAACTCCGGCACCGCCTGCAGGAGGAAAACTTCCGCGTCCGCACCGAGAAGCTTCTCACCGAGCAGGCGCTCAAGCGGACGCAGGCGCGGCAGGACGCGATCCTGCAATCGCTCGCGGTCTGCTTCCATTCGAGCACGGCCGAGCCGCCGTTCGAGACCGGCTTCGTTTCCGACACGGTCGAGAAGCTCACCGGCTTCCCCGCCTCGCGGTTCATGGAGGATCCCACCTTCGGCTTCGCCCGCATGCATCCCGACGACGCCGACCGCGTCGTGGCGGAACTGATGGCTGCCCGCGAGACCGGCTCGTATTCGTCCGAATTCCGCTGGCGCTGCGCCGACGGCAGCTACCGCACCTTCCTCGACCAGGGCGTGACGGCGACCGGCGACGACGGACGCCAGGAATTGTTCGGCACGATGATCGACGTGACCGAGCTGCGCATGCTGCAGCAGCAGCTCGTGCAGGCGCAGAAAATGGAGACCGTCGGCCAGCTCACTGGCGGCATTGCGCACGACTTCAACAATCTGCTGACCGTCATCATGGGTAATCTCGATCTCCTCTCGCGCAGGATCGACGCGGACGAACGGATCAACCGGCAATTGGGCGCGATCCGCCATGCCGCGGAGCGTGGGCAGAACCTGACGAGCCAGTTGCTCGCCTTCTCTCGCCGACAGCACCTGACCCCGGAAGTTCTCGACGTGAATCTTCTGATTACGCGCTTCGAAAGCCTGGTCCGGCATGCCGTTGGCGAGACTGTGCATCTGGAGACGGTGGCGGTCGGCGGAGCGGTGATCTGCGATGTCGATCCGGCACAGCTCGAGACGGCGCTGCTCAATCTTGCGGTCAATGCGCGCGACGCCATGCCGTCCGGCGGCAGGCTCGTTTTCGAGGTCCGGCTGCTTACGGACGGGGACGACCTTCTCTCCGACAGGCCGGCCGAGGCAAGCGGTCCATGGGTCGCGATCAGCGCCATCGACACCGGCGTCGGCATGCCGCAGGAAGTGATCGCGCGTGCGTTCGAGCCGTTCTTCACCACCAAGGGACCGGGCAAGGGTAGCGGCCTCGGCCTGAGCCAGGTCTACGGCTTCGCGCGGCAATCCGGCGGCTTTGTCGCGGTGCGGAGCGAGATCGGTCAGGGAACGCACATGGCGATCTGCCTTCCGATTTGTGAAAAGCAGCCCGAGCGTCTCGTCGGCGGCGAGATCGGCGACAAGCCGCTCCGCGGCAATGCCGAGCGCATCCTCCTTGTGGAGGACGATGCCGCGGTGCTCGCGCTCGGCATCGAGATGCTGATGGATCTCGGCTACCAGGTGACCACGGCGTCGGATGCGGCGAGCGCCCTCGAAATCATAAAGCGCGGCGACCCGATCGACCTGATCTTCTCTGATGTCGTGATGCCGGGTGGGAAATCGGGTGTCGATCTTGCGCGCGAGGTCAAGGAACTGAGGCCCGGCCTGCCGGTACTCCTGACCTCCGGTTACACCGGCGAGGCGCTCGACGTGCATACGCGAGACGTCGAGCCCTTGCCGCTGATCCCGAAGCCGTTCCGCCAGGAAGAACTCGCGGCAAAGCTCCGCGAGACGATGGGCACATAAGCCCTTGCGCGCCGACTGACATCGGATTGTCGTCATCAGGAACGTAGACCGAGACCAACGCGCCTGCCTCCACGGGCGCGACGGGACAAGCATGACCTCGCGGGAAGACGCGCGCGACAGGACGAGACTAGTCCGCTGGGGACGGCGGGCGATCATGCTCGCCTTCCGTCTGGTCTACCGCCTGAAGATCGACGGGCTGGAGAACCTGAAATCGGCCGGTCCGGCGCCGTTGATCGTGCTGAACCATGCGAGCTTCCTCGACGCGCCTCTCGCCTGGGCGCTGTTTGGCCCGGACACGCGCTTCGCCATCGACCGGCTTATCGCGCAGGACCCGAAATTCGCGCCGCTGATCAAATTCGCGCGCGCATTCCACGTCGACCCCGTCTACCCGGTGCCGGTGCGCGGTCTGCTGAAGGCGCTCCGATCCGGCAAACGCGCCGCGATCTTCCCGGAGGGACGGCTGACCGTTACAGGCGGGATGATGAAGTTTTACGACGGTGCGGCCTGGCTCGCTGACCAGGCGGATGCCGTGGTGCTGCCGGTCCGGATCGACGGGCTGGACCGGACCGGCCTGACGCGCCTGCCCGAAGAACTGATGCGCCGCCATCGCTTTCCGCGCGCGACAGTGACGATCGGCGCGCCGTTCAAGCTCGACCCGCCGGAGCATCTCAACGCACCCGAGCGCCGCGCCGCAGGAACCCGGCAAATCGGCCATGCGCTTCGCGACCTCGCGGTGGAAGCGAGCGAGTTCGAACTGAGCGTCAACGCCGCGCTCGACGAGGCCGCCAAGCGGCACGATCCGAAGCATGAGATCGTCGAGGAAGACCTGTTCGGCCGGGTGACCTATGCCGACCTGATCGCGCAGGCCGGCCGCGTGTCGGCGGGCATTTCCGGCGATGGTAATGTCGCGGTCATGCTGCCGAATTCGAGCGGCGGCGTTGCGGGTGTTCTCGGCGTCATGGGAGCCGGTCGCGCGGCGGTTCCGCTCGATCCGAACGAGGCGCCGCATCGATTGCGGGCGCTTTGCACGGCGGCGGGAGTAGGACTGGTTCTGACCTCGCGGCACATGGGCCCGGGTGTTGCCGCGCTGCTCGGCGCCGAATTGCCGATTCAGTTCGTCGAGGGTCTGATCGCGGCAGATGCGCCCATTGCGAAGGCGCAGCCGGTCGATCCGGAAACACCGGCCGTTATCTTTGCTGCATCGGGCGGCGAGGCAGGGACCGGCGCGGTGCTGACCCATCGCAATCTCGTGGCCGCCTGCCGCCAGCTGTCGCTCGCGCTCGATCTCAACCGGCGGGACAAGATGTTCTCGGCGTTGCCGCTGCATGATCCGCTGGGCCTCGTCGCCAGTGTATTGATGCCGCTGCTGAGCGGCGTGAAGGTCTATCTCCATCACTGGCCGCGTGCGGGACACATCGTGTCCGACTATGTCTATGTGGCCAATGCCACGGCGATGATCGCCGACGAGGCGCTGCTCGCCGCCATCGCCGAGCGCGGCGCGCCGGGCGATCTCAGGACGCTTCGCTACCTGTTTGCACCCGAGCCAGTGACCGCGTCCACGCGCCGCAAACTGGCGGAGGCATTCGGCGTGCGGCTGCTTGGCCTGCTGAGCCTGCCGGAGGCAGGCGGCGTCGCTGCAATCGGCACCATGGACCGCAACCGGGAAACCAGCCACGGCCAGCGCCTTCCGGGGCTCGATATGGTGATGATGCCGGAGGGACTCGCGTTACGCGGGCCCAATGTGATGGCGGGCTATGTTACCCCTTCGGCGCCGGGCCGGATCGCGCAGCGGCCAGAGCACGGCTGGCACCGCACGGGCCTTCAGGCCCGGCTCGACGACGAGGATTTTCTCTGGGTCGGCCAGAATGCGCGGACGGCCGGTGCCGTCCACGCCCTGATGCGGATCGGCTAGGCCGCGTAACGGCCGGCGTCGGCGCCGAAATGGCCGATATAACGCTCGCTGATCGCCGAGACCGGCAGAATGACCATGACGTCGGTCGTGCCGAACTGGCGGTCGACGACCACGTCCGGGCCGAACATGGCGCCGAGACGCAGATAGCCCTTCATCAGCGGCGGTAGTTCGCGCATCGCATGCTTCGGATCGACCGCCTCTTTCGGCAGGAGATCGAACGGCGCGCGGATGGCCGCGTGAGCCGAGACCTGCCATTCGGCCGGAGCCGGCGCGTAATGGTGCAGGAAGGACAAAGCGAGCTTGTGCGTATTGGCGTCGGTGCCGGGGAAGCTCGCGCAGCCGACCATCACGTCGAATCGGTTCTTGACCACATAGGCCCAGATGCCGTGCCACAGCAATTCGACGGTGCGTTTGTTGCGGTAGGGCGGCAGCACGCAGGAACGACCGAGCTCAAGGAAACGCAGGCCGGGATGGAGGGCGATCAGCTTGTCGATCTCGTATTCGCCGGCGGTGTAGAAGCCGCCGTCGGCGCGACCCGCGGTTTGGCCGAGCAGGCGATAGGTGCCGACGACCTTCGGGCCCTTCCACGGCTTCTTGCGGGGCGCGTCGTGGTCGACGACGAGCAGGTGGTCGCAGACTGAATCGAAGGCGTCGATATCGCGCTTGGTGAAGTAGGTACGGGCGTCGGCGATCGCCGCCATTTCCTTGTAGAACACCTTGTAGCGGAGCTTCTGCGCACGCTTCACGTCGGCGGCGCTACGGCAGAGGCGGACTTCCAGCGAACCGATCTGGCCGAGGCTCTCGCCATGGACCTCGTTGCGGTCCTTCAGCCAGATGATCGGGGCGCGTCCGGCGCTGCTGGCGACGGTCGCTGCATTGCGCGGCGTGAATTTGCTCAGAAAGGCGAACGGTTCGGTGTTGAGCCGGGGCATCGGCTTGTGTCCTGAAGTAATGATCGTCCTTCACCGCGCGGCGCGGTGGGATCGTGACGACCAAAACAACATCTCGCGACGGGCCGGAGACAGTTCGATGAAGGATTTGCGAACGCCACTGCTCAACAGGTCTAGGAGCGTTCAGCCGAGCTTTCGGAAGCGGACGAGGCTGTAGAGCGGACCGAGATCGCGGCGCTCCGCGAGTTCGATGTCGGATTGGGTTTCAGACCATCGGATGAGGCGCGAGAACGGGAATTCGGGGCGCAGGCCGATAGCGCGGGTGCGCTGGGCGACCCAACGCTCAATCGCGGCCCCAATGCCCTGCTCCGAATAGAGATGGCTCATCAGAATGATCTCGCCGTCGGGCTTCAGCACGCGCGCGGCCTCGTCCAGCACGCGCTCCGGGTCCGCGACAAGAGTGATCACGAACTGCGCGACGACGACGTTGAAGCTCGCGTCCGCGAATTCGAGATTGTGCGCATCCATGATGAGGACGTCGCGGACGTAAGGGTAGCGGCCGGTCTCAAGCTTGCGGCGCGCCTTCGCGAGCATCGGCTCCGTGATGTCGATGCCGGTGACCTCGGTCGTCCCGTCGTAGTCCGCAAAGGACAATCCGGTGCCGACGCCGATCTCGAGCACCTTGCCGCCGACCTGGCGCGCCGCCTTTACAGCGGCTTTGCGGCCGATGAGGAAGACCGGGCCGCACAGCGCGTCATAAATCGGCGCCCAGCCACCATAGGCCTTCTGAACCGTCGCGCGGTCTAGATCGTGGGAAGGTGCGTCGAGCATTTGGCGCTTAAATCTAGCCTTTCATCCTGGGGCCGGATGATGACGCCGGGATGTCATTCTCTTCCACGGGGAGAGTGCACAGGAAAGCTGGCGTCATCTGAGCGTCATGCAGGGCTTCTAAGGACTCCGAAAACCGGGGTTCAGAATGCCATGACAGAAGCACTGGCCATTCGTGGTCTGTCCAAGACCTATGGAACTGTCCGCGCGGTAAGCGGCATTTCGCTGTCCATCAAGGCTGGCGAGCGTGTCGCGCTGATCGGTGCGTCGGGCTCCGGCAAGTCGACCATGATGCGACTGGCGTCCGGCCTGCTCGTCGGCGATGCCGACGGCGGCGAGGTTCGCGTATTCGGCGAGGCGATCCAGTCGAACGGCAAGCTTTCGGGCGACGCGCGCCGCATCCGCCGCCGCATCGGCCTGATCTTCCAGAAGTTCAATCTCGTGAACCGCATGTCGGTGCTGTCGAACGTGCTTGTCGGGTCGCTCGGCCGCATCTCGGCGTTGCGCGGCACGCTCGGAATGTTCGAGCCCGCCGACCGCGAGGCGGCTTGGCTGGCGATGACCCAGGTCGGCATCGAGCAGCACATCTACAAGCGCGCGGAGGCCCTTTCGGGCGGCCAGCAGCAGCGCGCGGCGATCGCCCGCGCCCTTGTCCAGCGTGCCGAGATCATTGTCGCCGACGAGCCGATTGCATCCCTCGATCCGAAGTCGGCGAAGCGGGTGATGGAAATCCTGTCCAAGCTGAACCGGACGCAGGGCATCACGCTTCTCGTCTCGTTGCATCAAGTCGATTACGCCCGCGCCTATTTCGACCGTGTGGTCGCGATGCGCGCCGGCGAAGTGGTCTTCGACGGTCCTGCCGCGAAGCTTACGCCGGTGTTCCTGACGGAACTCTACGGCGCCTCGGCCGAGGAACTGATCCTGCCGGGCCAGAGCGAAGCGACGCCGGTCGTGGAGCCGGCGATCATCGATGTCACGCGTACCCATGCGGCCGAACTCGCCCGCGTGAACTGACTGACGCTTTTTACACGGAGAGAACCATGAAGAAGTTCGTCATTGGCGCGCTTGCGGCGCTGACTTTCGCCGGTTCGGCGAATGCTGAAGAGATCAAGCAGCTGAATTTCGGCATCATCTCGACGGAGAGTTCCTCGGCTCTCTCGAAGAGCTTCGAGCCGATGCTGAAGGACCTGGAAAAGGCCGTCGGCGTTCCGGTGAAGGCGTTCTTCGCGCAGGACTATGCCGGCGTCATCGAAGCCATGCGCTTCAAGAAGGTCGACGTGGCCTGGTACGGCAACAAGGCCGCCATGGAAGCCGTTGACCGCGCCGGTGGCGAAGTGTTCGCCCAGACGACCAAGCCGGACGGCACCAAGGGCTATTACTCGCTGCTCCTCGCCAACAAGTCGAACACCGCGCTCAACGAGCTCAAGGACGTTCTCGACTGCTCGAAGGGCCTGAACTTCGGCAACGGCGACGCGAACTCGACCTCGGGCAACCTCGTCCCGAGCTATTACGTGTTCGCGCTGAACAAGACCGATCCGAACTCGTGCTTCAAGCGCGTCGTGGTTTCGAACCATGAGGGCAACGCTCTCGCCGTCGCCAACGGCCAGGTCGACGTCGCGACCAACAACACCGAGAGCATGGACCGCCTGAAGCTGAACCGCGCCGCGGACTTCGACAAGCTCAAGGAAATCTGGCGCTCGCCGCTCATCCCGTCCGACCCGATCGTGTGGCGCTCGGACCTCCCGGCCGACGTGAAGGCCAAGGTTTACGCCTTCTTCCTCGGCTACGGCCGTCTCGGCTCGGCTGAAGAAGTGACCCGCGCTCGCGACATCCTGAAGACCACGTCCGATGGTTGGGGTCCGTTCGTCGCTTCGTCGAACGCGCAGCTCTATCCGATCCGTCAGCTCGAGCTCTTCAAGAGCAAGCTGAAGGCGCAGAACGACGACAAGCTGTCGGCCGACGAGAAGGCCAAGAAGGTCGCCGAGATCGACGCCCAGCTCGCCGCGCTCGACAAGCTGATGGCCAGCATCCCGAACATGTAATCCGGACTGTCCCCGGAGGCTTGGAGGGACCTACGGGTCCCTCCTTTTTTGATTACGGAGAAACGCGACGATGAGCTCGACCCTGATGACGCCCGCGCCGACCATGCCGGTGCCGCCACGCTCCGTCCTTTCGATCGTCACCCGAACCGTCGGTGCGGGAATCGGCGTCGCGGTTCTGGTCTGGGCATGGCATTCGGCGGAGATGAATCCGGCGCAGCTCGTCAAGGACAGCCGCAACATGGCCGAGCTGGGCAAGGACTTCTTCCGCCCCGACTTCCATGAGTGGGAATTCTATATGAAGGGCATGCTCGAAACGTTGGCGATCGCCATCTGGGGCACGCTCCTCGCCGTCATCCTCGGCATCCCGTGCGCGTTGCTCTGCTCGTCGAACATCGCGCCGGCCTGGGTCACATTCCCGATGCGCCGCCTGATGGACGCCCTGCGCGCCATCAACGAACTCGTCTTTGCGCTGATCTTCATCGCCGCCGTCGGCCTCGGCCCGTTCGCCGGCGTGCTCGCGCTCTTCCTGCACACGACCGGCATCATCGCCAAACTGTTCTCAGAAGCGGTCGAGGCCATCGACCACGGCCCGGTCGAGGGCATTCGCGGCACCGGCGCGACCAAGCTGCAGGAGATCGTCTTCGGCGTCATCCCGCAGGTCCTGCCGCTCTGGATCTCGTTCACGCTCTACCGCTTCGAATCGAACGTCCGTTCCGCCACCGTCCTCGGCATCGTCGGCGGCGGCGGCATCGGGATGACCTTCAACGAGGTCATGCGCTCGTTCGAATATCAGCAGGCCGGCGCGGTGCTGCTCATCGTCATCGTGACGGTGTCGCTGCTCGACGTCCTCAGCCAGAGGATTCGGGCGAAGTTTATCTGATCCGTCATGCTCCGGCTTGGCCGGAGCATCCATAGGCGCCGCTGGGTCCTCCGGTCGAGCTGGAGGACGACGCTTAGATCATCTCACCACAAGGTCGCCTGCGCCCTCGCGTTCCAGGCAGCGTCGTATTCCTCGCCGCCGACACGCCCCTCGCTCATCGCCAGCAGCATTTCGCCGGGCGTCGGCAGGCCCTTCGGGTCGATATGGCGGGCCGGGTTCCAGAGTTCCGAGCGGACGATCGCGCGGGCGCACTGGAAATAGACCTCGTCGACATGCATCACGATGACCGAGCGCGGCGCCTTGCCGTCGACGGCGAAGGAGGCGAGCAGATCGGTATCCACGCTCACCTCGGCGCGACCGTTGATGCGGATCGCATTGCCGTGGCCGGGGACCATGAACATGAAGGCGGTGCGCGGGTCGCGCACAATGTTCTTCAGCGAGTCGATGCGGTTGTTGCCGCGCCGGTCGGGCATCATCAACGTCTTCTCGTCGTGGATGCGGACGAAGCCGCCGAGATCGCCACGCGGCGAGCAGTCGAGCCCCTCGGGTCCGCAGGTCGCCAGCGCCGCGAAGGGCGAGACCTCGATGAAGGCGCGATAATGCGGTGTGATGCGGTTGGCGACCTTGGCCGTCGATGTCTCTCCGGTCGTGCCGTAGATGGCTTCGAGCTCCTCGACGGAGCGGACAATCGACATCGGTCGTAACCTCCCTAGTTGAAACGCGGAACGAGCCTCTCCTCGACCGGCCCGTCGGCGCGGCAGGCGGTGATATGGCTGGTGATAAGCGCGACGAGTTCGCGTCCCGCCTCGTCGATGGAGCGGTCGTTGACGATGGTCGCATCGACCGGCGTCCAGACCTCCAGTGAGCGGGTGAGGCGGGCGTTGAGATCGCCATCCTCGATACGGGCGCGCCCGGCGAGGCGCTCGCGCAGCAGTTCGACCGGCGCGGTGACCTCGACCACGGTGACCTTCGGCAGGTGGATACGGCTCCAGGGCACCATGCGGCGCGAGATGTTGCAGACCGCGACGCGGCCTTGCTGCACGTCCTGCAACGCCGATTTCGGCACGGCATAGCCGAGGCCGTGCGCGCGCCAGCAGAGCGTGAAGGCGCCCGCGCTTTCCCCCTCGGCGAAGGCCGTCTCGTCCAGTGTGTCGTGGTCCTCATGCGCGGAGCTTGGCCGTGTCACGATGCGGCGCGGGAAGACGACGGATTCGTCGCCCGCGAGCGTCGTCTTCGCATAGCCGATCAGGCTGTCCTTGCCCGAGCCGCTCGGACCGACGACGAAGACGAAACCGCCCGCCATCTCAGAGCACCCGCTCGCCCTGGCGCCAGACGCGGCGGACGACCGGCACGCCGTTCGCCAGCTTGATCTGGACGAGGTCGGCGCGCTGGCCGGGGGCGATCTCGCCCCGGTCGTGCAGGCCGGTCGCTTCCGCCGGGGTCTTGGTCACCGTGCGGATCGCGGCCGAGAGGTCGATGCCGGGAACGCGGTTCGGCAGGTCGAAGGCGGCCATTAGCAGGCTCGCCGGGACATAGTCCGAGGACAGGATGTCGAGGCAGCCGGCCTCCGCCGCTTCGATGGCCGCGAGATTGCCGGAATGCGAGCCGCCGCGAATGAGGTTCGGAGCGCCCATCATCACCGCGATGCCGTGACCCCGAAGCGCGGCCGCGGATTCGAGCGTGGTCGGGAATTCGGCGAGCGAGACGCCCTCCTCGACGGTCTGGTCGACCTCGGACAGCGTGGTGTCGTCATGGCTCGCAAGCGGGATGCCGTTGGCGCGTGCGAATGCGATGACTTTCGGTCGATTGACTGCGCTATAGGCGCCGTTCTGTTCGACGCGCGCATCCATCTGCGCCTTGAACTCTTCGACCGAACCGCCGCGCTTGCCCATGTAATAGGTCAGGTATTTGTCGAGGTCGCGGAACTGCCTCTGGCCCGGCGTGTGATCCATCAAGGACATCAGGCTGACCGGGTACAGCGCCGAAAACGCCGTCGACGAATCCACCACGTCCGCAGACGGCACTTCACAGCGCAGGTGCGTCAGGTGTTCGGCGCGGAACAGGCCCTGGTTTCGGGCCGTGTCCAGCGCTTCGCCGAGCTGCATCAGGTCCGCCCCGAGACCGCCGCCGTCGAGGTCGGAGCCGCAGCGAAGCGAGTTGAAAACGGTGGTGATGCCCGAGGCGACGATCTGGGCGTCGTAGGCCAGCACCGCGCCCATCGTGTTCCAATAGACCTTCGGGCGCGGGACGTAATGGCTCTCAAGATGGTCGGTGTGCAGTTCGACGAGGCCGGGAATGAGGTAATCGCCGTGCAGGTCGAAGCCCTTCTCCGGCGGCGTGCCGGTGCCGGTCTCGCTGACCTTGCCGTCCACGACCGCAAGCCAGCCGCGTTCGACGCGGTCGGCTAAGACGATTTCGGCATTCTCGATGATTTTGACCTGGTCGGGCATGAGTTGATCTCTCCTCAGGCCGCTTTGGCCGCGAAACGTGTCACGTCTACGACGCGACTTGCGACGTGGTCACGCACATCCTCGTCATGGAAGATGCCAATGATGGCCGTGCCCGCCTTTTTGCGAGCTTCGATCAGTTCCACGACGACGGCGCGATTAGCCGCGTCGAGCGAAGCGGTCGGCTCGTCCAGCAGAAGCACCGGCAGGTCGGCGATGAAGCCGCGGGCGATGTTCACGCGCTGCTGCTCGCCGCCGGAAAAGGTCGCGGGCGGCAGATCCCAGAGGCGTTCCGGCACGTTGAGACGGCTGAGCAGTTCTCCGGCACGAGCCTGCGCGACCTTCGGCGCAAGGCCGCTGTCGCGGCCGGCCGAGGCGACGACGTCGATGGTCGAAACTCGCGGGATGACGCGCAGGAACTGGCTGACATAGCCCATCACATCACGGCGGAGCGCGATCATGCGGCGCGGCTCGGCGGCGGCGACATCGACGTACTCATCACCGTCGCGAACAAGGACGGAGCCGTGGTCGCAGCGGTAATTGCCGTAGACGATCTTCAGCAGCGACGACTTGCCGGAGCCCGACGGACCGCCCAGGACGACGCATTCGCCGGGCATGACGTCGAAGCCGACATCGCTGACGACATCGAGCCGCATGCCGCCGCGCAGATGGAGTGTGAAGGCCTTCGAGACGCCGTTGAGCTTGATGAGAGGCTGCATGGGTCAGGCCGCCAGGACGGAGGAAACGAGGAGTTGGGTGTAGGGCTCGCGCGGATCGTCGAGCACTTGGTCAGTGAGGCCGGTCTCGATGACACGGCCGCCCTTCATCACCATCATCCGATGCGACAGCAGGCGCGCCACCGCGAGATCGTGAGTGACGATGACGACAGCGAGTCCCAGTTCGGCGACCAGGGTTCGGATCAGGTCGAGCAGGCGCGCCTGCACCGAGACGTCGAGACCCGAAGTCGGCTCGTCCATGAAGACGAGCCTTGGCTGGGTGACGAGGTTGCGGGCGATCTGCAGGCGCTGGCGCATGCCGCCGGAGAAGGTTTTCGGGCTGTCGTCGATGCGGCCGGGATCGATCTCGACACGCTCAAGCCAGTCCTCGGCCGTCGCGCGGATATTGCCGTAATGGCGCGCGCCGACGGCCATCAGCCGTTCGCCGACATTGCCGCCGGCCGAAACTGGCATGCGTAGGCCCTGCGTCGCATCTTGCCGGATGAAGCCCCAATCGGTGCGCATCAGGAGGCGCCGTTCGGCTTCGCCCAGCGTCAGCAGATCGCGCACTTCTTCGTCACGGAAGCGGTAATGGACCTCGCCGGCATCGGGCGCTGTCTCGGTCGCGAGCAGGCCGAGCAAGGTCGACTTGCCGGAACCGGATTCCCCGACGATGGCCAGCACTTCGCCCTCGTAGAGGTCGAGCGAGACGTCGGCGCAGGCCACGCGGGGGCCGTAGCTCTTCGCGAGACCACGGGCGGTAAGCAGGGGCTTGGTCATTCCGCAAGCTCCTTGGCAAAGGGGGCAGAGCCCAGCATCGCGCCACGATGTCCGTCCTCGCGGCGTTCCTCGCAATAATCGGTGTCGGAGCAGACGAACATCCGCCCGCCGCGATCATCGAGCACGACCTCGTCGAGGTAGACGCCCTCGGCGGCGCACAGCGCGCAGGGGTCCTTGAAGGTCTGTACCCGGAACGGATGGTCCTCGAAGTCGAGGCTGCGGACTTTCGTGTGCGGCGGCACCACGTAGATGCGCTTCTCGCGGCCGGCGCCGAAGAGCTGCAGCGCCTCGCAATCGTCGATTTTCGGATTGTCGAACTTCGGCACCGGCGACGGGTCCATCACGTATCGGCCGGCGACCTCGACCGGATAGGCATAGGTCGTCGCGACATGGCCGTGGCGGGCGATGTCCTCATAGAGCTTCACATGCATCAGGCCGTATTCGCCGAGCGCATGCAGCTTGCGTGTCTCGGTCTCGCGCGGTTCGAGGAAGCGGAGCGGCTCGGGGATCGGCACCTGATAGACGAGCACCTGGTCCGAGCGCAGCGGCGTCTCCGGCACGCGGTGGCGCGTCTGGATCACGGTCGCTTCCGCCATCTTGGTCGTTGTCGCAACACCGGCCGTACGGGCGAAGAATTTGCGGATCGAGACAGCGTTGGTGGTGTCGTCGGAACCCTGGTCGATGACCTTCAGCACATCGTCGGGACCGAGGATCGCGGCCGTCACCTGCACACCGCCCGTACCCCACCCGTATGGCATCGGCATTTCGCGACTGGCGAACGGCACCTGATAGCCGGGGATCGCGATCCCTTTCAGGATCGCGCGGCGGATCATCCGCTTCGTCTGCTCGTCGAGATAGGCGAAATTGTAGCCCGTGGCCTGCGCGTGCTCGTTCATTCCGCGGCCTCCAGCGTATCGGTTTGGCGGCCGGCCTCGTGCTCGGCGCGCATGCGGCGGACGAGTTCGAGTTCCGCCTGGAAGTCGACATAGTGCGGCAGCTTCAGGTGCTCGACGAAGCCGGTGGCCTGCAGGTTGTCGCAGTGCGAAAGGACGAATTCCTCGTCCTGCGCCGGTGCAGCGACCTCCTCGCCGAACTCACGAGCACGCAACGCACGATCGACCAGAGCCATCGCCATGGCCTTGCGTTCGCCGCGGCCGAAAGCGAGGCCGTAGCCGCGCGTGAACTGCGGCGGCTGGGCGGCCGAGCCGGTGAACTGCGTGACCATTTCGCACTCGGTGAGGGTCATCTCGCCGAGCGGTACCGCAAAACCGAGTTCTTCCGGCACGAACTCGATTTCGACATCGCCGATGCGGATTTCGCCGGTGAAGGGATGGGTGCGGCCGAAACCCCGCTGGGTCGAATAGCCGAGCGCCAGAACGAAGCCTTCGTCGCCGCGTGCCAGTGCTTGCAGACGGAGATCGCGGCCGGCGGGGAAATCGAGCGGTTCGCGGGTCAGGTCGCCGACCGGGATATTCGGGTCTGCCGCAGGCTCACGCTCGATCAGGCCTTCGCCGTCGAGCAGGCTCGTGACATGCGGCATCGCCTCCGCGGCTGCCCGGCCCTGGATCGGCGTCTCCGGCTCGCCTTCGGCCGCGAGGGCGAAGTCGATCAGGCGGTGCGTGTAGTCGAAGGTTGGTCCGAGCACCTGTCCGCCCGGCAGATCCTTGTAGATCGCCGAGACGCGGCGGATAGCGCGCATCGCATCGGTGTCGATTGGCTCAGACGTGCCGAAGCGCGGCAGCGTCGTGCGGAAGGCGCGGACGAGGAACACCGCCTCGATCAGGTCGCCGCGCGCCTGCTTCAGAGCAAGCGCGGCAAGGTTCGGATCATAAAGCGAACCCTCGGTCATCACGCGGTCGACGAGGAGCGTCATCTGCTCGCGGATCTGCGCGACCGAAAGCTCGGGAACGGATGGATCGCCGCGCCGCTCGTGGTCGAGGAGAGCATGGGCATTGTCGATGGCGGCCTCGCCGCCTTTCACCGCGACATACATCAGCGCGTCTCCATCACGGTCGTGCGCGGCAGGCCGGCGACCAGGCCGTTCGTCGTGAACAACACATCCACACCGCACGGGAACAGAGCGCTGTTGGCGATCCATTCGCGAAGGAAAGCGGGAGGCAGCGGGTCGATCGAGATCGTGGCCGTGCCCCGAATGCCGGGGCCGCTCAGAGTCTAGGTCGCCTTCCACGGTGATTTGATTCGTACGTACAAATAGCGTCGTCGAACGGTCCGGATAATCCGGTGTGCCGAGCGCGAAGCTGTGGAGCGAGGGGCAAAGCGCCGGGTCGGAGACCAGCGCGAAATGTGCCTCGTGCGGATCGGCCGTGATCGGCGCGCCGGTGTGGAAGCGGAGATAGTCCGTGACCTCGCGCGATCCGGCCAAAGCCGCGTCGAGCCAGAGCGGCGTCTCGTGGTCGGCGAGTGTCAGCGCCAAGGCTGCGAGTTCGGCGGGCAGCGAGGCAGGCGGCATGATTTCGCAGTCGAGCTTCTGTGGCGTGCCGGGACGTGACAGAGCGTTCATTGCCGCGCGGAAGACCCGCTGGGCGTCGAAGACGGGATTGGCGAAAGCCTGGGCCGCCATCAGTCCTCCCCCCGAACCATGGTGAAGAAATCGACCTTGGTGGCCGCGACGCGTCGCGCCTTCAGCGCGCGTTCCTCGGCGATGCGAGTGCGGACCGGCTCGAGTGCTGCCTCGATCTCGGCGCCTCGGCCCGCCTGCCACAGCGCATCGAGCGTTGCCGCGCTGCGAGCTTTCGGCTTGTCGCGGCCGAGCTGGTAGGCGACGCCGATCTCGCCGGTCGTCAACCTGACTGCCGCACGAGTGACGCTGACCTCGCCGGCATTGAACGGAGCACCCGTCCCGCCGATGCGGCCGCGCGCCATAACGAGGCCGATCTCGGGCGTACGCATTTCCTCGGCGCCGGTCGGGTGCCCAACCTTGTCGAGCGCGGCCATGAGTTCATCGGCTGTCGCCAGCGCATAGACGCGCATAGCTTCCTGTCGGGGCTCGTACATTGGTGTCTCGATCATTCACGATCCTGTCGTCGAATGTTGTCTATTTTTCTAGACAACTGGCCAAACTATGTCCAATGAAGTTTTGATGACGGAATGACGATCACGAGGGATCAGGTGCTCGACAGGGCTTTGGGGCTGGCGGCGTGGCGGCAGGTGGCGGATGCGGTCGAGGCCGACATTACATCGGGCCGGTTGAAGCCGGGTGACAAGCTCGCACCGGAATCGCAGCTCGCGGAGCGGTTCGGCGTTAATCGCCATACCGTCCGGCGCGGGCTCGCTATGCTGGCCGAACGCGGCCTCGTGCGCGCCACGCAAGGGAGCGGCACTTTCGTCGAAGCGGCGCCGGTCAGCTATCCCATCGGCCTGAAGACCCGTTTCTCGGAAGTGATGGCGAAGGTCGGCCGCGAGGCGCGTGGCGAACTTCTCTCCGCGGAGCATGTGCCGGCCGATGAGGGCATCGCCGAGGCGCTCGGCATCGCGAAAGGATCGCCGATCCTGCAGATGCACACGATCTACCGCGCCGACGGTGTGCCCCTGTCGTTCGCGCGAACCTGTTTTCCGCTACCCCGCTTCCTCGGCCTCGACCAGCATTTCGCCGCCAAGGGCTCACTGACCAAGGCCTACAAGAAGCTCGGCCTCGAAGACTACAAGCGCCTGTCGACCCGCATCACGGCGCGGATGGCCGATCCGGCCGAGGCGGCGCAGCTCGACATCGCACCCGGCCGTGTCGTGCTCATCATCAACAGCATCAACGTCGACCCGGACGGCGTTCGCATCCAGGCGACGCAGTCGCGCTTCGTGGCCGACCGTGTCGAACTGACGATCGAGCGCTAGGCAGTCACCTCGGCGACGTCGTAGCGTTTGGCGAACTCGACAACGTCGAGCTTGCGGAAATCACCCAGCGCTGCGGTCAGCCGGGCGTGGCTCCAGTCCCACCATTTGATGCGCAGTAGGCGGGCCTCGGTCTCCTCGTCCACACGGCGCTTGATGACCCGCGCGGGCGAGCCGACGACGACGGCGTAATTCGGCACGTCCTTGGTGACGATGGCGCCCGAGCCGATCACCGCGCCGGTGCCAATATTGACCCCCGGCATGATGATCGCCGCATGGCCGATCCAGACGTCCGGGCCGATCACGATGCGGTTCTTCAGTCGCCATTCGAAGATCTCGCGATCGTCGTCCTCGGCCATGTGGTGGCAGCGCGAGCGATAAGTGAAATGGTGCAGCGTCGCCCGCCACATCGGATGATTGGTCGGGTTGATGCGAACGTTCGTCGCGATGTTGCAGAACTTGCCGATCTCCGCGTTGAATATCTGCACGTGCGGCGTCGCATAGGCGAAATCGAGGAAATCGGAATCAGTGATCTCGCAGCCCTTGGCGATCGAGGTCCAGGGACCGACGCGGGTGCGCAGCACGGTTGCGGAAGGGTGGATGACCGGCGCCTCCGACAATCCCTCGGCGTCATACCAGGGAGCTTCGGGTTCGCCTTGATTGATCTCGATCAGCGCCATGACCTGTTATCCCGCTTGAAAGCGGCGCACTCAAGCGGTGCTTTGTGACAAGCGGATTACAGCTGGCTGCCGCGGAGCCCGGCGGCTTCCCAGCGCTCGACCTCGCTTCTCACGAGGAGCGAGAGGGCCTCCGGCGTCCGCCGGTTGTCGGCCGGTATTTCCGCGCCGAGATCGATGAGGCGGTTGCGAAAACGCGGCTGGTCGAGCGTCGTGCAAACTGCGGAGTTGAGCGCCTGGATATGTTCCGGCGGCGTGCCGCGCGCGGCGAACAGCGCGGTCCAGGCCTCGACCGGAAAGCGCATGCCGACCTCTCGCGCCAGGGGGATATCCGGCAATACGTTCGAGCGCTTGTTGGCGGCGACGACATAGGCGTCGATACGGTGCATGGCGACGGCATGCGCTATGTTAACCACCTGGTCGATCAGGACATCGACCTGGCCAGCGATCAGATCGTTCAACGCTGGACCGCTGCCGGTATAGGTGACGAAGGTCGGCGAGATATTCAGTTCCGATACGAGAACCAGCGTTCCCGCATACGCGCCGCCGCCCGGCCCGGAGTGGGCGATCGTGATCGCCGGTCCTTTCTCGCGGAATACTCTGATGAGATCGGTGAAATCATGGGCGAGGCCGCGCCGGGTGGCCAGAACGACCGGCGTGTCGGCGATCAGCGCAACGGGCGCGAAATCGGTCTCGGGATCGTATCCAGCATCGTCGAGCATCGCCTTCGCCGCGCCGTGCGTGCCGCTATGGCCGAGCAGCAGGTCGTTCGCGCCGGTGGCTGTGGCCAGAAATTGGAGGATGCCGGTTCGTCCGCCTCGGCCGGTGATGTTCTCCACGTAGACCGACCGGCCGAGAGTGTTCGGAAGTTCGTCGGCGAGAATGCGCGCGAGCGTATCCGTCGCGCCGCCGGCGGCGAATGGCACGACGATGCGCACCGGCCCGTCGGGTTTCCAGGGCAGAGCGGCGCGCGTGGGACTCGCGGACAGGCCGGCGAGCGCCAGACCCGTGGTTGCGGTCATGAATTGGCGGCGATTGCAGACCGGGTGCCGCATTCAGGTCCCCGTGGCGCCGAGCCCTTGCTCGGTCGCGCGCTTCAGATAGGTGACGACATCCTTGGCCGGCATGGGCTTGGCGAAGAGATAGCCTTGGCCCAGGCCGCAACCGGTTGAGAGCAGGAAGGCGCGTTGCGCCTGCGTCTCGACGCCCTCGGCGACGACGGACATGTTCAGGCTGCGGCCGAGATTGACAACGGCGGAGACGATGCCTGCGCTGTCGGTGTTGCTCTCGAGGTCCCGCACGAAGCTCTGGTCGATTTTCAGAACATTGACGCGGAACTGTTTGAGATGCGTGAGCGAAGCGTAGCCGGTGCCGAAATCGTCGAGAGCGAGCGCCACGCCCGCCTCGCGAAGCGCTTCGAGGTTTGCGCGGACATTCGCGGAATTCTGTTCGAACAGGACGCCTTCGGTGATTTCGATCTCGATCTGGTGCGCCTCTATGCCCGCCGTCGCCATTTCGGTGCGGAGGCTCTTGGCGAACGACCCGGTCTGCAGTTCGGCGCTCGATACGTTCACCGCGACGCGCACGAAGTGGATGCCTTCGCGGGTCCACTCCTTCATGTCGCGAAAGATCTGTGCGCGCAGTTCGCGCCCGAAGGCCATCGACAATTCGTGGTTGGCGAAAACCGTCGCGAAAGCCATGGCCGACAGAACACCCTTCTCCGGGTGGTTCCAGCGGGCGAGCGCCTCGAAGCCGAGGACGGCGCCAGTGCGGATACAGACCTGCGGCTGATAGAACGGAACGAATTGTTCGCGCTCGATCGCCTCGCGGATCTCTTCGAGGAGCGCGACCTCGTCGACAATGCGTTTGCGCATGTCGGGCGAGTAGACGCAGTACTGGTTTCGGCCGAGCGATTTGGCGCTGTAGAGCGCGATGTCCGCGTTCTTCATGAGCTCGGACGCTTCACTGTCGTGGCGTGGATACGCGGTAATGCCGATCGATGCCGGCATCGACAGCGCGTGCCCCTCGAACTGGCAGGGTTCGCGCAGATGCATCAGCACGTCCTCGGCGACGCTGATGCCTCGTCCGAGCGTGCCCGGAACGATGATCGCGAATTCGTCGCCGCCGAAGCGCGCGACGAGATCGTTCGGACCGATCGCCACGAGAAGCCTGCGGCCGACTTCGCTGAGCAGACGGTCGCCGGCCATGTGGCCGAGCGTGTCGTTGACGTGCTTGAAATTGTCGAGGTCGACGAGGAGCACGCAAAGCCGCTGGTTGGTGCCCGCGGCCTCCCGCAGCGCAGCTTCCAGCTCGCGGCCGAAGAGAGTGCGGTTGGTGAGGCCGGTCAGGGCATCGTAATTCGCCGCGCGCACTAGCTCTTTTTCCGAATTGTCCCTCTGCGTCGCCTCGCGAGCCAGCATTTCGCCGACGACGGCGAGGAAGATCACGCCGGCGAGCGCAAGCAGGGCATTGCTCAGCGCGTCGTGCTGCCATTGCATCAGTGCGTCGCTGAGCGAGATTCCGATACTGACGATGACGGGCACGTCCTCCAATCGAACGAAGCTGAAAATCCGCTCGATCCCGTCGATATTGGACGGCTGCTGGAATGTGCCGGTCGGCTGGTCGGACATCGGCTCCTTGAACATCACGCTGTTCGCGAGGCTCTTGCTGATGCCCCCCTGCAGCATCGGGTGGCGGGCGAGAATCGTGCCGTCGGGACGGAACATCGCAACGGCGCCGTGAGGGCCGACTGCGATGGAGGAGTAGAAGCTGTTGAGATAGTCCAGGCTGATCAGCGCCATGACCACATGTCCCGGCACGCCTTCGCGGCCGCTGACGCGCCGGCTGATTGCGACGACCTTCTTTCCGCTTACCGGGTCGAATGTCGCCTCGCTGGCATAAATCCCACGAAAGGGGTTTGCCTGATGCGCGTTGATCGCGTCCTGATCGAGAAGATTGCCGACCGACGCGGAGCGTTCGAAGTCATAAAGCGGGGCGGGAGCCCCCGGTGCGACGAGGCGGACGGCCACGATGTGCGGCAGGCTCTGGGTGAGCAGCGCGAGGCTGCCCGTGACGTCGCTGCGGCGGATCGGATCGTCGGGGGCCGGGCCGAGTTCATGCGCAAGAAGGCTGAGCAGCATATCGACGGAGTCGAAAGTCCGTTCCGTATGCTGCGCCAGCATCCTGACAAGGTTTTGCGAATTCCGCTCCGCCGCGCGCATCGCATCGGTATGCGCCCGGCTGATGAACACGGAGGCGATCGCGATGACGGCGGCACAGGTCAGTGTGACGCTGAGCCGAATGACCCAGCGAAGCGGGAGGCGCGACGCGAAGATGCTCCCCCGCCCGTTTTCCGAGCGTAACCAAGTGGGTGCGTGTTCGCGTTCGGCTTTCACGCCGCGAGAGTTGGTCCAAATCAGTTTCGATTAAGTGAATAGAGTGCTGTCGCGAGCGAATACTTGCCCGGTCACGAATACCGCTAACCTGTTCACAGGATTAAGAATACCGATCCGCGTTGATCAAGATGTACCGACTTCGCCGGTCAGGACGCGCTCGGCGTAATGACAGGCGATCATGCGGCCATCGACGGGACGCAAAACGGGGCGCACCTGCCGGCAATGGTCGGTGACGGTCGGACAGCGGGTTGAGAATACGCAACCCACCGGCGGACTGAAAGGCGACGGCGGTTCGCCTTTCAGAATGATGCGCTCACGGCGCGGAGCATTGATGTCCGGCGTCGAGGCAAGAAGAGCGCGAGTATAGGGATGCAACGGCCGGGCGAAGATGACGTCCTTCGGACCCTGCTCGAGCGCGGTGCCGAGATAGAGCACGAGCAGCTCGTGCGCGAGGTGACGGACGACGCCGAGATCGTGGGAGATGAACAGATAGGCAAGGCCCATGTCGCGCTGCAGATCGGTGAGCAGGTTCAGCACCTGCGCCTGGACCGACACGTCGAGCGCGGAGACCGGTTCGTCGGCGACGATCAAGCTCGGCTCGAGCATCAGTGCGCGTGCGATCGCGATACGCTGGCGCTGTCCGCCGGAGAACATGTGCGGATAGCGATCGGCATGTTCCGGACGCAGGCCGACGCGGGCCATGGTCTCGCGCACTTTGGCGCGGCGTGATCGCGCGGTCGCCGCGTTTCGCCGCGATCAGAGGTTCTTCGAGAATGGCGCCGACCTTCCGGCGCGGATTGAGAGAGCCGTACGGGTTCTGGAAGACGAACTGCACATGGCGGCGAAGTCTCGCCCGATTGCTCCTCGACGCGTGCGCGATGTCCGCGCCTTCGATTTCGAGCTCGGCCGGACGTCGCGGGTTCGATCAGCGCGACCATGCGGCCGAGCGTGGATTTGCCGGAACCGGATTCGCCGACGACCGCGAGCGTCTTGCCGGGTTCGATGTCGAACGACACGCCGCCGACGGCGGTGAGTTTCGCCGGCTCCGCGAACATCCCGCGCGGGAATTGTGTAGATCTGCACGAGATCGTGCGCCGAGACCGCTTTCATGACGCGGTCTCCGTGATGCCGACCGGTGTATCGGCGGCGATGTTCTGCAGACGCTGCGGATCGCCGAGCGGATAATGGCAGCGCACGCGCCCGCCCGCCCAATCGCGCAAGTGCAGGCTGGTCGTTGCGGGAATGATCTGTCGCGTAGACGCAGCGCGGGCTGAACAGGCAGCCTTTCGGCCGGTCATAGGCGCCGGGAACCATGCCGGGAATGGTGGCGAGACGGCCGTCCATCGCACGCTCGGGAAGCGCGTTCAGCAGGGCCTCAGTATAGGGATGCTGCGGCGCGGCGAAAAGCTTGGCGGCCGGCTGCTCCTCCATGATCTGGCCGGCATACATCACGAGCACGCGCTTCGCGGTTTCGGCGACGACGCCCATGCTGTGTGTAATCAGGATCAGCGCCATGCCGCGATCGCGTTGCAGGTCGAGCAGGAGATCGAGGATCTGCGCCTGGATGGTGACGTCGAGCGCGGTCGTTGGCTCGTCGGCGATAAGCAGGCGCGGATTGCAGGAGATCGCCATGGCGATCATGACACGCTGGCTCATGCCGCCGGAAAGCTGGTGCGGATAGGCGGAGAGGCGGCTCTCCGGCGCGGTGATGCCGACCTGATCGAGAAGTTCGATCGCGCGCCGCCTCGCCGCCTTGCGGTCGAGGCCGAGGTGGAGGCGGATCGTTTCCTCGATCTGGAAGCCGACGGTGAAGCACGGGTTCAGGCTCGTCACCGGATCCTGGAAGATCATGGCGATGTCCTTGCCGATCAGCCTGCGGCGCTGACGGGCGGACATTCCGAGCAGGTTCTGGCCGTCGAACGTCAGGCTGTCGGCGGTGACGATGCCGGGGAACGGGACGAGACCCATCATCGCGAGCATCGAAATGCTCTTGCCCGAGCCGGACTTCGCCGACCACGCCGAAGACCTCGCCCTCGTCGAGATCGAACGAGACGCCTCGTCGACGGCCTGGAGCGTGCCGCCGGCGGTCGGGAAGCGGACGCAGAGATTGCGGATTTGCAGCAAAGCCATTCCGGTCACCGCTTCAGCTTGGGATCGAGCGCATCGCGCAGCCCGTCGCCGACGAGGTTGAACGCGAGCACGGTGATCAGGATCATCAGGCCCGGGAAGGTCACGACCCACCAGGCGCGCAGCACGAATTCACGCGCATCGGCGAGCATGGTTCCCCATTCTGACGCCGGCGGCTGGGCGCCGAGGCCGAGAAAGCCGAGCGCCGCCGCGTCGAGGATCGCGGCGGAGACGCCGAGCGAGGCCTGCACGATCAGCGGCGCGGCGCAGTTCGGCAGCACTTCCTTGAACATGATGCGCAGATTGCTCGACCCGCCGACGCGGGCGGCCGTGACGTAGTCCTTCGACAGTTCGCCGATGACGGCGGCGCGCGTCAGCCGGACGTAGTGCGGCAAAGTCACGAGCGCGACGGCGATCATCGCGTTCGCGAGGCCGGGGCCGAGGATGGCGACGATGACGATGGCGAGCAGCAGGCTCGGCAGCGTCAGGATGACGTCCATCGCCCGCATGATCGCGGTCTCGATCCAGCCGCGGAAATAGCCCGCCGCCATGCCGATCAGCACGCCCGAGACGAGCGAGAGGACGACGACGGCGATGCCGATCGAGAGCGAGAGCTGCGCGCCCCAGATCAGGCGAGAAAGGAGATCGCGGCCGATCGCGTCGGTCCCCAGGAGATGGGCCCACGAACCGCCGTCCTGCCAGACCGGCGGACGAAGGAATGCGGTCGAGTTCGTGCGGTCCGGATGGTGCGGCGCGATCAGCGGCGCAAAGCACCGCAAGCCCGCGTCACGAACAGGATGATGGCGAGGCCGATGACCGCGCCGGCATTCCGACGGAAATCGTGCCAGAAGGCAGCGAGGCCCGACGGCGGCGCGGCGGTGAGCGTCGTGCCGGCCGCGATCGGTGGCGTCTGAAGCACTTCGGTGGTCATCGGGCATGCCTGATGCGCGGATTGATGATGCCATAGGCGAGGTCGACGAGCAGGTTCACGATCATGACGACCGCACCCATCAGCAGGACGCCGCCCTGCAGCACAGGATAATCGCGGCGGTAGATTGCCTCGATCAGCCATTTGCCGACGCCGGGCCAGGAGAAGATCGTCTCGGTCAGGATCGCGCCGGTGAACAGGACGCCGACCTGCAGGCCGATGACGGTGACGATCGGGATCAGGGCGTTGCGGAAGGCGTGCAGCGCGATCACGCGCATGCCCGACAGGCCCTTGGCGCGAGCGGTTCGGATGTAGTCCTCGCCGAGCACTTCGAGCATCGCAGAGCGCGTCATGCGCGCGATAACGGCGAGCGGGATCGTGCCAAGCACGATCGACGGCAATATGAGGTGCGAGACGGCGGAGCCGAACGCTCCTTCCTCGCCGGACAGCAGGCTGTCGATCAGCAGAAAACCCGTCACCGGCTCGATGTAATAGAGCAGGTCGATGCGCCCGGAGACCGGGGTCCAGCCGAGCTGGACGGAGAACAACAGAATCAGCAGCAGGCCCCACCAGAAGATCGGCATGGAATAGCCGGTCAGCGATATGCCCATCACGCCGTGGTCGAAGATCGAGTTTCGTCGGACGGCCGCGATCATGCCGGCCGGAAGTCCGATGCCTACCGCGAAGATGATGGCGCAGAGCGACAGTTCGACCGTGGCGGGGAAAAGCTCGAAGAACTCCGACGCCACCGAATTGCGGGTGACGAAGGAACGGCCGAGATCGCCCTGCAGAACGCGCGAGATATAGAGCCCGTACTGGACGATGACCGGCTGGTCGAAGCCGTAGGCCTTGCGCAGTTCCTCATGCCGGGCGGCGGAGATGCCGCGCTCGCCGGCCTGAGCTTCGATGGGATCACCCGGCACGAGCCGGATCATGATGAAGGTGAGAAGCGTGATCCCGATAAAGGTGGGGATCAGGAAGCCTAGGCGGGAAAGTACGAACCTGAGCATGGTGGATGGCCGCGGGCTGTCGTCCAGCCCGCGGCCCGCTCCTTAGTTGATGTCGACACCGTAGAAAGTGTGACGGCCGAACGGACTCAGCTTGTAGCCGGTCACGTTCTTGCGGATCGGTCCGATCTGCACGGCATGCGCAATCGTGAACCAAGGCTCTTCCTTCTTGAAGATCACCTGCGCCTGCTCGTAGAGCTTGGTGCGCTCGGCCTGGTCGGAGATCGCCTTCGCCTTCACGACGATGTCGTCATATTCCTTGTTGCAGAACTTGGCGACGTTCGAGCCGCTCGTCTGCTGCGCCGAGGCGCAGCCGAGCAGGGTGTGCAGAAAGTTGTCCGGATCGCCGTTGTCGCCGGTCCAGCCGAACAGCGCCATCTGGTGCTCGCCGGCCTGCAGCTTCTTGCGATACTCGCCCCATTCGAAACTCTTGATCTCGGCCTTCACGCCGATTTTGGCGAGGTCGGCCTGCATCAGTTCGGCGATGCGGCGGGCGTTCGGGTTGTACGGACGCTGTACCGGCATGGCCCAGAGATCGGTTTCGAGGCCGTTGGGATAGCCCGCTTCCGCAAGGAGCTTCTTGGCGCCTTCCGGATCGTAGGGCGTGTCCTGGATCGAGTCGTTGTAGCTCCACATCGACGGCGGAATCGGGTTCTTCGCCGCGACGCCGGTGCCGAGGAAGACGCCGTCGACGATGGCCTTCTTGTCGATTGCCATGGAGACCGCCTTACGGACGCGAACGTCGTCGAACGGCTTCTTCTGGGTCTGGTAGGCGAGGTAGCCGATGTTCAGGCCCGGCTGCTCCAGCACCGTGATGTTCGAATCCTTGCGCATCGCTTCGATGTCGGCCGGGTTCGGATAGGGCATCACATGGCATTCGCCCTTCTGCAGCTTGGCCCAGCGGACCGAAGCGTCGGGTGTGATGGCGAAGACGAGGTCGTCGATCTTGGCCTTGCCGCCCCAGAATTGCGGGAATGCCTTGTACCGGATCACCGCGTCCTTCTGGTACTGGACGAGGTAGAACGGACCGGTGCCGATCGGCTCTTGGTCGATCTTCTCCGGCGTGCCGACCTTCAGCATCGCGTCGGCATATTCCTTCGACTGGATGCCCGCATATTCCATCGCGAGGTTGGCGAGGAACGGCGCTTCAGGTTGGTTGAGCGTGAACTTGACCGTGTAGTCGTCGACCTTCTCCAGCGACTTGATCAGCTCCGGCATCGCCATGTCGTTGAAGTACGAATGGTCCGGGCTCGTCACGTTGAAGTAGGGGTTCTCCTTCTTCCACATGCGCTCGATCGCGAAGACGACGTCGTCGGCATTGAAATCGCGCGTCGGCTTGAAGGTCTTGTTGGAGTGCCACTTCACTCCCTTGCGCAGGTGAAAGGTGTAGGACGTGCCGTCCTCGGAAATCTCCCACTTCTCGGCGAGACCAGGGACGACCTTGGTGCCGCCTGCCTCGAAGTCGACGATGCGGCCATAGATCTGGGAGTTGGCGTCGAACGACGTGCCCGTCGTCTGAACGCCGGGATAGAAATTCTCCGGGCTGCCTTCGGAGCAGTAGACGAGGGTTTTTGCGGATGCGGGGGCGATAGAGACGGGCAGGGCCAGGCACATCGCGGCAATCAGATAACGAGACTTCACGACACCACTCCAACTGGGCTGGGTGAAGCGGCAGAGGCTATTCCACTAAAGGTCCATGTCAATCGCGCCGCAGGCATGAAAAGCGGGCGATTTATGGGCTAAATTTGTGCAAGAGCCTGTCTTTGAAGCAGAATTCGGTTCTTTAAGATTTCTAATCCAAGCCGGCCGAAGCCGGCCGAAACCGGAGCGGGCGCCCATCTTCGTTAATCGCCGGCCTTGTCCCACCAGCCTTTTTCGGGTCGCAGACCGTGCTGGCCGCGATAAGGCGCGACTTCCGGACTCTTCCAACCCTTGATGGCCGCGGAATCCAGTCTGTACACCTCGACGCCGAGAGGACGGCAGACCTCGATCGGGTCTCGCGCGTCCGGACCCCACAGCGGCACGGAAAGATCGCCCCCGGGACAGGTCGACAGCGCGCAGAGCAGATCAATCTCGGCAAAAAATTCGAGGTAGTCGCCCCTCTGCGCCGGGCAGTCGCGCATGAAATACATGTCGTCGGCGTTGAGGCCGGTGACCTGGAAGACGTTCAACACGTCGTGCACGTCGAACTCGGTCAATCCGAACGGCATGACCGAGCGGACGAGATTCGAATGGCAATGGAAATGGAAGTCCTGCCCGGTCAGCAGCTTGTTGACGTAGGGGTCGCAGCGCGTTCCGAGGAGATCGTGGATGCGGCCGCCATATTCGTCGATCCCGTAGCCCGCCAGGGTGTCGGCAGTGATGGTCGCGAGCGGCCGCAGGAACGGCAGCGTCGACCACAAGCGGTCATGGGTCGAGACATGCGCGCCCTGAAGCTGGCGCGTCCGCGAGGCCCATAGGCGCTCGCGGGGATCGTGGCGGTTCCAGATATTGAGATCGCCGACCTGCGGGCCGTCCACGGCGACGATTCGGAAAACATGGCCGGCCGGCACTTCCCAGGCGCGCCCTGTGCGAATCGGGATCGTGAATTGTTCGACCAGTTTGCGGCCCGGGGCCGAGGCGACGCGGTCGTAAAACTCCTTGTCGACGTCGAGCGCCGATCCCTTGCTCACCTGATACGCCGCCGGGAAATCCTTCATCGCACGCTCCCTGAACCCCGCGGATGAGGCAGGCAAGCGGCGGCGCCGTCAACCGCTCAAAAGTAACGTCCGCGCGGTCGTGTCAGGCGTGGGGCCAGAGCGAACGCAGGAATTCGCTGATACCGCTCATTGCGATCTGCGTGCCGATGCACAGCAGCAGAAATGCCGAGAGGCGCGACAGCACACGCGCACCACCGGGCCCGAGAAAATTCAGCAGCCGGTCCGCCGACGAATAGGCCAGCCAGACGATCGCCGCGACAGCCAAGGCCGCCAACGAGGCTCCCGCGACGAAGGCAAGGAACTCCTCGTTCGAGCGCGGATGGTTCGCGCCGATCGCGATCGCGACCGAGATCGTGCCCGGACCCGCGGTGAACGGCATCGTCAGCGGGAAGAATGCGACATCCTCATAGCCCGCCGCCTCGGATGCTTGCTTCTGCTTGTCGGCCTCGTAGGTCTCGGTGAGGAAAAGCAAGGTCCATGCGCTCGCAGCGACCACGACGCCGCCCGCGACGCGGAGCGCCGCCAGGGTGATGCCGAAGAAGCTCAATATGTATGCGCCGCCCCAGAGCGCGACGAGCATGATGATGGCCGAGTAGATGCTGATCCGACGAGCCAGGATCAGGCGGTCTCCATGGGAGCGATCGGCCGTCGCCTGGCTGAAGATCAGCGCCGAGCCTGGAGGATTGACGATCGAGAACAACGCGGAAAATGACAACAGAAAGGTTTCGGTGGCGGTCGACATAGGCGTCTCGACGGGCGGCGCCGACATCATGGCACGGCGCCCTCCCACGGTCCAAGTCCCTGTCTCGCAAGCTGTAATGTTGCCGTAAGCACGCTCCGGCCGAGTCCTCGCAAATTCCCGGAGGCCGGTGTCTCCGTTTTCGCGAGGCAGTGTCGCATGTTGGATCCCGAGGGCATTCAAGTTCTTGCCAAGCAGTCGGGCTTTCCGAGTACGCGTGCCGACGAAGCCGTCAGCACGCGCGGCCTGTTGGTGACGGGGCGCGCCGGCATCGTCGATACGCTCGAGAATCTGATCAGCGGCGGCCAACAGGAAGACATTCTGGCCTCAACACTTACTGCAGCGCTGATCGGAGAGGGCGGCCATCTGGTCGATGTCGGTTGCGGAACCGGCAAGCTGGCGATCGCCGCGTCGCGGCTGGTCGGCGCCCGGGGTTCGGTCGTCGGTATCGATGCCACGCCTCAGATGATCGATCTCGCCAATGCCCGCGCCGCGCAGGAGAAGTCGGGCGCCCGTTTCCGCGTCGGTGTCGCCGAGCATCTGCCGTTCGCGGCCGGTAGCCAGGACGCGGTGACCAGTTCGTACTTCTTCCACCACCTTCCGAGCGACGTGAAGCCGCTTGCCATGCGTGAGATGTGGCGCGTGCTGAAGCCCGGCGGGCGCCTCGTGATCACGGATTACGGTCGGCCGCGCAGCCTCTTCGGCTATATTGCGAGCTTTCCGATGCGCTGCGACTTCCACGAATACGTCCGCCCACAACTGCGTGGCGAACTTGAGCGCATCATCGAGGGCGAAGGGTTCGGGTCGGTCGAGTTCACCGCGACCTTCCTCGGCTACATCAGCGTGCTGCGGCTTATCAAAGCCTAGCCGGAGACCACGCGCTCGGTCGGCAAATCCAGAACAAAGGACGAGCCTCCGCCCGCCCTGGCCTCGATGCGGATCGAGCCCTGATGCTGCCGCATGATCTCATGCGTGATCGCGAGGCCGAGCCCTGTGCCGGGGGCCTGCGTCGCGCCCCGCTGGAAGCGGCGGAACAGCCTCTCACGGTCGCCTTCCGCGATACCCGGCCCGCGGTCGTTGACGCGGGCCGTAGCTGGTCGGGCGAGTTCGATCTCGATCGGACTACCCTGCGGGGTGTGTTTCAGGGCGTTCTCCAGCAGATTGCGCAAGGCGACTGCGATTGCGTGCGGATCGGCGCGGACCGTCAGCGCTCCGGCCTCGCCGGTCACCGCGATCTCGCGGCCGTCCTTGACGGCAAGCGGCGCGATCTCGGCCACGGCGTCGACCACGACGTCGCGAAGGTCGAACACGCGGTCGGACTTGAGGGTGCTCGCGTCGAGCCGCGCGACTTCGAGCAATTGCTGGACGAGCCGGTTGATGCGATCGGCGTCGCCGGCAAGCACTTTCCGGTCCTCGCTCGCCGGAAGGCGGTCAATGCGGGCGGTGAGGATGCTCAGCGGCGTCCGGATTTCATGTGCCGCGTTGGCGATGAAGCGCCGTTCCGAATCGAGCGCGCTTTCCAGCCGCTGGATGGCCGATGCGACGGCGTCGACGAAGGGGCGGATCTCGATCGGCATGCGTGATGTCGCAAGGCTCGGCACACCTTCGCCCGGTCGCATACTCTCTGCGATGTCGGCGGCGGCGTCGACTTCGCGGAACGCCTGGCGAAGCGTGATCCAGACCACAGCGGTACCGAAGAGCATGACGGCGAGCAGGATGGGCGTGCTTTCCCGCGCGAGTTCGCCGACCACGCTGTCGGCAAGGACGTCGTCATGGATTCCGCTCTGGGCGACCGCCACCGAAAAGTCGCCGACCGTCCGATGATAGGCGTACCAGGGGCCGCCCGTCGCGCCGACGGGATTGAGCGCGAAGAAGTCCTCGGCCGGATGTTCGTTCGCGGTCTTCAGCACCTCGACCGCGCGCGACGAAGACGAAGCGATTGCGTTCCCCGCCTTGTCGAAGACTGCATAGAGGAAGCCGTCGTTCGACGACCGGTATGATTCTGCGAGCGTTTCCGGAACATTGAGCGTGCCGGTCTTCGTGTCGAACGCGCGGACGATGTCGGTCGCCTGGTCCTGCAGCGTGCGGTCGCTCATCGTGTCGATCGATTCCGCCGCGCGGAAAATGACCACCATGACGGGAATGATCGTGCCGAGCACGAGCACGAGCGACAGGCGGAAGATCAGCCGTCTGCGAAGCGACCACGCGCGGGCCTTCATGACGCGTCGTCCAGCATGTAGCCGATGCCACGCAAGGTATGGATCGCGGCGCTCGATTCGGCGCTGACGAGCTTGCGGCGGAGCCGGTGCACCAGGACTTCGATCGCGTTCGAGCCGAGTTCGTCGTTGAAGGCATAGAGCGCGCTTTCGATGACGTCCTTGGTCACGACGCGGCCCATGCGGCGCATCAGGAGTTCAAGGAGCGCAAGCTCGCGGCGCGAAAGGGCAAGCGGCGAACCGCCGACTTCGGCCGTGCGGGTCGGCGTGTCGAAGCTGAGATTGCCGCTGACGAGGCATACCCCGAGTGCGGTGTTGGGCCTGCGAAGCAGCGCGCGGACGCGCGCGAGCAGTTCGTCGAAGTGGAAGGGCTTGAGCAGGTAATCGTCCGCCCCTGCCTCGAGACCATCGACCTTATCCTGCAGCGCGTCGCGGGCAGTCAGCATCAGGACGGGGCAGCCGAAACCGGCGATGCGGCATTTCAACAGATCGATGCTGTCGCCGTCCGGCACGACGCGGTCGAGCACTGCGACATCGAACGATCCGACGGCGAGCGCATCTTCCGCCGCGTCGAGGCGGCTGACGTGATCGACGGTGAACCCGCTCTCATGCAGCCCCTTGATCAGGATCGCAGCGAGGTCCGTCTCGTCTTCAAGGAGGAGGAGCCGCATTCGTCTGTTCCGGCTGGAGCGGGCGCCATAGCGCCATCATGCCGCCGCGATAGCGCTGCTGCAGGTCCGGCTGCGTGTTGATGCCTCGATGATACATGTCGGTCTGGGCAATGACGATGCCCCGCGGATGCGCAGCGCGCCATGAGGAGATGTCCGCGCTCGTGATCTTCTCGACCGGTCTGTCGAGCCGGCCGAGAAAGGTGAACTCGCCATGGTAAAGACCAATAAAGGCGACGTGCGGGTTGCCTTGGGCGCGGAGTTCGCTGCCCACCCACGCGAGGTCATAGGGCACGAAGGCCGAGCGCCAGCCATGCAGGTGCAGGCCGACGAAGACGATCGCGGTGAATGCCGCCGTCAGCGCCAGATCGTGCCGCGCTAGAATGAGCATCGCCGCCAGCCCAACGATGACCAGAAGGCCGTCTGCATTGATGTTCAGCGTCGGCAGGTCGAACGCGTTGAGGCTGACGACGACGGCGACGATGATGAGGCACACTGCGAGCGTCAGGGCGAACCAGCGCAGATCGTCTGGAACATTGCGGACGCGCTGCATCAGCAGGGCGGCGGCCGGCAGGAGCGGCAGGAGGTAGTGAATCTGCTTGCCCGACATCAGGCTGAAGATCACGAAGCTGCAACCAACCGAGATCGTCAGCAGCCGCCATTCGCGGGCCTCGCCTGATGGCCAGCTGACGAGGCTCCTGATGGCGCTGCGGCTGAAGGTGAACGGACAGAGCATTAGCGGCAGTACCGCGACGTAGAACCAGAACGGTTTCTTGTGCGCGAATGCATCGACCACCCGGCCGGCCGACTGCTTCAGGAAAAGTTCGCTGGCAAATTCATGCCCGCCGGCAATTGCCGCCGGTACGGCCCAGGCCAGTCCGATGGCGGCTCCGATTGCGATGGAACCGGCAACGCCAAGATACCAACTTTTCCAGCTTGACCGGCGAGCGGCCCAGACCGGGGCAAGGAGGGCGGCGGGCAGGAGATGGACGGCGATGACCGGCCCTTTGACGAGAATGCCAAGGCCGATGGCGATGCCCAACAGAACAAAGCCGTTCCGCTCGCCTTGGCCGGCACGGACGAGGCCGATCAGGCCCATGAGCACGCAGACCGTCAGCAGGCCGTCGAACATCGCCATGCTCGAAAAGACGATGAAGACGACCATCGAGGCGAGCACGAGCGCGCTTTCCGCGCCCCGCCGCGTCGCATTCAGTTCGCGGCCGAGACGTGAGGTGAGGAATACGGCGGCGGGCATCGACAGCGCCGGGACAAGCCGCGCGACGATCTCGGACGGGCCGGTGACGGTCCAGGCGAGATTGATCAGCCAGAACAGGAGTGGCGGCTTGTGGGCGTAAGTCTCGCCATTGAGATGCGGGACGAGGTAATTGCCCGAGTTCCACATCTCCCAGGCCACGGTGAGGTAGCGTGTCTCGTCGATGGGGAGGAGCGGGCGCGTGATCAGGGCGACCGCGACGAAGAGAAATGAGAGGCCGATTGCCAGGGCAGTCGGCGAAAGCGAGAGCTCGCGTTGCTTCGTTGCGACGGAGGCGGCGCGTTCAGTCGAGGCAAGTGTCATGGGGCGCTCGCCTCCTGGAGTTTCGCGCGCTTTCGGATGAGGTGCAGGTTGCGGAGATAGACGGCGAGGCCGAAACCCTGACCGGCGATGAAGATCGGGTCGCCAAGGTGCAGCGCGTAAAACATCAGGAGAGCGCCGCCGCCTAAGCTGAAGAACCAGAACGCCACCGGGGTGGTGCTCTCGCCGCGCCGTTCGCTGGCGAGCCATTGGACGACGAAGCGCGCGGTGAATAGCAGCTGGCCGCCGACCCCGACTATCATCCACAGGGATGAGAGGATCATGGGCGAACGCCCCGCGGACGGAGGCTCGGCACGGATACGCCGCCAATAGCACAGCGGGTGCTGCGGGAATCGAGACTGAACAACGGCGGCCCCCTGGAAAGCGGCCGTTGTCGAACCGTCACATTACAGCTTGCTTACAGCCTTCAGGCCGCCGGGAACCCGTTCATCGCGAGCTTCGCGATATCGTCCAGTTCGCCTTTGTCGGCTCCTGCAGCCGCCTGCACGCCCATTCCGGTCAGGACCGACATGACATAGCGCGCCAGCGCCGCCGGGTTGGCCGTCCCGGTCAGGTCTCCTTCATCCGCCGCGCGCTGGAAACGGTCGCGGAGCGCGATCTCGATGCGCTCGCGGCGATTGGCCAGGTCCTGCGCAATGGCCTCGCAGCCGCAGGCTGCTCCGCCGCGCATCACGAGCCATGACGCCTGATCCCCGTCCTCGCTGTAGAGGCGGGAGGCGGTGTCGAAAATGCGCTCCACGGTCTCGCGCGCGGTCGGCGCACTCAGGGCTTCCTCGAGATATTGCACGCGCTGCTGACCGTACCGATCTAGCACGGCACGGAAGAGACCTTCCTTGCTGCCGAACGCGGCGTAGAGGCTGGGCGAATTGATGCCCATCGCCTTTGTGAGCTCAGACAGGGAGGCGGCATCGTAGCCACGCGAGCAGAACACGGTCTGGGCTCGATCGAGCGCCTCGCCGATGTCGAAACCGCGCGGGCGGCCCATTCCCATTGTACGATCCTCCAAACTTCTTGCTCTTTTGTGCTATTCATTACATAAGTCCCTTGACGATTGGTTTCCAGACCCACATCTGTGTCGCTCGATACAAAAGTACGGGTCCCACGATCATGGAAAGCAATCCGTCCAGCCGGCGTCGCCGGCTCCTGTCCCTTGCAACCGTTTCCGTCCTGGCTCTTTCCGGCGTGGGCGGCGTGTTCGCCGTCACCGAGCATAATGCCCAGGCGAGCGACCCGGCTCCGGCCGTGGTGCCGGCCGTTCCGGTTTCGGTGGCCTCCGTCGAGCAGAAGGAAACGGCCTCCTGGGACGAGTTTTCCGGCCGGCTCGAGGCGGTGGAACGGGTCGAGGTGCGCTCGCGTGTCTCCGGCGCCGTCCTCGCCGCGCACTTCAAGGAAGGCGCGCTGGTCAAGCAGGGTGATCTCTTGGTCACGATAGATCCCGACCCCTATGAGGCCGAGGTCGCCCGCCAGAAGGCCGCCGTCTCGGCCGCCGAAGCCCGCGTCGCACTGACGAAGAGTGAGTTCGAGCGCGGCAAGCATCTCGTCGAAACCCGCTTCCTGTCGCAGAGCGATCTCGACCTGCGAACCAACAATTACAACGAGGCGCAGGCGAACGTTCAGGCCGCCCAGGCCGCTCTGAAGACCGCGCAGCTCAACCTCGATTACACGGAGGTCCATGCCCCGGTCTCCGGCCGTGTCGGCAAGATCGAGGTTACGCAGGGCAATCTCGTCCCCGCCGGCCCGGGCGCTCCGGTACTGACGACGCTCGTTTCGGTCGATCCGATCTACGTCCAGTTCAATGCCGATGAGGGCTTGGTGGGCGATGCGCTCTCCTCCATTCCCGCCGACGCGACCGGAACCCGCGATCTGTCGCGCATTCCGGTCGACATCACCACGGCGACGACCGGCGACTACCGCACCCGCGGCACGCTCCAGTTCGTCGACAATCAGGTCAATGTCGGCACCGGCACCGTCCGGATGCGCGCTGTGTTTGACAATCCCGATGGCCGCCTGATGGCCGGCCAGTTCGCCCGCGTCCGGCTCGGCCAGGCGAAGGCGGAAGAGGCCATCGCCATTACCGAACGCGCCATCGGCACCGACCAGGATAAGAAGTTCGTCATGGTCGTCGGCCAGGACAACAAGGCCGCCTATCGCGAGATCAAGATCGGCAAGGCCGTGGAAGGCCTCCGCCTCGTGACCGCCGGCCTCAATCCGGGCGAGCGCATCGTCGTCAACGGCCTGCAGCGCGTCCGTCCGGGCGCGCTTGTCGAGCCGCAGCAGGTTTCCATGGATGGCCGCTCGGCCATGAAGGAAACCGACAAGACCTCAACCTTCGCCGAGCGCTGATCGCCGGCATTCTGACTGATCGGGTGCTCCCGTGAATTTCTCCAAATTCTTCATCGACCGCCCGATCTTCGCCGGGGTCCTGTCCGTCCTCATCTTCGTGAGCGGACTGATCTCCATGTTCGCGATGCCGATCTCGGAATATCCGGACGTCGTCCCGCCGCAAGTCGTGGTCCGCGCCAATTATCCGGGCGCGAACCCGAAGGTGAACATCGAGACCGTCGCCACTCCCATCGAGGAGCAGGTCAACGGTGTCGAGGACATGCTCTACATGGCGAGCCAGGCCACGACCGACGGCCTGATGACACTTCACCGTCACCTTCCGCCTCGGCACCGACCCGGACAAGGCTCAGCAGCTCGTCCAGAACCGTGTCTCGCAGGCGCTTCCCCGCCTGCCGGAAGAGGTGCAGCGCCTCGGCGTCACCACGATCAAGAGCTCGCCCGACCTGACGCTCGTCGTGCATCTGATCTCGCCCAATGGTCGCTACGACACGAAATATCTGCGCAATTACGCGGTGCTGAACGTCCGCGACCGGCTCAAGCGCCTCGAGGGCGTCGGCGATGTCCAGTTGTTCGGCTCGGGCGACTATTCCATGCGCATCTGGCTCGACGCGCCCAAGGTCGCCGAGCACGGCCTGTCCGCCAGCGATGTCGTCAACGAGATCCGCGCCCAGAACGTCCAGGCCGCCGCCGGCGTCGTCGGCGCCTCGCCCGGAGGCCCGGACCTCGACCTCCAGCTCTCCGTCAACGCACAGGGCCGCCTCGCCTCTGAGGAGGAATTCGGTGATATCGTCGTGAAGACGGGCACGAACGGAGAGGTCGTGCGCCTGCGCGATGTCGCCCGCATCGAGATGGGCGCCTCCGACTATGCGCTTCGCTCGCTGTTGAACAACAAGGACGCGGTCGCGGTGCCGATCTTCGCCGCGCCGGGCTCGAACGCGATCGAGATCGCCGACAATGCCCGCGCGACCATGGAAGAGATCAAGCAGAACATGCCGGACGGCGTGGACTACGAGATCATCTACGACACCACTCAGTTCGTGCGCGCATCCATCGAAGCCGTCATCCACACGCTGCTCGAAGCGGTCATTCTGGTCGTCATCGTCGTCGTGCTGTTCTTGCAGACCTGGCGTGCCTCGATCATCCCGCTGCTCGCCGTCCCGGTGTCCATCGTCGGCACCTTCGCGGTGATGCACCTGTTCGGCTTCTCGGTGAACGCGCTCAGCCTGTTTGGCCTCGTTCTGGCCATCGGCATCGTCGTCGACGACGCGATCGTCGTGGTCGAGAACGTCGAGCGAAACATTGAGGAAGGATTGTCGCCGCGCGATGCGACCTACCGGGCCATGCGCGAAGTGTCGGGTCCGATCATCGCAATCGCGCTCGTCCTCGTCGCGGTGTTCGTCCCGCTCGCCTTCATCAGCGGCCTGACCGGCCAGTTCTACCGCCAGTTCGCGCTGACCATCGCGATCTCGACGGTGATATCGGCGATCAATTCGCTGACGCTGTCGCCGGCGCTCGCCGCCATGCTCCTGAAGGGCCATCACGCCGAGCCGGACCGACTGACGCGGATCATCAACCTCCTGTTCGGCTGGCTCTTCCGCCGCTTTAACAAGGTGTTCGCGTTCGGCTCGAATGCCTATAGCGGCGGTGTCTCGCGGCTGCTTGGCCGCAAGACCATCATGCTGGCGGTCTATCTCGTCCTCGTCGGCGCGACCATCTTCCTGTTCCGCGCGGTGCCGAGCGGCTTCGTGCCGGGCCAGGACAAGCAGTATCTCGTCGGCTTCGCCCAGTTGCCCGACGCGGCCACGCTCGACCGCACGGAAGAGGTGATCCGCAAGATGAGCGAGATCACGCTCGCCCAGCCGGGCGTCGACAACGCAATCGCCTTCCCCGGCCTGTCGATCAACGGTTTCACCAACTCGTCGAACTCGGGCATCGTCTTCGTCGGCCTGAAGTCGTTCGATGAGCGCAAATCGCCGGAACTCAGCGGCAATGCCATCGCCATGCAGCTGAACCAGAAGTTCGCCGGCATCGGCGAGGCCTTCATCGCGATGTTCCCGCCGCCGCCTGTCCAGGGGCTCGGCACCATCGGTGGCTTCAAGTTCCAGATTCAGGATCGCGCAGGCCTCGGCTATGCGGCGCTCGACGAAGCGGTGAAGGCGTTCCTCGCCAAGGCGGCGCAGGCACCCGAACTTGCCGGTCTGTTCTCGAGCTTCCAGGTCAATGTCCCGCAGCTCTACGCGGACGTCGACCGCACCAAGGCGCGCCAGCTGGGCGTCAAGGTGACGGACGTGTTCGAGACCATGCAGATCTATCTCGGCTCGCTCTACGTGAACGACTTCAACAAGTTCGGCCGCACCTATTCGGTGCGCGTCCAGGCCGACGCGCCCTATCGCGCCCGCGCCGAGGATATCGGCCGGTTGAAGGTGCGCTCGGCAAGCGGCGAGATGATCCCGCTTTCGGCCGTCCTGAACGTCCAGTGGAGCGCGGGGCCGGAACGCGCGATGCGCTACAACGGCTTCCTGTCCGCCGACGTCAATGGCGGTGCCGCACCCGGTTACTCGACCGGTCAGGCGCAGGATGCGGTCGCCCGGATTGCAGCGGAGACCCTACCCAAGGGCATCGGCTTCGAATGGACGGAGCTGACCTACCAGCAGATCATCGCGGGCAATTCGGCGATCTACGTCTTCCCGCTGGCGATCCTGCTCGTCTTCCTGGTGCTGGCCGCCCAGTACGAGAGCCTCGCGCTGCCGATCGCGATCATCCTGATCGTGCCAATGGCGCTGCTCGCGGCGATGTTCGGCGTCTGGCTGACGGCCGGCGACAACAACGTCTTCACGCAGATCGGCTTGATCGTCTTGGTGGGTCTGTCGGCGAAGAACGCCATCCTGATCGTCGAATTCGCGCGTGAGCTCGAATTCAACGGGCGAACTCCGGTGCAGGCGGCGATCGAGGCTAGCCGGCTGCGTCTGCGGCCGATCCTGATGACCTCGCTCGCCTTCATCATGGGCGTCCTGCCGCTGGTTCTGTCGGTCGGGGCGGGTGCCGAGATGCGGCATGCAATGGGCGTCGCGGTGTTCTCGGGCATGATCGGCGTGACCTTCTTCGGTCTCTTCCTGACGCCGATCTTCTACGTGCTCGTCCGTCTCCTGAGCGGCAATCGTCCGCTCACCCAGCACGGCGAGCATATCCAGGTCGGACATTCGGCGGCCGCCACTCCTGCCGAATGACCGCAAGGGGTCCGGGTAGCGTAACGACCCCCTTATCGGGACAGCACGGGTCCCCCTGTGCTGTCCCGCACTGCCAATTCATAGCCGATGTCGATGACACGCTCGGGGATGTCGCGCCCGGCGATAGCGTCCAGCACCATGCGGACCGAGCGGTAGCCGATCTCGTAGCGATGGGTGCGGACGCTGGTCAGCGGCGGATAGGCCGCCGCCATCATTTCGAGATCGTTGAATCCCGCAATGCCGAGCCGGCGCGGTACGTCCAGCCCCGAGCGCTGGCATTCGAACAGCGCGCCCATCGCAAGGTCGTCGTTGTTGCAGAACACGGCGTCGAGGTCGGGCGCGCGGGACATCAGGTCCCGCAGCAGATCGCGCCCTAGCGAGACCGAAGAGGGCGCGGGCGTCGTCGTCATCAGCGCCGGATCCACGCCGCCGAGCGGCTCCAGCGCGTCGCGATAGCCTTGCAGGCGGCGTTGCGAGCGCGGGTCCATCCGGGCGCCGATGAAGCCGATGCGGCGATAGCCGACCCGCCAAAGGTGAGAGACGATCTCCTCGGCGGCTTTGCGATGAGAGAATCCGACCATCATGTCGATCGGGTCGGGGCCGCTTTCCATGATCTGGAGCACGGGACAGCCGGCGTTTTCGAGCGTCGTGCGGCCGGCCGGCGTCTGGTCGATGCCGGAGACGATCAACGCCGACGGGCGCTGGCTGGCGAAGGTCGTCAGCAGCCGCTCCTCCTCGATCGGCGAATAGCGGCTGTTGCCGAGCTGGATCTGGTAGGAGCTGCCGTCGATGGCGTCATACATGCCGCGCAGGACATCGGCGAAGACGTTGTTGGTCAGCGAAGGGATGATCACGCCGATGACGTCTGCCCGCGATGAAGCCAGAGCGCGCGCGTTCGGGTCCGGCACATAGCCCAGCGAGCGAACGGCCTCGTCGATGCTCGCCCGAAGATCCTGCGAGACGCGCTGGGGGTCCCGCAATGCGCGCGAGACGGTGATCGGGCTCACACCCGCGAGCCTCGCAACGTCCGAAATGGTCGGGCGACCGGCACCTCTGCGTTTCCGCCCAACTGATTGGCCTGAATCGCTCATCGTGACAGCGCTATCAAATCTGGAATAGTTCGGAAAGAGCGTTGAAAAGCACTGTTGACCGCTCTGGATGGTAGCGCTACCAATATCGTCAACGCGGCCAAGAACGCGGGCGTATGAGTACAGGGAGAACAGGGTGGTGGAAGCCGTTTCGGCAGCGGCTACGCACGCCAATCCGATCGTTGTCGTGATGGGCGTCGCGAGCAGCGGCAAGTCCTCGATCGGACGTGCGCTCGCCGAGCGTTGCGGCTTTCCTTTTGTCGAGGGCGACGATCTCCACCCCAAGGCCAATGTCGAGCGCATGTCGAAGGGCATCCCGCTCGACGACACCCATCGCAAGGACTGGCTGGCGAAGATCGCCGAGATCATCGCGGACGCCGATGCTTCGACCGGCATGGTCGTGACCTGTTCGGCCCTCAAGCGCTCCTATCGCGACCAACTCGCCGCCGCGAGCGACCGCGTCGTCTTTCTTCATCTCACCGGCAATCGCGGGCTGATAGAGGCGCGGATGACGCACCGGCGCGGCCACTTCATGCCGACGAGCCTGCTCGACAGCCAGTTCGTCGATCTCGAACCGCCACGGCCCGACGAGCACGCCATCACTCTCGACGTGGCCTTCGGGATCGACGACCTCGTCGACACGGCCCGCCAACGTCTCAACCTCGCGTGCTGATCAAGGAACGATGATGGACAGCATCGCCGCAAAACTGACCCGGATCGTCGAGTGGATCATGGGGATCCTGCTCGCGATCATGGTCGTCCTGATCTTCACCAATGCCGCGGGCCGATATCTGTTCTCGGCGGGCTTTGCCTCGGCCGAGGAACTCGGTCGCCTCGCCTTCGTCTGGTTGATCTTCCTTGGCGCCATTCTCGCGGTGCGCGAGCGCTCGCATGTCGGCGTCGACATGCTGGTCCAGCGCTTCGGCCCGATGGGAAAACGCATCTCTCTCGGGGCGATGAACGTCCTGATCCTCTATGCGCTCTGGCTGTTTGCCAAGGGCAGCTGGCAGCAGACGATCATCGGCATGCAGAGCCATACCCCCGTCACCGGCATCCCGCTCGCGGTCTACGCGGTCGCGGGCCTCGTCTGCGCTGTGGCGATGGCGATCCTCTTCATCATCGACCTCATCCGCCTCGTCACCGGGCGGGTGCGCGACGACGAGCTGATCCAGGTCCGCGAGACCCCGAACCAGGACGACGTTCTGCTCGCCACCAACGGCAAGGCGCATGTCGTTCACGCGCCGACGGAGAACCCGCAGAAATGACCATCGTCATCTTCCTCGGTGTGCTCCTTGGCCTGATGGCATTCGGCATGCCGATCGCCTTCGCGCTGATCCTCAGCGGCGTCGCGCTGATGTACCACCTCGATTTCTTCGACGCCCAGCTCGTCGCGCAGAACCTGCTCAACGGCGCGGACAATTTCCCGCTGATGGCGGTGCCGTTCTTCCTGCTCGCAGGCGAGCTGATGAACGCCGGCGGCATGTCGCGGCGCATCGTCGATTTGTCGATTACCTTTTTCGGACACATCCGCGGCGGCCTCGGCTTCGTGGCCATCGGCACCGCGGTTCTGCTCGCCAGCCTGTCGGGTTCGGCCATCGCCGACACCGCTGCCGTTGCCGCGCTGCTGATCCCGATGATGAAGAACAACGGCTACAATCTGGAGCGCTCGTCGGGCCTGATCGCTTCCGCCGGCATCGTTGCCCCGATGCTGCCGCCGAGCATGTCCTTCATCATCTACGGCGTCGCCACCAACGTCTCGATCACCAAGCTGTTCATGGCCGGCATCGCGCCCGCTTTGATGATGGCCGCGACTTTGTTCGCGACCTGGGCCTGGGTGGCGCGCCGCGAGAACGTGCCGGTGCAGGCACGTGCGTCGTGGCCGGTTCGCCTGAAGGCGATCGGTAACGCGTTCTGGGCGCTGCTGATGCCGGTCATCATCATCGGCGGCCTGCGCGCGGGCGTGTTCACACCGACCGAGACGGCGGTCGTCGCGGCGACCTACGCACTGGTCATCGGCCTCTTCGTCTATCGCGGCCTCAGCGTCGCCGATCTGCCGAAGGTCTTCATCTCGGCGGCCAAGACGACCGCCGTGGTGATGTTCCTCGTCGCATCGGCGATCTTCACCTCCTACATGATCACGCTCGCCGATCTGCCCGGCGAAGTGATCGCCCTGCTTGAGCCGATGCTCGACCATCCGAAGCTTCTGATGGCGGCGATCATGATCCTGCTGATCCTCGTCGGCACCGCCATGGACCTGACGCCGACGATCCTGATCCTCGCGCCGGTCCTGGCGCCGCTGATCGGCAAGGCCGGCATCGACCAGGTTTATTTCGGCGTGATGTTCGTGATGGTCGGCGCGGTCGGTCTGCTCACGCCGCCTGTCGGCACCGTGCTGAACGTCGTCTGCCGGCGTCGCCGGGGTCAGCATGGAAGGCATCATTCGCGGCGTCTGGCCGTACGTCATCGCCTATACGGCGCTGCTCGGCCTGTTCGTCATCTTTCCCGAACTCGTCACCGTGCCGGCCGGTTGGCTGCACTGATTTGGGATAACGCGCCGGGTTCAACCGGCAGGACAGGAGGAAGACCATGAAACGGATTGTGACAGCGGCGCTCTTTCTCGCGCTGCAGTACGGCGGCGGGCGCCGCGCAGGACGTGCAGACGCGGCTCATCCGCTTCGGCTACGGCCTCAACGAGGATTCCAACCAGGGCCGCGCGGTCCGCTATTTCGCCGAGGAGGTCAACAAGGCTTCCGGCGGCAAGATGAAAGTCCGCGCCATCGGCGCCGCGGCGCTCGGCCCCGACACGCAGATGCAGAATGCTCTCATGGGCGGCGCGCAGGAGATGATGGTCGGCTCGACCGCCACCCTCGTCGGCACCGTCAAGGAATTCGGCATCTGTGGGATACCCCGTTCCTGTTCAACAACGAGAAGGAAGCCGACGCCGTGCTCGACAGCCCGGTCGGCCAGAAGCTCCTCGACATGCTGCAGGCGAAGAATCTCGTCGGCCTCGTCTACTGGGAGAACGGCTTCCGCAACCTCACCAACAGCCGCCATCAGGTGAAGTCGGCCGAGGACATGCAGGGCATCAAGGTCCGCGTGATGCAGAACCCGATCGTCGCTCGACACCTTCAAGGCGGTCGGCTCGAACGCCGTCCCGATGGCCTTCTCCGAACTCTTCACCGCGCTCGAGACCAAGGCGGTCGACGGCCAGGAGAACCCCTACACGACGATCCTGTCCTCGAAGTTCTACGAGGTTCAGAAGTACCTGACCGTCACCAACCACATGTACTCGCCCGTGGATCGTCCTCGTGTCGAAGCAGTGGTGGGACAAGCTCTCTGCCGACGAGAAGAAGATCCTGATGGACGCCGCCGTCGCCTCCCGGAAGTTCGAGCGTGAAGATACCCGTGCCCAGTCGACGAAGGCGCTGGAAGACCTGAAGAAGGCCGGCATGGATGTCTCCGTCCTGCCGGAATCCGAGATCGCCAAGTTCCGCGAGAAATCGAAGAGCGTGCAGGACGCCGTCGTCGCCTCGGTCGGCAAGCCGCTCTGGGACGAAGTCCAGGCCGAGATCGCCAAGGTCCGCGGTCAGTAATTCGAAACTGCGATACGCCGGCCCCGGCGTATCGCCCGCCATCGACATGTCGGACTTCCGTTCTACTTTGGTCGTAGATGGAGGTCGTCATGACGAGCAGGCTTTTCGCGACGGTGTTCTCACTGGTTCTCATCAGTTCCCACGCCAGTGCACATCACGGCTGGTCCTGGGCCGAGGCCGATCAGGTCAATCTCGAGGGCACCGTCCAGGATATCTATATCGGCCCGCCGCACCCGACCCTGAAGGTCGCGACCTCCGATGGCGTCTGGACGGTCGAGCTCGCCAATCCCAACCAGACCCAGCGCTCCGGCTTCGTCGAAGGGTCCGCCAAGAAGGGCGACCGCATCCTCGCTCGCGGCAACCGCTCACAGGACAAGGCTGAGAAACGCATGAAGGCGGTGCAGATCACCGTCGGCCAGAAGCGTTTCGATATCTATCCGGACCGCATCAAGGCACCGTAATTCCTGCATGGAATTCCTGCAGGCCCTCTCCGATTGGCCAGTCGCCGCCGCGATCCGCCAATCACGCGTGCTCTATCCGCTGATCAACGCGGCGCACATCCTGTCGCTCGGGCTGGTCATCGGCGCCATAGCGACGCTGGATCTCCGGCTGCTCGGCCTGTTCCGGAACGCTTCACTCGCCGAACTCGCACCGCCGCTCTGGCGTGTCGCCGGTGTCGGAGTGCTGTTCGCGGTGACGACCGGCTTTCTTCTGTTCAGCGTTCGCGCTCCGAGTTACGCGACGAACCCGGCATTCATCCTCAAGCTCGCGCTCGTCGGCTTCGGCCTACTGAATGTCGCCGCGGTCCACGCCAATCCGCATTGGCGCAAGGCGCTCGGCGGCGGCCGGGTGCATGGATCAATCCGAGTGTCGGCGGCTCTGTCGCTGCTGACCTGGACCGGCGCGATTTTCGCCGGCCGCTGGATCGGCTTTCTGCAGGACTAGATCGCGGGGACGAGCGCCTTGCCCATCCAGAACAGGACCGTTCCGAGGAAAACACCGAGGATGAAGGCAGCGGCCTGAATGCCAGCCTGCACCGTGAAGGGTGTCTGCTCTTCCGCTAACTCACTGGTAACCCAAGGATCGTCGGACTCGTTCAACTTCGAGGTTGAACTGCGCGGGAGTGATGACCGGAACCAGGTCTGTGCCGTTCAGAAAAACGTCTGACGTCGACATTATCGCATAAGTTGCATCAATCGTGTTCCGAATACTCGTAAAACTTTAAGTATCGGGCGCGGTGTGCCTAATCCGGAAAGCTCCGCTTTACCGAGATTTCAGCTTCAGCCGAACCATACCTAAAAAAGGTCGAGGTTGTCCGGCTCCGTTCGCCAGTGGGAGTACGGAACGCATGAATGACACAGAGATCGCAAAGCTGGTCGCGTATGCAGGCGCCGTCGGAATCCTGATTTCCGCCGTAGCCTACAAACTCATTTTCCATTGAGCGGAATTACCGCTCTTCGCCGTCCAGAGCGTGCTCGGCGGCTGCGATTGCCAATTCGAGATCGGCAATTTTTCGAAGAGCATTGTCGGAGGGCAAGCACCCGGCCTCGGCTGCGTGTTCGAGCAGGCGGCGCTGCTCGTCGGACAACAGCTTAACGAGCTGTTTGAGTTTCTGTTTGCTGGTCATCGAGACGGCATAGTTGCGACGCTGCGGAATTGCTAGACTCTCCTAGTAAATGAGCGTGTACGACGCACCATTGATTTGTCCGTGTTGCGGGTCGGCACGCAACGCATCCGATCGTGTTGACGAGAACGTGAAGTAACCGCCGTCACGATCGCTACGTATCTGCGAGTGGGTTGGGGTGAGTTTTTTGAGGCACTGACATGCTTATCCGCCGTCCGAGCGACATCGTTCCGTCCGAGATCACGCCGAAGCACGTCTATCTGAGCCGCCGTCAGATCATGGCCGGTGCGATCGGCTCCGCCGCCGCCATCATGCTTCCGTGCGCCTCGCATGCAGCGTCGCTGCAGGTGACGAAGAGCCCGCTGTCGACCAATGAGCCGGCAACCTCGCTCGACGACATCACGAGCTACAACAATTTCTATGAGTTCGGCACCGACAAGTCCGATCCGAAGGCAAATGCCGGCACGCTGAAGACCAAGCCCTGGACGGTGAAGGTCGACGGCCTTGTCGACAAGCCAGGCGACTATCAGCTCGACGACTTCCTCAAGCCCTACGCGCTTGAGGAACGCATCTACCGGATGCGCTGCGTCGAGGGCTGGTCCATGGTCATTCCGTGGGACGGATTTCAGCTCTCCAAGGTCCTCGAACAGGCTCAGCCGAAGTCTTCAGCAAAGTTCGTCGCCTTCGAAACCCTTGTTCGCCCCGAAGAGATGTCGGGCCAGCGCGGCTTCCTGCAGGCGCTCGACTGGCCTTATCGCGAGGGCCTGCGCCTCGATGAGGCGATGCATCCGCTGACCATTCTCGCGACTGGCATTTACGGCGAGCCGATGCCGAACCAGAACGGCGCGCCGATTCGTCTCGTTGTGCCCTGGAAGTACGGCTTCAAGGGCATCAAGTCGATCGTCCGCATCAGCCTCGTCGACAGGCAGCCGCCGACCACGTGGAACATGCAGAACGCGCGGGAGTACGGCTTCTATTCAAACGTGAATCCGGCGGTCGACCATCCGCGCTGGAGCCAGGCGACCGAGCGCCGGATCGGCGAGGGCGGCATCTTCGCCAAGCGGAGGCCGACATTGCCCTTTAACGGCTATGGCAATCAGGTCGCGAGCCTTTATTCCGGAATGGATCTTCGGACCTACTACTGATGCGTCTCTCCGCGACTCAGGCGAAGGCCAGCGTCTGGCTGCTCTATGTCGTTGCATTCCTGCCAGCGATCTGGATCGCATGGCTGACCGTCAACGACGCGCTCGGCGCCGACCCGGTGAGAGAGCTCGAGCATCGGCTCGGGCTCTGGGCACTCAGATTCCTGATCCTCGCTCTCTGCATCACGCCAGTCCGCCAGCTTTTCGGGATCAATCTGCTGCGCTATCGCCGTGCGCTTGGCCTGTCGGCGTTCTGGTACGCCCTGATCCACCTGCTCGTCTGGCTATTCCTCGACCGCCAACTCGAAATGCAGGCGATCATCGCAGACATCATCAAGCGGCCGTACATCACGATCGGCATGGCCGCGTTCGCGATCCTGATCCCGCTCGCGCTGACCTCGAACCGGTTCTCGATCCGCAAGCTCGGCGGCGTGGGTTGGGCGAGACTGCACAAGCTCGCTTATGTCGCGACCGCCCTGGCCGCGCTGCATTTCGTGATGGTGGTGAAGTCCTGGCCGCCGGAACCGCTGATCTATTCCGCGATCGTCGCCACGCTCCTGCTCTTCCGCGCGGTCCAGGCCGCCCGGCTGAAGAGGCGGGCGGACCCGGTGCCAGTGCCGCGGCCCGCCCGCTGAGCCGCTACGACTACGCCTGGCGCCGTTCCGGCGCGAGCGTGTTCGCCATCATCTCGCCGAACGGCCCGGTGTTGACGCGCGCTTCGGCCGCCTTCGACAAGTGGTTCAGGTTGAGCAGCGGGAAGACGAGCTCGGCGAAGCGATAGGCTTCTTCCAGATGCGGGTAGCCCGACAGGATGAAGGTATCGATGCCGATGTCCTGATATTCCTTGATGCGGGTCGCGACCGTTTGCGGATCGCCGACGAGCGCCGTGCCCGCGCCGCCGCGCACGAGGCCGACGCCGGCCCAGAGGTTTGGGCTGATTTCGAGCTTGTCGCGGTTGCCGCCGTGCAGCTTCATCATCCGCTGCTGGCCGACGGAATTCATCCGGGCGAACACCTTCTGCGCGGCATCGATCGTGGCCTGGTCGAGATGGCTGATCAGCTTGTCGGCCGCGGCCCAGGCCTCCTCGTTCGTCTCGCGGACGATGACGTGGAGACGGATGCCGTAGCTGAACTTGCGGCCCTTTGCGGTCGCCCGTGCATCGGCGACGGCAAGCTTCTCGGCCACATCCTTCGGCGGCTCGCCCCAGGTCAGATATTTGTCGATCGTCTCCGCCGCAACATCGAGGCCGGCATCGGAGGAGCCACCGAAATAGAGAGCCGGTCCGCCTTCCTGATCGAGTCGGGAACAGCAGGCGGCCGTCCTCGATCTGGATGTGCTTGCCCTGATAATTGACCGTCTCGCCACGAAGCAGTGCCGAATAGATGTTGAGGAATTCGCGGGTGACTTCGTAGCGCTCGCCGTGCGGCAGGAAGATGCCGTCGCCCTTGTTTTCTACCGGGTCGCCGCCGGTGACGACGTTGATCAGTAGCCGCCCGTTCGAAATCCGGTCGAGCGTCGCCGTCATGCGCGCCGCGGCGGCCGGCGATTGCAGTCCGGGACGCACGGCCACGAGATAGCGCAGCCGCTCCGTCAGCGGCACCAGAGAGGAGGCGACGACCCAGCTGTCCTCGCAGCTCCGGCCGGTCGGCAGGAGCACGCCGTAATAGCCGAGGCTGTCGGCGGCGCGGGCGACCTGGCTCAGATAGGCGTAATCGACGGTGCGGGCGCCGATCTGGGTGCCGAGATAGCGGCCATCACCATGGGTCGGCAGGAACCAGAGGACATTCGCCGATTTGGCGGGGGTCAGAGGCATTGGAAAGGTCCTGTTTCGTTAGCGCAGCATTCCCCAGCGGCGCACGGTGAGGGTTTCGAGGCCACGGAAGACCACGGCTTCGACGATGAGTCCGATCAGGATGACCGTGACGAGCCCGGCGAAGACGCGGTCGGTGAAGAGCTCGTTCCTGGCGCGGAAGATGAACCAGCCGAGGCCGCCCGAGGACGAACTGACGCCGAAGACAAGTTCGGCCGCGATGAGTGTGCGCCAGGCAAATGCCCAGCCGATGCGCAGGCCGGACAGGATCGAGGGCAGAGCCGACGGGATGAGGATCTGGCGGACATAGGACAGGCCGCGCAGCCCGTAATTCTTACCGACAAGCCTGTGCGTCTCCGGCACCGCCTCGAAGCCCTGCAGCGCGGCAAGCGCGAATGGCCAGATGACGGCATTGATCAGTACGAACAGCAGGCTCTTCTCGCCGAGGCCGAACCACAGCAGGGCGAGCGGCAGTAGCGCGATCGCCGGCAGCGGGTTGAGCATCGCGGCGACGGTCTGCAGCGCGTCGCGCAGGAACGGGCTCGCTACAGACGCCGAGACGAGCAGGATCGCGATCGCAATCGCGATCACATACCCCTCGATGAGGACGCGCAGGGAGCCGAGCGCCGACCAGAGCAGGCCCTCGTTGAGGCTCGCATCGACGAAGGCTTTCGCCGTGTCGACGAAGCTCGGCAGCATGATCGGATTGGCCTGGATGCGCGCGGCGATCTCCCATGCGACCGCGATGATCGCCAGGACCAGCAGGCGGCGGAAGGCGAGCGACCGCGAGAGCGAAAGGAGCCAGGACGGTGGGACGACGACATCGTCGTAACGCGGATCGCTCGGCGCGGCGTTGAGCGTGTTGAGGGTCATGCCGCGACCTCGCGCGGTCCGAACAGCAGGGAATGAACCTCGCGCGTGACGCGTTCGAACCGGGTCGTGCCGACATCGGCGACGCCGAAATCGCTGGTATCGAAGCTTGCGCTGGTACGGCCGGGATGGGCACTGAGGAGATGGAGCCTCGTGCCGATCAGCACCGCCTCGTCGATGGCGTGGGTGACGAACAGGAGCGTGATGCCGATTTCATCGGCGATCTCGATCAGGTCGCGCTGCATCTGGATCCGGGTCAGCGCATCGAGCGCGGCGAACGGCTCGTCCATCAGCAGGATGTCGGGGTCGGTCGCGAGCGCGCGTGCGATCGCGGCGCGCTGCTTCATGCCACCAGACAAAGTGTGCGGGTACTGGTCGAGAACGCGCTCCAGCCCAACGCGTCGAAGCGCCTCTTTGGCGCGGACATGGGCTTCATCACGGCCGATCTTGCGGGCGACACGAAGCGGGAAAGCGACGTTCTGCACGATCGTCTTCCAGGGCAGTAGCTGGTCGAATTCCTGGAAAACGACGATCCGGTCCGGGCCCGGACCGGTGACCTCGCGGCCCCGCAGGCGAAGCGTGCCGGCGGCGGGCTTCAGGAAACCAGCCGCCGCCTTGAGAATGGAGGACTTGCCGCAACCGGAGGGGCCGAGCAGGACCAGCCGCTCGCCGTCTGAGATCGAGAAGTCGACATTGTCGACCGCGTGCACGCGCCCGGCCGCGGTTTCGTAGTCCAGCGTCAGACCCTGAGCTTCGAAAACGGTGCTGGATCGCACCGGCGTGGAGAGCGGTTTCAGCGCGGTCGCGACCATCGGATCAGCTCCCGGCCTGGGTGTGCAGTTCTTCGAAGGAGTAGTCTTTCCAGCTCGCCGGCTTGGTCTTGATCGCGCCTGTCTTGAACATGAAGTCGGCGAACTTCTCGGTGTTCAGCGGCGTCAGGGTGAACCTGACCTCGGGATTCGAGATGACTTCCTGAATGAAGGACGCGTCGAGCTTGGATTTCTCGATCTTCACATAGGTTTCGGCGGCGAGCTTGCGGTCCTTGTCGGCGATAGCGGTCGCCTCCTGGAACGCCTTCACGAAGGCCTGATAGGTTTTCGGATTCTCCTCGCGGAATTTGATCGTCGAGTAGGCGACGGTCGGTGTTATCGGACCGCCGAGAATGACATAGGACGACCAGATCTTGCGAATCTTCGGGTCCTTCAGCTCCTGCTCCTGAAAGGGCGAGTTGGAGAGATGGCCGGTGATCTCGGTCGAACCGGAGAGGAGGGCCGCGGTCGCGTCCGGATGCGGCAGCGTCACCTGATTACCGTCGAGCTTGCCATGCTGGCCATCGCCGAAAGCCTGCTCGGCCGCGATCTGCAGCGTACGGCCCTGGACCGAGACTATGGCGGCGGGCGTCGCGATACGGTCGTTCGGCCCGAAATCCTTCAGGCTTTTGATCTCAGGCTTGTTCGTCAGGAGGTAGCTGGGCTGCGCCCCGAAGGCGCCGACTATCTTCACAGAACCCTTGGTGCGGTCCCAAACCGTCAGAAACGGACCGATGCCAGCCGAGGCAATGTTGATCGAGCCGGAGAGCAGGGCGTCGTTCACGGCGTTGCCGCCGGAGAGCTTCTGCCATTCGACCTTGATGTCGACACCGGCTTCCTTGCCGTATTTCTCGATCAGGCGCTGATCGCGAAGAATGTGGAATGGCACGTAGAGGGTGCCGAACTGCTCCGAAATCCGGATTTGGCCCTCCGCCGAGGCGGAAGAAATGGGAGCGCCGAGGGCGACGCCCGCAAGCAGCAGGGAACGAAAGAAGGAAGCCATCGGGTCGTCTCCACGTAAATTATACATATCAATGACGTTCAATCATCAATAATGCATGATCTGAACGTCAATATATCCAATTGTCAATTGACTGACTAGGTATTTAGGTTCACACCTAATGACAACAGGGATTTAGGAGTCGCGCATGAGCCGGTTCTCGATCGTGGGACTGTCCGGCAGTCCGTCCCAGGCATCTTCCACCCATCGGCTCGTCGATCAGGCGGCAGCGCGGATCGGAGCCCAGGTGCGGGCCGATGTCCGGATCGTCGATATCGCCGATTTGGATGGTTTGGCTGTTCGCTCACGCCAGGAAGCGGGGCGCGAACTCGAGAGCGCGCTACAGGCCGTTGAGACGGCCGATCTCATCATCGCCGGCAGCCCCGTCTACAAGGGTTCCTATACCGGCCTGTTCAAACATTTCGTCGATCTCATCGACTACAAGGCGCTGATCGGAAAGCCGGTCGGTCTCGTGGCCACCGGCGGAAGTGAGCGCCACGCGCTCGTTATCGAGCACCAGCTTCGGCCACTCTTCGCCTTCTTCCAGGCCCATGTCCTCGGCACCGGTGTCTTCCTGACCTCGCAGGACATTGTCGGCGAAACGATCGGCGATCCGGCGCTAAACCAGAGGCTCGATCGCCTGGTCTTGGAGGCCGTGCACGCCCTGACCGCGAACGCCGAGGTTCGACCGGTTGAGCACGCCGCCTGACGGTCGCAATTGGTCGGGGACTAGCTGACGCGACGAAGCGAGGAGGTGTTTCCGGCGGCCGCCTCGGCCGGCGGAGCAGCTCGCAATATTTCGACGATGGAAGCTGCCGGCACCGGGCGCGAAAGCAGGTAGCCCTGCAGGTATTCGCAGCCGCAAAGCCGCATCATATGCGCCTGCTCGGCGGTCTCCACGCCCTCCGAGACGACATCGAGCTTCATGCTGTCGGCGACCGCGACCAGCGCTCGGACGAGGCCGACGCTCTCCGGACTGGTCGTCATCTCCTGCACGAACGAACGGTCGATCTTGATGCGGTCGAGCGGGAAGGAGCGCAGCGCGCCGATCGACGAGAAACCCGTGCCGAAATCGTCCAGGGCGACAGTCACGCCGAGTTTGCGGAGTTCCGCGAGCTTCCTTGCGGCGGCATCGGGATCGTCGATCAGGACGTTTTCGGTCAGCTCGATCTCGATCTGGTGCGGCATCACGCGATGGCGCTTCAGGATCTTCTGGAAACCCGCGGGATAGCTCGGATCGCGGAGCTGCATCGGCGAGACGTTCACCGAGACACGCAGATCGGGCCAGTGGCGCATGTCGGAGCAGACACGGTCGAGCACGAAGTCGCCGATGTCGCGGATCAGGCCGGATTCTTCAGCGGCTGCAATCAGCTTGGCCGGGGAGACGTAGCCGAGCTCCGGCGAATTCCAGCGGATCAAGGCTTCGAGGCCAGTCACCGCCATATCGTGGGAGCGGGCGATCGGCTGGTAGAAAACTTCGAGCTCGCCGGCCTGGAACGCATTCCACAGATGGTTCTCGAACTGCTTCTTCTCGAGCGCGCCGGTCTCCATGGACGACATGTAGCCGAGTGGCTCGCGGACACCGTCGCCCTTGGCCTGGTACATCGCCATGTCAGCCTGGCGGATCAGTTCTTCCGCCTCCGCGTCGCCCGTCGCCGTGGTCGTGTAGCCGACGGCGCACGAGACGTGGAATTCGACGCCGCAAACGTTGAACGGAACCCCGAGGGCGCCGGACAGCATGGCCGCCACGCCGGCGACGTTCGCAGCGTTTACGCCGACAAGCGCCACGACGAATTCGTCACCTCCGACGCGCGCCAGCAGTGAGCCGGCCGGCAGAACCTGGACGAAACGCTCGGCGATTTCACGGACGAGCTGGTCTCCGCCATGGTGGCCGACGGAATCGTTGACCCCCTTGAAGCCGTTGATGTCGAGATAGATGACGGCGAGTTCGCCGCGTTTGGCGGCCAGGCGGCATTGCTTGGAGCCCAGCAGTTCGCTCAAACCCTTGCGGTTGGACAATCCGGTTAGGTGGTCGCGACGTGCCGCGATATTCGCCTGCTGCTCACTCCACGACAGGGCGGATGCCAGGGTCCGAGCCCTGAAGCCGATCAGGAACACGGTGAGCGTGAAGACACCGAGCGCTCCGGCGAGCGGCATTGCCGCCGTCCGCAACAGAGCCTCGCCGGGCTTCGGCGGCGTCCAGGTCAAGTCGGCAATCGTTGCACCTGATGCGTCGGTCAGCGCGAACGAGTCCTGCCCGTCGATGGGATCGTCGGAGACGCTCAGGTCCTGAAGCAGGAAGCTCCGACCGAGTTCGCCGAGCCGGTCCTCGTTGAGATATTGCGCCATGATCAGCACGGGCATCTTCGATTTGTCGGCGCTGGCGGTCGTCTCGACTGGTGTGATCGGCGCGGCGCCGACCATCAGGACACCGCTTGGACCGCGGGCGAGGATCGTACGCGCCTGCGCCCGGTCCACCGGAACATTCCGCGTCACGTCCAGGGCAGTCTTGATGATGTCCTTGCTGACGATCGCGTCCGCCGCTTCGCCGCCTTCGAGAGCCCAGCCGTATTTGAACTCTCCTTCAGGGGAGACGATCACCAGGGCGTCGGCGATTTCGGTGCCCGTGATGCCGGTGCCGATATTGGCGTCGATCCAACCGCGGTCATCACGGTAATAGGCCTGATAGGCTTCGTCCCACCAGGCGTAGTCATTGGTCAGCGCTTCGAGTTTGTGCCGCGCTGAGGCCAACCCGCCGGTCACCATGGTGCGGGTCGCGGATGCAGACTCGATATCGTGCTGCTTCGCCATCCAAAACGTCATCAGGCCAACGGTCAAAAATGTGACCATGGCACCGATAGCCAGGCAGATCGTGATTTGGCGCGTCAAACTCATGGCACCCTCGACCTTGTGATCATCTACACGACCGATCTTGCAGGCGCCTTTTGAGGTCTTCTCAAATCTTAGTTAATTTGGATTAATAATATTAATCAATGCTTTACCAGCCGGTTCGGTTTGGCCCCGTTTTGTACTCGATTGCCGGAAAGGAGGTTTATGGTTTATGAAACGTTAATGTGATCGGTAGCGTGCGGGTCGGTCCAAATGTCGTCACTGAGTTCTGAACCGACCCTCGAAGCGCGGGGTTGTCCCTTCCACGGCAACGCCGATTTCGATTTTCAGAACTGGCTCCAGAAAGATCTGCTCTGTTCCGCAGGTAAGCGGGAATTCAGGCACGGCCGCTATCAGCTTGCGCGTGTCCAGAACGGCCTGGAGCTGAAAGAAGCGATCGGTACGTTTCGCGGGGCCGTGAAGGATCATGCCAAGACCGGCATGCTTTCGATCGTCGATACGCATGGCCGCCGTTTCGAGAACTCGTTCGAGGAATTGTCGGTCCTCGGCGATCTGATGTTCGAAGCGGGCCTGTGCGCCAGCGCGGAGGCGGTGGTGGACGGCGAGACCGTGGCGGTCGACATCGAGACGGTCTGCCCGGTGACCGCGATCCCGACAATCTACAGCTTCTTTCCCGTCGCGTTCTGCCAAAGCGCCGCCAGTCCGGCAGACGAACTGTACGACCCATCGCTCAGCGCGCCGTTCACCGGCATCAACATGACCTCGGACGCGTTCGCTTTTGCTCTGCTCGTTCGCGACCAGTCGATCCGTCTTTACGGCGCTCCCCCTTCGGAGACCTGTGTCGACGCGAACCGCAAGCTGTTTCAGCACAGCGTGACGACATGGCAGAACATGTCCGCGAATACGATTTCGAGTTACAACAAGCGTTCGGCCTGCCCCGAGCGCGCCGTCCATCTCTCCGACGACCGCCGCAGCTGGTTTGCCGCGCATAACGATCCGGTCTTCGCGGAACGGCGCAAGGAAGTGCACAGCCACGAAATGCCCGTCGTCTATGCGCAACGTCTGTGCGATATCTGGCTGTCCGCATTTACTGATCGGCATATGCCGGCGGTGGGGCGGGAAGGACAGTCCGGCGGCGTTCTCGTCGGCTGAAACGCGCGGTTCATGAGCTACACGAATTTCGACCTCGTCGAGGTCCGTACGATTGGGGCCGACCACAAGTCGATCTATGCGCGCCGTATCATCCCCGACGGCACGCTGCTCGGCTTCTTCGACGGTGAGGCCATGGTCGCCGAGCTTGCTGATCTCGATGCACAGAAGGGCACCGACAGCTTTTTCTGGCGACAGTCGGTGCATCTGCGCATCGTCGGCACGCAGCTTCTGTACTTGTTGCCAGTCAAGGAGCCCGACGGCGTCGACTACCTCAATCACAATTGCCGGGCGAATGCTCGCGTCGAGGATCAGCTCTATGTCTACGCCGCGCGGGAGATCGCGGCGGGCGAGGAGATCCTGGCGGACTACCGGACGTTCAATCTCGTCAGCGAGGACATTCCCTGCTGGTGTCCCGAACCGCGCTGCCTGATCTGATGCCCGGCATGCGTCTGTGGCGGGTTGCCGGCGTCCTTGCGCTCATCGCGATCGAGGCTTTCCTCTACGGTTACACCTATCCGTACTTCTCACTTGCTCTTGAAAAGGTCGGCCTGTCGAACTGGCTGATCGGCCTCAACGCCTCGCTTGCGGGCGCGGGCATCTTCCTCGTCGGCCCGTTTCTTCCCGCCGCGATCGATCGCATCGGCCTCAAGACCATCGTCGCCGGCCAGTTCCTGCTGTCGCTTTTGTCTTTCGTCGCGATCCTGATGACCGACGACGTGATCGTCTGGTTCGTCGCCCGTTTCGTCATGGGGACCTGCTTTTCGACCCTCTGGACGACGACTGAGATCTGGCTGAATGGTGTTGTCAGCGACCGCCATCGCGGGCGAATCATCGGCGCCTCCGGCACCTTGTACGCGACCTGCCAGTTCCTCGGACCGGTCGTGCTGGGTCAGGTCGGCGTCGTGGGGGCGGTACCGATCTGGGCGGCGATCGTTCCCCTAGCCGTCGGTGTTGTTCTCGCGATGGCGATCCCGCCCGCGATCGGCGATGCGGAGGAGGAAGATCTCGGAGACCTCAAGGGCCTGAAAATGGCCTGGGCGCTGGCCGGCAGCATCATCCTGATGGGCTTCTTCGCCGGCGTCGGGGAAACGGCGCTGCAGAGCCTGCTTCCGCTGTACGGTCTGGCTCACGGTCTGGGCGATGCCCAATCCTCCTACCTCGTGGCCATTTTCAGCCTGGGCGAAGCGGTGCTCGTCGCGGTGCTCGGATGGCTTGCCGATCGCTGGGGGCGGAACGCGACGCTCCAGCTCTGCACCTTGCTCGCCGTCGTGACCATGCTCGCGCTTCCGCTCACGATGGGATTGCCGCTCGTCCGCGCGCCCGTCCTGTTCCTCGCCGGTGGCGTGATCTCGGGCCTCTATACGCTGGGCGTCATTCTCATCGGCCAGGACTATCAGGGGTCGCGGCTCGCGACCGTCTCGACCGGCTTTGCGATGGCCTACGCGGCCGGCTCTATCATCGGGTCGACGCCTGTGGGGGCTCTGATCGATCTTGTCGGGCCGGAAGGCCTGCCGCTGTCGATCGCTGGGGGCTTCGGACTGCTTGGTGCCGGGTTCCTCCTGCGCAGGCGGCCTAAGACCGCCTGACCCTCTCCGGAACACGAAAATGTTCCTCGACACCCGACACAACCGCTGAGAGCATCGGCTGCCTACAGGGGGCTGATGCCGTGATTGATGTGTCTGAGTTTCATAACGAGAGCGAGCGGTTGGAACGAGAGGCAGCGAGCGAACCGAACCCGATCATCAGGAAGATGCTGAAGACCCAGGCGATCTTCTTCAGCAGCGTCGCGCAGGCAGAAGCTGCAGAGACCGATGCATCGATTTTCCAGGTGCGCCGACTGATCCGCCGCCGCCTGCCGTCCAGCAGACGAACCGCTGCCTAGGGCGTTGAAAGGGGCAAGTCGTCGCGCCACGGAACTCTCGGGGCGCTCCGTTGCTTGACGCAACGAAGCGAACTTTCGGAGTTTCCAATGGGCGAGGACCCACTTCTTCGGCTTGAGGCTAAACGCGCCTGCATTTCCGGTCTGGACGAATGTGACGTCGCCGGGTTTGCGCTCGACGCCGGTATCTCCCGCGGCCAGGTCTATGAGCTCATCAAGAAGCACGGCAACGACCGCAAGACGCTGCTGGCCGCAGCACAGCGGTTGACGGACGGCAACCGGGCCTGAAAACCCGGCGACTCAACAGGCGCGCAACCGAACCGGCACCCGCGGCATTTCTTAGGTTGTGGGTGCCTGGAAATGGAACTGTTTGGCTTATGGCTCGCCTGCCTCCTCGTAATTGTGCCCTTGCCTGCCTTGGCGAAGCCTCTCACGCCGGACGGTGTTAACGCTGCGACTCTGGATGCCGCGCAGGAGACCGGTCCGGAGCGCGCTGTCCTGGTGAGAGCCCAGGTCATTCTGGATCGCTCCCGCTATTCGCCGGGGGTCATCGACGGTCTTTACGGAGATTCGACCGAGATTGCCCTCAAGGCGTTTCAGGCCGATCACGCACTGGAGGCAACGGGCGAACTCGACGAGGCAAGCTTCGCGAAGCTGATTGAAGCTGACGCTGAGCCCGTGCTCGTCCGCTACACCATCACGGCCCGGGACCTAAAAGGTCCATTCCAGAAGACCATTCCGAAGAACATCGCCAAGATGGCGAAGCTGAAACGCATGTCGTTCAGGAGCCCGCGAGAGGCTCTTTCGGAACGCTTCCACATGAATGAAGAGTTCCTGGCAATGCTCAATCCCGATGCGGATTTCGGCAAGGAGGGCACCGAGATCGTGATTGCGGCGGTCGAAGGCAAAGTCGAGGAAGGCCAGAAGGTCGTCAGGCTCGTCATTGACAAGGGCGAGCGGACGCTGCGGGTCGTTGGCGAAAAGGACGAGCTGATTGCCCTCTACCCGGCGACTGTCGGCAGCGAGGAGAATCCCGCGCCTGACGGTGAACTGAAGGTGACCGGCGTCTTCCCGAAACCTGCCTGGAACTACGATCCCAAACTGAAGCTTACAGGCCGAAAGCACCGGCCGAACAGGAGGTTGACGATCCCGGCCGGTCCCAACAATCCCGTCGGTGTGGTTTGGATTGACCTCAGCAAGGAGCATTTTGGCATCCATGGCTCCCCCGAGCCGGAAAAAATCGGCAAAAACCAGTCGAGCGGCTGCGTGCGGTTGACGAATTGGGACGCGCAGGAACTGGCCCAAATGGTGAAGGAGGGGACGACGGTGCTGTTCGAGGAGTGAGGGACCGCCGCCAGCATTCTCCAGAGCCAACCGCCCTGGCGCTCCCAGACTAGCCAGAAGCAACCATGCGCGTTGATCGAGCCAAGTAACGTCGTACTGGAACGTCATACATCCGATAGATGATCGCTGACATCGCAACCAAGCTTGTCGTCGCCAGGACTATAAACGCTTCTCCTCCGAGACCGATCTGCCGAGCGACACTGATCCCTATGAAGATCAGCGGAAAATGGACAGCATAGATTGGATAGGAGATATCGCCGAAAAATGAGGCGATTGGCCTAATCTGCTGGGGAGCTTCCAAACGAATCCCGCAATACAGAATTGCCGGACAAACGATTAGCGCAATCGCAAGGTCGGCCAGGACCCGAAGGCTCGGCGGAGTCGGTAGGGTCAGCGCCAGCGCAAGCACAGCCACCGGAGCGATGGAGAGCCACGAGACATTCCTGGGTATCTGATCTTGATGGCGCGCCAACAGCACACCGACCGTGAATGAAAACATGATGCGAGCGTACCCGCCGGGAAGAGTAGCCCAGCCCCAGCCAATATTGAGTGTCCCGGCTGCGATTGCAGTAGCCGCGACGGCAGTTGCGGACAGGAGCACCACGACGGCCAGCGTTTCACTTTTCCAGCGAACCATCCATACGGCGAAGACGACATTGACGACCAATTCCAGAAATAGGGACCACGCCGGACCGTTCAGCGGGAAGAGCGAGAACATGGGGAGCGGCGTTGGCAGTAGGAAAAGGCCGAAGGCAGTCGAAGTGAACAGCTCGAATGGCGTGACTGTCGGGGCGTCGTGCATTGCGACGGCGCCTATTGCCGGCAGCAGGCCGAAGCCAAGCCCCACCGCATACAGCGGGTAGAGGCGGATTATCCGCTTAACGGTGAACTTACCGGGCGATAAGCCGCGAAGAAGGTCGGCGCTGTAGGCTGACGAAATCACGAATCCGCTGAGCGCAAAGAAGAAGTCTACGGCTAGGTAGCCGCCCACTGCCCATTGATCCGTTACCTGTCCGAGGTGGAATAGAACCACGAGAATCGCGGCGATGCCGCGCATGGCGTCGAGCATGTAAAAACGATCTGCTGGCATGAAGCCTCGCGCCGCACTTGTGGGGGATGGCCGGGAGCTGTAACGCCCAATTGAGGCGGTCGCCTGACACGCCGCTGGATGCATTGCCGCGACCCTTCTGGTTGCGGTGAAACGTCCGCGCGGAATCGCCGTTCCGGCTCTTTGACCAAAGAATAAGTGGGTGCCGCGGCCGGTAGTCCGGCCGCCATCCGAGCAGAACGCGCTGCTGACATCACTTAAGCATAGGAACATTTTGTCGCACGAATGAAAGGAACCGCGCCTATCCGTGGCAGTTGAATCGCGCGCTGTATCGGGGAGGTAAAATGGCGAAACCGTTAAAGCAAAAGGTATGCATGATCGCAGCCAAGATTCCGGCTGAACTAAGCGTCGCCGTTGATGTCTGGATTTCAGAACATCCTGAACCAAAGCCGTCCCGGTCAGATGTTCTGCGTCGTGCTCTTGAAAATCTCGTCGGATCCCAAGGAGTTGCCAGCCAGCCGAAAGTTCGGTGGGAACGAGGCGCCCAGAGCCCCGCATGGCGATGAAAGCAAAAAGCCCCGCCAGCCGCTTAAACAATCGGCTTTAGGTCTCCAAGAACCGTGGGGATCAATTCCGAAACGGTCGGATGGACGGGCACCGCCCATTGCAGCACTGGATAGGATGCACCGGCGTTCATGATGTCGATGATCCCGTGGATCGCTTCGTCGCCACTCACCCCGAGGATGGCTGCCCCGAGGATGTCCTTCGTCTCGGCGTCGGCGACTACCTTCATGAAGCCCTTGGTCTCGCCTTTTTCGATCGCGCGCCCCACCCGTGTCATGGGGCGTTTTGATACCAGCAGCTTACGGCCCGTTCGCATCGCCTCCGTTTCCGACAAGCCGACGCGCCCGAGCGGCGGATCGACATAGAGCGCGTAGGCGGGAATCCGGTCGCTCACCCGGCGATTGCCGCCATCGAGGAGGTTGGCCGCGACGATCTCATAGTCGTTGTAGGAGGTATGGGTGAAGGCGCCGCGCCCATTGCAGTCGCCCAGGGCCCAGATGCCGGGAACATTGGTGGCCAGGCTGTCGTCCACCTCAATGTAACCTCGGGTGTCGACCGCGACACCGGCTTTATCGAGCCCGAGATCGTCCGTGTTCGGCCGGCGCCCCACTGCGAGCAGCACATGCGAACCGACCACGACCGGCTCCCCGGACGTGCAATCGACGCTGACCGCCACCCCGCCCGCGTGAGGCTTGAACCCGATACAGGTGGCGCTGGTGCGCACCGCGATCCCCTCATCCATGAGGATCTCCCGGACCGCCTCGGACACGTCCTCGTCCTCGCGGGAAATCAACCTCGGTGCCATCTCGACGACAGTGACCTCCGCGCCGAAACGCCGATACATCTGGGCGAACTCAAGCCCGATATAGCTCCCGCCGACGACGACGAGATGCCGGGGGACAGTGTCGAGCTTCAGGATCGACGTGTTCGTGAGATAGTCGATCGTGCCGACACCCGACATGTCGGGCACGTTCGCGCGGCCGCCCACATTGATGAAGATGCGGGGCGCCTTCAGCAGGGCCTCGCCCACCCGGACGGCATTCGGACCCTCGAACCGGGCGTGCCCTTCGATGACCGTCAGGCCGTCCATGCCGCGCAGCCACGTCTCGACGCCCTGACGGGCATTCGTCGAGACCGTTTCGGCCCGGGCCTGAACCCGTTTCATGTCGATCTTGACCGGCCCCTCGATCGCGATCCCATACTCGGCGCTTTGCCGGGCGAGGTGGGCGGCATAGGCGCTGGCAACCAAAGTCTTGGTCGGCATGCATCCGGTGTTGACGCAGGTTCCGCCGAACAGTTTGCGCTCCACAATCGCGACCTTCATCCCGGCGGCGGTGAGACGCCCCGCCAGCGATGGCCCTGCCTGTCCCGCCCCGATGACGATCGCGTCGTAGTGGTCACTCATGACGGCAGCGGCTCGCCGGCCTGCTCACGGACCATGTACTCGGCGTACCAGTCCGGCCAACCCTCGTCATGTTGGCCTGTTTGTTTCTCATGCTCGCCGTGCGCCTCCGCTGCGCGGCGTAGCGCGGCCGCAAGTTCGGTCGACGAGGCAAATGCCGTGTCCCCTTCCACGCGTCCGGGCAATCTGTTGGTGATCTCCTGGAAGAGCCACCCATTACCGTCCGGATCGCTGAACGAGGCGTACGAGCCGTAGCTGCGACGCTCGGGGTCCGGACCGCTCACCCGAAGCCGCCCGGACAGGTATGGCTCGTCCGTGCCGGTGTGCACATCGCTCCTGCCATGGAAAATCTCGCCAATTTCGACGCCTCGACGGAGCAACTCGTTGCGGGCGGCCTCGATGTCGGGAACGATCAGATATAGCCCCCGGGCGGAGCCGGGCGCGGCCGCGGTGACGTTTTTGCCGAAGATGACCGAGCATCCGGAGCCGGGCGGCGTGAACTGGATCACACGCCAGTCGTCGCCGGATGCAAAGTCCGCGTCGAGCCTCCAGCCGAGGTCGCCGTAGAAGCTCTTGGCGCGATCCACGTCTGAAACAGGGATGACCACGATCTCGAGCTTCATGTCGGTCGTCGATGCTCTAGGGGTCTCGATTGCAGTTTCGCTGCCCACCTGAGTACTGCTCATGTTCCGCTCCTTAGGTTTGGGTGCCTTGGGAGTGACGGGGGCGGGACGTTACTGTCCGGACCTTCGCCATTGATCAGCGGTCAACTAGTACTGAGCGGCCGGCCTTGCCGCCGCAGCAGCAGCTAACAGGCAAAATAGAGCGGCTTGGCGATCTCTGCGCGCAATCGTGGCTTATGCCGTGGCGTTCTCACCTCCTGGTGACTGAGCCCGAGCCAACTTTGAATCTAGCATATGAGCCGCGGATCGGCGCGCTTCAAGCAGGCGCCGGAGGGCACTTCGGGAGGGACTCCCGACGGTCGGAACCGGGTCAGCAGCGTTCATCCGCGAGAAGGTCCGACCGGGGCGCACCGGCCGCGGTTTGGGGCGGTATCTACGTAGCAGGCGGAGCCGTCATGCCGCACAACCTCTTGCCTTAACGGCCCTCCTATGACCTACATGCAACCGTCATTAAGACATGCAATGATAGGTTGCAGACAGGAGGGTCACGCATGCTCCGATACCTGCCTGAGATCGTTTCGTTCTGGGTCACCGCCGGAGCCGTAGCGATGCTGTTTTGGGATGCGATCACGTGAAGCCTGGGCGGTGGTTTTGCAGGCGGGCGCCGCTTTGGCTGCATGAGGCGGGGACCATTTCCGCCTAGCCGCGTGACGCGGCTCAGACTTAAGGGAGGGACAACGAATGAACGACATCAACGTCGAGGACAGCACCGCCGAGGCCATCCGGAAACTGGAGGCCGAGGCAGACGACTTCGCTCTTCGCGCCGAACAAGCGTCCTCGTTTGCAAAATGTGTTCAGTGGCGAAACGAAGAGACTGCCCGCCGTCAGAAAGCAGCACAGCTGCGTGAATCCCTGGCTTGAACGATCCATGGGATCAGACTTGATCGGCAGCGCCTAAGCGAGCGGACCATTGGAGGCGCATCGGCTCCCTTTTGCCGTTGTTGTTGCCAAGCAAGGCTAGTTGCCCGCGAAGATCCTAACCCGTGATCGCAGGCCGGGCGTCACGTCTACCTGCACCTTGGTGTGGCGGCTCTTTTCAGCCCAGAGTCTGGCAAATTTTCACCTAAAGAGGCCCTGCCTCGATGAGGCAGGGCCCAAGTCTAGGGAGTAAAACGTCCTTGAGTTAAGGACGCCCGCAATCTAAATCCAGACGGCGACAATCCTATGACGACACAATGCTGAGTTGCTGTGAAATTTGACTGGGCTGGGCCCCTGCTGTTCGAATGTCCGCAGCTTTGCATTCAATAGTTTTCTCAAAACATTAATCGCTTTATTCGTCGTTCAGGTGGGGCCTTTTGCCGTCGCGTTTTGCGCATCATGGACGCGCCGGCGTTTCCATTCCGACCTTCCAAATGCAAGTGTCAGTTGCTTGCCGGTGTCGCCAAACCCCGGGACCGCGGGCGGAGCCCTCCGCGCCATGTGTGGACGGCTCTCCGTTGGCAAGGGTGATCTGACGCTCTGCTGAGCCTGGTCGGTGCGGCCATGTGTTCGACCTGTTGATGCGGTGCGCATGACCGCGGGCCATAATGCCTTCCGCGAAGACGGGTCCCGACCAAAAGCACGCGCTCGAGGCGCTTTGGCGCAAATGGGTTGTCCCGTCTTCCGGTATCGACCGGCTGTCGCATGACATCGCGTCCGCCCTTCCCAAGTTGGTGGGCCGCAGCGTGCCGCCGGGCCTGATCGCTCGGCCGCCGCCGGCTCCCGATAGCGCTCGCCGCGGGTCATGATCGCCCAGACCATCCGGGCGGTCTTGTTGGCGAGCGCGACGGCGGCGACCTTCGGCGTTCGTCGGGCGAGCAACTGCACCAGCCAGGGCCGGCGCGTGCCATTGCGCACGGCGTAGCGGACGACCGCCAGAGCGCCGACGACCAACATCTGTCGCAGATAGCGGTCGCCCTGCTTGGTGATGCCGCTCAGCCGCTCTTTGCCACCGCTGGAGGTCTGCCGCGGCACGAGGCCGATCCAGGCCGCGAGATTGCGGCCCGAGCGGAAGGCGTTCGGATCGGCGATGGTGGCGACCCGGGCGCTGGCCAGCAGCGGGCCGACGCCCGGGATCTCCATCGACCGGCGGCCGACCTCGCTCGCACGGGCGCTGGTGCGGATCAGCCGGTCGGTCTCCAGGATCTGTTCGTTCACCAGCCGGAGCTGATCGACCAGCAGCGACAGGCAGCCGCGCGCTTCCTGCGGCAGCCGTTCATCGGCTGGGTCAGCGATCACCGCGATCAGCGTCTGAAGGCCCTGACGACCGACGGCGGCGGCCAGGCCGAACTCTCCCATATGGCCGCGGATCGCGTTCGACAACTGGGTGCGCTGGCGTATCAGGATCGAGCGGGTGCGGTGCAGCACCATCACGCTCTGCTGCGCCGGCGACTTCACCGGCACGAAGCGCATGCTCGGTCGCGTCACCGCCTCGCAGATCGCCTCCGCGTCGGCCATGTCGTTCTTCTGGCGCTTGACGTACGGCTTCACGTCGCTGGGCGGCATCAGCCGCACCTCATGACCGAGCCCAATCAGCTCCCGCGCCCAATAGTGCGCCGTGCCGCACGCCTCGATCCCGACCAGGCACGCATCCAGCTTGCCGAAGAAACCCAGCAGCCGCCTTCGTATGAGTTTCCGACGCAGGACGACGGCGCCTTCACCATCGACGCCGTGGACCTGAAACACCGACTTCGCGATGTCCAACCCGATCGTGGTGACCTGACCCCATGGCTCTCCTCCCGCTCAAACCGGAAGCTTACGCCCCGGCAGGGTTGGAGAGCCGTCCACAGCATCAAGAGCGGACCTTACCGGTGATGGGCAATAATCTGCGTCGGACCGAGTTCGTAGACGGACATCTCGTAGCCGAAAACCTGCTCCAGCGTTGCTGGACGCAAAACCTTCGCCGTAGGTCCGTGGCCAGCCGACCGTTCTTCATTGCGACGATGTGGTCCGCATAACTAGCCGCGTAGTTGATGTGGTGAACGACGATGACGACCGTCCGCGCCCGCTCGTCGACCAGCGGATGAGCGAGGGCCAGATGTCGGAATTGCTCGAATCCGGACCGGCCTTATTTCCGAACAAGACTCTCCAGAAGCCTGTCGAGCGTCGTGCTCACCGATGTCGTGGAAAAGGCTTGCTCGACACGGCGGCGAGCCGCTTCGCCCAGCCGCTGCCGCAGCTCCGGATCGCGACGGAGCCTCTCAATGGCCCCGGAGAGCGCCGCTATGTCGTCCCGCGCGATCAGCAGCCCCCCCGAAACCTCGCCCGCATTTAGTATGTCGGGCAGGCCCTGGGCGTCCGTCGCCACGATGGGTAGACCGCACGCCATCGCCTCCAGCGGCGCCACGGGCATGCCCTCTATGCGGGACGCGGTGACGTAGATATCGGCGGCCGACAGCCACCGGCGGAGAAGCGTGCGATCCGTTGTGTAGTTGGATATCCAGTCCACATTTTTCAGACCGCTTGTTTCGAGCAGTTGCGTAAATTCCGCCTGATCCTGGCCGGAACCGATGATGACCAGTCGGTCTTCCGGGCGCGCGGTCGCCCAGGCGGCGACCAATATATCCAGACCCTTCCGGTGGATATCGATGCGGCCGTGGTTGATGGCGATGAATGCCTCAGCGGGCAGGCCCAGCTCGCGCCTGGCAGAGGCGCGATCGGTGGCGCGCCATTCCTCGACATCCAGCGGGTTCGGGACGTTCAGGATTTGCGGATGACGGCCCTTGTAGGCGTGTTCCACTCTCGCCCGCTCGGCGGACGATGCGATAAGCAACGCGGAGCAGAGCGCCATGGATCGGGAACGAACCTCCCCCTCGATCCAGGACAATGTGCGATCCCCGCCCTGGAACGTCGCCACGGCCGGTATCCCGAGCCGCCGCGCTAGCCTAACGAGGATGTCGAACCGGCAATATTCATATTCCTGGATCAGCAAGGCACTGCATTGCTCGTCCTTGATGACCTTGCGGAAGGCGCTGCGGGGGGAGTTCCGCCAGCGCTTGATGCTGTGGATTGAGGCGGAGCGCCCCTGCCGGCTGCGGCGACCCGGCACCAGCCAGATCGGCGCACCCGATCCGGCATGATCGATCCGGGTCGTTTCCCGCACATTCTCGGACGCGGCAACGATGATGGGGCGCCAGTCGGCCTGCTGGAGCGCGGCAACATAGCCGAACAGCCAGCCACCGGTCATTTGTTCGGCGAAATCGCTGACGGTGAGGCCGATCGGATCCAGGAATTCCTCGATCACGTCACCCCATGGGAAGAGCGCGATCGTGGGTGCTGTCTCGTTCATCGCTGCCAGCGGTAGGCAGTCTCGGTGCCGCGGGTCGACGGCCTGTGAAGCGCATAGGCCAAGGCGGTCGGCAGAGCGGCAGCGGCATAGAGCAAGGCACGCTTGCGCTTGCCCAGATGTGAAAAGGCGACGTCATGATAGAAGGCGGTGACGGGGTTTATGAAGGTCGAAGTCCCGGCGGGCGTCTCTCCGAACAGGCGGGTGAGATCCTGCCGTTCATAGCCCCGCCTGACATGTCCCCATTCGTCCATGAGCGCCGTCTCGGGCGGGCAGACGCCGCGCATCACGGCAAAATACGGATAATGCCAGTCGGCATTCGGCGTGGACACGAGGACACAGCCACCTGGCCGTACGACCCGCAGGGCTTCGGCAGCGGCGAGATGATCCTCCTCGATATGTTCCAGCACGTCGAACAGGGTCGCGATGGCGAATGAGCCATTCTCGAAGGGCAGTTTGCGGGCGTCCCCACAGACGAACCGGGAGCGGAAGGAAGGGGGCTGCTGACCGGCGAAGGACGGGTCGATGTCGAGGGTGACGATGTCCGCTCCGGGATAGAGATAGCTCGCCATGCCGCTGCGTCCGCCGCCGATCTCCAATATGGGACCGTCCAGAGCGGGAGGAGCGAGCCGGTGGATCGCACGCATCTTCTCGCGATAGAACAGCCCGTCGGTGAAACCGCGTTCAAAAGGGTTGCATGCCAGGAAACGGCCAAGGGGCGCCTTGTGGATCATGAAGACGGAAGGCCGACTTTCGCGCCGCGCCAGCGCGGGCGAAGCAGATATTGAAGGCCACTCACCCAGCCCTTGATTTGTTCGAAGACCATTTCCCGGCGATCGCCGCGTCTGAGCGATCTGGATAGCACATAGGCGAAATGCCTGGGCAGCTGCCACCAGATGCGCAGCAGATTACCTCGGTCCCCAAAGGCGTCATATTGCGCGACAAGGGCCGAGACATGCCCTTTCATATAGGTGCGTATCTGGGCTTTGAGCGCCGGCCATTTCGCGCGATGATGATGGAAGACGACCGCCCGCGGCTCGTAGAGGCAGTTGCCGCCCAGCGCCAGCAAGCGATACCAGAACTCCGAATCCTCCGAACAGCCGGAGGCCCCCGCGCCAAGGCGCTCGTCGAACAATCCGGCGCGATCGAAGGTGGACCGGCGGAACGCCATGTTGGCGCCCGCGCCGATCCTCCAGACATGCGCGCCATTCGGCCGGGTCTCGGCGAAGAATTGCTGCTCGAAGAGGGTCGGCACGAACTTGCTGCCGAAACCACCAAGCTCGAACTGGAAGAAGCACTGGGCGGCGGTGTCGAGGCGGGCCGGCAGGACAAGGCCCGTCACCGCCTCGATTTCAGGCTCGGCGAACGCGTATGCGATTTCCGATGTCCAGCGCGCATGCACCTCGACATCGTCGTCGGTGAAGGCGAGGATGGCCCGTCCGGCGGCGCGGACTCCGGCATTGCGTGCGATGCTGAGGCCGGGACGCGGCTCGTGCACATAGACGAGGCCGCGAAATTCCGCGCACATCTTCCGGGCCGAGCCAGTTGCCGAATTGTCGACCACTATGATTTCTCCCGGCCGCTTGACCTGCGCGTGAAGGCTGGCGAGGCATTTGGCGAGATCGGACAGGCGATCACGGGTGCACAGGATCACGCTGACTTGCCCGGCGTCTCCTTCGCTCGGTTTCGCCAGAGCTTCCATCCGCGCGAAGGGTCGGTCGAGATCGCGGGCAGCCCCGAACGCTAGCACATGTTTGGGTTCGCCTTCATAAGTTGCGCTTAAACGTGCGCCTAGCCCGGTTTCGCGGGCCGCCAACTGTTCGGCGAGAAACTCCGCCGCAAACTCATCGAGTTGGCCTTTCCCATAGGGCGTCTGCTCGGGATAGGCCATGCGCGCGCCGACCGGCAGGTCGCCCCACCAGAATACATTGTAGCTCGTTCCGGCGGGATCGACGGGTGGTTCCGGGCTCCGAAGATCGATGTGCCTGATCGCAACCGGCCAGCTCAACGCTGCGCCTCCCTGATCGCCTGGATGCGCGAACGGGAGCGATCATATTCGCCGAAGAGGCCCATGATGCCGCCCCACAGCTCCGCCAGGGTGAAGTTGATCTCGCGTGCCCTGCGGCGCTTGATACCGCGAGCCAGCGACTTGAACTGATCGACGAACCACCAGCGGACCATGCCGCGGTGGCGCTCGGCCAAGGCGGGATCGGTGCGCCGGCTCTTCACCAGATAGGCCATCATCCCAAGACCCCATGACCAATATTGCCGCCGCAGTTGCGCGATGGTTTCGCGATGCTCGTGATAGACGGCGTAGCGCGGCTCATAGACCATCGCCCGCCCGGACCGGAGCACGCGGTAGAATATGTCGAGATCGCCGCCGCCCGGCAGCGGCGTGCCGGTATCGAGGGCTTCGTCGAAGCCCCCAAGTTCGACCAGAAGGCGGCGGTCGAACGCCATGTTGCACCCGGCCCCCAATATTCCCGAACCGACCGGATGAAGCGGATTGCCGTGCAGCCGATCGCGATATTCGATCCGGCGAAATCCACGACCAAAGCCGCCGCGTCCTTCGAAGAAGATCTGCGCCTCGGTATCCAGGCGGAAGGGCAGGACCAGGCCGGTGAACCCCCCGGCATCGGGACGGCTGCGCCACGCTTCGGCGAGCCCGGCGAGCCAGCCGCGGTCGACGACCACATCGTCGTCCAGATAGGCGAGCAGATCGCCGGTCGCGGCCTGCAGCGCCGCGTTGCGCGCGAAATCGAGCCCCGCCTTCGGCTCGAATATGTACCGAACGTCGGCAAACCGGCTCACCGCCTCTCGCGTCGATGAATCAACAGAGGCATTGTCCACCACGATGATCTCCACCGCTTCGAAGGCCGGTTCCGCTTTCAGCGCCGTTAGCGATTGCAGCAGGCGGCCAAGCCGGAGTGCGCGATCCTTCGAGCAGATCGCGACAGAGAGACGAGGCCGGGCCACGCTGCTGCCACTCCCAGCCGGTTTCGCTTCCTCCTTGAGCCGCGCGATCAGCACCGCCTCGGCGAAGTTCTGGTCGGCTATCGTCTCCAGGTCGGATGGGCTCAGGCTTGCCCCGGGATGAAGCGCGATCATCTTGAAGCCGACAAGCGCGCCATGCCAGCGCGCGATCAATCCGCAGCCATCCTGATCGGCAGCCAGCGAAATGGTCGGCAGCCGCTCCGACAGTTCGATTTCCTGGAGCTTATAAGCCATTGGCGACATCCGGCAGGACGGTCCTGTCGTCGCTTCGGTACAGGCTGTACAGGCGCGCGAAATGCCCCGGGCTGTCGAGCAGCCGGTCGGGAGGGCCAGCCTCAACCACCCGGCCGTTCTCCATGACAATGATCTGGTCGGCGCGCTGCACCGTCGTTAGCCTATGCGCGATCACTATGACCGTCCGCTTGTGGGCATATTGTTCCAGCGCCAATTGGAAGGCGCGCTCTGCCTCCACGTCCAGCGAATTGGTGGCCTCATCCAGCATCAATATATCGGGATTGCGCAGGATCGTTCTCGCCAGCGCGATCCGTTGCCGCTGACCGCCCGACAGCCGAATTCCCTGATCGCCGACGATTGTCTGATACCCCTTGGGCAATGTCCTGATGAACTCATCGGCATGGGCGATCTCGGCGGCGCGATGGATGTCGGGCTGGGTGGCGTTCAGGTCGCCATAGCCGATATTGGCTTCGATAGTGTCGTTGAAGAGCTGCACCTCCTGCGACATCAGCGCGAGCCGTCCGCGCCAGGCGGGAAGGGCGAAATCGCTGATCGGCTTGCCATCGGCCAGGATGACGCCCTCGACCGGATCGTAGAAGCGATAGAGCAGGCTCATCAGGCTCGTCTTGCCCGCTCCGGATCGCCCGACGATCGCTGTCGTTTTGCCCATCGGAATGTCGAAGGACACGTTCCGCAGGGCCCATGGCTCGTCCGCTCCGTACCGGAAGGACATGTTCCGGAATTCGATGCTGTGCTGAAGCGGCGTGGGGAGCTGGTGACCCGCTGGAAGGAACGGCCGTTCGGAAGCCTTCAGATATTGCGCGACATCCTGGATCGCGCCGCCCATGCCCTCGATCGAGACCTTCGCCTGGGTCAATTCCTTCATCGGCCCCTGCAAACGGTACAGGAGGGAGAGGAAGGCCGCTAACGCCGCAAGCCCGATACCCGACGACTGTGCCGCAATGATAAGCGCGCCGATCAGGAGCGCGATGCAGGTTTCGGAGATCGGTGCGGGAAGGGACCACAGAATGTCCAGCTTGAGGAGGCGCCTGCGGATATTTTGGGACGCCACCTCGAAGCGTTCGGATTCATATTGCTCGCGGCCGAATGTGCGGATCAGCTGCAGGGAGTGCATGCTTTCCAGCATCCGCTGTCCGAAGCGCTTGTTCTCCTGCACCGCCGCCTCGCCGGTCTGGCTGGCAGCCCTCGTCGCACTGCGGATCACCAGCGCGCAGACGATCAGGCATGCAATGGCGATAAGCACCAGCTTGAAGGAGATGAGGGTCATCAGGCCAATGAATGCGGCGACGGCGCACAAGCTGATGATCAGTCGGAACACAAGACTAAGGGCCGTGGCGACCTTCCAACTATGGTCGGACATGGTCGTCAATATGTCGGCCCGGCGCCCCTCCGGGCGATAATCCATGCCGGAACTCAGCGTCTGGTCGAAGACCTGCTTGCGCAACCGGTGCGCCACATTGCCCTCCACGTGGCGGGTCGCCCAACTCCCCATCAGGCTGACCGCATTCTTCAGGCAGATCGTCACCAGGAGTAGCAGGACGAGTAGGGCGGTCGCATAGGTGTGCGGCGCGTCGCCGAGAAAGGTTTGAAAGCTCCGTTCGAGCACGCCCGGCCGGACGGAGCTGGCGCCGAGGCTTTGAAGCAGCGGGATGAAAAGCAGAAGGCTCACGGCCTCGAGCGCGGCAGCGACCAGCCCAAGCGCAATGATCAGAGTCACGGCCCACCGGGGAGGGGCCGCCAACCTGAATATCTGCCTGAACTCTGCCAAGATGCCCAATTTCATCTCACATGTCTGAGTTGTGGGCGCACGCTAGCGTAGATGGCGCACCGCCCTTTCGCCGCTCTGCCGCCACTGCCCGGTCATGAGACGGTCGCCAGCCCGGAGTTCATGGCCTTCTGCCAGGCCAGCGCAGTCCGCACGATGGTGTGGATGGAGGATCGGGTCGGGTTCCATCCCAGTTCCCTCTTGGCCTTCGCGGCCGAGGCCACGAGCATGGCTGGATCACCCGGCCGCCTGGGGCCGTGGGTCAGCGGCATTTTCGCGCCGACGGCCGCCTCAATCGCGGCGATCAGTTCAAAAACAGACGTGCCGATGCCGGTTCCGAGATTGTAGACGGTGTGGCCATTGCCCGACAGCAGCCGCTCTCCGGCCAGGACGTGCGCATCCGCCAGATCGGCCACATGAATGTAGTCCCGTATGCCGCTGCCGTCCGGCGTATCGAAGTCCGTCCCATTGACGGTAAAGCCTTCGGTTCCGTTCAGCGCTGCGGCAACAGCAAGTGGGATGGCATGCGTTTCCGGTTCGTGGCGCTCGCCGATCTCTCCATCCGGATCGCATCCGGCAGCGTTGAAATAGCGAAGCGCGATCGAGGAAAATCCGTAGGCATGCGAATAATCTTCGAGCATCCGCTCGATCATCATCTTGGACCATCCATAGGGATTGATGGGCGCCTGCGGATGATCCTCATCGATCGGGAGCCGGACCGGATGGCCATAGGACGCGCAAGTGCTCGAAAAAATGATCTTCGTGGCATCCGCCTTGCGCATCGCCTCCAGCAACGCGAACGTGCCCACGGTATTGTTGCCGTAATAGATGTCCGGTTGCGTCACCGACTCTCCCACATAGGCGTAGGCGGCGCAGTGGACGACGATGTCCGGCGCATAGGTGTCGATCGTCGACCGGACCACCGCTTCGTCGGCGATGTCCCCCTCTACCAGCGGTCCCCAGCGCACCGCCGATCGCCAGCCGCGCGAAAGATTGTCCAGGGTGACGACCTCCCAGCCGGCATTGGCGAACGCCTTGCAGCAGTGGGAACCCACATATCCCGCTCCGCCCGTGACCAGCGCCGTCTTCATGCCTGGTAGTCTCCAAAATCCTTGTCATTTATGAGCCGGCGAAAATAGGCGATCGTCTTTTCCAGACCCTCTTCCAACTGCACCTTGGGTTTCCACCCAAGGGTGGATTGGGCGAGGGAGATGTCGGGGCGCCTTTGCCTGGGATCGTCCTGCGGCAAAGGCTTGAACTGAATTTCCGAACCGCTGCCGGTCATCTCCCGCACCATTTCGGCCAGTTGCAGGATGCTGAACTCGCCCGGATTGCCGATATTGACGGGACCGGTCATGCTGCTGTCCGTGTCCATCATCCGCACACACCTTCGATCAGGTCGTCGACGTAGCAGAAGGAACGGGTCTGCTGCCGTCGCCGATAGATGGTCAGCGGATCGTCGCCACGCAGGGCCTGGACAATGAAGTTCGATACGACGCGGCCATCGTCGGGCTGCATCCGCGGACCGTAGGTATTGAAGATGCGGACCACCTTGATCTCCAGGCTGATGCTGCCGGTGGTAGTCAAAGAAACAGCGTTTCGGCGCAGCGCTTGCCTTCGTCATAGCAGGAACGAAGACCGATCGGGTTGACATGGCCCCAATAGACTTCCGTCTGCGGATGCACTTCCGGATCGCCATAGACCTCGGACGTCGAGGCCTGCAGAATCGGGCGCCTTCAGGCGTCGCGGCGAGATCCGAGCATGTTGATGGCACCATGCACGCTGGTCTTCGTCGTTTGCACCGGGTCGCACTGGTAGTGGATCGGGCGACGCCGGACAGGCGAGATTATAGATTGCGTCGACCTCTATCTGCAAAGGCACCGTCACATCATGCCGGACGACCTCAAATCGGGGATGATGCGTCAAATGCTTCAGATTGGCCCGTGTGCCGGTGAAGAAATTGTCCAGGCAGATGACTTCATGGCCGTCGGCCAACAATCTTTCGCACAGATGGGAACCGAGGAAACCAGCCCCCCCTGTCACCATTAATCGTCGCCTGCGCTGCATCCGTGCCCCAAATAAGAAAGTCCCGTCCCGTTCTGGGCACAAAGCTGTGTCTCAAATCAGCACAACCTGTTTCCCGGGGAGTGGTGGGCTTTGAAGCCCTTCCGCTTCCAGAAGCGTCGTGCAGATTAGGAAAAGACAAACAGTGGCTAATGAACCTTCGAGGAGTGGCAACGATCGATGAGGACTGTGGCTGGAATAGGGGCGTCGTCAGTCGAATTGTTGAAAGAGTCTCGCAACGATCCGAAAAGGCCGCTTGTTTCCGTTGTCATACCTGCCTTCAACGCTGAAAACACGATAGACGAAACTCTGGATAGTGTTCGGCGCCAGACTTATCGTCTGATTGAAATCATCGTTGTCGACGACGGTTCAACGGATGGCACAGTGGCCAGGGCGGATGCACACCGAATGGCCGACGACCGCATCCGGATCGTTCGCCAGCAAAATGGCGGCGTCGCTTCCGCGCGCAACCATGGCATCGGGCTGGCAAAGGGAGATTTCGTTGCTCTCGTCGATGCGGATGATCTGTGGCACCCAGAGAAAATCGAGCATCAAGTCGCGGCAATCCTGGAGGACGAGGACGTCGCGCTGGTTGTTACCAAATATTGCGTAGTCGACGAACAGAGTTTCGTCGTGTCCATGAGAGGGGGAGTGGCTCCGTCGACCTATCAGTTCGCCGATCTGTGTCGTCGCAATTTCATCGGCAACGGTAGTTCTGCACTGATGCGGCGCAATGCCGTGGTGGCGCTGAAGGGCTATGACAGCTCTTTACGCGAACGGGGAGGGCAGGGCTGCGAGGACTTGAAGCTCTATCTCGAACTGGCCGAACATCATCGCATCGCGATGGTACCGCTGCCGCTGACGGGGTATCGTCAATCCGCGGCCAATATGTCCAGCGATGGCCAGCAGATGCTGAAATCCTTCGATCTTATGGTCGGCGACTTCTGTCGCCGACGCCCGGAGCTGGCAGGCCCCTTCAAAGAGCACCGAATATTCCTCGTCCGATGGCTCATCGCCCGCGCCGTGGCCGCGCGCCGATGGGAGGTGGCGGGGACATTGGGCATAGAGATGCTGGTGGGGCCGACGCCACTACTGGCCCAGTCGATCGGAATGGGCATGGCACGTGTCGGTCGTAAGGTGCGAATGCTGTTCCAGGTGAAGCGCAAGCCAAAGCCCAAATTCCATGACATCCAACTCGACGAGCCGACATAAATACCGTTTGAGTTGGGTGGTGATTTCGCTTGGCGTAGCCGCTGCGGCTCTGGGGTAGGCACGGCGGCCCAAGCCGCTACGCGCGAACGGAATCGAAAAGGTGATCCTCGCGGGTCTGACCTCGCAGACATGCATCGAGGGCACTGGTCGCCATGGCTTGAGGCCTAGGCCGCCGGCTTCAGTGAAATGTCGCGCACTTCGCCAGCCAGCACCGACGAAAAGCAGCACGCGATTATAGGCGAGCCGCGCCTCTTCACCGATCACCGCGACGGCATAACGGCCGAGCGCACGCTGGGCGAGCTCTTCGCAAAGCAGGTCTGTCGGGGACGGCCGCGATCCGCGACCTCAACGACAGCTTCCGGCGCACCTTCATCGGTGGCCGCGTCGTCCTCACGGGCGGCGTGGCATCGCTAACGGAAGCTGATCGTATCGCGATCCTGACCGACGTTTCGGGCTCGCCTTCCCTCTGAAGTTGTCACTTCAGGGTGTACCCACGAGCGACGTAACCTCACTCAGCGGATCGGCGTCACACGAGGGTGAATTCTGGCCGAATGTTACACCGCTGACGGAGCCTTTAGGTCCTGAAGTGACAGTTCGCGGCAGTCGTCACACGACGCGAGGAGACCGACTAGCTTACTTTACCGCCACGAGGTCCTCGAGCTTCCACGTTTTATCGAAGAACGCTTCCTTTGGACCGTGGAACCGAAACATCGGGAACCAGCCGCGCCCGGGTACGGTCTTGATCCAGTTGCCCTTTCCCTTAGGCTCCTCGGGGCCGAATGTAATATCGATCGCACCATCGGCATTGACGACAGGCTTGGTGTAACTGCTGACCGACGGAAATGGTTGACCGTTCTGCAGCTCCGACCTGCTTCAGCGAAGTCATAGACCAAGACCGACCAGAAATTTCCGGCCGGAATGTTGGGCAGGACGTGCAATTTGTAAGTCTTCGCGCCGTCGAGAAAATTTCCATCCGCGTCGCGATAGGTCCAGAGGTATTGCGAGCCTTGACCGACATTCTTCGCCATCATCGCAGGTGAATTGCCAGCCGCCATGTAATAGACATTGTTCCTCGCATCGATCTGTGGCGCTCCATCACGAGAGAACGTGTAAGTCATGCCGTCTGGGATGCCCTGCCATTTGCGGTCGGAATAGTAGAAGACGCCCGGCGATGATGACGCGTAGGTGTTGGCGCGAGCTATCGCGCCGCCCAATCGCGCTGATTCCGCCAACAACGCTTTAATCTTTTCGTCGGGCTGGAAAGGCTTGCCCTTCTCGATGCCGATCGCTTGCATCATCGACCGTTCCAGCGGTCCGAAGCTCTCCAATGGCTCTTCCTCGACGATCATCGAAAGCAGCTCAAAAAAGCGGAAATTGTCCGGAAAGAGCGTGTCGATGTCCTTGCCCGAGCCGTTCATGAAAGTCATCGCGGGCGGCGACGAAGCCTTATCAAGTCGATAGACCTTGGTCTGCTTCATCAGGCTCACCGCCTGATCGGTTTTACCGTCGACTTGAAAGCCGCGGATCGCAAACGTCACCGAATAGGTCGGGGATCGGGAGATGAAATAGCCCTCGGGGACCGGGCCTGTATATCCGGGTGGAAGCACGAGGAATTTCCCACCTTGCCCTTTGTCGGGGCCTAGCGGGCCGATATCGGCCAGATAACGCTGCAATCCGTCTTGCAGAAAGCCCAGCATATGCGCCGGGGCCTCGACAACTGTCGGACCGTCGTCCTTCAGCGCGAGATGGGCGATTGCGTAGACGGTTTCCGTGTTGGCCGTCAGCAACAGCGTCTTCGCGTCCATCAGGTTCTCCCAGATGACGAGCTGTTGAGGCGTTTTCGCACCGAACGCCCGCAGGCCCTCGCGCAGGGCGATTTCGCTGACCGGCAACATCTGCGTGAGGTAGACCTCGGTCGCACGATTGAGCTTTTGAAGTTCTAGAAGCCGCTCGGCCGTGTCGCTGGCGGGGTAGCCGTTCTTGAATTCGAAATCACCGGATCGCGTCTTCAGCGTCTCCGTGCCGAGCCAGCCATGAGGCTCCAGTTGCTGCGCGCCTGCCTGTAGCGAGGCACCCATTGTGCAGACGACTGCAATTAAAGTTGAGGTCACTCGGTGGCGCATGACGCTCTCCTCGTGTCGTGACGGAGGACGAAGGGGATTGTACTAACCTCGCGGCATTAGCTTCTCGACGATCTGGTCGATGGAAAGCTGGCCGCCTTCGCTCGCAATTGCCGCAAACGATCCTGCTTTTGAGGAGAGGCAGCCAAATTCGGCGGACGAAGTAACGGTAACTACGGGTTACAACGAGCAGTCAGCCGATTGGGACAGCAACCAATCCTTCGCTGACAACCAATCGGCCTAGATCGGATTTCCTTCCGTAATCACCCATTTGAAGAACCGGACGCCTACGAGCGACCTATTCGGTGCCGAACGTGATGCCCTCTAGTGAGGCGGTTTGGTCGGTCCAGTCACGGCCTAAAGACCATAACGATCTGAGGTGAAATGTGGGGTGGCCTGTGGGCTGCGCCGCGCAACTAACGGTAAAATCGTTAAATTTCAACACTTTAATGGGTGAAGTGGCGGTGTGCGCAGTCGCCTGCGAACCAGTCTCCGTTCCCTGCAAAAGTGTTTCTACAGGAAAATCCAGCCCAAAACGGCAGACAGTCATATCGGCGACGCAGAAATACACGCAATCGCAGGCAGATATCGCCAAATGCCCTGGTGGAGCGAACAGGGAACACGTTCAACGTGAGCAGGGATCTCAAGTGCCTAAAACAGGCAAATCTAGCTCTCGTTCGCGCGTAGGCGCTATGAAGGACATGCCCGAGACCACGAATTGCGCCCGCCCTGGTCGCGCGACGGCGTCGACCGCCGCGTGGCCCGTGTGAAACGGCGCACGACGTCTTCCGGTTGGTGTCCCGCCGGGCCATTTCGCTGCCGTCGTGAGGCGCGTTGATCGCGCGCTCATGGAAGTCGGCGAGCCGTGCCATGGGTGTCCCGTGGTTGTCGGAAGGATCAGTGGCAGAAGCGCGCTGGGTAGGTATGACCATGCATTCGCAGCGCCGATCGAACCGCTCGTAATAAGGCGCGATCGTCTCAACCTCGGCTTCTGAAGCGCTGAGCTGCGGTTCGATGCGTCCGTGCGCCTCCTAAATCTCGGCGAGGATCGCGGCTTCGTCGATGCGGGTCAGCTTGCCGTCTCGTTCAATGACTTCGCCGTCGACCATGACGAGATCCACCTCTCGGCGCGGCCGGCAGCGTAGACGAGCTGGTTAAGCGCATTGTTCAGCGGTGTGAACGGGATTTTGTCGAGCCGGTAGCCGACGAGATCGGCGATGCGCCCAGCCTAATCACCGGGGTCCTGGGCCGGCCTTCCATGCCACGCTTGCGATGCGTTGGCGTCACGCTAGATTGCAACGAGTGTTGATGCGGCGAAGCGGAGGGATGGTGGAGCAGGTCGCTGAGCCGAAGCCGGCGGCAACGTGCGCTCCGCGTCCGCGCACCGCGCTGTCCCGCCGGATACCTTTGGCCAGGCAGGTCGCGAATACGCTGCGGGACATGATCATTCGCGGCGAGGTGGCGCCCGGCGGGCGCATCATCGAACGGGCTTTGTGCGAACAGATCAAGGTGTCGCGGACGCCGCTCCGCGAAGCGCTCAAGCTGCTGGAAGTCGAAGGCCTTATCGAGATCTCCCAGAACAGGGGAGCTCGCATCATGTCGTTCACGCCAACCGAAGCCCAGAACCTGTTCGAGGTGATCGCGGGGCTCGAGAGCCTCGCTGCGGAGCTCGCCATAACACGCATCGGCGCCACCGATCTCGCCGCGCTGGATGACATGCACGAGCGGATGTGTGCGCATTACGAGCGCCGGGAGAAGGATCCCTATTTCGAGCTGAACAGCTCGATTCACGACACGATCGTAAGACTCTCCGGCAATCCTGTACTGATAGCGACCCACGCCAACCTGATGCTCCGGGCGCGTCGCGGGCGATATATGGCGATCCTCGATCCCTTCCGTTGGCAGGAATCCGTCGGGGAGCATGAGGCTGTGATGGCGGCGTTCCATGCCCATGATCCCGAACGGGCGAGGCTGGTCTGGCGCCGGCACCTGCTTCGGACGGGCGAAACGGTGTGCGGTGTGCTGAAGAGCGAGATCCGCGGTTCGCCTCCTGCGAAAGAACCTGCCCTCCCGACCTGAACCATGGATCAGCTCGAGCACGTCGGTGCGTGGGCGCTATCGACCTTCCGAAAAAACAAAACATTGGCGCGCGGGTTGGCGAGGGCTTCCCGCGCGAGGAAGCGCGCCTGATTTCGTGGATTCAAATTGGTCAACTGGCGACCGTCTGGGCGCGCATTGCACAGATACTGATCAGGTGCTGATCAGGCGCGTAAAAACGCAAATTAACCAAGTATATGAAAATGCACTGTTATTATGGATGGCATGCAATTTGAAAGACTGGTCGCGTTGTGTTCGACAACAGCAGACTGAAAGAGAGACCGTCATGAGCTCAAAGCATCCCGGCTCCGGTGCGACCCGCCGCCAATTCCTGAAGACGTCGGCCACCGCCGCGGCGCTGAACTCTGGCTGTTCCATCGATCGTCGCCGTCCTGACAAAGAACGCGATGGCCGCGACGACCGTCGAGAACATCAAGAAATCCGGCGTTGTACGCGTGGGCTGCGAGGCGGCCTATCGTCCCTTTGCCTTTCGCGAGGGCAACAAGATTGTCGGCTACGACATTGAGGTCGCCTCGCTCCTGTTTGCCCCGCTGGGCGTGAAGGTCGAGATGGTCGACACCGCCTGGGCGGGCGTGATCCCCGCGCTCTATGCCGGCAACTTCGATGTCATCATGACCTCGCTCACCTACACCAAGGAGCGCGTCGAGAAGGTGGGCTATACGATCCCCTACACCGAAGCGACGCAGGAAATGCTGGTCCGCGCTTCAGACGCCGGGACGATCAAGGGTCTGAACGACATGGCCGATAAGATCCTCGGCGTGAAGCTGGGCGCCGCCGGCGACACCATGAAAGTCAAGCTCCAGGAGACGCTCAAGGCGGCCACGGGCAAGGGCTTCGCGCAGGTGAAGGCTTACGACGATCATCCGGCGGCCTATCTCGCGCTGGCGCAGGGCTCCGTCGATGGCGTCATCAATTCGCTGGCCACGCTCACCCAGGTGGTGAAGGACGCGCCCGGCAAATACGCCATCGTCCGCAATATCGGTCCGATCAACTGGGCCGGCATCGGCACCCGCAAGGAGGACGCCGAGATCATCTCGTTCCTGAACGAGCGCATCGCCGCCGTGAAGGCAAGCGGCGAAATCTACGCGCTGCAGGAGAAGTGGTTCGGCGTGCGCATGCAGCTGGCCGACAAGGTTCCGACGTTCTCGTGACCAAAATGCGGGACCAGCGCCCCGCTCGTCCCGCTTTCCCTCACCTCTCCGTCGAGTACAGCACCCCATGAGCATCGACTGGGCCATCGTCGAAATGGCCATCCCGCTGCTGGCGGAAGGCACTGTCATGACCCTGAGGATTGCGGCTCTTGCCGCGGTGTTCGGGCTGTCTTGGCGGCATCGCGCTCGGCCTGATCTCGCTCGGGGGCTGGACACTGGGCGCGCTGGGCGGTGCGGGCCTATGTGGATTTCATCCGCGGCACGCCGCTGCTGATCCAGATCTTCATCGTGTTCTTCGGCCTGCCCATGATGGGATTCCGGCTCGGCGAATTCTGGGCGGGCGTGATCGCGCTGTCGCTGAATTCCGCTGGCTATATCGCGGAGATCGTCCGCGGCACGGTCGGGTCCGTCGAGAAAGGCCAGACAGAAGCCGCGAAGTCGATCGGCATGACGCGCGGCAAGATCCTGCTCTACGTCCTGCTGCCGCAGTCCATCCGGCCGATGATGCCGGCGCTGACCAATGACCTGATCACGTTGGTCAAGAACACCTCGCTGCTGTCGGTGATCTCCGTCTACGAGCTGACGCGCTCGGGGCAGGCGATCATCGCATCGCATTTCGTTCCGCTGGAGATCTTCGCGCTGCTGGCGATCTACTACTACGTCATCATCTCGGCGCTGTCCTACATCTCGCGGCTCATCGAGCGCCGCCTGCCGGCATGGTGACCGTTATGAGCAAGCCCATCACGGCGTCCGACAAGCCGCTGCTCTCGGTCCGCGACCTGCGCAAGAGCTATGGAGAGCGCGAGATCCTCAAGGGCATTTCCTTCGACCTGATGGCCGGAGAGACCCTGGTGCTCATCGGTCCGTCGGGATCCGGCAAGACCACCGTCCTGCGCTGTCTCAACCATCTCGAAACGCCGTCCGGCGGCGAGATCACGCTTGCCGGCGAGACGGTCGGCGGCAGCTATGTCGGCGAGGCCGCGCGCTGGGAGCCGATGAGCGAGGCAAGGCTCGCTCTGCAACGCCGGAAATTCGGCTTCGTGTTCCAGCGCTTCAATCTCTTTCCGCATCTGACGGCGCTTGCAGAACGTCGCCATCGGCCCGCCGCAAGGTGCTCGGCGTGTCGAAGACCGCGGCCGAGGCCAGGGCAGCCGAGCAGCTCGCGCGCGTCAGCCTGGCCGACCACATGGACAAGCGGCCGTCGCAATTGTCCGGCGGCCAGCAGCAGCGTGTCGCGATCGCCCGTGCGCTGGCCATGGAGCCGCGTCTGATCCTGTTCGACGAGCCGACATCGGCGCTCGATCCGGAACTCGTCCACGAAGTGCTCGACGTCATGCGCACGCTCGCCCGCGAAGGCATGACCATGATCGTGGTGACGCATGAAATGAGCTTCGCCCGGCAGGTCGCCGACCGGCTGATCTTCATGGCCGACGGCAACATCGTCGAGGAAGGGCCGCCCGAGGAAATCTTCTCGTCCCCGCGCGAGGAAAAGACGCAGCGCTTCCTGACCCATGTTCTCAATCGGTGATCCCTCTGATGTCGTCTGTTCCGCCCCTTGATCTTCTTCTGACCGGCGCGACGCTTCTGAGCGGCGATCCGAATATTCCGCTGATCGAGAATGCCGTGATCGGCATTTCCGATGGCCGCTTCGCGCTCATCGAGGCGGCATCGAGCGACCTGCCGCTGCCTCAGGCACGGCGGGTCATCAACCTCGACGGGCGGGTGATCACGCCCGGTCTCGTCAATATCCACACCCACGCCATCCTGACCATGGTGCGCGGCATGGCCGAGGATCTCGGCTTCGCGCCGGCTTACACGCCCGGCATTCCGCAAGGTCACATGGTGACGCCGGACGAGGCCTATGCGATCTCCCGCCTCGGCGCGCTGGAGGCCATGCTGTTCGGCTCCACGCTGATCAACGACACCTTCGTGCATGCCGACATCATCACTCCGGCGATGGCCGAGGTCGGCCTGCGCGTCTGGTCGTGCGGACGCATCCACGATGTCGATTTCAGCGGCGTGTCGACCGGGAGGTGGGAGCATCAAGGACACGATCGGCGACGAGACGCTTCACGCGGCTCTCGATCTCGCGGAGCGCTATCACGGCAAGAGCAATGGCCGCATCGGCGTGCAACTGGCCGCCCACGCGCCCGACACCTGCTCGACACCTTTCCTGAAACGCATCGGCGAAGCCGCGCGGGCCAATGGCCTGCGCGTGACGACGCATCTCTCCCAAAGCAAGGTGGAACTGGCCCGCATCCGGGACCGCGACGGCATGAGCCCGCCGGAACTGCTCGAGGATGTCGGGCTTCTGACCGACACGCTGCTTGCCGCCCACTGCATTCATGTCAGCGAGAGCGACATCGCCCGCATCGGCCGGGCCGGCATCAACGTCGCCCATATCGCCAAAGGCAACGCGACGGGCGCGACCATCGCGCCGACTGCGAAACTGCGCGCTGCGGGCGCGCATCTGACGCTCGGTACCGACAACATGCACGCCGACATGGTGGAGGTCATGCGCTGGGCGCTGGCGGTCGGGCGGATACAGGAAGGCGCGGTCACCGAAGACTGGCAGCCTTCGACCGTTTTCCAGATGGCGACCATGGCCGGTGCGCGCGCCATGGGACTGGAAGACGAGATCGGAAGCATCGAAATCGGCAAACGTGCCGACCTGGTCGCATTCGATTTCCGCCGCCCGCATCTGACCCCCAACATCAATCCGCTGGGCAATATCGTGCACGTCGCACAGGGGCGCGATGTCGAGATGGTCGTGGTCGACGGCGACATCGTGGTCGAGGACGGCCAGCCGACGAAAGTGGATGCGGAAGCGATCCGGCGCGAGGCGGATGGGCGATCCGGGCGCTATGGAAGCGCGCGCGTGGAGGCTGATGCGCTGCGAATACTCCACCTGCCGGCACGTTTCCGCGCAATGATCCACTTCACTCGGGCCGGACTCCTGTCCGGGAAAGTCGCTCCATGAAAATTCTTCTGATCAATCCCAACACATCCGCTGACATGACGGAGCGCATGGTCAGGACGGCCGCGGATGTGCTCGCCCCCGATGTCGAATTGGTGGCGATGACGGCGACGCGCGGCATGCCCTATATCGCCAGCCGCGCCGAGGCCGTGATCGCGGGCACGATCACGCTGGAGATACTTGCCGAACATCATCAAGGCGCCGATGCGGTGGTGATCGGGGCCTTCGGTGATCCAGGTCTGATCGCGGCGCGCGAACTGTTCGAGGTGCCGATCACTGCGATGGCCGAATCCGCTATTCTGACAGCCTGCATGCTCGGCGAGCGCTTCGCCATCCTGACCTTCTCCAGAACGCTCGTGGCCTGGTACGAGGACGCCGTTGCGCTGAGCGGCCTCGAGGCACGATGCGCGGGGATCCGCGTGCCCGATGTCAGCTTTCAGTCGGTTGCGACCGTCCAGCACGAACTGGAAAACGAGCTCGTCGCGCTCGCCGAGCGCATGGTGAAGGAGGACGGCGCCGACGTCATCATCCTTGCTGGAGCGCCGCTGACGGGGCTCGCCGGGCGCGTCGCTGATCGTGTCTCGGTGCCTCTAATCGACCCGCTCGCCGCGGCCGTGTGCCAAGCGCAGACGCTGGCCCGCCTGAAGCCGCGCGCTGCTCGCGCGGGCCGCTTCGCCCGGCCTGGGCCAAAGCCTACAGCAGGGCTGACGTCGGCGTTGGGCAACTGGATCGAGCACCGCGCTGCGAGCGACGCTCCGGTCGCGCTTTCCATCGTGGCCGGCGATAGGTGACATCAGCGCACGAAACGAGTTCCGTGCCGCTCCTCCTCATCATCAATCCGAATACGAACGGCGATGCGGGTGCGACTTCCTGAAAGTCACCGGTCAGATCGCGTCGATGCGACGACCAACCCCCGAGCGCACCAAGACTGCTTTGGGTCGAAGCGAACGGTCGAGAACGTCCGCTTGGCGCCGATTCTGTTGAAAAACTCTCATTTCGGTCGAAGCCAAGTCTTTTTAGGGTCGTAGGCCGATAGGCCGCCGTGCCGGCGCGACCGCGGCACAGGCCGTGGCGCGGTTCTTCGCCCTGCAATGGCGTCAGGACGGGCTCGCACCCTATATCGTCTTTGAAGGGCGCAACGAGCATGGCGACGCCGCAGTGCAAGCGGCCCAGGACTGGGTCGCCGGGCATTTCTCGGTGGCCGATCCTCTGGACGAGATGATCCGGCGCAGCGGGCTCGCCGAGCGCACCTTCAAGCGGCGGTTCACGACTGCGACCGGCTCAGCCCGATCAGCTATGTGCAGCGCCTCAGAATCGAGGACGCCAAGCGCCGCCTCGAGCGCACGGAAGCCTCGGTCGATCAGATCGGCTGGCAGGTCGGTTACGAGGAACCCGCATTCTTCCGCCGTCTCTTCAGCGCTTTACCGGTCTCGCGCCGGGGGCCTACCGCCGGCGCTTCCAAATTCGCGACTACACCCGGCGGCATCCGAACGCCCAGTGAGGAGAGGCAGGGGCTTAGCTCACCTTCCGTGCCCACCTGGCCTTACGGCTTGCCCGCAACAGCTCGTCGGCCGCACCGCAGTGATCAGGGCACCAGCAATTTTGGCTTCGATGACCGACCGAGGCCGACGCGAGCAAATGTCCGCTTCTGATGCTGTGGACGGCTCTCCAACCACCGGGGCGTAAGCTTCCGGTTTGAGCGGGAGGAGAGCCATGGGGTCAGGTCACCACGATCGGGTTGGACATCGCGAAGTCGGTGTTTCAGGTCCACGGCGTCGATGGTGAAGGCGCCGTCGTCCTGCGTCGGAAACTCACACGAAGGCGGCTGCTGGGTTTCTTCGGCAAGCTGGATGCGTGCCTGGTCGGGATCGAGGCGTGCGGCACGGCGCACTATTGGGCGCGGGAGCTGATTGGGCTCGGTCATGAGGTGCGGCTGATGCCGCCCAGCGACGTGAAGCCGTACGTCAAGCGCCAGAAGAACGACATGGCCGACGCGGAGGCGATCTGCGAGGCGGTGACGCGACCGAGCATGCGCTTCGTGCCGGTGAAGTCGCCGGCGCAGCAGAGCGTGATGGTGCTGCACCGCACCCGCTCGATCCTGATACGCCAGCGCACCCAGTTGTCGAACGCGATCCGCGGCCATATGGGAGAGTTCGGCCTGGCCGCCGCCGTCGGTCGTCGGGGCCTTCAGACGCTGATCGCGGTGATCGCTGACCCAGCCGATGAACGGCTGCCGCAGGAAGCGCGCGGCTGCCTGTCGCTGCTGGTCGATCAGCTCCGGCTGGTGAACGAACAGATCCTGGAGACCGACCGGCTGATCCGCACCAGCGCCCGTGCGACGCGAGGTCGGCCGCCGGTCGATGGAGATCCCGGGCGTCGGCCCGCTGCTGGCCAGCGCCCGGGTCGCCACCATCGCCGATCCGAACGCCTTCCGCTCGGGCCGCAATCTCGCGGCCTGGATCGGCCTCGTGCCGCGGCAGACCTCCAGCGGTGGCAAAGAGCGGCTGAGCGGCATCACCAAGCAGGGCGACCGCTATCTGCGACAGATGTTGGTCGTCGGCGCTCTGGCGGTCGTCCGCTACGCCGTGCGCAATGGCACGCGCCGGCCCTGGCTGGTGCAGTTGCTCGCCCGACGAACGCCGAAGGTCGCCGCCGTCGCGCTCGCCAACAAGACCGCCCGGATGGTCTGGGCGATCATGACCCGCGGCGAGCGCTATCGGGAGCCGGCGGCGGCCGAGCGATCAGGCCCGGCGGCACGCTGCGGCCCACCAACTTGGGAAGGGCGGACGCGATGTCATGCGACAGCCGGTCGATACCGGAAGACGGGACAACCCATTTGCGCCAAAGCGCCTCGAGCGCGTGCTTTTGGTCGGGACCCGTCTTCGCGGAAGGCATTATGGCCCGCGGTCATGCGCACCGCATCAACAGGTCGAACACATGGCCGCACCGACCAGGCTCAGCAGAGCGTCAGATCACCCTTGCCAACGGAGAGCCGTCCACATGGCGCAAAGCGGACATTGGTCGTCGACCTCGACCCAGTCGATCACGGCCGAGACGGCGTCGCTGCGGCAGCTCAGCCTGGGCGATCTAGTTCGAGCCCGCGCGCTTGCGCTTCCGAGCGGTCGGTGTGTTTTGACCGGCCACGGGAGAGGGCAGTGCCCTCGGCAGGAACTCCATCCCGTGCGACGCCAGAAACTCGCTGAGTGCCGCCGCTGGGGGCGTCAGCCGTTTAGCCGAGCGCTTCACCACGAACCATTGCCTCACGACGGGCAGCCCCTCGACATCGAGGACCGCAATGCGGCCGTCCGCGATCTCGACGGCCACTGTGTGGGCCGAGATGAAGGAAAGACCGAGACCGGCCATGACCGCCTGCTTGATCGTCTCGTTAGAGCCGATCTCCATTCCGATCTTCGGTTCGACGCCGGCCTCCAGAAAGAAGCGCTCCATGATGGTGCGCGTGCCCGAGCCGGGCTCTCGCACAAGAAAGTTGGAGCCGACGAGTTCCGCGGGGCTGAGCCGGCGTCCCGTTAGCGGATGACCGACCGGCGCGATCATGACATGGGGGTGTTCGCCTATCGGACTCTTGTCCATCTCCATGTCCAGAGGCGGCCGGCCCATGATTGCGACGTCGATCGCATCGCTGCGCAACGCCCCAATGATTTCCCCACGATTGCCGACGACCAGCGCCACGTCGAGGCCGGGATGTTGACGGACAAATGCGCCGAGGGCGGTCGGTGCGAAATATTTCGCGGTCGAGACAATGCCGACCGAAATCCGTCCGCCGCTTAGACCCTTCATCGCATCGAGCGCCGCGCCGCAATCAGCGAGAGCGCGCTCGATGCGTGCTGTTGCGGCCAGGATTTCCTGACCGGCATTGCTCGGAACGAACCGGTCGCTGGCACGGTCGAGCAGCGGCAACCCCAGTTGCGCCTCCAACTGCTGGATCTGCATCGTGACCGCGGGAGGCGTGACATGGAGCGTTCGCGCCGCGCCTGTGACCGAGCCGGTATCGATCACCGCGGCGAGGGCGCGAAGCTGCTTGAGAGTGACGTTTCGCATGACCAGAGCAGTTCAGAATAATTGAATTACTGCGAAAGAATATTCGAATTTCCTTATCGCCCCAACTAGGGCAGCCTGATCGCAAGAAAAGGTGTCCGCCGCTTCGGGTCCCCGCCCGAAGGCTATCGGGAACGAGACGCCAAAGGTCGACAGACCGAAAAAGGGGAAGCGCCGTGACACACCAGACCCTGGAGGACCACCTGTCCGGGTGGGCCGGAAGCGGCTCGTTGCGACAGGCAATAGCTGAGACGGTCATCGCTCTTGCGACGACCTGCATCGCAATTTCGGAGCTCGTTGCTGCAGGCGCGCTCACCGGCGAGATGGCGGCGGTGCGTCGCTATCACGAGGACGGCGATAGCCAAAAGGAACTCGATGCGATCGCCCATCGGCTGATCACCGAGGCCTTAAGGGATGCGCCCGTCGCCCACTTGGGCTCGGAGGAAGCCGACGAGGCCGTGGTCCTCGATCCGGGAGCGCCCCTCGCCGTCGCGGTCGATCCGTTGGATGGCTCTTCCAACATCGACACCAATTTGTCGATCGGCACCATTTTCTCGATCCTGCCGTCCAACGGTCCGAGCGCGCTGCTGCAGCAGGGCTCTCGTCAGCTCGCCGCCGGCTTCCTGGTCTATGGGCCGCAAGTCGCGCTGGTGCTGACGGTCGGCGCCGGAACGCACACGTTCATTCTGAACCGCGCCTCGCGCCGCTTCCTGCTGATCCAGGAGCAAATCGTCGTTCCGGCCGAAACCGCCGAATACGCGATCAACGGCTCCAATGTCCGACATTGGGATGCGGCGGTCCGCAGCTATGTCGAAGACTGTCAGGAGGGGACCTCGGGCCCGCGCGCCAAGGACTTCAACACTCGCTGGACTGCTTCGATGGTGGCGGAAGCCTATCGGATCCTGGTTCGCGGCGGTGTCTACCTCTACCCGGCCGACGTGCGGCAGGGGTACGGGCAGGGGAGGCTCCGGCTGATCTATGAAGCGAACCCGATCGCCTTCCTGATGACGCAGGCAGCGGGTGCTGCGACCGACGGCAGCCAGCCGATTCTGGATATCGTCCCTACGAGCCTGCACCAGCACGTGCCGCTGGTTTTCGGTTCACGCGCCGAAGTGGAGCGGATCGCGCGCTACCACACGGACCCCTGCAACATCGCGGCCCGCTCGCCCCTGTTCGGGCGCCGCGGCCTGCTGCGGGCGTGAGGGAGCACGGATATGTCGATCCATCACCCCATTATCTCGGTTACCGGCTCCTCGGGCGCGGGCACCACGTCCGTGCGGCGCACGTTCGAGCGGATCTTCCGCCGCGAGAAGGTGGAAGCCGTCTACATCGAGGGCGATTCCTTTCACCGCTACGACCGCGCCCAGATGAAGCAGATTATCGCCGAGGAAGCAGCGCGCGGAAACCATCACTACAGCCATTTCGGCCCGGACTCGAACCTGTTCGAGGAACTGGAGGAAACCTTCCGCAGCTATTCGCAGACCGGCACGGGCAAGTACCGCTATTATGTCCACGACGACGCCGAAGCGGAGGAATTCGGCGGCCCACCCGGCACCTTCACGGCGTGGGAGGACCTGCCGCGACCGACCGACCTGTTGTTCTATGAAGGCCTCCATGGCGCCGTCGTTGCCGGCAATATCGATGTGGCGCGCTATGCGGACCTGAGCATCGGTGTCGTTCCGGTCGTCAATCTCGAATGGATTCAGAAGATCCATCGAGACCGGGCGGACCGCGGCTATTCCACCGAGGCGGTGACGGACACCATCCTGCGGCGCATGCCGGACTACGTGAACTACATCTGCCCGCAGTTCACGCATACGGACATCAACTTCCAGCGCGTGCCGACGGTCGACACCTCGAACCCGTTCATCGCCCGCTGGATACCGACTGCGGACGAATCCATCGTGGTCATCCGCTTCAGAAATCCGCGCAGCATCGACTTCCCCTATCTGCTCTCGATGGTCCAGGGCAGCTGGATGTCGCGCGCCAACTCCATCGTCATTCCCGGCGGCAAGCTCGACCTCGCGATGCAGCTCATTCTGACGCCGATGATCCTCGACCTCGTCGAGAAGAAGCGACGCGCCGCATGAACGGAGAGGAGGAAACCATGCTGACCAGAGCCACTGTGCCGGTTTTCGGCTCCGTCGAGGGCGAGTCGGAAATCCCTTCCGGCGACATGGCCAATGCGCTGCGCGCGCTCGCCATGGACGCCGTCGAACAGGCGAAATCGGGCCATCCCGGCATGCCGATGGGCATGGCGGATGCGGCGACCGTGCTGTTCTCCCGCTTCATGAAGATCGACCCTGCGAAGCCGGACTGGGCGGACCGCGACCGTTTTGTGCTCTCCGCCGGGCATGGCTCGATGCTGCTTTATGCGATCAATCACCTGCTCGGCTATGCCGATATGGGAACCGACCAGCTCAAGCGCTTCCGCCAATTGGGCTCCACCACCGCCGGCCACCCCGAATACGGTCACACGCTCGGCGTCGAGACCACCACGGGGCCGCTCGGCCAAGGGCTCACCACGGCGGTGGGGATGGCGCTCGCCGAGCGCATGATGAACGCCCGTTTCGGCGACGAATTGGTCGATCATTTCACCTATGTGATGGCCGGCGACGGCTGCCTCATGGAAGGAATCTCCCACGAAGCCATCGACCTCGCCGGCCATCTCCTGCTCGGCAAGCTGATCGTTCTGTGGGACGACAACGGCATATCCATCGACGGGGCGACCTCGCTCTCGACCTCGACGGACCAACTCGGCCGCTTCGAGGCGGCGGGATGGGACGTGCGTCGCGTCAACGGCCATGCCCACGATGCTTTGATCGACGCCATCGCCAGGGCGCGCAACACCAGGCGCCCTTCGCTCATCGCCTGCCGCACCACCATCGGTTATGGCGCTCCCACCAAAGCGGGGACGGAAACGATCCATGGCGCGCCGCTCGGAGCCGCCGAGATCGAGGGCGCGCGCGAGCACCTCAACTGGCCGCACGCGCCGTTCGAGATCCCCAGTGGGGTCCGCCGAACCTGGAAGAAGATCGCGGAGCGCGGCCTCCTCGCCAGCGAGGCCTGGGCAGACCGGCTCGCCTTCTCCGGACAGCGAGAAGCGTTCGAAGCTGCGCTCGCCGGCCGCCTGCCGGCCGACTTCAGCGAGAAGATGGCCGATCACAAGCGCGCCCTGGCGGCGGAAGCGCCGAAGGTCGCGACCCGGAAGGCTTCCGAGATGGCGCTCGCCGTTATCAATGAGGCAACGGAGCTGACGATCGGCGGCTCGGCCGACCTCACCCATTCGAACCTCACCATCACCAAGGGCATGATGCCGATCGCGGCCTGCCGCTATGGCGGCCGCTATGTCCACTACGGCGTCCGCGAGCATGCGATGGCGGCGGCAATGAACGGCATCGCGCTGCACCGGGGCTTCATCCCCTATGGCGGCACCTTCCTGGTGTTTTCCGATTACGCCCGTGGTGGCATCCGGCTGTCCGCGCTGATGGGACAGCGGGTCGTCTATGTGCTGACCCACGATTCCATCGGCCTCGGCGAGGATGGGCCAACCCACCAGCCGATCGAACATCTCGCAATGCTGCGAGCGACGCCGAACCTGAACGTGTTTCGCCCGGCCGACGCGGTCGAGACAGCGGAGGCCTGGGAGATCGCGCTGCGTTCGGAACGCACGCCATCGGTACTCGCATTGTCGCGGCAGAACCTGCCGACCTTCCGCACCGGCGACGTGCGGGAGAACCTGACGGCGAAGGGGGCCTATGTCGTTCGCGAACCCGAAACCCTCCGCGACGTGACGCTTCTGGCCACCGGCTCGGAAGTCGAAATCGCGCTCGATGCCGCGACGAGGCTGGCAACTGAGGGCGTGGCCGCCGCCGTCGTCTCCATGCCCTGCTGGGAGCTGTTCGAACGGCAGCATGAGAGCTATCGCGGCAGCGTCCTGGGCGAGGCTCCGCGTGTCGCGGTCGAAGCGGCCGCACGGCTCGGCTGGGACCGCTGGACCGGTGAGCGCGGCCTCTTCATTGGCATGGAGGGCTTCGGCGCCTCCGCGCCAGCCTCCGCCCTGTACGGACATTTCGGCATCACATCCGATGCGGTCGCACGGGCCGCACGCGACCTTCTGAACCGAGCCTGAGGGAGCAAGCCAATGAGCCGCATCACCCTTCGCCAGCTCCTCGACCACGCCGCCGAGCAGGGTTATGGCGTCCCCGCCTTCAACATCAACAACATGGAACAGGGACTCGCCATCATGGAGGCGGCCGATGCGGTCGACGCTCCCGTGATCATGCAGGCGAGCCGCGGTGCACGTACCTACGCGAACGACATCATGCTCGCCCGAATGATCGAGGCGCTGGCCGAGATGTATCCGCACATCCCGCTGTGCATGCATCAGGACCACGGAAACAACGAGGCGACGTGCCTCTCGGCGATCCAGCACGGCTTTACCTCGGTGATGATGGACGGCTCCCTGAAGGAGGATGCCAAGACGCCGGCGGACTACGACTACAACGTCGCCATCACGCGGCATGTGGTCGATGCCGCGCATTGGGTCGGCGCGTCGGTGGAAGGCGAACTCGGCGTGCTCGGCTCGCTGGAGCACGGCGCCGGCGAGCAGGAGGACGGCCACGGAGCGGAGGGCAGCCTCTCGCACGACCAGCTTCTCACCGATCCCGACCAGGCAGTGGATTTCGTCGCCCGCACAAAGGTCGACGCGCTCGCGATCGCCATGGGCACCTCGCACGGCGCCTACAAGTTCTCGCGCAAGCCGGACGGCGACATCCTCGCAATGCACGTGATCGAGGACATCCATCGGCGGCTTCCCGGCGTGCATCTCGTAATGCACGGCTCATCCTCGGTGCCGCAGGAATTGCAAGATCTGTTCAACGCTTCCGGCGGCGAGATGCCCCAGACCTGGGGCGTGCCGGTCGAGGAGATCGTGCGCGGCATCAGGCACGGCGTGCGCAAGGTGAACATCGACACCGATTGCCGCCTCGCGATGACGGCGCAGTTCCGAAAGGTGGCGCAGGCGTCGAAGTCCGAGTTCGATCCTCGCAAATTCCTGAAACCGGCCATGGACGCGATGCGCGATCTTTGCCGGGGGCGTTTCGAGCAGTTCGGCACCGCCGGGCAGGCCTCGAAGATCAAAGTCGTGCCGCTCGCGGCCATGGCCAAACGCTACGCGAGCGGCGCGCTCGACCCGGCGATCGGCGGAGCGCGCGCAGCGGCGGAGTGAACGGTTCCTCCCCGCGGGGAGGACTGACGGAAGACAATCGACGGCGAAGAGCCCAGGCGCGTCGGCACCGCTGCGCGTCAACGGGATACCTATGGAGCAGATCGATGAGCGTTATCGAGACGACGAAACCCACCGAGAAGATGCGCGACCGCTACAGCGCGGGCGTGATGGAATACCGGAAGATGGGCTATTGGCAGCCCGACTATGAGCCGAAGGACACGGACGTCATCGCCCTGTTCCGGGTCACCCCGCAGGACGGCGTCGATCCGATCGAGGCGTCCGCCGCCGTGGCGGGCGAAAGCTCGACCGCGACCTGGACGGTGGTGTGGACCGACCGGCTGACCGCCTGCGATAAGTACCGCGCCAAGTGCTATCGGGTCGATCCGGTCCCGAACAGCCCCGGTTCCTGGTTCGCCTACATCGCCTACGACCTCGATTTGTTCGAGAACGGCTCGATCGCTAACCTGTCGGCGTCGATCATCGGCAATGTGTTCGGTTTCAAGCCCCTCAAGGCACTGCGTCTCGAGGACATGCGGCTGCCGGTCGCCTATGTGAAGACCTTCGATGGGCCCGCCACGGGGATCGTGGTGGAGCGCGAACGGCTCGACAAATTCGGCCGCCCCCTGCTCGGCGCCACCGTAAAACCCAAGCTCGGCCTCTCAGGCCGCAATTACGGCCGCGTCGTCTACGAGGCGCTGAAAGGTGGGCTCGACTTCACCAAGGACGACGAGAACATCAACAGCCAGCAGTTCATGCATTGGCGCGACCGCTTCCTCTACTGCATGGAGGCGGTGAACAAGGCGCAGGCCACGACCGGCGAGGTGAAAGGCACCTACCTGAACGTCACCGCCGGAACGATGGAAGATATGTACGAGCGTGCGGAGTTCGCCAAGCAGCTCGGCTCGGTCATCGTCATGGTCGACCTCGTCATCGGCTACACCGCGATCCAGTCCATGGCAAAATGGGCGCGGCGCAACGACATGGTCCTGCACCTGCACCGGGCAGGACACGGAACCTATACCCGACAGAAGACCCACGGCGTGTCGTTCCGCGTCATCGCCAAGTGGATGCGGCTTGCCGGCGTCGACCACATTCACGCCGGCACCGTCGTCGGCAAGCTCGAAGGCGATCCCAACACCACCCGCGGCTATTACGACATCTGTCGCGAAGACTTCGTGCCGCAGAGCCTGCAGCACGGTGTCTTCTTCGATCAGCCCTGGGCCTCGACCCGCAAGGTCATGCCAGTGGCATCCGGCGGCATACATGCCGGCCAGATGCACCAGCTTGTCGACCTCCTCGGCGAGGATGTGGTGCTGCAATTCGGCGGCGGCACGATCGGTCATCCGATGGGCATCCAGGCCGGCGCCGCCGCCAACCGCGTCGCGCTGGAAGCAATCATACTCGCCCGCAATGAGGGCCGCGACATCGTCAGCGAGGGTCCCGACATCCTCGACGCGGCGGCCAGGCACTGCATGCCGCTGAAGCAGGCGCTGGAGACATGGAAGGACGTGACCTTCAACTACGCCTCGACCGACACGCCCGACTTCGTTCCGCAGGCCACCGCGGCCGAATGACGTCCGCTCGAAGAGATCAGGAGATCACCATGCGCATCACACAGGGAGCCTTCTCCTTTCTGCCGGACCTCACGGACGAGCAGATCGCTAGGCAAGTGCAGTACTGCATCGACAATGGCTGGGCCGTGAACATCGAGTTCACCGACGACCCGCACCCCCGCAACACCTATTGGGAAATGTGGGGGCTGCCGATGTTCGACGTGAAGGACGCCGCCGGCGTCATGTTCGAACTCCATGAATGCCGCAAGGCCCATGGCGGGCGTCATTACATCCGCATTTCGGCGTTCGACGCCACGCACACGTGGGAGTCGGTGCGCCTGTCCTTCATCGTCGACAGGCCAGAAAACGAGCCCGGTTTCGCGCTCGAGCGGCAGGAGATCGATGGGCGCCGCATCCGATACAGCGCCACCGCCTATGCGACGGTGAGGCCGGAGGGCGCCCGTTACTGAGCGCGGCGAATGATGACGAATTCCTGCGACCACTCTCCCAGGTCGCGAACTGGTCGGTCCGGGGGAGTCTGGGCGGGACCGACTTTTTCCTTCAGCGGGTGCTGCGCCCGCACCGGCGGTGAGCCTCCATCATGGATGTCATGACCGAAGATCTGAACAGGGCCGATGACGCGATCGATTTTCGCGCGGAGTTCGCAAATTCCGGCGTCGCCGAGGTGTTCGATGAACTCGATCGCGATCTGGTCGGTCTGGCGCCGGTCAAGAAGCGGCTCAAGGAGATCGCCGCGCTGCTGCTCGTCGACCGCGCGCGGGCGCGCTTCGGCCTTTCGGCCGTCAGTCCCACGCTGCATATGAGCTTCACCGGCAACCCCGGTACGGGCAAGACGACGGTCGCCCTGCGCATGGCGGAAATCCTGCACAGGCTGGGATATGTGCGGAAGGGTCACCTCGTCACCGTGACCCGCGACGACCTCGTCGGCCAGTATATCGGCCATACCGCGCCCAAGACGAAGGAGATCCTCAAGAAAGCGATGGGCGGCGTGCTGTTCATCGACGAGGCCTATTACCTCTATCGCCCCGAGAACGAGCGCGACTACGGGCAGGAAGCCATCGAAATCCTGCTGCAGGTGATGGAAAACCAGCGCGACGACCTCGTCGTCATACTGGCCGGATATGCCGAGCGGATGGAGCGCTTCTTTCAGGCGAATCCCGGCTTTCGCTCCCGCGTGGCTCACCACATCGATTTCCCGGATTATTCGGCCGACGAACTCAATCAGATCGGCGAACGCATCCTCGCCGGAATGAACTATCAGCTAAGCGAGACGGCGGCCGAGGCCTTCGAGCGCTACATCGAGTTGCGCAAGGCCCAGCCGCACTTCGCCAACGGCCGCTCGATCCGCAATGCGCTCGATCGCGCGCGCCTCAGGCAGGCCAACCGCTTGTTCAACAGCGCGCGGCCGGTGACGGCCGACGACCTGGAGACCATCGAGGCGGACGACATCCTTGGCAGCCGCGTCTTTTCGGGCGGCATCGATAGCCATCCACCACGGCAAAAGGAGCCGAACGGATGACGTCTCCTTTGATCATCGCCCCTTCCATGCTGGCTTCTGACTTCTCCCGCCTCGGCGAGGAGGTCCGCGACGTGGCGAGCGCGGGCGCGGACTGGATCCATCTCGACGTCATGGATGGCCATTTCGTCCCCAACATCACCTTCGGGCCGGACATCATCAAGGCGATGCGCCCCCACACCGACCGGGTGTTTGACGTCCATCTGATGATCTCGCCGGTGGAACCGTATCTCGAGGCGTTCGCCAAAGCGGGGGCGGACATCATCACGGTGCAAGTTGAGGCGACCGACCATCTCGACCGCTGCCTTCAGGTCATACGGTCGCTCGGCAAGAAAGCGGGCGTGGCGCTCAACCCGGCGACACCGGAGAGCGCCGTTGCCTATGTGCTCGACAAGGTCGATCTGATCCTGCCGATGACGGTCAATCCCGGCTTCGGCGGCCAGGCCTTCATCCGTGACGTGCTTCCGAAGGTCGAGCGCCTTCGCGCCATGATCGGCGACCGACCGATCCATCTCGAAATCGACGGCGGCGTGAATCCGGAAACCGGCGCTCTGTGCGTTGCGGCCGGGGCGGACGTGCTGGTGGCGGGCTCGGCGGTGTTCAAGGGCGGCGTCGACGGCTATCGCGCCAACATCGCTGCCATACGCTCGGCCTGCGAACCTCCGCCGCTGTCACAGACGTCAACGCTACGAGGCAGGAGGACAGGCCCATGAGCATCAACCAATTTGCCGGGCGTCGGGTGGCATCGCGCTCCTCATCCTGACCAGTACGGCACTGGGGGCCGACGGCTCAGGCGATCCCGCCGCTGTCACCGAAGAGGATGGCAAGTTCTTCGACGCGCAGGGCAATCCGACGTTCAAGATTGGCGATGAGGGGGCCACCGATTGGTACACCTATTCCGGGTTCCGCCGGTACCACTCGGAATGCCATGTTTGCCATGGACCGGCGGGAGAAGGCTCGACCTATGCTCCCGGCCTCGTGCAATCGATGAAAACGATGCCCTACGCGGACTTCCAGAATGTGGTGGTCAACGGCCGCGTCAACGTCGGATCCGGTCAGGAAAGCGTCATGCCGTCTTTTGGCACCAATCCCAACGTGATGTGCTACCTCGACGACATCTTCGTCTATCTGCGTGCCCGCACGAATGGCGCCGTCGATCGCGTGCGGCCGGAAAAGCACGCGGATAAATCCGCCACGTTCACGGCAGCGGAAAACGCCTGCATGGGACGGTGATTCCTGCCATGCTGGCAGGTTGGGGGCGTCTCTTGAGACGCTCGCCCAGGTTGGCTGAGCCGTGTTCCCGAAGGGGCCAGCAACTTGGTGCGATCGTTCACGGCGCAATCTCTTCGCAGAAGGGCGCCCCAAGTCGCCACTCGGGAACTACCCCATCGGTTACGGCAAGCCTCCGGTCCATACCCAGTTTCCGAAGGGCCGGTCTGGGAATCCCAGTGGGCGACCCAAGAAGGCTCTCTCGCGAAAGACCTCAAGGAAATCGTCTGGGGGCTTGCTGATCGACAGATCACGGTTCGACAGGGGGATCGCCAGCGAACGATGAGCGTGGTCGCACCGCACCTCAACAGCTTCGAGTTGGGTCAGCACGGGCGTTACCGCACCAATGTCTGGGAGTATCGCGGCGTCAACACCCTCAAGACCGGCCGGCTCGACGAGCTCGCGCTGCACCCGACGGTGAAGCCCGTTCAGATGATCGCCGACGCGATCAAGGACGTCTCGCGGCGCGGAGCGATCGTGCTCGACCTGTTTGGCGGCAGCGGCTCGACTCTGATCGCCGCCGAGAAGACCGGCCGGCGCGCCTTCGTATCGGAACTGGATCCAATCTACTGCGATCGGATCATCCGGCGGTGGGAGCTCTACGCCCACGCGGAGGCCGAACAGATCGCCTGCGGGATCGATCCCGCCCTCGATCGCGCAGCGGAGGCAGCATGAGCGACAAGCGGAACACGCTGCCGGCCAGGGCCGACTACGAGATCGGCTATGGCAAGCCGCCGGTACAATCTCGCTTTGCACCCGGCCGGTCCGGCAATCCGAGAGGCCGCCCGAAAGGCGCGAAGAACCAGCCGACCCTTCCGGCGCTCAATGAAGAGCGCTTGAAGGACATCATCATCGAGGAGGCCTACCGCACGATCCGCGTCAATGAGGCGGCCAGAATCGTAGACATGACGATCGCCCAGGCGGTCGTCCGTTCGCTGGCGGTCAATGCGGCCAAGGGCAACCAGCGGGCGCAGCGGCTGTTCACGGATCTTCTCGCGACCACCGAGCGTGACCGCAAGCGGCTCCACGATGAGTGGATGGACACGGCCATGGAATACAAGATCGAGTGGGAGCGCGAGCTCGAACGCCGCCAACGGTTCGGCATTCTCGGACTGCCGGAACCTCTGCCGCACCCCGATCATGTCGTCATCGATATCCGGAAGGGCACCGCCGAGATCCGCGGTCCGGCGACCAAAGAGGAGAAGGCGAAATGGGACATGTGGACGGAGCGCAAGCGGCTCTTCGAGGAGGAACTGGCGGATCTTGAAGCCGATCTGAAAGATCCTGAGTGCTCCTATCGCGACATCATCCTCCGGGAGGTCGAGAGCACAAAGAAGGTGCTCGCAATCATCAACCGGGCGCTTGGCCAACACGAGTGAGCCGGTCGACGGCTCCAGGACAATGAAGTACGAGGTTCTGCCTAGGCGGACCTTGATGAGGCTGCTTTGCGCATCCTGGCGCAAGGTCGGTTCGCCACGTCCGCGTGGATGGATTTCGCCGGATATCGAGACAACAAAGGCGTGGCTCTCTCCCGGCTCAGACTTTTGCGACAAGTTAATTGAGGCATCGGTCAAGGAGGCGGGCTGACGGTCACAAACTCGCGGTGCCATGCGTGAACCGCATCATACCGTTTTTCGGCAGAAGTAACGATGGTCAACGCGAGCACTTGCTGACGTTCGTCGGCGCAGACGCGGGGTTCGCCGTCGCGTTGGCGTTCCAGCTTCCGCCCGCCTTCCGACGGTTCACAACCATGAGGGCGTCGTCAGGCAACGGTCGTGGCAGCCGGACCCTCCACTCCAGCCTCGGCTGCCCTATGTAACCTGAAGCTTAGAAGGGGACGGCCAGATGCTAACCGCGAAGGATGTGGCAGCAGTACTCGGTCCAATTGACGAAGCGAAAGCCGCCGAGATTGTCGCAACGGAGGCGACGATCGAAGAGTTAACGCAAGCATGGGCTTGGGTTAAACAGCGATGAGGCACTTATCAACGAAGGGAAGCCCCTGCCTAAAGGGAAAGTAGCCGAGTTGATCGAACTTCTTTTCGCAGAGGAAGAGATCGATCCATAATCGGTCGTCGCAGCCAGACCCGCGCGTCCACGCCATCGTCCCGGGCTGAAGCTTCAAAACTCCGCTTTCCTCGGTCATGAACTCTCCGGGTTGTTGTCCTGTCGGAATCGCTCGACGGCCTCCGGCTCTTCGTCGTCGAGCCGGGCCAATCGGGTGTCCGCCTTGTCGTGCGCACGGAGCAACTCATCGATCTTAGCCTGCAGAGCCTGGGTGTCACGGTGAGCGGTGCGCTGGATGAAGAGCGTCATCGCCCAGGTGCTCAGGGTGGCGATCCCGTGCCAGTCGAGCGTGTCCGGCTCGAAGATCATCCAGAGCAGCGCGTAGAGAACCAGGATCAGAAACGCACTAGGGCGGGCAAAGAACGTACCAAGATCGGTGAGCCAGGAGCGCGTCATGCCCGTTAGCGGGGCGTTGAGCTGTATGTTCCCGCTGCGGGGCTAGCCCGCGAAAGTTGAGTGAAAATCAAAAGCGGCCGGCGAATTAGCCTTGCTGTTTCGCATTCCGCTCGTTGCATGCCTTCAACCAATTGTCGCGCTCACCCGCGCTCAGCTTGAGATAATCGGCTTGCTGATTGCAGATCGTGACCTGTTGTTCGGCGGGAATTTTGCCAGGGCGTATGCCGGCGCCGGCGATCCCGGTGAGGCAAGCCATCATCCACTGCTTCTCCTGCTCCGCATCTTGGAGGTTCATCTCTTCTACCTGGGTGGTGCAACTCCACATCGCTTCTTCCTGTGGCGTCGCTTTTTGACGCGGGCTCGTGTCTCCTTCCTGAGCCTCGGCCGCAATGGATAGACAAAGCAGCAAAGCAAGCGCGTGACCCTTCATGGTCGCCTCTCCTTTAATGCTGTTAGACTCGATAGCGACGCCGGAAGTTCCTGATGGGACGTCATCGATCGCACCTAGCTCTCTAAAGAATGCCCAGCAGGAAAAGCACAAGGCCGGTTAGCGCCACCGACACCAAGATCGACCCGGCGCAGCCCAGCTTGTTGGAGAAAAAGAAGAACATTAGCGCTTCGGCTCGATGAGCTTTGCCGAGTCCTGGTAAAGAGCGGCCGACGCGGCATTCCCCCAAGCAAGCTCGACAGAGCCGCTTTCGCACTGGGAGCATTTCATGACGCGCGACAGCTTGGCGAGGGAGGTGTCTGCCGTGACGCCAGCGCGATCAGGTCGAAGTCCTCGTCCTCGACAATGATGTGCTCGCCCTTGGCGTATTCGTACCCCCGGGTGCGGTCCTCGTCTTCGACGACATCGCCAGTCCCGCTGTCGATCCACTGCATGCGGAGCCGGTTGCCGGTTTCCTTGTTCAGGGTGTGGAAGCGGGTCTTCTCGCGGTCGGTCTGGGCGGGGACCATCGCGACCGCGCAGGTGACGAGCAAAAGCTTGAGGTAGCCCTTCCAGGAGCGGGTGGCGGCCATGACGAACTCCGATTTCGCGAATCGAGTCCGGTCACGGGTGAATTGTTCCACTTCGAGCCAAAGATTCCTACCCGCGATAGGAACCAATCCTCGTGATCGACGATGAATTGTCATGGAGCTCGACCCCATCCTGATTGTCCGCGACGTCAACAACCGAGAGGACCTGGTCTTGTTGCGCACCTTCGACGACGTGCGGTCCTATCTCGGCGCCGATCGAGAGGGGCCGAAAATGGGAGTCGTGAAGCTTCTGGCGAAGGCCGACTGCCCGTCGAAAGCAAGATCGGCGGTCGAGGATTTCACGCGCTGGGCCCGGCTGACGGAGAATTCTGGTGATGATGGTCCCCGCCGAGGAGGCGTACCTCATCGAGGAAAGGATGCGATGAACCGATCGCTCTTCACGCTCGCCGTCATCGTGCTCCTCGTCGTCGGCGCGGTCTTCGTCTACCGGGCCGCGACCACCCAGAACATCGAGGTGCAGCAGGACGCCCACGCGCCGAAGATGCCCTGACGGCAGGTGGGCGGCGCGGACTTGCATCCCCCTCGCTGCGCGGAAGTTCCGGCAAACAGCGCTCAGGACATACGCTTGATTCTTTGAAGCGGTGACGGCTGGCGAGGGAAGGGGGTGTCGATTGCCGACGAGTTCGGAGGAACGCGCGCACCGCCGTTAGGACGATCAGGTTCCGGATCGCCATGGGACCGCCGATAGGCGCACCATCGAGGATCGGTCTCAAGTTCGTAATCGCGGCGGGTTCCCTCGGCCATCTCTTTGACCGCCAGATTGCGATATCTACGCGATAGCGGCTCCAGAGTTCCCGCGTTGGATAAGGCACTGAGATAATTATGATGCGTTCCGCTAGATGCCACATGAGGTTTGTTCTGTTCGCGCTGGCGATGCTGCTAAGCCCTCCTGCACCGGCACAGGCGGTCGATAACATCCAGTCGAGCGATATTCGTGTCATCGACGGCGGGATTCGCATGGTCCTGTTGCCGCAGCGTTGGGCACGCTTGCCGAGATCAGCATTGCGATGCGCAACCGCTTCGAAAATTCAGACTGAGACACTACCCAGGGGCGCCATGTCGATCCTCTGACGGAACGAATCCACCTTCTCCGGACTCCACCGGCATGTCGCGGCGGGAATTCATAACGATCGCATGCGCATTTATCGTGGCTTCATCCATCCTGCGGATCGTCGAACTCTTCCGGTACCGCGCTCTCGCCCTTCGCGGCAAGTGTGTTCGGTAAGCGGAACCTCGCTACGATTGGCGCGCTGTTCAAGGAAAATTGGAAACAATAAAGAGTTTCAGGGAGTGAACGTCTTGAGCCGAATGTCTTATATCGGCGTACTGGTTGCCGTTCTGACGATCATCACGATGATGTTCGTGTCTCACGTTTTTTATTCGCGACAATCCGAGACTGCCGGCGTCGCGCAACCGGCGGGCCGCCTCTGAACGTAAAATGCAGCCCGCTCAAGGGTTAGGCCACGTCCCGCTTGCCCTTCGCCGCGCCGCGCTTCTTGCTCTCTGCCTTCGGGCGCTCGGCCTCGATCCACCGGCGTAGAGCATCGAAACCGATGGAGACCGCGGCAATGGCACAGAACCAGGGCACGTCGAATCGTGGCTTTACCTCGATGGATGAGGATAAGCGCGCGAAATCGCCTCGAAGGGTGGGAAGGAAAGCGGCGGGAATTTCGCCAACGATCCTGAACGCGCTCCGCCGGCAAAAAGGGTGGCCCGTGAGCCGGGAAAGCCCCTTGCCGGAAGCGTCTTTTGGAAGAAGATTGTCGGAGGGGACCGGAAATCAAATGAAAACCTTTCGCGCATTCGTCATGGACGCTAACGGCAGATTCATCGGTGCCCATGTTCTCGACGATGTGGAGAGCGACGATCAGGCGATAACAGCCGCATTGCCTTTGACCGAAAAGAACGCGATTGAGATTTGGCAGGGCGACCGCCGTATTGCCGAGTTGGCGCGAGGCGGCGAGGTCCGGCACTTCCGTATCGCGCCTCCGCAACGGCCGGAGGCCTAGCAGCGCCGACCCGCGATCCAACTGTTGGGGGTTGGCTCGAAACGCAAAAAGCCCCGCTCCGGCGAACCGGGCGGGGCAAGGCCCTTGGACCGGCCCGAGGCAATGTCGGGCCGAAGATCCAACGACGGAACGCTGGCATTGGTTTCAGGGCGGGGCGTGAATCTACGTCATGACGTTTCGTGGCCGGCGTGCAATCATTAATCAGTCGCCCGCCGACTTGGCACACCCTCTGTCACACGGGCACGGAGCCGTCACGTCTCCGCCAGACACGGCGTGGTGGCTCTCTCAAAGAAAAGCCCCCGCTCCGGCGAACCGGGGGGCGAAGTCATGGACCCAGGACGTGTCCTACGTGGACTATGCATCAAGCGCGCCAAGCGAACCGGGCGGGGCGTAACTCTACGTCATGACGCATTGAAATCGGCGTGCAAGGTTAGGTTGGCTTACGCCGGCAATGGTTGGTTCCCGGTCCCTTTTTGCTGAAGTTGTCGAACCTTCTGCACTCTCGCGGCTTAAATGGCAGGAGGACATCAGATGATTATCCGAGCATCGAGCATCGCCGCGGCACTGTTCGCCGCGACCGCGGCATTTGCCCAGCAAACCGAAACGCCGGCGGGCAACGTTTCGCCGCGGACCAATTGCGCGGATGGCCAGAACTGCGCTGCGGCCACGCCTGACGCGACGCAGAGTTCGTCCGATCGCAATGAGGCGGGCCGCGCTTCGACCAATACCGCTCCGACGAGCGGCGGCCGCGCCGATGGCGGAGGCGCCACTCGCGATCCGGGGTCGATCGGCAGTGGCGTAGGTAGCGGGAACAGCCCGCAGTAAGCCTCATAGAGCCCCACCCCTGAGGCAGCGGACTGAACCAGCCAACTGACCGAGTATCGCGCCGATATGTGTCGTGGTCGTCGCACCAAGGAGCGTGGCATCCTTGGGCGTTGGCCTGCGTTACCAGCAGCTGAGCAATTCTTCAGTTTCAATCGTGTCGATGTGCTGACCGTACCGGCGGCCGTAAACCTCTAGCAGATTGTCGTGGCCGCGATCCGATGAACTACAGACGGCGTCTGTAACGAGCACCACCCGCCAACCAAGATCCACGGCCGACATCACCGTGGACAGGACGCAGACGTCGGTTTCCGACCCGGTCACGATGATCCCTGCCGCTTGGCGATCCCGAAGCATTGCGTCCAGCGGGGTGGCGGCGAAGGCCGAATAGAACATCTTGTCGAGAACCCCGGCGGGCGGAGTAAGCGAGGCAAGCTCCGGCATCAGCGACAGCATTTCGGGATCGAGTTCAGCCCGCGTGGCCTTGTGCCATTTGCGGTAGTAATCGCGCCAGGTCCCGCTCATCTGGTCCGGGTGGTGGGGCGTGATGAAGCGCGTGAACACGGTTCGGTCGGGATGCTTCCCAGCGATCCTGGCCACATTGGGGAGCACGCGCTCCATCCAGGGCGTCTGCCAAATTCCGCCTTTGGCGAAAATCCTCTGCATGTCCACGCAGAGGTGGACCAATCCACTACTGAGCTCGCCCATCCATAAGCACTCGATGAGAGGGCGGCCCGCCGAAGCGGGCCTCGCTGCGGTTCAGGGCCTCGTCTAGGGCTTCAGCACCACCTTGATGCAGCCGTCTTCCTTGTCTCGGAAGGTCTTGTAGAACTCGGGACCCCGGTCGAGATCGACTGTGTGGGTGATGACGAAGCTCGGATCGATCTCGCCCTCAGCGATCCGATTCAGGAGGTCGGCGGAATAGCGGTTCACATGGGTCTGCCCAGTGCGGATCGTCAGGCCCTTGTTCATCATGGCGCCGAGCGGGATCTTGTCGTCGAAGCCGCCATAGACACCGGGAATGGAGACGATGCCGGCGGGCCGGCAGACATAGAGAATCTCGCGCAAGACATGCGGGCGGTCGCTCTCGAGCATCACCGCCTGCTTCACCCGATCGTACATGGAGTCGATCGAGCGTGTTGCATGCGCTTCGAGGCCGACGGCATCGATGCACTTGTCGGGGCCAAGGCCCTTCGTCAACTCGTTGATCCTCTCGAGCACGCTCTCCTCATCGAAGTTGATGGGGATCGCCCCGGATGCCGCGGCCATCGCCAGCCGCTCGGGGACATTATCGACGATGAAGACCTTTTCGGCGCCGAGCATGAAGGCGCTCTTGATGCAGAACTGCCCGACCGGTCCGGCGCCCCAAACGCCGACCCAATCCGTTGGCTCGATGTCACAGTTGACCGCGGCCTGCCATCCCGTGGTGAAGATGTCGCCGAGGAACAAGACCTGCTGGTCAGACAGTTCATCGGGGATAACGATCGACGACACATCAGCCCAAGGCACGCGGACATATTCGGCCTGGCCGCCAGGATAGCCGCCCGTCAGATGGGTGTAGCCGAACAGCCCTGCTGTGGTGTGGCCGAACGCCTTGTCGGCGAGGTCCTTCTTGCGGTTGGTCCGTTCGCAGACCGACCAGTTGCCGCGCTGGCATTGGTAGCATTCACCGCAGCAGATCGTGAACGGGACAACGACACGGTCGCCGACCTTGAGTTTCTTGTTGTCCTTCCCAACCTCCATCACCTCGCCCATGAACTCGTGGCCCATGATGTCGCCATTCTCCATGCCGGGCACGAAGCCCCCGTAGAGGTGAAGGTCCGAGCCGCAGATCGCGCAGCTGGTCACCTTGATGATGGCGTCGCGACCTTCTTCGATGATTGGATCGGGAACGGTTTCGCAGCGGATGTCGTGTTTGCCGTTGTAGGTGAGCGCGCGCATGGGGTTTCCTCGCTATCGGTGACCGTGTTCGGGGATCAGTCTTCTCCGGAGCCGGGCTCCGCCATCTTGCGGTGTTGGCCGGCCAACACCGCCGCGGGGGTCACGTTGGCGACGGCGCTCATGATCTTGTTCTTCCAGCCAGCGACGACATCTCCTTCGCCGTCCATCATGGCGTCGAAGCCGATCCGAGCGACGTAGGCTGGATCATCCTTCTTGCCCTGTGCGACCGCCGTATCGGCCATCTCCGCGCGATCGAAGAACTCGGTGTCCGTGGCCCCCGGCATCAGGCAGGTGACTGTCACCCCGCTGCCGTTCAGTTCCTCGCGAAGGGCGAAGGAGAAGCTGTTCAGAAAGGCCTTGGTGCCGTTGTAGACGGCCTGGAAGGTGCCCGGCGTAAACCCGGCGATCGACCCCGTGATGAGAATTCGCCCTTCACCGCGCGTTCGCATGTCTTTGCCGATCAGTGAATGAGCTGGATCGTTCCGGTGACGTTGGTGTCCACCACCTTCTTTGCCGCTTCGAAGTCCTGACCGAGGAAGGCGTGGCCCAGGCCCTGCCCGGCATTGGCAAGCAGACAGTCGACCGGCGATCGAGCTCGCCAATCCTGGCATAGAGGCGATCAACGCCCTCGGGGGTACCGAGATCGACCTTCAGCCAGTCTACCGCAACGCTCTTAAGCCTGAGATCGAGAGCCGCCTCCTCGATCTCTGGAAGATCGGCGGCGATCACAAGGTCCATGTCGTGCTCGGCGCAGCATTTGGCGAGTTCAAAGCCGATACCGGATGAAGCTCCGGTTACGATGGCGAGCGGCCGTGTCGACATGGCAATCTCCATGAGAAGAAATTCATGGGTGCAACGTGTCTCTGATGAGGGGGTTCCGAGGGCGTGTATCGAACCACCGGTCGAACGATCAACCTCATGCCGCGTTCATGTCGCCAACAGGAGGCGATCATGAAGCGCTATGCCTATGGCTGGCTCACCGCCGGCTTCTTTTTAATTTCGTTCGCATTGCACTGGCTGTTCGGCTGGTACGCCTACGTCGACGAAGCCTCTGAACACGGCAAACAGCCTCAGGCATCGAGCTATGTCGTCGAGATGGGACGCGACACGTTCGAGAACTGGCAGTCCGAATTTCTGCAATTGATCTGGCAGGTCGCCGGGCTTGCCTATTTTCTCTATGTCGGATCACCAAGTTCCAAGGAGAACGACGATCGGATGGAGGCCAAGCTCGATGCCTTGATCAGGCTTCACGGTGACGAGAAAGCCGAAAACCTCCTCAGCGACATCGACGAACGGTTTTTACGGGTCCATGGCCACGCAAAGCCCCATCAGCACGAAGCTTGATCGGGAGAGGCCGATCTGCCGCTTGAACGCGGCTGGCGCAACGGCGACGCCAGCCGCGCGGGCTTCAAACCTTCGCCTTCCGACCGGCCTCGGACAGCCGAAGGAACTTGAGGGTCGTGTCCTCGATATTGTTCTCGATGAATGAAGCCATGGCGATTTCTTCGCCGAGCGACTGCTCGAGTAGCTTCACGTGCGGCGCCTGGTTGGTCGCATCGGCCAGCGCGATCAGCGATTTGTAGGCCGCAATCTCGAAGTTTTCGAACGCATAATTGGCAAAGGTATTCTTGAGAATCTCATCGCCCATCACAGTATGCCCGAGAGCGGCCATGGTTCCCATGATTCTTCCGCCCGCTGCTCTACCGCTGAGCTAAGCCGGCATCCGGCGCCGATCTACGCTGTCGCCAGAGAGTGCCACGCAAGACGAGGTTGCCCGCCGTCAGAGGCCGTCAGAGTCTGCGTGTTGTAAAGGAACACGACCTCGGGACGGCGTCCTGCGAGCACGTCGCGCTCCAGGTTTTCGGGCAGCATGAGAAGACCGTGAATCTCGCCTGATAGGATCTTCCGCCTGCCTTCCGCAAGTTCGGCAACCGGCGCCGCGACCGCGACATCCGGCGTGGACGGCGATGATGGGCGAGCGGCGCGTTGATCAGGCGGCGCTGTTCTGCGAGTTCTCGCTCGAGCGGCTGTGACGGAGTTTAGCGAGCGGAAAGCGACATCACTTGGGGGTATACCCCCAAGTGACAACAGGGGCCCACGCAGGAGCGCACGCGAACTAAAGGCGCGTTGCGGGGTTGAGAGCGGCGCGCACGATTCGTCCGGCCTGTGTCACGAGGGAGCACGAGCGTCGAACCGTCACGTTGCCGGGGATTTCAAGCGCGAACGATGGCGGCAGAGCCTGTTCGCTGTCGAGTTCCAGCACCGCGACGCCATGCTCGACCGCTAGCAGCTGACACGTGATCTCGCCGCCGCCCGTCGAGATCCATCCGGCGATCCTCACGGCGCGCTGTTTTCAATAAACTGAAGCAGTGCGCCTTCGTTGAGCGGCGGCGAAAACAGATACCCCTGTGCCGACCAACAACCGACATCTCGCAGCGCGTTACGCTCGGGCGTCGTTTCAACTCCCTCCGCTGTGACCATGACTCCGAGATCTCGCCCCAGCGCAATGACCGCCCGGACAATGGCTTGCCTACGGCCGTTCACATGCAGATCGCGCGTGAATGATTGGTCGATCTTGATCTCGGAGACTGGAAACGCCTCCAAGTAGCGCAAGCTCGAATAACCGGTGCCAAAATCATCGATCGCAAGATCGATCCCAAGTTTCCTAAGGCGTTGGAACGTGACGAAATGGTCCCGCGAGCTATCCAGGAAAAGGCTTTCGGTGAGTTCTAATGTAAGCCAATCCGGGTCGGCGCCGGTTTCATGCAAGACCGCACTGACGATCTCGGCCATGTTCTGATGCATGAATTCGACAGGTGAAACATTCACGGCCACCCGAATGGGGTGTTCGCGGTTGGTATTCAGCCGCTTGGCAAATCGCGCGGCCGCATCGAAGTGCCCAGTGGCCAATCCCGACGATATGCCCCGTGTCTTCGGCGATGCTGATGAAGCGGTCGGGGCCCTGTGGCCCAAAGACGGGATGCTCCCATCTCGCCAGACTCTCGACCCCGATTATCGAGCCCGTGTCCAACCGGACTTTGGGCTGGAAATGCAAGATGAACTCGCGGTTGGCGACTGCGCTGCCGAGATCCTCCGTCAACCGCATTCGCGTACGCATCCTTTGCTCGGTGTCCGCCGAGACGACGCTGATACCTCGCGATTGCGGGCTCTTTGCCTCGTGCAGCGCAACACCCGCGCTACGGATCAGAGCTATTGAGTTGGATTCCGCTGTGCCAACGGCATAACCCAGTGCGAAGCCAAGTTTTATATCTCTCCCATTCACAGCGAAGCTTCGCCGCATAGGATTTAGGATTCGCTCGGCAGCGTCGGCCGCCTCGCTTTCCGACGTAAGGGGAACTGCAACGCCAAACTCTTTCCCGCCGAAGTCGGCCGACCAAGGCATCTGGCAACATTCGCAGGCGGTCCGCAATTTCCACTAGCAGCCGGTCCCCGGCGTCGTAGCCGTAGCTGACATTGATGTCGTGGAACCGGCAAGAGCGGCGTCTGGCGCGGTGTCGGAGTGCACTAGCGGATCCGGCACAGTCGCACCGTAGGATTAGTGAAATCGCTTTCAGTTGGGGGTTCACCGACATGACCCACTTCGGACGAAAATTCAGATCTGCCTTTGGGCTGTTACCAAGTGAATTTCGTCGCTCGCATACCGGTCTGGATGTGTTCGGGGCGCAACGAGCATCACCTGCCAACCAAGATCCACGGCCGACATCACCGTGGACAGGACGCAGATGTCGGTGTCCGACCCGGTCACGATGATCCCTGCCGCTTGGCGATCCCGAAGCATTGCGTCCAGCGGGGTGCCGGCGAAAGCCGAATAGAACATCTTGTCGAGAACCCCGGCGGGCGGAGTAAGCGAGGCATGTCTAAAGACGTTCAAACCGTTGGCGCGGTTCCTTTGGCTAGTGCGCTCCCACCGCCTCGAAAGCGATGGGGGCGATAGCTCCATCAGGGTTCGCAATTTCGATCCTGATCTGCTGCCCTCCCGAGCGTTCGGCGGCGAAGCGCATCGCAGCCTCGATCGCTTTCTCCCGAGAGCGCAAGCATGTCTCGCCCTCCTCGGCGCGCAAGCCGGAAATTGACTCCATCATTGAGAACAAATGTAGAGCTTGGGTCAAAGCGCTACCGGGTCAGGCTGCGAGGGAAGCAGCGAAACTGAACGACGTCATGCTTGCTCAGGAGATCGAGCGGCGCGCTGTAGCTGGCCGGCCCATCAACCTGACGGCAGAGACCGCGCTGCGGCTGGTCGAGGCGATGCGCTGGAGATTTCTTACGAGGGCGGGAAGCAAGGCGCGTACATGACCGAACGTGTCATCCGCGGTTGGCTGAAAGAATTTCGGCCACGCCGCTGGCCAGCCTGGCCTTCGCCGGCGGCGACGCGGGCCAGTTCGGCTCGCGGCCGCAGGACCGTAGCCTGCCGGCCGGCCTCGTGATGGCATTTAAGGCGGCCCCGCGCGGTCCAAGCGGATCCCTCGCGCTCGATGTCCGCTTCTGGCCCTAAGCGGACATTTGAGAAGATGTTGGATTGACGCCAGTTACGAGTGACTCCAGCGCCGAAGGCGCAGGTTTCCAGTCGTCTAGAAGCCCCATGCCGCTCCGTCACTGCGTGGGTCGCCGGCTCCTTCCAGCAGGCCGTCCCGATGCCTGACGATGGCGCCCGCATGGCCCATGATGGATGTGAAGGCGTCGAGGACCTCGACGTCGTGACCGGCGCTCCGCAGTGCCGAGATCAACTCCGCCGGGAAGCGGTTCTCCAGTTTCAGGGTGAGGCTCTCCGCCCCCCAGGTCCGGCCGAGCAGCCAGCGCGGTGCGGTGATCGCTGCCTGAAGTTCCTGGCCGTACATCGCGTAGCGGCTGAAGATCGCCGCCTGCGTCTGCGGTTGCCCTTCTCCGCCCATCGTTCCGTAGATCATGTCGCGGCCGTCTTCGAAGCGAGCAAAGGCGGGATTGAGCGTGTGGAACGGGAGCCGGCCGGGTTTGAGCGCGCGGGGATTGCTCTCGTCAGCAAGCACGAAACTCGCTCCGCGGTTCTGCCAAAGGATACCGGTCTGCGGCAGGACGAGGCCGGAGCCGAATTCGAAGAAGATGCTCTGGATGAAGCTCGCTGAAATGCCGTCCTTGTCGATCGCGCCGAGCCAGACGGTGTCTCCGGCCGAGGGCGACGCGGGCCAGGGCAGCGCGCGGCCGAGGTCGATTTCACGAGCGAGCGAATCCAGCACCGAGCCATCGAGGAAGGCATCGGGCGCATGGGCCATGCTATCGGGATCGCCGACGATGCGATCGCGGACGAGGAAGGCCCGCTTGGTCGCCTCGACGAGGCCGTGGACGTGCGAAAATCCGTTGGCGTCCTGCACGCCGAGCCGGCTGAAGATGCCGAGGATCATCAGCGAGGACAGGCCCTGTGTCGGCGGCGGGAAATTGTAGAGCGTCGCTCCCGTCAGCGGCATGGACAGGGGCGCGCGACGACGAGCCTTGAAGGAACGCGAGATCCGCGCCGCGGACACGGGCGCGCCGCTCGCCTCTAGATCGGCAGCGATGTCGCGCGCCAGAACACCGGAATAGAAATCGTCGACGCCGTCACGGCCGATGCGCAAGAGCGTTTCGGCAAGCGCCGGCTGTTTCAGCGTTTCGCCGGTCGCGGGCACGCGGCCGCCGATGAGAAAGGCGTCGGCGAAGCCCGGCACGTCCCGCAACTCGTCGAACTTCGATTCCGTCAGTTCCGCCTGGCTCGAGGGGACCGGAAAGCCGTTGGCGGCGTACCAGATCGCCTCTTCCAGCAGGCGGGACAGTGGCAGCCGTCCGCCATGCTCGGACGAGACGCGCAGCGCCTCTGCCCCAGCCGCCGACGGTGGCCGCAACCGTGTTCGCCGCGAGAGGTCCACGCGTCGGAATGCTTCGCTGAATCCGCGGCTTGCGATAGAAGTCGAACATCGGCCGCGCCGCCGCCTGACCGCAGGCCTCGACGGCCACCGGCTCCTGTCCAGGAGCGGCGATCAGCCAGAAGCCGTCGCCGCCGATCCCGTTCATGTGCGGGTAGACGACGGCGAGGGTCGCCGCCATCGCGACCGTCGCCTCGATGGCGTTGCCGCCTTCGCGAAGGACGCGCAGCCCCGCCTCGCTCGCCAGATGATGCGGCGAGGTGACCATGCCCCGCCGGGCACGAACCGTGTTCAGCATCTTGGTTCTACCAGCCGATGGCTTCGGGGAGCCAGGTGGCGAGGCCGGGGAAGGCAAACACGAAAGTCAGCGCGATCAACTGCAACACGATGAACGGAACGACGCCCTTGTAGATATCGAGCGTGGAGACTTCGGGAGGCGCCACGCCGCGCAGGTAGAACAATGCCCAGCCGAACGGCGGGGTGAGAAACGAGGTCTGCAGCACGGTCGCGATCAGCGCCGCGGCCCAGACGAGGTCGACGCCGCCGGCCTGCATCAGCGGCAGGAACATCGGCACGACGATGTAGCTGATCTCGATCCACTCGATGAAGAAGCCGAGCACGAAGATGATCGCCAGCATGAAGATCAGGATGCCGTTGGTGCCGCCGGGCACCATGCCGAACATGTCGTGGACGAGGCGCTCGCCGCCGAGGCCGCGGAAGGCCAGCGCGAAGACCTGCGAGCAGATCAGGATGAAGAACATCATCGCGGTGATGCGCGCGGTCGAGTTGACCGTCTCGACGAGCGTCTTCCAGCGTCAGCCGTCCGGCGACGGCGGCGACGAGGATCGAACCGACCGCGCCCATGCTGGCGGCCTCGGTCGGCGCGGCGACGCCGCCGATGATCGAGCCGAGCACGGCGACGACGAGCGCGATCGGCGGCAGGCCGACCTTCAGCACCTTGAGCCAGAGCTCCTTGCGCGGCATCGCCCGGCGCTCTTCGAGCGGGATCGGCGGCACCTTTTCCGGCCAGATGATGCCGACGGCGATGATCCAGATGCAGAAGATCGCCGAGAGCAGCAGGCCGGGAAGGACGGCGGCGGCGAACAATGTGCCGACGGATTCGCCGAGGATGTCGGCGAGGAGGATGAGGATCGTGCTCGGCGGAATGAGCTGGCCGAGGGTGCCCGAGGCGCAGATCGTGCCGCAGGCGAGGCTCTTGTCGTAGCCGCGACGGAGCAAGGTCGGCAGGGTCAGCAGGCCGAGCGTGACGATGGTCGCGCCGACGATGCCCGTGGTCGCGCCCATCAGCACGCCGACGAGGACGATGCCGAGGCCCATGCCGCCGCGCAGGCTGCCGGAGAGATGGCCGATGACCTCCATCAGCTCGTCCGCCATTCGCGACTTCTCGAGCATGACGCCCATGAAGACGAAGAGCGGGATCGCGATCAGCGTGTAGTTGGCGGTGACGCCGTAGATGCGCGCCGGCAGCAGGTTGAACAGGCCGGTGCCGAAGCCGAGCCAGCCGAAGAAGAAGCCCGAGATCGCAAGCGTCAGCGCGACCGGAACGCCGACGAACAGCAGGACGAAGAAGGAGACGATACAGCCGAGGGCCAGAATTTCATTCCACGGCATTGATGCTCACCGTGCCGCCGGACGTTGCGTCCGAGCCGCCGAAAAAGGGTTGAAGCGTGCGCAGGACCCAGGCCAGGCTCTGCAGCGCGAGAAGCACGAAGCCGGCGGGAATGAGCGCCTTGAGGATGAAGCGGTAGGGCAGGCCGCCGGGGTCGGGCGAGCCTTCGCCGATGCGCCATGACTGCATGACGTAAGGCAGCGAGATCTTCACGATGATCAGCGAGATCACGAGGATCGACAGCGCCGAGAACAGGTCGATTGCGTGCTGAACGACGCGCGGCAGGTAGCCGTAGAAGATGTCGACCTGGACGTGACCGTCATGCTTGATCGTGTAGGCGATGCAGAGCAGCGTCAGCGGCGACATCAGGTGCCATTCGAGCTCCTGCATCGCCACCGACCCGGTGTGGAAGAGGTAGCGGAGGAGGACGTTCGTCGCCATGACCACGACCAGCGCGAAGCCGGTCCAGGCGGCGATCCGGCCCGAGACCTCGACGATCGCGTCGAGGCCGCGGGCCCACTTCTCCAATGTCTCGACCATGATCGATCAGACGCGGATCTGGTCTTGGTAGACGGCTTCCGAGATGCCGGACCACTTGTCGTGCTTGGTCTTGAAGGCCGTGAACAAGTCGTAGACCTTCTTGATCTTCGGATCGCTGGCGGCGAGGTCGGCGAGCGTCTGCTTGGAGACCTCGCGGAGCTTCTCGACCACCGGGCCCGGCAGCGGGCCGGCGATCACGCCTTCCTTCGCCACGAGTTCGTCGAGCGCGTCTGAGTTCGTCGCCTCGCACCAGGTGTGGCTGAGCACGACGCAGGTCTCGGCGGCGCTGCGGACGATCTCCTTCAGGTCGGCCGGAAGCGAGTCCCAGGCGGCCTTGTTGATGATCAGTTCGGTGACGTTGTTCGGCTCGTGCCAGCCGGTCGTGTAGTAGTATTTCGCGGCCTTCTGCAGGCCGAGGCGACGGTCCTGGAACGGGCCGACGAACTCCGCCGCGTCGATGACGCCGCGCTCGAGCGCCGGGAAGATCTCGCCACCGGGAAGCAGCTTCACGTCGACGCCGAGCTTGGCATAGACCTTACCGGCGAGGCCGGGGATGCGCATCTTCAGACCCTGGAAGTCCTCGACCTTCTCGATCGGCTTCCGGAACCAGCCGGTCATCTGCACGCCGGTATTGCCGAGCGGCATCGGGACGAGATTGAACGGGGTGTAGAGCTCTTCCCAGAGGGCGAGGCCGCCGCCGTGATAGATCCACGCGGTGTGACCCTGGAAGTTCAGGCCGAACGGCACGGTGGTGAAGAACTGCGCCGCCGGCACCTTGCCGGCCCAGAAATAGGAGTTCGAGGCGTTCATCTCGACCGTGCCGGCCGAGACCGCATCGAAGCCCTCGAAGGCCGGGATCAGCTCGCCTGCCGCGAAGTGCTGGATGTTCAGGCGGCCGCCCGACATGTTCTTGACGAGTTCGCAGAAATAGGTCGGGCTGCCCGGGCCGGTGACGTAGAACGGCGAACCCGGACCGTAGGAATTGGTCATCTTCCAGTTGAAGGTCTGCTGCGCCTTGGCGACGACTGGCGCGGCAGGGTTGCGGTTCCCGCGACGCCCGCGGTGAGGAATTTACGGCGATCCATGTCGACCCCTTTCGCTCTGCGATCGAGAGATCGCGGCAGGACGTGTTTGACCGCGCCGTCCGATGGGACAGCGGTTCGTGTGGCGCATCCGTGATGCGCTGCAATTCGTGTGTTGGTGCCCGAAGACGGCAGCCCCGCCGCTTCGATGTGAGCGAAGTCTTGCAGGCTCGCGTTGTGGTCGCAATCGGTATCGGCCGCGACTAGCGGCGACTGAATTCAGTTTCAGAGCCACAAATTATATTTATATATCAATGATATAAAAGAGATTGCCTGACGTGTTCCGCATGGCGCTTGGCAAGTTCAGGCAAGTTTTTGTGCGCGGTTCGGCAAGATGGCATGGGGTCTGCTTGTCGATGTGGAACTCAACTTGCGCGCGATGCCATGAACCGTCCATTCGATCCCGTCTCGATCAGTGCCTTTCCACACGGCAAGCAGGAAGAGGCTTGGCGCGCGACCTTGCGATCCCTGTCGATCGTCTGCCGTCATCGTGACGAAGCGGGCTTCGACTTCGGCGAGATCGCCACCCGTTCGGTGCCGACCGGTGCGACCGCCACCCTGCTGCGCTCAACGGCGCAGGACTTCGCCGGCCTGCCCGAGACGCAAGGATGACCGGATCCTGATCGGCTTCGTCCAGTACGGACGCGGGCATATCGGGGACGGCGGTCGCCGGGTCAGCGAGTTCGCTGATGGCGATCTGTGGGTCTGCGACGCCCAGACGCCGTGGTCGCTGCAGTTCAGAAACGATTTCGAGCTTCTGCTCCTCCAGCTCCCGCGCGAGCGGGTGACTGGGCGCATGGGACGCTCCCCGACGATTTCCGGAACGGTACTGGGCGAGACGGTCGCTGCCACCGCCGCACGACCGGTGATGCGGGTGCTGGCCAGCAATTTCGCGATGGCCGAGGACGGCGACCTGATCGCGAGCGAGATCGCGATCACCGAACTGGTCCTGTCTTCGCTGCTCGCCGAAGCGCGGCCGGAGGAGGACAGCGCGACACAGGTGCAGGCCGCGCACTTCGCCCGCGTCTGCGCAGTGGTCGAGGCCCGCCTCCGTGATCCAGACCTGTCGGTTGCCGATATCGCGAAGAAGGAAGGGCTGTCGCCTCGCTACATCCAGCGCCTATTCGAGGGCCATGACCGCTCGTTCTCGGATTATGTCCGCCATCGCCGGCTGGAGCATTGCCGGCTCGACCTGATCAATCCGCAGCATGCCGACCGCAGCATCGCCGAGATCGCCTTCCGCTGGGGGTTCCCGGACCAGGCGCATTTCAGCCGCGTCTTCAGCGCCGCCTATGGCGTTTCGCCGCGCGAATTCCGCAAATCGGCCCCGGAACTGAGCGCGACGCGATGGACGCGAGGCCGGCCGCTGCATACCGGCGCGAGGCCGGGGACGAAGCCGGCCGCTCCGCCAGTCGAGGAAGCGCCCGTGGCGGCAATGCCTCCGCCACCTCCACCGAGCACGTCGGAACGGCATCATCTCGCGGTGTCCCGCGACACTGTTCACTGGGGCTATCTCAGCCGCTCGATCCCGCCGGTCCTGCGCGTCCGGCCGAATGCGGAAATCACCGTCGAGACGCTGACGCAGCACTCATACGACGACCATGCGACGCATGATCGCGGGCGACGCGGGCGCGGAAAGCGTCTTCGCCTGGACGCGCGACTACAAGGCGGTCGATCGGCGCGGCGCGGGACCGATGAACGCGACGATCTTCGGCCGCGGCGCGGGCGAGGGGTTCGGCGTCCATATCTGCACCGGGCCGATCTATGTCCACGGCGCCGAGCCGGGCGACGTACTGGAGGTGCAGATCCTGGATATCCGGCCGCGTCCCTGCGCCAATCCGGAGTTTGCGGGCTACACGTTCGGCAGCAATGTCGCCGCCGCCTGGGGCTATCACTACGACGATATGCTGGACGGTCCGCGCACCCGTGAGATCGTCACCATCTACCGCACGGAGGCGGACGGCTCGTCCGGCTTCGCCGAACCGGTGTACAGCTACCGCTGGGCGCCGCAGACCGATCCCTTCGGCGTGGTCCACGAGACCATCGATTATCCCGGCGTGCCGATCGATCGGTCGAAGGTGCGGGAGCGGCACGGCGTCATGGCCGGAACGCGGATTCCGATCCGCCCGCATTTCGGCTTCATCGCCGTGGCACCACGCGAGGCGGACATCGTGGATTCGGTGCCGCCCGGCTATTTCGGCGGCAATGTCGACAACTGGCGGGCGGGGAAGGGGAGTTCGGTCTATCTCCCCGTCGCGGTGCCGGGAGCGCTGCTGTCGATCGGCGACCCTCATCTGGCACAGGGTGACGGCGAGATCAGCGGCACGGCGCTCGAGTGCTCTCTGACGGGCGACATCCGTCTTGTCCTCCACAAGCGGAATGAGACCGGGAAGCCTTTCCTCAACGGGCTATCGAGCCCGCTCCTCGAGACGCCCGACGCGTGGATCGTGCACGGCTTCTCCTATCCGAACTATCTTCGCGAACTCGGCCGCAACGCGCAGTCGGAGGTCTTCAAGAAGTCCTCCCTCGACCGCGCGCTGAAAAGCGCTTTCCGGACGGCGCGCAAGTTCATGATGGAGCATTACGGGCTCAACGAGGATGAGGCCGTTTCGCTGATTTCGGTGGGGGTCGATTTCGGCGTGACGCAGGTGGCGGACGGCAATTGGGGCGTCCACGCGGTTATCGGGAAAAACATGTTTCCTCTGGCCAGGTAACGTCCGCTTCTGATGCTGTGGACGGCTCTCCAACCACCGGGGCGTAAGCTTCCGGTTTGAGCGGGAGGAGAGCCATGGGGTCAGGTCACCACGATCGGGTTGGACATCGCGAAGTCGGTGTTTCAGGTCCACGGCGTCGATGGTGAAGGCGCCGTCGTCCTGCGTCGGAAACTCATACGAAGGCGGCTGCTGGGTTTCTTCAGCAAGCTGGATGCGTGCCTGGTCGGGATCGAGGCGTGCGGCACGGCGCACTATTGGGCGCGGGAGCTGATTGGGCTCGGTCATGAGGTGCGGCTGATGCCGCCCAGCGACGTGAAGCCGTACGTCAAGCGCCAGAAGAACGACATGGCCGACGCGGAGGCGATCTGCGAGGCGGTGACGCGACCGAGCATGCGCTTCGTGCCGGTGAAGTCGCCGGCGCAGCAGAGCGTGATGGTGCTGCACCGCACCCGCTCGATCCTGATACGCCAGCGCACCCAGTTGTCGAACGCGATCCGCGGCCATATGGGAGAGTTCGGCCTGGCCGCCGCCGTCGGTCGCCGGGGCCTTCAGACGCTGATCGCGGTGATCGCTGACCCAGCCGATGAACGGCTGCCGCAGGAAGCGCGCGGCTGCCTGTCGCTGCTGGTCGATCAGCTCCGGCTGGTGAACGAACAGATCCTGGAGACCGACCGGCTGATCCGCACCAGCGCCCGTGCGACCGAGGTCGGCCGCCGGTCGATGGAGATCCCGGGCGTCGGCCCGCTGCTGGCCAGCGCCCGGGTCGCCACCATCGCCGATCCGAACGCCTTCCGCTCGGGCCGCAATCTCGCGGCCTGGATCGGCCTCGTGCCGCGGCAGACCTCCAGCGGTGGCAAAGAGCGGCTGAGCGGCATCACCAAGCAGGGCGACCGCTATCTGCGACAGATGTTGGTCGTCGGCGCTCTGGCGGTCGTCCGCTACGCCGTGCGCAATGGCACGCGCCGGCCCTGGCTGGTGCAATTGCTCGCCCGACGAACGCCGAAGGTCGCCGCCGTCGCGCTCGCCAACAAGACCGCCCGGATGGTCTGGGCGATCATGACCCGCGGCGAGCGCTATCGGGAGCCGGCGGCGGCCGAGCGATCAGGCCCGGCGGCACGCTGCGGCCCACCAACTTGGGAAGGGCGGACGCGATGTCATGCGACAGCCGGTCGATACCGGAAGACGGCACAACCCATTTGCGCCAAAGCGCCTCGAGCGCGTGCTTTTGGTCGGGACCCGTCTTCGCGGAAGGCATTATGGCCCGCGGTCATGCGCACCGCATCAACAGGTCGAACACATGGCCGCACCGACCAGGCTCAGCAGAGCGTCAGATCACCCTTGCCAACGGAGAGCCGTCCATACATGGCGCAAAGCGGACATTCTAAATATCGTAATAAAGATGGAACTCGTAGGGGTGGGGACGCAGCGCTATGGCATCGACCTCCTTTGTCCGCTTGTAGCTGAGCCACGTTTCGATCACGTCTTCGGTGAACACGTCGCCGCGGAGCAGGAATGCGTGATCGGCTTCGAGTGCATCGAGCGCTTGCTGCAGCGAGCCGGGGGTGGATTTCACCGCCTTCGCTTCTGCGGGCGGTAGGTCATAGAGGTTCTTGTCGATCGGCTCGCCCGGATCGATGCGATCCTTGATACCGTCGAGGCCGGCCATCAACATTGCCGCAAACGCCAGATACCCGTTGCAGGAGGGGTCTGGTGTACGGAACTCGACCCGCTTCGCGCGCGGATTCGGCGAGTACATCGGAATCCGACAGCAGGCGGAGCGGTTGCGTTGAGAATACACTAGGTTGATCGGCGCTTCATAGCCCGGCACCAGCCGACGGTACGAATTTGTGGTCGGGGCGCAAAGCCCGCACAGCGCCCAAGCGTGCTTGAGCAAACCACCGATGTAATGGCGGCCAAGCTCGCTTAGGTTGGCGTAATCTCCATCGCTGTGAAACAGGTTGCTCGTGCCCTTCCACAGACTCTGATGCACGTGCATTCCCGAAGCGTTGTCTTCAAACAAAGGCTTTGGCATGAACGTCGCGGTCATGTCGTGCTTGCGGGCAACATTCTTGACCACGTATTTGTAAAGCATCAGGTTGTCAGCCATGCGCGTGAGCGTGGTAAACCGCATGTCGATCTCCGCTTGGCCGGCTGTCGCCACCTCATGGTGATGGGCTTCGATCGGGACCCCTAACGACTCCAGCGTCAGCACCATCTCGGTGCGCAAGTCTTGCATGCTGTCGACGGGAGGAACCGGGAAATAGCCTTCTTTCTGACGCGGCTTATGGCCGAGATTGGGGCCTTCCGGTTTGTCTGAGTTCCAGATGCCTTCCTTCGAGTCGATCTCGTAATAGGCATAGTTGATGCTCTGTCCGTAGCGCACCTCGTTGAAGACGAAGAACTCTGCTTCCGGCCCGAAATAGGACGTATCCGCAATGCCAATCTGCTTGAGGTAAATCTCCGCCTTTTGGGCAATGTAGCGGGCGTCGCGGTTATAGGGCTCGCCGGTGACCGGGTCTCGGACGTTGCAGATCAGCACCAGCGTCGTCGCCGGCGAGAACGGGTCGAGAAAGGCCGTGGTCGGGTCGGGCACGACCAGCATATCGCTTTCCTGAATCTCCTGGAAACCTCGAATCGACGATCCGTCAAAGCCGATGCCTTCGCTCATCGCATCGGCATTCACGGCGCTTGGAGGAACGGAAAAATGCTGCCAGGTGCCGGGCAAGTCCGTGAAACGCAAGTCGATCATCTGGACGTTCTGGTCCTTGATGGACTTGAGGACGTCCTCGACCGCGGCACAATTCAGAAACATTGGCTGATCTCCCAGTTTTCGCAGCTTCCTGGGTGACTTCAGGAGCGCTGATCATTTCCGATCATGGGGTTCACGCCACACGTCAGTATCTTCGCGCCCGCGACATCAGCAGCAACAGGATCGCTTAGGCGTCGATCGGCGCAGCGACCTCGTCTGCGAATAAGTCTTTCGTCCGTCGGCCGGTGCTTCAGCTTTCGTGTGGTCCGCGCATCAGCTTCAAGGCCGCTTCGACGTGCCGCCAAATTTCGGCTTGCTCGTTCTTGCCTTCGGCTTCGCAGGCAGAAGCCCTGTGGGCAGCCTCGGCAACCGCCTTGTCACCATGAGCATCCAACAACTGCCGGGCGTAATCGTGGATTTCGATTTCTTGCATTTTCATGGCGCCATCCTCCTCTTCCTCGATCCAACCGAAGACGTCGGTCACGCAGGAAAGCAGTTGGCTTTGACACACTGCATTCTAGCACAGGCGCCGACCGGCGCGCCGTTCAAAATGACCCGTGGCGAAGCGCCCGGCGCTAGAACGAAAGCGTCCGCTCCTGGCGCAAAGCGGACTCTCGGAAACGTTCGATTCCAAGAAGGTCGAGGACGCTGCTCCGTTTTGCTGCCTTCGAAAAGCCTATCGCCTCTTCAAACGCTGTCACGAAAACAAATGTCTCGAAACGATGCGCTTCGGCGATTGCAAGAAACGGTCGTTTCTGGGACATCCACGCGCGAAGCCGATGTCCCATGCTGCGATGTCCCGCCCGGCCACCGCGATCATGGATAAAGCTCATCGCCGACGAAAGTGCAGCGGTTTGCGAGCGGCATCGAACCACTCGCTCGCTAGATGGTCGGCAATTCTCCTTCCGAGCCGGAAAGCATGACGGTGGTCGCCTCCACCGCAACACGGGCGAGCGAGGGCAGCGAAAGAATGTCGATGCCGGCAAATCCGCCCCGAGCATGTGTCCGCTGCCGCCGCGGCGGCGCCACGCTCCCCAGCGGCCGATGCCACTCGCGACGGATCATTTTCCCCCGATGTGGCACAGCGGCCGTGAACCGCGTGCTTCGCCCTGTCGGTGATCAAAAAGATCATGGCGCACTGGAAAGGCGCTTCGGGCGCCCCAGGTCGATCAAAGGGAGAGAACCGATCAGAGTTGATGACTTCCAAACTTAGGGTCATGCGACCGACCTTGGGTAATCCACCGATGTGCGCCCCGTCGATGAGGGTTCTGAGCGAGCGCCCGAAAGCCTGAGCGGTCCTTTTCGCAATGCCGGGCGATACCCGGTGCCGCTTGCGACGAAAGAAGGAAAGCCAGATGCCAAGTCCCAGCGACTTCACCCGACGCGATGTCCTAGTCGTCGGCGCCGCTTCCGTCGTGGCGACGGCCGCCCCGAACATCGCTCATGGTCAAGCGCCTGCCGCGACGGCGGCGATCGCCGCGCCCGTCATGTCGAAGGTCTCGCTGAACGTGAACGGCGGGGTGCGCGAGGTCGAGCTCGACATCCGCGCCACTCTGCTCGACGCTCTGCGCGAGCACCTGCAACTGACCGGCACGAAGAAGGGTTGTGATCACGGGCAATGCGGTGCCTGCACCGTTATCGTCAACGGGCGGCGCATCAATTCATGCCTGACGCTCGCGGTGATGCATCAGGGCGAGGCCATCACGACGATCGAGGGTCTCGGAACCCCGGACGATCTGCATCCGATGCAGGCGGCCTTCATCAAGCACGACGGCTACCAATGCGGCTACTGCACGCCCGGGCAAATCTGTTCCGCCGTCGCAATGCTGGACGAGATCAAAGCGGGCATTCCGAGCCATGTCAGCGCCAGCCTGACAGCTTCCCCCCAGGGCACGGCTGATGAGTTCCGCGAGCGGATGAGCGGCAACATCTGCCGCTGCGGCGCCTATTCCAACATCGTCGAGGCCATCACCGAAGTTGCGGAGAGCCGGACATGAAATCCTTTACCTACGAGAAGGCGACCTCCGCTGCTGAAGCAGCCGCTGCCGCCGCCCGCGTCCAGGGCGCGATGTTCATTGCCGGTGGGACGAACCTGCTCGATCTGATGAAACTCGAGATCGAGACGCCGACCCATCTGATCGACGTGAACGGACTCGACCTCGACAAGATTGAACCGACCTCGGATGGCGGTCTCCGCATCGGCGCCATGGTCCGGAACACGGACCTCGCCGCGGACGAGCGTGTGCGACGCGATTACGGGCTGCTCTCGCGGGCCTTGCTCGCGGGCGCCTCGGGCCAACTCCGCAACAAGGCGACGACGGCGGGCAATCTGGTTCAACGCACCCGCTGCCCCTATTTCTACGACACCAACCAGCAGTGCAACAAACGCCAGCCGGGGAGCGGCTGCGCCGCCATCGGCGGCGTCAACCGGCAACATGCGGTGGTCGGCGCGAGCGAGGCCTGCATCGCCACGAACCCGAGCGACATGGCGGTGGCGATGCGCGCGCTGGACGCGACCGTGGAGACTTTGCGTCCGGACGGCGCGACGCGAACCATCCCGATTGCCGAATTCCACCGGTTGCCGGGCGACACGCCCCACATCGAGACGACGCTGATGCCCGGCGAACTGATCACCGCCGTCACGCTGCCGAAACCGGTCGGCGGCAAGCAGATCTATCGCAAGGTTCGAGACCGCGCGTCCTACGCCTTCGCGCTGATCTCGGTCGGCGCGATCGTGCAGCCGGACGGCACCGGTCGAGTTGCATTAGGTGGCGTCGCGCACAAGCCGTGGCGCGTGGAGGCTGCCGAGGCGGAGATGCCGCGCGGCCCCAAGGCGGTGACCGAGCGGTTGCTCGCCGACGCCAAACCGACCGAAGAGAACGGCTTCAAAGTACCCCTGGTCGAGCGCACGCTCGGCGCGGTCCTGGCCGAAGCGAGGGCTGACAGATGAAATTCGACATCCCAGCGACCACCAATCCGATCGATCAGCTCAAGGTCATCGGCAAACCGACCGATCGCATCGACGGGCCGCTCAAGACCACGGGCACAGCGCCGTACGCCTATGAAAGGCACGACGTCGTCGCGAACCAGGCCTATGGTTACGTCGTCGGCTCGGCGATCGCCAAGGGGCGGATTTCGTCGATGGACGTGAAGGCTGCCAAGGCGGCCCCTGGCGTCCTGGCGGTGGTCACCGCCGAAAACGCCGGGAAGCTCGACAAGGGCAGGTTCAACACCGCCAAACTGCTCGGCGGGCCGGACATCGAGCACTACCATCAGGCGATCGCCGTCGTCGTCGCCGAGACCTTCGAACAGGCTGGCGCCGCGGCCAATCTGATCGGCATCGATTACGCACCGGACCAGGGCGCGTTCGACCTCGCGGCGGCGAAAGACACCGCCGGCATTCCCAGTGGAGAAGACTTCGGCGGCCCGGCAGACACGGCTGTGGGCGACTTCGCCGGCGCGTTCGCCACAGCGCCGGTCAAGCTCGCGGAGACCTACACCACGCCCGACCAGTCGCATGCAATGATGGAGCCGCACGCATCCATCGCCGCCTGGGACGGTGACAAGCTCACGCTCTGGACCTCAAACCAGATGATCGCCTGGAGCGTCGGCGATGTCGCCAAGACGCTGGGCGTTCCGAAGGAGAACGTCCGTCTCGACTCGCCCTTCATCGGCGGTGGGTTCGGCGGAAAGCTGTACGTCCGGTCGGATGCGGTGTTGGCGGCGCTGGGGGCCCGGGCCGCTGGGCGCCCCGTGAAGGTCGCCTTGCCGCGCCCGCTCATGATCAACAACACGACTCATCGGCCGGCCACGATCCAGCGCATCCGGATTGGCGCCACCACGGACGGCAAGATCACCGCGATCGGTCACGAAAGCTGGTCGGGCAATCTGCCGGGCGGTAAGTCTGAGCAGGCGACCAGCCAGACGCGCCTGCTCTATGCCGGTGCAAACCGAATGACCGCCAGGCGCCTTGCCGTTCTGGACCTGCCGGAGGGCAACGATATGCGTGCGCCCGGTGAGGCCCCGGGGATGATGGCGCTCGAGATCGCCATGGACGAAATGGCCGAAAAGCTTGGCCTCGATCCGATCGAGTTCCGGATCGTTAACGACACCCAGGTCGATCCGGAACATCCGGAGCGTCCGTTCTCGCAACGGCAGTTTGTCGGATGCCTGCGCATGGGCGCAGACCGCTTCGGTTGGAGTAAGCGCAATCCGAAGCCGGCCAGCGTCCGCGATGGCCGCTGGCTGGTCGGCATGGGCGTTGCCGCCGCATTTCGCAATAACCTGCTGATGAATTCCGCCGCGCGGGTTCGGCTCGACGGTCGCGGAACGGTGACGGTCGAGACCGACATGACCGACATCGGCACCGGCACCTACACGATCATCGGCCAGACCGCCGCCGAGATGATGGGCGTTCCGCTCGACAAGGTGATCGTGCGTCTGGGCGACTCTTCTTTCCCGGTGTCCTCCGGTTCGGGCGGGCAATGGGGTGCCAACAACTCGACCTCCGGCGTCTACGCCGCGTGCGTGAAACTTCGGGAGGCTGTGGCGCAGAAGCTTGGCCTCAATCCGGAGGAGGCGGTGTTCGCGGATGGATCGATCCGCGCCGGCAACCGCAGCGTTCCGCTCGCTGAAGCCGCTCTTGAGAAGGAGATCGTCGCTGAGGACGGCATCGAATACGGCGACCTCGACAAGAAGTACCAGCAGTCGACCTTCGGAGCCCACTTCGTGGAAGTTGGCGTCGACATGGCGACCGCCGAAGTCCGCTTGCGGCGCATGTTGGCGGTCTGTGCGGCAGGGCGGATCCTCAACCCGAAGTCTGCCCGAAGCCAAGTCATCGGCGCGATGACGATGGGAGCTGGCGCGGCGCTGATGGAGGAACTCGCGCTCGACAAGCGCGTCGGTGTGTTCGTGAACCACGACCTCGCGGGGTACGAAGTCCCGGTGCACGCCGACATTCCGCACCAGGAGGTGATCTTTCTCGACGAGACGGACCCGGTCTCCTCGCCGATGAAGGCGAAGGGCGTCGGCGAGCTCGGCATCTGCGGCGTCGGCGCCGCGGTGGCGAACGCGATCTACAACGCCACCGGCGTTCGCGTGAGGGACTATCCGATCACTCTGGACAAGCTCCTCATGGAGCTGCCGGAAGTCGGGTAGGGCCTCACGACTGCTCCAGACGCATGAAAGGCGACGTTGCCAGCTTGCAGCAAGCGCTCGCCAGCGGCGCCAACTGATCTTGCGCGCTGCGGAACGCTGAACTTGGCAACCGTAGTGGGTACCTAACTGACGGAGAACCCAGGACCCAGAGCGCGAGTTTCAGCTCTTGCGATCAGGGCTTCGTGGCCGTCCGGAGAAATCCGCGAGCCCTAAACAAGGCCGAATTTCCGGCACTTAAAGCAAATGGTCTTCCGAAAATTATCGTGCTATATCAATATGTTAAGTGCCTGGCGGAGCGCAGTCGACTCGAACCATCGATACGGTATCGACCTGAAGTAAGCTGCGGAACCTACGGACGAATTGGCTAAGTCCTTTTCTCTGTTTGATTTTTCAGCGCAAGCTGTAATGATTGCATCCTACATAATGCAACCAAGGCCGCTAAGCGCCGGGAATGGGGGAAATGAGATGCCGATACGAACCGAGGAGAACCCCAACGACACCTCTCTGGAGGCGCTGATCTTGCAATGCGTCGCGGCAAGAGAAAGCGCTGAGGCTAGCGGCCTCGACGTGGTCAGCCACCTGATAGATATGGCCCTGCTTGAGGCCCCGACCGCCTTATCAAGAGTGAGCCGGCGAATGTCACCCGAGTAGGCTGCGCGCCCGGTCCTCTAGCGAGACTGTCGGCCGGCCTCTGCGTTCCCTGCAGCAGCTCGTTAAGGACTTAGTTAGGTTCTCCTAAAACTGATCCTATTGGTGACGGTTGCATGATACATTCCAAGCAATATCCCCAAGCGACGGGAATTCTTCGTGAATGAGATGCCGATCGAGGAGAGCGCCGACAGGACCTCTCTGGAGGCGTTGATCTTGCAATGCGTGGCGGCAAGAGAAAGCGCCGACGCCATCGGCTATGAGGTGGTGAGCCACCTTTTGGACATGGCGCTGATTGAGATGACATCCGCCGCATCAATGGCGAGCGGGCGAACCTCACTCCAGTAGGCTGCGCGCCCGGTCCTCGGCTTCTGCCGCAGCCATTGCCAGATAATAGCTCATCATTGATGGGCCATAGTCGGCCGCCCGCTCGGCCAGGGCGCGGATCCTGGCTGCCAGTTCGGCGGCGAGCTGGGCTCGGGCTTCGTCATCAACCTCGGGTGTCATGGCGCGATGATTGGGCAAAAGAACCACACCGTGCGAAGAGCCCGATCCCGGTGAGGATGAGCGTTACATCAGGCGGCCGACCGCTTCGACTTCGGAGTTCCGCGCTTCTTCGATAGCCCGGTCACGATCCAACCGTGATCGCGACCTTCGCTTCTTTGTGACTGGCTTATGCTGGTTAGTCAATGGTTTAGGCTGGCCATACCTTCATAGGGCAAGCGCCATCCCTGTCGCCCGGGAGCGGACCTTCCCAGAGGTCGTGAAGGGTCAGAAGCGGACAATAGCTAAAATCGCAGATGCGATGAATTGCAGCCGACCACAAACCGTAGTGGGTACATGCTCCCTGGAGAATTCCGATGAATTGGCCTCTGACCTGCAGACAAAACTCGGCGTCAGGGTTGGCGCAGAGACTTTGAGCTGCGCAGAAGTGGTCGCTATTCCCGTAGCTTAGAGGTCTAGGAAACGGCCAAAAATATCAAAGGTCATAACAATTGAGGACCTGGCGGAGCTCAGTCGAACTCGAACCACCGATACGGTATTGCGCGAGCTAAATAGCGAGAACTCCGACAGAAATTGCTAAGCCATTTTCTCTGCTCGCAATTTTGGCCGCCACGCAAGAGCGAGCCGGCCGGAAGCACGGCCCGTGAGTGCCGCTTGAGTGCGTGACGCCAGTCTGCGGATGCACAGCTACCAGGCGGCGAAATAGAAACGGCCCCGAAGCGATTAGGGCGGCGGGCCGAAACCCGCCGTTTTTCTTGGAGTTTCCGCCGCAAACAGGTCGCAAGCGCGTCTTGAAACGGTCCCACGCGAGCGATGAGTTCCGTGCGGTTATCGAAACCGGAAGCGGGGCGCGCATGAGATGCGCGATATGGGAGATGCGGGCTCTTTGTATTGCACTGATCGCCGTACTGGTGGCTGCGGGCATGGCCCGGGCCGCACCGCCGATCCAACCGAATACCAAGGAAGGAGTGCTCGCCTGGATCAATGCCTATGATCCGACGCGCGATATTGCCAGAGCTCCGTCGGTCATGAAGACCGCGAGTGATCTCGGCGCGCTGAGCGATCCGGAGGGGGCGGGCATTTTTGTCGGCTTCATGGCCGGGATGATCGGCTCCAACCCGGAAAACGCCGACGCCATCATCGAAAAGCTGCTTGTCATGCGCTCGGCCGATCATTGGGCGGTCGTCCGCGCCATCGCCTATTCCGGTCACCCGGACTGGCGTGGGCTGATGACGCGGTTCTCGTCGAAAATGCCGACCCGCGAGCTGATGGCGCAGCGTTTTCTCGAGGGCAAACTGCCAACCCCGGATACTCCGGTGGCCGAAGAGAAGACCTCGTGGAAGGACCGCGCCAACCCGACCACGTGGTTCGCCAAGAAGGACAAGGAGAAGCAGATTCCGCTCGACGAGCGTCCGGAAATGCTCGACGTGTACTGGGGCTATTATTTCGCCACGCGCTCCAGCCCGCCGCTCGAGCGTATGATCAAGACGCTGCCGTGGTCGGACGACCGCGACAGCGTCGAGAAGCTGACCATCGGCAGCATGGCCAAGTACACGATGGCGATGAACGCATCGCGCGACTCCAAGCTGCTCGCCCTTCTCAAGACGCTGCAGACGCAGCAGACCGACAAAGAGACGTCAAAACAACTTGCAGAGACGATCGAAGCCGCCGAGACGGTGGAGATCTCGTCCCTGCGGAAGATCGCGCTTGGCCGGCTGGAAGATCTCAAGCGCATGGGCCCTGGCTACAAGCGCGATGTCGCATGGTGGGGCAAGCTCGGGGAGGGCGCGATTGCGCTAGGCTGCGTCGCCGCCGCGGCGACCGGCCAGGACGCCTGGGGGTTGCCTTGCGTGCTCGGAGGCGCGGCCTCGTCGGCGGCCCTGACCTACTGGGCGACGCCCTAGGGCTGCGGACCGAGTTGAACCTCTCGCGTATCGCGCCGAAGCAACCGCCGTTCCCGCCAGAAGGCCCGCGAGGCCGCCGAGGATGGGTCCGCGGGCCAACCCCCGCGATGATCAGGACGGCCCTCGCGTTCAAGCCAAAGGTTCTCACCCCGATCGGCTGCGGGCGTGGTAGCGAATTCGTCGGCGGCAGTGGTCCCTTGCAATTGTCTGCCCAAGCCTTTTGCCGTGGAGGAACTGCTTGCGCGACTGAGGGCGATCTTGCGGCGCCCGGTCGGGTGGAGGCGGCATCGTAGCGTGGCGGAGCTCAGTTGACTCGAACCACCGATACGGTGTCGGCCTCAGCCAAATAGCGACGCACCTAGCAGCGCGAGAATTCACGGGGTGAGACCGACGCTGGAGTTGCGCCGTGTGAATCCACACTCAGCCGCAGAAAGGACTGGATCGCCGCGCAACCGCAAGCATTGCTGTCCTTACGCAGAAAGGACCGGGCGTTTGATGGCGACCAGCACAATCCAGGGCGAGCTGACGGCACTGGAGACGGTGAGCACGGCGGAGCTGCGCGAGCGCTGGCGCCGCACCTTCCGGGCCCCGCCGCCGGCGTTGAGCCGAGACCTGCTGCTTCGAGGCTTGGCGTATCGGCTGCAGGAGCAAGCCGAGGGCGGTCTTGGAAAGGTGACGCTACGACGGCTTCGCGCCGCAGCCGAAGAGCTTGCCGCAACCGGGACCATTGAGCCGCCGCCGATCCTGCGGCCGGGAACGCGCCTGGTGCGGGAATGGCACGGACGGACCCACACCGTCACGGTGGCCGAGACCGGATTCGATTATGCCGGCACGACCTACCGCTCGCTGAGCGAGATCGCTCGCAAGATCACCGGCGCCCATTGGTCTGGGCCGCGCTTCTTCGGCCTGACCAAAAAGCGGAGTGAGGCCTCCCATGGCTAAGGCTCCGGTTAAACGGCTCCGCTGCGCGGTCTACACCCGCAAATCCTCGGAGGAGGGGCTCGAACAGAGCTTCAACTCGCTGCAGGCTCAACGCGAGGCCTGCGAGGCCTATGTGGCCTCGCAGCGCCATGAAGGGTGGACCCTCTCACCCGAGTTCTATGACGATGGCGGCTATTCCGGCGGCACGATGTGCCGGCCAGCACTGCAACGGCTCCTCGCCGATATCGCCGCCGGGCAGATCGACGTCATCGTCGTCTACAAGGTCGACCGGTTGACGCGATCGCTTGGCGACTTCGCCCGCATCGTCGAGATTCTCGACAATCACTCCGTCTCCTTCGTCTCGGTCACCCAGAGCTTCAACACCACGACCAGCATGGGTCGGCTGACGCTTAACGTGCTCCTCTCCTTCGCCCAGTTCGAGCGCGAGGTCACCGGCGAGCGGATCCGCGACAAGATCGCAGCGTCGAAGAAGAAGGGGATGTGGATGGGCGGCTTGCCGCCGCTCGGCTACGATCGATGACCGCAGGCTCAAGATCAACGAGGCGGAGGCCGACATCGTGCGGATGATCTTCCGCCGCTATGCCGAGCTCGGCTCAGTCCGGATCCTCAAGGCCGAACTCGATCAGGCCGGCGTGGTCAGCAAGAACCGCAGCGATCGCTTCGGCCGCTCTTACGGTGCCAAGCCCCAATCCCGCGGCGCGCTTTACCACATGCTCGCCAACCGCCTCTATCTCGGTGAGATCACCCATAAGGGCATGAGCTATCCCGGCGAGCATTTGGCGATCGTCGGTCCCGAACTCTGGGATGAGGTGCAGAATAAGCTCGCCGACAATCGCGTCGAGCGCGCGGTCGGAACGAACGCCGTTGAGCCGAGCCTGCTAGCCGGCCTGATTACCGATGCCGAGGGTGACCAGCTGACACCGACTCATGCGGTGAAGCACAACACCCGCTATCGCTATTATGTCTCGCAGCGCCTCTTGCGAGAGGGGGCGAAGGCCGCAGGCCGGCGGGTGCCGGCCGCCGCCATCGAAAATCTAGTTATAGAGGCAATCGCCGATCTCCTCGCCAAGCCGGCTTTTCTCGCTGAAACGAACCTCGCTGCGGCAGACCTGCACGGCGCCACCGCAGCCGCAAAAGCGCAGGCAGCGGTCTTGAAAGAGCTCTCGACGCCGGAGCGCCGTCGGGTGCTCCTCGCGATCACTCATGGTATCGTGCTGCATCCCGAGCACATCGCCATCAGCCTTGATCGCGATCGCCTCCTCAAATGCCTGCAGGCCGGCGAGGCGCCCGAAGTCCGACCGCACACGGACGGACCGATGATCGAGCTCAACGTTCCGGCTACGCTGAAACGGGTCGGTGTGGAGATGAAGTTCGTGGTCCCCGGTGCCGTTGGCAACAACACGCCAGATCCGAGTTTGGTGCGGCTGCTCGCTCGCGCCCATACGTTGCGCGATCGGCTGCTCGCCGGCGGCAATGTGGCGATCTCGGAACTCGCCCGAGCCGAACAGCTCAGCAAGTCGTATGTCACCCGATTCCTGCGCCTGACTTTCCTAGCTCCCGACATGGTGACCGCGATCCTTGATGGTCGGCAGCCGGTCGAGCTGACCGCGAGCAAACTGATGGCCGATACACGCCTGCCGATTGCCTGGGCCGAGCAGCGCGCTCGCCTCGGCTTCGCCTGATCTGCGACAGCTGCCTCACATTTTAAGATCGTGATCCGCGCGCCGGTCTTGTGGATGCGCCGGCGCGAGTGCCGGATCATCGTCGTTCTGACCGAAGAGGGTTGCCGCCATGACCCTGCCCCAGCACGCAGTCCGGAGACTTCGGTACTGCATGAAAGCGGGTGCGAGACGAACGGCGACCTCTCGCCGATATTCTGGGCGCAACGTGTCTCTGGTCGTTAGTGCGCGAAACTGGGGCCAGCAAAGCGCCGGGAGTTGCCGGGGAATTCGGCGGCCGCCGAGAAGGAAAGCGCAGCGGCTTCAAAGTCTTAGATAGTGGCGGAGGGAGGGGGATTCGAACCCCCGATACGGTTTCCCGTATACACACTTTCCAGGCGTGCGCCTTCAACCACTCGGCCACCCCTCCGGACCGCTCTTGCGAGCGGAGGTGCCGCTATAAACGCCCGGCTCACGCTTCGCAACTTGGCTGTGACGCCGCAGCGGTCCCAGAACTGAACCTCTGCCCTCCGGGCGAGTTTATCCACGCAAGTTGGTGTGGAGTGGTGATGGCTGACGCTTTGCTCGTTCCGGACGACGATGTCTGCCCGGCCCAGGACCCCGTTCTCTCTGCCGAGAATGCCGGCCTCGTCTATGTGACCGACGAGGACCCGGGCATCAGTCGAAAGAAATCCGGCCTGCGCGTCGCCTATCACCGGCCGAACGGCGATCTGCTGCGCGACGAGAAGATATTGGAGCGCATCCGCAGCCTCGCGATCCCGCCCGCCTATGTCGATGTCTGGATCTGCCCGAAAGCCAATGGCCACATCCAGGCGACGGGGCGCGACGCCAGGGGGCGCAAGCAATATCGCTATCACCCGAAATGGCACGAAATCCGCGACGAGACGAAATACGAGCGATTGATCGAGTTCGCCGAGACGCTTCCCAAGATGCGCCGGCGGATCGACGACGACATGGCTCTGCGCGGGCTCTGCCGAGAGAAGGTGTTGGGAACGGTCGTGCACTTGCTGGACACGACTTTGATCCGTATCGGCAATGAGAAATATGCCGAGGTGAACAAGAGCTTCGGGCTCACCACGCTGCGCAACAAGCATGTCGAGGCCGGCACCGAGCGGCTGCTGTTTTCGTTCAAGGGCAAAAGCGGCAAGAGCTGGAAGCTGACCGTGCGAGACCGGCGCATCGCCCGCATCGTCCGCCAGTGCCAGGACATGCCGGGGCAAAACCTCTTCCAGTATTGGAATGGCGACGGCGATCCGCAGCCGATCGCTTCGCACGACGTCAACGACTACATCCGCGAGATTGGTGGGCCAGGATTCAGCGCGAAGCATTTCCGGACCTGGGCAGGAACGGTGATGGCGGCGCATGCTCTGGTCGAGCTCGGCGGCTTTTCGGCCAGGACGGAGGCGACGCGGAAACTGAACGCCGCGATCGACCGGGTCGCCGAACGACTGGTGAATACCCGCGCGATTTCACGCCGCTGCTATGTCCACCCGGCCGTCGTCGAGGCCTATCTGGAAGGCACGCTCGCGGATGATCTTGAAACGGCCGTCAAAGGCCGACGCCGGCCGCACGGTCTGAAGCCGGAGGAATGGCCGGTGCTCGCCTTGCTGCGGGCGAGGCTTGAGGGCCGGAACAAAAGCTGAGCGCTGCGGTTCGCTCCTCGAAAGGGAGAAGCCGTCATGTCGATGCCAGCACAGAAGCAAGACGACCAGCCCGGCCACGAACATCTGATGTTCCCTCGGCCGGACTACGAACCGCGCCTGAAAGGCACCGGCCGGCTCAAAGGCAGGGTGGCGCTCATCACGGGAGGCGACAGCGGGATCGGCCGCGCTACGGCGGTTGCTTTCGCCGAAGAGGGAGCCGACGTTGCCTTCGTCTATCTCGACGAGCGCAAGGACGCCGACGAAACCAGGAAGCTGATTGAGGAGCGCGGAAGTCGCGCACATGCGATCTCGGCCGATCTCGGTTTCTCCGACGCGGCCGCCAAGGTCATGCGCGAGACGATCAACGCCTTCGGCCGTCTCGACATCCTCGTCAACAATTGCGCCGAGCAGCACGTCGTCGAGGACTTCTCCCAGATCGACCCGGATCAGATCGAGCGGACATTCCGGACCAATATCTTCAGCTACCTATTCGTCACCCGCGAAGCACTGAAACATCTCGGCAAGGGATCGACGATCATCAACACGGCGTCGATCACCGCCTTCCGGGGCAATGAGGTGCTTGTCGATTATTCATCGACGCGCGGCGCCGCAGTCGCCTTCACCCGCGCGCTGTCGCAACAGCTGGCCAAGAAGGGTATTCGCGTCAACGCCGTCGCCCCTGGGCCGATCTGGACGCCACTCATTCCGGCAAGCTTCGACGAGGACAAGGTTGCGGAGTTCGGGAAGAATACGCCACTCGGACGGCCCGGTCAGCCGAACGAGGTCGCGTCCTGCTTCCTGTTCCTCGCGACCGAGGAAAGCTCCTACATCACCGGTCAGGTCATCCACGTGAACGGCGGCACGCCGATCTAGTGGATCTCGATCACCCGGATGTCGCCGCGTCGGTCCAGCACCGTCACGGCGACATCGGTGCCGTGACGGCTGACGAGAAGGTCGCAACCGCCCTCGCCGAGCGTGATGTTGTGCAGGCACAGCTTCTCGATGAAGTCCGGCAGCACCGGCAGGTTCAGCCGCACATCCCCGGTCGAGTGTTCCAGCGTCAGGCCGAGGCTTGCCTGGATCAGCGCCAGCGGCGTGGCCGCGGCCCAAGCCTGCGGCGAGCACGACACCGGATAAGCGGTCGGGCCCTGGCGCTGTTTGCGGCCGAAGCCGCAGAAGAGTTCGGGCAGCCGGTTGAGCTCGATCTCGCCGGCCGCCTCGATCAGGCCTTTGAACACCTTAAGCACGGCGTCCTTCAGGCCATAGCGGGCGAAGCCGAGTGCGATCAGGCCGTTGTCGTGCGGCCAGATCGAGCCGTTGTGGTAGGACATCGGATTGTAGCGCGCGGCGCTGGTCGCGACCGTGCGGATGCCCCATCCCGAAAAACTCTCGGGTTCCATCAGCCGCGCCGCGACGCGCTTGGCGCGGTCCGGATGGACGATACCGGTAAATAAAGCGTGGCCTGCATTTGAGCTCGGGACGGCGCAGGGCTTCTTGTGGCCGTCGAGCGCGATGGCATAGGTGCCGAGTTCCTCGACCCAGAACTTCTCTTCGAATGCCTTCCGGATGTCCTCGGCGCGGCGCTCATAGGTGATGGCGTTCTTGTCGAGACCGAGTGCCCGCGCCATGGCCGCCGCGTCCCGCCAGGCGGCGTAGACGTATCCCTGCACCTCGCAGAGTGCGACCGGCCCCTGGGCGAAATCGCCATTGGCGTGGAAAATCGAGTCGACTGAGTCCTTCCAACCCTGATTGGCGAGGCCGGTGTCGCGCTGGCGGCGATATTCGACGAAGCCGTCGTCGTCGACATCGCCATGATTGGTGATCCAGCCCAGCGCGGCCTGGATGTTCGGCCAGAGTGTGCGGATCGTCTCCACATCGCCGGTCCGCGCCAGATACGCGCCCGCCAGCATGACGAAAAGGGGGGTGGAATCGACGCTGCCGTAATAGAGGCCGAACGGCACCTCCCGCAGCGCCGCCATTTCGCCGAAGCGCATCTCATGGAGGATCTTGCCGGGCTCCGCATCCTGGAACGGGTCGGCGACCTTCGCCTGTGTATGAGCCAGAAGCGAGAGCACGCCCTTGGCCATGTCCGGATCGACCCAGAGCATCATTAGGGCGGTGATGATGCCGTCACGGCCGAACGCGGTCGAGAACCAGGGGATGCCGGCATAAGGGTAAGCGCCGTAGGGCGTCTCCGTCGTCAGCATGGTCAGGTCAGCCATGGATTGGCGGATGACGTCCTGGATCAGCGCGTTCGTGCTTGCGATCCGGAGCGAACGGTTGTTCGCCTGCCGCAGCGAACGGCGCATATAGGCGAATTCGCGGAAATACTCCTTGCCGTCCCAGTCCGGGAGGTCCTTCGGATTGCAGGCGATCCGGATGAACATTACCCGCTTTTCCTGCGGGCCGAGCATCATGTCGTAATAGGCGAAGCTCGGCTCGATACGGTTCGGAATGGGCCAGAAGGCGAGTTCGGTCGTGCGCTCGACATGGTCGAGCCCGGCGTAGACGAACCGCACCGCGCCATCGCCGATCACGTCCACACCGCGAAGTCCGCGAGCCGGCCTGCGCTGGCCGCGCGCTTCGAAAAGGTCGGCGAAATCGCAGTCGAATGTCGCGCTGAGACGCAGGCGGCGTGGCTCGTCGTCGTAATTGAAGATCGCGATTCGTTCGAACAGCGCCCCATCCCAGACGAATTTCAGCCGGTGGAGATGGATCGTGTCCTTCGGCAGCGCGAGGCGGTCGCCCTCGAAGAAGTCGGGATTGGTGAGATCGACGGTCAGCGCGGCGTTGTCGCTTTCGACGTTCGACGAGAGCCGCATCGGTCGAGCACCATTCAGGCGCAGTTCGAAATGGGAGAGATGGCGGGTGTCGCGATTATAGAGGCCGTCGGGATTGCCCTCCCAGGCGAGCAGGTCTCCATTGGAGTCGAGTACCGCGAAGGTGTCGTTGTGCTTCAGCCGCGATGGACGGCCGCCGTCGAGCATCGTGCGCGCCGGAATGTAGAATTGCGATGGCAGTGTCTCGTTCATTAGCAGCTGCCTCCGTCACCTGCGGAGAACACGCCACTCATGCTTTCGCTACGGCGTGCACGGCTGCAGGAAGCTCAAGCGAGCTTAGGCGCTCGCCAGCTCTCTTCGCAACCGCGACAGCCGCGGGAATCGGGATCGCCGGACGCGTCATGGCTTCGTAGACCGCAAGATAATCTCGCGCCATGCGTTCCGCCGAGAACCGCTTCTCGAATTGCGCGCGCACGGTATGGCGGTCGAAAGAGAGCACCTGCGGCAGCGCCGTGTGTGCTGCTTCCATGCTGTCGACGATCAGGCCTGTGACGCCTTGGTCAATCACCTCCGGTACCGAGCCGCAGCGAAATGCCAGGACAGGCGTGCCGCATGCCATTGCCTCGATCATGACGAGCCCGAACGGCTCCGGCCAATCGACCGGGAACAGAAGCGCGCAGGCCCGACCGAGAAAGTCCTTCTTCTGCTGGTCATTGATCTCGCCGATGAATTCCACGCCCTCGCCGAGGAGCGGCTTGATCACGTCTTCATAGTAGACGGTGTCGGTGCGATCGATTTTGGCCGCGACCTTGAGCGGAATTCCCGCCTGGCGGGCGATCACGATCGCCCGGTCGAGCCTCTTCTCCGGACTGATCCGGCCGACGAAAGCCAGATAGCGCCCGTCACCCGGACCCTCCGGAAGAAGATTGAGCGGCAGGCCGTGATGGACAGTTCTGACCCAATGCGCGCGTGAGATCGGCCGCCTCTGGTCGTCGGAGATCGAGATCAGGGGCATGTCGGGAAATTCACGATAGACCGGGACAAGGTCCGGAAGATCCTGACGGCCATGCAGCGTGGTGATCATCGGATGGCCGCTATTGGCGAAGAAAGGATAATGGAGGTAGTCGGTGTGGAAGTGCAGGATGTCGAAATCGTCGGCCTCCTGAATGACCCTGTTCATCAACACCATGTGGTGGGCGAGGGGGTCGAGGACGGACGTGTCGAGACGCAGTGCGCGTTTCGAGCCGGGAACGAGGCGGGCCGCCGTTTTGCTGTCACCGGAAGCGAACAGAGTGACGTCGTGGCCCAGTCTGACAAGCTCTTCGGTCAGGAACGAAACGACGCGCTCGGTTCCACCATAAAGCTGCGGCGGGCAACTCTCATAGAGCGGCGCGATCTGTGCAATGCGCATATGTGCCCCTCGGGAAATCGGAAGACCATGGTATTAAGTCCATCGGCCGGGCTGAGGTTCCTGCCACACGACCAATGCATGGCATGCGGTGGCGGATGGTCATGAAGCGCAGGACGTCGCTGGCAGTCGCGCTGGCACTCTCTATTGTTAGTCTGGGCGGGGCAAGCGCTGTTCCGCTGCCGGAAGCGAAGCCGACCGCCCAGCCGGCGGGCCCGCAGAATGTCGATACGACACCGGCGAAGCAGCTGTTCGGTTCGGAAAAACTGCCCGCCGATCTGGCGACGCGCTCGATCGGGTTCTACGCCAAGGGCTGCCTTGCCGGAGCCAAGGCGCTGCCGATCAACGGGCCGCAATGGCAGGTCATGCGCCTATCGAGGAACCGCAATTGGGGCCATCCACGGCTGATCGCGCTGCTCGAGGACCTGGCGAAGAAGGTCCCGAAGGAGACGAAATGGCCCGGCCTTCTCGTCGGCGACATATCGCAGCCGCGCGGCGGGCCGATGCTGACCGGCCATGCCTCGCATCAGGTCGGCCTCGATGCCGATGTCTGGCTTAATCCGATGCCGAACCGCCTCCTCACCGCAAAGGAGCGAGAGGATATTTCGGCGGTCAGCCTTGTCGCCAAGGATTGGCAGGACGTCGATCCGAAGGTCTGGACGCCGGAGCACCTCAAGGTGATCCGCCTCGCCGCCCGGATGCCGGGGGTCGAGCGCATTTTCGTCAATCCGGCGATCAAGAAGGCGCTCTGCCGTGAAGCAACCGGCGACCGCAGCTGGCTTCAGACGGTGCGCCCCTTCTGGGGCCATAACTACCACATGCATATCCGCATGGTCTGTCCGCTCGGCAGCGCGAACTGCAAGCCGCAGGCGCCCGTGCCGCCGGGTGATGGTTGCGATGCCGCGCTGGAAACCTGGGTGAAGAAGCAGCTGCCGAAACCGAAGCCGGAGAAGCCCGAAAAACCTGCGAAGCCGAAGTCTCCGCCGCCGCCAATGATGCTGTCGGATCTGCCGGCGGAGTGCCGCGCGGTCGTCAATGCCCCGGACAAGGCCGCCGAACGCCCGCCGCTATACCCGGCGAGCGCGAAACCGGCGGTATCCGATGTTCCGGATGATCAGAGCGCCGATACGCCCGATCCGACCGGGCAGGAGACGCCCGTCCCGCCGATGCCGCAATAACCGTTCGGGTTCTTTGCCAGGTACTGCTGATGGTAGTCCTCGGCAAAGTAGAACTCGCCATCCGGCGCGATCTCGGTGGTGATCGCGTCATAGCCATGAGCCCCAAGGGCCTTCTGGTATTCGGTCTTGGATTCCTCGGCGAGCCGCGCCTGTTCCGGCGTGGTCGTGTAGATCGCCGAGCGGTACTGCGTGCCGACGTCGTTGCCCTGGCGGTTGCCCTGGGTCGGGTCGTGCGCTTCCCAGAACGTCTTCAGCAGTTCCTTGTAGGAGACGACGTCCGGATCGAAGACGACGAGCACCGCTTCGGTGTGGCCGGTGTGGCCCGTGCAGGTTTCCTCATAGGTCGGGTTCGGCGTGAAACCGCCTGCGTAACCTACCGCGGTGACGTAGACGCCCGAGATCTTCCAGAATTTGCGCTCTACGCCCCAGAAGCACCCGGCGCCGAAGATCGCCGTCTGCAGACCTTCCGGATAGGGACCCTTGAGCTGGCGGCCATTGACGAAATGCGTGGCTGCGGTCGGGAGCGCGGCTGGACGGCCCGGTAGCGCGGACGCGGCCGTGGGCATTGGGATCTCAGGCTTGAAGAATGAGAACATGATCGGCTCTCCTCAGTAACGGCGCGGCAGCGGTCTCACCACTCTCTGCCTGCGGCGGCCGATCAGCATCAGGAGCAGGCCGGCCAGGCCAAGGACGACGAAAGCCGGCTGCGAGAACAGCCAGAGCCCCGCCGGGTCCCAAAGACCCTCATACAGGGAGCGCAGCGAATTCTCGATCGCTTCCACGCCGGTCGGCCAGATCAGCTTCACGCTTTCGCCGAGGCTCGACAGGTAAAGCGCGTTTCCTGCGATCGACCGGGTTCCATCGATGACCAGAGCGACAAATGCCGCCGCAAACAGAAAGACGCCGATCATCCGGACCAGAAACCGCATCGCCGCCTCGCGACCTTAAATAAGAAGCCGGGCGGCCAAATACCATATTTGCGGCCCGCGGTACGGACCCGCTGATGGACGCGAACGATTTGTCCCAGCCTAAAAGCGGCGATTTCTTAAGACGTTAGTAACCGTGAAGTAGTGCTGCGCACAAGAACAGCATTTGTCGAATTTTTGAGCAGAACGACGGCGCAGACGTCAAGAAACGGTCTGAATCTGGTCGTTTTTTGCTCGATCACGAACCCGCGAGCTCAATAACAGCCAAGAATTCGTGGTTGCTGACGACTCAAATCAAAAGCAGAAAAATTGCGGAAAGCTACTGTTAATCCAATAGCTTCCATAGCCTAGGCGTCCAGGAGCGCAAATGCCCATGAACGCCGAGTCCCAGTCCACGTCCGACGATAGCTGTCCGGCCACCCATTCCGCCCACCCGGGTTACGATGCAGCGCTTCTCGACGCCCGCCTCGAAGCGGAAGCGGCGATCCAGCAGGCCAACCAGGCCGAGGCGAGACTGCGGGCCGCAATCGACATCCTGCCGCAAGGCGTGGTCTTCCTGGACTTCGATGGCCGCTACGTTCTTTGGAACAAGCAGTACGGTGAAATGTATGCCGGCTCGTCCGACCTCTTCGCCGAGGGCGTGAAGCTGGAAGACACGCTGCGCATCGGCGTTGCGCGCGGCCAGTATCCGGAAGCGATCGGGCGTGAAGAGGAATGGCTGAAAGACCGGCTCGACCGGCTCTACAATCCGCGCGGCCGCCACGAGCAGAAGACGACCGACGGCCGCTGGATCCTGATCGAGGAGCGCCGCACTTCCGACGGCGGCATCATCGGGCTGCGCGTCGACATCACCGAGATGAAGCAGCGCGAGGAAAGCTTCCGCCTGCTCTTCGACAACAATCCCGTGCCGATGTACGTGCACGCGCTTGAGACGCGCCGTATTCTCGCGGTGAACGATTCCGCGACCCAGCATTACGGCTACTCTCGCGACGAGTTCCTGTCGATGACGCTCGCTGATCTTCGTCATCCCGACGAGAACGAGGCCGAGACGCTGCCCGGCAAGTTGAAGCGCGAAGTCGGCTTCACCTGGAGGCACAGGAAGGCGGATGGCGAGGCGATCGACGTCGCGGTCTATTCCAGCCTGCTGACCTATGAGGGTGTCCAGGCGGAGCTCATCGGCGCCGTCGACATCACCGAACGGAAGCGCGCCGAGGAACGGATCGCCTTCATGGCGCATCACGACGCGCTGACCGGCCTGCCCAACCGCGTCCTCTTTCGCGAAAAGATGGAAGAGTGCCTAACCCGCATCCGCCGTGACGAGACGGCCGCGGTGCTCTGTCTCGACCTCGACGACTTCAAGTCGATCAACGACACGCTCGGGCATCCGATCGGCGACCGGCTCCTCGTCCTCGTCGCCCAGCGCCTGAAGGGCGCCCTGCGCGAGACTGATACCGTCGCTCGTTTGGGCGGCGACGAATTCGCGGTTCTGCAGACCGGGATCGACGATCCCGAGGACGCTGGCTCGCTCGCCGGCCGTCTCATCGAGATCGTCAGCGCGCCTTATGAGATCGAGGGCCACCTGATGACGATCGGCGTCTCGATCGGGATCGCGGTCGGCCCGGGCGACGGCGATGATTGCGATCGGCTGCTGAAGGCCGCTGACATGGCGCTCTACCGGGCCAAGGCCGAGGGCCGTGGCGCCTATTGCTTCTTCGAAGCGGAGATGGACGCCCGCCTGCAGGCCCGCCGCCGCATGGAGCTCGATCTTCGCGCCGCGATCAATGCCGGCACGCTCGAAGTCCATTATCAGCCGCTGATAGAGATCGGCTCCGGCGACGTCGCCGGCTTTGAGGCGCTGGTGCGCTGGAACCATCCGGAGCGCGGCAATATCCCGCCGATCGACTTCATCCCGCTTGCCGAAGAAACCGGCCTTGTCGTGCCGCTTGGCGTGCACGTGCTGACCCGCGCCTGCCGCGACGCGGCCACCTGGCCCGGCGACACCAAGGTTGCGGTCAACCTGTCGACCCTCCAGTTCCGCTCAGGCAATCTGTTCGAGGTCGTCGCGGACGCGCTGAATGAGACCGGCCTCGAGCCGAAGCGGCTCGAGCTGGAGATCACCGAATCCGTTCTGCTTGAGAAGAGCGAGACCGTGCTTGCCACGCTTCACGCGCTACGCGCGCTCGGCGTCCGCATCTCGATGGATGATTTCGGCACCGGTTATTCGTCGCTGAGCTATCTGCGCTCGTTCCCATTCGACAAGATCAAGATCGACCGGTCCTTCGTGCAGGGCCTCGGTACGAACTCCGATTCGCAGGCGATCGTCCGGGCCATCATCACACTCGGCAGGAGCCTCGGCATCACGATCACGGCCGAGGGCGTCGAGACCGCCGCCGATCTCGAATATCTCCGCAGCGAGGGCTGCCATCAGGGGCAGGGCTGGCTGTTCGCCAAGGCGCAACCGAACGAGGCGGCCCGCGAGCTTCTCCGCGAGAACCGCCGCCGTCCGAAGCCCCCGGTCAAGAGCGCGGCCTAAGGCTTACTGGCCGCGCTTGGGCAGGTAGTCGACGAGCTGGGACAGGCCGTTCTGCATCGACGTCCCAACCTGCGAGACGACCTGCTGGACCTGCTCCATCGGGCTGCCGTCGTGCAGCACGATGACCGTCGTACCTGTCGGCACGCGGCTATAGAGGTCGATCACGTCCTGGTTGATCAGGCGGATACAGCCCGAGGAGACAGCGCTGCCTATCGTCCACGGCTCGGTCGTGCCGTGGATGCGGTACATCGTGTCCCGGCCGTTCTGGTAGAGATACATAGCGCGCGGTCCGAGCGGGTTGCCGAGGCCGCCGTCCATGCCGCCGGCCCATTTGGCGTTGCGCTCCGGATCGCGGGCGATCATGTCCTTGGTCGGGGTCCAGCGCGGCCATTCCGACTTGCGCTGGATGGTGGCGACGCCGCCCCAGGCCAGGCCTTCCTTGCCGACGCCGATGCCGTAGCGCATGGCGCGGCCACCCTCCATGACGAGGAAAAGATAGCGATTCTGGGTGTCGACAACGATCGTGCCTGGACGCTCATTGCCGTTATAGGCGACCTCGCGGCGCAGATATTGCGGCCGCACTCGGGAGATGTCGGACGCCGGCAGCGCGAACTTCTCGTTGGGGCGCGGGCCGTAGCGATCGATCGTGCCCTGATCGAAGGTCGCGACCTTGGCCGTCGGGCCGGTGCGTTCGGCGACGCAGCCGCCGAGCATCAGGCCCGCAGCGGCAACCACTGCGAGTGAAAGGGAACGACCGAAAGATGAAGCAGAAAAACGCATGAAAGGATCGGACCCCCGAGATCACCGCACCGAGCCGGAGGACCTGTGTCGTCAACGAAATGGCCGCTCGCACGGCTAATCTTTGGCGAATAAAAGGCAGAATCCGACTGTGATATGAAGAGCACGATGCCGGATCAAGGTAAACAGCCAGTCACCATGATCCCGCGTCAGATGTCCCAATCCTTGCGGAGTGCGGTCTCGGCGCTCGCGACGATCTTCGCATCCGTCTTGCCTACGGCCTTCTGGTCCTTGCCGTCGTAGTCGAGCGAGGACAGGACGGTTCGGATCGTCTCCAGCCGGGCGCGCTTCTTGTCGTTGGCGCGGATGATCGTCCACGGCGCCTCAGTCGTATGTGTGGTCCGCAGCATGCGTTCGGCTGCTTCCGTGTACTCGTCCCAGAGCGGCAAGCCCTTGTAATCTATCGCCGAAAGCTTCCAGGTCTTCAGCGGGTCGTGACGCCGGTCGAACAGGCGCTTCACCTGCATCTCCCGCCCCACGGTCAGCCATAGCTTGCGGATATGGATGCCGTTCTCGACCAGCATGCACTCGAAGGTCGGTACGTCCTTCAGGAACTGGTCGGTCTGCTCCGGCTTGCTGAAGCCCATCACCGGTTCGACGACGGCGCGGTTGTACCAAGAGCGGTCGAACAGGACGATCTCGCCGGCCGTCGGCAGGTTCTCGACATAGCGCTGGAAATACCATTGGCCGCGCTCCGCATCGCTCGGCTTGGCCAAGGCGACGACGTGGCACGAGCGCGGATTAAGGTGCTGGGTGAAACGCTGGATCGCGCCGCCCTTGCCGGCGGAATCGCGCCCTTCGAATACGACCAGAATTCGCGAGCCGGTCGCGTTCGCCCAGCGTTGCAGCTTCAGGAGTTCGATCTGCAGCGCGTAAATCTGCTCGTCGTACTCCTCGCTCTTCAGCTTCGTGTCGTAGGGAAAGCCGCCGCTCCTGAAGGCACCATCGTCGATGGCCTTCGGCAGTTTCGGGGCGTCAAGATCGATCTTGTGCCCTCGGATCGTCACGTCGACGCCGGGGTTCTCGTCCGGATGAGGGATCACACCCGCCAGGGCCTTAGCGTCATCTTGCACGATACACGTCCTCCCGAATCACGGCCCTTCGGGACCGGTTTTAGAGCCCCCCGGCGATCCTGACATTGGACCCGGTTATAAAAGAGGCCTGGTCGGACAGCAGGAACAGGATCGTCTCGGCAACCTCTTTTGGCATGCCGGCCCGGCCGATCGGCAATAGCGGCCCGCGTTTCGCGATGCGGTCAGGCTGTCCGCCTGAGGCATGGATGCCGGTGTCGATCAGCCCCGGCGAGACGGCGTTCACCCGCATACCTTCGGCCGCGACTTCCTTCGCCAAACCGATCGTCAGCGCATCGATCGCCGCCTTGGTGGCGGCATACCAGACATATTCGCCGGGCGCGCCGAGTGTCGCGGCGGTCGACGACAGATTGACGATCGCACCGCCCGGCCCGTCATGCCGGGTCGAGATGCGTTTCAGCGCCGCCTGCGCGACGAGCATGGCGCCGATGACGTTGAGATCGACCGTGGCGCGGATCGAGACGGGATCGGCTTCGTCGAAGCGGGATGCCCGGCCGACAATGCCGGCATTGTTGACGAGATGAGTGAGCTGGCCGAAGCCGTCGACCTCTTCGAAGAGGCGGGCAATGTCTTCTTCCTTGGCGACATCGGCCTGGAAGATCTCTGCCCGGACGCCGTGAGCCCGGCAGTCCTTCGCTACTCCTTCGGCCGCCTCGCGATCGCGCGCAAAATTGATCGCGACGTCATATCCCCGCTCCGCCGCAAGCCGACACGTCGCGGCGCCGATGCCGCGCGAACCGCCGGTGACGAGGAGGAGGGGAGTAGCCAGCCTAGTCCTCCATCTTCAGGGCGGCGATGAACGCCTCCTGCGGGATCTCCACCTTGCCGAACTGGCGCATGCGCTTCTTGCCCTCTTTCTGCTTGTCGAGGAGCTTGCGCTTACGGGAGACGTCGCCGCCGTAGCATTTCGCTGTCACGTCCTTGCGCAGTGCCGAGATCGTCTCGCGAGCGATGACCTTACCGCCGATCGCGGCCTGGATCGGGATCTTGAACAGATGGTGCGGGATCAGCTCCTTCAGCTTCTCGCACATTGCGCGTCCGCGGCTCTCGGCGCGGGTGCGGTGCACCAGCATGCTGAGCGCGTCGACCGGCTCCTCGTTGACCAGAATCTGCATCTTCACGAGATCGCCGGCGCGCAGATCCGTGATGTTGTAGTCAAACGAGGCATAGCCCTTCGAGATCGATTTCAGGCGGTCATAGAAGTCGAACACCACCTCGTTCAACGGCAGGTCGTAGACGACCATTGCTCGCTTGCCGACATAGTTGAGGTCGATCTGGTTGCCGCGCCGGTCCTGGCAGAGCTTCAGTACCCCGCCGAGATATTCGTCGGGCGTGAGGATGGTGGCGCGAATCCACGGCTCCCGGATCTCCTCGATCTGCATCGTATCCGGCATGTCGGCCGGATTGTGCAGGTCGATCTGGCTGCCGTCGCGCATCGTGATCTCGTAGACCACGGACGGCGCTGTCGCGATTAGGTCGAGATTGAACTCGCGCTCAAGCCGCTCCTGGATGATCTCCAGATGCAGCAGGCCGAGGAAGCCGCAGCGGAAGCCGAAGCCGAGCGCGGCGGATGATTCCATCTCGTAGCTGAAGCTGGCGTCGTTCAACCGGAGGCGGCCCATCGCCGCGCGGAGATCCTCAAACTGCGCCGCATCGACCGGGAACAGGCCGCAGAATACCACGGGCTGCGCGGGCTTGAAGCCGGGCAGGGGATCGAGCGTCGGCTTCTTCTCGTCGGTGATCGTGTCGCCGACGCGGGTGTCCGCCACTTCCTTGATCGAGGCGGTGATGAAGCCGACCTCGCCGGGGCCTAGCACATCGACATTCGTCATCTTCGGGGTGAAGGCGCCGATGCGGTCCACCTCGTAGGTCGCGTTGGTGCCGATCATCCGCACCCGCTGGTGCTTCTTCAGCGTGCCGTCGAAGATCCTCACCAGCACGACGACGCCGAGATAGGCGTCGTACCAACTGTCGACGAGGAGTGCCTTCAACGGCGCATCCTTGTCGCCCTTCGGAGGCGGCAGGCGGGTGACGATGGCCTCCAGAACGTCCGGAATGCCGAGGCCGGTCTTGGCCGAAATCTCGACGGCGTCGGACGCGTCGAGGCCGATCACCTCCTCGATCTGCTCCTTCACGCGCTCCGGCTCGGCGGCCGGAAGGTCGATCTTGTTCAGGACCGGCACGATCTCATGGTTTGCATCGAGCGCGTGATAGACGTTGGCGAGCGTCTGCGCTTCCACGCCCTGCGAGGCGTCGACGACCAGCAGCGAACCCTCGCACGCCGCCAGGGACCGCGAGACTTCGTAGGCGAAGTCGACGTGGCCGGGAGTGTCCATCAGGTTCAGGATGTAGGTCTGGCCGTCCTTGGCCGGATAGGTCAGGCGAACGGTCTGCGCCTTGATGGTGATGCCGCGCTCTTTCTCGATATCCATCGAGTTCGAGCACCTGCTCGGTCATCTCGCGTTCGGAGAGACCGCCGGTGAGCTGGATCAGCCGGTCGGCGAGCGTCGACTTACCGTGGTCGATGTGCGCGACGATCGAGAAATTGCGGATATTCGGAATGGGGACGGCGGTCATGGGCGCGGGATAGCACCCGCTCCGGGGAGCGGCAAGGCGAGACGCTTCTTGTTCAGTGGCCCGTTGTTGTTGGGCGGAGATCGCGGTGCAGCATGCCGCGTTCGGCCGCGCCGACGACGAACGCATCGGCCAGTCCCTCGATCAGCGGACGACCCGTGATGTCGCCGCCCGCCACGAGCGCGGTATCCCGGCTGATCGACGGCATGTCGACCGGCGCAAGATCGACCAAGCGCCCTGATTCGAGTTGTTCCCTGATCATCGGCTCCATCAGATGGCCGACCGCGACACCCTTTTCGATCAGCTGCAGGCCGGGCCGGAACAGCATCTGGGACGAGGCCTTGGCGCGGAAGCGAAGCTCGACGATCGGCTCCGGCGTTACCTGCCACCAGAAAAAAGTCAGGAATTGCGGCACGATTTCGAACACCCGGTCGAGTGTCGGCTCCGGTCCGATCCTCGCGGCGATCTCGGGGTTGGCTACCAGCAAGGCGCGTTCGCGAAAGATCGCGAGCGGCGCCAGCGTCTCGAGCAGAGGATTGAGATTCGGCCAGGCCATGACCGCGAGGTCGAGCGCGCGGTCATGCAGCCATTCGGCGATGTCGCGGTGGCGACCTTCCTCGAAATCGAACTCGACACCCGGATGCGCCGCCGCGAACTCGGCGACGACGGGACCGGTGAAGCAGGTGACGACGCTCCGCAGGGAGGCGACTGTCAGTCGGCCGCGCTCGACGGCCCGCAATGCATCCTCGCCTTCGAGCAGCGCCGCCAATACCCGGCGTGCATAGGGCAGGAAGGTGATGCCGCGCTCGGTCAGCGTGATCTTGCGGCCGCGCTGCAACAACGCCCCGCCAAGTGCATCTTCCAGGGACTTCATCCGCATCGAGACGGTCGCCTGGGTGACGTTCAGCCGGGCCGCAGCTTTTGTGAAGCTGCCGTCGCGGACAATGCGGTCGAATGTCCGGAGTTGATCTATATCCATTGAAAAATCTTATGCTGCTGTTCGAAATATCCTATGGAAGTTAGGGTATCATCGGAAAGTCCGATGCGAGACTGAAAAATGAGTGCTGTCGATACGCTTGAAATCACTGAACTTGATGTGGCCGAAGCCGAGACGGCATTGCCGCAACTGGCTGACGTGCTGGTCGACGCGGTCGAGACCGGGTCGTCGGTCAATTTCATGCGCGGCTTCAGTCGGGCGGAGGGCGAGGCCTTCTGGCGCGGCCAGTTGCCCGGCATCGCCGACAAAAGCCGCATCCTGATCGTTGCCCGCGAAGCTGGCCGCGTGGTGGGCACCATCATCATCAGCTTTGCGCACCAGCCAAATTCGCCGCACCGAGCCGAACTCGGGAAGATGCTGGTTCACTCCAGCATGCGCCGCCGGGCGCTTGGAAAGCGCCTGCTCGCGGCGGCCGAAGCCACGGCGAAGCGGCACGGCCGGACGCTGCTTCATCTCGATACCGCGACCGGCAGCGCGGGCGAGCATCTCTACCGGAGCACCGGCTGGATCGAGCTCGGCACGATGCCAAATCATTCGATGACGCCGGACGGCGAACTAGCTCCGGCGACGTTCTTTTACAAATTCCTCTAATACGGAAAGTTGATCGACTACGGTCAATCCACGTCTCGCCTTGGCCGGAACGAGCCCTATAGTCCGCCTCCGATGACCCCTCGCTCGCCAAGTGAAGCCAGTATTTCGCTCGCCCTGCAGCTGAAAGCCGTCGGTAAGGGCGACCGTGCGGCGCTCGCCGCCGTGTATGACCGGACATCGGCGAAGCTTTTCGGGGTCTGCCTTCGTATCTTGGATGACAGGAGCGAGGCCGAGGAAGTGCTTCAGGAAACCTACATCGCGGTCTGGCGGCGTGCCGGCACGTTCGACCCAGACCGCGCGAGCGCGATCACCTGGCTCGTCACCGTGGCGCGCAACAAGGCGCTCGACCGGGTGCGGTCCGACAAGGTGCGGCGCCTGGAGGCTCCGCTGGATGTCGCGGAGGAGATGCCGGACAGTATTCCTTCGGCGCTGGCCGATATCGAAAACGCTGAACAGGTGCGCGCGCTGCACGACTGTCTGGGCAAGCTTGATCCTGATCAGCAGGCGTCGATCCGGACAGCGTTTCTGGAAGGCGCGACCTACGATGAACTCGCCCGCCGTCGCGGCGTGCCGCTCGGTACGATGAAGAGTTGGATCAGGCGCGGCCTGATCAGCCTGAGAGGATGCCTCGGAGAATGAGCCCGAAAGCTCCAGAACCGGTGTTCGAGGACGGGGTGGAGCGTCCGCTCGCCGCGGAGCTCGTTCTCGGGTTGGTCCAGGGTGAGGAACGCAATGCGCTGCTGCTGCGGCTGCGCGACGATCCAGTATTCGCGGACGAAGTCTCGTTCTGGGAGACGCGCTTTTCCCCGTTGATCGACCGGATCGCGCCGGTCGAGCCGCCGGAGCATGTCTGGACCGGCATCGCGGACCATATCCACCCGCCCACCGTTCCGGTGGCGACCCTTCGCTCGACGCCTCGCACCGGCTTCTGGCACAGCCTGCCGGTCTGGCGCGGAATCGGTTTCGCCGCGAGCGGGTTGGCTGCAGCCTGTCTGGCGCTCCTCCTGTTTTCCACCCCGCCGGCGCCACCAAAAACGATGTTCGCGTCGCTGAACCTCGACGATGGCCGATCCGCGTTCATGGCGACGGTCGACAAATCCACGAGGCGGATCGTCCTCGTGCCCGCAGGGATTCCCCCGCGCCGCCTCAGCACACCCACGAGCTCTGGCTCATCCCTGCCGGCGGTTCGCCGGTCTCGCTCGGCACCTTCGTCGCCAAGGGGCCGGTCACGTTATCCATGCCCGATACCGTCATGCCGCAAACGCGAACGAACGGCATGCTGGCGATTTCGGTCGAGCCGATGGGCGGTTCGCCGACCGGTCAGCCGACAGGCCCGGTCGTGGCCAAGGGTGCGATGCACAACGTCTGACAAAATTGTCGAAGATCTGCATCCGTCATTCCTCCCGTTCCGTATGTTCTATGTCTTCTGAGAGGGCGGAAGGCATGCATATGGAGGAATTCAGGGATGGACAGGAATCTTCTGTTCGGCGCGATTGCTACTGCATGTCTTTTTGTGCCCGCCGCCGTCATCGCGAATTACGCTAACGCGCAAGGCATGGCGATGGAAAAGACGGTCGAAGTCGGTGGCGCGCCGATGTATCCGTCGAAAAATATTATCGAGAACGCCGTCAAGTCGAAGGATCACACCACGCTTGTCGCTGCCGTGAAGGCGGCCAGTCTGGTCGATACGTTGTCCGGCAAGGGCCCGTTCACGGTGTTCGCCCCGACCAACGAGGCCTTCAATGACCTTCCCAAGGGCACGGTCGATACTCTGCTGAAGCCCGAAAACAAGAAGATGCTGACGGGTGTGCTGACCTATCACGTGATCGCCGGCAACCACACCGCCGGCGAGATCGTAGCGGCGATCAAGAAGGGCGGCGGCAAGGCCCAGTTCAAGACGGTCAACGGCGATAGCCTGACGGCCATGACTGACGGCAAGAAGGTCGTCCTGGTGGACGCGAAGGGCGGCAAGTCCGAAGTCACCCAGGCGGACGTCACGCAATCGAACGGCGTCATCCATGTCGTCGACAAGGTTCTGCTGCCGGGTTGATTTCCCAGCCCTCCCTCCCGGTTCGCAGAGAGGGTCGCCCCGCCGGGCGGCCCTTTTCGCGTCGGTCGCGCGGCACCTGCGCTCCACGCAACCTAGGCCTGCTCAGACTGGGACCCTCCGGCCGATCCAAGCCCCTATCTTGCTGGGAGATGCACATTTCCAGCGATTGTTCGTTTTGACACCCTCGACGGCCTCACCCCCCGCGCCCGGATTGGTGATTTTCGCATTGGCGCTCGGCGCCTTCGCCATAGGCACCACCGAATTCGCAACGATGAGCCTTCTGCCCGACTTTGCCGGTGAGTTCGGCATCGACGTCGCGCAGGCCGGTCATGTCATCAGCGCTTATGCGCTTGGCGTCGTTGTCGGAGCGCCGCTGCTCGCGGTACTTACCGCAGGGATGCGCCGCCGAACGCTTCTGATAGCGTTGATGATAGCATTCGCGATCTTCAACGCGCTTTCGGGAATGGCGCCCAACGTCGAATGGATGCTGATATTCCGCTTTCTCAGCGGCCTGCCGCATGGCGTCTATTTCGGCATTGCCGCTCTGACCGCGGCTTCGCTCGTTGAAGAGCGACGCCGCACGACGGCCATCGGGCGGATGTTTCTCGGACTGACCATCGCGACGATCATCGGCGTGCCGGTCGCGAGCCTGATCGGCCAATATCTCGGCTGGCGGTGGTCGTTCGGCCTCGTCGCCGCGATCGCGACGCTCACGGCTATTCTCGTCGCGGCGTTCGTGCCCGACCGCGATCACAAGGGCGCGCACAGTCCGCTCGCCGAACTCGCGGCGCTCAAGCGGCCGCAGGTCTGGCTCACGCTGGGGATCGGGGCGATCGGGTTCGGCGGCGTGTTTGCCGTCTATACCTATCTCACCACGACCATGATGCAGGTGACCCACGCCTCGCCGGAAGCGATGCCGTTGGCGCTGGCGGTCTTCGGCATTGGCATGACCATCGGCAGTCTCGTCATGCCGCGCTTCGCCGATCGCGCCCTCATGCCGACGGCGGCTGCGCTATTGATCTGGTCGGCGGTGGTGCTTGCGATCTATCCCGCCGCTACCCACAATCTCGCCGCGCTGATGGCCGTGCTGTTCTGCATCGGCTTCGGCGTTGCACTCGGCCCCGTCCTGCAGACCCGGCTGATGGATGTCGCGGGCGAGGCGCAGGCGCTGGCGGCGGCGCTGAATCATTCGGCTTTCAACACCGCGAATGCGCTCGGCCCCTGGCTCGGCGGCATGGCGATAACGGCGGGCTACGGGCTCACCTCGACCGGCTGGGTCGGTACGCTCCTCGCGCTTGCGGGATTGGCGATCTGGGCGGTGTCCTTCGCGCTGGAGAAGGCCGATGCACGACGGGGCGAAGGACTGCCCGAAGCCGCTGAATAGACCCTAGTCCGAGGCGAGCGCCGCTACCGGGTCGAGCCGCGCCGCCTTCAGTGCCGGCATGAAGCCGAACACGATGCCCGTCATCACCGCGCAGGCAAAGGCCACCACGACCGGCAGCACGGTGAACTGAAGCGGCAGGCCCGCCATTGCGATCGCGGCACCTGACGCAAAGCCGAGAACGACGCCGAGCGTGCCGCCGAACGCGGCCACGACCACGGCCTCGGTCATGAACTGCTGCAGAATATTTCGTGTCGCGGCGCCGGTCGCCATGCGGATGCCGATCTCCCGAGTCCGTTCGGTCACGCTCATCAGCATGATGTTCATGATGCCGATACCGCCGACGAGGAGCGAGATCGCGGCGATCGAGGCGAGCAGGACGGAGAGCGTCCGCTGGGTCGAGGAAATGGTCTCGACCAGAGCCGCCATGTTGCGGATCTGGAAGTCTTCCTTGCCGTGCCGCTCCTTCAACACGCTGGTCACCGCGGCCTGTGTCTCGTCCATCCGCGTTGTGTCGGTCACGGCGATTGTCAGGGTGCGGACGCTTGGATCGCCGAACAGGCGCATGCTGCCGGTCGTTACCGGCACGAAGACGACGTCGTCCTGGTCGGTGCCGGATTGGGACGCGCCCTTCGGACCCATCAGGCCGATGATCTGGAACGGGACGTTGTTGATTAGCAGGAAGCTGCCGACCGGGTCGGCCTCGTCATAGAGGTTCTTCGCCGCCGTCTGGCCGATGACGGCGACCGTCGCGCGACCATCCTGGTCGGCGCGCGAAAAGAAGGCACCGCGCTCGACGGGCCAGTTGCGCGTCTCGGGCATGTCCACCGTCGTCGCGGTCGCCTGGGTCAGGTAGTCGCGATTGCCGATGCGGAGCGTCACCTGGCCGCTTCGTTCGGGCACCGCGGCGGAGACGTTCGGCAATTCGGCGACGGCATCGCCGTCCTCCGGAATGAGCGTCAGCACGCTCGATCCGGCGGCGACGCGTTCGTTCGGGGCGCCCGGCCGGACCACGAGCAGGTTCGAGCCCATCGAGCCGATGCGGGCCAGCACGTCGCGCTGCGCACCCTGGCCGACCGCGAGCATGGCCACGACCGAGGCTACGCCGATCATGATGCCGAGCAGGGTCAGAATGGTGCGGAACAGGTTCGTCCGGAGCGCCCGGATCGCCATCTTCCCGGCTTCGGCCATGTCCGCTGCGAGCGATGAATGGCCGGGCTTCGATGCCGGCAGGACAGGGGCATGCGCCGCCGCGAGGTCGGGGCCGGTATCGGAGGTGATATTGCCGTCATGGATCTCGATGATGCGGCGGGCATGCTTGGCGACTTCGCGATCATGGGTGATCAGGATCACGGTGTGGCTGCGGTCGGCGAGTGATTGCAGCAGCGCCATGACTTCAGCGCCGCTCTTCGAATCGAGCGCGCCCGTCGGCTCGTCGGCGAGAATGATCCGGCCGCCGTTCATCAGCGCGCGGGCGATCGAGACGCGCTGCTGCTGGCCGCCCGATAGCTGGCTCGGCCGGTGGCCCGTGCGGGCGGCGAGGCCGAGCGCGCTGAGAAGCTGCTCGGCGCGGCTTTCCCGCGCCGCGAGGTCGAGCCCCGGCATAGATCGCCGGCACCTCGACATTCTCCAGCGCGGTGGCGTTGGCGATCAGATTGTAGCTCTGGAAGACGAAGCCGAATTCGTCGCGGCGCAGGCGCGCGAGCTCGTCGCGATCAAGTTCCGAGACGTCGCGTCCGGCGAAGCGGTAGGTGCCTCGCGTCGGCTTGTCGAGGCAGCCGAGGATGTTCATCAGCGTCGACTTGCCGGAGCCGGACGTGCCCATGATGGCGACGAACTCGCCGGGATAGATGCTCAGCGAAATACCGTGCAGCACCTCGACCGGGGCCTCGCCGCCGTAGGTCTTCACGATGCCGCTGAGTTCGATCAGCGGCTCGCCGGTCGCGATCGAGCCGGACGGGAGTTTGACGTGCTTCACAGCCGCATCATCCCGCCGGAACGACGCTGACCGCCGCCGCCAGGCCCGCCGGCACCGGGGACTCGGGGAGCCGACGACGACAGCGTCGCCTTCCTTCAGTCCGGATTTGATCTCGGCGAGGACGCGTGTCTTCACTCCGACCTCAACCGGGCGGCGCTCGGTGGAGGAGCCGTTCTTCACCATCACCGTGTACCGGCCGCTGCCGGGGCGGGATTCACGCAGGGCTCCGGCCGGGATCGTCAGCACGTTCTTGGCTTCGGCGACGGCGAAGAAGACCTGCGCGGTCATCTGGGTCATCAGCTCGCGCTTGGGGTTCTCGACGTCGAACAGCGCCGTATAAAGCACGACATTGTTCGTGATCTCCGGCGTCGGCAGGATCTGGCGGAGCGTGCCTTCCCAGCTCTGCTGGCCGGAGCCGAGTGTCGTGAAGGTCGCCTTCATGCCGAGTTTCAGCTTCGGCACGTCGGCCTCCGAGACCTGGGTCCACACGGTCATGATCGACAGGTCGGCGACGCGCATGACGATCGGCGCTTGCTGGTTGGCGTTCAGCGTCTGACCCTCGCGGGCCGAGACCGAGACGACCGTGCCCGCCATGGGCGAGACGATCTTCGTATAGCCCAGCGTCGCCTCGTCGCCCTGCAGCGTGGCTGTGGTCTGAAGGATCTGTGCCTTCAGCATGGCTACCTGTGCTTCGGCCGAACGAGCGGCCGCCTCGGCGCTCTCGAACGTCATTTCGGAGATGGCCTTGGTCTCGACGAGCTTGCGCTGGCGTTCGAGCGTCTGGTTCGCGAGATCGCGCTGGGCTTCCTTGTCCTGCAGCTGTGCCTTCAAGGCAGCGAGCGAGGCGCGGCCGGCCTCCACTTTCGTGTTCAGCACGACGGGATCGATCTCGGCGAGGAGATCGCCCGCCTTCACCTCAGCGCCGACATCGGCATGGATCGTCTTGAGCTGGCCGGAGACCTGCGCGCCGAGATCGACATAGTCACGTGGTTGGAGATTGCCCAGCGCCGAGACGCTGTCGACGATATCGCCTCGTATCACCTGCACCGTCTGCAGCGCAGCGGCGGTACCCTGACCGGGACCACCCCAAAACCAATAGCCACCTCCCGCACCCGCGAGCAGCAGGACGGCAAGCGCGGTCGCGCGCGCTGCTACACGGCGCTTCGGTTTTTTCGGCGTGTCCTTGAAATCGAGATCGAGCGACGGGCGGGTCTCGGTGGTACGAGGAGCTTCGGTTACGGGCATTCAACTCAGGGTCCGGGAGCGGGACGCTCTCAGAACCATATACGTGGAATGGGGCGCAACCCTGCGCGCCACTAATAGCAATATTAAAATGTATATTTAACTAGATAGCACATTTAACGCGGATAATTATTTACATCCCCATCCCAGTGTGCATCTTTGCAGCGACTGACTGGAGAATTCGATGAAACGCCTCGTTCTCGCGGCTATCGCCGCGTCCCTGACCTTCGCCGCTCCCGCCCGCGCGCAGGATGCGAACACGCTTCTCAACGTGTCCTACGACATCTCCCGCGAGCTCTACGTCGCGGTGAATGCCGAGTTCGCGAAGGCCTGGAAGGCCAAGACCGGCAAGGACATCACGATCAACCAGTCGCATGCCGGCTCGTCCAAGCAGGCTCGCGCGATCCTCGAAGGCCTGGAAGCCGATGTCGTGACCTTCAACCAGGTCACCGACGTCCAGGTGCTCGCCGACAGGGCAGCTGGTCTCCGAAGGACTGGCAGAAGCGCGTTCCCGAACAATGCCTCGCCCTATTACTCGCTGCCGGCGTTCGTGGTCCGTGCTGGCAATCCGAAGAACATCAAGAACTGGGACGATCTCGTCCGCGACGACGTGAAGGTCGTCTTCCCGAACCCGAAGACGTCGGGCAATGCGCCGCTACACCTATCTCGCGGCCTATGCGTTCGCGCAGGAGAAGTACGAGGGCGACACCGCCAAGGCCGACGAGTTCATCAAGAAGCTCTTGTCGAATGTCGCCGGTGTTCGACACCGGCGGCCGTGCCGCGACGACGACCTTCGTCGAGCGCGAGATCGGCGACGTGCTGATCACCTTCGAGGCCGAGACGCGCGCGATTCGTGAAGCAGTACGGCAAGGACAAGGTCGAGACGGTCGTTCCGCCGGTCAGCCTGCTGGCCGAGTTCCCGGTCGCCGTCGTCGACAAATACGCCGACAAGCACGGCACCACGCGATCTGGCCAAGGCCTATCTCGACTACCTCTATTCGCCGGAAGGTCAGGAGATCCTCGCCAGGCTTCACCAACCGCGTGAACGACAAGAGCGTCGTCGACGAAGCACAAGGCCGAGTTCCCGGAGGTCAGCCTCGTCACGGTCGAGGACGTGTTCGGCGGCTGGGACAAGGTAACGAAGGAACATTTCGCTTCGGGCGGCAAACTCGATCAGGTGTTCGTCGGCAAGTAACGACATTTCACCCCTGGGCCGCACTCGCGCCCGGGTGAGGCTTTTGAGCCTTGCGGCGTCGAGGGCCTAGCGCCTGCGCATTCCTCCCGCTAATCACCGACGCGATGTCTTCCCGCGCCACGTCGCGTCCTTCCCGGCTATCGCCTCGCGCTCGGCATCGACGCTCGTCTATCTCGGCGTGATCGTGCTGCTGCCGCTTGCGGCGCTCTTGATGCAAGGCCGCAGACATCGGCTGGGACCAGTTTCTCGCCATCGTGACGAGCCCGCGCGCTTATCGCGCGTTCCGCGTCACCGTTCTCGCGGCGCTCGGCGCGACTCTCTTCAATGCCGTCTACGGCCTCGCTGCTGGCCTGGGTGCTGGTCGCGCTACGAGTTTCCCGGGCAAGCGGCTGCTCGATGCGCTGGTCGACGTCCCGTTCGCGCTGCCGACGGCGGTCGCCGGCATCGCGCTGACGGCGCTGTTCGCCAAGAACGGCTGGTTCGGGCGCTGCTCGACCCGCTCGGTATCACGGTCGCCTATACGCCGCTCGGCATCGCCATCGCGATGGTGTTCACCAGCCTGCCGTTCGTGGTCCGCACGGTGCAGCCGGTTCTCGAGGATCTCGGCCCCGAGGTCGAGGAAGCGGCGCTAACGCTCGGCGCGTCGGATCTGCGCATCTTCCGCTCGGTCATCTTCCCGGCGATCTTCCCGGCCTTCCTCGCCGGCTGCTCGCTCGCCTTCGCGCGTTCGCTGGGTGAGTTCGGTGCCGTGATCTTCATCGCCGGCAACCAGCCGATACTATACCGAGATCGCGGCGCTGCTCGCCTTCATCCGGCTCGAGGAATACGACTATCCGGCGGCTGCCGCGATCGCGACGATCTTGCTGCTTCTCGCCTTCGCGATGCTGATTGTCACCAATCTGCTCCAGGCTTGGCACCTGCGCTATGTCGGGCGGGGCGAGTGATGTGTTCGGCCGCGCCAATCCGCAGAGCACGCATTCGACGGCCCGCGTTGGCGAGGGCCGAACGGCGCGCTGGATCATCATGGGCCGCGTGCTCCTGCTGACCTTCTTCGTCATCGTCGCTGCCGCTCGTCGTCATCTTCTCGCAGGCGCTTGTCGTCGGCCTGAAGGCGTATTCGGCGCCAACCTCGATCGCGCCGGCGACGCTTCATGCGATCTGGCTGACGGTCGCTGACCGCGATCGTCGTCGTGCCGATCAATGTCGCGTTCGGCATCGCCGCCGCCTGGGCGGTGACCAAGTTCAGCTTCCGCGGCCGCAACCTGCTGTCGCGCTGATCGAGATCCCGTTCTCGGTGTCGCCGATCGTCGCCGGCGTCTCCTATCTCTTCGTCTACGGCGCGCAGGGCCTGCTTGGTCCGCTGCTCGACGCGGCCGACATCAAGATCATGTTCGCATTGCCGGGCATTTTCCTCGCGAGCCTGTTCGTCACCGCGCCGTTCGTCGCGCGCGAGCTGATCCCGTTAATGCAGGTCCAGGGCACCGACGACGAGGAAGCCGCGGTCAGCCTCGGCGCATCCGGCTTTGCAGACGTTCATGTCGGTGACGCTTGCCGAACATCAAATGGGCGCTGCTCTACGGCGCCATTCTCTGCAATGCGCGGGTGATGGGGGAGTTCGGCGCGGTCTCGGTCGTCTCGGGCAATGTGCGCGGCGTGACCAATACGCTGCCGCTGCAGATCGAGCTTCTGTACAACGACTACAATTCGGCAGGCGCCTTTGCGGCGGCGACCGTGCTGACCGGCCTGGCGCTAGTGACCATCCTGGTGAAGGTCGTCATCGAGCGGTTCGACGAGGGCGGTCGCGCCGCGCGAAAGAAGGGCGGCGGACGGCACTAAACCTTGCTTCGCGGTCCGCGGACACACCGCCACAGGATCGCCTCACCGTTTCGCGCATTATCAGTGAATGCGTCTCCTGCTTGTACCAACCGCCGCGCTCGCCATAACGCTCCCCGCGGCGGCGCAGGTGGTTGCGCCCGAGCCTGATCCTCTGACACTGCGTGTCATGGTCCGTGCCGAGGCCGTCAAATCCGGCATGCCGCCCGAGATTGCCGACGCGGTCGCCACCGTCGAGAGCGGTTATCAAATATTCGCCTCGGGAGATGCCGGAGAAGTCGGGCTGATGCAGATCCTGCCTTCGACCGCGCGCATGCTGGGCTTCTACGGCACCAATGCCGAGTTACGGGTCCCTGTGACGAACATCCGGTACGGCGTGAACTACCTCACCGGCGCCTGGCGTCTAGCCGGCGGCGACGTCTGCACCACGGTGATGAAATACCGCGCTGGGCATGGCGAGACGCGGTTCTCGCACAAGTCCGTCGCTTATTGCGTCCGGGTCCGGCAGCTCCTGGCAGAGCAGGGCTATCCGGTGCGCGGCGAGGTGCCGGTCGCGACCTTCGGCGCGCCTGCTGTCGCGATGGCGGGCGGGCGGGTGAAGATCGCGGCGGGTGCGAAGGGCTCAAGAAGCCGCATCAACTGGACGGCGCACGATCGCCGCATCAAGGCGATCGAATCGAAGATCAGTCGGGCGTCGCTTACGATTATGCAGTGAATCGGGCTTCATCCACCGGCAGGGCCGGCGGGCGGTCGCGGATCGCTTCGACCAGGGGCGCGACCTCGAAGCCGCCATCCTCGATGGCGCGGCGAACCGCGCGGGCGACGACGACGGCGGTCGGTTCGTCGCCGTGGACGCAGAGCGAGTCGAAGCTGAATTCCGAGCCGCTTGCCGGAGGCGGAGATGACCTCATTGTCCTCGACCATGCGGGCGACGCGCGTAGCCACTTCGTCCGGGTCCGAGATCACCGAGCCATTGACGGTGCGCAAAAGCAGCGTGCCGTCATCGCCATAATGGCGGTCGGCGAAGGCTTCGCTGGCGAATTGCAGGCCGAGCATCTCGGCGGCATCGCCCATGCGAGAGCCGGCCAGACCGAGATAGATCAGGTTGCGGTCGACCGTTTTGATCGCGCGGCCGATCGCCATTGCGTGGTCTAGGTCGCGGGCGGCGGCGTTGTAGAGCGCGCCATGCGCTTTGACGTGGACGAGCGGCACCTCGGCATCGGCGGCGGCTTCGACCATGCTGCCGACCTGGTAGGCAACGAGCGATTCCAGCTCGTGCATGCTCATCTGAATAAAAGTGCGGCCGAAGCCGCCGAGATCGTCGAAACTGGGATGGGCACCGACGGCGACGTTTCGCTCCGCCGCCCAGCGGCTTACCGCTCGCATCGTATAGGCGTCCCCGGCATGGAAGCCGCAGGCGATGTTGGCGCTGGACACCAGACCGAGCATAGCCTCATCGGTGCCGTAGCCTTCACCGAGATCGGCATTTATGTCGATCCTACGCGCCACTCGACCTCCTAGGACGAAGCAGCCTCACTTATGCCTATAATGTGTGACGGTTCGCTTAGCGCGCATAGGGGGTTACAGCCTTCGCGTGAAAATAAATTTCGGTCAATTTTCGCTACTTGGTGATGCGGCGTTAACCATCTCGTTCGGGACCGACATGTCCCGCGCGACGAATGCGCGGGTCGTCGCCGCGACCAAGGCGATCCGGAGCGCGAACATCCCCGGGATTTCGGACGTCGTTCCGGCTTTCGCGGCGCTCACGGTTCACTTCGATCCGCTCGTCGTCGAGCATTCGAAGATCTTCGAAGCCATTGCCGAGATTGAGATTTCCGATGACGCTCGCAGCTCGGCGGGCCGCCTTGTCGATATTCCTGTACTCTATGGCGGCGAGGCGGGACCGGACCTCGACAAGGTCACCCGGGACACCGGGCTGACCACGACCGCCGTCGTCGATCTGCATTCGTCCGCCGAGTACCATGTCTACATGCTGGGTTTCCTGCCGGGCTTCGCCTATCTCGGCGATCTCGACGAAAAACTGCGTTTGCCGCGTCTGAAGACGCCGCGGACCCACGTCCCGGCCGGTTCGGTCGCGATCGCCGACCAGACGACTGCGATCTATCCGCTCGAAATCTCCCGGCGGCTGGCTGCTGATCGGACGCACGCCGCTCCGTCTTTTCGATCACAGGGTCGACCCACCCGCTGTGTTGGCGGCCGGCGACAGGGTCCGCTTTCGTCCCGTGACGGCCATGGAGTTCGCACGCATCGAGGCCGACGCTTGACCTTCGAAATCCTCGATCCGGGTTTGCAGACCACCGTCCAGGATCTCGGCCGGCGGGGTCATCTGGCGCTCGGCGTTCCCTTGTCCGGCGCGCTCGACGTGCCGACTCTGAGGCTTGCCAATCTCCTGGTCGACAATGGAGAAGCGGCCGCGGCGCTGGAATGCCGGTCGCCCGGCCCCGTTCTGCGCGTTTCCGTTCCCTCGGCGCGCATCGCCCTGGTCGGCACCCAAGCGTCCCTGATCGTCGAGCGTGGCGGCGATACCGAGGAATGGTCCTCCTGGCGCTCGGTCGATCTCGTCGAGGGCGACATCGTTCGCGTCGCGCCCTTTGCCGACACGGCGGTGGCCTATCTCGCGATCGCGGGCGGTGTCGCGGTGCCCGAGGTGCTCGGGTCGTGCTCGACCTTTCTGCGCGGTGGTTTCGGCGGGCTCCGGGGGCGCGCACTCAAGGTCGGCGACGCCCTGTCCGCCCGCGATCGGGAACGTGCTGGCCCGTGCCTGACCCTGATCCAGCCGCCGCTGATTGACGATTTCCCGACGCTCCGTGTCATCAGGGGACCGCAGGCCGCGATGTTCGGCGAAAGCACGCTGAGCGAACTCGTCCGCGAGAGCTATACGGTAACGCGCGATCTCGACCGCATGGGCGCGCGTCTCAACGGTCCGGAACTGGTCCGCAGGGATAGCAGCGAAATGCTCTCTGACGGCACGGTGCCGGGGGCGTTGCAGGTGCCGCCCTCTGGCCAGCCCATCCTCCTGCTCGCCGACTGCCAGACGACCGGAGGCTACCCGAAGATTGCGACCGTGATTTCGGCGGATATCCCCGCCGCCGGGCGGCTCATGGCGGGTTCGCGGGTGCGCTTCGCGTGGGTCGATGTCGAGGAAGCCGTCGATGCCCTCGGCGAGGCCGAGCGGCTGTTTCATCGCCGCGTCGGCATGATCGCGACGGTGCGCGAGGGAACCCGCTTCAGCTGCTGAGGTGGGAGAAGACGTTCTCGACTTCGGTCAGGCCGAACGGCTTGCGGAGGAACGCCGTCGCTCCAGCCTCCTCGGCCTTCAGGAAGGTGCCGCCGTCGCGGTGGCCGGTAATGATCACGGTCTGCGCGCCATATTGCTCGCGCGCCTCCTTCGCGACCCGAAGTCCGTCGCCGCCGCCCGCAAGGTGCACGTCGGTTATGATCAGGTCCGGCTGCTCGCTGGAGATGAGGTAAAGCGCCTCGGCCTCGTCGCCGACAACGCCGACAATGTCATGTCCAAGACGCTCGAGAATGCTTTCAAGATGAAGACCGACGATGAATTCATCCTCGACGATCAGAATCCGCCATTTCGGTCCGTTCACGGCCGTATCGCTCATCAGCCCCAAATTCCCGCACAAGAACTTCTGTGACAACCGTAACGATGCAGTCGACATTCGGTTCCACTTTGGATTCCGTTTGTAGCTAAGACACCTAACGCCACGTATTGATGTAACATGGACACCACTCACCCGAAAACGCTCGGCGTGCTGCTAGCCGGAGGACTCGCCCGGCGCATGGGCGGCGGCGACAAACCGCTCAGGACGATCGGCGGCAAGACCATTCTCGATCGCGCGATCGGGGCTCTGAGGCCGCAATGCGACGGGCTGATCCTGAACGCGAACGGCGATCCCGAGCGGTTCGCGGTGACGGGATTGCCGGTTGTGCCAGACGATGTGCCAGGCTTCGCCGGACCGCTGGCGGGCGTCCTTGCCGCGCTCGATTGGTGCGCGGCAAACCGGCCAGGCACCGAATGGGTCGTCAGCGTCGCGGCAGACTCACCCTTTCTGCCATCCGATCTCGTCGCCCGCCTGCATGAAGCGCGCGAAAGGACCGGCGTGCCGATCGCGCAGGCCGAAACGAATGGCCGGAACCATCCCGTCAACGCGTTGTGGCGGGTCGATCTGCGCGGCGATCTTCGTCATGCGCTGGTCGAGGAGGAGTTGCGCAAGGTCGGCGCCTGGACGGCGCGGCATGGCGCGGTCGACGTGCACTGGGACAGTGATCCGGTCGACCCGTTCTTCAACGCCAATACGCCGGAAGACATCGCCGAGGCGGATGCGCTGGCCCGCAGGCTGGAAATTTGACGCAGCTCACGGCGCGGCGGCGACGATATCCTTGAGAAGCCCGAGAAAGCGCGAGGTCCGGATGCCGTCCCTATTCTCGCTGCGATCGACCGTCTGGACGACGACCATCTTTTTCGCCGGAAGCACCGCGATCAGCTGGCCGCCGAAGCCGGATGCGAGGCTTGCTGCTTCGCCCCAGCGGGCGGGATCGAGTGTCCACCAGAGATAGCCATAGCCGATGCCCTTCCGCTCGCTCTGCGAATAGGAGGTGGTTGATTGCTTGATCCAGTCGGCGGGCACGAGTTGCCGGCCATCCCACTGGCCGCCGTCGAGAATAAGCTGGCGGAACCGGGCGAGGTCGCGCGCGCTCATCCGGAACGTATAGGCAGGGTGCTCAGACACCTTCTCGAACACGTACCGGCAATCGCTGAGCACGAAATCCTCCATGCCGATCGGCTGTGCGATGCGTGTCGCGAAGCTCTGGAAAATGTCCTCGCCGGTCTGCTTGCGATAGATCGAGCCGAGGGCGTTGAAGTCCCAGTTGTTGTAGAAAAAGAACGTCCCCGGCGCGTGGCTTCCGCGCTCTGGCCGGTGGCGGCGGATGACGGCGGTCTCGTGCGCGGCGCGGTGGTAGACGCCTGAACGCGCCATCAGCAGGTCACGCACCGTCGCCTGCTTCTCCTCGGGCGTGAGGGACGGCGATATGTCGTCCACGCCGAGATCGCCGAGCGTGCTTGTGAGATTGATCTTCCCCTCGGAGACCGCAATTCCGTAGAGCGCACCAAGGAAGCTCTTGCGCACCGAGGCGGCATTCACCTTGCGCTCGACATCGCCCCAGCGCGCGATCACCTTGCCGTCCTGCACGATCATGATCGCCGTCGAGCCGAGTTTCTCGGAGTGCTGCCTCGCGGCGTCCAAGCCGGATGTCGACCAGCCTGCCTGCGCCGGATTGGCATTCTCCCACGGCGCAGCAGACGCCGGCTGGCAGAGAGCGAGGGCGGCAATGAGCGGGAGCGCGGCGAGAGGCTTCATGGCGATCCGGGATCGGAAGGATCGACGGATTATGGGGCCGGTCGCGGCGCCATCCCGTCCTACCATGGACGTATGATGCGCCGGCTCGCTCAGGACCCCGTCGCGAACGCCACCTCGACCAGGCCGGGCCTCGGCCAGGATCACATTCGCGATCATCCCGATATCGTCGAGGTCGATCACCGGGATGGGCGCGTCCGGCAAAGGCCTGTCGGCTGCGATGGCACGGATCGTCGGGTCTTCCGGATGAAGGAACGGCCGCCCGTTCGCCTCGCGCCAGATCTCGATCTTCGGATGCGGGCCGCGCTTGAAGCCTTCAACGATGACGAGGTCGACCGGCGACAGCCTGGCTATCAGTTCTGGCAGGGTCGGCTCGGGGGCGCCGCGCAGTTCGTGCATCAGCGCGAACCGGTTCTCCGAGACGATCAGCACCTCTGACGCACCGGCCTGACGGTGCACCCAGAGAATCCTTGCCGGGCTTGTCGACGTCGAAATTGTGATGGGCGTGCTTCAGTGTCGAGACACGCAAGCCGTGTTTGTTGATCAGCTCCGGAAGAAGCTTTTCCAGGAGCGTCGTCTTGCCCGCGCCGCTCCAGCCCGCCAGTCCGATCAATCGCATCAAATTACTCCGCCCCGCGAAACGGGCAGGGCTCTATAGGCGAGATCGTTGACCGATGCACCTAGCAGGGTTGCGGAGAAAGCCGGCCCATGACACTTGAGCGACGAGGTATGGAAACTTAAATAACTTCCATATTTTGTTGATTACAACGCAATCCATCTGGTCTATGTAGACCACCCCTTCGGGGACGATTGTCGTAGCTAAGGTTGATGAGTTTGTCGTCGATACCGAACACCGCGCCCTTCAGCGAGGATGAGATCGCAATTCTCAATCGCGTCATCGCGCCGGCGACGCCGCTGCAGCGCGCATGGCTCGCAGGTTTCCTGACCGGTCTCGATGCCGCGCAGGGCATTGGTGCCGCAGCACAGCCGTCCGCGCCGGCCAAGGCCGCCGAGCCGCTCACCATCCTGTTCGCGACCGAATCCGGAAATTCCGAGAAGCTCGCCGCCGATATCGCCAAGGCCGCGCGCAAGAAGGGCTTCAAGCCGAACGTCGTCGATTTTGGCGATCTGCAGATGGCCGATCTGGCCAAGGCCAAGAAGCTTCTCGTCATCGCCGCAACATGGGGCGAGGGCGATCCGCCGTCGCGTGCCGTCCGCGCCTACGAAGAGCTGATGAGCGATGCCGCGCCAAAGCTCGATGGCATCGAGTTCGGTGTTCTCGCTCTTGGCGACACCGCATACGTCGATTTCTGCGGCACCGGCCGCAAGATCGACGAGCGTCTTGAAGCGCTCGGCGGCAAGCGTGTCGTCGACCGCGTCGACTGCGACCTCGATTATCAGGCTCCGGCCTCGGGCTGGATCGAGGCCACGCTCGACACCATCGCGCCTGCCCCTGCGGTCGGCGGCGGCCACGTCATCGAGGTCGATTTCGGCGCCCGCCAGGCTATGGTGCCCGACGCGCCGGTCACGGCCGAGGTCGTCGACCACATCAACCTCAATTCCTCGCGCTCCGCGAAGGAGACGTTCCACGTCGCCATCGGCTTTGAGAACGGCAGCATCCCGTACGAGCCGGGCGATGCGCTTGACGTCTACGCGGAGAACGACCCCGATCTCGTCGCCGAAGTGCTTGACCTCACCGGCCATTCCGGGAACGAGGCGCTGCGCGGCGACCTGATCCGCGACCGCGACATCACCACGCTCTCGCCGAAGACGTTGGAGAAGTTCGTCGCCGCGACCGGCAATGCCGAGGTCAAGGCGATGATAGACGGCGGCCATGTCCGCGACTGGCTGACCGGCCGTCAGCTAATCGACCTGTTCGCCGCGTATCCGTCGAAGCTGTCGGTCGAGCAGATCTTCGACATCACGCGCCCGCTCGCGCCGCGTGCCTATTCGATCGCCTCTTCGCGCCGCGAGTTCGAGGACGAGGTGCACATCCTCGTCTCGGCGGTGCGCTATGAGAGCTTCGGCCGCCAGCGCATGGGCGTCGCCTCGTCCTTCATCGCCGACCGGGTGAAGAAGGGCGCGAACCTTCGCGTCAAGCTGAAGCCGAATAAGCATTTCCGCCTGCCGGAGCCCGATCGCGACGTGATCATGGTCGGTCCCGGTACCGGCGTCGCGCCGTTCCGCGCCTTCATCCAGGAGCGCCGTGCGATCGGTGCCCAGAGCCGCAACTGGCTCTTCTTTGGCGACCGCCAGTTCACCCACGACTTCCTGTACCAGCTCGAATGGCAGGACGCGAAGGCGGACGGCGTGCTGACCCGCATGGATGTCGCCTTCTCGCGCGATGCGCCGGAGAAGGTCTATGTGCAGGACAAGATGTGGGAGAAGCGCAAGGATCTTGTCGACTGGCTCGACGGCGGCGCTAAGTTCTACGTCTGCGGCGATGCCAAGAACATGGCCAAGGACGTGCGCGCGACGCTCGTCAAAGCCTATGCCGACGTGAAGGCGCTGACGCCTGAAAACGCCGAAGCCACCATACGCGCCATCGAGAACGAGAAGCGCTACCTGACGGACGTGTATTAGGACTCGTCATCCTCCGGCTTGACCGGAGGATCGCTCTGGACCCGGAAATGGGTCCTCCGGTCGAGCCGGAGGACGACGGAAAATGACCGACAAGCTGGCACGTAACGAATATCTGAAGGATGCGAGCCGCTATCTGCGCGGCACGCTGAACGAGGGCCTCGCCAACGAGATCACAGGCGAGATCTCGGAGGACGACCAGCAGCTCGTCAAATTCCACGGAATGTACCTGCAGGACGAGCGCGACCTCCGCGCCGAGCGTTCGCGGAAGAAGATGGAGAAGGCGTTCTCCTTCATGATCCGCGTGCGCATTCCGGGCGGTGTCACGACGCCCGCGCAATGGCTCGCGATGGACGAGATCGGCCGCGTCTATGCCAACGGCACGCTGCGCCTGACCACCCGCGAGACCTTCCAGTTCCACGGCGTCATCAAATCGAATTCGCGCGCGGCCATCCGCAAGCTGGATTCGGTCCTGCTCGACACGATCGCCGCCTGCGGCGACGTCAACCGCAACGTGCTGTCGGCTTCGAACCCGCACCAGTCGGGCGCCCATCAGGCTGCCTATGATCTGGCGAAGAACATCTCCGATCATCTCCTGCCGCGCACCGGCGCCTATCGCGAGATCTGGATCGACGGCGAGAAGATCGCCGGCGGCGAGGAGACGGCCGAGGTCATCGAGCCGATCTACGGCAAGACCTATCTGCCGCGTAAGTTCAAGACGGTCGTCGCGGTGCCGCCGCAGAACGACGTCGACATCTACGCCCACGATCTCGGTTTCATCGCCATTCTCGACGACAAGGGCGAGGTCGAGGGCTGGAACGTCACGGTCGGCGGCGGAATGGGCATGACCCATGGTGACACCAAGACCTACCCGCGCACGGCGAACGTTCTCGGCTTCGTCCGCCCCGAAGATGCGCTGAAGGCGGCGGAAGCCGTGCTGACGACCCAGCGAGACTGGGGCGATCGGACAAACCGCGCCCATGCCCGCGTGAAGTACACGGTCGAGGATCGCGGCGTGGACGCCTGGCGCGCCGAGGTCGGCAAGCGCATCGGCGTCGCGCTCGCCGCGCCTCGTCCGTTCAAGTTCACCGGCACGGGTGACCGCTTCGGCTGGACCGACGGCGAGAACGGCCGTTCGCATCTGACCCTGTTCATCGAGAACGGCCGCATCAAGGACGTTCCCGGTGGGCCGCAAATGATGACCGGCCTCCGCGAGATCGCGAAGATCCACGACGGCGAATTCCGCATGACGTCGAACCAGAACGTCATCGTCGCCAACGTTTCGAAGAAGAACCGGAAGAAGATCGAGGCCATGGTCGTCGAATACGGCCTGACCTCGCAGGCCTCGGCCATCCGCCGCAATGCCATGGCCTGCGTCGCGCTGCCGACCTGCGGCCTGGCGCTGGCCGAGAGCGAGCGCTACCTGCCGTCACTCGTCACGAAGCTGGAAGAGATGGTCGCCCGCCACGGTCTCGCCGAGGAAGAGATCGTCGTGCGGATGACCGGCTGCCCGAACGGCTGCGCGCGCCCCTATCTCGCCGAGATCGGTTTTGTGGGTAAGGGTCCGGGCCGCTACAACCTTTATCTCGGCGCCGCTTTCAACGGCGAGCGGCTGTCGAAGCTCTATCTGGAAGACGTCAACGAGACCGAGATCCTCGAAGCGCTCGAGCCGATCATCGCGGACTACGCAAAGGCGAAGACGCCCGGCGAGCACTTCTCCGACTTCGTCATCCGTCGCGGCTATATCGCGGCGACGACGAACGGCCCGGACTTCCACGTGAATACCGGACCGCAGCGTCCGGCGGCCTAGCGGCTCGTTCCTGCCTCTCCCGCGCGGTCGGGAGAGGCGTTCGCGCTGATGCAAGTGCGTCACTGTGGAAACAATTGCAGAACCTCTCTTAGAGTGCAGCGACCTCCCCTGCGTCAAAACGCGCAGGTGCGACGCAGTCGGGCGCGCCCCAATCTTTTGTTGTGTTCAACACATTGAAAGGAGGTGATCCAGTGTCTCATTGTCTTACTCCGCGGTCGCTGGTCATCGCGAGCTGGGTTTCCTCTTCGGATTTTTCAGCCGCGTAAGCTGCGCAAGCACGGTTGGATCCGTGCCGCGGTATGACAATGGAAAGGCCATCCGAAAGGATGGCCTTTCTCATTTTGGAAGCCCATGACGACGCCGATTACTATCTTTATCGATGCCGATGCCTGCCCGGTGAAGGACGAAGTCTATCGCGTCGCCGGACGCTATGGGCTGAAGGTGTTCGTCGTCGCCAACGGCTTCATCAACGTGCCGAAGGACCCGATGATCGAGCGGGTCATCGTGCCCGCCGGCCCCGACGTCGCTGATAATTGGATCGCGGAGCGTGCCGCGCCGGGTTCCATCGTCATCACGCAGGATGTCCCTCTCGCGGACCGATGCATCAAGGCCGGCGCGGACGTGATCGGCAATACCGGTCGCGCCTATACCACCGCTTCGATCGGCATGGCGCTCGCGACGCGAAACCTGATGGACGAACTCCGCTCGGCCGGACAGACGACGCGCGGCCCGAAGCCGTTCTCGCCGAAGGATCGCTCGGAGTTCCTGATGGCTCTCGATCAGGCCGTGGTGCGGCTGAAGCGCAAGGGTTACGGGTAGCGGCCTGCCGGCTTCGCGAAGCCTATGAGACGCCCGATCTCATTTGAAGGGAACTGTATATTTGGCTCAGAACGGCCTGGTCATCGAACCCGCCTCGGATGCGGACATTCCGGCGCTGGCGGCGCTTTGGCGTGCGTGCAATCTGGTGGTCGACTACAACGACCCCGCCGACGACATCGTCTTTGCGCGCGGCAAATCGAACTCCGAAGTGCTGATTGGCCGTTTGGACGGGAAGGTCGTGGCGTCCGTGATGGTCGGCCACGACGGTCATCGCGGCTGGCTCTACTATGTGGCGGTCGACCCGGGTGCGCAGAAAAGCGGCCTTGGGGCGCAGATCGTCGAAGCCGGCGAAAACTGGCTGCGCTCGCACAATGTGCGAAAGGCCATGCTGATGATCCGCGACACGAATACCGGGGTGCGCGCTTTCTACGAGAGGATCGGCTATGAGGCCGCGCCGCGCGTGGTCATGCAGCGCTGGCTCTGACGTCCGCTCAGTAGATGTGCCCCGAGGGGCCGACCTGCCATCCGAGTTCCGGTCCCGGTGCGACGGGTTCCGCAGCCATCTGCGGCTCATAGGCGGGCGGAGGCGGCGGTGGCTGGTATGGCGCCGACGGCGTCGGCGTCTTGCCGTTCCGGTAACGGGCGGTATCGCGTGAAGTGTCTCTCGGCGTCGCCGGACGTTGCGCCACCATCCGAGGCGGGGCGTAGACCGGCGGCTGATAGATGCCTTCGGCTTCCTCGGCCGGCGCGAGCTTCGGAATGGGTTTCTGCCCGACGACTGTGCGCTGGTTGATCGCGATCAGGTCGTCGATATCGGCCGGGCCACGGCGCGCGACGCGGACGAGATCGCCCGTATTCTCGCCCTTCTTCACCTTCTCGTAGAAGGCGTTGCCACCCTCGATGGTGACGTAGCGCATATTGTTATAGCCGGGCTCGTAGCCCTGGGTGTGGAAGAACTCAGCCTTGCCGACGGTCGGATGGCGCTTGCCGTTCAGGACGTCGCCCGAGACTCGCATCGCGCGTTCGCGGCTCTTCGGTTCGGTCATCTGCCGCGACAGAACGCCGGGCGCGAACTGGCGCGGCGCGCCGACCACGGCGCAGACCGACTTGCCGTATTTACCGGCCTCATAACGGTTCATGACGACGGAGCCGACGGCGAGCATGCCGTCTTCGCTCGAGCGGTTGGACTTCGAAATACATCGCGCGCGCGATGCATTCGCGGTCGCTCATGCCGCGCGGGATGTAGCCTGTCTTGCTGCGAGGGGCCGTCGCGCAGCCGGCCATGAGCAGGCAGAGCGCGACGGCTGTCGCGAAGCCGCGGACGGTACGCAGCCGCGGCGGAACGAGATACGCAACCACTCGGATACTCACACACAAGCGTCGATACGCGACGCGCTAGTGATGTGCGAAGAAGGTTGATGGAGTTTTTCGCTGAAAGGCTCAGACGCGAAATAAATGAAACCACGCCGAGCGTTGGCGGATCGGCGTGTTCACTTAGCCGAACGCTCCCAATTCATGGGTAATCGCGGTGCCGATCTCGCGGACCTGCGCGAACATGCGGCCGATCGGATCGAAGATCTGCTCGTGCTCGGTGGCGTAGGACACCGAGGCGCGCGGGCCGTGCGGTTCGCCAAAATCGCGGCCGGCCGTCGGATCGGCCTCGTTCGGGAACACTTCCGCGAGAAGCGAAAGCGCAGCCGGTACGTCGAGCTGGAGCAGGCGCATCTGCAGTGCCTGCCGGGTCACGCCGTGGCGCGGCGAGAAGTCCGGAATCGCAACTGCCATCAACCAGATGCGCTGGATCAGCGCGATGCGGAGCGCATGGAGCAGGAGCTCGCGGGTCTGCATCTGCGGCGCGTTCGGCCAGGCCGAGCGAAGCTGGACGTAATCGGTCTGGATGCGGCGGAACATAGCCTGCACCGGCGCCCACAGGTTCAGCGTATTCAGCGCCTCGGCAACGCCGACGAGCTGGCGCGCGCGGATCGGGTCTACATGCGCCGCCCGGTCGAGCCATGAACCCGGATCGAGCAAAGCGATGCCGGCGCGCAGGACGTCGATGTCCGAATGCTCCAGGCCGCGATGGGCGAAATCGAGCGCGCGGCGGAAACGTGGGCTCCGCGCGCGAAGGTCGGAGAACAGTTCCGGCTGGCGGGCGGCGGCGGCTCCGATGCCCTGCAACGTGTTCGCGCACCAGCCGAGCTGCTGCAGGATGGCGTTGTTGAGGATCGCGCGGAGTTCGCGCGGATGCTTGATGACGGTCGGGCCAGTTATGCCGTCGCTCTGGCGCATCGGCGGGCGCGAACCGGTCGGGTCGAGCAAGGCCGGGCCGAAGGCGCCCAGCAGCGACGCATAGCCCGGATCCTCGGTCAGTTCGTGCATCGAAGCGCCGATGGTCGCGAAGAAATCGGCGGCGAAATCCGCTTCCTCGTAGATCGGGTCGGTGGTCTTCGGCGGCTGGTCGAAAGCCTGCTCGGCGATGCGCGCGATCGAGGCCATCGCCAGTTCCGGCGTATCGAACAGGAGATAGCCGTCGCCGCCCTGGAAGGAGCTTTCGTCGCGCGTCTTGATACCGAAATCGGCGAAGACCTTACGCGCCGGCGAAGGCGAGAGATATTTCAGCCGGTCGGTCAGCGAATAGGGATGCGCGCCGCGGCCGATAGAGTCGCCGTGGGTGTCGAACAGGATCAGTTCGACATCCGTCAGACCGTGCTTCTTCATCAGGTCGGCGAGCTTCAGGCGTAGGCGCTCGATCAGGAAGGTCGCATCTAGCTGGCCGACATAGCGGCCGGAATCCGAATAGCCGAACTCGATCGCAAGCTTGCCGGTCTCGCGCAGATAGGCGCGATAGTGCGGGCTCCGCAGCGCCTCCTCGATCGCGCGCGAACCCTGTTCGAGCGCATCCGCTGTCTCGAACAGGGGCGAGATCTCGATGTGCTTTTCGACGCCGAACAGCTTCGCCAGCCAGAGCACTGAGAGGAGCGTATAGCCGCTCTCGGTCTCGGCGATCAGGAAGCGGATCGGCGCGTCGCCGTCGATATGCTTGGCGATCTGCGCCATGGTCATCATCAGGCGGGTGGCGGAGGCCTGCTCGGCGAGGATCGAACCGAAATCGACTGGAACGGCCTGCACTTTGTCGAGCGCGTTGTTGATCGCGCCGAGAAGGACGCGGCGGCGGAACGGGTCAGCCGGTGGGTCCTGAAGCCCGAGCCGCAGGCGTACGGCGTTGTGCACCTGCGCCGCGTTCAGGCGGACATGCGTATGCGCCAGCGACATTCCGTGCGAGGCGAGGCCGGCGCGGGCGACGGCCAGGGGAAACTTGTCGCTCTCGGGCGCGTTTGCAATTGCTTCCGCGAACAGTTCCATCAGCGGCGCGATCGTCGTCAGCGCGTCTTCGCGATGCTCGATCAACTCGGCCGCGAATTCCGCGACGGTCTCGGGATCGCCCTTGGTCGGCACCGAGGCGATCTGGCGATCGATGCAGCCGATCGCGCGGTCGATGCGCTCGGCGAGATCGTGCGCCGCCGGATATTGCGACACGGCCTCTTTGAGGCGGATCAGCTGAAGGCGCTTCATCCTGAGGCGCAAGCGTAGCGTGTCCCACCAATTGATGTCGACGCGGCCGTCGGTGTCGTAGCCGACCCAGCTCGCCAGCACTACCGGTTGCGGCACGAGCTTCGACCAGTCGTTCGGCCATACCTTCGCGGCGCCGACGAGGAGCGAGCCGTTCAGCCGGTCGATCGCGTCGCGGCCGTTCCTGATCGCGACCATCGCCTGGTTGAACTCGTCCTCGAGCGTCGGCGTCTTCGGCCGGTGCGAGCCGACATACGGTTCCGGATCGTGGCCGGAGGCACGGGCCGCCAGGTTCTCGAACACCGCGGGTGGCGCCGAAAAAGTCGGATGTGCGGTGAAGACGGCGGCGAAGCGCGTGCGCGCATATTCCGCTTCCGCCTCTTCGAAGTTGCCGGTGAGGGTCGTCAAGGTGTCCGCGATGCGGTCATAGCTCGCCTCGGACGCCTTCGGATCGGTGCCGCCGACATAGGCGGCGAGGCGCTTGGCACGGTCGCGGAACGCCTCGTCGCGAAGCTCGGAGATCACCTCGTCGACCTGCGCCTCGGTGAGATCGCCACGTTCAAGCTGGCGCAGGATGGTGCGCGCGGTCGCGAGGACCGGGTTGGCGAACGGGTCCTCAACGGCGCGTTTGCGCTCGGTCTCGGTCAGCGAAAGAAGATCGGCAACCTTGGAACGGGCGGTTGTGGTCACGCGCGTTGCTTCGTCCAGCATTGATATTGCTCCGCGGGACCGGGAGGACGGTCCGCTTTCAAGCCTTTTGCGCCGTCCCGCACGGTCGACACCGAAAATGAGTAGAACCACGCATGCGTCACAAATCAAAGTCCGTCGTGCAATCGACGGACCAAATGTCACGCGAGCGACCTTCCCCCCGGCGGGATTCACTTGCAAATCACCCGGCTTCGCTATTCCTTCGCTCAACCGTGAGCACGACCGCGCGCCCAGATTGCACGGACTGCCAGACGCCTCTTCGGGGCGGGTTCTGAGATGCGGCGGCACCTGTCGTTTTTCGGGCTGGCGCTGCTCATCCCAATTCTTGCTTTCGTCGGCTTCGTCCTCTTCGAGTTCGCCGGGCGCGAACGCGCTATTGTGGAGCAGGACGCGCAGCAGAGCGCGCGGCGCATCGCGAACTCTGGTCGATCAGGAACTGAACAGCCTGACCACCGCGCTCGACGTGCTCGCGGTGTCGCGCGCGCTTCTCGCCGAAAATCTCCAGTCGTTCCATGCGCTTCTTGAGGACGTGCGGCGTCGGGAAGGTCTGGGCGTCGTGTTGCGCGACCTGACGGGCCAGCAACTGGTCAATGCGCGCATGCCCTTCGGTTCACCGCTTCCGAAAAGCCTTCTGCCAGGCGAAATCAACGCCGCAGAGAACGAGCGTACATTTGTGTCCGACATGTTCGTCGGCGTGGTGTCGCAGGAACCGCAATTCGTCATAACCGTCCCGATCGCAATCGACGGCCGGCTCAAATATCTCCTCAGCGCCAGCCTGCCGACACAGCGTATCAGCGACATTCTTGCCTACGAGAATCCGGGCAAGGAAGCGAACACGGCAGTGATCGACCGCAGCGACAAGATTCTCGCGCGGAGCAGCCGAACTGCGGAATTCGTCGGCCGCACCGCATCTGCCGACCTGCTGGCCAACACGGGCGGACAGGAAGGGTCGTGGGTCGGCGGCACGATCGACGGTCGCGTCATCTTCGGTTCCTATGCGAGAACCAGGCTGACAGGATGGCGCGTCGTCGTCGGCATGCCGCAGCAGGTGCTGGAGGCGCCGCTCTGGCGGTCCCTGCTGGTATTCGCGACGGTTGGGCTCGGCCTTGCCGGCGTGTCGTTGATCTTCGCCTCGTTTTACGCGCGCCGGATCATCGTTCCGTTCGAGCATCTGACCGGCAACGCGGAGGCGCTTGGGCGTGGCGAGCCTGTCGCCCCCCTGCAATCGAACATCCGCGAGGCACGTCTCATCGGGGCCGCGCTCGCCGATGCGTCGACCGAACTCCGTAAGCGTGAGGATGAGCTTCGCGAGTTCAACATCGGCCTCGAACATCAGGTCGACGAGCGCACGGCCGAACTCGTCGAGGTTAATCGCCGCCTCGTCGCGGAGGCTGAGCAGCGCGAGCGCGTCGAGGAGCAATTGCGGCAGGCGCAGAAGATGGAGGCCGTCGGCCAGCTCACAGGCGGAATTGCGCACGACTTCAACAATCTGCTCGCGATCGTTACCGGCAATCTCGATCTCATGCTCCGCCGCCTGCGCGACAAGCGTGGCGATGTCGAGCGGTTCGCCGAAAACGCCCTGGAAGCCGCCAATCGCGGCGCGATGCTGACGCACCGCCTCCTCGCCTTCTCGCGCCAGCAGCCGCTGATGCCGGAGCAGATCGACGTCAACAAGCTCGTCGGCGGAATGTCCGACCTCATCCACCGGTCGCTCGGCGAGGGGATAGAGATAGAGACCGTGCTCGCGGGCGGGCTATGGCGCACCCATGCGGATAACAACCAGCTCGAGAACGCACTCCTCAATCTAGCCGTGAACGCCCGCGATGCGATGCCCGACGGCGGTCGACTGACCATCGAGACCGCCAATGCGCATATCGACGAGCGTTACGCTGCCGAACACCAGCTGCGGCTGGGTCAGTACGTCCTGATAGCCGTCACCGATACCGGCACCGGCATGACCCTCGGCACGATCGGCCGTGCCTTCGAGCCGTTCTTCACCACCAAGGAGCCAGGCAAGGGCACCGGCCTCGGTTTGAGCCAGGTCTACGGTTTCGTCCGTCAGTCAGGCGGCCATGTGAAGATCTACAGCGAGCCCAACCAAGGCACGACGGTGAAGATCTATCTGCCGCGCTTCTTCGGTCCCGCAGAGGCGAATGCCGCAATCGCTGCGGTGGAGCCCGTGCCGACCGGTCAGGAGACGATCCTGCTGGTCGAGGACGAGGAGCGTGTCCGCAAGGTCAACGCCGAGACGCTACGTGAGCTCGGCTACACCGTCCTTGAGGCGGAGGGGGCGGCCACGGCGCTGCGCCTGCTCGACGGAACACCGGGTATCGATCTGCTGTTCACCGACGTCGTCATGCCCGACGTCAACGGCCGCAAGCTGGCCGACGAGGCGCTCCGCAGGCGTCCGGAATTGAAGGTCCTGTTTACCACCGGGTATACGCGCAATGCCGTGGTGCATAACGGTGTGCTGGATCCGGGTGTGAACCTGATTCCCAAGCCGTTCACGTTGCAGCAGCTGGCGCAGAAGGTTCGTGACGTTTTGGAGACGGTCGCCTAGGGCGTCGTTCTTCGGCTCTGCCGGAGGATATTGGGCACCGCTGTTTGGTTGCTCCGGTCAAACCGGAGCGTGATGGTGAGATGTCATGCTTCGTTTCATTCCGGCGGTATTCCTTGCGATCGCCGCGACGCCCGCATTCGCTGAGCAACCAGAGGGACACGGGGTTAATGGCGGCGATCTTTCGCTGCTATGGGGCCTGCCCTTCGCCGGCATGCTGCTGTCGATCGCGATCTTCCCGCTCGCGGCCAGTCATTTCTGGCATCATCATTACGGCAAGATCGCCGCCTTCTGGGCGCTCGCGTTCCTTGTGCCCTATGCCTCGACCTTCGGCATCCGGACCGCATCGACGGACCTGGTGCACACCGCGCTCCTCGAATATGTGCCTTTCATCATCCTGCTGTTCGCGCTGTTCACGATCTCGGGCGGCCTGCTCGTCATCGGTAACATTCATGGCAGCCCCGGCACCAATACCGCGCTCCTCGCGACCGGCACCTTCCTCGCGAGCTTCATCGGCACGACCGGCGCCAGCATGGTCCTGATCAGGCCGCTGCTGCGTGCAAATGACGATCGTAAGTACAATGTGCATACCGTCATCTTCTTCATCTTCCTCGTCTCGAATATAGGCGGCTCGTTGACGCCGCTCGGCGATCCACCGCTGTTCCTGGGTTTCCTCCAGGGCGTCGAGTTCTTCTGGACGACGACTCACCTCGCGCCCGAGACGCTTCTCCTGGTGGTCATCCTGCTGGTCGCCTTCTATGCGATGGACAGCTTCTTCTACGCCAAGGAAGGCGCGACCCGGCCCGATCCAACGCCTGACACGCCGCGTATCGGACTGCTCGGACTGGTCAACATTCCGCTGCTGCTCGGCGTGGTCGCGGCCATCCTGATGAGCGGCCTCTGGAAGCCCGCTTTCGGCGTCGAGATCATGGGCACCTGGGTCGAGGGCCAGAACCTGCTTCGCGACGTGATCATCGTCTTGCTTGCGCTCTTGTCCCTCGTGCTGACGCCCAAGGACATCCGGAAACGCAACGAATTCGATTGGGAGCCGATCAAGGAAGTCGCCAAGCTCTTCGCCGGCATTTTCTCCACGATCATTCCGGTGATCGCAATCTTGCGCGCGGGCTCCGACGGCGCAGCCGCCTCTCTTGTCAATCTCGTGACGACGTCCGACGGCCAGCCGATTGACCAGATGTATTTCTGGATGACGGGTCTCCTGTCGGGCGTGCTCGACAACGCGCCCACCTATCTCGTCTTTTTCAATCTCGCCGGCGGCGACGTCGAGAATCTGATGGGGCCTAACGCGTCTATCCTGGCTGCGATCTCCGCCGGCGCGGTGTTCATGGGCGCTCTGACCTATATCGGTAACGCACCGAACTTCATGGTGCTCGCGATCGCCAAGAGCCGCGGCGTCAAAATGCCGACCTTCTTCGGCTATCTGCTGTGGTCCGTCGCTATTTTGGTGCCGAGTTTCCTGCTTCTGACCTGGGTGTTCTTCGGCTTTGACTGACGGAGGAATTGGCGATGAGGGTGTTTCGGGGGATCGCTGCTCTCGTAGCGATCTTCGGCCTCGTCCTGCAGTACGGCGCCTTGGTCGTCACGTCGCCGGACCCGTTGCCGTGGATGACCTTCAAGTTCGTCGGCTTCTTCACGATTCTGACAAACACGCTGATCGCGCTGGCGTTCGCTCTGCCCCTGCTCAAGCCGGGAACGGTATTCGAACGACCGGCAGTCCGGATGGCCATCGCCACCTATGCCATCGTCATGGTCGTGATCTACGCCGTGATCCTCGCGCCACTGGAGGCTCCGCAGGAGAGCGCGAGAATCTCCTCGCCAACACGCTGCTGCATCGGGTCACGCCCGCGCTATACCTGTTCGACTGGCTGGTCTCACGCGGTAAGGGCAAGCTTCGCTGGAGCGACGCCTGCAAGCTCCTGATCGTGCCCTTGATCTACGGCCTCTACACGCTGTTGCACGGGCCGCTGTCGGGCTTCTATCCGTACCCGTTCTTCAACGTGCCGAAAGACGGCCTCGGCCAGGTCATACTCAACCTGGCCGGGATCGTGCTGTTCTTCTACGTGGTCGGCCTTACCCTCGTGGCGATAGGCCATGCCATCGCCTGGAGGATGGCGCAGATCAGGCCACCGTCCTGACCCGTGGAGCCGAGCCGAGCACGTCGCTCGCGACATGCTTTTCGAAGCGCTTGAAGTTCTCGACGAACATCGCCGCGAGCTTGTCGGCCTGGTCGTCATAGGCGCGCGGATCGGCCCAGGTAGAGCGCGGGTCGAGCAAAGCGGAATCGACGCCCGGAACCGCGACCGGCACCTCGAACCCGAACACCGGGTCGATGCGGAAATCGACCTTCTCTAGTTGCCCGGACAACGCGGCCGACAGCAGCGCGCGCGTGGCCTTGATCGGCATACGCTCACCCGCCCCGTAGGCGCCGCCGGTCCAGCCGGTCGAGACCAGCCAGCAAGTCGCCTTGTGACGGCCGATGAAGGCACGTAGCAACTCGCCGTATTCGGCCGGATGACGCGGCATGAACGGCGCGCCGAAGCAGGTCGAGAACGTCGCCTGCGGTTCAGTCACGCCGCGCTCGGTGCCGGCGACCTTCGCCGTGTAGCCGGACAGGAAGTGATACATCGCCTGAGCAGGCGTCAGCCGTGCGATTGGCGGCATCACGCCGAACGCATCGGCGGTCAGCATCATGATGTTTTTCGGATGTCCCGCGCGGCCGGTCAGGCTGGCATTCGGTATGTAGTCGAGCGGGTAGGCGCAACGCCCGTTCTCGGTCTTCGACACATCGTTGAAGTCCGGAAGCCGCGTCTCCTCGTCGACCATGACGTTTTCGAGCAGCGTGCCGAACCGACGGGTGGTCTCGAAGATTTCCGGCTCCGCTTCCTTCGATAGGTTGATCGTCTTGGCGTAGCAGCCGCCCTCGAAGTTGAAGATGCCATCCTGGCCCCAGCCGTGCTCGTCGTCACCGAGCAGCGTACGCTCGGGATCGGCGGACAAGGTCGTCTTGCCGGTGCCGGAGAGGCCGAAGAACAGTGCGCTCTCGCCATTGTCTCCAACATTCGCCGAACAATGCATCGGCAGGACGCCCTTCGGCGGCAGGAGGAAGTTCAGCGCGCCGAACACCGACTTCTTCATCTCCCCGGCATAGGCGGAATTGCCGATCAGGACGATGCCGCGCGTGAGATCGACCGCGATGACCGTCTTAGAGCGCACGCCGTGCCGCTCCGGATCGGCCTTGAAGCTCGGCAGATCGATGATGGTGATCTCCGGCACGAAACCGGCCAGGTCCTCGCGCGGGGGACGGATCAACATCGTGCGGATGAAATGCGAGTGCCACGCATATTCGGTGAAGACGCGGACCTTGATGCGGTGCTTCGGATCGGCGCCACCGTAGAGATCCTGCGAAAAGAGTTCCTTGCCCTTCAGGTGGTTGAGGAAGTCCTGGTGAAGAACATCGAACTTCTGCGGGGCGATCTCCGCATTGTTCTCCCACCAGATCTGGCTCTCGGTATTGCCGTCGCGGACGATGAACTTGTCCTTCGGGCTGCGTCCGGTATGCGCCCCGGTGTCGGCCGCCAGCGCACCGTGCTTTGTCAGCATGGCTTCGCCGCGCCGGACCGCTTCCTCGATTAGCTGGGTGTCCAGAAGATTGCTTGTTACGCGGGCTAGGGAAGCCACTTTAGACGCGGTTTTGTCCGCCTGACCGTCGATAAGCATGTCGTCCTCGCAAGCATGGGCGGGCGAGTTGAAGCGCGATTTCAAATCGCCGCAAGACAACATTTAAAGCAGGAAATCGTTCATTTTACAGATCAAAATAATGGCATGAAACGGACATGAAACGTCTTGACACGAATTCATGTCCGTTTCGCCGAATACGATTGGTTGACCAGCGAAAACTGGACCCTATCGTTACACTGCTGGTTCGACTTCTGGGATGTGGTCGACCACATGTCAGGCTGAGCTTTTTTGTCGCGCCTCCCCAGCGAGGTCGACGAGCACTCTCCGCAGTGCTCCCGGGCTCGTCACGCGTTCGGGGAAGCGAAGATAGAGCGTCTGTCGGCCGAGGCTCAGTTCGGCACCTTCGGGATCGAAGCCGTCCATCCGCCACCGACCGGCAGGGGCGCCGAGAATGTTCGTCGCGTAAAGCTCGATCGCGTCCGCATGGTCCTCGTTCATGTGCGCGGTTGCGCCCGCTTCCGAGGCCACGAGGTCGTCCGCGTCGACCACGTCGGTCACCACCGCTTCGCGCGGAAGAGTCTGGATGCGTCCGAAGCCGGCGACGAGGTGGGCGCCCTCCGGTTCGATGCGGAAGAAGCTGAAATCGGCAAATTCGGCATAACTCTTCGCGGAGGGATAGCGGGCCAGGAAGCGGGCCTTGCAGCGCGGCTCGTCGGTCTTCTCGATCTGACCCCAGAGCGTGACGCGGGCGCCCGCCAGCGGGTCGCCTGCCCAGGCATCCTCGACCATTAGCGACACGCGCGGGTCGGCGCCGATGTTCATCGTGTGCTTGGCCAGATTGGACAAAAGCAGCAGCGGCGAGCCGTCCGCATCGGTTGCAACCGCGACGAGCGAAGCATAGGGCGCGTGCGAGTCGCGATCATTTGTCGCCAAGGCACCTTTGCGTGCTTTTCGAAGCAGTTCTCGCGCTACGGATGCGGCATCGAAGTCGCCGGAGGAGTTCAACAAAACCTTCCCTTTCTAAAGAATAGTGTTCCACAACCCTTGATTTTCTCGGGTAAGAGGTGACTTCTGACACCAACCGCTCCATGATCATTCAAGGGAGTCGGCCTTATTTCGGCCATCTGCGCCGCGTTCAAGGCCGTAACTCGAACCGAGGCAGAAGAATCTTCGATGCCCACGATCGCGCTGGTCGATGACGACCGCAACATCCTTACCTCCGTCTCGATCGCTCTTGAGACCGAGGGTTATCGCATCTCGACCTATACCGACGGCGCCGCGGCGCTGGAAGGTCTGAAGGCCAATCCGCCCGATCTTGCGATCTTCGATATCAAGATGCCGCGCATGGATGGCATGGAACTTCTGCGCCGCCTGCGCCAGAAGTCCGAACTGCCGGTCATCTTCCTGACGTCGAAGGACGAGGAGATCGACGAGCTGTTCGGCTTGAAGATGGGCGCAGACGACTTCATCAAGAAGCCGTTCTCGCAGCGCCTTCTCGTCGAGCGCGTGAAGGCGGTGCTCCGCCGCGCCGCCTCGCGTGACGGCACCGGTCAGCCGAAGGCCGGCGAGACCGCCGGCAAGGCTCTGGAGCGCGGCAATCTCGTGATGGATTCCGAGCGCCACACCTGCACCTGGAAGGGCGAGGCGGTGACGCTCACCGTCACCGAATTCCTGATCCTGCAGGCGCTCGCCACTCGTCCGGGCGTCGTGAAGAGCCGCAACGCGCTGATGGACGCGGCATATGACGATCAGGTCTATGTCGACGATCGCACGATCGACAGCCACATTAAGCGGCTTCGCAAGAAGTTCAAAGTGGCCGACGACGACTTCGACATGATCGAGACGCTTTACGGCGTCGGATATCGCTTCAAGGAAGTGTGAGCCGGGTTTGACGTGGCGCGCCCGCGGGCGCAGTTTCGCACGCCATGACCGCTGAGACCGATCGCTCCGACGTCTATCTGGACGGCGATGCGGACAGCTCCGCCGAGGAGCATGGCCGCGCCTTCCGGCTGTCTCGTCTGTTCGGACCGTTCGGGTCGAGCCTGACCCGGCGCATCGTCGTCCTCAACCTCGCCGGTCTCGTCGCGCTCCTCTGCGGCATCCTTTATCTCAACCAGTTCCGCGCCGGCCTCATCGAGGCACGCACGCAGAGCATGCTGATCCAGGGCGAGATCATTGCCGGCGCGATCGCGGCCTCCGGCACGGCGGACAATTCTTCTGTCTGGGTCGATCCCGACAAGCTGATGAACATCTCGCCTGGTGAGATGTTCTCGCAGCGCGGGGAATCGATCGACAATCTCGAATTTCCCATCAATCCGGAGCGCGTCGCGCCGCTGCTTCGTCGTCTCGTCAGCCCGACGCGCACCCGCGCCCGCATCTATGATTCCGATGGCGCGCTCCTGCTCGATTCCCAGAGCCTGTACAATCGCGGCGACATCCTCCGCTTCGATCTGCCGCCGCCGCCGACCCCGCAGGAGATGACGCTGCTCGGCCGTCTCTTCGACACCGTGCGGAGCTGGATTTTCTGGAGCGATGTGCCTCCCTACCGGGAACTGGCCGGCGTGCAGGACTATCCGGAGATCGTCCGCGCTCTCTCGGGTTCGCCGGCCTCCGAGGTCCGCCGTAATCAGAAGGGCGAGATGATCGTCTCGGTCGCGGTGCCAATCCAGCGCTTCCAGTCGGTCTCGGGCGTGCTGCTGCTGTCCACGCTCGGCGGCGACATCGACAAGATCGTCCAGAACGAGCGCATGGCGATCGTCCGCGTCTTCCTCGTCGCGGCCGTGGTGATGATCGTCCTGTCGATTCTGCTCGCCGGCACGATCGCCGGTCCGGTCCGCCGTCTCGCGAATGCGGCCGAGCGGGTGCGAAACCGCATCAACAGTCGCACCGAATTGCCGGACTTCTCCGACCGCAGCGACGAGATCGGCCACCTGTCCAAGGCGTTCCGCGAGATGACGGACGCTCTGTACAACCGCATGGAGGCGATCGAAGCCTTCGCCGCCGACGTCGCGCACGAACTCAAGAACCCGCTGACCTCGCTACGCTCGGCCGTCGAGACCTTGCCGCTGGCCAAGACGGACGCGACGCGGAAGCGCCTGCTCGAAGTCATCGAGCATGATGTCCGCCGTCTTGATCGGCTGATTTCCGACATCTCGGACGCCTCGCGCCTCGATGCCGAACTGCAGCTTCAGGAACGCGATCCGATCGATGTCGGCCGCCTGCTGACCGCCGTGGTCGGCCTGCAGAACGAGATCCGTTCGGAATCCGGCGTGCCGCTCCGTCTGATCATCGCCGACAACGCCAAGGGCAAGGACAGGCTGCTCGTCTTCGGCCACGATTCCCGTCTCGGCCAGGTCATCACCAACCTCGTCGACAATGCCCGCTCGTTTTCGGAGCAGGGCTCGGAAGTCCGGGTCATCTGCCGCCGGCTGAAGAGCGAGATCGAGATCGCGGTCGACGACGAAGGGCCCGGCATCCGGACGGACGCGCTGGAGCGCGTGTTCGAACGCTTCTACACCGACCGCCCGAGCGAGGGCTTCGGGCAGAATTCCGGTCTCGGTCTGTCTATCTCCAAGCAGATCGTCGAGGCGCACAAGGGACGCATCTGGGCGGAAAACCGGTTCTTGAAGACCGAGAAGGACGAGGATGGTCGGCCGAAGATCATCGGCGCCCGCTTCGTCGTGCGCCTCCCCGCTGCCATCAGATGAGCTCGATCCATGCCTCCTGCGTCGCGCTCGACGGGAAGGGCGTGTTGATTCGGGGCGCATCCGGGGTCGGCAAATCGCAGCTCGCGCACATTCTCATTCTCCGCGCGCCGCTCTATGGCCGTGAGGCCGTGCTCGTCGCCGACGACCGGGTATTGCTGGAGCGGCGGGAAGAGGCGGTATTTGCCTCCGCTCCGGACAACCTCAAGGGACTTCTGGAGATACGCGGCTTGGGAATAGCTCATATGCCGAATCGGCAGGACATCCGTCTTCGGGTGGTCATCGATCTCGTGACGCCGAGTGAACTGCCACGGCTGCCGGAATCCATTCTCCTGACTACAGAAGTCGTTGGCGTCACATTGCCGCGAGCATTTGCGGCGACACCTGAGCGCGGGTTAGACATATTATTAACTATGTTTGGACAGGCTGGTGCGGTCGTCAACTGCTACGAGCCTCTTGCGCCCTTGCATCAAGATGGAAAGAGTAAGCAACCTTGAAGCCGGGTCCGGCACGCCGACATATAGACGGCGGCCCGAGGAACTAATGATCGGCATAGTATTAGTGACCCATGGGCGTCTCGCCTGCGAGTTTCGCTCGGCGCTTGAGCACGTCGTGGGCCCTCAGCAACAAATCGAAACAATCATGATCGGTCCTGAAGACGATATGGAAAGTCGTCGGCAGGACATCATGGACGCCTGTTTTCGGGTGGATACCGGCGATGGCGTGGTGGTCTGCACCGACATGTTCGGCGGTACGCCCTCGAACCTTGCGATCTCCTGCATGAACGGAAAGAAGATCGAGGTCGTCGCCGGCATCAATCTGCCGATGCTGATCAAGCTCGCTTCCGTGCGCCACGAACTCGGCCTGGTCGAGGCCGTCACGCAGGCACAGGACGCGGGCCGTAAATACATCTCTGTCGCCAGCAGCGTCCTGGCAGGCAAATGATCGATCCGCTCGGCTGGCCTGTCGGCTCCGCCGCCGAGGACGGCCTCATCAGCCGCGAATTTCCCATCATCAACAAACGCGGGCTTCACGCCCGCGCCTCGGCCAAGTTCGTCCAGTGCGTCGAGCTGTATGAGGCCGAGATCAAGGTGACGCGCGGCGGCGAAACCGTTGGCGGCACGTCGATCATGGGCCTGATGATGCTGGCGGCCGGCCCCGGCTCCACCATCACGGTGACGGCCAAGGGTTTGGAAGCCCGCGAATGCCTCGACGCCCTCGAAGGGCTGTTGGCCGAGAAGTTCGGCGAAGAGGAATAGGGCTGTTACGGCTTTCGGAGGCGGACGCTACCTTTTAGGTAGAGAAAACCCTCCCGCCTCACGGAGCCCATGCCGCACCACACGCCGCTCATTGCCACCATTGTCGCTGGCCTCGGCATTGCTTTCATACTCGGGACGATCGCCCAGCGGCTGAAGCTGCCGCCGCTGGCGGGATATCTTCTGGCGGGCGTGCTCATAGGGCCCTTCACGCCGGGCTATGTGGCAGATCAGCGACTGGCGCTGGAACTCGCCGAGATCGGCGTCATCCTTCTGATGTTCGGCGTCGGGCTGCACTTCTCCCTTGGCGATCTGCTCTCCGTAAGAGCCATCGCGATTCCGGGTGCCATCGGTCAGATCGCCATTGCGACGCTGATGGGCGTGGGTCTGGCCTGGGCGCTCGGCTGGGGGCTCGGCGCGGGCCTGGTTCTCGGTCTCGCGCTGTCGGTCGCATCGACCGTTGTTCTTCTGAAAGCACTGCAGGATCGTCGCCTCGTTCAGACCGAACGCGGCCGCATCGCGGTCGGATGGCTCATCGTCGAGGATCTGGCAATGGTCCTCGCCCTCGTCGTTCTGCCGGCTCTTTCCGGTGTGCTTGGCGGCAAGGCTCCGGCCGAGGAGGGCGGCGGCCTCGTCGCCATGCTCGGCCTCGGTCCGCTCAATCTCTGGCAGACGCTGGGCGTCACCGCGCTGAAGCTCCTCGCCTTCGCCGCGCTGATGATTGTCGTCGGCCGGCGGCTGATCCCGTGGATTCTGCATTACATCGCCCACACCGGCTCGCGCGAGCTGTTCCGCCTCGCGGTGCTCGCCATCGCGCTCGGTATCGCTTTCGGCTCGGCGTCCCTGTTCGGCGTTTCCTTCGCGCTCGGCGCGTTCTTCGCCGGCATGATCCTGGCCGAAAGCCGGCTGTCGCATCAGGCGGCGCAGGAGACGCTGCCGCTCCGGGACGCATTCGCGGTCCTGTTTTTCGTCTCGGCCGGCATGTTGTTCGATCCGAACATCGTCATCAGTCATCCGATCGCCGTGCTGGTTACGGTGCTCATCATCATCGCCGGCAAATCGGTCGCGGCCTACTTCATCGTCAGCGCGGTCGGGCATGATCGCCCGACCGCGCTGACGATCGCGGCGAGCCTCGCCCAAATAGGCGAATTCTCATTCATCCTCGCCGGCCTCGGCGTCGGGCTCGAACTGCTGCCCGAGGAGGGGCGAGACCTCATCCTCGCGGGTGCGATCATCTCGATCCTGCTGAATCCGCTCTTCTTCGCCGTGCTCGACAAGATCGCCCCATCGGAGAAAGCGAAGCCGAAGCCCGTAGAGCCTGAACTCGCGCCGGCCGAGGCGCCGCTCTCCGACGTCCAGAACAGTGACGTCCCGGATACGACGCTCACGGGCCATGCCGTCGTCATCGGTTACGGCCGTGTCGGCCGGCTGGTCGTGGATGCCTTTACCGAGGCCGGCATCCCCCTGATCGTCAGCGACGAGCGGACTGAAGCGATCGACGAACTCCGCAAGCGTGGCATCCAGGCGCTCACGGGTAACGCCAACGAACCGGGCATGCTGGAGGCGACCAATCTCAAGGCGGCGCGCTGGTTTGTCAGCGCGATCCCTAACCCATTCGAGTCGGGCAGCCTTATCGAGACCGCGCGCGAGGCGAACCCCACGCTCGACGTGGTCGCCCGCGCTCATTCGGACGAGGAGGTCGAATATCTCCTCAAGGCGGGCGCGACGCGGGTGATCATGGGTGAGCGCGAGATCGCGGCTGCGATCATTCAGCATGTCGTCGGGCGTCCGGCCGACGAACGGATGGACGCTACGCCCTGAGCTGACACACCGCCGTCATTCCCCTGTTGGCATAGCTCCTGCTACGCTCGGGCAGGGGGATTTGCCGATGGAAGCCTACGATCTCGTCGTCATCGGTAGCGGACCCGCCGGCCGCCGCGCCGCCGTCCAGGGTGCGAAGCTCGGCAAATCGGTTCTGGTGGTGGAGAACAGGCGCCGCGTCGGCGGCGTCTCGGTCCATACCGGCACGATCCCCTCCAAGACGCTTCGCGAGACCGTGCTCAACCTCTCCGGCTGGCGCGAGCGCGGCTTTTACGGCCGCTCCTACCGCGTGAAGCAGGACATCGACGGCTCCGACCTCGGCGACCGCCTGACGATGACTCTGGAACACGAGGTCGAGATCCTCGAGCACCAGTTCCAGCGCAACGGTGTCCGCATGCCTTGCCGGCCTCGCCCGCTTCATCGACCCGCACCGCATGATCGTCTCCTGCCCGGACGGCCGCGAGCAGCCGGTCAACGCCGAGCGCATCGTCATCGCCATCGGCACCGTGCCGTTCCGCCCCTCGAACGTCCCCTTCGACGGCGTACACATCGTCGATTCCGACGCGGTCATCGAGACGCCGCGCGTGCCGCGTCGCCTCACGGTGGTCGGCGCGGGCGTCATCGGCATCGAATATGCGACGATCTTCTCCGCGCTCGACGTTCCCGTGACCCTGGTCGAGCCGCGCGACAGCTTCCTCGATTTCATCGACCGCGAGATCATCGACGACTTCGTCCACCAGCTCCGCGACCGCGGCGTCACCATCCGCCTCGGCACGCCGGTCGACCCGGGTCATGCTCGACGACCAGAACTGGGTCGATCACCGAACTCGCCGACGGCCGCCGCATCCGAACCGAAATGCTGCTCTACGCCGCCGGCCGCATGGGCGCGACCGCCGATCTCGGCCTCGACAAGTGCGGGCATCGCGACCGACAAGCGCGGCCGCATCACGGTCGACCCGAAGACCTTCCAGACCGAGGTGCCACACATCTACGCCGCCGGCGACGTGATCGGCTTTCCCTCGCTCGCCTCGACCTCGATGGAGCAGGGCCGCATCGCCGCCTGCCACGCCTTCAACCTGCCGCTGCCGCCCGCGCCGCAATATTTCCCTTACGGCATTTATGCCGTGCCGGAGATCTCGACGATCGGGATGAGCGAGCAGGAGGTGCGCGACAAGGGCATTCGCCTACGAATGCGGCATCGCCCGCTTCCGCGAGACCTCGCGCGGCCACATCATGGGTCTGAACGCCGGCCTCATGAAGATGATCTTCGCGATCGACGACGCGGAAGCTGCTCGGGCGTGCACATCATCGGCGAGGGCGCGACCGAGCTGATCCATATCGGCCAGGCGGTGCTGAACCTCGGCGGCACGCTCGACTATTTCATCGAGAACACCTTCAACTATCCGACGCTCGCCGAGGCCTACAAGATCGCCGCCCTCGACGCCTGGAACCGCATGCCCCGCGCGGCGGCGCTGACCGTGCCAATCCCGTCCGCGCTGGAAGGCGAGGGGCCGCTTGCGGCGGCGCCGGCGGAATGATTCTTTCCCTCTCCTGCGAAGCGGGAGAGGGTCGAGTCGTCGTCAGACGACCGGGGTGAGGGCAAGCACGATGCTCGCTACTTCAGTCATGCCCTCACCCGCTCGCTTTGCGAGTCGACCTCTCCCGTAAACGGGATAGGGAAGGCGCTCACCCCAACCTCGGCGCCAATTTCCCCTCCGGCCCGTCCAGCCGCACGCTCCAGAACACCACGACCAGTCCCGCGACAGTGATCGCCGCCGCCGTCAGGGGCACCGCCTGCAGACCCGGACCATGGTCGATGGTGAAGCCGCCGGCCCAGGCGCCGAGCGCATTGCCGAGGTTGAACGCCGCGATGTTGAGACTCGATGCCAGGTTCTGCCCGGCGCTTCCGGCCTTCTCCAGCACCCGCATCTGCAGCGGCGCGACGGTGGCGAAGCCGGCGATGCCGATCAGGCCGACCGCGACGACCGCCGCGATTTCGCTCTCCACCGCCACCGCTGAGGCGGCGAGCACCAGAGCGAGCCCGCCCACGGTGAGGAACAGCGAGCGCACCAGTCCCTTGTCGGCAAGCTTGCCGCCGAGCAGGTTGCCGATCGCAAGGCCGCCGCCAAAGACGAGCAGGATCGGCGAGACCGCCGCCTCCGAGAAGCCGGTGATGCGGGTCAGGATCGGCTGCACATAGGTGAAGAAGGCGAACACGCCGGCAAAGCCGAGCACGGTCATCAGAAGGCCCAGCAGCACCTGCGTATCCTTCAGCACGGCCACCTCGTCGCGCAGCGACACCGGTTCCGCCTTCTCCTTCACCGTCGGCACGAACACCGCGAGGATAATCATCGCCAGCACGCCGATCGCCGCCACCGCGTAGAACGGCGCGCGCCAACCCCAGTTGAGGCCGATCCAGGCGCCGAACGGCACGCCCAGAAGCGTCGCGGCGGTCAGGCCGGTGAACATCACAGAGATCGCGCTTGCCTTGCGGTCTGCCGCGACGAGCCCGGTCGCCACGACCGAGCCGACGCCGAAAAAGGTGCCGTGCGCGAGCGAGGTCACGACCCGCGCCGCCATCAGGCTCCAGTAGTCGGGCGCCAGCGCGCAGGCGAGATTGCCGATTGTGAAGATCGCCATCAGCGCAATCAGCACGGTCTTCCTCGGCAGCTTGCGGGTCGAGATCGTCAGGATCGGCGCGCCGACGAACACGCCGAGCGCATAACCGGACAGAAGCAGCCCCGCCGTCGAGACGGAGACGCCGAGATCGGCCGAGACCTGCAGCAAGAGGCCCATGATGATGAATTCGGTGGTGCCGATGCCGAAGGCCCCGGCGGTCAGTGCGTAGACGGCTATGGGCATGCTCATGCCTTTCTGAAGCTTGATGTTTCGCGGCCGCGGCCCGGACGTCCGGCATCCGGCGACGGCTCGTGGTTTTCAAGTTCGATAGTTCGATATTTTACGAACTATGGCAATACCAAATGCCGAATGCTAGATATGAGCTATGCGCGCCTATAAGCATCCGTCGCTCGACGACGTCTCGATGGAAGAAGTGCTCCACGCCCTGAGCGACCCGGTCCGCCTCGGCATTGTCCGCCAGCTCGCCCGCGAGGGAGACCAGACCTGTTCGGCTCTTGACGGCGGCCGCCCGAAATCCACCGTCTCCCATCACTTCCGCGTCCTGCGCGACGCCGGCCTAGTCCACACCCGCGTCGAGGGTGTGACGCATATGAACGCGCTCAGGCGCCTGGAGCTGGACAAGCGGTTTCCGGGATTGATGGCCGCGGTGCTGGAGCGGGAGCCGGCAACTTCGTCCTGAGCCTGCCGCTCGCGCTCACCCGCTTTGGTTGCTAGGCTCTCCGCGCATCACACGCGGGGAGGGCGGCGTGATCGACTGGCTGCACACCCTGCCCATCCTGTCCGGCGGCGCGCTGGTCGCGGCCTGCTTCGTCATCCCGACGCTTGTCGGCACGGTACTGCTCCAGCCCACGGTGGCGCGCATGGTGCGCCAGGAGCGCAATCCGAACGACTCGCTCGGCCTGCTCCTCTCCTCCTTCTCGCTTTATTACGGCGTCCTGCTCGCGCTGCTGTCGATCGCCGTCTACGGCAATTACTTGGAGGCGGAGGACGTGGCCGGCCGCGAGGCCGCCGGCCTGTTCACGCTCTACCGGCTGGTCGACGGCTATCCCGAGCCGCTGCGCGTCGAGGTCACGGACCTCCTGCGGAGTTACGCAAGGGAGGAGACGGGACCCGGCTGGGCCTCGCAGAACCGCGGCGTGACCTCTCCAGAGAGCAGCGACCTCGTCGCCCGGATCGGCCGGTCGCTGCTCCGCTTCAGCCCCGACCGCGACAAGGGACAGGATGTGCTCCACGCCGAGGTGCTGACGCGCTTCGGCGATTTCGTCGAGGCCCGCCGGACCCGCATCCAGGCGGCGCGCACCTCCATCCCGACCATCATGTGGTACCTCGTGCTCATCGGCGCCGGCCTCAACATCCTGGTGGTCTGGCTGTTCGACCTGAAGCGCCTCACCCATTTCATCATCGGCGGGGTGCTGTCCCTCTTCATCGGCCTCGTCATCTACATGGTCGCCGTGCTCGACCAGCCGTTCCGAGGCGCCCACGGCCTGAAACCGTACGATCTGGCCTATGCGCTGGAACGGATGGTGCCGCGGGAGTGATGGGCGGGGGCCGCTATCAATCGGCGAGACGGTCGACGGGAATGCGGATGGTTGTGGCAAGGCCTGACGGCTGCCAATCGTGAACGATCTCACCGCCAAGTTGAAGCGCACCGGCAGCGGTGAGCCTCGTGCCGAAACCTGTTGTGGCGGGCGGGCTTTCGATGGTCGGTCCGCCCGTTTCGATCCATCTCACGACGAAGGTGTCGCCATCGGTCGTCCAGTGCAGGGCAACGGTGCCGTCGGTTTTGAGCGCGCCGTATTTCACCGCGTTGGTGGCTAGCTCGTGGAAGATCATGGCGAGGGCATTGGCAGCCCGGTCGCCGAGCCGAATGCGGGCTCCCTCGTAGCTGAAGTGGCCGCTGTCCTTGTAGGGGCGCAATATCGTTTCGGTGAGGTTCGCGATATCGGCGCTCGACGCTATTTCGCCGTCGACCACGCGGACCGCCGCATGCGCGCCGGCGAGCGCATGCAGGCGTCCGGACAGGGTTTCCGCCATTTCGTCCGGCGTCGCGGACGAGCGCGCCGTGTGGCGAATGAGACTACCGGTGATCGCGAACACGTTCTTCACGCGATGGTTCATCTCGCGCGTCAGCAATTCCTGTCGTTCGAGCGCTTCCTGAAGCAACTCCTCGCCGCGCGCCATGTGGAGCGCGATCCCGGCGAAAGTCGCAAGTTCGGTCAGAACGCGCGCATGCCCGCTGTCGAAATGGCCGGCGTCGTCGGCCACTAGCCACAGCGTTCCGATCGGCTCCGCGGAACCGGAATACAGGGGTACGAGGAGCACTTCCCCGCAGCTTATCCCGGCATCGGCGATCCACGTGTAGAGCCGCTCCGGATGCTGGGTCAGTGTGGGCTCGCACGCATCGAGCGTCACACCGCACGGGCTGAAATCCCGTGGAGTGGTGGCACCGGTGAATCGAGCGAGTGTGCCGCGCAGATGATGCCAGCGGAAAACGCCCGGCGCCGGGTTCGGCTCATACAGGCTGATCCCGGCGGAGTCGGAGCCGGTCGCCTGCATGCCGAGCTCGACCAGCCGGGGAAGAACCTCGCTCGGATTGTCGGCCGTCCGGCGGACAAGGTCCTGGAGGGCAAGCTTCTCCGTGAGGTAATCGGTCAGTCGCGGAGCGCGCCGTTCCAGCTCGTTGGTGATGAACACATCGGGCTGTTTCGAGACATGATCGAGAGATCCGCTCAGTCCCATCACGCTCCCCTGCCAGCGATGCACGCTCCTGGCCGCCAATCGCTCGGGAAGATTAGCACCTGCGGAATGGACAACAAGGTCGAGCATGACGCTGGCCGCCCGCGATGTCAGCGGGCTTAAATCACTCGTCAGCGGGCCCCTATAGCTTTGCCGTGCTTTGGCCTGACCCCAAGGAAATGGAGGTTCGCTTGAACGGCGAGGAACTGAGAAAGATTCTGTGCCTTCTGGAGCCGGGAATGTCCCTGACCGTGCCCGATGAATGGGTCGATCGCGTCATCGAAGGAACCCGTGTCGGTCGCGTTCGCCTCGTCAGCGAGATCGCGTTCCAATACGGCTGCTCCGTCCGGCAGGATTACGGAGTGCAGAAGTTCGAGAAGCTCGAAGTTCCCGCGACGGGCTGAACCGGCGAATTTTCGCCGTGCGGTGTCGGCGATTGGCTCGCGTACTTGCTCCTAGCCCCCGCCGCACAACCCGGCTACGCTTCCCGCAACCCGCAATAGCGGCCGCCTCAAGAGCGCCACCGGGAGGAAGCCATGTCCACCACACGCATCCTGGCCAGTCTGTCCCTCCTCGCCGCCATCGCGACGGTCCCGCTGCCCGCCCGCGCGGCCCAGCCCAGCTTCAATTGCGACAAGCCGGCCACGCCATCCGAGGCGATGATCTGCAAGGACGACCAGCTCGCCGCGCTCGATCGCGAGACCGACCGGCTGTTCCGGCTGGCACGCGACGGGAAAAGCTCCACGCCCGAGCAGCGCAAGGAACTGGTCGCAATCGAGCGCGGCTTCAGCAAGGGGCGCGACGATTGCTGGAAGGCCGATGATAAGCGCGCCTGCCTGGTCACGAACTACGTCGTCCGCATCGGCGAGCTCAGGCAGGGTTATCCCGATGCGCGCTCCGACGATGCAATGGGCGCGAGCGTCGGCCCCTTCGCCATGCGCTGCCCCGGGATCGACGCCGACATCTCGGCGACCTTCGTCGACGTCGATCCGGAATATGCCTATCTCTCGTGGCCGGACAATTCGCTGGTCTTCACGATGGGCTCCGGTTCGGGCGAGCGCTACACCGCGACCGCGGCCGGCGGCGGCACTGCCGAATTCTGGCAGAGGAACTCCGAAGGCATGCTGACGCTGCCAGGCCAGCAACAGATGACCTGCGCCATCAAGGCGCCGATCTGACGGCCCTCATTCAAAAGCATTCCGAGCCATAGGTCGGAGCGGGCGTTGCTGCGCCCGCGCCTGCTCCCAACAAACCGCGCGGGAAGTCCTGCGGCAGATCGCCGAGACTGAGGATTACCCCGCAACGGCCGAGGCTCGGCTCACGCTAAATTCTCTCGCGGACGGACGGTTCGTGCCGGAATATTTGGCTTGATTTGGGGCTGCGACCGTCTCACGGATTTCAATTGATGGAACGGCAATGCCTGGATCGACCAATGACAGTAACAGTCGGACGCAGCTGGTGGGACTGTCGGTCGAGCAGCTTGTAGACCGCTTTGTCTCGATTACCCTCGCCCAGGACGAAGCTTTGCTTCGTGATGAGCTACGGAAGTTCAATAAGCTCTTCAAGCAAATGGAAGAAGTAAAAGCGGAGTTGAAGTCGCGCCCCGATGACCAACGAAGTGCTCTCGTTCCGCTATATAAGCACCCGAACCCGCAGGTACGGGTCAAGGCGATCAAAGCCACACTTGCGGTGAATCCAAACGAAGCGCGGGCGCCAGCTCGAAATCCTCGCGGCTTCTGGGGAATACCCTCAGTCAGGCGAAGCTGGGATGTCTATATTTACTCTTAACGCGGGCATCTTCAAGCCGATCTAGTCGCTCACCTGTCGGACTCTCTCATTCGACCGCGAATGTGGAGACGTCGCGGCATTGGAGGTTGAGAGCCCACCCTTTTTACTCCTTGCATCGCAGTGCCGTTGCCGACGAGCCCGGAAATGGGTCCGATCCTCCGGCGGCACGAGATCATCGACGGATTGCAACGCTGTGCCCGCCCCCGAGCTTCCGTCATTTGACGTACGAGGATAGCAGACCGGGCACCTTGGCAGATTGAGACGTCGCCCAGCCCGCAATTCCTCAACCTCATCTGGCCTGCAATCCCGTCATGCCTGATCAGGTCCGCCCACGGCCGGAGGCCGATCACGTTGAACGAGCGCGCTGGCGCGCTCCAGCGCCTCGACCCCTTCCGGCGTGATCTGGAGCGAGCGAAGCTTGTGCTGCGCCCATCCGTTCTCGATCAGGCTGGGAACGACCGGGAAATCGTCTTCGAAGAGCAGCGGGGTGGAGTCCAGCCATCTCATCGAAATCCAGCGCCCCCTGGAGTTCTGGAGGATGGTGAGTATTCGGGCCTGCTCTGGCGTCGGGTTCATGTCGGTTCCCCTTGAGTGGCCATTCCCGCGAGGCGGGAGGTCGCCGAAGGTCGTAATTCACAGGGTCATCCCCGGACGGCGGGGAAGCCGTGCTTGTCTAAAAAATTAAGCTGAGGGGGGTGGTCGTTGAACTATCCGAAGGTTTGTCCGGTCTAACCAAAACAATCGCGCCCCGGATGCTTGCGTCGGCCGTTCAGTTCCTGCCGCTTGCGGGGCAATTCCTGCACAAGTGCATGCAGAGTCTTCGTATTGTTGCGGGGGACTATGCGAGAGGCGAGGTAGTCTCCGTCAACACACGTGCCGTTCGAGCGCATGCGGCCGCATTCCCTGCCCGTCCGGGGGGTGCTCTTCGAAATCGCTGGTCGTGTCATGAAGAGGGGAACGTGTCCCCATTCACCCCAACCCGGCCCGCAGTTCCTGGATCTCGTCCGGCTTGTAGGTATGCCCCTCGGTCATCAGCCAGATATTGCGGCGGGCGGTGTCCGGCAGGCTGTCGGCGAACAGAAGCGCCTCGCGGGCGGTGTCGAAATGGCGGGAATGGCCTGTGCCATTGGTCATGCTGCCGACAAGGAGATGGTCCGACCACGAGATCGTCGCCGGCGTGTCCGGATCGAGCGGCGGCATTGTGTCGAGCGTGATCATCGGCGTCCCTCCGTTTCGAAGGTCAACGCCGATGACCGTGTGCCGGTTCGCGTGAACCGGGGACGGCACGACAAACCCTCTAGCCACGGGCAAAGTTCTCGGGCTCCATATCGTCGGCGCTTGGCGCCGGGGAAGAAACGAGGAGAGGGCAATGGGCTTTGGGGATGCAATCCGCGCCGTGCTGTCGAAATACGCCACGTTCTTCGGCCGCGCGCTGCGCTCGGAATATTGGTGGTGGACCTTGTTCGTGATCCTGATGCAGATCGCGACCTCGATCATCGACGCGGTCATCTTCGGCGTCGGCGAGGGTTCGCTTCAAGTTCTCACTCTGCTCGTCTCGCTCGCGCTTTTTCTGCCCGGCCTCGCCGTCACGGTGCGCCGCCTGCACGACACCGGCCATTCGGGCTGGTGGATCCTCATCATCCTAATCCCGCTGATCGGCTGGGTCGTGTTGATCTACTGGATGATCAAGAAGGGCGAGGAGGGCACGAACAAGTATGGCGGCCCGGCCTCCGCGCTGGTGCCGTGATCGCGGCGCCAGATCGCGATCTCTGGGTAGGCACAGTTTAGAGCACATAAAGACATCTTTATATGCGGTTGCTCCAGGCTTCCGTGCGTGCTAGACAGCCCGCCAAATCCACGGAGAGAGCCCGTATGACCGTCAACACCGCCCTCGCGGCCGCCCAGAACGATTACGCCGTCGCCGACATCAAGCTTGCCGATTGGGGCCGCAAGGAACTCACCATCGCCGAGACCGAAATGCCGGGCCTGATGGCGACCCGTGCGGAATACGGTCCGGCGCAGGTGTTGAAGGGCGCTCGCATCGCGGGCTCGCTGCACATGACCATCCAGACCGGTGTCCTCATCGAGACGCTGAAGGCGCTCGGCGCCGATGTCCGCTGGGCCTCGTGCAACATCTATTCGACGCAGGACCACGCAGCCGCCGCGATCGCCGCGACCGGCACTCCCGTCTTCGCGATCAAGGGCGAGAGCCTCGTCGACTATTGGGACTACACCCACAAGATCTTCGAATGGCATGACGGCGGCGTGCCGAACATGATCCTCGACGACGGCGGCGACGCCACTCTCCTCATCCATCTCGGCAAGCGCGCGGAAGCCGGCGATGTCGCCTTCCTCGAAGGCGCGACCAATGAGGAAGAGGAAGTCCTGTTCGCCGCCATCAAGGGTCGGCTGAAGTCGAACCCGGGCTTCTACACGAAGTGCGCCGAGGCGATTAAGGGCGTCACCGAGGAGACCACGACGGGCGTGCATCGTCTCTACGAGATGCAGAAGCGCGGCGAGCTGCTGTGGCCGGCGATCAACGTCAACGACTCGGTCACCAAGTCGAAGTTCGACAACCTCTATGGCTGCAAGGAATCTCTGGTCGATGGCATCCGTCGCGGCACCGACGTCATGATGGCCGGCAAGGTCGCCATGGTCGCGGGCTTCGGCGACGTCGGCAAGGGCTCGGCGGCGTCGCTGCGCAATGCCGGCTGCCGCGTTCTCGTCTCCGAGATCGATCCGATCTGCGCGCTGCAGGCGGCGATGGAGGGCTATGAGGTCGTGACGATGGAAGACGCCGCGCCGCGCGCCGACATCTTCGTCACCGCGACCGGCAATCTCGACGTCATCACCGTCGACCATATGCGGGCGATGAAGGACCGCGCGATCGTCTGCAATATCGGCCACTTCGACTCTGAAATTCAGGTCGCCGGCCTGAAGAACTTCAAGTGGCACAATGTGAAGCCGCAGGTCGACGAGATCGAGTTCAGCGACGGCAAGCGCATCATCCTCCTCTCGGAGGGCCGCCTGGTAAACCTCGGCAACGCGACCGGCCATCCGAGCTTCGTGATGTCGGCCTCGTTCACCAACCAGACGCTCGCCCAGATCGAGATCTACTCGAACCCGGGCAAGTATCCGGTCGGCGTCTATGTGCTGCCGAAGCATCTCGATGAGAAGGTCGCGGCACTGCATCTCGACAAGGTCGGCGCCAAGCTGACCAAGCTGTCGGACAAGCAGTCGGCCTACATCAACGTGCCGCAGCAGGGCCCGTTCAAGCCCGAGCACTACCGCTACTGAGCGGAAAGACTCCGCGCCGCGCGAAGAAAACAAGCTATCCACAGGAACGGGCCCGGAAATACCGGGCCCGTTCTTTTTGTTGACTCAGTGACTGCCACGCCATTGGGCGCGAGTCGCGATGCGGGTAGATTGAGGTGATTCGGGGCGTCGCGGCGGGATGCGCTCCGGTCGATGAGGGGATTTCATGGCAGACCGGTCTCGGGGAGATCGCGCGGTGACGGGCTTCACGCTCGCGCCTGCGCTTCTGTCCTCGACAGCCGCATGGGCTGGCCCGGTTTCGGCGTCCACGACGCTCGGGTCATATGCCGTCTCGCTCGGGCTTCTGCTTGTCACCCTCTCCTGTGGTTTCCTGCTGGCCCGCGTCCGCAGCCGCGCCGGAGTAGCCGAAGCAACGTTGCGGGGAATGGTCGCCGAGCTCCGTTCGAAGCTCGACCGCGCCGAAGCCCTGGTCTCCTCGAGCAATCAGCTTCTCGTCACGTTTGGCGGGCCTGGCGAAGAGCCCGAAGTATCCGGCTTGCTGCCGGCCGACGCGTCCGTTCCCGCCGGGCGCCGCGTGTTGGGCTTCGGAAGCTGGATGCCGGCCGGTCAGGCGACGGAACTCGAAGAGCGGGTAGCCAGGCTGCGCATCCGCGGTGAGGCCTTCGAGATGACGGTCGAGACCCGCCAGGGCGAGCATGTCGCGATCGACGGTCGCGCCTTGGGCGGTCAGGCGGTGCTTCGCATCCGCTGCCTCGAAGGGCATGCCCTGCAACTTGCGGAGCTGTCGGCCCGTCATGCGGAAATGCAGCGCGAATTCGGCCGCTTCAGGTCGCTGCTGGAGCGTGTTCCGCAGCCGGTCTGGCTGCGCGATACCCATGGCAAGATTGCATGGGCGAACGCGGCCTATGGCAAGGCTCTCGATCGCCCGTCCGGCGAAGAGGCCGTGGCGGCCGGGGCCGATCTCCTTGACAGTCCGACCAAGCGCGATGCCTTCGACGCGTTCGCCGCGGGCAAGCTGTTCCACGTCAATGTCCCGCTTGTCAGCGGCGGCCAGAAGAAATTGTTCGACGTGGTCGAAGTACCCCAGTCGACGGGCAGCGCCGGCATCGCCGTCGACATGAGCGAACTCGCCGGCTTGCGCGGTGATCTCGTGCGCCGCGTGGAAAGCCACCGCAAGACGCTCGACGAACTCGCGACCGGAGTCGCGATCTTCCAGGCGGATGGAACGCTTGTTTTCCATAACCAGGCGTTCGGCAAGCTCTGGAGGCTGGACCACGCCTTCCTCGAAAGCCAGCCGACGGATTCCGCGATCCTCGATCGCCTGCGCGCCGAGGAGGCACTACCGGTGCCCGCCGACTTCCGCGCCTGGAAGGCGCAGCTTCAGGAAGCCTATCGTGCCACCACGCCGCGCGAGCACTGGTGGCATTTGCCGGACGGGCGAACGATGCGCGTCGTCCAGACGCCCAATCCCGAGGGCGGCGTCACCTATCTGTTCGACGACGTTTCCGAGCGCATCGATCTTGAAAGCCGCTTCAATGCGCTGACCAGCGTCCAGCGCGAGACGCTCGACAATCTTCGCGATGCGGTGGCCGTGTTCGGTTCGGATGGGCGGCTGACGCTCCACAACCCTGCCTTCGTCCAGATGTGGAAGCTGCCTCCGTCGGAACTCAATACCAAGCCGCATGCGGACCGGGTGTTCGCGCTGTGCCGCGTTCTGCACGAGCAGCAGGAACCGTGGGATCTTCTCAAGACGGCGATCACCGCCATTCCCGAGAGCCGGGTTCCCGTTTCCGGTCGCATCGAGCGGGTGGACCAGTCGACTATCGACATGGCGACCGTGCCCCTGCCGGACGGCGCGACGCTCGTCACCTTCTCTGACGTGACCGCCAGCGTCTCGGTCGAACGCGCGCTCACCGACCGCAATGAGGCGCTGGAGACCGCGTCGAGGCTGAAGTCGGACTTCGTGAAACACGTCTCCTACGAACTTCGTGCACCGCTGACGAACATCATCGGCTTCAGCCAGTTGCTTGCCGACCCGTCGACCGGACCGCTGACCGACCGCCAGCGCGAATACACCGGGCATGTGCTCGACAGCTCGACCGCGCTCTACGCGATCATCAACGACATTCTCGATCTCGCGACGATCGATGCCGGCAACATGGAGCTCGATCTTGGCATCGTGAACATTCCGGCTGCCGTAAACGCGGCAGTCGAGGGCGTCCGCGACCGCGTGACCGAGAGCGGCATCACCCTTAATCTCGAAGTGCCGCCGCAGATCGGCTCCTTCGTCGCCGACGAGAAACGCATCCGGCAGGTTCTGTTCAACCTGCTGTCGAACGCGATCGGTTTCAGCCCTGAAGGCTCGTTCGTAACGCTCGTCGCCAGGCGCGAGGCCGATGCGCTCATGTTCCAGGTCGCCGATCGCGGCCGCGGCATGTCTCCCGAAATGGTCGAAAAGGTGTTTGATCGGTTCGAGAGCCATACCGAAGGCGCGAACCATCGCGGCGTCGGGCTTGGCCTCTCGATCGTGCGTTCGTTCGTTGAGCTGCATGGCGGTACGGTTTCGATTGACAGCGCGCTCGGGCGCGGCACGACGGTGACCTGCCTGTTCCCATTGGGTGGCGGTGCGGCGCGCGTCGCGGCGGAATGAGGTGATGGTCGAGGTGGAGGAGGGAGCGCACCGGGTGGTGCTGGCCGATGAGCGGGCGACCGCACGGCTCGCGGCCGCGTTGGCGCCGCTGCTCGCTCCGGGCGATATCGTCACGCTTTCCGGCGATCTTGGCTCCGGCAAGACGACCTTCGCCCGCGAGGTCATCCGCCTCCTCGCCGCTGATCCCGATCTCGACGTCCCGAGCCCAACCTTCAGCATCATCCAGACCTATGAAGCCGCGCGCGGCCTCGTTGTTCACGCCGACCTCTATCGCGTCGGCGATGTCAGCGAATTGGCGGAGATCGGCTGGGACGAGGCGGGCGCCACCTCGATCCTCCTCGTCGAGTGGCCGGAGCGGGCGGGGGGCGAATTGTCCGGTGAGCGCCTGGCGCTGCGCTTCGAACTGAATCCGAGCGATCCGAACCACAGCCGCTACGTCACCATCGAACCCTATGGTCGCTGGCCGCAGCGCATCCAGCGCGCGCTGGAGATCGCCGGATTCCTCGATGCGGCTGGCTGGTCCGGCGCGCGTCGCATTTACCGTCAGGGCGATGCGTCGTCGCGGCGCTATGAGCAACTGATCGACCATGGCCGTTCCGCGATCCTGATGGACTCGCCGCGTCGTCCGGATGGGCCGGCGATCCGCAACGGCCTGCCCTATAGTCGGATCGCCAAGCTCGCCGAGGATGTCGTGCCGTTCGTGGCGATAGCGAGCGGGCTGATCAGGCAGGGTTTCTCCGCGCCGAAGATCCTGGCGCAAGATCTCGATCGCGGGCTGTTGCTGGTCGAAGACCTTGGCCACGAGACGATGCTGATCGCCGGCATGCACGTCCCCGAGCGGATGCAGGTCGCGGCCGACGTCCTGGTCGAACTTCACGTTGCCGATCTGCCGCGTGATCTGCCGGTCGACGACGACCTCTATACGATCCCCGATTACGATCTCGAAGCGCTGCTGGTCGAGGCCGAGCTTCTCGTCGACTGGTATCTGCCGCACATCGGTCGCAGCATTTCGGCCTCCACCCGTGCGGGCTTCCGCGAGCTTTGGCGAGCCGTGCTCGCGCCGGTAACGGAAGAAGCCGCGACCTGGGTTCTGCGCGACTATCATTCGCCGAACCTGATGTGGCTGCCTGACCGCGACGGACTGAGGAAGGTTGGCCTTCTCGACTTTCAGGACGCCGTCATCGGCCACCCGGCGTATGATCTCGTTTCGCTCCTTCAGGACGCGCGGGTCGATGTGCCTGAACAGCTCGAAATGTCGCTGCTCTCCCGATATATCGGTGATCGTCTGGGCCTCGATCCCGCGTTCGAACCGACCCAGTTCGCTCGCGCCTACGCCGTGCTCGGCGCCCAGCGCGCGACGAAGATCCTCGGCATCTTCGTGCGCCTTGCCGGTCGCGATGGAAAGCAGGGCTATCTTCGTCACATTCCGAGAATAATGGCCTATCTCGACCGCGATCTCGCCCATCCCGCGATGGCCGATTTGCGCGACTGGTATCTGGCTGCTCTCGGCTCGTTTGATGTGAAGACGTCATGATCCGTAACGCGATGGTTCTTGCCGCCGGGCTCGGCACACGCATGAAGCCGCTGACGCTGACGAAGCCGAAACCGCTGGTCCAGGTCGCCGGAAAGCCGCTCGTCGACCACGTGCTGGATCGGCTTGCGGAAGCGAGGGTCGAGAAGGCCGTCGTCAACATCCACCACCATGCCGAGCTTCTCGAAAAGCACTTGAAGGGCCGCAAGAAGCCGAAGATCGTCATCTCCGACGAGAGGGACGCCCTGCTGGACTCCGGGGGCGGCCTCAAGAAGGCGCTTCCCCTGCTCGGCAAGGACCCGTTCTTTTCGATCAACGCCGACACGATCTGGATCGAGGGGTTCAAGCCGAACCTCATGCGGCTCGCCGACAATTTCGATCCTGAGCGCATGGACGGTCTCCTACTCCTCGCTTCGACGGCGACGAGTTGCGGCTATGACGGGCGCGGCGACTTCATCGTCGATCCAGATGGCGGCCTGAAGAGGCGCACCGAGCGGCTGGTGACGCCCTTCGTCTATGCCGGCGCAGCCGTGTTCCGACCGGAACTCTTTGCCGATACTCCGGACGGCCCGTTCTCGCTGAACCTGCTTTTCGACAGGGCAATCGAGCAGGGTCGTCTGTTCGGCTTGCGCCTGGACGGTTTGTGGATGCATGTCGGAACGCCCGAGGCCATTGCCGAGGCGGAGACCTGCTATGCCGAAAGCGTCGCCTGACGCGCGCAGCCGGGCGAACGTCCTGACGGTTCCGGCCGGCGTTCCGTTCCTGGAAACGATCGTGGACGATCTGCTGCGCGGCGGGCTGTTGCCAGGCGTCAGGCTCGATGCCGATCCGCTCGGCCTCGCCGATGTCGCGATCTACTTGCCGACCCGCCGCGCGGTCCGCGAGCTCGAAAGGATTTTCATCGAGCGCCTCGGTAGAGCGGCAATCCTTCCTCGTATCGCGGCGCTCGGCGATTTCGGCGACGAGGACAATTCGTTCGACACAGCCATGGATGTTTCAAAGAAGCCTTCGAATATCATCGAAGAAACTGGACGTCGGCTGGCCCTCGCTGAGTTTATCCAAGGGTGGGCCAAGCTCATCTCGCGCGCGATCCGTTCCGATGAAACAGAAGCCGATCTGATTTCGACATCCCCGTCCGAAGCAATGTCACTCGCAATCGAGCTGGGCGGACTGATCGATAGCTTCGAGACCGAAGGCGTCTCTTGGCAAAAGTTAGCAGGTCTCGTCCCACCCGAGCACGATAAGATTTGGGAACTGACGACCAATTTCCTGAATATCGCCGCCGAGCACTGGCCGACCTTCTTGCACGACAACAAACTTGTTGGTGAGGCGGCTCACAGAAATGCTCAGCTCGATGCGTTAGCAAAGCGACTATCGCGAGACAGACCATCGACGCCCATCATCATCGCCGGTTCGACGGGCTCGAACCCTGCGACGGCGGAGCTGATGGAGGCCGTTGCGCATCTCCCGCTCGGCGCGGTCGTCTTACAGGGGCTCGATACCGAGGCGAGCGACGATATCTGGGACGAGATCGGCGGCAAGCGGGAGGCAGGCACGGTTCCGCCGCAGGCATGGACGCATCCGCAATACGGTTTCCATCGCCTGCTGAAAAAGCTCGACGTGCAGCGCGGCGAAGTCGGCGTGCTCGGCAAGGAAGACAAGGCGCGCGACGCGCGTCGTGCACTTGTGTCCCGTGCGCTCCTGCCGGCCGACCGCACCGACGAATGGGCAGGGAGCCCGCTGACGCTGGGACCGGCGCTCGATGCAGTGACGCTCATCGAGGCGGCAAACGAACGTGAAGAGGCCCTCGCCATCGCGCTGGCCCTGCGCGAGACTCTGGAGGAGCCGGGTAAAACGGCGGCGCTGATTACGCCCGACCGGACCTTGGCCCGCAGGGTCGTCGCGGAGCTGAAGCGCTGGGACATACATGCCGAAGACAGCGCCGGCCTGCCAACCGCGGACAGCCAGGCCGGCATCCTCGCGCGTCTCGTCGTCGAGACGGCTGTCAGTGATCTCGGCCCGGCCGAATTACTGGCGTTGCTGAAGCATCCGGACGCCTGCTTCGGCCTGGATGGCAAGGCACGCCATCGCGCGGCGGGCGTGCTGGAGATCGGCGTTCTGCGTGGCCCGGCGCCACCTCCCGGCGTGAATGGCTTGAGGGAGGCGATCGCGCTGGCGCGGGCCCCCGCTGGCGAAGACCGGCATATGCATCAGAGCCGCCGCGAGCTCGTCGCCGAAGGCTGGGCACTAGCCGAGGATCTGGTGTCGCGGCTGGAGACAGCGCTTGAGCCTCTTTGCGCGCTGGGCCGGGGCGGGCGCGAAGCGCTCTTGGTTGACTTCCACTCGGCCCACCGGGCGGCGCTGGCCGCGGTCGCGGCGACGGCTGAGGAAACCGAGGCCGATCCGGATCGGCTTGCAATCGACGCCTTCTTCGAGGAAGCGCTCGCGGCGTCCAGTCGCATGCGGCTTCGCCTCGTCGACTATCCGGCCGTCTTCAAGACCATGCTTCGCGGGCGGACCTCGCGGCCGCGTCGTCCCGGTCATCCGCGCCTGCGCATCCTTGGCACCCTCGAAGCGCGCCTGCTCGGCTTCGACCGCACCGTGCTCGGCGGGCTCATCGAAGGTGTCTGGCCGCCGCAGACGCGGAACGACGCCTTCCTGTCGAGGCCCATGCGCGGTGCGCTCGGGCTGCCGCCACCCGAATGGCGCGTCGGCCTTTCCGCGCACGATTTCGAACAGGCGCTCGGTGGCGGCGATGTCGTTCTGACGCGGGCTCTGAAGGCAGGCGGTGCGCCGACCGTCGCGGCGCGCTGGCTGCAAAGACTGGCGGCGGTCTCGGGTGAGGGCTGGAAGCCGGTGAAGGCGCGCGGCGAGACGCTGCTTGGTTACGCATTGGCGCTCGACGAGGCCGAGACGCAGCGTGTCGGCGCTCCCGCACCATGCCCGCCGATCGAACTTCGACCGAAGCGGCTCTCGGTGACCGAGATCGAGACCCTGATCCGCGATCCCTATGCGATCTACGCCCGCCACGTGCTGAAGCTCCGCCCGCTCGATCCCGTCGGCACCGGGCCGGAGGCGTCGGATCGCGGCACGATCGTGCATGGCGCGCTGGCCGAATTCGTCGAAAAGGAAGACCCGTTCGCGCCCGACGCGGTCGAGCGCCTCTGCGCCATCGGGCGTGAAGCGTTCGAGCCGATCTGGGACTATCCGGATGTCCGCGCACTATGGTGGCCGCGCTTTGAACGTATCGCCCGCTGGTTCGTCGGCTGGGAGCGAGATCGGCGGACGGAGACGTCGGGGACGTTCCTCGAACGTAGCGGCAAGATAACCTGGACGACCTCCGCCGAGCGCGAGTTCACCCTGAGCGGGCGCGCGGACCGCATTGACCGGGTTCATGGCGGCTACGCCGTGCTCGACTACAAGACCGGCCGCGCCCCAACCGACAAGGAAGTCGGCAGCGGGTTCGCACCGCAACTGCCGCTGGAGGCCGCCATGCTGGCGGCGGGCGCCTTCGATGATACCCCCGCGGGGCAAACGGCAGATCTGATCTATGTTCAGCTTTCCGGGCAGGCCGAGCCCGGCAAGGCCCGGTCGGTATCGATCAAGGACAAGAGCGCCACGGAGGTGGCGGACGAGGCCCTGGCGGAGCTCAAGACGCTGATCGACCGCTTCGAGGACCCGTTGCAGCCCTACCGCTCCGGTACGCATCCGAAGTTCAAGCGGCGCCCGAACGGCGATTACGATCATCTCGCGCGTCTCGCGGAATGGTCGCTCGCGCCCGATGCGGACGGGGGCGGCGAGTGAACGAGCAGCTTCATCCCACCCAGCTGACGCAGGAACGGCAGCGGCGTGCTTCCGATCCCGGCGCGTCGGCCTGGGTCGCCGCCAATGCCGGCTCGGGCAAAACCCGCGTCCTGTCGAACCGCGTCATCCGGCTTCTGCTCCACGATGTCGAACCGTCGAAGATCCTCTGCCTGACCTTCACCAAGGCGGCGGCGGCGAACATGTCGAACCGTGTGTTTGGTGTGTTGTCGGAATGGGCGACGGCCTCTGACGAGGCCCTGGACAAAGCGCTGCGGGATATCGGCGAGCCGGCCGGCAATCTCGCTCTCCGCCGTCGCGCCCGCCGCCTCTTCGCCCGGGCGCTCGAAACTCCGGGTGGATTGAAGGTGCTGACCATCCACGCCTTCTGCGAGAGCGTGCTGCACCAGTTTCCGTTCGAGGCGGATGTGCCGGCGGCTTTCACGGTGCTCGATGATCGCCAGCAGGCGGAACTCGTGGCGGAGGCCAGGCACGACATGCTGAGCCGTGCCGCTGACGAGGACGGAGCGATTAGCCGGGCATTGTCGCGGCTCATCGCCGAAACCGGCCTCGAAAAGGCGCTGGATGCGGTGCTGCGCGACGGCGACGGCCTGACCGAACTGATGCGGCCGAACGGCGAGGATGCCTCGGCACGCGTCTCGCGGCGGCTGGTTCTGGCGCTCGGGCTTGGCGACAACGAAACCTGCGAGACGATCAACGCCCGCATCCTCGACGAAGCGATCGAGATCGCGTCCTGGCCGGACATCATCTCCTGGCTGTCGGGCGGCGGCGCCAACGACAACAAATTCGCGGACTGCTTCCGCGCTGCTCAGGCGGCGAGCAACGACGAGACCAAGCGAGGCGCTTATCTGGGTCTCTGCCTGACCAAATCTGGAACTCTCCGTTCGAGGAACGCGCTGGTCACCAAGGCGCTCCGCGCGTTGCGGCCCGATCTGGCGCAACGGATCGACGACGAATTCGAACGGCTGGCAGGGCTGCTCGAACGCCGCAACGCCGCCTCGGTCCGCGAACGCACCGAGGCGCTGCTGACCATCGCTGACGCGATCTGGCACCAGTACACGGTGGAGAAAGCGCGGCGCGGCGCGCTCGACTTCTCCGATCTGATCACGAAGACCGGTTCGTTGATCCGCAACGCCGGCGCGGCCTGGGTTCATTTCAAGCTCGACCAGGGTATCGACCATGTCCTGATCGACGAAGCGCAGGATACCTCGCCCGAGCAATGGGAGATCGTTCGCGGCCTGACGCAGGAGTTCACGGCAGGGCAGGGTGCTCGGAACGTTGTGCGGACCGTGTTCGCGGTCGGTGACGAGAAGCAGTCGATCTTCGGATTCCAGGGCGCGGCTCCACAGGAGTTCGTTGGCACACGCCGCGTTTATTCGACCGCCTATCAGGCTGCGGGAATGGACTTCCACGCCGTCGAACTGACTCAGAGCTTCCGTTCGACAATCGACGTGCTGGGCGCAGTGGACGCTGTCTTCGCGCAGCCGGGGGCTTATGCGGGTCTTTCGTACGATGAGGTGAAAACAGTCCACGAGACCGCGCGTCCCGACGCGCCGGGGCGAGTCGATCTCTGGCCTTTGGTCCTCGCCGACGAGCGCGTCGATAGCGACCGCGCATGGGATGCTCCGTTCGACGCCGTGTCCGAACGCAGTCCGGTGGCCCGGCTGGCCGACCGTATCGCAACTTCGGTGCAGGGCTGGATCATCGGCCGCGACGTTGCCGGACCCTGTACGCCCGTGCCTCCTGGCGAAATTCTCGTTCTGGTGCGCAACCGCGGCACCCTGTTCGAGGCGATCCTGCGCGCGCTGAAGAATGCCGGCGTGCCTGTCGCGGGCGCTGACCGCCTCGATGTCGGCAAGCACATCGCCGTGCTCGACCTTCTCGCGCTGGCCGACGCGGTGCTGCTGGTGGAGGACGATCTCGCGCTTGCCTGCGTGCTGAAAAGCCCGCTGTTCGCCTTCGACGATGACGATCTTATGCGCCTCGCTCCGAAGCGGACGGGGAACCTACGACAGGCGCTGCGGACATCGGTCGAGACGAAATTCGAGACCGCGAGCGACAAACTGGACCGCTGGACAGCATCGGCGTGGCATATCCGGCCGTTCGATTTCTACGCGGCCATCCTCGGTGCGGAAGGCGGTCGGCGAGATTTCCGGGCGCGGCTCGGCGGTGAGGTCGACGACGTGCTCGACGAATTCCTGCGCCTCGCGATGACCTATGGCGAGACCGAGACGGCGACGCTGTCGGGTTTCGCCGCTTGGATGCGGGAGGCGCCGGCGGTCATCAAGCGCGATCTCGATACCGGCGGCAGCGAAGTCCGGGTGATGACGGTGCATGGCGCGAAGGGGCTGGAGGCGCGGCTCGTCGTGCTGGCCGATCTCGGCAAGCCGCGCGCCGCAAGCCTCGCTCCGGCGGTGTTCTATGTCGATGATTTGCCCCTATGGGTCGGAAAGAAGGCAGACGATCCGCCCGCACTTCAAGCCGCACGCGAGGCGGAAGACATCCGCGAGCAGGGCGAGCACCGGCGGCTGCTCTATGTGGCGATGACCCGTGCCGCCGACCGGCTGATCGTGACCGGCCATCTCGGCGATCCCCGGAAGAAGGAAGCGCCCGAAGGCTCGTGGTACGCGCTGATCCGATCGGGATTGGAAGACGTCAGCGAACCGGTCCACGTGCCGGCTTTCGATGACGATATTCGCATCTATCGCAAGACGCCGGAGCGGCCGGCGGCGGCGCCGTCTATCGCCGCTGAAAAGCCGACGCCGCAACTCCCGGCGTGGCTCTGCCGACCGCTCGCCGCTGAAAAACCCAAGGCCGAGCGGCTGGCGCCGTCACGGGCGCTGCGTCATCTGTTCGACGCCGAAACGGAGGCGGGTGTCATTCCCGCGCGTGATCGCGGCGTTCTGCTGCATCGCCTGCTTGAGGAACTACCGCGGCTTTCTCCGAACGACCGGATAGCCGCAGCGGAGCGCTACCTGGCTCGCGATGCCGGAGAATGGCCCGAACAGGAGCGAGCCGCACTGGCCGACGAGGCCCTGGCCATCGTCTCCGATCTGACGCTCCTGCCGCTTCTGGACGGTTCCGGCCGTTCGGAGGTGCCAATCGCGGGCGAGATCGCGCGACCTGGCCGCTCGCCCGCCCTCGTCTTCGGACGCATCGACCGCCTCGTGATCGAGCCCGAGCGCGTGCTGATCCTTGATTTCAAGAGCGACCGTCCGGTGCCCGCCGCTCCGCCGGAATCCTATGTCACCCAGCTCGCGCTCTATCGCGCTGTGCTGGCGAAGGTTTTCCCCGGCAAGGTCATCGAGGCGGCGCTACTCTGGACCAAGACGCGCCACCTCGATGTGCTCGGCACAAGCCGTTTGGACGCAGCACTGGACGGCGTATTGCGCATGCACAGCATTCCTTGACGCTCGAATGACGGCTTCCTACCTTTCGTTCAACTTCGCCGAGATTCTCGGCCCAATGAGGTTTTTTGATCATGGCAACCGTGAAAGTCACCGATTCCAGCTTCGAGGCCGACGTTCTCAAGTCGGACATTCCCGTCGTCGTCGATTTCTGGGCTGAATGGTGCGGTCCCTGCCGTATGATCGGACCTGCTCTCGAGGAGATCGCGGGCGAGATGGCCGGCAAGGTCAAGGTCGCCAAGGTCAACGTCGATGAGAACCAGGCCATCGCGGCCCAGTTCGGCATCCGTTCGATCCCGGCCCTGATGGTCTTCAAGAACGGCCAGAAGGTTTCCGACCACGTCGGCGCCGCTCCCAAGGCGCGCCTTCAGCAGTGGATCGACAGCGCGGTTTGATCGCGGGAAACGACAAAGAGAAGAAACAGGCCGGCGTTTCGCCGGCCTTTTTATTGTGTCAGACCGGTGGCGTGCCGTTCAGGGCCAGGACTTCGCCCGCAAGATAGAGCGATCCGGTGATGAGGACGCGGGGCGGCAGATGGCCCTCCTCGACAATCACTGAGCGGAGCGCGTCCTCGATTGAATCGTGAGGTCGCGCCGGTAGCCCTGCCCAGTCGGCGGCTTCCGCTACTTCGGCGGGGCTGCGGCCGGCATCGCTCGACGTGATCGGCACCGCGTGGACACCCGCGGCAAGTCCGCGGAAGGGCTCAAAGAAACCCTCGGAATCCTTGGTGTTGAGCATGCCCGCCACCAGGATCAGTGGCCGGCCGACGCGCTCTTCCAGCTCGCCCATGGTCGCCGCGACGGCGCGACCGCCGTCGGGGTTATGGCCGCCATCGAGCCAGAGTTCAGTCTCAGGCGGCAGCAGGTCGAGCAGATTACCCTTGGTTAGGCGCTGCAGCCGGGCTGGCCAGTCGACGTTGAGGAGGCCCGCCTCGATATGCGCTCCAGTGATGCCGAGTTGCGGCAGCGCCCGTAGCGTAGCGATGGCAGCGCCGGCATTCTCAAACTGATGGCGGCCGCGCAGTCGCGGCAACGGTAGATCGAGCAGACCGCGTTCGTCCTCGAAGACAAGGCGCCCGCGCTCCTCGCGCGATTGCCAGTCCTGCCCCGAGATCAGCAGCGGCGAACGGGCGACGCCTGCGCAGGCCTCGATCGTGTCGCGCACTGTAGGAAGCTGGGCGGCGATGATCGCAGGAACGCCACGCTTCAGCACACCCGCCTTCTCGATCGCGATCGCCTCGACGGTCTCGCCGAGATAGCTCGAATGATCCATCGATACCGGCGTGATGATCGACGCAAGCGGCCTGTCGATGACGTTTGTGGCGTCAAGGCGGCCGCCGAGGCCGACTTCCAACAGGAGGACGTCGGCGGGGCGCCGCGCGAAGAGCACGAAGGCTGCCGCCGTCGTGATCTCGAACTGGGTGATAGCCTCGCCGTTATTGACCCGCTCGACTTCTTCGAGCGTGGCCACCAGCGCCTCCTCGTCGACCAGCGCGCCGTTGAGGCGGATGCGCTCGTGGAACCGGACGAGGTGGGGCGACGTGTAGACGTGGACGCTCTTGCCGGACGCTTCCAGCATCGCGCGCAGGAAGGCGATAGTCGATCCCTTGCCGTTGGTGCCGGCAACATGGATCACCGGCGGCAGGCTCCGCTCTGGATTGCCCAAGGCATCCAGAAGACGGGTCATCCGGCCAAGCGAAAGGTCGATGACGCGCGGATGCAAGGTCAGCAACCGCGAGAGAATGGCGCCGCTTTGGTCCATCACGGCGCTCGATGCATCGTGATCACTCGGCGGCGCGTGCCTCGAGTTCGGGCAGCTCTTCCTCGGTCACGACATCGGCGTCGCGGACCGGTTCGGCGACTTGAAGCGCCGGAGCCTTGGTCAGGATGCGGCAGAGGCGCGCGAGCGTGGGGCGGATCTCGTGGCGGTGGACGACCATATCGACCATGCCGTGGTCCTTGAGATATTCCGAGCGCTGGAAGCCTTCGGGGAGCTTTTCGCGGATCGTCTGCTCGATGACGCGTGGGCCAGCGAAGCCGATCAGCGCGCCGGGCTCGGCGATCTGGACATCGCCCAGCATCGCGTAGGAGGCGGTGACGCCGCCGGTGGTCGGGTTCGTCAGAACCACGATGTACGGCTTCTTCGCCTCGCGCAGCATTTGCACGGCGACGGTCACGCGCGGCATCTGCATGAGGGACAGGATGCCCTCCTGCATGCGGGCGCCACCAGAGGCCGCGAACAGGATGAACGGCGCGCCGCGGCGGGCAGCCTCTTCGAGGCCGGCGATCAGGGCCTCGCCCGCCGCCATGCCGAGCGAGCCACCCATGAATTCGAAGTCCTGAACGGCGATGACGACCTCGAGGCCGTCGAGATCGCCGACACCGGCACGCACCGCGTCCTTCATCGAGGTCTTGGCGCGGGCGTCCTTGAGACGGTCGACGTATTTCTTCTCGTCGCGGAATTTCAGCGGATCCGGGACGACATCGCGGAACGACAACTCGTCCCATTCGCCGTTGTCGAACATGCTCTTCAGGCGCTGCTCCGCACCCATCCGCATGTGATAGCCCGAGCCGGGGATGACCCAGAGATTGGCTTCGACATCCTTGTGGAAGACGAGCTGCCCGGTATCCGGGCACTTGATCCAGAGGTTTTCGGGAACCTCGCGCCGCGTCAGCAGGCCCTTGATGCGAGGCCGGACGACGTTGGTGATCCAGTTCATGGCTTCACTCACTCCCTAAGCCCTCTCATTCGGCTGCGACGGCCCGGGCCGCCCGCACCCCGGCGGCCAGTGACGAAACAAGTTCCGTGACGGCGGAAACCGTCTTTTCCGTGGCACGACCGTCCGCATCGAGGGTTGTTCTTACTGCTTCCACAATCGCCGATCCAACAACGACACCATCGGCGCCTTCCGCAACGGCGCGGGCATGTTCTGCTGTTTTGACACCAAAGCCAACCGCGACCGGAAGTTCCGTGTGCCGCTTGATGCGGGCGACTGCCGTCGCGACGGCATTAAAGTCCGGCGTGGCAACGCCGGTGATGCCGGTGACCGAGACATAATAGACGAAACCGGACGTGTTGCCGAGCACAGTCGGAAGGCGCTTGTCGTCGGTCGTCGGCGTCGCGAGACGGATGAAGTTGAGGCCGGCTCTCAGCGCCGGCAGGCACAGCTCGGCGTCCTCTTCCGGCGGAAGATCGACAACGATCAAGCCGTCGACGCCGGCTTCGAGAGCGTCCTTCAGGAAACGCTCGACGCCGTAAATGTAGATCGGATTGTAATAGCCCATCAGGACGATCGGCGTGTCGCGATCCCCCTGGCGGAAGGCGGCAACCAGATCGAGCGTCTTCCTGAGCGTCTGGCCACCCTTCAGTGCCCTGAGACCGGCCGCCTGGATCGGCGGGCCGTCGGCCATCGGATCGGAGAACGGCATTCCGAGTTCGATGACATCGGCGCCAGCGCCCGGTAGCGCCTTCAGGATGGCGAGCGAGGTCTCATAGCCGGGATCGCCCGCCATGACGAAGGTGACGAGCGCCGAACGGCCTTCGGCCTTGAGCGCTGCAAAGCGGCTGTCGATGCGGGTCGTCAAAGCTTGGTTCCCATGATGTCGGCGACCTGCGGCACGTCCTTGTCGCCGCGGCCGGACAGATTGACCACCATCAGGTGATCCTTCGGCTTCGACGGGGCGAGGTCCTTCAACTTGGCCAGCGCGTGGGCGCTTTCAAGCGCCGGAATGATGCCTTCGAGGCGCGAGAGAAGCCCGAAGGCCTCGAGTGCCTCGTCATCGGTTGCGGTGAGGTATTTGGCGCGGCCGGTATCGGCCAGCCATGAATGTTCCGGCCCGATGCCGGGATAATCGAGGCCCGCCGAAATGGAGTGGCCTTCCTCGATCTGTCCGTCGCGGTCCATCAGGAGATAGGTGCGGTTGCCGTGTAGCACGCCAGGCCGTCCGCCATTGATCGATGCGGCGTGCAGCTTGTCGAGGCCATGCCCGGCCGCTTCGACGCCGTAAATCTCGACTGATTTGTCATCGAGGAACGGATGGAACAGACCCATCGCGTTCGAGCCGCCACCGACGCAGGCGATCAGGCTGTCCGGCAGGCGGCCTTCGGCTTCCTGCATCTGGTCGCGGGTCTCGCGGCCGATGATCGACTGGAAGTCACGGACCATGCCCGGATAGGGGTGCGGACCGGCCACGGTGCCGATGCAGTAGAAGGTGTCGTGAACGTTGGTGACCCAGTCGCGGAGCGCCTCGTTCATGGCGTCCTTCAGCGTCTTCGAACCCGATTGGACCGGGACGACCTCGGCACCGAGCATCTTCATGCGGAACACGTTGGGCGCCTGACGGGCGACGTCGACCGCCCCCATATAGACGACGCATTTCAGACCGAAGCGGGCGCAGAGGGTCGCCGTGGCGACGCCGTGCTGACCAGCACCTGTCTCGGCGATGACGCGCGGCTTCCCCATCCGCCTGGCCAGCAGGATCTGGCCGAGGACGTTGTTCACCTTGTGAGAGCCGGTGTGGTTCAGCTCCTCGCGCTTCAGATAGACCTTGGCGCCGCCGAAATGCTCGGTCAGCCGCTCGGCGAAATAGAGCGGGCTCGGCCGGCCGACGTAATGGGTCAGGTGGCCGTTCATCTCGGCGTAGTAGGACGGGTCCGCCTTCGCGTCGGCATAGGCCTTTTCGAGATCGAGGATCAGCGGCATCAGGGTCTCGGCGACGAAGCGCCCGCCATAGATGCCGAAGCGACCGTTCTCGTCGGGCCCCGTGCGGTAGGAATTCGGCTGCTGAACGTTCACAGGGCTTTCTCCCGCCGCACCGCGCGCGCGGCCGCGATGAAGGCGCGTATCTTTGCGATGTCTTTCACGCCGGGTGCGCTCTCGGCCCCCGACGATACATCGACCGCCGTCGCATGGGTCATGCGGATCGCATCGGCCACGTTATCGGGATCGAGGCCTCCGGAAAGCATAAAGCCGAGTTCCGGGTCAAGATCGCGCAGCAGACTCCAGTCGAAGGCCTGCCCGTGCCCACCGGGGCGGTCGGCGTCCTTCGGCGGTTTGGCGTCGAACAGAATGCGGTCAGTCAGCGAGAGATAGAGCGCAAGCTGGCCGAGGTCTTCCTGCGAGGCGATCGGAAGCGCCTTCCAGATCTCGGTGTCGGGATAGCGTGCGTGGACCTGCCTCAGGAAATCCGGGCTCTCCGAGCCATGAAATTGCAGGGCGTCCGGTGCAACCGCGGTCATGATGGCGTCGAGGCGATCCCAGTCCGGATCGACGACGAGGGCGACGGTTGTGGCGCTGCCTTTCGCGTGAGCGACGAGTTTCGCGGCGCGATCGATCTCGACGTGGCGTGGGCTCTTCTCGAAGAAGACGAAGCCGACATAGTCGGCCCCCGCATCGAGTGCGGCGTCGAGCGTTTCGAGCGTGCTCAATCCGCAGATTTTGACTTCGACTGACATGGCGGAACCTCTCACATGGACTCCGGGCTTTGTCCATGCGCTCCGCGATCAGGAGAGACCCCTAGCGGCCGTTCCCGCGCATGTAGGGTGCGGGAAGGTTGTCCGCATTGTCCGAGGAGCGGCGAAGCTCGGCGGCTTCCTTCTCCAAGCGACGGACCTCGCTCCGGCCATGCCGCGCCTCGCGGCGGTAGCGGCCCTGCCGGACCCAGTCGGCAATACCGCCGACGATCACGCCCAGCATGATTGCCAGCAGGATGACAAGAAACAGCGGAAGCTGAATCGAATAGGCCGAGACGTCCGGCGTGAACGGATCGAGCGAAAGCGTGACCGGCGTGCGGTTGGCGACCGCAAGCAGGATCAGAATGCCCGCGAGCGGGATCACGACGATGGCCGTCAACAGATTACGCACGCGGGTCAGTCCTGATCTGGCTTAGCTTGCGGACTCGCGATTGAGCCGCTGCCGCATTTCCTTGCCGCTCTTAAAGAAAGGAACGGCCTTTTCCGAGACCGAAACATGCGCGCCGGTACGCGGGTTCCGGCCCATGCGGGCGGGGCGGCTTTTCACAGAAAACGCGCCGAAACCACGCAGTTCGACCCGGTCCCCGTGCGACAGCGCCTCGGAGATCGTGTCCAGAATGGCGTTCACAACATTTTCGATGTCGCGTTGATAGAGATGTGGGTTTGCGGCGGCGACACGGCCGACGAGCTCTGATTTGATCACGTTGCCTGCCCTAAGTTGCGGATATTGTTAATGTTTTTACCGATAAAGCGAAGGGTGCCAGATAGCGACTAGGCCGTCAAGCGCGTGAAGGTCTACCGAACCACGAAGCTGCTGTGCAATCACGGGAAAACCGAGGGCGTCGGCCAGTCCCGCGATGGTGCTGCGGGCAAGACCGAGTTCGCTGAGCGTGCCGCCGGAAGGCTCCCAGTCCCGCACCGGAAGCGAGGTCGAGATGCCCTTCGTCTGCTGCAGCCAGGCGCGCGCCTCTGTGTTGCCGCCGATCTGGTCGATCAGGCCAAGCTCCAGCGCCTGCCGGCCGGTGAAGGCACGGCCGTCGGCGATCTTGTCCAGCGCTTCGCCATTGAGGTTCCGGCGCTCGGATACGATGCCCTTGAACCAAGCGAACGAATCCATGATCAAAGATTCGAGAGCAGCGCGGGCTTCCGGCGTGGTCGGAGACGTCATGTTCGGCGCGGCCTTCAGCGGCGCGCTCTTCACCTCCTCGACCTTGATGCCGAGATTGGTCAGGAGCCCGGAGACCTCCGGATACTGCGCGAGCACGCCGATGGAGCCGGTCAGCGAGGTCTGGCGGGCGATGATGCGATCGGCGGCGAGGGCGGCAATGTAGCCGCCGGAAGCGGCGACCGAACCGACGACGGCAACGACCGGCTTCTTGGCCGAAAGCGCGCGGATATCGTTGTAGAGCTCTTCGGACGCGGTGACGCCGCCGCCGGGGCTGTCGATCTCGATCAGCACGGCGGTCGCGCCGCTCTTGCCGATCTCCTCGAACATCTTCTCGCGTTTGTCCGAGCCGAGGATCATGCCGTTGAGATTGACCCGGGCGACATGAACCGAGGTCTTGGTCGCGCCGATGCCGGAAACTCGATAGCCGACCGCGAGGATCACGGCCGCGACGAGGATGAGCGCGGTGATCCGCCAGAATGAAACCCGGCGGCGAAGGCGCCTGCGTTCAACGATCTGGTCAACATCCACGGGCATCACGCATCTCCGAACTGGAGGACTGTTCTAACGAAAAAAGGCTCGCCGAGAAAACCCGGCGAGCCCGCATTTTTCATCGTTCCGGCATGCCGGAACGATATGGACGCATCAGTCTTCGGACTCGGCGCGCTGCTTGAGGGCGGCGCCGAGGATGTCGCCGAGCGAAGCACCGGAGTCGGTCGAGCCGTACTGAGCGATCGCTTCCTTCTCCTGGGCGACTTCCATCGCCTTGATCGAGAGCGAAATCTTGGACGCCTTGCGGTCGAACAGGGTCACGCGGGCATCGACCTTCTGGCCGACCGAGAAGCGCTCGGGGCGCTGATCGGCGCGGTCGCGGGCGAGATCGGCGCGACGGATGAAGGCCTGTAGGCCGCCGTCAACGAGCTTGACCTCGATGCCGCCGTCCTGAACCTCGATCACCTCGGCGGTGACGATGGCGCCCTTCTTCACTTCGCCGGTCGAAGCTTCGTCGAACGGATTACCGCCGAGCTGCTTCACGCCGAGCGAGATGCGCTCCTTCTCGACATCCACGTCGAGGACGACGGCCTTGACCATGTCGCCCTTCTTGTAGTCCTCGATCGCCTGCTCGCCCGGACGGTTCCAGTCGAGGTCCGACAGATGGACCATGCCGTCGACGTCGCCTTCGAGACCCAGGAACAGACCGAACTCGGTCTTGTTCTTGACCTCGCCTTCGACCTCGGTGCCGGGCTTGAACTTCTCGGCGAAAGCTTCCCACGGGTTCTGCAGGGTCTGCTTGAGGCCGAGCGAGATGCGGCGCTTCGAAGCGTCGACCTCGAGCACCTGCACTTCGACTTCCTGCGAGGAGGAGACGATCTTGCCGGGGTGTACGTTCTTCTTGGTCCACGACATTTCGGAAACGTGGATCAGGCCTTCGATGCCCGGCTCCAGTTCCACGAACGCGCCGTAGTCGGTGATGTTGGTCACGCGGCCGGTGAGGCGTGCGCCGACCGGATACTTGGCCTCGATGCCCTCCCACGGATCGGCGAGCAGCTGCTTCATGCCGAGCGAGATGCGGTGGGTCTCGTGGTTGATCTTGATGATCTTCACCTTGACCGTCTGGCCGATGTTCAACACTTCGGTCGGGTGGTTCACGCGGCGCCACGCAATGTCGGTGACGTGCAGCAGGCCGTCGATGCCGCCGAGGTCAACGAAAGCACCGTAATCGGTGATGTTCTTGACGACACCGTCGATGACCTGACCCTCTTCGAGGTTCTGCACCAGCTCCTGACGCTGCTCGGCGCGGGTCTCTTCGAGAACCGTGCGGCGCGAGACGACGATGTTGCCGCGGCGGCGGTCCATCTTGAGGATCTGGAACGGCTGCGGGATACCCATCAGCGGGCCGACGTCGCGGACCGGACGGATGTCGACTTGGCTGCGCGGCAGGAACGCCACGGCGCCGTCGAGGTCGACGGTGTAGCCGCCCTTGACCTGGTTGAAGATGACGCCTTCGACCTTTTCGTTGGCGTTGAAAGCCACTTCGAGCTTGACCCAGCTCTCTTCACGGCGGGCCTTGTCGCGGCTGATGACGGCCTCACCGAGCGCGTTCTCGATGCGCTCCAGGTAGACCTCGACCTCGTCGCCGACGCTCAGGCCGTGATCGCGGCCGTGGCCGCCGAATTCGCGGAGTGCAACACGTCCCTCGGTCTTCAGGCCCACGTCGATGACCGCGACATCCTTTTCGATGGCGGTGACGGTTCCCTTGATGACCGAACCCTCCGACATGTCGTTGTCGGCGAAGCTCGCTTCGAGGAGAGCGGCGAAATCCTCGCGGCTCGGGTTACGGGTGGCGGTAGCGGTTGCGTTCATGTGGTGTGTTTGTCCTTCAGCACCGGCGGTTTGTGTTGCGATACGCCCCGGTCCGCCCAAACATGGACCGCTGCCTTGAAGGCGGGCGGGCCGGCGCTCAGACGGCGGATCGGGACGCGTGGTCAGTTCCGAACGGCGAATACCGGGCCTCAGCCCTGGCTATTTGCCCGCAGCATCGACAATGGCGATAGCCGCGCAGAACGCGGCGTCTATATCGAGTTCCGTGGTATCGAGCAAGCGCGCGTCCTCTGCGGGACGCAAGGGCGCGACCGCGCGATGCGTGTCGCGGTCGTCCCGTTGCCGGATATCGGCCAGAACAGCTTCGTATGTGGTGTCGACGCCCCGGCCGGCAAGCTCAGCGTAGCGGCGTCGCGCACGCTCCTCGGCCGAGGCGGTGACGAACACCTTCACGTCGGCATGCGGGCAGATGACGGTGCCGATGTCGCGGCCGTCGAGAACCGCTCCCTGCGGCCGGGCCGCGAAGTTCCGCTGCAGGTCGATGAGCGCCGCGCGGACCGGTTTCAGCACCGCGACGACCGAGGCGGCCTCGCCCATCACCGCGCCGCGTAACGCATTTTCGTCGAGGCGGTCGGGATCGAGCGTCCGTGCGGCTTCGACCGCATGGACTTCGTCGGAAAGCGGCAAGCCGGCGTCGAGCAGCGCCTTGGCGACCGCGCGATAGAGAAGGCCAGTGTCGAGATGGGCCATGCCGTAATGAGCGGCCAGGCGCTTTCCGAGCGTGCCTTTTCCCGACGCCGCCGGTCCGTCGATCGCGATGATCATGCGTCGATCTGGGCTCCGAGGCCGGTCATCAGGCCGGTGAAAGCCGGGAAGCTGGTCGTGATCATATTTGCGTCATCGACCGTCACCGGGCCTTCGGTCGCGAGCCCCATGACGAGGAAGCTCATCGCAATACGATGATCGAGATGGGTCGCGACCGGGCCGCCGCCGGCCACTTTGCTGCGACCCTCGATTGTCAGGTCGTCCCCGGAAATGACCGCGTCCGCGCCGCAGGCGAGCAGGCCGTCCGCGATGGCGGCGAGACGGTCGCTTTCCTTCACGCGAAGTTCGGCGAGCCCCTTCATCCGGGTCGTGCCCTTGGCGAAGGACGCGGCGACCGCGAGTACCGGATATTCATCGATCATCGACGGTGCGCGCTCCGGCGGCACGTCGACGCCATGAAGCTCGGAGCCGCGAACACGCAGATCGACCACGTCCTCGCCGCCTTCCGAGCGGCGGTCGACCACTTCGATGTCGGCGCCCATCTCGATGAGGGTCGTCAGGAGGCCGGTGCGGAGCGGATTGTCCATCATCCCTTCGATGACGACGTCCGAACCCGGCACGATCAGCGCCGCGACGAGAGGAAAAGCCGCCGAAGAGGGGTCCGCCGGCACGACGATACGGCTCGGACGGAGTTCCGGGCGCCCGCCGAGGACGATGCGCCGGCCATGTTCGCCGGAAGGTGTGACTTCGATGTCGGCGCCGAAATGCGCCATCATCTTTTCGGTGTGATCGCGGGTCGCCTCGCGCTCGATCACGGTGGTTCGGCCCGGCGAGTTGAGGGCCGCGAGCAGGACGGCCGATTTGACCTGCGCTGACGGCACCGGCGTTTCATAGTAGACCGGCAGCGGATCCTGTGTACCCTTGAGTGTCAGCGGCAGGCGGCCGCCTTCGGCCTGCACCGTGACCTCCGCGCCCATGCGGACAAGCGGATCGAGGACGCGGCGCATCGGCCTTTTGCGGAGGCTGGCGTCGCCGTCGAAGGTCGCGGAAATGCCGTGGCCGGCGACGACGCCCATCATCAGGCGCGAGCCTGTGCCGGCATTGCCGAAATCGAGAGGTTCACGCGGCTCAAGCAACGAGCCGACGCCAACTCCGGAGACAGTCCACGATCCCTCGCCGTGGCGCTGGATCTTCGCGCCGAGTGCGGAGCAGGCACGACCGGTGGCCAGCACGTCCTCGCCTTCGAGAAGTCCCTCGACCTGCGTCTCACCAACCGACAGCAGGCCGAAAATCATCGCGCGGTGGGAGATCGACTTGTCCCCAGGCACCCTGACCCTGCCCTTCAGCGGACCCGAGGGGCGGGCGGTGAGGGGGGTGGGCGCAGCGGAATGGGACACGGCGTAGGCCTTCGTTCAGGGGAGGCGGCTGCGTCTATCACAGGCCTGTCATCGCCGCCATGCTTTGGACGGTGCTTTTGGCTCTTGCCCTCGATCCGCAGTCTCTCTACTTGACAGCCCAGACCCGGCGCGTCAGGAAGCGCCCCTTCAATTCACATAGCGGTGTTGCTCGTGGCTAAACCCGAACTCGGAACCAAGCGAGTCTGTCCGACGACAGGCCGCAAGTTCTACGATCTGAACAAGGACCCGATCATCTCGCCGTATACCGGCATGGTGGTCCCGCTGGCGGCAGTGGCCGTGTCGCGTGGTCGCGGCGTTGCCGCGGCTGCAACCCCGGCCGATACGCGTGCCGACGAGGGCGAGGAACCGCTCGACGCCGAAGCCGGCGATATCGAGCTGATCAGCCTGGAAGATGCCGACGAGGACGAGAACGCCTCGGGCAAGAAGCAGGTGGCTGCCGACGAAGACCTTGAGATCGAGGACGAGGAGATCGCCGCCGATGACGACGACGATACCTTCCTCGAGGAAGAGGACGAGAACGTCGGAGTCGAGGATCTTCTCGACGCCGACATCGCCGATGATGAAGAGGCTTGAGGTTCCGCGCGATCTGTGGTTCTAGAGCGCTCCGTTTCGGACCGGTGCTTCGCCACTGAGTTCGAAACGGACCACGCGCCGGTCAATTCCCGACACCGGCGCACAGTGTGGGGCCATAGCTCAGTTGGGAGAGCGCTTGAATGGCATTCAAGAGGTCGTCGGTTCGATTCCGATTGGCTCCACCAAAAATTTCTGAATAAAATCAGCTATTAGCCGCGCTGCGACAAAGGTCGTAAGCGCGGCTTTTTAGTTTTTGGATGGCACTGAGGGTGTCCACCCAAAACAGTTCGCTTGGTCAGATTCCGCTGGGCACGCCGAGTGCGAACCCGCTGGTCGCCATCAGCGGACGACGCGCAGACGCCAGACGATGTCCTTGACGACATTCGTCAACTCGACCTCGTCGAGGACTTCCCAACCGGCGTCGAAGCGATTCCAGAGCTGCCGTGTCATGCCTCCGAGGCTGCCCTCCGGCCGGTGCTTCTGATACATCGACACGATCATCACGCCGTCCGGCTTGAGGTTGGCCCGGAAGCGGTCGACCGTCGCGACAGGATTCTCCGCGAAGAACAGGACCTCGTTGAAGACGACTGCATCGAACTGCTCGTCGGTGCGATAGGATTCGAGGGTGCCTTCCGCGAGTTCGTCGCGCGCCCGGTCTATCGGTGCCTTCGCGAGAGCGCTCGGAGAGATGTCAAAGCCGACATAGCGGCTGACCCGCGATCGATCGAGGAACGACAGGAGAAGGCCTTCGCCGCAACCGGCGTCGAGCACGCTCCCGTTTTCGAGGAAGTGGTGGATGTAGCCTGATACGATCCCGAAACGGGCTACCTCTTTGATCGCCCTCAGATGATCCCAGCGCCCGGCGCGATATTGCTCGTCCCAAGTATCCATGACGCTCTTGTAACAAAGCGCCGTGCGAGGTCCAGCGCGGTATGACGCGCAGGTCAACGAATCGCGCCGCAGAGTTCCGACCCGGAGACGTCGGTGCATTGCGGTCCGCGTTTGAAATCCCGATAGAAAATTGTCCACGGCTCGGGCTGGCCGGCGCGATAGGGACCGAACTTGAAGTATTGATGCTCGTCGAGGCCCGGCCCCTGATGGCCGATATGACCTTTTACGGTCGCGACCCATTTCCCGTTCGCCGCGATTTCGATGTGGCCGTCGCCCGAAGGGCCCGGCTTCACCATGAATATGAAGTCGACCCAGCCGGAATCCGCAGGCGGTAGTTCGTTGCCGCGCAAGGTCACCTGTAGATCGGCGGTGCAGCCATTGTAGCCCCGCACCGGCGGATCACCGGGGACGGGTCCGGCTACGGCGAGGATCCTCACCTGGTTATAGTCGTCCGGCTCGGATGCGAGCGCTTCGCCGGGCTTGCAGCTATCTGGGCGTTCCGGCGTGCCCATCGGCTCGTATGACGCCTCGTCCGTGTCGACGGTCATCAGGAGCCGGCCTTCGAGGAGGCGCAGGCCGAGAAAGGGGCTGTAATCGCCATTGGCCCCCGGGATGATCTCCCGCTTCCATTGCGCCATGACGTAGCGGTGCCGAACGGTTGGAACGGGGCGGTCCAGCATCATCGAGAACGCATACCAAAGCGGCTTGTCGTACAGTGCCAGGACTTCAGGCTTTTCCCAGACTTCAGCCCGCTCGCTGCACGATTTCTTTTGGGCCGCGCATTTGGCTTCCACGGAAAGTTTCAGCGCCTTATGCCCGTCGGCCTCGCTCTGGAAAGTGACGGTGCCGGCGCTTTGCTCTTCATTTTTCTTGTAGAAGAGCCCACCTTCCGGCGCGAAGTCGCTCGCCTGGAGGCTGTCGTAGAGCTTCAGCTGAGATGTGTCCTCAGCCAACGCCATCGCGGAAGAAAAGGCAGAAATCAACAGGGCCGCCGCGGATCGGCGCACCGACATCACGTAAGACATTCACCCCCCTGTGCCGTACGGACGGCCGCCGACCCCGCCCGCGTTTGTATAAGCGCGAGCGGAGGACTACTTTTACTATGGCTCGCGCGGCTTGAAAGGCGCAAAGCGGATTGTACGGCAGCTTCTTCCGATATGTCTGGCGCCATAGCCGGCGCGAACAGGTCATCGTGCTGGCCTTCGTGGTCGGCTCGCTGCCGTTCTATTGGTGGTCGCTCGACGTCCCGAAACGGATCGTCAACGAGGCGATCCAGGGCGGCGCGTTCGAGGGTAAGACCGAAGCGCCGATCTTCTCCTTGTCTCTGTCCCTGCCTGATTTTCTCGGCGGCTACAGCTACACCCTTACAGACGGGTTCTCCCTGTCGCAGCTGCCGTATCTCTACGCGCTGTGCATGCTGTTCCTGTTCCTCACTTTGGTGAACGGCTGGTTCAAATACGTCATCAACATCAGGAAGGGCGTTCTCGGCGAGCGCATGCTGCGGCGGCTCCGTTTCGAGCTGTTTTCGCTCGTGATGCGGTTCCGGCCGGAGGACATCCGGACCACCAAGGCGTCCGAAGTCACGGCGATGATTAACGAGGAGGTGGAGCCGATCGGCGGCTTCGCCGGCGACGCGTTCATCACGCCGGCCTTCCTCGGACTGCAGGCAGTGACCGCGATGATCTTCATCATCGTGCAGAATGTTTGGCTGGGTCTCGTCGCCTTCGCCGTGATCGCGGTGCAGGGCTTCGTCATTCCGAAGCTTCGTCGCGAGCAGATCAGGCTCGGCCGGATGCGTCAGCTGGAGTCGAGAAGGCTGGCCGGACGGCTCGGCGAGATGGTGGATGCGGCGCCCGCGCTGCATGTGTACGGGGTCATCGGTCACACCGCCGCGGAGATCAGCAAGCGGCTTGGCACCGTCTTCGACATTCGGCTGAAGCTCTATCGCCGCAAATTCGCGGTGAAGTATCTCAACAACCTGCTGGCGCAGTTGACGCCCTTCGTCTTCTACCTGCTCGGCGGCTATCTGGCGCTGAAGGGTCGGCTCGACATCGGGCAGCTCGTTGCCGTGATTTCCGCCTATCGCGACCTGCCGGGGCCGATCAAGGATCTGATCGACTGGGACCAGCAGCGCGCCGACGTCATCGTCAAATACGAGCAGGTCGTCGAGCAGTTCACCAAGGACATCTTGCTGCATCCGGAGCCGGAGGAGGCGCCGGCGGCGATCGCCCCCGATGCGCCGATCACGACCGTCGCGCTGCGTGTCGTCAGCGGTCGTGGTGTTGTTCAGCTCGACAGGCTTTCGACCGTCCTCAACCGGCCGAGCCACATCGCTCTCGTCGGCCCGCCGGGATCTGGTCGCGACATCCTCGCCAGAGTGCTCGGCCGTCAGATCACCGACTACCAGGGCACGGTTTCGATCGGAGACCGCGACCTCGCGACCATGTCCGACCGGGAGGCGAGCGGTTTCATTGTCTACGCATCGAGCGATCCGCACGCGATGTCCGGATCGATTCGCGAGAACCTACAGCTTGCGCTGAGGCGCTCCAGGCCGGTGGACGAACTCGACGTGGATGATCCGAAGGCCCAGTACTGGCGCGACGAGGCCCGACAGAGCGGCAATCTCTCGGTTTCCCCGAGTGCGGACTGGATCGACTACGCGGCTGCGGGCATCGAAGGTCCACAGGATCTCGATGGCGCGCTGATCCGGGCACTGCGCATCGTCAACGGCTATGACGAAATCTTCCGCGTCGGCATAGCGAGCCAGCTCGGCGACGACATCGACGACGATCTCAAGGAGCGCATCAAGGGAGTGCGCGAAGCACTGCTGAAGCGGCTCGACGAGGCGGGCCTCATTGGCGTGATCGAGCGCTTCGAGCCGGACACCTACAACAGCAATGCCACGATCGGCGAAAACCTGCTGTTCGGTGTCGCGATCGGCGAGCGGTTCAAGCAGGAGGACCTCGCCGAGGATCCATTCGTCCGGCAGATCCTCGCTGCCGAGACCCTGACCGATCCCTTGACGGATATCGGGCTCAGAATTCTGGAAACCGTCGTAGACGTCTTCACCGGCATGTCGTCCGATAACCCGCTGCGCGAGAGCTATGCCTTCGTCGACGAGAACGAGATCGACGATCTCTGGCGGATCGCTCAGTCGACGTGGCGCCGAGGCCGAGGAGAAAGCTGCCGGCGTGGGTCCGCGACCGTCTCATCAGCTATGCTCTGATGTACATCGAGCCGCGCAACCGTCTGAACCTGATCGACGAGAGACTGACCCGGCGTCTGCTTCGGGCGCGGGCGAGTTTCCGCGAATATCTCCCGCCGGATGCGGCGGGAGATATCGAATTCTACGATCCCAACAATCTCATGCCGGCAGCGTCGATCCGCGACAACCTCCTGTTCGGCCGCATCCGCTCGGGCAAGGCGCATGCGCGCTCGAAGCTGCTCGGGGTGATGGCCGAGGTCCTCAAGGAAAAGGATCTGGAAGGCTTCGTCGTGTCGAAGGGCCTCGATCAGGAGGTCGGCCCTGCCGGTCGCCTGATGACGCCGTCGCAGCGCGCCACGATCCAGCTCACCCGAACAATGCTGCGTCTGCCCGATGTCCTGATCCTCGATGGCGCTCTCTCGAGCTTCCCGCCGTCCGAAGTCAGGTTGATCCTGAAGAACATCCGCGACGCGATGAGCGAAAAAACCTTGATTGTCACTATGTCGGACGACGATGATTTCGGAGGTTTCGACATCGCACTGACGTTCGAGGGTGCAAAGCTTATATCTACGCAGGGAGGCGAGGAGGCCGAAGCACCCCCGCCTAAGGAAGCGGAAGGCGTTCCGCAGGAGGCAGCACAATGACGATCGACACCGAAGTCTGTGCCCTACAGAAGTTTCGGATGTTTTCGGAAGTTGAACCGGGCAAGCTGAAGCTTCTCGCCATGGTCAGCGATCGCGTGACGTTCCATCCCAACGAGGTGATCTATCATCAGGGCGAGGCGTCCGACGCCGTCTACATCGTCCTGAATGGCGAGTTCAAAGTGTCGCTCGATACCAGGTCCGGGCAGATCGCGTTCGCCGAGCACATCCGGGGCTCCCTGCTCGGCGAGGCCGGCGTGCTTTGCGGCATGAACCGTGGTGTGACGATCACCGCCCAGACCGAACTGACCGCATTGCGCGTCGAGCGCGATACGTTTCTCCAGTTGATCAGAAAGTCGCCGGCGTTCAATCTTGCGGTGATGAAAGAACTGGGCCGCCAGATCATGGACCTCAACGTCATCTGCGCTGATCTTGTCAGGCGCATGCCTGAAGACCTCGCTCCAGCCGACGTCGCTTCGATCCGCGCATGGTAATGGCTGGGCCCAGCAGATCGACTGAGACCCCACGCCGATGAAACGACTGGTCGGCGATTTGCCGTGGACCCATCTCGCGAGGCTTTGGTCGGGCCTTGTCCTGTTTGCTTTCGTCGTCACCCACTTCCTAAATCATGCGATCGGGATATTCGGCATTCCGGCGATGGAATTTGCCCAGGAATGGCGGATCGCCATCTGGAAATCGTTGCCGGGCTCTTTGCTGCTCTATGGAGCGATGGCGATCCATATCTCGTTCGCGACCGCGCGCGTCGTTGGCCGCCAGACCTGGCGTATTCCGTGGGACGAGCTCTGGCAGATCATCTCGGGGCTTGCGCTGCCCTTCCTGCTGATGGGCCATGTCATCGAAACGAGAATCGCCGGGTCCTATTTCGGCGTCGACGAGAGCTACGGGCAGGTCCTGTTTCGTCTCTGGCCATCCAATGCTGCCTGGCAGTCGGTTGCCCTGATCGTCGCATGGACCCACGGCATCACCGGCATCCATCACGCCCTCAGGTCGAGGGAATGGTATCAGCGTTGGCGCAACGTCGCCCTCACCTTGGCGGTCGTCGTACCGTGCACGGCCTTGGCCGGCTTCGTCGCAGCCGGCCGCGAAGCGCATATGATCGTCGCCGAGAAGGTCCGAAATCCCGCTCAGGAGGCGGGCATCGCTCAGGCCGCGAACCTCATCCAGAGTGGCGTTGCGGTATTCGTGGTGCTGACCCTCGGCTTCATCGCCTTCTCGCTCCTGAAGCGACGCCGTGCCCACGCGCTGACCATCACCTATCGTGGCTATGGTCCTGTCAGCGCGCCGTTCGGAACGTCGATCCTGGAGGCCAGCCGGATGCATAGCATCCCGCACCCCGCTCTTTGCCGTGGCCGCGCGCGCTGTTCGAGCTGTCTCGTGCACATCCTGTCGGATCCCGCCACGCTTCCCGAACCGTTCGTCAGTGAAAAGGCGGCACTTTTGAGGATCGGGCTGCCTGCCAACGTGCGATTGGGCTGTCAGCTCCGGCCCACGCAGGATGTCAGTCTTCGCATTCTGATGCCGATGCTCGAGCCGGGATCGAAAACGCTCGACAACTCTGGTGAACGCCAGGACTGGGGCCTGGAGAGGCAGGGCACCGTCGTCGCGCTCGACCTCAGATCGTTCACGGCGCTCACCAGATCGCGCCTTCCTTATGAGCTTGCGATCCTCGTGAACCGCTTCTCGTCGGAAATGACGCACGTCGTCGAGGGCCATCGCGGCCGGGTGGACCAGATGTTCGGCGATGGCTTGGTCGCGGTGTTCGATCAGGACGATGCCGGCCGGAATGCCCGTAATGCCCTGCACTCGGTGCGGGACATGGTTCGCATCATGGATGTGTTGAACAAGCAGCTCACCGGTGCATTGCCGATTCCGATAAGAGCAGGGATCGGGGTTCACTCAGGGCGGATCATCCTAGTGCGGGTCGATGACGGCATCCACGCGACGGCGCCGCTTGCGCTCGGCGACACGCTCTCGATCGCCAACGGACTTCAGCTCGCATCCAAGGAATTGCTGGCCGACTGCATCATCTCCAAGGAGACCGCCGACGCCTCCGGCCTCGAATTCCGTAGCCACGACATGCAATCGATCATGATCGATGGCTACGATGAGCCGATGGACGTTTACGCGATCTCGGATCGCGCAGCGCTCCAGAAGCTGGTCCCGAAGAGTACTGTGCAGAAGGCCGCCGACGCTCTGGGAATAACGACGTGACGAAAATAACGCCGCCCGACGTCCTGCGCATCGAGGACCTGCGTATCGCATTCCAGACGCACGGCGAACTGAACGAAGTCGTTCGCGGCGTCTCGCTGCGGGTGCCGGCGGGTCGGACGGTGGCGCTTTTCGGCGAGTCCGGCTCCGGCAAGAGCGCGATCTCGCAGGCCGTGATGGGCATTTTGCCGAAAAACGGAGTGGTCACCGGCGGCCGCATTCTGTTCACCGATCCCGCGAAGGAGAACGGGCCGCTCGACATCGTGCCGCTACCTCGCGACGGCAAGCAGATCCGCGATTTGCGCGGCGGACGTATCGGCATGACGTTTCAGGAGCCGATGTCCTCGCTCTCGCCCGTCCATACGATCGGCGACCAGATCGAAGAGGCTCTCCAACTCCATCGTCCGCAGAACCGCAAGCAGGCCCGCGCGATGACCGAGAGCATGCTCGAGCATGTCGGCTTCCGCGATCCGCACCGTGCCTATAGCCGCTATCCGTTCGAACTGTCCGGCGGCCTACGTCAGCGTGCCATGCTGGCCATGGCGCTGATCTGTCATCCGGCACTTCTGATCGCGGACGAGCCGACCACGGCGCTCGATGTGACGATCCAGGCCCAGGTCCTCAAGCTGATGAAGGACCTGCAGCAGGAGATCGGCATGGCGCTCCTGCTGATCACCCATGATCTCGGCGTTGTGGCGAACATGGCCGACGAGGTCGCCGCGATCTCGAACGGCCGGATCGTCGAGATGGGCCCGGTCGAGGATGTCTTCCGCAATCCTCAGCATCCCTATCTCAAGGCGCTGCTGAAGGCCTCGCCGCATTTCGAGATGGAAGAGGGCGAGCGCCTCGTCTCGCTGCGCGATCAGACCAAGCCGACGGCGCCGGTCAGCCGGCTCGTCAGATCCGTGTCTCAGGACGAACCGCCGCTGTTGACCGTCCGCAATCTGCGCAAGACCTACGGCAATCTGGTTGCGGTCGACGACGTATCGTTCGACATCCGCAAGGGCGAGTGCCTCGGAATCGTCGGCGAGTCCGGGTCCGGCAAGACGACGATCGGCAACCTGATTACCCGCGCCCGCTCGGCAGATTCCGGGGAGGTGATCTTCAACGACGGCAATGGGGCCGTCGACGTGCTGAAACTGCCGCCGCGCGAACTCATGGAGTTCCGCCCGCATATTCAGATGATCTTCCAGGATCCGGTGAGTTCGCTCTCGCCGCGAATGACGGTCCTGGACATCATCCGAGAGCCCATGTTGATCCAGGAGCGCGGTTCCTCCGAGAAGCAGAAGGATCGGGTCATCGAACTGATGGATCGCGTCGGCCTCGATCCGCGCTTCCTCAACCGTTACCCGCACAGTTTCTCGGGCGGCCAGCGCCAGCGTATCGGCATCGCGCGAGCGCTGGCGCTCAACCCGGACCTGGTCATCTGTGACGAACCAGTCTCAGCCCTCGACGTGTCGATGCAGGCGCAGATCCTGAACCTGCTCAAGGACCTGCAGGCCTCGCTCGGCCTGACCTATCTGTTCGTCTCGCACAACCTCGCAGTCGTGCACTACATGGCCGATCGCATCGCCGTGATGGCACGCGGGCACGTCGTCGAGATCGCGCCCAAGCATGCGCTCTTCCGCAATCCCGTGCACCCTTACACCAAGCGCCTTCTCGCCGCCGTGCCGGTGCCGGACCTCGACCGGCCGCTCGACTTCGAGAAGGTGATGGCCGGCGGCAAGGCGTCCGACCCCATGACATGGTCGGAATACTTCCGCGGCGATGACCTTACGCATGTCGATCTTGGCAATGGCCATCTGGTGCTCGCCGACCGTTCATGCGGCGTTCGCGAACTCGTGGCGTAAGGGGAGCGATATGCGGTCTTTCCCCGTCCTTCTGGCTCTGGCTGCGGTCTTTTTGATCGGCTCCGCTCACGCGGGCGCGAACCTTTCCCTCGAGGCGCCCATCCTTGCCGAGGACGTCGCCGTTGGCCGCCTGCCACCCATCGAACAGCGGCTTCCTTCGGAGCCTCGCGTCATCAACGTGACCGAGCGCGGCGGTCAGCCGGGCAAGAATGGCGGCACCATTCGGTTTCTGATGGGCGACGCCCGCGATGTCCGCATGGTATCGCTTTACGGCTATACGCGCCTTGTCGTGTTCGACACCAAGGGCAACCTCGTTCCCGACATTCTGCTGAGCGCGGATGTCCAGGAAGGACGGATTTTCACGTTTAAGCTTCGCCGTGGCCACCGTTGGTCCGACGGCAAGCCGTTTACGACAGAGGATTTCCGTTACTGGTGGGAAGACGTCGCGAACAACGAACGACTGAACCCAGACGGACCTCCGCCGCAGATGCTGGTCGACGGCGAGAAACCGAGTTTCGAAGTCGTCGACGAGACCACGGTCCGATTCACTTGGAAGGCGCCGAATCCCGTCATTCCTGCCATCGCTCGCGGCAGCGCAGCCGATCCAGATCATGATGCCGGCGCATTACATGAAGCAGTTCCACAAGAAGTATGCCGACCCCAATCGGCTGGCGGCTCTGATCGCACAGGAGCACGTGAAGGATTGGGGAGCGCTGCATGACCGCAAGAGTCGCTGGTATCGCCCCGAGAACCCGGAGCTTCCGACTCTAAGCCCATGGCGCCCCCGCACGACGCCCCCGGCCGAGCTGTTCGTCTTCGAGCGCAATCCCTACTATCACCGCGTCGACGAAAACGGCCGGCAGCTGCCCTATATCGACGCCATGACGATGTCGATCGGCTCATCGTCGCTGGTCCCCGCGAAGGTCGGTGCCGGCGCCGCCGATCTCGCCGCGCGCTACATTCGTTTCGAGGATTACACCTTCCTCAAGGCCGGGGAGGAGAGGAACAATTACTCGGTCAGGCTCTGGGAACGCGGCGAGGGGTCCTATGCCAGTCTGGTTCCCAATCTGAACGTCTCCGACCCTGTCTGGCGCAGTCTCTTCCGCGATGTTCGGGTACGGCGTGCTCTGTCCGTCGGGTTCGACCGACACACCGTCAACCAGGTGATCTTTTTCGGTTTGGCGCACGAGGGAGCGAATACCGTTCTCCCTGCCAGCCCGCTTTACGATCCGAAATTGGACCAGGCTTGGGCGCAATTACGATCCCGACCTCGCCAACAAGCTTCTCGACGAAGCCGGTCTGAACCGCTGGGACGACGACGGCATCCGGCTTCTGCCCGATGGACGCCGCGCCGAAATAACCATCGAGACCGCTGGAGACAGCACCGAGGAATCCGACATCCTCGAACTCGTCGGCTATGACTGGCAGAAGATCGGCATCAAGCTGTTCGTTCGCGCCACACAGCGCGACGTGCTTCGCCGGCGGGTGATCGGCGGCAATGTGATGATGTCGGTCTGGCCGGGCATGGATAACGCGACGCCCGCTCCGGATATGGATCCCAGCGCGCTGGCTCCGATGGATTCCATGCAGTTCCAGTGGCCGCTCTGGGGGCAGTATCAGAGCACGATGGGCCGCGAGGGCGAAAAGCCGGACATGCCTCCCGTCGTCGAGCTGATAACGCTCAAGAACGAGTGGAGCCGTTCGAAGACCACGGAAGAACGCCGCCGCATCTGGAGCCGGATGCTCGAAATCCACGCACAGGAAGTCTTCACGATCGGCGTCGTGAACCGCGTGAAGCAGCCGGTCGTCGTTTCGAACCGCCTCAAGAACGTGCCGGCCGAAGGCGTCTACGGCTTTGAACCGGGAGCATATTTCGGCATCTACATGCCGGACACCTTCTGGTTCGACGACGTCGCGAAGGCGAACTGAAGATGCTGCGCTACATCGCCCGTCGCGTCCTGATCATGATCCCCACGCTCTTCATCACGAGCGCGCTGATCTTCACTGTGATGGAACTGCCGCCGAGCGATTACTTCGAGACCTATGTCGCGGAAATGGCGGCGCAGGGCGAGAAGGCGGACATGAGCCGCGTCGAATTCCTGAAAAAGGAATACGGGCTCGATAAGCCGCCGGTGGAACGCTACTTCCGCTGGATCGCCGGTTTCGTGCAAGGCGATTTCGGCTATTCGTTCGAATACGAGATGCCGGTCGCCGATCTCGTCGGCGATCGTCTTCTGATGACCGTGCTGGTGTCTTTCTGCACCATCCTCGCGACATGGCTGATCGCGTTTCCGATCGGCATCTATTCGGCGACGCATCAGTATTCCTGGGGCGATTACGGCCTGACCTTCCTCGGCCTTCTCGGCATCGCGATCCCGCATTTCCTGCTCGCACTGATCGTGATGTATTTCGCCAATGTCTGGTTTGGCCTGTCGATCGGCGGGCTGATGGACCCGCAATATTTCAATCAGCCGATGAGCTGGGAGAAGGCGCAGTCGATCCTCGCCCATATCTGGATCCCGGTTCTGATCATCGGGGCTGGCGGCACAGGTACGATGGTGCGCAGCATCCGCGCCAACCTCCTCGATGAGCTGCAGAAACAGTACTACGTTACCGCCCGCGCGAAGGGCCTCTCGCCGTTCAAGGCGCTGGTGAAATACCCGCTCCGGATGTCGCTCAACTTCTTCGTCTCGCATATCGGCGACGTGCTGCCGACGATCGTCTCCGGCTCGGAGCTGACGGCTGTCGTCCTGTCGCTGCAGACGACGGGCCCGCTTCTGCTGCGCGCGCTGCAGAGTCAGGACATGTATCTCGCGGGCTCGTTCCTTCTCTTCCTGTCCTGCCTCACCGTGATCGGCGTGCTGATTTCCGACATCGCGCTCGGCTTCCTCGATCCGCGCGTCAGGCTGCAGGGCGGCGCCACGAAATGACCGACGCCGCGACCAATCTCAAACTACCGCCGTCCGGAGCGCCGCTGCCGCATTCGGTTTGCCCGTTGCCGTTCAATCCGACGGCGCCGGAGGCCCTGAGCGAGGCGCAGAAGAAGGTCTATCTCGCGCCCCAACTCACGTTGATGTGGTGGAAGTTCAAGCGCCACCGGCTTGCGCTGGCCTCGGGCATTTTCCTGCTGATCCTGTACGCGTCGATCCTGGTCTGCGAGTTCCTGGCGCCCTACGACTACCAGTCGCGACACGTTGATTTCATCCGCTCGCCGCCGCAGCGCGTCCACCTCTTCCACGAGGGTCAGTTCATCGGACCGTTCGTCTACGGCACGAAATACGAGCTCGACATGAACGCGCTGCGCCGGACCTATACGGAGGATCGCACGAGGGTGGAGCCGATCCGCTTCTTTTGTCGCGGGGACCCGTACATGTTCTGGGGGCTGTTCAAAGCCGACAGGCATCTGTTCTGCCCGGCCGAAGGCGGCACGCTGTTCCTGCTCGGCACCGACCGGCTTGGCCGCGACATGCTCTCGCGCATGATTTACGGCGCGCGGATTTCGCTGACGATCGGCCTCATCGGCATCACCGTCTCGTTCACGTTGGGCATCATCATCGGCGGCCTCGCCGGCTATTATGGCGGCACGTTCGATCTGATCGTCCAGCGCGTCATCGAGATCATCCAGTCGCTGCCGCATATCCCGCTCTGGCTCGCGCTCTCAGCGATCATGCCGCCGAGTTGGAGTCCGATCGCGGTCTATTTCACCATCACGCTCATCCTCGGCCTGATGGACTGGACCGGGACTCGCCCGCGCGGTGAGATCGAAACTGCTGTCGCTCCGCGAGAACGACTACATCGTCGCCGCCCAGCTCATGGGGGCGAGCACTCCGCGGATCGTCTTCCGTCATCTCGTGCCGGGCTTCATGAGCCATCTCATCGCGTCCGCGACGATCACGATCCCCACGATGATCCTCGGCGAGACGGCGCTCAGCTTCCTCGGCCTCGGCCTGCGCCCGCCGATCACGAGCTGGGGCGTGATGCTGAACGAGGCGCAGAACATCAACGTCGTCGTGCTCTATCCTTGGCTCGTCCTGCCGGTCGTCCCGGTGATCGTCGTCATCCTCGCCTTCAACTTCTTCGGCGATGGACTACGCGACGCGGCCGATCCCTACTGATCTCATCCCTCCAAGCTGGTCCTCATCAATGGCTCCTCGCTCACGCCTCGAGAAAACTCTGTTCCGCCTGCAGGCTCAGCACGCCTGCCTCGCCTGGGCTTTCCAAGCGATCGAGGGGCGGCCCGGCGTTGTCGCCGAGCTCGGCCTTGGCCACGGCCGGACCTACGATCACCTTCGCAATCTCCTCCCCGACCGCGAAATCTACGTCTTCGACCGCGCCAATGACGCCTACCCGGACTGCCAGCCCCCGGAGCAGTACCTCGTCCTCGGCGAAGCGAAGGAAACGGTACCCGCGATGTACGATCGACTGGGTGGCAGGGTCGTGCTGGCGAACACCGATCTCGGCTCGTTCGACAAAGCCTCGAACCGCGCGGTTGCGGCGATGGTGTCGGAGGTCCTGCCGCCGCTGATGGCTCCCGGCGGTATCGTCATGTCCGATCTGGAACTCAATCTGCCTGACTACGAACGTATCCCGCTGCCCCCCGGAGCACCGGCGGATGCCTATTGCCTGTATCGCAAACCGGTCTAGGCGGCCGGGCTGAACAGGTTCCGCGCTGATACGAAGCGGACGGCGCCGGAGCCGGTCAGGCGCGGAATTAGTTCGTCGAGAAAGGCGTCGATCCAGGCATCGTGCACGAGGTGGTGCGTGAGGATGCCGATCGGTTCAAGCACGCCGACGTCTGTTGCCAGCTCCTCCTCGACCAGTTCGGTGAGCTGACGCAGCAGGCCGGATTTGTCCTTCAGCCCCCCGCGCGCTTTCCAGGCGATCGGGTCCCAATGCGCATTGACCCGTATGAGCCCGTTAGGCTGGTCGGCGTCGGATCGCCCATGGGTCGAGACGCCGGAGAAGCCGAGAGCGGGAAGGGCGTCGACGAAGGAGCGGTCCACGCGGTTCCACGGCGGGACGAAGGCCGGAACGGCCTGCGGGCCGAACATCTCCTTGATGCGGGCAAGGCCGTCGCCCGCTTCTGCCGCCAACACGTTCCGCGAGCGATGCGCGCCGAATTCGGCTGCCTTCTCGCTCTTCGGCGCGTGGTTCGTGTGGGCCCAGCCGTGGACGAGGACGTCGGCCGTCGGCGTGGATTTCAAACGCTCGACGAGCCCAACCGTGGCGCGGCTCGGAATGGAGGCCAAAGCCATCGGGACGTTCCAGCGCCGAGAGCGCTCAAGCAAGGCATCCAGCGCCGGCGTCGGTTCGATGACATCATCGTCCCGCCACCAGAACTGAATGGTGCGATCCTCCTGCCGGGCGCGGGCAAGCACGTCATCCAGAGCGGCCCACGCGGAGACCTCCTCGCTCGATCGGTGGACGGCATCGGCGATCAGCGAGATCGCCCGCTTGGAGCCATCGCGCTTGATCTCGCTCCAGTCGGGTTTCGGGGCGGTTAAGGCGTGTTCAGCGGCGGTCGCCAAAGCTTTGCCGGTGATCCCGGTCTGGTCGAGCGTCTGCGCCAAGCCACGAGCGGCCAGTTCTCCGGCTCGTATGCCTTGTTCCTTTTCGCCTCCTTCGGCGAATGGAACCAGAACCGAACGAGCATTGGTCGCGGCGAGATCGAGCACGGTATTGTAGCCGGCCTGACTGACCGACAGCGCGGATCTCGCGAGAAGACGCGGAAAGTCCGGCCGGGCACGTTCGACGACCGCATTGGTCGGCGCGCCGGAGCGAAGCTCTTCGAAATCGCCTTCGGACACGCCGCGTCCGATGAGAATCCGCCATCGAAGCGAAGGCGTGAGCTCGGCGGCTGCCAGGGCGGTACCGCAAAGGGGCAGTCCAGCCGGTGAGCCGCCGCCGGAAACCACGATTTCGCCCTCGCCGTCGGCGTTTTCGGCGGGCGGCAGGGGCCGCTCGCCATCATGGACATAGCCTGTTTCGATCAGGCGTCGTTCGAGCGAGGGCGTGACCGGCCACGATGCCGAAAGCGGGACGACCGATGCATCGCCGTGGAAGAGGACGCCATCGTAGAAACGGGCCAGATACCCGTGGGCCTCGGCGATCCTGTCCTCGCGGTTCGGCGGGTTCAGAACGTCCCGCACGGAACTGAGAATGACAGGCCTCGGGATGGCGTTCCGGGCGTGTTCCAGGAGCGCCAGGAATTCGTCGCGTAGCGACCGGCGTCCGAATGGGAACAGTTCCGTGATCAGGACATCCGGGCGCGGGGCATCGAACGCGTCGAGCAAGGCAGCGCGGCGGCTGTCGAGATAGGCCGCATCGGCGACGAGGCTATCGCTTGCATAAAGCGTCCGGAAGTCGGTCCCGATCGTGTGCACCGGCGGAAGCTGGACAAGAGAGCTTTCCCCGATATCCGCTGTGCCGATCGGCCGCCCTCCGGATACAAGTGTGACCGCATTGCCCGCGGCGGAGAGAGCGCGCGCGAGCGCGGCCATCCGCGCCAGATGGCCGACGCCGAGAAGATGCGTCACGACGATCATGACGCGGGTCATGCGGCCTCTGGCAGGGGAATGCCGTGCCGGCGGAAATGCCAGGCGACGGTATTGGCCGCAGCCTGGATCGTTCGTCCTTCGCCGACGAAACGCGCGGCCGCCTTCCCGAGGCCTTCCCGGAGCACCGCATCGTCGATCAGCCGGATGATCGCCTTTCCAAAGGCCTCGACGTCGCCTGGCGCAGTCAGCAGGCCGGTCTCTCCGTCCATCACTACATCAGGCACGCCGTTATATGCCCCGGCGATGGAGGGCACGCCATGCGCGGCAGCCTCGAGAAATACGGCGCCGAACGCTTCGTCGACTGCGGGCCAGACGAAAAGGTCGGCCGTGCGATAGGCGTGTCCAAGGTCTGCACGATCCATCAGACTGCCGCGAAATCGAACGCGGCTGCCGAATTCCGCGAAGCTCCATTCCACATCCGTCCGGACCGGACCGTCGCCGACGATATCGAGCGTCCAGGAACGGTCGGCGGCGAGGCGGAGCGCCTCGGCGAGAACGCGGTATGAAGTCAATTTCGCGCGTTCGCGCATCATCGCGACCGTCAGCAGACGGATCGGCCCGGTGGACGCCTCCCTGTGGATGCCGAGCGTCCACGCACCCGGATCGATGAACGGTTTGAGGTCGGCGATCTTGTCCTCCCGCACATGGCGCTCGAGGACTTCGCGATCGTTCTCGGTTAGGCAGAACAACAGATCGGCCGCCTGGATGGCCTGCATCGACAGCGCGTGGCCTTCGGCGAATTCGCCACTAGCTCGGCGGGGGGCGATGGACGGCTCGGCGATCACATAGGACGTGCCCAAAGCCTTCGCCAATTCAGGGCCGATAAGGTCCGGGGCGCGATAGTAATTGTGGTAGGTGAAAACGCAGGCGACATCGGCGCCAGTTGCGCGACGGGCGATACGCTCCGCTTCACCCTTCGCCTGGTCACGCAAGGCGGCCCAGGCGCCCGGTTGGGGCTCGGACACGACCGTCCTCAGATCGGACGCGACGTCCACCTCATAGCCGAGCGTTTCCAGCAGGCGCACGAACAGCCGCGCCATGGTCCGGTCTCCGGAAGGAGACGGATCGTCGGGATGTTTCATCGGCGCGAGGAACAGGCAACGCATGTCACGACAGGCTTTCGCGTAGCAGGCCTTCGATCCTGCCGATGCCGGCTTCGAATGAGAAGTGGGCATGGATCCGATCATAGGCGGCCTCGCCCATGACATGCCTAAGTGCGGGGGCACCGATCAGTTCCTTGATCGCGTTTGCCAGTGCTTGCGGGTCGCCGGGCTCCACCAGAAGCCCCGTCTCTCCATTGGTCACGAATTCCGGGACGCCGGCGAAATCGGTGGCGATCGCTGGCAGCTTCTGTGTCGCGGCTTCCATCAGGACGTTCGGCAGCCCATCGCGGTCGCCGCCGGCCGCCTGTTTGCTCGGCAACACGAAGAGATCGGCCTCGCGCATCGCGGCGACCACCGAATCTTGCGCCTTCGAGCCGCGCCAGTCGATCTTCTCCGAAAGGCCGAGACTCTCGGCCTGCTCCTTGAGCCGGCCGATCAATTCGCCCGACCCGATATGGGCCAGTTGCCAATTTAGCCCGGGCGGAAGGCGCCCAAGGGCTTCGAGAAGATCGTCGAAGCCTTTCTTCTCGACCGCACGGCCGACCGCGAGGAGCTTGACGGGATTGGAAGGATCGCTGCCGTCGTGAAGAGGGCGTGATGCGGGCGGTTCCGGGAACCGGGCAAGATCGAGCCCGTGATAGACGAGATTGACGCGTTCGCGATCGTCAGGCGCGGCAACGCGCTTCAACTCACTCTGACCGTCGGTCGTGCAGGTCGCGCACCAGCTCGCATCGGCGAGCTTTTCGCGCCGCTCCCAATCGGGCGTCGTCCAGATGTCCTTGGCGTGGGCCGAGAAAGAAAAGCTCTTGCCGGTCAGCAAACCGGCATAACGGCCCACGGAACCGGGGGTGTGCAGGAAATGGATGTGGAGGTGCTCGATCCGCGGATCGACCTCGCGAGCCAGAACCATCGCCTGACCGAGACGGCGGACGCGGTTCGGAGTTGGGTCGCGGATCAGGTCGCGGGCGAAGGTCGCGAAAAGGCGCAATGCGCCGCGATGGTGGAATGAGTGCAGGAGTCCCCGCAGTACGCGCAGTGGGTCGTCATGCAGATATTCCGGCAGATAGAACAGGCGCGCCGAGATTTGGCCGTGCATCGCGTGCGAGAATCGATCGGTCGGCTTGCGCAGCGACCAGATGTCGATCTGGAAGCCGCGCTTCTCAAGAGCGAGGATTTCCTGGGCGATGAAGGTTTCCGACAGGCGCGGATAGCCCTTGAGCAACACCGCGACACGAGGGTTCACGTCATCAAGCTCCGGAAATCGCCGGTTCGCGAATACGGACGGACGAGGTGAGTGTCGGCGCCAGATGCCGTGCGATGCGCGGCAGGCCGTCGAGAAGACCCGGAATCGTCGCTGCGGAAGGCGGACTCTGCTGGCAAAGCGCCGACAGCGCAGACGCCATGATTGCCGGATCCGGCTTGCTATCCATTTCGAGGGGATCGGGCAGGAAACGGACGAGGCCAAGTTCCTCGGCGCGCTGCGCTCGGATCGTCTGTTCGCGGCGCGGCCGTGAGCGCGGCACGATGAGCGCCGGCTTGTCGAAGGACAGAATCTCGCAGAACGTATTGTAGCCGCCCATGCCGACAACGGCCGAGGCGCGACTCATCGCTCGCTCCAGCTTGTTGTCGAAATTGACCGCGTCGACGTTCGACAGCTTGTCGATGCGCTCAAGGAACGCCCGGCGCTGTGTCGTCGACAGGAACGGGCCAAAGGCGATGACGGCGGGAAGCGGGATGTTCGGCACTGCTTCGTAGGCCGAAAGAACCCAATCGATCAGCCCATAGCCATCCGCGCCGCCGCCGGTCGTAACAAGGATATACGGCCCCTTGGCGCTCTTCGGGTAGCGGATGCTCGGCGGTCCGTGCGGCACGGAACGGCGTAGATAGCCCGTATAGACGATCCGGGAACGAAGCTCGGCGGGCATCGGGATGCTGTCGAGAGGCCGGTAGAAGTCTTCGGGACCGTAGACGAGAATGTCGTCGTAGAATTCGGTCAGCGCCCGCAATGCGCCCGTCTCTGCCCATTCACCGCGGATCGCCTCGGGCTCATCGAGCACATCGCGAATACCAATGACGCGGTGGGTGCCCATCGCCTTGAGAACCCTCAGCGTCGGCAGGAGTTCGCCGCGGAAGCCGGCCGGCTCCTTGTCGGCGATGAAAACGTCCGGCTGGAACGACTCGGCGGTCTGGCGAATCAGCGCTTCGCGAAGCGCCGTGACCTGGTTGAGCTCCATCCGGAGATTGGCGCTCGCATAACGGCCGCCTTCGCCTTTCTCGACGCCCGGAACGTGCACGAAGTCGATGCCGGGAGCGAGATTGAACGCGCCCGCGAGCGGCGAGCCGGAGATGATCAGGACCGACAAATCGCTATAGGCGGCGACGAGCGCATTGGCGATCGCACGCGTACGGCGGATGTGTCCCAACCCATAGGTATCGTGACTGTAGAGCAGTACCCTAGGCATTCCGCGACTGCCGTCCGTTTTCCGTCACTCGCGCTGCCGACATTGCCGCACTGCCCAGAGAGCCATCCGCTCTGCCGATAGAGGCTAATGGAGAGGAAGTCCGTCGTCACCCCGAAATTTCGGACGTTACAAACTCCAGTATCGCAAATCGGGGCGCACCGTTTCATGACGGATCGCCGATTTGAGATCGAGAAAAACACCGCCATCGCGCACACAATCCAGAATCTGTGCGGCGTCAGACACGAAGCCTGCGTGTGGTACCGCCAGGACGAGCGCATCGAGCTCGCCGATCTCGCTCCAGGATGTCAGCGTAAGACCGTAATGTTCGCGAGCCATCTCGGCGTCCGCATGCGGGTCGACGATGCTGCAGCCGACGCCGTAAGACGCGAGTTCGGCCACGATATCGGGCACCCGGCTGTTCCGGATGTCGGCGACATTCTCCTTGAAGGTCAGGCCGAGGATCGCAATGCGGAGATCGCGCGGGCTGCGCGACGCCGCGCCGAGCATTTGCAGGAGCTTGCGGGCGACGAAGCCGCCCATCGCATCGTTGATCCGGCGGCCGGCAAGAATGACTTCGGGGTGGTAGCCGACCTCCTGCGCCTTGGCGGTCAGATAGTAGGGGTCAACGCCGATACAGTGCCCTCCGACGAGCCCTGGTGTGAACTTCAGGAAGTTCCACTTGGTGCCGGCGGCATCCAGGACGTCCTTGGTGCGGATGTCGAGGCGATCGCAGATCAGCGAGACCTCGTTCATCAGGGCGATGTTCAGATCGCGCTGGGTGTTTTCGAGCACCTTGGCCGCCTCCGCGACCTTGATGCTCGGCGCGCGGTGAATGCCGGCCTCGACGAAGCTGCCATAGGCATCGGCGAGGACAGCCGCCGTTTCCTCATCTTCGCCGGCGACGATCTTGATCGTGTTCTCGAGCTGGTGCCGCTCGTCGCCCGGATTGATCCGCTCGGGCGAATAGCCGAGCTTGAAATCGCGACCCTGCTCGAGACCCGAAATCTCCGCGAGGATGGGGCCGCAGAAATCCTCGGTCGCGCCGGGATAGACGGTCGATTCATAGACGACGATGTCGCCTTTCGAGAGAACGCCACCCACGGTCCTCGACGCGGCCGACAACGGACCAAGATCGGGACGACGGTCGGCATGGATCGGGGTGGGAATGCAGACGACGTAGATATTGCAGGGCGCCAGGTCGTCCGGGTTCGCCGTCATGATCAGCGGGCTTGCGAGAAGCTCCTTGCTCGACGTCTCGCCAGACCAGTCATTTCCGGCTTTCAGGTTGTCGACTCGAACGGCGTCGATGTCGAAACCTATCGTGCCCGGAAAATGTCGTGCGAACGCCAGCGCCACCGGCAGGCCGACATAGCCCAGCCCTACAACCCCGATCCTCAAAGTCATTCTCAGCTCTTTCGTTGTCGCTTCTGTAGGGCTTCAGCGAGCTTCGCGGAAGTGCGTCGGTCGATCGACTGAAACAATGGAACGCCGGGGTTCAACAGGTCGTTGAATCACTGGGTCGAGGAGCACAGTGGGAGGAGCAAGGATGATGGAACTTTCACTCGCGGCGGTGTTGGCCCTGGTGGTCGGTGTGCTGTTCTGGAAGCTCTACCGCCCGGCCCGGCCTTCGCATGGCATGTTGGACGACAATCTGGACGACGATTTCTAGTAACCCGCGCAGGCCTGGTCAGTCGTCCCGACCATACGTTTCCTGGCTTCGCGCGATCGCCTCCGGGCTGGCAAGCGCCTCCATCATGAAGCTGTCGAGATCGCCGCCGGCGGCCGCGACGAGTTCCGCCTCGCGAATGCCGATCGCGGCGGCGGCGTCACGAACTCCGAATGCCAGGAGGCCTGCTTCGCTGACGCGCTGGTCCCCAGCAACCGCCACAACGTTCTTCGCGACCCAATTTCGCAAAAAATCCACGGCCCGGTTCGTCATACCGGGGAATGTTGCGCGGCGGGGCGCCGCGACAAGGCCTGCTCTTCTATTCGTTCACTCAACCACCCAGCTGCCAGACGAGAGCGCTCGACCAGACGAACTGGAGAGCCACGCTGACGCCGACGCCTGCCATCGCGGCACCGTCGATCGTCCAGCGGGCCTGCAACTGCTCGCGGATCGGACGATGATTGTCGTTGTCCGCTATAGGCAGCCGATCGTCGTCGACGTCATGCATGACGACGTCGTGCAGATAGGGTGAGTGCCAAGGCTTCGATTTCGCCAACATAGCCGACGCTCCTCGCGCGCTGACTAATGCAACACTTGCTTTGTGTGAAACTTACGGCAGTCGTGGAATGCGTTCATCCACGAAAGGTTCCATTCACCGACGATGCGTGAGACTAGCATGCAAACCGACCTGATCCCAAGTGGTTACAGGGATCAGGTCCGGGTATTTTTCCACCAGAAGTTGAGCGGCTTTCTGGCTACTGACGCAGGCGGTATCCGGTGCGGAACATCCACCAGATCACGCCGATGCAGGTCAGCATGAAGAGGATCGTCATGCCCAGGCTGACCCCGACATTGACGTCGGCGACCCCGTAGAACGCCCAGCGGAATCCGTTCACCAGATAGACGATCGGGTTGAACAGCGTGACCGTCTGCCAAAACGGCGGCAGCATCTGGATCGAATAGAAGGTGCCGCCAAGGAAGGTCAGCGGCGTAATAATCATCAGCGGCACGATCTGCAGCTTCTCGAAGCCGTCGGCCCAGATGCCGAGCACGAAGCCGAACAGGCAGAACGTCACCGCGATCAGGACGAGGAAGGAGATCATCCAGAATGGATGGACAATCTCGAACGGCACGAAGATGCGCGCGGTGGCAAGGATGATCAGGCCGAGGATCATCGACTTGGTCGCCGCCGCGCCGACATAGCCGCACAGGATCTCGGCAACCGAGATCGGCGCCGACATCACCTCGTAGATCGTGCCCGTGAAGCGAGGCAGATAGATGCCGAAACTGGCGTTCGAGACGCTTTCGGACAGGACCGTCAGCAGGATCAGGCCCGGCACGATGAAGGCGCCGTAGCTGATGCCGTCGATCGTCTCCATGCGGGAGCCGATCGCCGAGCCGAAGACGATGAAGTAGAGTGAGGTCGACAGGACCGGCGATGCGATGCTCTGGAAGAGCGTGCGCCAGGTGCGGCTCAGTTCGAACACATAGATCGCGCGGATGGCGTGGATGTTCATGCCTGCTCCCTCACGAGATCGATGAATATTTCCTCCAGCGAGGAGCGGCTGGTTTCGACGCTCTTGAAGTCGATGTTGGAGGCGACGAGCCGGCGGAGAAGCTCCGCGACGCCCGCCTGGTCGTGTTCGGGGTCGACCGTGTAGACGAGCGCGTGGCCGTCGTCCTCGAGTTCGATGGGCCAGGCGATCAAGTCGGCCGGAACCTTCTCCAGCGGCTCCTTGAGGTCGACGCGCAGGCGCGATTTGCCGAGCTTGGCCATCAAGGTCGTCTTCTCTTCGACGAGGATGATCTCGCCCTTGCGGATGACGCCGATCCTGTCGGCCATCTCCTCGGCTTCCTCGATGTAATGGGTCGTCAGGATGATGGTGACGCCCTGCTCGCGCAGTCGGCCGATCATCGCCCACATGTCGCGGCGAAGCTCGACGTCTACGCCGGCTGTCGGCTCGTCGAGGAACAGAACCTGCGGCTCGTGCGACAGCGCCTTGGCGATCAGGACGCGCCGCTTCATGCCGCCCGAGAGCGCCATGATCTTGGTGTCCTTCTTGTCCCAGAGCGACAGGTCGCGCAGCACCCGCTCGATATGGCTGGGGTTCGCGGACTTCCCGAACAGGCCACGGCTGAAGCTGACCGTATTCCAGACCGTCTCGAACATGTCGGTCGAGAGTTCCTGCGGGACGAGGCCGATCTTGGCGCGCGCGGCGCGGTAATCGACGACGACGTCATGGCCGTCGGCGGTGACTGTGCCGGAGCTTGGGCGAACAAGCCCGCAGATCGTGCCGATGAGGGTCGTCTTGCCGGCGCCGTTCGGGCCGAGGAGAGCGAAGATCTCGCCGCGCCGGATGTCGAGATTGACGTCCTTCAGCGCATGGAGACCCGACGCATAGACCTTGTTCAGTCCGGATACCGAGATGATGGGAGACAAGGAGAGACCTGCCGGAATGATGCTGCCGTCATCCTCCGGCTCGACCGGAGGATCCACCAAGAGCCCCCGATGGGTTCTCCGGTCAAGCCGGAGAACGACGAGGAGGAGCGGCTCAGTTAGTTATCCGGCTTCCATTGTGCGAGTGCGACGCACCGCATCTTTCCATCCGGCGAGCTTTTTCTCGCGATCCGGCAGCGGATGCGACTCGAAACGCCGGTCCAGTTTCCAGGCGCGCCCGAATTCTTCCGGTGCCGGGCACACGCCCGCTGCATAGGCGGCGAGATAGGCCGCTCCGAGCGCCGTCGTCTCGGTGATGACCGGCCGGTCGACCGGCGCGTCGAGAATGTCGGCGAGGAACTGCATCGCCCAGTTCGACGCGACCACGCCGCCGTCGACACGCAGCACGGTTTCGCGCGCCTCCGGCCAGTCGGCGCGCATGGCTTCCGTCAGATCGTTGGTCTGGTAGCCGACGCTTTCGAGCGCGGCGCGAGCGATCTCGGCGCGTCCGGTGCCGCGGGTAATGCCGGTCAGCGTGCCGCGTGCTTCCGCGTCCCAGTAGGGGGCGCCGAGGCCGACGAAGGCGGGCACGAGATAGACCGGCTGGTTGGGATCGGCGGCCTCCGCCAAGCCTTGTGTCTCCGAGGCATGTTTGATGATGCCGAGCCCGTCGCGCAGCCATTGCACCGCGGCGCCGGCAACGAAGATCGCGCCCTCCAGCGCATAGGTGCGCTTGCCGTTGAGCTGGTAGGCGACAGTTGTGAGAAGGCGGTTCTGCGACAGGACCGGGCTGTCGCCGATGTTCAACAGGGCGAAGGCGCCGGTCCCGTAGGTGACCTTCATCATGCCCGGCTCGAAGCACGCCTGCCCGACGACTGCGGCCTGCTGGTCGCCGGCAATGCCGCAGATCCGGATCGGCGCGCCGAACAGGTGCGCCTCCGTCGTGCCGAAATCGCCGGACGAATCCTTCACCTCCGGCAGCACGGCTTCCGGCACGCCAACAATCTTCATCAGCTCTGGGTCAAACGCGCCCTTGCCGATGTCGTAGATCATCGAGCGCGAGGCATTGGTGGCGTCGGTCGCATGGACCTTGCCGTTAGTCAGCCGCCAGAGGAGGAAGCTGTCGACCGTGCCGAAGGCCAGATCGCCACGCTCCGCCGCCGCGCGCGCGCCGTCGACCTTGTCGAGAATCCAAGCGATCTTCGTGCCGGAGAAATAGGGGTCGACGATCAGTCCGGTCCGCTCGCTGACCAGAGGCTCGATGCCTTCGGCCTTCAGTCTCGCACATCGTTCGGCCGTCCGCCGATCCTGCCAGACGATCGCGTTATGGATCGCGCGCCCCGTCTTGCGGTTCCAGATGACGGTGGTTTCGCGCTGATTGGTGATGCCGAGAGCGGCGACCTGGGCGGCGCGGGCATTGGCGCGGGCGAGCACTTCATTGACGGTCGCGACCGTCGTCGCCCAGAGGTCCTCGGGATCATGCTCGACCCAGCCCGGCTGCGGGAAATGCTGCGGGAATTCCTTCTGCGCTATCGCGACGACGTCGAGGGTCTCGCTGAAGAGGATCGCGCGCGTCGAGGTCGTGCCCTGGTCGATTGCGAGGATGAACGAGCCCATCAAACGTTTCCTGTTCTTGTTGGGAGGCCGAGGTCGAGCCCGGCCTCCGTTTCGTGTCCTGCCATGCTTATTGGAGGCCGACGGGATCTACGATCCCCTCCGTGCATTCCGGGCGCACCGCACGCGCCGCCGCGATTAGATCGCTCAGCGAGGTTCCGCCAGACGGATTGCCGATGAGGCCGACCTTGATCTCGCTAATCAGGAGGCGGCCACCGTCCCGCTTGCACTGCATCGTCACGCGCTCGCCTGCACCCGCGCCGAAAGTCTCATCGAAGGCGGCGCGCAATTCGGCCGAAGTGACCTTCTGGCCGATCCGGGATGCGAACAATTGCTGTGCCTTGGACCCGTTTATTTCCTTCACGATCCGGATGCTGTCAGTGAAATAGGTGTTGGCGTCGGCGCCATAGCAGGTGCCGTGCTTGATCCACTCATGCCGTTCGAGCATCGACATCGTGCCGGGCATGACCGCGTCGAGCGCCTGTCTCGTGTCGGGAGCGAGTTGAAGAGCAGGCAGTTCGTCCCAGCGGCTGGCGCCGTCTTCCGAGACAAGATCGGTTGGCACGTTGCAATAGACGCGATTGCGCGGCTGCGGCCACAGTCCGTGCAGGGTGAAGCTGGTGGCGTCCGGCCGGTCCGCCGTCTGCGTCCGACACTCTGTCTTGTGGGAGCGGGTTTCGCAGAAGGAGGGCTGCCAGCTGATGGCGAGCAGGAATTCGCCCGATCCTTCGGCCAGTGGCGCGTCAGGGGTTACAGGACCGTCGTCGTCGCTCGAAACCACGCCGCAGCCGGCCTCTACCCAACGCTCGATCGGCAGCGCGCCGTCGACACGCAGGCGATAATGCGTGGCATCTTCGCGGTTCTTGGCAACGAGGGCGTAGATCTGTCCGGGCTCGATCTGGATGTTGCCGGGATTGGTTTCGCGGCGAAAAGATTGAAAAGCGAGGCAGGCGCGTTCGGCCGCGAACTGGCCGGACATGGGCACGTCGGCTTGTGCTCCCTGGGCGGTGGTGGCCACGATGAGTGCGCCACATGCCAGGATCTTCCAGAAAAAGCGCATGAGTTGGACCTCGGGGTTTGCTGGGACGGCAACTCTCGAGTGAAGGTCGTTCATGTGTCGCGGCGACGACTTACCTTGCAGCGAGGGGCCGGAATTGCTCCGGCCCCTCGGTACCTTAGCAGGTCTCAGGCGTCAGTTGGCCTTCGTCGGCTCCGGCGCTGGAGTCGTTGCCGAAGCGCGCTTCTCCGGCGGGTTGGCGGGCCACGACTTGATCAGCGTGTCGTAGTCGACCGTTTCACCCTTCGGCTTCTCGTTTGCGAGCTTCGCCTGTGGCGCGATGTTGCCATCGGCCTTGGCCTTGTCGATCCAGTACTGCGCGGATTGCTTCTCGTTCAGCTTCGGACCGCATTCGCCCTGCACGCCGGCACGTTCGAGACGGCCGAGCACCTGGTCCTGTGCATTAGCCAGAGCGTCCATGGCTTCCTGAGGCGTCTTGGCGCCGGAGGCTGCATCACCGATGTTCTGCCACCAGAGCTGCGCGAGCTTCGGATAGTCCGGCACGTTCACGCCCGTCGGGGTCCACTGCACGCGAGCCGGCGAGCGGTAGAATTCGACGAGACCGCCGAGCTTCGGCGCGCGTTCTGTGAAGCTCTTGTCCCAGATGTCGCTCTCGCGGATGAAGGTGAGGCCGACATGGCTCTTCTTCAGCGAGACCGTCTTCGAGGTCACGAACTGCGCGTAGAGCCAGGCCGCCTTGCGCCGTTCCAGCGGGGTCGACTTCAGGAGCGTCCATGAACCGGCGTCCTGATAGCCGAGTTTCATGCCGTCCTCCCAGTACGAGCCGTGCGGCGAGGGGGCCATGCGCCATTTCGGCGTGCCGTCCGCGTTCACGACTGGCAGCCCGGACTTCACCATGTCGGCGGTGAAGGCCGTGTACCAGAAGATCTGCTGGGCGATCTGCCCCTGCGCCGGCACCGGCCCGGATTCCGAGAACGTCATGCCGTTCGCCTGCGGCGGGGCATACTTCTTCATCCACTCGATATACTTGGCGATCGAATAGACCGCCGCCGCGCCGTTGGTGTCGCCGCCGCGCTCGACCGTCGAGCCGACCGGGCGGCATCCTTCCATCCGGATGCCCCATTCATCGACGGGTTTTCCGTTCGGAATGCCCTTGTCGCCATTGCCGGCCATCGACAGCCACGCATCGGTGAAGCGCCAGCCGAGCGACGGGTCCTTCTTGCCGTAGTCCATGTGGCCGAAGATCTTCTGGCCGTTGACCTCTTTCACATCGTTCGAGAAGAACTCGGCGATGTCCTCGTAGGCCGACCAATTGACCGGCACGCCCAGCTCGTAGCCGTACTTGGCCTTGAACGCTTCCTTGTTCTTGGGATCGGTGAACCAGTCGTACCGGAACCAGTAGAGGTTCGCGAACTGCTGGTCGGGAAGCTGGTAGAGGTGGCCGTCGGGCGCCGTTCCGAACGATTTACCGATGAAATCGTCGATATCGATGGTCGGGCTCGTGACGTCCTTGCCCTCTTTGGCCATCCAGTCGGTCAGATCGACGGCCTGCTTGTAGCGATAGTGCGTGCCGATCAGGTCGGAATCGTTCACCCAGGCGTCGTAGATGTTCTTTCCGGACTGCATCTGCGTCTGGATCTTCTCGACGACGTCACCTTCCTGGATGAGATCGTGCGTCAGCTTGATGCCGGTGATCTCGGAGAAGGCTTTTGCGAGGGTCTTCGATTCATACTCGTGCGTCGTGATGGTCTCGGAGACGACATTGATCGTCATGCCCTTGAACGGTTCGGCTGCCTTCACGAACCATTCCATCTCCTTCATCTGCTCTTCTTTCGAGAGCGTCGAAGGCTGGAACTCGGAATCGACCCAGCGTTTGGCGGCGTCCATATCCGCAAAGGCCGGGACCGTGCCGAGCACCAGCGCCACAGCCGTTGCCGCGGCCGTCATGTTTCTGCGCATGGTTTCCTCCCACGTTCGTTTCGTTTGTCATCCGTCGGCCCGAACGCTTGCCGCGCGGAATTCCTTCTCTCGCCTCAGACCCAGCGGAAGACCGCGAGCGCGTAGACGACCGAGATGATCGAAGCCCACCACAGATCGGCCGTCGTGAAGCCGAGCCAGGCGAGGTGTATGTACGCGCGCGCCGAGCAGCGAGATGAACAGGCGGTCGCCGCGCGTCGTGGTGATGCCGAGCACGCCGTGACGCTCGCCGGACGGCGAGACGCGCTCCCAGATCGTCATGAAGACGAACATGGCGACGATGCCGGTGAAGAACGCGGCCGTCTGCCAGGTCCAAGCCATCCAGGCGAAGCTTTCCATCGGATGCTCCTCCTCAAACCCGGCCGAGGGCAAAGCCCTTGGCGATGTAGTTACGGACGAAATAGATCACGAGTGCGCCCGGGATGATGGTCAGCACGCCCGCGGCCGCGAGCACGCCCCAGTCGATTCCGGATGCCGAAACCGTGCGGGTCATCGTTGCCGCGATCGGCTTGGCGTTGACCGACGTCAGCGTGCGGGCGAGCAGCAGTTCGACCCACGAGAACATGAAGCAGAAGAAGGCGGCGACGCCGATGCCGGACGCGATCAGCGGCATGAAGATCTTCACGAAGAACTTCGGGAACGAATAGCCGTCGATATACGCGGTCTCGTCGATTTCGCGCGGAACGCCCGACATGAAACCTTCGAGAATCCAGACGGCCAGCGGCACGTTGAACAGGCAGTGCGCGAGCGCCACGGCGAGTGGCGTGTCGAACAGACCGATCGCCGAATAGAGATTGAAGAAGGGCAGGGCGAAAACCGCCGGCGGGGCCATGCGATTGGTCAGCAGCCAGAAGAACAGGTGCTTGTCGCCGAGGAAGCGATAGCGCGAGAAGGCATAGGCGGCGGGCAGCGCGACCGAGATCGAGATGATCGTGTTCAGCACCACGTAGGTGATCGAGTTGATGTAGCCCGAATACCAGGCGGGGTCGGTGAAGATGACGACGTAGTTCGCAAGCGTCGGCGACGTCGGGAAAATCGTCATCGTCGTCACGATCTCCTGGTTCGTCTTGAACGACATGTTCACGAGCCAGTAGATCGGCACCAGCAGGAAGGTGATGTAGAGGGCGAGGATGATGCGCTTCACGGCGTGCCCTCCTTGCGGTTCGTGTCCTCGTCCTGGGTCATCACCGTGTAGAAGACCCAGGACAGCAGCAGGATGATCAGGAAGTAGACGATCGACATCGCCGCGGCCGGGCCGAGGTCGAACTGGCCGAGCGCGAGCTTGACGAGGTCGATCGACAGGAACGTGGTCGAATTGCCGGGGCCGCCGCCCGTCAGCACGAACGGCTCGGTGTAGATCATGAAGCTGTCCATGAAGCGCAGCAGCACGGCGATGATCAGGACGTGCTTCATCTTCGGAAGCTGGATCAGCCGGAAGATCGACCAGCGCGAGGCGCCGTCGATGCGCGCCGCCTGGTAATACGCCTCCGGGATCGAACGCAGACCGGCATAGGCGAGCAGCGCGACGAGCGAGGTCCAGTGCCAGACGTCCATCACCACAATGGTGATCCATGCGTCTTCGACGTCCTGCACGTAATTGTAGTTCAGTCCGAGGGAGTTCAGCGTGTATCCGAGCAGGCCGATATCGCCGCGTCCGAACACCTGCCAGATCGTACCGACCACGTTCCACGGGATCAGCAGGGGAAGCGCCATCAACACCAGCGTAACCGACACGCCCCAGCCCTTGCGAGGCATGCACAGCGCGATCAGAACCCCGAGCGGAATCTGGATCAGCAGGACGAGGGCGGAGAAAAGCAGCTGCCGCCACAGCGCTTCATGGAAGCGATCGGAGGCGAGAAGGTCGGAGAACCAGGTGGTTCCGGCCCAGAAGAACTGGTTGTTCCCGAACGTGTCCTGAACTGAATAGTTTACGACCGTCATCAGCGGCAGAATCGCCGAGAAGGCGACGACGATGAACACCGGCAGGACGAGGAACCAGGCCTTGTTGTTGAACGGTTTGTCCACGCTCAGGCCTCCCCTTCGACGAGGTGGCCGTCGGCATAGACGTGCACGCGCTCAGGCACCGGCTGGGCATGGACGCCGTCGCCGGGAATGCGCGCCTCTTCCGGCAGGACGATGTTGAGCGTGTGGGCGTCGAATTGCGCGCGGGCGATGCGGATGCGGCCGATATCGTCGACGCGGTTGATCGTGACCGGCAGTCCGTCGCCGCCCGTCGCGAGGCGGATGTCTTCGGGCCTGATGCCGATCTCGATCTTCGTGCCTTCCGGCAGGCGCGGATAGCCGCGCGAGAGGTTGATCCGGCTGCCGGCCGACATAGGCGGTGCGGCCCTCGACCTTGGCCGGCAGCACATTCATGCCCGGCGAGCCGATGAAATAGCCGACGAAGGTGTGTGCGGGTTTGGCGAACAGTTCGGCCGGAGCGCCGACCTGGACGACCGCGCCGTCGTACATCACGACGACCGTATCGGCGAAGGTCATCGCCTCGGTCTGGTCGTGGGTGACGTAGATCATCGTCCGGCCGACCTGCGCATGAAGCTGCTTCAACTGGGCGCGCAGCTCCCATTTCAGCTGCGGGTCGATGACGGTCAGCGGCTCGTCGAACAGGATCGCGGCGGTGTCTGAGCGGACAAGGCCGCGTCCGAGCGAGATCTTCTGCTTGGCGTCGGCGGTGAGCCGGTTGGCGCGGTGGTCGAGGTCGGCCGTCAGGTTCAGCATGCCGGCGATCTCGCGGACGCGACGGTCGACCTCGGCCTGGCGGATGCCGCGATTGCGGAGCGGGAAGGCCAGATTGTCGTAGACGCTGACCGTGTCGTAGACGACGGGGAACTGGAAGACCTGCGCGATGTTGCGCTGCTCGGTCGGGATCTTCGTGACGTCGCGGCCGTCGAACAGCACCTTGCCTTCGCTCGGCGTGACGAGGCCGGAGATGATGTTCAGCAGCGTCGTTTTCCCGCAGCCGGACGGGCCGAGCAGGGCGTATGCGCCGCCGTCGCGCCAGGTGATGTCGAGGCGGCGGAGCGCGTAGTCCGACGACGCCTCGGGATGCGCCTTGTAGGAGTGGGCGAGGTGGTCGAGAGTGATCGCCGCCATATCGCCGTCCTAAGCCGCTGCCGCGCGGTCGGGTGCGGCGACGAGCCGTCCGTCCGCGTCGAAGATGAAAAGCTTGCGGGGATCGAGATAAACGTCGATCGGCGCCCCGGGCGCGAATTCATGGACACCGTGCGCAAGCGCGATCCATTCCGCGCCGTCCTGCCGGACGTGGACGAAGCTCTCCGAACCAGTGATTTCGACCACGCTGACCATTCCGCGCATGGCGATCGTGTCGCCCTCGACACGAGCGAGATGCAGGTGGTTTGGCCGGAAACCCAGGGTCACCGGGCCGTCCGGCAGATCGGCAAGCGGGCCGCTCGCGGGCAGGGAAACGTCTCCCGCGAGCCGGGCCACGCCGCCTCTGATCGCGGCCGAGACGAAGTTCATCGGCGGATCGGAGAAGACTTCGGCGGTGATGCGGTCGACCGGTCGGCGATAGACCTCGATGGTCGGGCCGAACTGGGTGACGCGGCCGCGGTCCAGCGTCGCCGTATTGCCGCCGAGAAGCAGCGCCTCGGATGGCTCGGTCGTCGCATAGACGAGGATCGCGCCGGAAGCCGCGAAGATCTTCGGCAGTTCCTCGCGGAGTTCCTCGCGGAGCTTGTAGTCGAGATTGGCGAGCGGTTCATCCAGCAGGACGAGCGGCGCGCGCTTCACCAGGGCGCGGGCGAGAGCGGTGCGCTGCTGCTGGCCACCAGAGAGTTCGAGCGGCGTGCGGTCAAGCATGGGTTCGAGGCGAAGGAGATGCGCCGCTTCCTGCACGCGACGATCGATCTCGTCCTTCGGCGCGCCGGAGACGCGGAGCGGCGAGGCGATGTTCTCGTAGACGGTCAAGGTCGGGTAATTGATGAACTGCTGGTAGACCATCGCGACATTGCGGTTGCGCACCGGCACGTCGGTCACATCGATCCCGTCGAACAGGACGCGGCCGCGGCTGGGCGGCTCAAGCCCGGCCATGATGCGCATGAGCGTTGTCTTGCCCGAAAGCGTCGGGCCGAGCAGGACGTTGAGCGAACCGGACTCCAGACGCAGCGAAACGTCGGCGATGTGGGTCGCGCGGCCTGCGATCTTCCAGACGTTTTCGAGGGTCAGCGACATCGCTCCTCCCTCACGCTGCCGAATGGGCGGCGGTGCGCCCTGTTCTCATGAATGCTTCGAGCGCGGCCTTATCCTCGGCCCCGGTTCGAAGCCCGAGCTTCGAGCGCCGCCAGAGAACATCGTCCGGCGTCTGCGCCCACTCGTACTGCATAAGATAGGTCACCTCGGCCTCGGTGAGGTCGAGACCGAACACGCGACCGAGATCCTCGGCGCGGCGTGCGCCGTTCAGCAGCATCTCCGCGCGGGTCCCATAGGCGCGAACAAGGCGTCTGGCGTGGCGCTCGCTGAGGAAGGGAAATTCCTCGCGGAGCTTCGCGGCGAGTGTCGCCGCGCCGCCGTAAGGAAAGTCGCCGCCTGGCAACGCAGCGGTAGAGGTCCACGGCTTTCCGAGGGGGAGATGGTTCGAAAGCCGTTCAAGAACCTCTTCTGCCAGGCGGCGATAAGTTGTAATCTTGCCGCCGAATACGGTCAGGAGAGGCGCCTGACCGTCCGGGGCAACGAGGTCGAGAACATAGTCGCGCGTCGCCTCCTGCGCGCTCGACGCGCCGTCGTCGTAGAGGGGGCGGACGCCGGAATAGGTCCAGACGATCTGGCCGCGGGTGACCGGAACGCGGAAATAGGCGGAGGCGGAAGCGCAGAGGTAGTCGGCCTCCTCCTCGCTTGCCGAGACCTTGGCCGGATCGCCATCGAAATCGCGGTCGGTCGTGCCGATCAGCGTGAAATCCTGCTCGTAGGGAATGGCGAAGACGATGCGGCCGTCGGCGTTCTGGAAGATGTAGGCATGGTCGTGGTCGAACAGCTTCCGCACCACGATATGGCTGCCCTTCACGAGCCTAATCGGTGCGGGCGTAGGCATGCGAAGCTGGTCGTTCAGCACTTCGCCCACCCACGGGCCGGCGGCGTTGACGAGCGTCCGGGCGACGATCGTGTCGCTCTTGCCGTGCGGACCTTCGACCGCAAGGCGCCAGAGGCCGCCGTCGCGGCGGGCGGCGACGCATTTCGTCCGCGGATTGACCGACGCTCCGCGCGCCGCTGCGTCGATCGCATTGAGCACGACGAGACGCGCGTCTTCGACCCAACAGTCGGAGTATTCGAAGCCGGTGCGGAAATCGGGTTTCAGGGCAGCGCCGTACGGAGACTTCGGCAGGTCCAGAGTCTTCGTAGCCGGCAGGATCTTCCGGCCGCCCAGGCTGTCGTAGAGGAATAGCCCGAGACGAAGCAGCCAGCGCGGGCGAAGTCCGGAATGGTGGGGCAGGACGAAGCGCAGTGGCCAGATGATGTGCGGCGCGATGCGGAGCAGCCGCTCGCGCTCGATCAGCGCCTCGCGGACGAGACGGAATTCGTAGAATTCGAGATAACGCAGGCCGCCGTGGATGAGCTTTGTCGAGGCCGACGAGGTGGCCGAGGCGAAGTCGCTCTGCTCGCAAAGATAGACCGACAGACCGCGTCCGGCGGCGTCGCGGGCGATGCCGCAGCCATTGATGCCGCCACCGATGATCGCGATGTCGTAGGCCGCGTTTGACACGCCGTCCGTCCCTTCATCGTCGCACGGCTTCTTCGCGACCGCGCTTAAGGAATGACGCTAAACGAACCTCTTAATGCGCGCAATAGCGAAAAAACGAAAATAAAAGCGAAAGTTTCCGCTTCGCTATTGCTCGGTCTCAGGCGGCGAGCCGACCGTCTCGAGAACCTCGACATTGTGCTCGCGGCAGAGGCCGCGAACCTTCTCCGACGACATCCAGTCGGTGACGAACATGTTCACCTGCGAGATATGAGCGACGCGGATCGGTGCGGAGCGCTCGAACTTGAAGCGGTCGGTTACGAGGATGACCTTGCGGGAGTTTCCGATGATCGCCTGGCTCACCCGGACCTCGCGGAAGTCGTAGTCGAGCAGGGCTCCCTCGTCGTCGATCGCCGAGGTGCCGATGACCGCGAAATCGACCTTGAACTGCTTGATGAAGTCGACCGCGGCGCCGCCGATGACGCCGCCGTCCGAGCGCCGTACCGGGCCGCCGGCGACGATCACCTCGATTTTCGGATTTGGGTAAAGCAGCGTCGCGATGTTCAGATTATTGGTGATCACGAGAAGCCCTTCGTGATTCACCAGAGCGCGAGCGACCTCTTCTGTCGTCGTCCCGATGTTCAGAAAGAGCGAAGAATTGTTCGGAATCAGTTTCGCCGCTGCTTCGCCAATGGCGCGCTTTTCGCGTGCCGCGATCTGTCGCCGCGCTTCATAGCCGAGGTTCTCGACGCCGGACGCGATCATCGCGCCGCCGTGGATCCGCGACAACAGGCGCATGTCGCAGAGTTCGTTCAGGTCCTTGCGGATGGTCTGCGGCGTGACATCGAAGCGAAGCGCAAGATCGTCCACTCCGACCCGGCCCTGCAAGCGGGCCAGCGAGACGATTTCCTTCTGACGAAAACTCAGTTCGGCCACCTTCATCTCCCAGCGATGGTGGAGACCACAAGCCGCCAGCCGAGATACGCATCCCGGAGCGAATCAAACCCATCACAGGTTCGTGATCGCATTCTTGCCTGCGATGAACGCGGCAGATAGCGAAACCGATGCAGCCCGGCGAAAATAATCTTCGGAAACGGCGCGGTTGAGAGCCGTCTTGCATGGTGCCGCAAAGCCCACCATCTATCGTTTCGTGAGATGCCAATTCTGGGTCTCGCATCGCAAAGTCGCTTCCCGCGAGGGCTTTGGAATGACCCGTCTGTCCCCTTTGTCGAGCCCTCTTCTCCTGGGCTTCGACCAGATCGAGCGAACGCTCGATCGCTTGAGCAAAGGTGGCGACGGCTATCCGCCCTACAATGTGGAAAGGCTCGCCGCGGATGCGGGCGCTCCGGACCGTCTCCGGATCACATTGGCGGTTGCAGGCTTCACGGCCGAGCAATTGTCGGTGACCCTCGAGGAAGGCCAGCTCGTGATTCGCGGGCGGCAGACTGAGGAGGAAGGACGCGTCTTTCTGCATCGCGGCATCGCCGCGCGGCAGTTCCAGCGGGTGTTCGTATTGGCCGAGGGCATGGATGTCCTCGCCGCGGATCTCGCGAACGGTCTCCTGACGATCGACCTCATCCGGCCTCAGCCGGAACGGCTCGTGCGGAAGATCGACATTGTAGCCCGTTCATAACCGGGCGGAGGATGAGTGATATGAATGCGGACAACACCAATCACACCGAACCGTTCATCACTGCGGCGCAGTTGAAGGGGCTTGGCGGCGGCCGTCTCGCCTATGTGAAGAGCATGCAGTCCGACGAGATCAATCGCCTGTTCCCGCAGGCTCCTGACCTGCAGCCGGGTGTCGAACTCTTTGCGCTTCTCGGCGCCGATGGCACTCCGATCCTCCTTGCCGACAGCAAGGAAGCGGCGGTCGCCAATGCCTGGGAACAGGAACTTGAAACGGTGAGCCTCCACTAAGGCTCACCCCTCTCCCAAGAGCTTCCCCACCACCTTCGCAGTGTAATCGACCATCGGCACGACGCGCGCATAGTTCAGACGCGTCGGGCCGATGACGCCGAGCACGCCGATGATGTTCTGGCGTGCATCGCGAAACGGTGCCGCCACCATCGACGAGCCGGAGAGCGAGAACAGCTTGTTCTCCGAGCCTATGAAGATGCGGACGCCATCGGCGTTCTCGGCGCGGCCGAGAAGCTCACTGACTTCCTTCTTGCTTTCGAGATCGTCGAGCAGCGTGCGGACGCGCTCCAGATCGTCGAGCGCCTTCAGGTCCTCCAGAAGATTCGCCTGGCCGCGGACAATGAGCCGCCTTTCTGCGTCCTCGCCGGAGACCCAACTCGCCAGTCCCTGCTCGATCAGGTCGACCGTCAGGGCATCGAGCTCCTGCATCGCGGCCTGACGCGCGGTTTCGATCTCCGCGCGCGTCTCGTTCAGCGTGCGTCCCGCGATGCGCGCGTTCAGGAAGTTCGTCGCCTCGACCAGTGCCGAAGCCGGCAATCCCACCGGCAGAGGCAGGATACGGTTTTCGACCGAGCCGTCCTCGCCGACGAGCACGACCAGGCCGCGCCGCGGTTCGAGCTGCACGAATTCGATATGCTTGAGCCGGGCATTCTGCTTGGAGGCGAGCACCACGCCGGCACCACGCGATAGGCCGGACAGAAGCGCCGAAGCCTGTCCCAGTACGTCGTCCATCGACCGGCCGATTCCGGCGCCCGCGACCTTGGCATCGATCGTCCGGCGTTCCTCCTCCGAGACCTCACCGATCTCCAGCATGGCGTCGACGAAGAAGCGCAGGCCGATTTCGGTGGGCAGCCGCCCGGCGCTGGTATGCGGCGCATGGATGAGGCCTAGGTTTTCCAGGTCCGACATCACGTTGCGGACAGACGCGGGCGACAACGGCGTCGACAGGATGCGCGAAACATTTCGCGAACCTACGGGCTCGCCGGTCGCCAGATAACCGTCGACGATCTGCCTGAAGATTTCTCGCGAACGTTCGTTGAGCTGCGGCAGGCCGAAACGGCCCTCGGGTGAATTCGCTCGATCGGTCATTGGGATAACCGGCGATGCCTCTTGTTCAAGTTCAATCGGCTCATTGTTTCCGCTTTTTCCTCATGCGATGAGTGCATGACAGAACCTCAGAGAGGAACATGATCAATCTCGTCTGGACCCGCAATGCCGCCCTTGCGCTGATCGCTGCGGTCGCGGTCGGCGCGGCATTGGACGTCCACGGCCAGACGATGAAGTTCTTCCGCGTCGGCACCGGCGGAACGGCGGGTACCTATTTTCCGATCGGCGGACTGATCGCCAACGCCATCTCCAATCCGCCGGGCAGCCGGCCATGCCACGATGGTGGTTCCTGCGGCGTGCCGAGCCTGGTCGCGGTCGCCCTCGCCACCAATGGCGCGGTAGCGAATATCGAAGGCATCCAGAAAGGCGAGATCGAGGCGGGACTGACCCAGTCCGACGTCGCGCATTGGGCCTATGAGGGGACAGGGGTTTTCGAGGGCAAGCCGCGCGTCACGGAACTGCGAGCCATCGCCAATCTCTATCCCGAGACATTCCATATCGTGGCGCGCAAGGGAGCGGGCATCACGACAGTGCGCGATCTCAGTGGCAAGCGCGTGGCGTTCGACGAGCCCGGGTCGGGTGGCCTGATCGATGCCCACATAGTCCTGCGGGCCTATGGAGTTGACGAGAACGACCTCACCGTCAGCTACATGAAGCCCGACGTCGCCGGCACCCAGCTTGGTGCTGGCATCATCGACGCCTTCTTCTTCATCGGCGGTTCCCCGGTGACGGCGATCGCCGAACTGTCCGCTTCGGTCGGCATCGATCTCGTGCCGCTCGACGGACCGGAGGCGGAGAATGTGTTGCGGGAGCACAAATATTTCGCGCGGGACAGGATCTCGGCGGATACCTATGTGGGCATCCGCCGCGAAACGAAGACGTTGAGCGTCAACGCGCTGTTGGTTACCAGCGAGACTCAACCGGATGAGCTCATCTACGCTGTGACCAAAGCGCTCTGGAACAACAACACCCGCAAGCTGCTCGACAACGGTCATGCCAAGGGAAAAATGATCAGGCCGGAAACGGCGTCGAGCGGGCTCGGCCTTCCGCTTCATCCGGGTGCCGAGCGGTTTTACCGCGAAGTCGGACTTCTGCCGAAAGGCTGAGGGTCGGGGACATGGTAGACATCCGCCCCGCGACCGAAGCCGACCTTCCGGCCATCCTCGCGATCTACAACGACGCCATCGAGAATTCGAGCGCGATCTGGGTCGATCACACATCGACACTGGAGGATCGGCGAGCCTGGTTCGAGATGCGCCGCCGGCAGGGCTATCCGATCCTGGTCGCCGTCGAGAACGGCGGAGTGCTGGGCTATGGCAGCTTCGGCGATTTCCGGGCGTTCGAGGGCTTTCGCGGAACGGTCGAGCATTCGCTCTATATCGGTCCTAACGCCCGTCGCCGCGGCGTCGGCAAGGCCCTGCTCATCGCCCTGATGGAGGCCGCGCGCGGCATCGGCAAGGACGTGATGGTGGCGGCGATCGATTCAGAGAACGCGGCTTCGATTGCGCTGCATGAGGCGTTCGGATTTCGGACGACGGGCAAACTCGACAAGGTCGGCAGAAAGTTCGGCCGCCTGCTCGATCTCGTCTTCATGCAGATCGAGCTGAACTAGCCGTTCGCCGGATCGAAGACGGCCAGCAATTCGCGCCGGATCGTCGCCTGCCTGACCTCGCTCGTGATCTTGTAGCCGGTGAGGTCGGTCACATAGAACGTGTCGACCGCCTTCTCGCCGAACGTCACGACATGCGCCGAGGCGATGTTGAGGTTGAGCTGCGAGACCGTCGAAGTCAGCTCGTAGAGCAGGCCGGGCCGGTCGAGGCCGGAAATCTCGATCACCGTGTAGCGGTCCGACCAGTCGTTGGTGACGACGATCTGCGGTTCGATGTCGAAGGCCTTGGTCCGGCGGCTCCGCTGCTCGGCCTTCTTCTGCATCGCATCGGTCAGCCACAGCTCGCCGCGGAGTGCACGTTCGATCGTGGTGGCGACGCGTTGTGCACGTCGGTTCTCATCCTCGTTCTCATCATAGGCCCGGTCGATGAAGATCGTGTCGAGTGCGAGACCGTCGGTCGTGGTGTTGATGAAGGCGTCGACGATGTTGGCGCCGGTCGCTGCGCAAGCTCCGGCGATGACCGCCAGAAGGCGAGGATGGTCCTGCGCCATAACCGTGATTTCGGTCACGCCTCGGAAGGCGTCGCTGGTGAACATCGTTGCCACATGCTTGTCTTCCTTCTCGGCCTGTTGAAGGAAGCGGGCATGGGCACCGCGGCGTTCCGGCTCGACCTTGAGCCAATAGGGCGCGTAGTGGCGGCCGAGATAGGAGTTGATTTCGGTCTCTTTCCAATCCGCCGACAGCGCCTCGCGCGTCTCCTGCTTGGCCATGCGGACACGGTCGTTGCGGTCCGCCGACGAATGACCACCGGTAAGGACGAGCTCGGTCTCCCAGTAGAGCGTGCGGAAAAGCTGGCCCTTCCAGCCGTTCCAAACGCCAGGTCCGACTGCCTTCACGTCGCTGACTGTGAGCACGAGCAACATTTTCAGTCGCTCCAGCGTCTGAACCGTCGCGGCGAACGCCTCGATCGTCTTGCGGTCGGAGATGTCGCGCGACTGCGCCGTGTTCGACATCAGGAGATGATGCTCGATCAGCCATGACGCCGTTTCGGTATCTGCGGCCGAGAGGCCGAGACGGGGTCCGAGACGCCGCATGATCTTGGCGCCGGCGGTCGAATGGTCTTCCGGGCGGCCCTTGGCGACATCGTGGAGGAGGGTCGCGACGTAAAGCGCAGTGCGCTGCGCGATCGTCGGTAAGACCTCGGCGGAAAGCGGATGCTCGTCCTTCAGAGTGCCGGCGTCCATTTCCGCCAGGATCCCGATCGAGCGGATCAGGTGCTCGTCCACCGTATAGTGGTGATACATGTTGAACTGCATCATCGCCACGACCTTGCCGAAGTCGGGGATGAAGCGGCCGAGTACGCCGGTCTCGTTCATGCGCCGCAGGACGGTTTCCGGCGCGTTGCGCGAGGTCAGGATCTCGAGGAAGAGGCGATTGGCCTCGGCATTCTCGCGGAGATCGCGGTCGATCAATTTCAGCGAGCGCGTGATGAGGTGCATCGCGTCTGGATGCAGCGCGACGTCCTCGCGATCTGCGACCTGGAAGAAGCGGATCAGGTTGACGGGATCGCGAACGAAGACGTGGTCGTCGACGATCGTCAGACGTTCGTTCTCGATGCGGAAATCGGGGGTTTTCGGAAGAGCGCGACGGCGCGAGCGCGACCAGCGGCTGAACAGGCGATCGAGCCTCGGTGGCCGCTTTGCATGGCGCTGCTCCATGGCGGCGCAGACGATGGCGGTCAGATCGCCGACATCCTTCGCGACGAGGAAGTAGTGCTTCATGAATCGCTCGACCGCCTGCTGGCCAGGATGGACCTGGTAGCCGAGCTTGGCGGCGATCTCCGGCTGGTACTCGAAGCTCAGCCGGTCCTCGGCGCGGTTGGTCACGAAGTGCAGGTGGCAGCGGACCGCCCAGAGGAAGTCTTCCGCCTTGATGAAGGTCTTCAGCTCTTCGCGGGTGAACAGGCCGGCCTCCACGAGGTCCGAGACGTCGCGGACGCCGTAGACGTATTTGGCGATCCAGAAGAGCGTGTGGAGGTCGCGGAGGCCGCCTTTGCCCTCCTTGACGTTCGGCTCGACGACATAGCGCGACGTGTCCGTGCGCTTGTAGCGTTCGTCGCGCTCCGCCAGCTTGGCGGTGACGAATTCGAGCGCGGTGCTGTGCGCGATCTCCTTGTCGAAACGATGCGCGAGCGTATCCGCTAGGCCCTCGTCGCCGCAGATCCGGCGTGCTTCGAGGATCGCGGTGCGGATCGTGATGTCGCTTCGCGCGAGCTTGATGCACTCGTCGAGACCGCGCGCGGCATGGCCGATCTTCAGGCCGAGATCCCAGAGCACGTAGAGCATCGCCTCGATGACGGCGTCGCCCCAGGGCGTAGGCTTGTTCGGGAACAGGAAGAGAAGGTCGATATCCGACCCGGGGGCCAGCATGCCACGGCCGTAGCCGCCGACCGCGATGACCTCGAGCCGTTCGCTCGCCGCGGGGTTCGCGGTGGGCGGATGGATATGAGCCAGGACGTATCGATGCAGCGCTCGGATCACCTCGTCCATCTGGTTCGAGATATCCTGGGCGCAGATCCGCCCGTCATTGTTCTTGTCGAGCCGCTCGCGCGCCGCATTGCGGCCGTGCGCGAGCGTGGCTTTCAACAGGGTCTTGACCGCGGCGTCTCGGCCCGGGAGATCGCCTTTGAATTCCGTCGCTAGGCGATCGAGTTCGGCATCGAGCGACGCGCGGTCGATGGTGACCGGGATGCCCTGCGGTTCGAGCGCGCGGAGAGAAACGTTCATCAGTCCTTCTTAGACGCCCGCGCATCTCGCGGAAACTCCCGCGATGCGCTCTTGCGGAGCGCCTTTAGGCGATAGAGCGCCTCCAGTGCCGCGCGCGGGGTCAGATCGTCGGGCTCGATTTCGTCCAGGGCGTCTAAAGACGGATCTGGCTCAGGCTCCGGCACGATCGGCGGAGGTGCTGCGGCCGCAAGGGAAAATAACGGCAGATCGGTGACCGGTTTCCCACGCTTGCCTGTGCGGTCGGCGCTTTCAAGCTCGGCTAGCACGGTCTTGGCCCGCTCGACTACCGAGGCCGGCAGGCCGGCGAGCTTGGCGACCTGAATACCATAGGAGCGGTCGGCGACACCCGGCACGACTTCGTGCAGCAGGACGACATCGCCTTTCCATTCGGCCACGCGCATGGTCGCATTGAAGAGGCGCGGCAAACGCTTCGACAATTCCGTCAGTTCGTGGAAATGCGTCGCGAAGAGCGCGCGGCACCCGTTCGAATTGTGCAAGTGCTCGACGGTCGCCGAAGCGATTGACAGACCGTCGAAGGTCGATGTTCCACGGCCGATCTCGTCGAGGATGACGAGCGAGCGCTCGCCGGCTTGATTGAGGATCGCCGCCGTCTCGACCATCTCGACCATGAAGGTCGAACGCCCGCGAGCGAGATCGTCCGCTGCTCCGACGCGGCTGAACAGCCGGTCGACCGCGCCGATCCGAGCGGAGGCGGCGGGGACGAAACTGCCGATCTGGGCGAGGATCGCGATCAGGGCGTTCTGCCGGAGATAGGTCGACTTGCCGCCCATGTTCGGGCCGGTGATCATGCAGATCCGACCGTTCTCGGCGCTTGTGTGGGAGTCAGATCGCAGCCGTTGGCGATGAACGGCGCGCCATTGAGCGCCTGTTCGACGACAGGGTGGCGGCCGCCTTCGATCGCGAAATCGAGCGATAGATCGACGTCAGGCCTGGCGTAGGAGCGGTCGGCCGCAAGCTCGGCGAGGGCAGAGGCGACATCGAGAGCGGCGAGTGCGTCCGAGAGGTCCTTCAGCGGGTCGCCGGCCTCGATGACGATATGGGACAGCCGTTCGAAGATCGCGCTTTCGATCGCCAGCGCGCGATCTCCAGCGGCGGCGATGCGCTGCTCGAGGTCCGACAATTCCACGGTCGAGAACCGCATCGCGCCCTGCAGCGTCTGGCGGTGGACGAAGGTCGCGTTCCATGGGGGCGTGCGCAGGATTTCGCCGGTCGCGGCCGGTACCTCGACAAAGAAGCCGAGGAAATTGGTGTGCTTGACCCGGAGCGTGCGCTGGCCGGTCTCGTCGGCATAGCGGGTCTGGAGCTGGGCGATGACCTTGCGGGATTCGTCGCGCAGTTCGCGCGCGGCATCGAGGTCGGGGTCGTAGCTCGACCGAACGAAGCCGCCGTCCGAGGTTCGTAGCGGCAGAGTCTCGGCGAGTGCGTCGCTGAGCGCGGCGAGGATTTCTGGATCAGGTGCGCGGAGGCTTTCGCGGATCTCACCAAGTTCGGCGGGAAGGTCGCGACCCGCGAGCACGGACGAGACATCGCGGCCGGCGACCAATGCATCGCGGACGCAAGCGAGATCGCGCGGACCACCGCGCCGGAAGGCGAGGCGTTGCGCAGCGCGGACGAGATCGGGCGCCGCCTTGAGAAGAGCGCGAAGATCGCGGCGGAGGCGCGTGTCGTCGAAGAGCAGGCTGATGCTGTCGAGACGCCGGATAATCGCATCCGGGGCGGTCAAAGGGCTGGCCAGCCGGTCCGCAAGCAAGCGGCCACCGGCCGGGGTGACCGTGCGATCGATGGCATGGAGCAGACTGCCCGTGCGCTCGCCGCCGAGCGTGCGGGTGAGTTCGAGGCTTGCCCGGGTTGCGCCGTCGATGTGGAGGACGTCGTCGCGGCCTGTCTGTTTCGGCGGCGAAAGCGGCGGCCGGGCGCCGCGCTGGGTGCGGACGATGTAGCTGACGGCGGTCGCGCCAGCAGCGAGTTCGGCCCGGCTCAATTGGCCGAAACCGGCCGAGGTCGTGACGCCGAAAGCCTCGGTCAGGCGTCGTTCGGCGGTGGCGCCGTCGGTGATGTCGCGGGCGACCGGCGCGACTGGAACACGCGCGCCGCGGATGATCGCTTCCAGAAGCTCGTCGTCCAGCATCGCTTCCGGTACGACGATCTCGGCCGGATCGAGACGGGCGATGTCGGTCGCGAGATTGGATGGGCTCGTTTCCTCGACGATGAAGGCGCCGGTCGAGATATCGATGGTGGCGATGCCGATCCGAGCGGTATCTTCGCCGGTCGGTACTCGGGACAACGCAATCAGCCGGTTGGAGCGGCGCGGGTCGAGGAGCGCGTCCTCGGTCAGTGTGCCTGGCGTGACGAGCCGGACGACATCTCGCTTCACGACGGATTTGCCGCCGCGCTTCTTGGCCTCCGCCGGATCCTCGATCTGCTCGCAGACCGCGACGCGGAAGCCCTTTGCGATCAGCCGCTGGAGATAATCGTCGGCGCGCTCGACCGGCACGCCGCACATCGGGATGTCTTCGCCCTGATGCTTGCCGCGCTTGGTCAGCATGATGCCGAGCGCGCGGCTCGCCTGCTCCGCGTCCTCGAAGAACAGCTCGTAGAAGTCGCCCATCCGGTAGAACAGCAGACAGTCCGGATTGGCGGTCTTGATCTCGATGTACTGCTCCATCATCGGCGTGACCTTGTGGTCCTGGCCGGGATGGGATGTGTGAACCGACGCGTCCATCCCCGAGTGCTAGCAGACACGGCCACCGGATACAGCGGCGGATAGGACTTCCGAACAGATTCGCGCCCTATGCGGCGAGGGTGCGGTAAGACAACGCCTCCGCGAGATGCACGCGTCCGACCCGCTCTTCTCCGTCGAGATCGGCGATGGTGCGGGCGACTTTCAGCACCCGGTGATAACCGCGCGCAGAGAGCTTCATCGCCTCGGCCGCATCGTGCAGAAGCCGCATGCCGGCCGAATCGGGCGCGGCGGCAGCCTCGATGAGCGTGGCGCTGACGGCTGAATTGGTGCGGCCCGTTGCGCCCATTGCTTGATACCGCGCCTGTTGGAGCGCGCGGGCGGCGGCGACGCGCTCCAACAGGCGCGGTATCAAGCACTTATCCCCTCAGAGCATGTATGCTGTGGAGGGGATAAGTGCGCGCTGTCGACGTCAAGAACGTTTAGTGAACATCTGTGCTTCAGAAAGCAGCGCGCTTCGCCTCGATCCTGTCCCAGATCACCGCCGCTACATTCGGCCCGCCGACGCGCTGAATGGCTCGCAGGCCAGTCGGGGAGGTTACGTTGATCTCGGTAAGGTAGTCGCCGATCACGTCGATGCCGACGAACAGGAGCCCCATTTTGCGGAGGGACGGACCGATGCGCTCGATGATCTCCCGCTCGCGCGGCGTCAGTTCCGTCGCTTGTGCCTGGCCGCCGCGCACCATGTTCGACCGGAGATCGTCGGCTGCCGGGACGCGATTGACCGCGCCCGCGAACTCGCCGTCGACGATGATGATGCGCTTGTCGCCTTTCGAGACGGCGGGAAGGAATTTCTGGATGACCCAAGGCTCGCGCCATGTGGTCGAGAACATGTCGATCAGCGAGCCATAGTTCTGGTCGGTCTGGCCGACGCGGAAGACGGCGGCGCCACCATGACCGTAGAGCGGCTTCATCACGATCTCGCCCTGTTCGGCGCGGAAGCGGGCGATCTCGCCGGGATCGCGGGTGATGAGCGTCGGCGGCATCAGGTCGGGAAATTCGGTGACGAAGACCTTCTCCGGAGCGTTGCGGACGGCGGATGGATCATTGACGACGAGAGTTTTCGGCTGGGCGCGTTCGAGGATATGGGTCGTCGTGATGTAGGCGAGATCGAAGGGCGGGTCCTGACGGAGCAGGATGACGTCGAAATCGGTCAGTGCCCGGCGCTCGAATTCGCCGAGCGTGAAGTGGTCGCCCTTTTCGTCGCGGACTTGAAGCGGCGCCGCAGTGGTGAAGCCATCCTTGCCGACGAGGGCCAGCCTGTCCGGTGTGTAGTAATGCAATTCATGCCCGCGGCTCTGCGCTTCCAGCAGGAGTGCGAAGGTGGAGTCGCCCGCGAGGTTGATGTGGTCGATGGGATCCATCTGGACGGCTACGCGGAGCGGCATTGGGTCTTCCGGGGTCAGCGGCCGGCGTCGAACGCGGCCGGGAGGTGGCGGGGCAGGCGGCCGGGCGCGATTAGCGCGGCGTCGAAGCGAAGGTCATAGCCATTTAAGCGAGGATTGCGCGAGAGGAAGGCCTCGGCCGCGCGGACGATGCGCGATTGTTGGTAAAGGCGGATGGATTCGGCCGCCATAGCGAGGGTCGGCCGCGCCTTCACCTCGACGAAGGCAACGGTCCTGCCGCGTCGGACGATGAGATCGATCTCGCCGACTGGGGTCTGGTGCCGGCGGGCTACCACGCGATAGCCTTTCATCCGCAGGAAAAGCGCGGCGATCGTCTCCGAACGCAGGCCGAGGCCATAGGCCGCTCGGCGCGCGGGATCGGGGATGCGGCGTGTTGCGGTCAATCACGTGCGTCCGAAAGGGCGAGTGCGCGGGCATAGACCTCGCGGCGCGGCACGCCGCTGGATTTGGCGACTTCGGCGACGGCATCCTTGAGCGACGAGGTCGCCATCGCGGCTTTGAGTGCGTCGTCGAGGGTTTCCCCGGCGGGCGCCTCCTCCTCGAGCGGCGGGCCGACCAGAAGAACGATCTCGCCTTTGGGCGGGCGCTCGGCGTCGGAATAGGCCTCGGCCAGTTCGGCGAGCGTGCCGCGACGCACTTCCTCGAATGCCTTTGTCAGTTCGCGGGCGACGGCCGCCGGGCGCGGACCCAGGACGACGTTGAGATCGGCGAGCAGTCGCGGCGATACGTGGTCCCGTCTCGAAGAAGACGAGCGTGGCCGGCACGTCGGCGATTTCCGCGGCGCGGGTGCGGCGGGCTGCGCTTTTGGGCGGCAGGAAGCCCTCGAAGAAGAAGCGGTCGGTGGGCAGGCCCGCGACGGTCAAGCCAGCGAGGACGGCGGAGGGGCCAGGAATGGGAATGACCGGGTAGCCTTCCTCGACGGCCGCGCGAACGAGCTTGAAGCCCGGATCGGAGACGAGCGGCGTTCCGGCATCCGAGACGAGCGCCAATGCCGCGCCATCTTTCAGCCGTGCCAACACCTTCGGGCGCATCTCGGCGGCGTTGTGCTCGTGATAGGGCAGGATCGGCACCGTGATGCCGAAGCGGGTCAGGAGCTTGCGGGTGACGCGACTGTCCTCGGCGAGAATCGCATCGGCTCCCGCAAGCGTCGCCAGAGCACGGAGCGTGATGTCGCCGAGATTGCCGATCGGAGTCGCGACGATGTGAAGTCCGTGCGCGGCGCGGGGCGCTTCCAGCTTCTGGCCGTCTATCCAATAGTCGCGGCGGCGCGCCGTCTCGTCAGCCTTGGCCGTGGAACCCGGCCGGGTCAGGCTTGGCATAAGGGAATCCGTCGGTTACCAAGGGGGCAGACGTTACGATGGGGCCGGTGCATCGGCAATGCACGCGAGAGCCTCGGAGCGCGACAGACGGGCGAAATGCCGCTGCCGCCGAACATGAGCCAGCGAGGCCAAATGCCCGCCGAACACCGACCGCGAACCTTCCTGCGCTTCCTGGCGATTGGCTGCGTGTCGCTTATGCTTGCCTCCTGCCTCGGCGGAACCGAACGCGGCGCTGGCGGCGGCGGCTTCTCCGCGCCGTCCGGAACGGTCACGTCGCAGCCTCTCGACGCGATCGACGGCGGCCAGCCCCAGCAGACGCAGGGCGCGCAGGCCAAAGCTGTACTGATCCTGCCGCTTTCGGCCAGCGGTGGCGCGGGCGCGGCGGCGCGCTCGATGAAGAACGCCGGCGAGATGGCGCTCAGCGAATTCAAGGGGACGAGCCTCCAGCTTGTGGTGAAAGACGATCTCGGCACGCCGCAAGGCGCGGCCCAGGCTGCGCAGGAAGCGGTGGGCGAGGGCGCCCAGATCATCCTCGGACCGTTGTTCGCGCAGGGCGTCGCGGCAGCCGGTCAGGTCGCCAAACAATCGAACATTCCGGTGCTCGCCTTTTCGACCGATGCCAGCGCGGCCGCGAGCGGCGTCTATCTCCTGAGCTTCCTGCCGCAGTCGGACGTCGACCGGATCGTCTCCTATTCGGTGAAGAATGGTAAGCGCTCTTTTGCGGCAATTCTGCCGGAGGACGCTTACGGCAGCGTCGTCGAGGGAGCGTTCCAGGAGGCGGTGGCGCGCAATGGCGGACGTGTGGTCGGGCTCGAGCGCTACAAGGCTGGGGATCAGGGCGCGATGAAAGCGGTGGTGTCGCGCATCGCGCAGTCCGCCTCGGGTATCGACGCTATTCTGGTGCCGGATCAGGCGCCTGCGATTGCTGGGATGCTGCAATCGTCTGGTGTCGATCTGAAACGCATCGCCCTGCTCGGCACGGGCGTGTGGGACGATCCGCAGACGTTGAACTCGCCGGCTCTCGCTGGCGGGCTCTATGCCGGACCGGATTCGGCCGGATGGGCGAATTTTTCTCAGCGCTATCAGGCGCGGTTCGGCGAGGCGCCGGTGCGCACCGCGACGCTTGCCTATGACGCTGTGCTGCTCGCGGCGGCGCTGACGCAGGCGCAGGGTGTCGCGGGACTAAGCCCTCAGGCGCTGACCGCCTCGTCGGGCTTCAAGGGCATCGACGGCATCTTCCGGCTGAAGTCAAATGGCCTGAACGATCGCGGACTTGCCGTGATGAAGGTCCAGCAGGGCGGCGCGCAGGTCGTCAGCCCGGCGCAGGGCAGCTTCTCGGTCGCCGGCCTCTAGGCGGCGAGGTCGGCCACGACCGCGTCCAGCACCGGGAAGCCCTCGAGCGTGACGCCGATCCGGCCGGGAGCCGGGCGGCTGATCAGGCCGTTTTCTTCCAGATCGCGGATACGCGACGGGTCGAGCCGGTAGCCGGCGATCTTCTCGAAACGCTCGATGTCGATGCCTTCGCTGAGGCGCAGGCCCATCAGAAGATATTCGTCGGAGACCTCGACCGGATCGAGCGTCTCGTCGTCGACGACGCCGTTGCCGGACTGCTCGACGCGCGCGGCCCAGTGCTCGGGCTGGCGCTCGGTCGAGAAGGCATGGCGGCCGTCCATCATGTCGATGCGCGAATGTGCGCCGGGGCCGATGCCGGCATATTCGCCGGAGCGCCAGTAGAGCAGGTTGTGGCGCGACTCCGCGCCCGGGCGCGCGTGATTGGATATCTCGTAAGCCGGCATTCCGGCGGCGGCGCAGGTCTCCTGCGTGACGTCCCAGAGCGCCCGTGCGGTATCCTCGTCGGGCATCTTCAGCTTGCCGGCGTCGTAGAGCGCCTGGTAGGGCGTGCCTTCCTCGATGGTCAGCTGGTAGAGCGACAGATGCTCCCCGGCGCGCGAGAGGGCGGCGGTCAGCTCCTCGCGCCACATCTCCGGCGTCTGGCCGGGGCGGGCGTAGATCAGATCGAAGGACGAGCGGTCGAAGGTCGATTGCGCGATGCGGATCGCCTCGAAGGCCTCCGCCGCATTGTGCAGACGGCCGAGGCGCTTCAGCTCGCCGTCGTCGAAGCTCTGCACGCCGAGCGAGACGCGGTTGACGCCCGCTGCGCGGTAGCCGGCGAAGCGGCCGGCCTCGACGCTCGACGGGTTGGCCTCCAGTGTGATCTCGGCGTTTGGCTCCATCGGCCAGGTCCTGGCGATCGACATCGAGGATCGAGGCGACCGTCTCCGGCTTCATCAGCGAGGGTGTGCCGCCGCCGAGGAAGATCGAGCGGACTTTCCGTCGGGGCGTCAGCGCGCCGAAATATTCGATCTCGCGGGCGAAAGCGGCGGCGAAGCGCTGTTTCATCGACCGGCTGGTGCCGGACATGGCTGTTGAAGTCGCAATAGGGGCATTTGGCGGCGCAGAACGGCCAATGGACGTAGACGCCGAAGCCGGGGTCGTCGCTCACCGTCCGTTAGTCCCGAAAATGCGGTTGGCGAGCGCGATGAAGGCGCGGGCGCGGTGGGACAGGCCCGTCCGGGTCTGCCAGTCGACGCCGTGCTTCTCGTCCGCGTCCATCTCGCCGAAGGTCCGCTCGTGCCCATCGGGGCGGAAGACCGGATCATAGCCGAAACCCTGGGTGCCGCGCGGCGGCCAGACGAGGTCGCCCACAACTGATCCTTCGATCTCGACCGGCTCGTCGCCCGGACGGGCGAGGCAGAGGGCGGCGATGAAGGCGGCGCGGCGCATCCCGGGCGAGGTCGCGCCACGGGCCTGCAGATCGTCCTCGATCCGCTGCATGGCGGCGCCGAAATCCTTCGACGGGCCGGCCCAGCGGGCGGAGAAGATGCCCGGAGCGCCCCAAAGCGCCTGCACCGCGAGGCCGAAATCGTCGGCGAGCGCCGGCAGACCGCTGGCATCGGCCGCGGCCTGCGCCTTGATCAGCGCGTTCTCCGCATAGGTCGTGCCGGTCTCGTCCGGTTCGGGCAGGTTAAGGTCGCCCGCCGAGACGAGATCGAGATCGAACGGCGCGAGGAGTTCGCGGAATTCCCGGAGCTTGCCTGAATTATGCGTCGCGACGACGAGGCGGCTGCCGGGTGGAAGCAGTCTCGTCACGCGACCGCCATCTTCTGCAGGTCGACGAGCTTGGCCACGCCCTGCTTGGCGAGACGCATCATGCCCATCAGCTCGTCCTCGGAGAACGGCGCGCCTTCCGCCGTGCCCTGCACCTCGACGATGCCGCCGGAGCCGGTCATGACGAAATTGGCGTCAGTCTCGGCCTTGGAATCCTCGGCATAGTCGAGGTCCATCACCGGCACGCCGCCGAAGATGCCGCACGAGATCGCGGCGACGTTCTCCTTCATCGGGTTCACCGGGATCAGCTGGCGCGCGAGCATCCACTGGAAGCAGTCGTGCAGCGCGACCCAGGCGCCGGTGATCGAGGCGGTGCGGGTGCCGCCATCGGCCTGGATGACGTCGCAGTCGACAGTGACCTGACGCTCGTTCAGCGCGCGGAGATCGACGACGGAACGGAGCGAGCGGCCGATCAGGCGCTGGATCTCCTGGGTGCGGCCGGACGGCTTGCCGGAGGTGACCTCGCGGCGGGTGCGCTCATGGGTGGCGCGCGGCAGCATGGAATATTCGGCGGTGACCCAGCCCTTGCCGGAACCGCGCAGCCAGGCCGGGGCGCGCTCTTCGACGGAAGCGGTGACGATCACGTGCGTCTCGCCGAACTTCACAAGGCAGGAGCCTTCGGCGTAACGGGCGACGCCCCGTTCCAGGGAAACGCGGCGCATCTCGTCGGGCGCGCGGTTGGACGGGCGTGCGGACATGGGACTTTTACCTGCTGTTCTTTGGAATGGGTTCCTTCTAGGCGGGGCGGCGGTGAGGGGCAAGTCTAGCGGCCGGGTTGCGCCATGAACTCTTCGGGATGCCTGAGCGCATGGCGGCGGCCGAGCGTCAGGCGGCCGCGCATGCGTTCGAGCTGCTCGATGTGCTTGAGACCGTCCGGATCGTCGGGCAGCGGCGCGAGGAGGCCGATCTGTCCGGCGATCGCGAGCGCGTCGTCGAAGTCCGTGCTGCCGGCGGCGCGGGCGCGGTCATGGCAGGTCGGATGCCGCCATTCGCAGCTTCTGGAACGCTGGCAGGCCGGGTTGGGGCAGCTCCCGCAGAGCCCGGTGAGGATGGAGACAATCTGGATCGCGAGTTCGGCATCGCGGCGAAGGCCGAAGTCTGTGCGGGGGATGGGTGGGTTGGGCATTCGGTTGGGTCTCCTTTCGGGTTGGGTGGGGTGATTGCCTTTCCCGCCTGCGGGAGAGGTCGACTTCGGAATTAGGCAGCAAAGACCACCAGACTGCTTGGCAGGCTCGAACCTTTCGGGATCGGCAGTCAACATCGGCAATGGAGATCGGCAATCGATTGCCTATTTCCTCGATAACTGCCTATGATCGAACAACTTTCTTTGAAATCGGATTCGGCAAAAATGCTCGAGATTCCCGGCCGTATCGAACCTCTCTTCTTCGAGGATGCCATTCCCCAGGTTCTCGCGGATCTCTCAATCGAGATTTCAGCGGGAAGCGGCAACCCTCGGGCGAGGTTTGCACCCAGAATCCGCGTCCGAACTCAGCGATCTCGTGCGGATGATGAACTCCTATTATTCGAATCTGATCGAGGGCCATAACACACGTCCAAAGGACATCGAACGCGCGCTCGCCGGGGCTGAACTTGGGCCGGAAACCCGCCCGCTGGCATTGGAAGCGAAAGCCCACGTGATCGTGCAGCGCAAGATCGACGAGATGCACCTCAACGGAACCCTACCGAGTCCGACGTCGGTAGAGTTCCTCTGTTGGGTGCATCGCATGTTCTACGAGGAGATGCCGGAAGAGTTCAGGTTCGTCGAACGTCCTGATGGCACCCGTGTGGACATCGTGCCCGGAGAGTTCCGACAGAAAGACGCCGACGACGTCGTCGTCGGTCGGCACCACCCGCCATCGTCCGAGCGGGTCAACGCCTTCATGGATCATTTCGCCAAACGGTTCGGAGCAGCAGAGAACTGGGCAAGCACCAGGATCATTGCCATTGCCTCCGCCCACCATCGCTTGAACTACGTCCATCCGTTTCCCGACGGGAACGGCCGCGTCAGTCGTTTGATGTCGCACGCTATGGCACAGCGTGCCGGCGTTGGCGGTTTCGGCCTCTGGTCCATCTCTCGCGGGCTGGCACGCGGTCTAAAGGATCGCGGCGAATACAAAAGAATGATGGACTACGCCGACAGTCCGAGGCGTGGAGCTTTGGATGGCCGCGGCAATCTGTCGGCCGCGGCCCTGAAGGACTACTGCGAGTGGTTCCTGTCGGTCGTGCTGGATCAGATCAAGTTCTCCGCCTTCATGTTCGATCTCGACAGGCTTGAACCGCGCTTCCGTGCTTTGGTTGCTGACCTCGTCGAAGACAAGCGCGCCCCCGATCTAATCGGGGCGGTCTTGAGACATGGCTCGATGGAGCGCGGCGAGGCCCACCTTGCGCTCAAGACGTCCGAGAGAACTGCGCGGAACACTGTCGGAACCTTGGTAAAAGCCGGGTTCTTGAAGTCTTCCTCGCCCAAAACACCTGTCCGGATCGCGTTCCCACTCGACTACCGAGAAAGGCTGTTTCCCAACCTTTTCACTGATACGGAAATCGCGCCGCCGGAGCCACCTGCCTTCGCACTTAGATAACGTATGCCCCTCAAATAATCTCTTCCAGGATACTGGATTGGCGGAACAATTCATCCTGATGGTGGTTTTTGCTGCCTAATTCCGGGTCGACTCGCGAAGCGAGCGGGTGAGGGCATTGGGGCGATGGCGTCGGGCGATCGGAGATGCCTCGTTGCCCTCACCCGGTTCGACTTCGCCGACTCGACCTCTCCCATGAATGGGAGAGGCATAGGCGCGCCTCATCCTCGCCTGCCAAAACAACGATGTCGGAAAGATCGCCCCTCGGAGGGGCGGGGGATGCGGTCGCATCCTCTTTCAGTGTTGGTGTGGTTGACGCGATCCGCATCCCCACGCGGAGCGTCTCAAGTCGGAGGAGGCGGGCGCTTCCACGGCCTTTGGCCGCCGGCGAGTTTAAGAGCTACGACCGGCAGCCAGACCGTCCCAGTGCACTCGCACAGACGGGTCATTGTGCCCGACGGGCCCGCCACAGCCAGCCGCCTTACAAAGCTCTCAGCGCTTTCAAGGGTCTTTGCCGTATTGTCTTCCACCATCCTGATCTCAGTCGTCGGAACGCCCATCGTCTGGACAACCATGATGATTTTGCTGGGGTTGATATACAAGCACCCGGCCCTCGCCCTGATCCACCCTTATGAGCTTCATGGGTTTCCCCTCAGCACTGATATAACGGGACGTGCTTCCCCCACGTATCGGGACGATGTGTCGACCTCTCGTGCACGTGCACGCGTACATCACCGACCGAGGGCGCGCTTGCCGTTCCGCTCTCCCCAGTCCTTCCGCCCGGCCCAGTCGGGGCTTTTGTGCACATGGAGCAGCGGGCCGAGGCCCGGCGTGGCGTGGTGGAAGGATGCCGACGGGATCGAGAACCTCGGCTTCGCGCCGCTGCGTCATGTGGATGACGGCCTTCTCCTTCGGTGTCCGGCCGGTGAGGGCGGGCTTGCCGTCGAGATTGTCGACATATTCGGGGATCGCGGTCGCCTCGGAGATGAAGGTGCCGTCGTCGAGGATCGGGCGGGCGCTGATCTGACGATCTCGCCATGACCTCCTTCCGCAGGCCCTAGCGCAATTTCGGCGCAGTTTTGGCGGAACCTCGTCCCCTGTCGTGGAATCCGTCCGGCGTTGCGCCGGCGAACTGGCGAATGGCCGCCGGGAGCGCTTCCTACCTCAGGCACAGCGCCAGTGACATCAACGGACTCCAAGGCCAAAGGGAGGATCCGATGAACCTCGATGCACTGCCGCGCACGGCTACCCTCGCTATTTTGATCGCCGCCGGGATGACCGTCGGCGCCGTCGCTCAATCTGATGACGAAGAGGACTCATACGACAAGAGGTCCCACAGAATGATGGAAGGGATGGGAGAAAGATCGATGATGGGGATGCACGGTCGCAGGGGCGCGCATCCTCGCGTGATGATGAAGATCATGTTCACGGTCGCCGATACGAACGGCGACGGCGCGCTCTCCTTCGAAGAGGTCTCGGCCATTCATAGGCGGGTCTTTGATGGCGCCGACACCAACAAGGACGGGAGACTGACGCGCGAAGAGATTTAGGCGTTCATTCGGGAATAGCAGCCTGCAAGCGGATCCCGGAGATCGGCGTCGGCGGACAGCTTTCCGGGAACAGACGATTTTTTTTCCGCCCTATCTTCTCACCCGACGCCCGGCCAGCAGCTCTTCCCGCGCCCGTCGCCGGTGTTCGTCGTCGCGGCCTTCGGGTTCGCCGTCGTCGAGCCAGATGTGGTAGGCGCGGATGCTGATGAGGTCGTCGCCGTTCTCGCGGTCGGCGGTTCTGCTCTGCAAGGTCGGGTCGTCGATCGGAGCCCGGTAGTTGCCGTGCGCGACGACGCCGAAACCGCCGTGGGACGCGAAATCGTCGAGTTCCTCGATGTGATATAGAGTCTGGATCGGCCAGGGCGCTTTGACGGTCCATCAGCACGCTGTGGGGCACGTAGAACTCCGAGTTCATGGCGGAGCATGTCGGTCTCCCAATCGGATGCGAGCTGGATCGCCTGACCGCTGATCACCGCGCGGACAACCACTTCGCTCCAGATCAGGCCGCCGAGCCAGCGAGGGTCGTCATCGGCGGCGACCGGCGTGAAGCGCCAAAGCCGCGCTGTTGCCGGTGGGGCGGTCGTGCCGCCTTGCGTCTCCACGATCTTGTCCAATGCGAGCCGCCGTCCTGGGCTGTGGTCTTCTGCCCAACGCGGGCTTTCGTCACGCCTGCGCCAGATGAACACGGAACGTCCGTTGATGATTGGCCGCGTCGATGCAGTCCATGACGGCCGAAGCGCCGGTCCAGTCGCCGGCACGCTCAAGCGCCTCAGATAGCTGGCCAGCTCTGGCGATCGACATGTCCATGACCAGTTGATCGCGGAGGCGAAGCGAGATTCGGGGAGCCGAAGGTTCATGGCGCTCCGACCAGACATTGTCCGGCTCGAAATCGACGGGAACCCCCATCGATTGCAGCGCCTTTCGCATGTCGCCCATGTGCAGATTCCTTCTCGGTCGCGGATGGAGTGGCCGCCACGCACGGCTTGCGCGGCGGCCGCCCTCTTCCCTCGCAGCCCGAAGGCAATGCGAGGGTGAATTACTAGCTGAGGTGCCTCGATAGCCGCCGCGATCCCGCGGGATCAATGAGGCGCTTTGCCGAGAGCGGGCTCCCAGCCGCCCTCGCTGGGCGCGACCTCGTCCTGGTCGTCAGTCGCTGTACCCGCGCTTTCACGCGTTGGGCGTGCCAGAATCCGGTCACGTGCATAGAAGAATAATCGCCATCTATTGCTACGAGGCGGTCCGATTTTCGTATGTATTCGGTTTTGTCTGCCATAACCAATACATAGGTATGATTTACGATTTTGACAGTAGTCGGCTTATATTTATTACGTTCGGTGTAGCTATCGAGTGATGAATATTGGCAATAATTGTCCTTCAAGGCTCGTCGACAATAGATATCCGAGCGGAATTGAGGTCGCGTTCGCTGCTGAAGAGAACGCCGTGCACGGTCTTTTCGTCGTTCTTCCAGCGACCCAATGACCAGCCGACGATCATGCGGCTGCGTTGAAGCGCTTCCAGCTTCGTCGTCAGCCGAGCCAGCCCAACGATGCCGGGCGGCGCAACCGGGAAATCCTGCTCAAACGAACCGCCCTGCGATCGCTGGGTGCGGGGTCGGTTCGCCCTCCGGTCGTTGTTGGCCGCTTCGACGCGGCTCCTGTATTGCCCGAACATGCTCGTGGCTTCCATTCGCGGTGACGGGCGATTCCTGAAAGCGTCCGCCGGCTTGACGGCCGTCTCTGAAGGACGTGAGCAGATCTGATTTTCGCCGACTATCCGATCCGCCATCTCGTCGTCGCTGCGGATGCGGTATTGCGGCTCGCCATCCTCGCTCCGTGGCATGAGGCGCCTGACTTCATAAGCACCTCGCTGGACGTTGCGGGGGGTGCGGAGCAATTCTACGCGGTCACCGAGCGAAAATTCGTGGTTCTGCGGCATTCTATTTATGTAACGGGCTGTCGTTGAATTATGAGATGGAACACGCACTAGTGACCGTCACCATAAGTTTACTCGGCGCAACCGGTTCATGGTATGGCGGAATTTGACGAAACGGGTGCCGGTGAGCGCGTTAACCAGAGCGGGTGATCGACTCGGAGGCGCCAGCGTGCGAAAATTGTGCATCGTCACATCCAAATGGGCGTTGACGACTGAGAGACACGTGCTCCCGCCCCAATCGAGGGAGGATCCCGTGGCCAGGACCCACGACTTTTCTATCGAATCCCGCCGCCTGAGCCGTCTGGCCGGCGAATGCAGAAGTCCATCCGAACAGGCAATGCTCGCATCGTATTCGAGGTTCTATGACGCCCTCGCCGAGAGCGAGTGGGAGGCCTCCATCGCTAGGCGACAATCCCGGAACCTTTCCTTCCGCTCTGCGGAAGCACGGCGGCGAATTGGCAGGCGGATTTCGTAACAACCAGTCCCGCCGGTGCTCCGGCGGGACCCCTTGCGTACCGGCGTGCAAGCGTCCGCGCCTCTATCGGTTTCGATGCCGTCCGAACCTTCCCGATCGTCGGAGCGTTGGATGTCTGCGTTCCAATGGTCCGTGGGAGGAGAACGAGATGACCAAATTCGCGCTGTATGTTCCGCTGCAGGCGAAACCGGGCAAGGAGAAGGAGGTCGCGGATTTTCTGCGTTCCGCCGTGCCCGTGGTGAACGATGAGCCGGGCACGGTCTCGTGGTTCGCCATTCAGGAGGGGCCGTCCTCGTTCGCGATCTTCGACACGTTCGACGACGAAGCCGGGCGTGACGCGCATCTCAACGGGAGGGTGGCCGCCGCCCTGATGGAAAAGGTCAAAGCCGGCGACCTGCTCGAGAAGCAGCCGGAGATCTACAAGCTCGAAATACTCGCGGACAAGCTCCCGGGATAAGGTCCGCCCAGGCGCTGGCCGGCTGTCACCTTCGAACTGGATGACCGGCCATCAGCTCTTCGCGCGCCCGGCGCCAGTGTTCCTCGTCGCGGCCTTCGGGTTCGCCCTCGGCGACCCAGATATGATAGGCGCGGACGCTAATCAGGTCGTCCTCGTTCTCGCGGTCGGCATTCCTGGCCTGCAAGGTCGGGTCTTCGATCGGCGCCCGCTGGTCGCCGTGCGAAACGACGCCGAGACCGCCGTAAGGCTCGGGATCGTGGATTTCCTCGACCTGATAAAGCGTCGGATCGGCCAGGGCGCTTTGACGGTCCATCAGCACGCTATGGGGCATATCGACTCCGAGTTCATGGCGGAGCATGTCGTTCTCCCACTCGGATGCGAGCTGAACTGCCTGGCCGCTGGTTTCGGCGCGGACGGTCACTTCGCTCCAGATCGGGCCGCCGAGCCAGCGAGCATCATCATCGCTGGCCATCGGCGCGAAGCGCCAAAGCCTGGGTCGTGCCGCGACGTCGGTCATGCCGCCTTGCGTCTCGAAGATCTCGTCCATGCTATCCACCGTCAGGGGAGTATAGCTGTCAGCCCAACGCCGGATCGTGTGCGTGGTTCCTGGTTCGCGATGCGCCGATCACGCGAACGCGGCGGCGAGCACGTTCTGCATCTGTCGCGCGGTGCAAGGCTTGGTCAGGAACGCCTTCGGCCGGATGTTCTCGGCGCGGCGGCGGGTGGCGTCGTCGGAATGGGCGGTCAGGAAAACGACGTAAGCCGGCATTTCGTCCATGATGGCGCGCGCTATGTCGATGCCGTCAGTTCCCCCCTGGATCGTCACGTCCATCAGGAGAAGGTCGGGGTGCTCGGTTCGGGCGATGCGCTGTGCGTCGGCGCCGTTGCTGGCGGGGCCCAGAACACGATAACCAAGTTGTTCGAGGGAGCAGGCAAGATCAAGCGCAATAATCGCTTCATCTTCCACTACGAGGACACTCCGCATCTTTGTCTCCATAAGAGTGGAAGCTGCCGGCTCCCAAATATCTCAATCTTACGGGCAACTGTGCGCGGTGGTGCGGAGTTCCGGGCATTTTCGTTTTTACGAAAAATGCTGTGGAACGTGGTTTCCGTTTTCTTAAAGGGGAAGCGAGGCCGGTCAGGCGGCGTTGGACGGGGCCGCCGCGGCCGACTGGGTCAGGACCGCATGGAGCGCGGCCGGATCGCGGGTGTCGCGGAGCTTCTGCGCGGTCTGCGGATCGCGCAGGATGCGCGCGACGCGGGCCAGGGCCTTGAGGTGGTCGGCGCCGGCGGCTTCCGGAGCCAGAAGCAGGAAAACGAGGTCGACCGGCTCGGCGTCGAGCGCGTCGAAATCGATCGGGCGCTCGAGGCGCGCGAACAGGCCGAACAGCTTGTCGATCTTGGCCAGCTTGCCGTGCGGGATGGCGATGCCGTTGCCGACACCAGTCGACCCCAGCCGCTCGCGCTGAAGAAGGGTCTCGAATATCTCGCGTTCCGGGATGCCGACGAGCTCGGCAGCCTTCTCCGCAAGCTCCTGGATCGCCTGCTTCTTGCTTTGGACCTTAAGCGTGGGAATAACCGCGCCAGGCGCGAGAAGATCGCTCAACATGAGTGATGGCTCTTTGCTGTTCCGTATCGCCGGGAGCAGTGATGCAAACCGGATGCCGACGTCGTCACGTTAGGACAGCCCCCGCGCGCCGAGGGATTATGCCGCCGGGGCGCGAGGGAAAGACCTACGGACAGGACCGGCGGAAGTCAATCTAGGGCTTATACGCGTAGGGGATAGGCCGCCTTTACAGAGGGGAAACCTTCTCCCGGCGGCGCTGGACCGAGGATGGGATACCCATTGCCTCCCGGTATTTCGCTACCGTCCGGCGGGCGATGTCTATTCCTGAGTCGCGCAGCGCCTGGACGATGGCGTCGTCCGACAGGACGTCGATCGCTGCCTCCCCATCGATCATCTGCCTGATCCGGTGGCGGACGGCCTCCGCCGAATGCGCCTCGGCCCGACCGGTCGAGGGAATGGCGGCGGTGAAGAAGTACTTCATCTCGAACGTGCCGCGAGGGGTGGCGACATATTTGTTCGCGGTGACGCGCGAAACGGTCGATTCATGCATGCCGATGGCGTCGGCGACGGCGCGGAGGTTCATCGGCCTGAGGAAATGAACGCCGTGGATGAGGAAGGCGTCCTGCTGGCGCACGATCTCGGCGGAGACCTTGAGGATGGTGCGGGCGCGCTGTTCGAGACTGCGGGTGAGCCAGTTCGCCGGTCTGCAGGCATTCGGCGAGGAATTGCTTTTCGCCCTGGTTCTTCGCGGTGCGCGAGACGGTCGCGTAGTAGCTCTGGTTGACGAGAAGGCGCGGCAGCGTCTCGGCATTGAGCTCGATCAGCCAGCTGCCGTCCGGCGCGGAGCGGACCATGACGTCCGGCACGACCGGTTGGATCGGCGATCCGCCGAAGGCGAGACCGGGCTTGGGCGTCAGGGCGCGAAGCTCGGTGATCATTTCGGCAAGATCCTCGCCGTCGACACCGCAGATGCGGCGGAGCGCGGGGAGGTCGCGGCGGGCGAGGAGTTCGAGGTTCCTCATCAGCGCCGCCATGGCCGGATCGAACCGGTTCTTCTCGCGGAGCTGGATCGTCAGGCACTCTTCCAGCGAGCGGGCGGCGACGCCTATGGGATCGAAGGTCTGGACGATGCGAAGGACGACCTCGACCTCGTCGATAGGCGCGCCGAGGCGGGCGGCGATCACGTCGAGCGGTTCGGAGAGGTAGCCGGTCTCGTCGACGCTATCGATGATGCCTCGGCCGATCATCCGCTGACGCGGGTCCGAAAGTGTCAGGCCGAGCTGGTTTTCGAGGTGTTCGATGAGCGTCGCGTCAGCCGATACATAGGCCTCGACGCCGTTGTCGCCGTCCTCGCCGCCGCCGGTGCCGACGCCGGACCAGGCGGATGCGGTATAGGTCTCGCCGCCGGAGCGATTGGCCGGGGCTTCGTCCGGGAAAACGTTGCCGAGGTCGGAATCGAAGCGCTCCTCGATCTCGGCGCGGGTTTCCGGCAGGCGCGCCTCCATCCAGTCGCCTTCGCGGGGTTCGGAACTCGCTACACCGTCGTCGCCGTGACGTTCGCCGTCATCCACATCGCCGCCGGGTTCGCCCTCGGCGCGTTCCAGAAGCGGATTGGACTCGATCTCCTGCGCGACATAGGTCGCGAGGTCCATGCTCGACAGCTGAAGCAGCTTGATCGCCTGCATCAGTTGCGGGGTCATCACCAGCGACTGGCTCTGCCGCATAATCAGCTTGGGAGACAGCGACATCTGGTTCGACGGCCTGACCTGATCCGAAGTGGGACGATTCTTGCATAAGAACCGGTTCGGGCCTGATTAGAGCCGGAATTCTTCTCCGAGGTAAAGACGCCGGACGTCCGCGCTCGCTACGATTTCTTCGGGCGTGCCCTGCATCAGCACCTGTCCGGAGTGGACGATGTAGGCGCGGTCAATGAGCGTCAGGGTCTCACGGACATTGTGGTCGGTGATCAGAACGCCGATCCCGCGCGCGGTGAGATGCCGCACAAGGATACGGATATCGTTGACCGCAATCGGGTCGATGCCGGCGAAAGGCTCGTCGAGCAGCATGAAATCCGGCCGGCTGGCAAGGGCGCGCGCAATCTCGACGCGACGGCGCTCACCGCCCGACAATGCGATCGACGGCGATTTTCGGAGGCTCGTGAGACCGAATTCGTCGAGCAGGCTTTCGAGATCGTGGTGGCGACGCTTCCTGTCCGGCTCGACGAGTTCGAGCACCGCGCGAATATTCTCCTCGACGCTCAGGCCGCGAAAGATCGAGGCTTCCTGCGGCAGATAGCCAATGCCGAGCCGGGCGCGGCGATACATCGGCAGCTTGGTGACATCGTAGCCGTTGAGCTCGATGCGGCCGCCATCCGCCGGGACGAGCCCTGTGATCATGTAGAAGGTTGTCGTTTTGCCGGCGCCGTTCGGGCCGAGGATGCCGACCGCCTCGCCACGCGCGACGGCGAGACTGACGCCATGCACCACGCGGCGGCCGCGATAGCTCTTCTCCAGGCCATAAGCCTGCAGCCAGCCCTGACCGTAGGACTGGAAGCTGCCGTTCGCTTGGGACCGAGGCGGTTTTCGCTTGAAGAACGGGAAGATCACGCCCGCTCCGTCATTGCGGCGCCTGCTTCGCCGGGCCGAAGACGCCCTGGACGCGCCCGCCGGTGGCCGTGTTTTCGAGCTTCGACTGCTGCGTCGTCAGATCGACGACGAGCTTGGTGCCGCGCAGGACGTTCTGACCCTGGGTCAGCACCACATTGCCGGTGACGGTCACGGTGTTGCTCGGAAGGTCGAAGATGCCACGATCGCCGGTCGCGTGCTGGTCCTTCGACTGGACGACGACGCTGCCTTCGGCCTCGATGCGGCGGATATTGCGGCCGGCCTGCGAGCTAGCGGCGGCGGCTGGGGCCTCGCCCTTGGCGGCGGGCTTGTTGTCGTAGAAGACGGTCAGCTTGCTGGACCGCAGCGTGGAATCGCCCTGCTGGACGAAGACGTTGCCGGTGAAGATCGCGGCCTGGTCGGTCTCGCGGACGTCGAGCTGGTCGGCCTCGATCTTGACGGGCTGATCGGAGCGACCGCTGAAGCCCTTGAACGCGTTCGTCACAGCCTGCTGGGCGAGAGCGGGCGACGCCGACAAAACGGCCAGCAAAGGCAAAGCGAGGAGAAGGCGAAGAGCCGTCATTGCGCGGCCTCGACTGCGGCCGGAGCGCCGTCGGGCTTCGGCGTGATGACCATCACCACGTTACCCTGGAACCGGGCCTGGTTTCCGTTGTCGAAAATCTGCATCCGGTCGGCGCGCAAAGCCGTATCGCCGAAGGTGAGATCGACAGGGTCCTTGGTGGTCAGGTCTCCGCCCCCGAAATCGATATGGGCCGTCGCCAAGAGTGCGCGGTCGCCGAGATCGTTGGCGAGGCGGATCTTGCCGCTGAGGTCCATGAGTTTCTGGTCGTTATCTATATTGCCGGTGTCGGCAACGAGGGTAAGCCAGCCATCGTCGTGATTCTGCATCCGCCCGTCGATCTGGACGAGCGCGACCTTGTGCGGTTCGCCGAGGCTCTGCTCGGCCCGCTCGGCATTGACCTGATATGGCCGTCCTTGGGTGCTGTAGCCTGTCAGCCTCGGCTTCTGCATGGTGATCGTTGCGCCCGTCAGACCAAGACTTTGGACATCCACTTGCGGCCCGATCCTGGAGCGTGGGTCAATAATCATTGACGCCACAAACGCGGCGGCAAGAAGGACGGCGAAGGACGGCAGACCGACCCTGAGCAGGCGAACATGGCGCGAGTGTCGGATCGCCGTCCGGAAGGCAGCCTGACGCGCGTCCACAGTGCGGGATCGCAGCGGACGTCGCTCTGTCATGTCGGCCGTGGCCACGTCTCAGCCTCGCGTGCCGGGGGCGTCAGGAATGCGCGAATATGTCCTCATTCTCAAACCCCGTGAGATCGAGGGCCGCGCGGATCGGCAGGAAGGCGAAGCAGGCCTCAGCCAAAGCCGTGCGGCCCTCACGCGCAAGTAGATACTCTAACTGCGCTTTCAATGCGTGGAGGTACAGGACGTCGGACGCGGCATAAGCAAGCTGGCTGTCGGTGAGCGTCTCCGCGCCCCAGTCCGAACTTTGCTGCTGCTTCGAGATCTCGACGCCGAGCAATTCGCGGCAGAGATCCTTCAGGCCGTGGCGGTCGGTGTAGGTGCGCACGAGCCGCGAGGCGATCTTGGTGCACCAGACCGGTTCCGGCATGACGTTGAAGGTCTTGAACAGGATTGCGACATCGAAGCGGGCAAAGTGGAACAGCTTCTGCACCGAGCGGTCGCGCAGCAGCGCTTCCAGATTGGGCGCGCGGTTCTGCCCCTGAGCGATCTGGACGAGTTCCGCCGTGCCGTCGCCGCTCGACAGCTGGACGAGGCACAACCGGTCGCGATTGTGATTGAGGCCCAGCGTCTCGGTGTCGATCGCCACGGAGCCGGAAAAGGTGAGGCCGTCGGGAAGGTCTCCGCGATGCAGTCGGAAGGTCATAGTCGCTGCCAATCTGAAGGCGGGGCGGTCGACGACGACCCGCGGGTGCAAAAATCAAGGCGGACGTAACACTCCTGCCGGGAGCGCAGCAAGTGACGGGCGCCGGGCCCGGCTGCTCGCGGCTGCAATGATCGCGGCGAGTGCGGCCCGACGATGGATTTCGGCCGAAACCAAATCGGTGCGGGAATGCAATCGGATTGAAACACGGCTCGGCTACCGACAGCCATCTCCCTGCCAAGGCAGACAAGGAGGGGATATGAAAAAGCGTAAGATGCTCGTTGCGTCGTTTGCGGCCGTGTTGATCGTGCTGGCTGGACCAGCGTTTGCGCAGAGCCAGGTGAAACGCGGCGAATATCTCGCCTCGATCATGGATTGCGGCGGTTGCCATACACCGGGCATGTTTCTCGGTAGGCCGGATTTCGGCCGTCCGCTTGCCGGTTCCGAGGTCGGCTTCCAGATTCCCGGCCTCGGCATTTTTTATCCACCGAACCTAACGCCGGACACGGATACCGGCATCGGCACCTGGACCGAGCAGGAAATCATCACGGCGGTTCGCACCGGAACCCGGCCTGACGGCAGGATTCTCTCTCCGGCCATGCCCTGGCGGTCCTATGCGGCACTGAACGATGCCGACGCATTGGCGCTTGCGAAATATCTGAAAAGCATCAAGCCGGTCTCGAACAAGGTACCGGAGATCACCGGGGCCAGCGAGAAGCCGAAGGCGCTTTATTTCACGATCGCTCAGCCCTGACGCAGTCCAGTGCCCGTCGGAGAAGCGGCGGGCATATCCCCAACCAAAGGTTACTGTGCTTGCAAAGGCACCGAACCCATGTACCGTTGCGAATGACTTGCAATTGCAAATGAGGTTTTGCCGATGGATATGCGTGCGTCCGAAGGGGTTGGCTGGCAGCTCAAACGCACCGACCCTTCGCTGGCGGAAGTCCATCGGACGATCCCCGTAAAATCCAAGACAGCCTGGCGCCGGGCCGCGGCCTTCATCGGCCCAGGCTATCTCGTCGCCGTCGGCTATATGGATCCCGGCAATTGGGCGACCTCGCTCGCCGGTGGCTCGAAGTTCGGCTACACGCTGCTCGTCGTCGCGCTGATCTCGAACATCATGGCGATCGTGCTGCAGTCGCTCTGCGCGCGGCTCGCCATCGGTTCTGGGCGCGATCTCGCGCAGGCCTGCCGCGACGCGTTCCCGAAGCCCGTCGCCATGGTGCTGTGGTTCCTCGCCGAGGTCGCCATCATCGCGACCGATATCGCCGAGGTCATCGGCACGGCGATCGGGCTCAACCTGATCTTCGGCATTCCGCTCGAGATCGGCGTCATCATCACCGCGCTCGATGTGTTCCTGATCCTTTATCTGCAGAAGCTCGGCTTCCGCTGGGTCGAGGCGCTGATTATCACGCTGCTCGGCGTCATCGCGGTGTGCTTCGGAATCCAGATCGCGCTCGCCGATCCCAACTGGGGCGAAGTGATCAAGGGCTTCGCGCCGACGACCGAGATCGTGACCAATCCGGAGATGCTCTACATCGCGCTCGGTATCCTCGGCGCGACGGTGATGCCGCATAACCTCTATCTGCACTCCGGCATCGTGCAGACCCGCGACTACGGGACGAGCCTGCCCGAGAGGCGCCAGGCGCTGAAATTCGCGACGATCGACTCGACCGTTGCACTGATGTTCGCGCTGACGATCAACGCCTCGATCCTGATCCTTGCCGCCGCGACATTTCACCAGACCGGGCGCACCGACGTGGCCGAACTCGGCGAGGCGCATTCGCTGCTCGCCCCGCTGCTTGGCCTTGCCATCGCTCCGACGCTCTTCGGCGTGGCGCTGCTCTGCTGCGGCATCAATTCGACGGTGACGGCGACTTTGGCTGGCCAGATCGTCATGGAAGGCTTCCTCCACATCAAGCTTCAGCCCTGGCTGCGGCGTCTCATCACCCGGGCGATCGCCATCGTGCCGGCGGCGGGGGTGACGATCTGGTACGGCCAGAGCGGCACAGCGCAGCTCTTGATCCTGAGCCAGGTCGTGCTCAGCCTTCAGCTGTCCTTCGCGGTATTCCCGCTGGTGATGTTCACCGCCAGCCGCACCAAGATGGGCCAACTGGTCGCTCCGATCTGGTTGACCGCCTTCGCGGGCGTCATCGCGGTGGTGATCGCCGTCCTCAACGTGAAGCTCCTGATCGACTTCTTTGTTGCGGCGGCCGGTTGACGTGATCCGCCTGATGGAGCTCGGAGCGCATCTGACGCTTCATTACGAGCCGAAGCCACTCAACCGGCCGCTCTGGACGGCAGTCATCGCGGGCGTCGCGGTGGCGGCGGTTGTGGGTGCGATCGACCGGCAGATCGTCGGGCCGGAGTCCTATACGCTCGTCTTCGTCGCGGCGATCGCCGCCTGGATCGCCATCGCCCTGTTATGGACGAGGGCGCAGACGCTACTCGTGGAAACGGTGTTCGACCGCAACGCGCAGATGATCACCGTGCGAACGACGAAGACGTCCGGTGTGGAGATCACCACGCTCGCCTTCGGCGAGGTCACCGATCTCTACATCTTCTCGTCGCGCAGCGAGGGCACCCGTATCGACGTCCTGACGCTCTCGTCTTCGCGGGGCAGCTTCAACATCGCGCAGTTGCAGAACCGCAAACCCTATAGCGAACAGCTTGTCGAAGTCGCCGACCGCCTGCGCGCGATGACCGGGCTTCCCGGTCCGGCGCGGAAGAATTCGATGATGATGGGGCTGGCCGCGACGATGGGGATCAGGCGGAAATAAGCTGTCCCCGTCGCCACGGGTCGTTCACCAGGGCAGCGATTTGCCGTGACGGTCGATATAGCGAAGGCCACGCGTGCCGCGACTTTCATCGACGGCGTTGACGACGTTCGGGATGCTGTCGGCGATCGACAACGGAGCGCCAGCCCCGCCCATTTCGGTCCGAATCCAGCCAGGAGCGACGAGCAGCAATGCGCGGTCGTCTCCCGAATGACGGGCGGCGAAGCACTTCATGAGCATGTTGAGAGCGGCCTTGCTGGAGCTATAGAGCTCCCAGAACCCGTTATTGTTCGCGATGCTTCCGAGTTCGGACGACATCACGGCAATGACGCCGCCGGGCGGAACGAGATGCTGGAGCACCTCGACGACACGCATCGGGCCCAGCGCATTGGTCAGCATCATATCGACGAAGTCGCCGTCGACATCGTCGGCGGGCGTCTTTTCGTTTGACTTGCTGATGCCGGCGTTGACGAACAGGACATCGACCGGCCTGCCGATCAGGCGTTTGCCGAGCGCCCTGACGTCGTCCGCCTTGATGATGTCGGTATGTTCTACCTTTTGCGCCGAAGGGTAGCGCCGGCGCAGCGCTTCGAGTCCGGGGGCCTCGCCGCGAACCGTCGCGATGACGTGCCAGCCGCGACTGGCCCATTCCTCAGCAAGGGCCAAGCCCAGTCCGCGGGAGGCTCCAACGACAAGGGCGGTGGGACGCAAATTCATGGCCGATCTCCAGGAAGTTGGTTGCTGGATGGATCATCGCCATTTGTGTCTATTGATCCCAGCGCCGTTATGTCAAAATACTCCAGATTACCAGTCCGGAATTGCAATGTCTTACGATTCCCGCCTGTTGTCGGGCGTGACGGTTCTGATGGCCGTGGTGGAAGCCGGCACCATGGTTCGGGCCGCCGATGCACTTGGTCTGACCCCTTCGGGAGTGGGACGAGCCATCGCCCGGTTGGAAACCCGGATGGGCGTCAGGTTGCTCGACCGGACCACCCGATCGATGACACTCACCGACGAAGGACGTCGCTTCTACGAGCGTGTCGGTCCTCTCCTCGATGGAATCGAGGAAGCGGCGATCGAGGCATCGGGATCCGCCGGCACGGTCCGAGGCCGTCTGCGGGTGAACGTCGATCCGTTCTTTTCGCGCCTCATGCTTGCGCGGGAGGTCGCGGGGTTCCTCGATCGGTATCCGGAGGTCCGGCTCGAACTCATCATGCGCGACCGCGTGGGCGATCTCATCGCCGACGGCTTCGATCTTGCAGTCAGGTTCAGCGAGGCGCCCTCAGGTTCTTTCGTTGCCCGCAAACTGCTCGAGACGCGGATTCTGACGGTGGCCTCGCCCGTTTATCTGGCGGCACACGGCCGTCCAGAGCATCCGAAAGACATCGCGCAACACGCCTGCATCGATTTCTACGATGTGGCGAACGCCCGTCCGTTTGAATGGGAATTCCGGAGGGGGCGGGAGGTGTTACCGGTGACGCCGACGGCCCGGCTCATGGTCTCCGACGTCGGAGCGCTGGTGGGAGCATGCGAGGCGGGCGCCGGGATCGCCCAGATCATTCAGCTCGGCAGCCGGGAACCGATCGGATCCGGCAGGCTGGTCGACCTGTTTCCCGATTGGCCAGGCGAGCTGTTCTCGCTTTACGCGCTCTATCCATCCCGACAGCACCGAGCGGCGAAGGTGCGCGCGTTCGTGGACTTCTGCATCGGGGTGTTGGCGCGGCATACCGACGAATAGACGCCGTGCCGGCGTTACTGCACCGCCCAGACGATCGGCTCGATCGGCTCGAAGGTGACGAGATCGCCGTCTTTCGAGACCGGGACCATGGCCGGGCCGTTGGCCTGGCCGCTGACGAGCGTCACCCGGTCCTCGTTAGCAGGCAGGCCGTAGAAGGCCGGGCCGTTCAGCGAGGCGAAGGCCTCGAAACGGTCGAGCGCATTCTCTTCGGCGAAAACCTGCGCGTAGCAACCGAGCGCCACCGGCGCCGAGAAGACGCCGGCGCAGCCGCAGGCCGCTTCCTTGAGGTGGCGCAGATGCGGCGCGGTGTCGGTTCCGAGGAAGTAGCAGGACTGGCCACTGGTGGCCGCCTTGCGCAGCGCGATCTGGTGGCGTTCGCGCTTCAACACCGGCAGGCAATAGAAATGCGGGCGGACGCCGCCGACGAACAGCGCATTGCGGTTCAGCATCAGATGCTGCGGCGTGATCGTCGCGCCGAGCCGCGGCGCATTGGCGAACACGAATTCGGCGGCCTCCTGCGTGGTGATGTGCTCCATCACCACTTTCAGCGCCGGGAAAGCCGCGAGCAGCGGCGTGAGCACGCGGTCGATGAACACCGCCTCGCGGTCGAAGATGTCGATATCGGGCGAGGTGACTTCGCCGTGGACGAGCAGGGGCATGCCGGCGCGCTGCATCGCCTCGAGCACCGGCGCGACCGATTTGATATCGGTGACGCCGTGGCTCGAATTGGTGGTGGCGTGGGCCGGATAGAGCTTCACCGCGGTGAGTACGCCGTCGCGATGGCCGGCGACGATGTCGCCGGCATCGGTCGAATCGGTGAGATAGGCCGTCATCAACGGAGTGAAGGACACGCCCTCGGGCACGGCGGCGATGATGCGGTCACGGTAGGCGGCCGCCGCCGCGGCCGTCGTCACCGGCGGCACGAGGTTGGGCATGATGATTGCCCGGCCGAAATGACGCGCGGTGTAGGGGACCACGGCCTTCAGCATCTCGCCGTCGCGCAGGTGCACATGCCAGTCGTCGGGGCGGCGGATCGAGAGCGTCGTCATGTCGGTTCGTCAGTGTCCGTGCAACCAGGAGAGGGCGACGAGTAAGCGGTCGCAGTCATGTTCATGTCCGAAGCATGACATGACGCTCAGCTCGATAGCTCGGGTGAATAGTGGTGTCCAGGAAAGGACTGGGCCAAAATCTAGCCCTAGGTGGAGGGATTCTCGAGGTGAACCTAAAACACGATATCCGTCAATTACTTAGCCTTGGCAACTCTTTGCCGAGGTGTAACAGCGCACTGTAAACCTCGCAAGGTGCGATCAGTCAGAAATAGTGTGTAGTATAAAGGAATGTCCGACGGCTATGCCGCTTGAGCGGGTAAACTGTTCAGTGGGATAAAAGTAAAACTAAAGTATAATTTGTAAAAGTTCCATGCTCGGCAGGCGTGTTCGAGTTGCATTCGTGTGCCTTGTCCAGCGCCCGCTGGGCATCAACTCCAAGCACGCGGACGACGTATGCCTGAACCAGATGTTGCTGCCGCCGAAGAGGACTTCGGGGGGCAGCCGCACGGGTTCGTCGTTTTGCGTAGTATGGGAGATGAACAATGTCGATTTATCGAAGCCTGATCATCGCTGGATTCGTCGCGTTGAGCGCGAATGCTGCTTCTACGACGGCTTCGTTTGCCGCCGACGGCAAGCAGCAAGAGCAGATTCGCGACGAGTATTTCCACCAACCTCACGGAAATAGGTCGATGCAACAGGCGCCTGCTCTTCGCCAAGGCCGTGCAGCCGCCGAGGGTGGGGCTCCGGTGAGGACCCGTGGGCATGGACGTCCGTCGTACCAGCCTGCGCCTACCGGTGCTTTTGCCTACTGATCGCTCGGGATCAGCGTCGCTTGGTGCGCTTCCGCCAGACAACCGGATGGCAACCGCCACGTTTCCCGTAAATTGACGTGGAACCCTGACGCATTGCCCCGCCCGGTTCGCCGCAGCGGGGCTTTTTGTTCGGGAGCTCAGATCGTTGTGCCGCCGGATTCAGACCGAATTACTTCACCCATACATAGGTTTGATTGTCCGCCAAGCCGCGGGCGCAATCTATTCGTCACCTGGACAGTCCGTTTGTCGCCGTTCCCGGGTGGAACAGCAGAAATCGTCATGGGGATTCCTATGCCGTCTGCTGCTTCCGCGGGCCAGGCCGACACAACGCTGCAGGACCAGTCCAGCCGGTCCGAGACGCCTGAACCTGGGGGTTCCTATGCGACACAATCATAAGCATTCGGCCTTCGGGCTGATTGCCGTGACAGTAGCGACGCTTGCGCTCAGCGGGCCGAGCCTCGCTCAAAGCACGACGGCGACTTCGCCGGCATTGACGACCTCGCCCCTCGCTCCGGCCGGTCCAACGGGTATCCCTCTGGGCGCGACCGAAATCAATCCCGGAGGCCTGGGCCCGACAAGCGTGGGCGTCACGACGAGCGCGGGCAGCACGGCGTGTTCGCCGAGCGGGATGTCGAGCTCCGGGGCCACCGGTTCAACCTCCACTTTCGACGGCGGAGGCATGAGCGCTTCGTCTGTCAGCTCAACCTCCACACTTTTACCAACGCCGACCATCTGCGGCACCACGGCCAGCACGCCTACCATGCCGGGGATCGCCACGGCGACATCGTCGACGAAAACCGGGATTCCCTTGGGCTCCACAGAACTGGTCGATCCGGGAACGAGCCTGGCTTTGGGCACGAATCCAGTCGTGTCCCTGACCCCACCTTCAAGTATTTCGCAGAGCGTACAAACTCTCGGTAGGCCGGCGACCCTCTCTGTCCCGACGATGTCATCGACCCGAACGTCCATGGGCACGCCGTGCAGCAGCGGCACGTCGTCGGGGACAGCAGGCGTCGTGGGCTTGACGGGTATCACGCCCACAAACGGTGTCACGGGCGCAGCGGGGGCGCCCAGCGGTCTCGTACCGACTTCCGGCTGTTGAACGAGATCGTAGGAGCTCTCCGATGCGCAAACGACCCATAATTCTAGCCGCGCTGCTGCTGGCGATCGGCGTCTCCGGCCTTGCGGCCAAGCAGGTCTTTTATGCCGCCGAACCCGCGCAGGCCTCTGTTCCTGCTGCCGGCGGTTCCGGTCGTTGCCGCAACCGTGACCAGTCATGACGTGCCGATTTACCTGCGTGGAGTGGGAACGGTGATCGCCTACAACAACGTGGAGATCGTCAGTCAGATTTCAGGAAAAATCACGAAGATCACGTTCACCCAGGGCCAGACGGTCAAAAAGGGCGATCTGCTGGCGCAGATCGATCCGGCTCCGTATCAGGCGCAAGTCGACCAGATGACCGCCACCCGCGATCGCGACCAGGCGCAACTCATCAATGCCCAGGCAAACCTCGGACGCTATACGCCGCTTCAGGCGAAGGGTTTCGCCACTGGCCAACTGGTGGACACGCAGAAGGCGCAGGTTGCGCAACTCGAGGCCATCGTCAAGGCAGATGAGGCTCTGATAGAGGCCGCGCAGGTCAATCTGGCCTACACCCGCCTGACCTCGCCGATCGACGGCGTGACCGGCATCCGGCAGATCGACGAAGGAAACGTCATTCAGCCGAGCAATACCACCGGCCTGGTCGATGTTACGCAGATCCAGCCGATCTCTTTGATCTTCACGCTGCCCGAGGACACTTTCCCTCAGATCCAGCAGCAGATGACCAAGGGGAAGCTCAAGGTCCTTGCATACAGCCAGGACGACAAGACCGAGCTCGACGAAGGCGAACTCCTGCTTGTCGACAACCAGATCATCCAGACGACGGGCACGATCCGCCTTCGGGCCACCTTCCCCAACGCACAGCGTACGCTCTGGCCGGGCGCTCTCGTCAATGCGCGGCTGCTTGTCGACACCCGCAAAGACGGCCTGACGATCGCCGCGTCGGCCGTGCAGCAGGGCCCGAACGGCTCCTATGTCTATGTCATCGCGCCTGATGGAACCGCCCAGATGCGGCCCGTCAAGGTCGCCCAGGTCACGGGGGGACGAAGCGCTCATCGACTCGGGTCTCCAGGCGAATGAGACCGTTGTGATCGACGGGCAGTACAGGCTTGCGCAGGGCACCGCGGTGAACGTGCTGCATGGCAAGGCCGCGGAAGAAGCCAATCTGCAAAGCGCCGTGCAGCAGGCGATCCCATGAACATTTCGGCGCCGTTCATCCAGCGGCCGATCGCCACGGTCCTGCTGATGGTGGGCCTGCTGCTGGCCGGGCTCATCACCTACCCGCTGTTGCCTGTCGGATCCCTGCCGAACGTCAACTTTCCCACGATCCAGGTGTCTGCGCAGCTGCCCGGCGCCGATCCCCAAACCATGGCGTCGTCGGTAGCCACCCCGCTCGAGCAACAGATCAGCCAAATTCCCGGCGTAACCCAGCTGACTTCGTCCAGCGCGCTTGGCAGTACCCAGCTCACCGTTCAGTTCGACCTCAGCCGCACCGTCGACAGCGCGGCGGTCGACGTGCTGGCGGCGATCAATGCCGCCAGCCCCTATCTGCCGATCGGCATTCCCTATCCGCCGACCATCCGGAAGGTGAATCCCGCGGATGCGCCGATCCTGGTGCTCGCGCTCACGTCGGATACGCTGCCGCAGACCACGGTCGACGCCTATGCGGAAAACATCCTGCTGCCGAAGATCTCGCAACTTCCGGGCGTGGGTCTTGTAGGCATTGGCGGCCAGCAGAAGCCGGCGATCCGGGTGCAGGTCAACCCGCAGGCGCTCGCGGCCCGCGGCATCGGGCTTGAAGATGTGCGCAACGTGCTCGGCCAGGCCAATGTCGATATTGCGAAGGGCGAGCTCAACAGCCCACGCCAAACCTACACGCTGAACACCAATGACCAGTTGCTCAAGCCGGACGCTTACAACGATCTGATCGTTGCCTATCGAAACGGGTCGCCCGTGCGCATCCGTGACATCGGCACCGCGATCGACGGGCCGGAGAACAATCTTGAGGCCGCCTGGTTCAACAAGAAGCCGGCCATCCTGTTGGCTATCCGGCGCCTGCCCGACGCCAATGTCATCGAGACCGTCGACAGCATCAAGAAGCTGCTGCCCCAGCTCGAAGCTTCGATCCCGCCCGGCGATCAAGGTGTCGGTCGTCTCCGACCGCACACAGACCATCCGGGCTTCGGTCGCCGACGTGCAGTTCACCTTGATCCTGACCGTCGCCCTGGTGGTGATGGTGATATTCCTGTTCCTGCGCAATTTCTGGGCGACGGTTATTCCCGCGGTCACCGTGCCTCTTTCGCTCATCGGCACGTTCGCCGTGCTCTATGCGCTTGGCTACAGCCTCGACAATCTGTCGCTCATGGCCTTGTCGATCGCGGTCGGCTTCGTCGTCGACGATGCAGTCGTCGTGATCGAGAACATCGTCCGCCACATCGAAGAGGGCCTCACCCCGATGGAGGCCGCGCTGAAAGGCTCGAGCGAGATCGGCTTCACCATCGTTTCGATCACGCTATCGCTGATCGCGGTGTTCATTCCGCTATTCCTGATGGGTGGCTATGTCGGCAAGCTCTTCCAGGAGTTCGCGATCACGGTCAGCGTTTCGCTGATCCTGTCGCTGCTGGTCTCGCTCACGCTGACGCCGATGATGTGCGCCTATCTGCTCAAGGGCGAGACCCATGTCACGCACGGGCGGCTCTACAATTTCTTCGAGCGCGGCTTCGACGCGCTGCTTGGCATTGTATGAGCGCGGCCTCAAGGTCGTCCTGCGGCACACTTTCGTCACGTTGCTCGTCATGCTCGGGACGATCGCGGTCACCGGCTACCTCTACGTTGTCATCCCGAAGGGCTTCTTTCCTCAGCAGGACACCGGCCTGATCACCGGCCTCGCCGAGGCTTCCCAGGATATCTCGTTACCCAGCCATGGCCGAGCGCGGGCAGGCGGTAATCGACACCGTGCTGAAGGATCCGGCGGTCGAGTCGGTCGGAGGATCGATTGGAGCGGTCGGAGGGAGCACGCTCAATCAAGGGACGTTGTATATCGCCCTGAAGCCCAACGACCAACGCGACGTCAGCGCCGATCAGGTGATCAGGCGGCTACAGCCCGAACTCGCCAAGATCCAGGGCATAGCGCTCTACATGCAGGCGGCGCAGGACATCACCATCGGCGGCCGGGTCTCGAAGACGCAGTATCAATATACCCTGGCCGATGCCGACTCCAACGAGCTCAACCACTGGGCAGCGATCTTCCTCGACAAACTGAAGAACATCCCCGGCATCGTGGACGTCGCGAGCGACCAGGAGAACGCCGGCCCCCTGCTGAACGTGACGGTCAATCGCGACGTCGCGTCGAGCTTCGGCATCCTTCCGTCAACCATCGACAACACGCTCGACGATGCCTTCGGCCAGCGCATCGTCTCGACAATGTTCACCTCGCTCAACCAGTATCACGTCGTTCTCGAGGTGGATCCGCAATTCCAGTATGGCCCCGAAGCGCTCAAGGATATCTATCTGAACTCCTCGACGGGGCAGCAGGTGCCCCTGAGCGCCCTGGTGACCAGCGTGACCAAGGCTGCGCCCATCCTGATCAACCATCAGGGCATGTTCCCGGCAGTCACGATCTCGTTCAATCTGCAGCCGGGGGTGTCTCTCGGAAATGCGGTCGCGGCGATCCAGCAATTCGGACGCGAGGCCGGAATGCCCGCTTCGCTTGCAACCAGCTTCCAGGGCAACGCGCAGGCCTTCCAGTCGGCGCTGTCAGGCATGCCTCTCCTGATCGGATTGGCGCTGGTGGTGATCTACATCATCCTCGGCGTGCTCTACGAGAGCGTGATCCACCCGATCACCATTCTGTCGACGCTGCCGTCGGCCGCCATCGGCGCCCTGTTGTTGCTGATGGCGGTCCACATGGACTTCAGCGTGATCGCGATGATCGGCATCATCTTGCTGATCGGCATCGTCAAGAAGAACGGCATCATGCTTGTCGACTTCGCGCTCGAGGTCGAGCGGAACGAGGGACTGAGTCCCAAGGAGTCGATCTACCGCGCCTGCACCATACGTTTCCGGCCGATCCTGATGACCACCATGGCGGCCATTCTGGGCGGCGTACCGATGATGCTCGGCACCGGCGCCGGATCGGAAATCCGCCAGCCGCTCGGCTACACCATCGTGGGTGGCTTGGTGCTGTCGCAGATCCTCACGCTTTATACGACGCCGGTGGTCTACCTCTACCTCGATCGGCTGGGCATCTTTTTGGGTCGCTTGCGCGGCGGGAACAGGCCGGCGGCGGAAGTTCCCGCGGAGTGAGGCGATTACCGCGGCGCGGAGCGCCGCCTCGATGCTCGGATATCCGCCGAGCATCCTCTGGCGCAATGAAATCAATGGCTTAGTGCGCCGCTACTGGGGCGGATGGTAGCAGCTGTTAAGTCGATCTAATGCTAATCAACCTCTTGAAACAGTTGATGGCAAATCATAAATCGTTATCGGCCGATATTTCATGTGATGTCGGCAAGTCCAGAAGGCGTCAGGTCTGGGCGCCTTCTCGTATCCATGTTGCTTGAAGGAGCGGATGGTTATGATGACGACTTTCGATTTCTCTCCGCTGCTTCGGTCGAACCATGGCTTCGATCGGGTTTGCGACGTGCTCGAGCTTCCCGAAGCGGTGACGCCGCATCTCATCGAAATCCAGCCCTCCGAGGCGCGGTCGGCGCCTGAAACGCAGATCGAAAGCCACCAGGAGGTCGCCTAGCTGGGCACGGCCACGATGCCGCGTCCGGTGTCCCACAGGCTTGAAGGGAGGAAATGACAAATGTTCCAGAACATTATCCGCAAGAGGGAAGAAACGGCCCTCGACGTTATCAACGTCATCGTCGGCGTATGCCTTGCTCTTGCGCCGTTCGTGCTCGGGTTCGCCGCTGACGCTGGCGCCGCCTGGAATGCGTGGATCGTCGGCGCCGCCATTGCCCTTATTGCGATAGGCGCCCTTGTGTCGTTCGCAGAGTGGGAAGAATGGGCGAACCTGCTCCTTGGTGTCTGGGCCGTGATCGCCCCTTGGGCGCTCGGCTTCACAGCCATCGGAAACGCAACCATGGTTCATGTGGTGGCCGGTTTGATCGTAGCCGTGCTCGCGGCAATCGATCTGTGGTTCGTGCACAATCGGCCCATCTCCGCATCGTGACACAGCTCGCGCGATCCGAGGCTTCGGCGGGTCGTGTCCGAGGACGGTAAAGGCACCGATGCCGAAGCACATACGCTCCTGACCGGCGAGCAGGCGCGCGCCGACATGTGCAAGCTGGCTGCGGTCTCGGGGTGCCAGATCAAGGAGCTTGCTGGGTTGTGGATGGCCGAGCAGCCTCGCGCAAAAATTGTATCGGAGGCTATTGCCGACCCGCGTGCGGCCTCTATCTCCACGTGCGGAGATGAACTGTTTTCAGAAACCTCCAAAACCTGATTCGAACAATTCATCTGCCGGCTTCAAACTCTGAAAGGAGAACGCAATGGCACGGCTGCCAGTGATTGCTGCAGCAGTTCTCGCGATTGCTGCATCTGCCCCAGTGATTTGTACGACAACAAGCCCAGCGTCAGCTGAGGGGTGGCGCGACAGAGATGACGGCGTGGATCGAGATCTCCGCGATCTCCTCAGGGACAGGGTACGGACGCGGGAGGATTTGGCGGATCTCATCGTCGATCTCATGCAAGACCGGCGAGAATTACGGGGTCGCCTCCGCGAGCGGATCGCCGACCGTCGAGACCGGGATGGAGAGGGCGATGATGATGGAGGTCTGCGTAGGCGGCTGCGCGAGCGGATCGCCGACCGTCGAGACCGAGAGGAAGAGGGCGATGATGATGGAGGTCTACGTGGGCGGCTGCGCGAGCGGATCGCCGACCGTCGAGGCCTAGATGAAGAGGATGATGACGATGGAGGCTTGCGCGGGCGGCTGCGCGAGCGGATCGCCGAGCGGCGCCGTGGCGGCGAGGAGGGAGGCTGTTATTTCCTCACCCGGAGCTTGCGGGACGACGACAGGGATTTGCTCATCACCGTTCGCCGGCGCGTGTGTCGCGACTGAGCATGGCCCCGAAACGGCCTGCTCCGATTTGATCGGGCTTGGCGCGGTATTCGGGAACATCATGCTCCTGCAATGAGCCAGAGCGGGATGATGATCAGACGATAAGTCATCACGCTCTGGAGTAATGCCATTCAACTTGCTCAAAAGTGGAGACCTCGGATGAACAAACCCTTTGTCATCACGGCTGTGCTTTTGCTTAGCCCGTTCCCCGCCTTCAGCCAGACCGCCTCCGGCGGCGATGAGCGCGACTCTTCCTACTCCGGAAAGGATCGTGATCTGGTGGATCGTGATCTGGAGGATATCCTCCGCGAGATCGGCGACTCCGGTCGCGAGGGGCGGCGTCGCGGCGCCACCTTCTTTTTGCGCAGCGGCGACGGGACGGTGGCCGTACGCTGCGACCCGCAGGATTCCATGAAATCATGCGTGGATGCCACTCTCACGCTGTTGGACCGCGCCGGAAAAATGAAGCCGTCAGGCGCCGCGCCGGAGGGTACTCCCGGGGGGCAGCCTCCGTCGCGATGACTGTTTGGGACAGTCTGGTTGCGTCTGCAGGCGGCTCGGTCGCTCCGAATGTCAATCGCATGGTCGAGTGACAGAGAGAGATAGGTCCCGTCGGCCAGCCGCCGCGCAGCTTCGGGCGCGATGGGGATGACCCGTCGACACACGGACATCTCGCCGTCGCAGTTGGGCGATCTCCGAAACCCGAGCGCCTGCGTAGGCGCACGGCCCCGTTGACTTGACCGCTAGGATAACGACCCGCCCACGGTTTCCTAACCGTAGTTGGATCGCTAGCTGATTAATCGCGCAAACACGTGCTGCGCGCCAGAACCGGCGGTTGCTACGTGATTTTGACCCACTAAGGTTGCCAGTGGAGACGAGAGCCATGGCCGCCAGGGTGTTGAGGTTTCTGTGGCGGGCGGCGGTTCTGCTGGTCGTCATCGCCCTGACGCTCCTCGCCGGCCGGATTTACCAGACGCAGCGCGGCCCGCCGCTCGAAGTTTGGCACACTCATGTGCCGCAGGAACTGAGCGCCGACGAACTCGGCGCCGCCGACTGGGCTCGCTATCTCGATACCGAGAACGCCATTTTCGATGACCTCCGGAAAGAGGTCTCGCAGAAGCTCGAACCCGGCGATCGCGTCCCTTCCAATCGATATTTCGAAGATAGTCCGGTCTATCCGAAACGCTTCGCACAGGACTGGAACCGGTCCTATGTCCTGACGCCCGAGGGAGCTCCGATTGGCGCCGTCGTCCTGCTGCACGGGCTGACGGATTCGCCCTACAGCCTACGCACGATCGCGCGGCGCTACCAGACTCTGGGTTTCGCAGCAGTCGCAATCCGGCTGCCGGGGCACGGAACCGTGCCGGCGGCGCTGACCGACATCGAATGGGAAGACTGGCTGGCGGCGACCAGACTGGCCGTGCGGGAGGCGCGGCGTCTGGCGGGCCCTGACCGGCCGCTGCATCTGGTGGGATTCTCGAACGGCGGCGCGCTTGCGATGATGTATGCGCTCGAGGCCCTCGAAGACCCGAGCCTCACGAAACCGGATCGCCTGGTTCTGATCTCGCCCATGATCGGGATTACGCAATTCGCCCGGTTCGCGGGTTTCGCAGCACTGCCCGCCATATTGCCCGCTTTCGCGAAGGCCGCATGGCTGAGCATTCTGCCCGAGTTCAATCCCTTCAAATACAATTCGTTTCCGGTGAACGGCGCGCGCCAGTCGCACCTGCTGACGGTCGCGTTGCAGGCGGAGATCGCGAGGCTCGCCCGCCGGCCGGAGTGGAATGACCTGCCGCCCATTCTCACCTTCCAGTCGGTCATGGACTTCACGGTCAGTACACGCGCCATCATCACCGTGCTGTACGCACAGTTGCCGGCAGATGGCAGCGAGCTGGTGTTGTTCGACCTGAACCGCAACGCGAAACTTGGCCCGCTGGTGACGGTCGCCTCCGAGACGGCGCTATCGCGCCTCTTGCCCAACCCGCCGCGCCGGTTTCGAACGACGGTCATCGCCAATGCCAGCGCCGCCACCGCCGATGTGGTCGAGCGCGTCACCGAAGCCGGTGAAACCGCCGAGCGGGAGCGCAAGCTCGGCCTGTCCTATCCGATCGACGTCTATTCGCTGTCGCATGTCGCCTTGCCGTTTCCCTCGAACGATCCGCTCTACGGTTCGCAACCCGATCCCGCGGAGGACTTCGGCATTCGTCTGGGCGCGATCGCGGCGCGTGGAGAACGCGGCGCCCTCATCGTCAATCTGGACGCCCTGCTCAGAATGTCGTCGAACCCGTTCTTTCCATATCTGATGGGCCGGATCGACGACGTCATTCCCCGGCGCTGAACCGCCTCACCGTTTACGCGTATCCTTGAAGATCCTCCCGTCCTTCATGATGAGAAGGAGGTTCTTGTCCGGATTTGCGATGAGGTTGATATCGTCGAGGGGATTGCCATCGACCAGCAGCAGATCCGCGAACGCGTCCTTCTCCACAACACCGAGCTTTCCCGGATAAGGATCGCGCAGGCCGGACATGCCAAGCAGTTCGCCGTTCGTGGCCGTCGCCATCGTCAGGATTTCGGCATTGCTGTACCAGCGCGTCAGATGCGTGAGCATCGGGCCCTGACGTGCCGTCAGCGTGCCCGAGAACAGCAGGTCCGAGCCGAACGCCGTCTTGATCTTATGGGTCTTCGCCAGCGTGTAGGCCGCGTCGGTCCCCGCAATCACCTGCAATTGCTTGATCCGGCTTGGCCCCGTCAGAGGGACTGAATCGTCATCCCCGACGAACGGCTGAATGCTCAGCCATATGTCCTCCGCGGCCATCATCCGGGCCGTTGCCTCGTCCATCAGATGAGCATGTTCGATGCACTTCGCGCCCGCGGCGATCGCCCGCTGGATCGTCTTCGGCGCATAGGCGTGTACGGTGACGTAGGTGTTCCAGTCCGCGGCGGCCTCGACCGCTGCCCCCAGTTCGGCCTCGCCGAAGGTCGACATATCGAGCGGGCTACGCGGTGAGGATACGCCGCCGCCGCCGACGATCTTGATCTGCGACGCGCCCTGCACGAGCTGCTCGCGCACGCGCAGGCGAACCTCGCCGGGACTGTCCGCGATCATGCCGGCGCCGGTCTGCTCCAGCGAACTGAGCGGACCGCCCGGGCTCCTTGGCAGATCCGACAAGGGGCGCAGATCCGCATGGCCGCCCGTGGTCGTGATCATCGCGCCGCTCGGGTAGATGCGGGGGCCTAATACGAGGCCTTCATCGATCGCCTGCTTGAGCGCGAAGGCCGGTCCGCCCAAATCGCGGATCGTCGTGAACCCGCGCATCAGAGTGCGCTCCGCCTCGGTACTTGCAGCCAGATGGATGTAGCCGAGGTCCGCGCCTATCGAGACTCTGGAGCGGCAGGGCGGCAAATAGGGAATGCCAGTGCGCGTCGATCAGGCCGGGCATCAGCACGCGCCCGCCGCACTCGATGATCTCCGCACCGTCAGGCGGGGCGGGATTCCCGTCGGCGACGTCCATGATCTGGTTGCCGTCGACGAGCAAACGAAGTCCGTCGCGCAGACCGCCGGATCGGCCGTCGAACAATCGGAAATCCGTGAACACGACAGGCCGGGATGGTGCGGCCGGCTGGGCGCTTACGCGTCCCGGTAGACCGAGAGCGGCGATCGAGCCCGCAATGCCGGCGACAAAACCGCGGCGCGAGAGATCCGCGCCGATGCGTCGCGAGAGTGACTGGATTTCCGGCCGGTGGCAGAGGCAACCGACGCGGTCGGATAAAGGTGCTGTTTCGGCCGATGTGCAGGAGAACATGGATCCCTCCAAACTGGCTCGTGTGGCGTGGGGACTTGGCCCCCACGCTGCTTCTTCAACTTGGCAAGTCCGCCTCTCACTCTAGTTCTGGGTGCACGCAATCGCGAGGAGCGGCCACTTCGAAGGTTAGTGAGACAGCATCGTAGACCTTCGAAACGGTCTTGTTCACCCACCATTCCCCTGACGGGGCGTCTCGGCGGTGACCCGCGGCGGCCCAACTGAAACCTCGCCGACGCTGTCGCGGCTCGCGAGCGATATTAACCAACGATTAACCAAACCCTTGCGACGCTCCGGCCACCTTTTATGGTGCCAAGAGCGCGGGGGGCTGACGATGCGGGCTGAACAAAACACGGCGACTGCTGCCAAATTTACGGGTACCGAGGAACGTCATACTGATATCGGTACATTCATAATCCATTGGGCTGCCGCGATCGCGATGATCGCCAGTCTCATCACCGGATTTCGACTGGCGGTCGACGATCCTGACGTCACGTTCGCCAAATGGTTTGCACCGGTCCTTCCTCAGGGTGAGGTCTGGACCGTTCATTTCATCGCGGGTCTTGCGCTCTTCTTCGCCGTGACGGCCTACGTCGTCTATCTGGCCCGTACAGGTCTCGCGCGCCGCAACATGCTGCGCCGGATCAATGCCTTGTTCATGCCGACTGCCGGTAAAATGCGCTGGGCGGCGGTGAACGTTCTCCTGCACTGGTTCCTGTACGCGCTCGTCCTGGTGATGACCGCGACCGGCATCGCGCTCTATCTCGGCATCGGCGGCTGGGTCGTGCGGGTGCATTACTTGGCTTCGGTAGCGGCTTTCGCCTACATTTTAGTACATACGCTTGCGCACTTCCTCTATGGAGGGTGGCGCCAGCTTCTCCGTATCTTCTGGCCAGCCAAGCTTGAAGCCGGCCCGGATGTCCGTCCGCGCCCGGTCCTTCTGGCTACCGCGGCCGGCGTGATCGCGGCGATCGCCGTCGCGTATCTCGATTTCGGAAGCCGCTCGGAGCTGCGTATCCCGAAAGTGGCCGAAACGCCGAAAATGGACGGACTGCTCGACGACGCGGTCTGGACGCAAGCCAAACCGGTGTTCGTCCGGACCCAGCAGGGCGTGAATCTCGGCGGCACCGGCGAGTTCTACGGTCGAGATGAAGGCCGTGCGCGACGGCGAGCGCGTCTATTTTGCGTTCCGCTGGGAAGACCCATCGCGCTCCATGCGACGCATCCCGATGCAGAAGAAGGCGGACGGCTGGCACCTCCTCGATACCCGCGCCGATATCGCGGACGTCGTCGATTTTTACGAGGACAAGTTCGCCATCCTGTTCGCGACCAGCGATGCATTCGGGGGCGGCGGCACAACCCACATGGGCGAGAAGCCGCTCGGCGACAAACCCGCGCCGCTGCATGCGCGCGGTTTCCACTACACGACGGACGGTTCCTACGCCGATATGTGGCAATGGAAGGCCTCTCGCGGTGGCCATCTTGGTCAATTGGACGACCAGTATTTCGGTCCGCCGCGCGATCCGACGGCGGCCGAAGCGGCCGGTAAGGCTCGCTATCAGGGCGGTTACTGGAACGATCCGGGCAAGGCCTTCTATTCCTACAACTACAAGAGCGAACCGCCGGGCGGCTTCAAGGGTCCTGTCAGCGTCAACCGTCTGCCGAAGGATCACGTGGCGATGGCGGCGGCTCTGAAAACCTATGATCTCGATCCCGACAGCAGTGACAGCGACGGCTCGCTCTGGTGGATGACAGAGGCCGAGACGGTGCCGTACTCACCCGAGCTCGATGCCGCGATCCCGGTCGGGACGGTGATGCCGGGCGTTCTCATCATGGGAAATTACGAAGGCGACCGCGCCCAGGTGACCGGCGCCGCGAAATGGGCGGACGGCTACTGGACGCTCGAAGCGACGCGGAGTTCTGAAAACGGGCAGCACCTACGACCAGGACTTCGTGGAGGGGCGCGATCTCTATGCCTGGGTCAGCGTGTTCGATCACAATCAGACCCGGCATACCCGCCATGTGCGCCCTGTGAAGATCATCCTGGACTGAGGCGCGCGATGGCCAAGATCAGCGTCTCGATAAACGGACGGTTCATCCAGGCCTCGACGGGCGACACGCTCGTCGAGGCAGCGATGAGTTCGCGCATTCTCATCCCGCACGATTGCTGCTCTGGACAGTGCAGTACCTGTCGGGTCCGGGTGGTCTCGGGGAGCGTCGACGATCGCGGGACGCAACAGGGCGATACGGTCCTCGCCTGTCAGGCGCGGGTGACCGGTGCTGCGGGGATCCAGTTCGACGAAATCCCCGCAATGAGCCGGCGTATTGGCACCGTGGCGTCGATCACGCCGGTTGCGAGCGATGTGGTCGAAGTCATTGTGACCCTGAACTCGCCGTTCAAATATCTGCCCGGCCAGTACGTCAATCTGACTTTCCCGGGATGCCCGCCGCGCGACTACAGCCCGTCGGCACGTCTAGACGGCTCGATTAGTGAGACGGAGCTGGCGTTCCAGATCAGGCGATATCCGGGCGGCGCCGTATCCTCGGCGCTCGGACAATTCGTCGGCGCTGGCACTCGTGTTCGGATCGCGGGGCCTTTCGGCTCCGCCTTTCTCCGCGATGCACAGGAACAGATCGTACTCGTGGCGGGCGGGACCGGCTGGGCACCCATCTGGTCCATTGCCCGGTCAGCCCTCGATCGGGGCTATGCAAACCGGATGACGATTCTTGCCGGAGCCCTGACCCCGGACGCGCTCTATATGCGCCGCTCGTTCGAGTGGCTCTCCGAGAATGGCTTCCGTGGCCTGATCGCGACCAGCGATACCGACGCGAGTGGCGATATCCGCCCGGGAAGGCCAACGGACTATCTGCCGGCGCTTAATGCGCAGGACGATGTCTACGTGGCGGGCGCGCCGGGTCTCGTCGATGCCGTCGCTGCACGCGCGACAGAAGCGGGAGCGCGCTGCTTCAGCGATCCGTTCCTGCCTGGAATCCAGATGCGTTCGCTCGGAGACCGCGTGATGGATGCGTTGCGCGTTCGCCGTCCGGCAGCCGGTGTTCTCTCGCCCCTGCCTGTCCCGGCGCAGGATGGAGCGCAGCCCGAGGTGCGCGGCAGCCGGCAGACGCAGGACGGCGGCTTCCTCGCCGCTGCGCGTGCCTTGCTAGGCCGCCGAGCTGGCGGGATATGACGGGGACCTGTTGGAGATATCCCGGAGGAAAGCCTTGATCGTCGCGTCCAGCTGGTCGGTGCCGTCGGCGACGCCCGCGACCTCGGCAATCAGCGTGTTCGATGTTTCCAGCGTTTCCTTCAGTCCCGTCTTGATGCGGGCGAGGCTGACCGAGAGGTTGGTCGTCGCCAGCATCGCTGCCGTGGCATTGCCGTGAATTGTGTTCGCCTGCTCCAGGTCGGAGACTAGCGGGGAGGCGGCATCCTCCGCGATTGCGCTCTGAATATCTTCGATCGACTGACCCAGCTTGGCCTGGATCTGACGACAGACAAAAACCGCTTCGAGAATTTCGCCCTCTGCGAGACCGCAATTGCGTTCCAGTTCGAACGACACTTCGTTGATCGTTTCGAGCGTCTCACTGATGTCGAGCATGATGGTGCGCATCTTGCGATCGAACTGGCGGATCGCGGTCTCCACGTGCTCCTGACGCCTCACCGCCGTTTCGGCATTGGCAACGTCGAGGCGCAGCCGGTCCCGTTCTTCCAGGGAGCGCTGCACCATCGCGACGGCGCGGGCGATGTTACCGATCTCGTCCTTGCGGTTCACGGCAGGAACGACCCATTTCCAGTCGCCTCGCGATACCGCGCGCACGGCCTTCGTGATCGCCGTAAGGGGGCGGGCGAATTGCTGCGACAGCAAGAAAGTCACCGCCGCCAGACCAGCAAGCGAGACGATCGCGACGATCACCAGCCAGTTAGTGAGAGCGCGGCTCTCCTTTTCGCCGACGCGCACCATGCCTGCCCGGAGATCCGCCAATTCGGATTGCGGCGCGATCGCACATATCTTCGCGTTGTCGAAGGGCGTGCAGCGCGACCAGAAATTACCGTCGCGCGTTGCGGTGAGGCGGCCGGTGTCGGCCCGGGGCGGCTCGGCATTGCCGACGGAGCCCGCCACCGAGATGATCTTTTCGTCCGCGACGACGAGAACGCCACCACTGACGCGGGCGAACTCCTCCAGCGCAAGTTCGCGGTCGCGAAGGGTGCGATGGCCGATCAGAATAGCGATCGTCTCGCCGAAATCGTCGAACACTGGCATTGCGACGAGAAATGCCATCTGCGCTTCGCGAACGGCGCCGATTGCCTGTTTGAGATCGTTGTCGATGCGGACGATGCGGTGAAGCAGTGCATCCTGACTGTCCGCTCCGTCGATCACATCGGCCCTAATTTGTGGGGCGATGGAACTGCCGTGCAGCCGCTCGTTCGCGCTCAGGATGTCGGTGTCGTCTCTGGCCGCGCCGAAAACACGAAGCGACGGATCGACGACGAGGACGTTATCGAAGCCGACATCGCGGCTCAGCCGCCCGATCAGTTCCCAGATGGCGACCGAATTGCGCGATTTCACGGCACGCATGACGTCGTTGCGGCTGGAGATGCGGCGCAGGTCGCTCGCAGTGGTGCGATAGAGGTGTTCGATCTGTGACTTGGCCAGTAGCGCGGTACTGTCCAGCGTCTTGATGAGCTGGTTCTCGGAAACAGTGCCGAGATCGAGCGTCTGGCGATGAAGACCCTGATGCAGCCGCATCACGGTCAGGCCGACGACCGCGGCCATCGCGATCGCGGCGGTCACCAGGACCGCCGCGGAGAGGCGCGTTGCGAACGAGGACAACATCATGTCGGCCTTAGCGGGGCTATCAGTCTGCGGCCGCGACCGGAACGGCGCCGAAGCCGGTCATGATGCGCTGGGCCACATCCGTCTTCAGGTAGTCGAGGAAGCCCTTTGCCTCGACCGATGGCGTGTCCTTCCATGCCGCCAGCAGGACGACCGCGCTCGGATACTTCTCCTCGCCCGGATAGAGGCTGTCGATCTTCAGGACCGAGACTTGTTTCTCGAGATCCTTGGTGAACGGGCCAAATCCGATGCCGCCCTCGACGCTCTCCACCGACTCGATGGCTTCCTGGGTCGTCATCGCGAGTTTCGAACGCTCGGTGAGCTGTAGATCCTTCCAGCCCGGCATCGAGCCGCGGAGCACCATCAGCGTGCTGTCAGCCTCCTCGCGGCGGACGACCTTGATGGGAAGATCGGAACCGCCGACTTCCTTCCAGTTGCGGATCGAACCTGCGAAGATTCCGGTGAGCTGCTGTGCGGTCATTCCCGATACGCCGACGCCCTTGTGGACGTAGATCGCGGACGGCAGCTTGGCGATCGGCCGTGCCTTGATGCCCTTCTCGGCTTCGCTGTCTTTCAGCGGCCGTGCGATGCGGGCGAGCAGCTCGGTGCCGGACCCTATCGCGGCAATGCCGCCGCCCGAGCCAATGCTCTCCGGGATCACGACCTGCGTGGCGGTCTGCTTGCTGTTGTAGTCGGCGGCAAGCGAAGACAGCATATCGACGCCGTCGCCCGTGCCCACGACATTGAGAGATGCCGCAAGGGCGGACGCAGGCGTCAGGGCGAGAAGAACGGCGAGTGCGCGGGATTTAAGCATGACAATTCCCCCGATTGATCATTGATCTTCGACCCTGATACTCGGAAGAAGTGAAAATATTACTTGAGGAAATATGCAATCGACGCTTCTTCGTTAATTCCGAATTAGCCATGTCGATTGTCTTGCGAACTGTTTTCAGTTGTTAAGAATATTTACGCCACTGCGCGCTAATATCGACAGATAGCTAGGGAGCTGTCTCGTTGTTTTGCAGGATCAGCCTTGTTTCGCTGGCCGGCTTCGTCATCCTTGTGGCGAGCAACGATTTCGCGCATGCAGCGGAAACCGCCCGCGCCGGATTTTCGAGCAGCGAGATCCTGATCGCCATTCTGAGCCTCGTGGTCATCGGCCTGGGGTCGTGGTCCTGGGCGATCCGCCGCCGGGCTAAGGACGCAATTTGGCGGGATCCCGCCGTTCTCGACGTGCTCGAAGGCAGCATTGCGGTCTGTTCGGGATTGCAGGTCCTGATGGCAAACCGCTCCTTTCACGATCTTCTTGGGCTCGAGCCCGGCAAAATTCCTGGGACGCTGATCACGGCGTATCTACTGGATGTCACGCTGATCGAGCGCCTGATCGGTAATGAGCCGGTCGATCTGGAAACTGAATTCGTGGACCAATCCGGCCAACCGGTCGCGGTTGCCGTAAAGGCGCGTTCCATCGACTATCGGGGCGCGCCGGCGCGGTTGCTGGAAATCCGCGATATTCGTTTGGAGCGGGCAACCCGCGAGCGTGTCTCGTTCCTCGCCCATCATGACGGTCTGACCAGGCTTCCCAATCGAAGCGTGCTGACGCTCAAACTCGAGGAAGCGATCGAGAGAGCTCGCGATCGTGGCTCGAAGTGTGCGATCGCCTGGATCGATCTCGATCGTTTCAAGATGATCAACGACGTCTTTGGTCACGCCGCCGGCGATGCCTTGTTGCGTGCGTTGGCCGACCGGCTGACCTACGAGATACCCGCTGACGCAATTCTTGGCCGCATGGGCGGCGACGAATTCATGGTCCTGCTGGATGAAATCGACGATCCGTCGGAGGCGCGCCTGCTCGGACAACAATTGCGGCGGCTTCTCAACAAGGCGATCGTCGTCGATGGCCTGAACCTCGATTGCGGCGCGTCGATCGGGACTGCCGTTTTCCCCGATGACGGTCAATCGGCCGAAGAACTGATGCGGAATGCCGATCTGGCACTATACGACGCGAAGGCGGAGGGTCGTGGTCGCTGCCGCCATTTCACACCTGCCTTGTCGGAAGCGCTGGAGCGGCGACTGGCACTCGCGAGCGATCTGAAAATTGCTATTGAGCAACGGGAGATCCAGGCGTTCTTCCAGCCGGCGGTTAGAAGTTCCGACTTCGAGATCATTGGCTTCGAAGCTCTGGCGCGCTGGACACACCCCAAGCTCGGTCCGATCGCGCCGCCGGAATTTGTCCGTATCGCGGAGGAGAACGGCCTCGCATCGTCCCTGGCGGAACTGATGATCTCCTCGGCGATCGAGGCCGCGAAGAGCTGGCCGGCTCATGTCCATATCGGCGTGAACATCTCTCCGATGCAGCTCAATCGCGAATTCGTCGAAGTGGTACGCAGCGCGTTGCGCGCCAACGAATTCGACCCGGCTAGGCTCGAGATCGAAGTCACGGAGGATGCCCTCATTCGCGATTTCGATCTGGCGACGCTGGTCTTTTCGCGGTTGCGCGAATTCGGTGTGCAGGTCGCGATGGACGATTTCGGCGCGGGCTTCACCACGCTCGGCAATCTCAAGCGGCTGAACTTCGACCGCGTGAAGCTCGATCGCAGCATCGTCCAGGACGTAGCGGAGCATCGCCGCGCCGCCGCGATCGTCCGATCCCTGTTCGTCCTTGCCCGAGAGCTCGGGATCGGCCTAACCGTCGAGGGCATTGAGACCGTCTCGGAAGTCGATCACCTTCGCGCCGAAGGAGAATGTGACATTCAAGGCTACTATTTCAGCAAGCCGCAGCCTCGGGCCTACTGGGACGACTTCGAACTGAGGGCCGCTGAAATCCGCGAGAAGCGCGGCGCCGAAGCGCAAACGCTTCCAAGGCTGTCGAATGTTATCTCCCATGCTGCTGTATCGAAGCAGCGGCGAGTATTGCGAGTATCATCGCCAAACATCTGAGTGCGACACCCATACCAGCTTGATGCTGTTATGAGACTTCAACTATCGCTCGCGTGAAGAGTGACGCGGTCAAGCGTTAAGGCAAGCCACGCCCCATCACTCACGTTCTGAACGTCTGTCGAATATCTGCAAACTGACGGCCGATCGGCCTGGAGCTAATGCTGAGACGATATCTCGGTTGTCGGGCAAGGCGTTCCTGGAGTGGTGCGAAGCGCATCGAGGAGAACGAGGACAAGGCGTCGAACAGGAGAGCTCCGCGGCCACAGCATTCCGATCTCGCGCGGTTCGGCGGGAAGGGGAAGCTCTAGACGGACGAAGTTTCCGAGGTCCGGCCAAGGACGGGACCAGTCCGGCACCAGGGCGACACCCAAACCGTTGCCGACCATGACGGCGATGGCTTCCAGCGAATCCAGTTCCAGCCATTCGCGCGGCGTAATCCCGGACTTTTGCAGATACTGGTCGGCCAGCCGGCCGCCCCAATTGTTGCGGTCGTAGCGAAGGAACGGTCGGGTCGCGAGCAGGGTATGGGCGTCTTCATCCGCCCAGATGGCCGGGCAAAGAAGGATGAGGCGCTCGGATCGCAGAAGACTCCAGTCGAAGCTTTTCGGGATCGGGAACGGGGGTTGCACCACGATCGCGGCATCGATCGTGCCATCGTTGAGGCTCTGATAGAGGCTCGTAGAAGTTCCCGGCAGGAGGAAAACTTCGACGTCCGGCACCGTCCCGCGAAGGCGCTGCAGGGCGGACGGCAACAGTCCCATCAGCGCGGTGGAAATGGCGCCGAGGCGAAGCTCGCCGGATGGCTCGTCCTTTGCCGCCAGGGTGCGCAAATGACGGACGTCCGAGAGGATGCGCCGACTCTGCTCAAGAATAGCGAGGCCGGCTTCGGTGGGGCGCACCTGTCGCCCGGCGCGGATGAGAAGCGGTACCCCAATTTCCTCTTCGATGGCCTGCATACGCTGGGCGACGGCAGCCGGTGTGATGCCGAGCCGACGCGACGCTTCCGCCAGCGAACCATGCTCGGCGACGAGGAGGAAGGTTTCGAGAAAGCGCGTCTCCATCAGAAGATTTTCTATGGAGTGAACCTAGAATTCACAAGCTTTTCTCTCCTCCGGCCGCGTCGGCATAGTGGCCGCGAACCGGAGGAAGCATGGATCTCGACCTCAAGGAACGGACGGCCCTGGTGTTCGGAGGGGGCGGTGGGTTGGGCGGGGCCATCGCACGGGCTCTCTCTGCCGAGGGAGCCAAGGTCGCCGTTGCCGATATCGACGAGAGCGCGGCAGCGAAGACCGCACAGGGCCTCGGCCGTGCGATCGCGATTGGCTGGGATATTGCTGATCTGGCCGCAGCGCCGGAGCATCTTCGCCGCATCGAGGCCGAACTCGCGCCGGTCGACATCCTGATCAACAACACCGGCGGTCCGCCGCCCACGCCGGCCAGCGGGCAGGCGCCAGAGCTTTGGTCGAAGCATTTCGACCAGATGGTGCGGTCGGTGATAGGCGTGACCGATCTGGTCCTTCCAGGAATGCGCGAGCGCAAATGGGGGCGGGTCATCACTTCGACCTCGTCAGGAGTCGTCGCGCCGATCCCCAATCTCGGTATTTCGAATGCGCTCAGGCTCGCTCTGGTCGGCTGGTCGAAGACGCTAGCCCGAGAAGTGGGCCGAGACGGCATCACCGCCAACATCGTCCTGCCAGGCCGTATTGCCACCAACCGCATCGTCTTTCTCGACGAGCAGAAAGCGGCTCGTGAGAACCGGCCAGTCGCCGACGTCACAGCCGAAAGCACCGCGTCCATTCCCGTCGGGCGCTACGGCGATCCACGCGAATACGGCGACACCGTCGCTTTCCTCGCCAGCCCCCGCGCTTCCTACATCACCGGCTCCGTCATCCGCATCGACGGCGGCCTCATTCCCAGCATCTGAGGATTTATCGATGAGTCTTGATCCAGAGGTCGTCCGGACGCTCAAGGGCGTGTCAACGGCAACGTTGACCACGATCCTTCTCAAGAAAGGACTGCGCAATGTCTGGCTGCGCGGCACGAAGCCGATCCGGCCCGGGCAGCCGCGTCTCGTCGGCCGTGCCTTCACCCTGCGCTTCGTGCCGGCCCGCGAGGATCTGGCGACGCCGGAAAGCTGGTCGAAGCCGATCTCGACGCGTGGTGCGATCGAGGCCATGCCGGACGGCGTGATCGCGGTCGCCGATGCGATGGGTGTGCTCGACGCCGGCATTTTCGGCGACATCCTCTGCGCCCGCATGGTGCGGCGCGGCGTGGTCGCGCTGATCACCGATGGCGTGATGCGCGATGTCGAGGGCGTGCTGGGCACCGGCCTGCCGATCTGGTGCGATGGTGCGGCAGCTCCGCCCTCGGTTGCCGGCCTGACCTTCGTCGGATGGCAGGAGCCGATCGCCTGCGGCGGCGTCGCGGTGTTCCCTGACGATGTCATCGTCGTCGATCAAGACGGCGCAGTCGTCATTCCCGCAGCCTATCTCGACGTCATCCTGGCAGAGGCTCCGGAGCAGGAGCGGATGGAAGCCTGGATCATGTCCGAAGTGGACAAGGACGTACCGCTGCCGGGTCTCTATCCCATGAACGCGGAAACCCGTGCGCGATACGACGCCTGGAAATCCAGCCAGACATGACCTTCGGTCCGAGTTCGTCAGGCGTCTACGCGATCGCCACCACGCCGTTTCATTCGAACGGCGCGCTCGACACGGTTTCGGTCGACCGGCTGACGGATTTCTATCAGGAGAGCGGCTGCAGCGGGCTGACCATTCTCGGGATCATGGGCGAGGCGCCGAAGCTCGAGCCGGCGGAATCGCGGGCGCTCGTGAAGCAGGTGGTCGGGCGGACGAAGCTGCCGGTCATCGTCGGTGTATCGGCACCCGGTTTTGCCGCGATGCGCTCGCTCGCGCGGGACTCGATGGATGCGGGCGCGGCCGGGGTTATGATCGCACCGACGCCGAACCTGCGCACCGACGAGCAGATCACCTCCTATTTCGCGCAGGCGGTGGAGGCCATTGGCGAAGACGTGCCGTGGGTGCTGCAGGATTACCCGCTGACGCTCAGCGTGGTGATGTCGGTCTCCGTGATCGCGAGGATCATGTCCGACCATCCATCCTGCGTGATGCTGAAGCACGAGGACTGGCCCGGCCTCGACAAGATCTCGAAGCTCCGGGCGCTGCAGGCGGAAGGCGCGCTCAGGCCGTTCTCGATCCTCTGCGGCAATGGCGGCCTGTTCCTCGATTTCGAGCCCGAGCGCGGCGCCGACGGCGCGATGACCGGCTACGCCTTCCCGGATATGCTGGTCGAACTGATCGATCTCCACCGCGCCGGCAAGCGCGACGAGGCGCATGATCTGTTCGACGCGCATCTGCCGCTGATCCGCTATGAGCAACAGCAGGGCGTCGGTCTGGCGGTGCGGAAATACGTGCTGTGGCGACGCGGCGTGATCACCTCGGATGCGCAGCGCAAGCCCGGCGCACCGCTGAATGCCGCCGCCAAAGCCGAGGTCGATTATCTGCTGAGCCGGCTCGCCAGGCGCGACCAGCGCGCGGCGTTCTAGGCCGTCAGTCTATCGACGATCATCCGTGCGATCGGCATGGCCGACGTCGCTGCGGGCGATGGCGCGTTGCAGACGTGCAGCATGCGCGGCGAGTTCAGGAACAGGAAATCGTGGACGAGCGTGCCGTCGTCGAGGATCGCCTGGGCGCGGATGCCGGCGCCGGGCGTGCCGAGATCGTCGATGGTGAGGCTTGGGCAGTACTTGCGGCATTCCTCGAGATAGCGGGCGCGCAGGATCGAATTGCGGAATTCGACGGCGCCCGAGCGAAGATTCTTCCGCGCCATCTTCCAGAAGCCGGAAAAGCCGAGCATCGATGCGACGTCGCCCAGTCGGATGCTCCCCTTGTCATAGCCCTCGCGCGAGAAGCCAAGAACCGCGTTCGGGCCGACGGTGACGCGACCGTCGATCATCCTCGTCAGGTGGATGCCGAGGAAGGGGAGGTTGGGATCGGGGATCGGATAGATGAGGTGGCGGACGACGTTCGATTTGCTTTCCGGGAGTGTGTAGTACTCGCCGCGAAACGGCACGATCTGATGCGTGGCTTTCAACCCGGCGAGGCGGGCGATCCGATCGGACTGAAGCCCGGCGCAGGCGACCAGCGTCGGCCTGATCTGATGTTGTCGTCGCCATCGGTCCGGACGGTGACGCCGGTCTCGTCTTCCGCGATCGCCGTCACGCGGGTGCCGAGCGTGAGCGTTGCGCCCATGTCCTTCAGGCGTTCGGCCATTGCGTGGCAGATGCGCTGGTAGTTGACGATCCCGGTAGCGGGGACGAGCAGGGCACCGAGACCGGCGATATTCGGCTCGATCTCGCGTAGGCGTTTGGCCGAGACGGGCTCGAAGACGATCTCGTTTTGTCGCGCGCGCTCTTCCAGCGCCGTCATCCGTTCCAGTTCGAGAGGATTGGTGGCTACGAGCAGCTTGCCGCAGGTTTCGAACGGAATCTGGTTGTTTCGGCAGAACTCCTTGGTCGCGATCGCGCCCTCGCGGCACAATCGGGCCTTGAGCGAGCCGGGCTGGTAGTAGATCCCGGCGTGGATGACGCCGCTGTTGTGCCCGGTCTGGTGCTGGCCGAAATCGCGCTCCTTCTCGATCAGGACAAGACGCGCCCGCGGGTCGCGGGAGAGGAGTTCGAGTGCGGTGGCGAGACCGACGATGCCGCCACCGACGATGCAATAGTCGATAGGTCGTCATGCGGTTCTTTTGCTGTCTGTGGGCATGGCATCCGCCTCGGCCTCGTCGGCCGGGATCCTGCGCAATTTGAAAACGCGCATGATCTGGGGAAGCAGGATGACGAATGCCGTCGCGATGAAGAGCAGTCAGCGAGATCGGGTGCTGAATGAAGACACTGAGATCGCCCTCCGACTGGATCATCGTGCGGCGGATATTACGCTCCAGCATCGGGCCGAGCACCAGGCCGAGAACCAGCGGTACCGGTGGATAGTCCAGTTCCATCAGAACGAGACCGATGCCACCCGCGATGATCGCGATGACGATGTTCGCCATCGAGAATTCGATCGCGTACACGCCGAACATCACGACGGCGATGATCACGGGATAGAGCATCGCCGTCGAAATGAAGAGGATGCTGGCGAGCAGCGGGGTCAACAGTAGCGTCAGGAAGACCAGCGCGAGATTGCCGACCCAGAAGCTGCCGAACAATGTCCAGATGAACTCGGAGTTGTTGACGAACAGCAGCGGGCCGGGCTGCAGGCCGATCATCAGGAGGCCGCCCATCATCACCGCCGTCGTCGCCGAGCCGGGAATGCCGAGCGTAAAGAGCGGAATCATATTGCCGTAGGACGCGGAATTGTTCGCCGCCTCCGGCGCGGCGACGCCCTCGACGATGCCTGTGCCGAACTTCTCCGGCCGGCGCGAGAAGCGCTTGGCGGCGGCATATGACAGCATGGTCGCGGCAGTGGCGCCGACACCCGGCAGTACGCCGACGACGAAGCCGATAATCGAGCCGCTCAGGAGTTCCCAGCGCGAGGCGACCGCATCCTTGAACCGCGGCATGCAGCGACCGGAAACTGAAGCTTGCGGCGTCGCGATCGATCGTGTCGCTTGATGCTGGTGAACATGGCGGTGAGGCCGAACAGGCCGACTGCGACGACGGAGAAATCGAGGCCGTCGAATAGATCCATCTGGCCGAATGTGTAGCGGGCGGGGCCGGCAATAGGATCAAGGCCGATCATGCCGACCCACATGCCAAGCACGAGCGCGACGAAGCCCTTGATTGAATTGCGGCCGCCGAGAACGCTGACGAGCGATAGCGAAAACGCCATCATCGCCGTCATTTCGGTGGGACCGAAGGCGAGCGCCCATCTCGATATCGGAACGGAAAGGGCGACCATGCCAGCGAGGCCGAAGAGGCCACCGACGAACGATGCGAATACGCTCATCCCGAGCGCGCGGCCGGCCTCTCCTTTCATCGCCATCGGATAGCCGTCGAGCACGGTCATCACGGATGGAGCGTCCCCGGGAATGCCGAGCAGGATCGAGGTGATCGCGCCACCGAACATCGCGCCGTAATAGATGCCGGCGATGCAGGCGATGGCCGCGGTGCCGCCGAACGTCACGGCGATCGGCAGCATGATCGCGACGCCCGCCGACGGCCCGAGGCCGGGCAGGGCGCCGATCAGAAGTCCAAGAATGGCTCCGAGCATGGTCGAGGCCAGAATGCTCGGCTGCATGGCCTGGCCGATGCCGTCGATGAGAAGACCCATGATGTCCATCGCGCTCTCCCTGTTGTTTTATTCAGCGATGGCGGTCAGAGATCGAAAATGCCACGCGGCACCGGCACGCGAAGAAGCGTGCCGAACACGACGAGGCAGGCGAGGGAAAAGAAGAACGAGGTCAGGCCGAGGCGCATGAGATAGCGGCGCTCAAGCGAGGGCCGGATGATCAGGCCGATGGCCAGCATCAGCAGCATGGTCGCGATCGTCATGCCGGCAAACGGGGTAATGACCACGAAGACCAGCATCGCCACGGTGATCGCGATGAACTTGACGACGTCCATGCGCGCCATGCGGGCCTTCAGATTTTCCAACGCCGATCAGGCTGCGGCCCAGATTGATCGCGCTGAGGACGATGAGGACACCGCCGGCAAGCACCGGGAAATAGCCCGCACCGGGCGTCGTGCCCTGCATGAATCCGAAATCCAGGCCCGTCCATACGAGGTAGGCGCCGAACAGCAGCAGGAACAGCGCAACGAATTGGTCCAGACGATGAATGGTCATGATCGAAATCCCGTCGGTTCCAGAAGAAGCGCGCGCCCGGACCTCCGGGAAGGCCGGGCGCGGGCATAGTCACTTGATGACGCCGAGTTCCTTCATCAGACGCTCATAACGGCCGCTCGTGTCGGCGATGGCCTTGCCGAATTCGGCGCTGTTCATGAAGTTCGGAACGTCATGGAAGCGGTCGATGTACTGCGTCCGCCACTGCGGGCTTTCGGCGACCTTCTTCAGTACGCCTTCCCAATAGGCCACGACCTCGGGCTTCACGTCTTTCGGCATGACGAGGCCGCGAATCTGCGTGTGGACGATGTTATGGCCGAGCTCCGAGAAGGTCGGTACGTCGGGGAAGGCGTCGGCCCGCTGGGCAGAACTGACGGCGAGCGGGCGCAGCGTGCCGGCCTTGATCTGCGGCAGGACCTCGCTGGGGTTGAAATAGGCGATGTTGACGTGACCGCCGAGAATGGCCGCCATGACCTCGCCCTCACCATCGAACGGCACCGGGTCGATCTTCACTCCGAGGGCGTTGGACGTCATCTTCGCCAGCAAGGCGGCATCCGAGACCACGCCGACGGTGCCCGTGGTCAGCCGTTTGGCTTTCGTCAGGTCGTCGAGCGTCTTGTATTCCGACGAGGCCGGAACGACGAGAACGTAGGGTGACTGCGCGATCGCCCCGAGCGGGGTGAAGTCGCGATAGCTCACCGGAGAGCCGCCCTGCAACGGCGTCGTGAAGAAGCTCACGCTCACCGTGGCGATCACATTCGGATTGCCCTTCTCCTTACCGACGCTGCTGTATCCGACCGCACCGCTGCCACCTGGCCGGTTCTCCGGCAGGATCTGGACCGGCAGCAGTTTCAGTTCGCCGATGACATTGGCGATCGTGCGGGCGAGCGTGTCGCTGCCGCCGCCGACGCCGAACGGAATGATCATGGAGATGTCACGCTCAGGATAGTCGGCGAGCGCAGGGGTGGTTGCCATCAGCGAGGCGGCGCAAAGAGCGCTGGCAGCGGTGATGCGACCTCGGCTCCAGAGAGCCGAAAGCGTGGAATGCGTCATCAGTGTCCTCCCGATATTATTGTTTGTGATGACCTGATTGTCCGGACGCTCTCGCGCCCGGTTTCTTCTTGTTCTCCTGTCACATCCGCACTTGTGCCCGGTTCGTTGCGGGCGATTTCTTAAGCCAGGGAGGGAATTGCCTCGCGCAGCAGGTAGCCGTGGGCGTCGCGGTTCTTTAGTCGGCTCGCCTCGGGGTCCTTGACCCGGCCGTCCCTGAGGGCGTCGTAGTTCGGTGTGAAGCCGAGACCCGGCCGGTCGGGAATGCGCATCTTGCCGTTGATCGGGTCGGGGGTGCCGTCGAAGAAGTGCTTGCCGGTCATCCACATGCCGTAATGGAACTCGACCGGACCGCCGTTCATGACGCCGGCCAGGATGTGCATGTTGAAGATCGGCCAGCCGCCGCCATTGGCCATCGGCAGGTTGAAGGCCTGCGCCATGTGGGCGACCTTCAGCGCTTCGGTATAACCGCCGTTGTAGAGGACGTTCGGCTGGAGCACGTCGACAGCGTGGTGGGTGACCAGCTCGCGGTAGCGCCAGCGATGACCTTCCATCTGGCCGGCCGCGATCGGCACCTGGACGCGGCTGCGAAGATCGGCGAGCGCGCGGGCGTCGTTCTGCTGGATCGGCTCCTCGAACCATTTCAGATTGCAGTCCTCGACGCCCTTGGCGAGCATGAAGGCTTCGTGCGGATCGAACCAGCAATTGGCGTCGATCATCAGATCCACATCGGGGCCGATAGCATCACGCGCCGCGCGGACACGGCGGACATCATCCTTCCAGGTCCGCGTCGGCTCGCCGCCCACGACCATCTTCAGCATGGTGTGGCCGTCGGCCAGGAACTTCTTGGCGTAGTCGGCGATCTGCTGCTCGTCGAAGAACGGATAGCCGAACGTCGCGTAGGTATAGGCCTCGTTGCTGAAGCCGCCGAGAAGTTCGGCGATGGACTGGTTCTCGGCCTTGCCGCGCAGGTCCCAGCAGGCGATGTCGATGGCCGACAGCGCGTTGGAGATCACACCCGTATAGGCGCGGTTGTTGAGCTGCTTCCAGATGGCATGGTGGATCGCCTCGGTGTGCCGGACATCCTTGCCTTTGATCAGCGGAAAGATGTGCTGCTCGATGCAAGGCATCACTGCCCAGGGCAGAAACGAGCCGGTGCAGCCCATTCCCTTCCGGCCGTCCTCTGTCTCGACCTCCACGAAGACGAACATGCGCGTTTCGATGGAGGCACCGATGCCCGGCAGGTCAATCTCGTGCTTGTGCAGACTTGCCTTGATGTTTGCGATTTTCACCGTCTTCTTCCTCCCTGTCGTTTTGATTTTTATGCGCGGGCGGCTTTCAAAGACCTCGCTCCCAGCGAAGCCAGCCAGCGTTCCTTTCCGTGAATGACATGCGTCTCGCCGAGCACGCGCGCCTTGTCGTGATCACGCTCGCGGATGGCATCGACAATCGCGCGGTGCTCACTGTTGGTCTGGCCCGGAGAGAACAGCGAGCGGCGCAGCGAATGCGTCTCGCGGATGAGATCGTCGTAGATCCGGTGCGCGCAGCTGTGGTCGGCGATACGGCCGATCAAGTCGTGGAATTCGAGATTGATGCGGTAGTAGCGAGGGACCTGATTGGCCGCGATCGCTTCGTCCATGCCACGAACGAGAGCGTCGAGCTGGGCGACCTGCTTGTCGGTTCTACGGTCCGCGGCGCGACCACAGACGAGCCCGGTGAGAAGCGAGCGGACGTCGTAGTTCTCGCTGATCTCGGTCTCTGACATCTCGCGCACGAACACGCCGCGCGCAGGAATCGAGGTCAGAAGCCCGGCTTTCACCAGCGCGCGCGTCGCCTCGCGCACGGGGCCCCGGCTGACAGCGAACTGCTCCGCCAGACTGACTTCGTTCAGACGGCTACCGGGTTCGAGATCGCCGGACAGGATCATCTTCTCGATCTCCTGATAGACGCGGGTCGTCAGTCCCGCGGTCCGTTCGATGCGTCGTGTGTGCATGGGCCTCGTCTGCAATTCAGGTCGCCTACAATCGTCATCTGTCCTTCAGTCAACTGTCAACAGTTTTTATGAATTAGGAGATTTAGCAGATAGATAGCTAGGCTGTGCCTGTTCCGTGTCACCCATTGAAGGATGCTGGAAGAACCATTCGGCTCCGTTTTCGCTTGCGATGTCATGGAGGCGCCGCAGCAGGCCGGGACCGATCGGAATGCCTGCGTTCTCGCGCTCCGCCATGACAGCGCGTTCGGGATCGCCGGCAACCAGAACGGGCTTTGCCGGATCGACCGGAGGTGTCGCGCGAAGTTCGTCGCAGAATTGCTTCACGTCGGCGCGGAAGTCGGCGACATCCCGAAATAGGCCGGGGTCGAAGGCCATGAAGAAATGGCCGACATCGAGCCCCTTGGGCTGTTTCGAATGCATCGGGTCGGTGATCAGGGTCGAGCCCGACAGGCACGAGGACAGGATGTTGACCATGACGGCGAGGCCGTAGCCTTTGTGGCTCGCACCTTCCGGGGTGCCGCCGAGCGGCGACAGGAAACCTCCCTGCATGACCTCGGATGGATCGAGCGTCGATTTGCCGGTTTTGTCGAAACCCCATCCTGGCGGCATCTGCTGCCGCTCGACTACTTTGTTGCGGACCTTCCCGGAGGCGACGGTTGTGGTCGCCATATCGAGAAGGAACGGCCGGCCTTCGTCTCCAGGCGCGGCGAAGGACCAGGGGTCGGTGCCGAAGCGAGCGGCTGCGCCGCCCGTTGGCGGAACGCGAATGCCGAACACGCTCGTGGCCGCGATGCCGATAAGATCGGCCTCGGCCGCCATGCTGGTGAAACAGCCAAGCGCGCCGAAATGGCCGGAATTTCGCACCGAAACGATGCCGACGCCCGAGGCTTTTGCCTTGTCGATCGCAAGCGCCATCGCGAAGGACGCCGGCACATGGCCGAGCCCGCCATCACCGTCGACCAAGGCGCTCACGGGCGTCTGTCGGACGATCTTCGGGACGGCCTTCATGTTGATGGGCCGTGTCTGGCGACGTTCGTTGTATTCGACAAGCATCGCGATGCCGTGGCTCTCGACGCCGCGAAGATCCGCCCAGCCAAGAACTTTGGAGGTTTGCTCGGCGTTCTCGGGCGTCATTCCCCACGATCTGAGGATCGCGGAGGCCTGCCGAATGTGAGTTTCGAAGTCGTGCTCGATCGCCATGGAGGCCCTCAACATCAAACCGAAACCGACGGTTGCTGGTCGAGGATAGGAAGGGAATTGGCGAATAAAACTATGTGTTCGGTTGGTTCAAACAGAACCAAAAGTATCTTGCTAATAGTTGCGAGACGCTTGCCGCCGTGAACTCAACGGAAGACCAAACAATCGGCTTCAGGCCGTTCGTCCAATCGGGCTCTCAGAGAGGATCGAGCCTCAACCCGATACCTTGGTGCGGCGTTCGAGCGCCGGGGCTACCATCCCGGGAATGTAGAAGTCCGAGACGAACGCTTTGCAGTGCAGCTCGAAAGCCTCCACGAGGCGAGATTTCGCGAGCTCCTTCAAGGTCGCGACGCCGATCGTCATCGGTCGATGATCGCCGGACAGCCGGACACGAACGACCTTTCGGCCATCGAGCGCGTGGTCGGAGCGCGGACGCACATTGAACAGCGTGTAGCCATAGCCGTTCGCGACCATTGTGCGCACGACTTCCTGATGTGCCGAACGGGCGACGATGTTGGGTTGCAAACCTTCGGCTACGAACAGGGCGAGGAAGTATTCGCGGCTCAGCGGCAAATCGAGCAGGATCATCGGCTCGCTGACGAGCTCGCGCAGGCTAAGCGCGGCGTGCCGCGCGAACGGGTGGGATTCGCTCACGACGACATGCGGCGGCAAGCTCGCCAGCGGAATGAACGTCACGTCGTCCGGGACAAGCAGATCGTAGGTGATCGCGACATCAATCTCCGAGCGCCGCAGCGCCTCCGTCAACTGCTCCTGATTGCCTTCGAAATGGCGCACCTGCGTGGCGGGAAAGGCCGAGGTGAAGGAGTGCGAGAGCTCTGGCACCAGCATTGGCGCCAAAGTGACCATGCAGCCGAGAGAGAGCGTGCCGCGTACCTGCCCACTCGTCTCGGAGGCGAGGTTGTAGAGCCCGTCCGCCTGGGCGATGACCTTTTTGGCTTCGCGCAGAAGATCACGCCCGGCGGGCGTCAGGGAAAGTCCTTGGGCGTGGTGGCGGATAAAGAGCTGGACACCCAGTTCCTTCTCCAGATGCGAGATCGCAGTGGAGATGGACGGCTGGGAAATGTGGATGCGCTCGGAGGCCAACGTAATGCTGCCGGTCTCGCCGGCGGCAATGAAGTACTCAAGCTGACGCAGCGTAAAACGCATCCAGATCCTCGGCGCTCATTGGGTTCGCCGTTTGCGAACCCTCAGAGATCGCCCGGCACGCCGTAGCTCGGCGCCGCGGAAGGATTCAAGGCCCTGGTGACGTAGTCGTCAAGCTGGGGCGCGTAGCGCTCCCAGAGCGCGGACAATTCGGCAATCGGGCAGTTGTCCGTCCAGTCCACTCGCAGGTCGGCGACGGGCCAGGACACCTTGTCGACGATCTTGAGCCCTGCGGAATGGACCGCCCCGGCTTCGCCGCCTGCCGCAAGCGCCGCGCGCATTGCGATGAGCAGCCGTTCGGCAAGATGTCCGCGCGAGGAAAGAAAGGCATCAACCATGGCCTGCGGCACACCTGCGTTGGCCAGAAGATTACCTCCACAGGCCACATTCTCGGCGCTCGCATCCCCCCATGTCCCGAGGGAACGAGGACCAGAATGGATGGCCGATCGTCCCTGGACGTCGACTATGAGAACCTGCCGGTATTCCATATGCGGTCGGGAGGCGCGCAGAACCTCGACGGCCTGAGCGGCATCGGCTCCGAGAGCCAACAGGTCGAGCGCAGCCGTGCCGAGCGATGGATCGGTGACGTTCTGGCTCGACACCGCGCCGACCCCCGCGCGCGCATGGGCGCAACGCGCCGCAACCGCGGGCGAGGAGGAGGAAACCGCCACGCCGAACTTTCCGGTTTCGGCGCAGCGGGCGGCGATCGAGAAGGTCATGCGCGATCTTCGGGGATGACGGCGATGGCGTCCACCTCGACAAGCCATTCCGGGCGGGCGAGCGCGGAGACGACGATGCCCGTGGACACCGGATAGACGCCCTTCAGCCATTTGCCGACAACGCGATAGACGGCCTCGCGATAGCGCGGATCGACGATGTATATCGTGATCTTGCAGACGTGTTCGAGCTTCGCGCCGGCTTCCTTCAGCAGCATGTCGATATTGGCCATCGCCTTTTCGGTCTGCCCCGTAACATCGCCGATCGCGACGCTCTCAGAGGTGTCGAGATCCTGGCCGATCTGGCCACGCACGAAGACCATCGTGCCCTTGGCGACGACCGTCTGGCAAAGATCGTTGTCGATCTTCTGCTCCGGATAGGTGTCCTTGGTGTTGAACTTGCGGATGCGGGTATGTGCCAAGTGTAGCCTCCACTGAGTTTGATGGTTCTGAACGACGTCGACCCGCCACGGATTGCCTAGGTTCCGGTCAGCGCATCTGGCCCGGCGTGAGCCTTGCGCTGGTAGGAGGCAGGGTAGTCGAGATACTTGCGCTGTGTGGTGATGTGGTCCGCCAGATAGCTGGCGTCATGCCAAACGCCCCAGATGAAGCTGGATCCGCGGCCGGACAGCCACGGCAGTCCCAGGAAATAGATCCCCGGCTCCGATGAAACGCCGCGCTGATGATTGGGCTTGCCATGCTCGTCGAAGGCGCCGACCTGCAGCCAGCTGTAGTCCGCGGTAAATCCTGTTGCCCAGATGATCGTGGAGATCCCTGCCTGCCTGAGATCCAGATCGAGGATGGGATCGGTCACACAGGGTGGGTCCGCTTCCAATTTGCGCGCGTCGGGTTCTTCCGGAAGGTCGAGGCCGTTGCGAGCAATATAGGCGTCCGCTTCATCGAGCAGCGACAGGTAATTCGCATCGCCGCGCGCGATGTTGTCGGCGAGATCCGGGGCGAACGTCATAACGCCGTCCCTGTAGGCTTCGGTGCGGCCGACCAGCGTCATCCCCTGGGCGGCGAGTTCGACGGAAATCTATCGTTTCGCCGCCACGAGCGCCGCTGACGGCGATCGTGACATGTTCCGTGCCGGGAGCCTGCGCTGGAGCATCCCATTTGCCGAGAACGCCCAGCCACCACACGAAGTCTCGGGCGCGATAGGCCCGTGGCGGACGATCATGCGGGCCGACAGACAGGTAGACCCGCCTTCCCGCACGCGAGAGTTCGTCGGCGACCTGCACTCCTGAGGACCCGGACCCCACAACAAGCACCGCGCCATCCGCGAGTTGGCCAGGATTGCGGTAGGCGCTTGAATGGATCTGCGCCAATCCTGTTTCTTCCGGAACGATCGGGGGGATGACGGGATACTGGAACGCCCCCGTGGCAGCCACCACGTTGTTGGCCTCGATCACGCCTTCGGATGTCTCCACCTGAAAGCCCCGACGACCGGGAAGCCTCCGAACGCCCGTCACCTCGACGCCGCAACGGATCGGAGCATCGAACTTCCGGGCATAGTCGACGAAGTAGTCCGCGACCTTTTCCTTGGGAACGAATGCGTCCGGATCGAACTCGCCGAACTCCGAGTTCGGGAAGCGATCATGCCAGGCCGGACCGTTCGCCACCAGAGAGTCCCAGCGGCCGGAGCGCCAGCGTTCGGCGATCCGGGACCGTTCAAGGACGAGATGAGGCACACCGCACCTGCTGAGATGCTCGCTCATCGCCACTCCGGCCTGCCCAGCCCCGACGACTAGCGTGTCGATCTTTTCAACTGACATTTTCCGCGTCCTTTTCTGGTCCGCCGAGAATTCCTGCGCATCTGGCAGAGGTCTTGGTACGGGCCTAAAGGAGCCTTCGGTCCGCGAACATTACGATTTCATTCAGCAGTGCTTAGGCGATTCATAAGGGTCGAGCCCTGATCGTAGCCAGAGGTGCGAGCGACGCCACGGGGTGACTGAGAATTCAGCCGCGAAGGGCCGCGAGCAACCGATCCATCATCCTGTCGCAGGCGTCGAGCTGATCAAGGGTGACGAACTCGTCCGGCTTGTGGCCCTGATCCATCGAGCCCGGACCGCACACCACCGTCGGAATGCCGAGCCGACTCGAGAACAGCCCGCCCTCCGTGCCGAACGCGACCTTGAGGGTCGAAGGATCGTCGATCAGGCGGCGGACAAAGCCCACGATCTCGGCGCTCTCCGGTGTCGAGAGACCCGGATAGGTGTTCAGCACGTCGATTTCGACGCGCGCGTCGGGAAAACGATTGTGCTCGCGGTTCGCGAGCGTCTGGGCGTGCGCGCGAATGTCATCAAGAAGCGTCTCCGGATCGTCCTCGGCGACGTTACGGATTTCGAAATCCACGGTGCAGCGGTTCGGCACGATGTTAAGCGCGGTGCCGCCGTCGATCCGTCCCACATGGACGGTCGTGTAGGGCACGTCATAGGCGTCGTCGCGCGCGCCATTTGCCGCCAAATCGGCCTGCCGTTCGCGCAGATAGCCGACGAAATCGCAGGCGATGTGAATGGCGTTGAGCGCCCGGGGCGCGAGCGCCGAATGGCCTTCAACCCCGCAGCAGGTGGCCCGCGCCGCGACCTTGCCTTTGTGGCCTGTCGCGATCCGCATGTTCGTCGGTTCGCCGACCACGCAGAAGCGCGGACGTATCGGCGACTGGCTCATGCGTTCGATCAAGCGATCGCACGCCGACGCAGCCGACTTCCTCGTCATGGCTGAAGGCGAGATGCAGCGGCGTGTGCAAATCCGTCGCTGACTGCGGCGATCGGCGAGGCGCAGGCAGGCGGCCACGAACCCCTTCATGTCGGCGGCTCCGCGCCCATAGGCACGCCCGTTTCGACATGCAGCCGGAACGGATCGCGGCTCCAGGCCTGGCCATCGACCGGCACCACATCGGTATGACCCGAGACAGCATGACGCCGGGCACATCTTTCGGCCCGATCGTCGCGAGCAGATTGGCCTTGCGGCCTTCCTCGGCCAGGATCAGCTCGGACTCGATGCCACGCTCAGCGAGATAGGCCCGCACGAACTCCATCAGCTCGCGGTTCGGGTCGCGGCTGACCGTCGGGAAGGCGATGAGCCTGTCGAGGATGTCGATCGTCTGCATGGCGCTCAGAGATAAAGGTGACGCACTTCGTCGCTGTCGAGCAGTTCCGCTGCCGTGCCCGCTGGCCACGACGCGTCCCTTCACCAGCATGATCCCACGATGGGCGATCGACAACGCGGTCTCGGCGTTCTGCTCGATGAGAAGAACGGTGGTGCCGCTTCGGTTGATCTCCGCGACCGTGTCGAAATATTCGTCGATCAGCTTGGGCGAGAGCCCGAGCGAAGGTTCGTCCATGACGACGAGCTTCGGCGCAGCCGATCAGCGCGCGCGCGAGTGCCACCATGGCCTGCTCGCCGCCCGAAAGCGTGCCCGCGCGTTGACGGATGCGCTCGCGCACCCGCGGGAAGAGCACGAGCATTTCCTCGAGCCGGTCCTCGAACGAGCCCGGCGATCGCCTGCGCCTCGAAGCCGAGCCGGATATTGTCGCGCACGCTGATGTCGGCGAACAGCCGCCGTCCTTCCGGCACGAAACCGACGCCTAGTCCGGCAAAGTGCTTCGGTGCGCGTGGACGCGAGGTCCTGGCCCATGATCTCGATGCGGCCCTTGCACCGGATGGATGAGGCCGGAAAGCGCGCGGAAGGTGGTGGTCTTGCCCGCACCGTTCGGCCCGAGAACGCACAGCACTTCGCCCTCGCCGACCCGGAACGAGACGCCGCGCAGCATGGCGACGACGCCGTAATTGGTATCGACGTCTTCGAACTTAAGCATTCTGGAGCGCCTTTCGTCCGAGATAGGCTTCCTGCACGCGCGGAATCTTGCGCACCTCCTCATAGGTGCCCTCGGCAAGCTTCTGGCCGTAGTCGAGCACCATCACCTTGTGCGGCAGATTCGCGACGAGATGCATGTCGTGCTCGATGATGATGAGAGCGAGGTCGGGCCGCGCCGCGCAGACCGACGCGGATGTCGGCGATCAGCGCCTCGGTATCGTTGTCGTCCATGCCCGAGGAGGGCTCGTCGAGCAGCAGCACTTTGGGTTCGCTCGCGAGCGCACGGGCGATTTCGAGGCGGCGGCGGTCGGCCTGCGGCAGTACTCGACGGCCGGCCGATGGCGCTGTTCGTAGAGCTCGCGCGAGACGGCCTTCAGCAGATCCTCGGCGATGGCGGACGCCTCGCGCAGTTCCTTCTGGGCCTTGCCGCTTGCGGAAGACGGCGTCGAACACGCCGCATTTCGTGTGGATGTGGCGGCCGATGACGACATTGTCGAGCACGCTGAGATCGCCGAACAGCCGGCTCGACTGGAAGGTGCGCGCAATGCCCCGCTCGACGATCTTGTGCACCGGAATGCCGTTCAGCCGTTCGCCCTCAAGCCGGACCTCGCCGGATGACGGGCGATAGATGCCGGTGATGATGTTCAGCAGGGTCGACTTGCCGGCGCCGTTCGGGCCGATGATGCCGAGAATTTCACCGCGATGCAGCTTGAAATCGACCTCCGCCATGGCGACGAGGCCACCGAAGCGCATCGTCAGGCCTTCTCCTTCGAGAACGAGCGTACTCATGCTCAGCCTCCGTACCGGCGCAGGCGCTGCGGGAAGATGCCCTGCGGACGGATCATCAGGAACGCAATCACCGTCACGCCGAAGAACAGGATCCGGTAGTCGGAGAACGCGCGCAGCTTCTCGGGCAGGAGCGTCAGCAGCACCGCACCGACGATGACGCCGAGAATGTTGTCCATGCCACCGGCGATCACCATGGTCATGATGGTCACGGAGACCAGGAAGGTGAAGTTGTCCGGCGAAATGAAGCCGACATAGAAGGCATAGATCGTGCCCGCGAAGCCCGCGAGGAAGGCATCGACCGCAAACGCCAGCACCTTGTACCAGGTCGTGTTGATGCCCTGGCAGCGGGCGGCGAGTTCGTCGGCGCGCAGCGCGTTCCAGGCGAGGCCGACGCGGGAATTGTGCAGCCGGTCCGCGAACACGATGGCGATGAGAACGAGCAGCGCCGAGAGGTAGTAGAAGTTCGCCTGCGACGGCAGCGAATAGCCGAAGACGACGAGCGGCGATGCGAAGGAATGGCCGAACAGTTCCGGCGCGGGAATGCCGACGAGCCCGTTCGGCCCGCCGGTGAATTCGAGATTGTTGAGAAGCTGATGGACGACGACGCCGAAGGCGATCGTCACCAGCGCCAGATAGCTTTCGCGCGTGCGCATCGAGGGCAGGCCGAGCAGGAAGCCGAAGATCGTCGCCACCACCCCCGCGACCGGCAGCGCGAGCCAGAAGCTGACACCGAAGTTGAGCGCCAGCAAGCGCCGAGGCATAGGCGCCGATGCCGTACGACGCGCCGGTGGCGAAGTTCGGGATATTGGCGCTGCCGAGCTGGAAATTGAGCGCCAGCGCCAGCACGGCGTAGAGCTGCGCGAGATACGCACAGGTGCAGCGCATAGGTGCTCTTTTCCAGCACGAACGGGAAGATCAGCACGAGTGACGCGCGCCGAGCAGCATCGCCACGCGGCGGTGACGCGAGCGAAGGCGTCCGCGATGCCGCTCTCGAGCGCCGGTCGCGACTGCAGCAGATACAGCGCGCCGCAGAAGACGACGAGCAGGCCGATGACGAAACGCCAGTCCTCGACGAGCAGGAACTGGCGCAGGAAGGCCGCGCCGACGAGTTCGACCGCGACGACGATGGCGATGCCCAGGGCCGCGCCGGTCTCAGGTGCCGCGGTCGCGGTCTGGACGCCGTTCGATGCGGCCATCACACCTTCTCCACGATGATTTTGCCGAACAGGCCGGACGGCTTGAAGATCGAGAATGCCGATGACGAGGCTGAACACGAAGACGAGCCGGTAGGACGCGCCGTGCGGCACGACCGCCTGGACGAGTGTATCGAGGCCCGCGATGAGCAGGCTGCCGACAATCGCGCCCGGCATCGAGCCGAGCCCTCCGACGACCGCGGCGGAAAAGCCGATCAGGCCCGACCTCGACGCTGAAATCGAAGCGCACGACGCTCGGCATAGCTCGAGAAGAACAGGCCGCCGATGGCGCCAATGGCCGAGGCGATGAAGAAGGTGATGCGGAAGATGCGGCCGGGGTTGATCGACATCAGCCGCGCGGCCTCGCGGTCCTGCGACACCGCGCGGATATGCAGGCCGAGCCGGGTGCGGTTCAGCACGAGAAACAGCGCCGCGACGCGACAGGACCGACACAACGATGACGACCGCGTTGAAGGTCGGCACTGTGAAGCCGAACAGGTCGAGACTTCCCGAGATGAAACGAGGGAAGGAATGCGGGTTGCTGCCGTTCGGAAAGAGGTGGCGGATGAGTTCGCGCAGCACGATGCCGAGCGCGACGGTCGCGACGAGGGCCATCATGACAGGCGCGTCGCGGAAACGCTGGATGACGAGCACGTCGAGCAGCACGCCGAGCAGGCCTGTCAGCACGATGGCAGCGACGAGCACGACGAGGAAGGCGAAGCCTGCCGGGTGCGGCCGCGCCGAGCGCGCCGCGCAAGCGCCTGGACCGCTCCGAGCGCCAGGAACGGCGAGAGCATGGAGACGTCGCCATGCGAGAAATGGATGATGTTCAGCATGCCGAACAGCAGGCTGAAGCCGACGGCGATCAGCGCGTAGATGCTGCCGAGCGTGATGCAGTTCAGCAATTGCTGAAGCAGCATGTCCGTCATTGCGCCCCTCGCTGCGTCGTCAGGATGTGTGCGGTTGTCCGACTTGGTACCCCGTGTGCACGATCGGCGGAAGGCGACGAGAGTCGTTTTTTCCGAAACTCTGCGTTGTTTGTTTTGAGGCAAGCTACCGTCGGCCCGAACCGAAGCAATGCCGGCTCACTGGCGCTGGTTCGGAAAAACCGAGCCTCGGGCTTCGAAGATGCGATTTGCCCGTGGCGTCCGGGCGATCAGACGTCGAGTTGCATGACGCTCTGCCACTCAGGTGGGGGTCGTGGGTCATGAAATCGCTTATCAGAGGCTGAGAAGATCATGATGACTTTCGATTTTGCCCAAGTCCGCAGGGGCGCCGCTGGCCTCTGCGTGCCGTCGACGCTTGCGCTGGCGTCCATGGGATCGCCCGCCGCTCGGCCCAGGAAACGGTCAAGATCGGCTTCATCGGTCCGCTCAGCGGCGGCAATGCACAGCAGGGCCTCAGCGCGCGCAATGGCTTCCAGCTTGCCGTCGATCAGGCGAACGCCTCGGGCTCGCTGCCCTTCAAGATCGAAGCCGTCATTCTCGACGACGCCGCCAATCCGCAGACGGGCGTCGCCGCGGCTCTCAAGCTGACGAACGATCCAGCGGTCGTCGCCGCGACCGGCCACTGGAACAGCGGCGTTGCGCTGGCGACGATCCCCGTCTTCACGCGCGCCAACGTGCCCTTCATCGTCTGGGGCGCGATCAGCCCGAAGATCACCGAGACGAACAACCCACTGGTGACGCGCGTCGTCACCACGCTCGTCAACACCAATGAGCCGCTGGCCAAAGTGGGCTGCCGCAGTCCGTCGGCAAGAAGATCGCCATCGTTGCCGATACCAGCGACTACGGCGTTGCCAACGTGAAGGCCTTCACCGACTTCTACACCGCGGCCGGCGGCAGCGTGCCCGCCACCGAGACCGCGCCGGTCGGAACGACCGACTTCCGCGCGCTCCTGACCAAGATCAAGGGCACGTCGCCCGATGCGATCTATTTCGGCGGCGTCGTCACCGAGGCCGGCCCTTGTGCGCCAGCAGATGGTCGAACTTGGCCTCAATGTGCCGATGATCGGCGTCGACGGCTTCCACGATCCGGAGTTCATCAAGATCGCGGGCGCGGCGGCCGACGGCACGATGTCCGGCATCGCCAAGGAACAGGGCAATCCGAAGCTCGAGAAGATGCAGAAGGATTACGAGGCTGCGAAGTTCGCCGAGCCGTCGGGCCCTACACGAAGAATGCCTTCGACGCGGCCAACATCATCATCGAGGCGCTCAAGACCGCGGGCACCAAGGACAAGGCCGCTATCGCCAAGGCTATCCGTGACATCAAGTATGACGGCGCGCTCGGCGTCACGAGCTTCGACGAGAACGGCCAGACCAAGCGTCCGGTCGAGCTCGAACTGCGCGAAGTGAAGGACGGCGCCTGGACGACCCGCCAGTAATCGCCCAGCGAAGACCCAGACACATAAGACTCGGCGTGAGAGCGCCGAGTCTTTTCTCATGTGCAATTGCGCATCGATCATCGAGATTGCGAAACCCGATGGTGCTGCCGTCGGCACATGCACCACGGGCGGTCGGTCCCCGCGAATAAGAGCGGCCGTGGGCGAGTAAGTATAGCGTCCTGGACAAGCTAGCGCTTCAAGGCGACCAAGCCTGTGTCCGTCCTAATCGGCTCGCAGGGCGTCCCATGTGCACCCTGCGGAGCACCCCAGTCCGCCTCCGGCACAGCCACGGCTGAATTCAAAAGTCATAAGGCAACTGACAAGGAGGACTGACTTTAAACTCCGCATCGATCATAGTTCTCGGATGCAGCACTTTGATCGGAGACGTGGCAGGTCGTTTGGAGCGTCGCCCTCGCCGGGATCGGGGGCAGCGAATGGCGGCGGCCAACTGAAGCTGGAGCAGGACCGACTGCTGGATTCGATCCGGATGCTGCCTGCGGACAGTGCCAAGGTCGGCATTTGGCAGTGCCAATTGCCTTTTGAAACTCTGACGTGGACCAGTGCTGTCTACGATCTGTTCGAGGTTCCGCGCGGATTTCGGGTGACCCGGGAAGAGACCTTAGGATTCTACACAAAGGAGTCCCGTGAGATTCTCGAGGCTGTCCGTACACAAGCGATCCAAGACGGCACCGGCTTCACGCTTGATGCCGAGATCACGACCTCGCTTGGAAAGCCGCAATTCATACGCATAACGGCAATAGTCGAATATGAAATTGATCGGCCAATTCGGATCTGGGGAACCAAGCAAGATATCACTCGGCTTAAAGGCTGACCGAGCCCGTCACTCCGCTCCGGCCCGCGAATGCGATCGTCTCGATGATCGTCGCGGGAGTGACGACCGCGAAGACCTTGGGGACGTCTAGGCACGTATGGCCAATGCCGCACAGGGCGGAAGGAGTGGCGTGAACCCGCCCTTGTCCGTGTGAGGGAAGATCAGTTTGCTCGGTCGTTTGGCCGGAACAGATCACCTGAAGCGCGGCCGTGAGTGAATTTTCCGAGGCCGATAGCGGCGCGGCGGCCATCGACATGATGAGCGCATGCAGGAACAGCGCGTAAGCTGACGCGCTTACGACAAACCACTTGGCGATCAATCGCTGCGGCATGGACTGCTCCACTTGTGACGGAACAGCTATCGGCTTCAGGCTATTCTCAACGGTTAGGTTTCGATCAATTGGGAAACGATGCGATGCAAGCGGTTCTTCCCGCCTAGGGAGACGACGGACACGGGCACGTCATAAAGCTCGGTGAGCGCGTTGGCGGTGAGAGTTTCGTCGATCTTCCCGCAACGGATCAGCTGACCATTGCGGAGCATCGCGACTTTGTCGGCGACAAGGAACGCCTGGTCCGGATGATGCGTCGAGAAAGCGATGGCGAGATGTTGCTTCGCGAGCGTCGCTATCAGATCGAGGACGCGGGCCTGCCGTCGAAGTGGCCCATGACCCTGTATCGTGCGGGCGGGCAGCCCCTCTTGAAGGTGTATGCGGTGCCCTCGACGTCTCCCTGATCAGTCAACGTGCCTCGGAACAGCAACGCATTGGCCGAGACAGCGAGCGAGGCTTTCGGCTACTCATCAGAGAAGTATTCGCCCTGTGAATTCTTTACCGCGCAAACATCAGCGTGTAAGCTCGATCTCGTTGTGAACAGAATGCGTTAGTGTGCGGTCGAAGCTACCGCATGGGTGTGTCCGAGTGCGCCGCCTGCCACCGCCGATGCGTCGTCCGAAATGGCGCAAAAGGAGGTGTGGTTTGGGAGACCGGAACGATGAGCGTGACGCGCCGAGAAGTGTTGGTGGCCGCCGGCTATGCAGGATTTGCTGGGGTCGCGGTTCTCTCGCCGCAGGGCGCGCATGCAAGCGATGAAGAGCTGGAACTCGTCAAACAGTTCACCGGGCGGACGGCGACGGAGTCGGATCGCCTTCGCCTCGTAATGCCGGCGTCCTTCCCGACCGGTTACACCGTGCCCATGAGCATCGAGATCGACAGCCCCATGACCGACGCCGATCACGTGAGACAGATCCGCGTGTTCGCGCCGCAGAACCCGCTCATCGAAGTGGCCAGTTTCCAGTTTGCTCCTCAACGCAGTCTGCCCCGCGTGTCGACACGCATCCGCCTTGCCAAACCGCAACATGTCGTAGCTGTCGCCGAGATGAATGACGGCGCCTTGCTGATGACGAAGGCGTGGGTCCGTGTCGCCACGAATGGCTGCGTCTGAGATCGGGGGAGACACCGCCGTGACCATCCCGAAACCACGCGTTGTCATACCGAGCACTGTGGCGAAAGGCGAAGTCTTTCAGGTCAAAACCATCATCAGCCACGAGATGGAAACTGGGTTGCGCCGCGATGGTCAGGGCAATGCGATCCCGCGCAAGATCATTAACAGGTTTGTCTGCCGCCTGAACGACGCCGTGGTGTTCAGCGCCGATCTTCACGAGGCGATTGCGGCCAACCCCTTCCTCGAATTTTCCCTGCGCGCGACGGAAAGCGGCCGGCTCGAATTCATCTGGGAAGAAGATGGCGGCGGCGTCTATTCGTTGTCGCACCAGCTTACGGTTGGTTGAAACCGTGCAGCCATTGAACTGCGCCAATTCTGGTGTGACGAGTTGGGTGGAGCGTGACCGGAAAACTCAGCATGCGACCCGTCGTGGGGTCTGCGATCGCCACAGGCCTCGTCCTGCTCGTCAGCCAATCCGGCGCGGCGGGTGCCGAACAAGGCGCTCAACTCGCCGCGACTTGCGCATCCTGCCATCGCCTTGATGGCGGCGACAAAGGCATTCCTCCAATCGTCGGGCTCGGAGAGGAGAGGCTCACCAGCGCCATGCTTGCCTACCGGGCGAGCCGGAGCCCCAGCCACATCATGCACGTTATTGCGCTCTCGCTCAGCGACGAGGAGATCGCGAGCGTTGCACGCTATGTTGCAGGGCAGGGAAGTAACCCGCCATGAAATCCTGGACGCGCCGCGAATTCGGCTGCTCGACCGGAGCAGCGTTGCTGACGGCACTGCGTCCGCGGATGGCGCTAGGCCAGGCCAAGGCGCGGGTCGTTGTGATCGGCGGCGGCATCGGCGGCGCTACGGCCGCCAAATATCTCGCCGCCAGCGCCGCGACCATCGACGTGACCCTGGTCGAGCCGCGGCCGACCTACACGACCTGCTTCTTCAGCAATCTCTATCTCGCCGGGCTTCGCCCGCTGGAATCGCTTACCCATGGTTATGACGCACTAGCGAAGCGATACGGCATCACCGTCGTTCATGAGTCCGCCGAAGCGATCGACCCGGAGACGAAGACCGTCACGCTGAACAGCGGTTCGAAGCTCAGCTACGACCGTCTCGTTGTTGCTCCGGGCATCGCGTTCAGGGATCGGGCGCTTGAGGGTTATGATGAGGCGGCGATGGAGATCATGCCGCACGCCTGGAATGCGGGGCCGCAAACCAGGCTGCTGCGCCAGCAACTCGAAAGCATGGAGGACGGCGGCCTATTCGTGCTCGTTGCACCGCCGAACCCGTTTCGTTGTCCGCCCGCACCGTATGAGCGTGCTTCGCTCATCGCATCCTATTTCCAGCGCAGCAAACCCAGGTCCAAAATTCTGATCCTCGATGCGAAGGACAGCTTCAACGCGCAGGACCTTTTCCAGGACGCCTGGAACCGCCACTATCCGGGAATGATCGAATGGCTGCCGGCCCAATTCACCGGCGGGGTCACGGCGGTCGACGCGAAGACCCGGTCGGTCGTTACCGCGGGCGAGACATTCAAGGCAGCGGTGGCCAATGTCATCCCGGCGCAAATTGCCGGCCGTCTGGCGCAGCAGGCAGGCCTCGCCGACCAGTCGGGCTGGTGTCCGGTCGATCCGGTCACCTTCGAATCGGCGCTGCAGCCCGGCGTGCATCTGGTCGGCGACGCGATCAGCGGCGGGGATATGCCGAAATCCGCCTTCTGCGCCAACAGTCAGGCCAAAGCCTGCGCCTTCGCCATCGCGGCCGATCTCACCGGATCGGCGCACTTTCCTGCGCATTTGTTCAACACTTGCTACACCCATCTCGCCCCGAACGATGCGTTCAGCAACGCCATCAGCTTCAAGCCCGTCGACGGGAAGCTCAAGAGCGTCCTGAACGTCGTCAGCAGTGTGGAGGCAAGCGCCGAGGTCCGCCGCCAGACGGCGCGCGCGGCGGAAAGCTGGCACGACGCCTTCACGCACGACGTGTTCGGCTGACGGCGAGCCTCAGGTCCGCCCGATTTCCGGGGCGACCAGCATCCCAACGCCGACCGGTTGCCGGGCGCCCTCCGCACTGGATCGTTGCTGTGCGATCGGCGCTGGAACAGGATCGGGCAGCCGTTCCAGCCGCAGCGAATTCACCACCACGAGGATGCTTGAGCCGGCCATGACCGCCGCCGCAAGGATTGGCTGCAGAAGCCCGAATGCCGCGAAGGTCAGGGCGATGAGATTATAGCCGAACGCCCACATAAGATTGGTCAGGATGGTCCTGCGAACCGCGCGGGCCACGTCGACGACCCAAGGCAGCATCCACAATCCGTCCGCGGGCAACACGAGGGCTGCTGTCTCGCGGGCAAGATCGGTGGCGGAGCCGACGGCGATACCGACGTCCGCCGCCGCCAGGACCGGACCGTCGTTGAGGCCATCGCCGACCATCGCCACCACATCATGGTCGTGGCGGAGCCGGTCGAGGGCCACCCGTTTGGCCTCCGGCGAAAGACCCGCTTGCACGGCCTTGATCCCGATCGTGGCTGCGATCCGCTCAGCGGCCGGCGCCAGGTCGCCGGTCAACAGCGTGACGTCGAGCCCGCGCTCGCGCAGCGCCGCGATCGTTGCCTGGGCTTCGGGAAGCGGGGAATCGTCAAGCGACAGCACGGCATGAAGCTGCTCGCCCCAACCGACATAAACCACCGAATGACCGCTCGCTTCCCGCGACCGCGCAGGCTCGACCAGCGCCGGTGGGACCGGCCAGCCCAAATCCTTCATCAAACTACTGCTTCCGGCCGCCACGGGCCGGCCTTCGGCGCTGCCGCGGATGCCACGGCCGGGAACCGTCCGGACATCACCGGTCGCGAGCGGTGTGATGCCTCGTGCAACGGCTGCGGCAGCGATAGCCCGCGCCAAACCATGCTCGGAATGGCGCTCCAGCCCGGCGGCGCGTGCCAGCACGTCGTCGATGCCGACCCCATCGCCGTCGATGCCGACGAGGCGCGCTTTGCCCGCCGTCAAAGTGCCGGTCTTGTCGAAGGCGAGCAGCCGCGCACGCGCAAGGGTCTCGAGCACGCCAGGGTCGCGGACAAGGCAGCCGTGCCGCGCCAGCCGGCCGATGCCGAGCGAGGTCGCCATCGGAGCGGCGAGGCCTACGGCGCAAGGACAAGCAACCACCAGTACCGAAAGGCCGATCAGCAATGCCCGATCGAACGGCAATGACTGCGCCCAGTAAACGACCGTCAGTCCGCCGAGGGCGAGGACAAGCGGCACGGATACGCCGACGACGCGATCGGCGAGGCGCTGGGTTGGACTGCGACGGCCCAATGCTTCGCGCACCGACCGGCAAATCTGTGCCCATCGCGTTGCGGTTCCGTCGCCGCTGCTCTGGATCAGGAGCGGGCCGTCGATATTGATGCTGCCCGCAATCACCGTGGAGCCGGCGCCCTTCGTCACTTCCCGGCTCTCTCCGGTGATCACCGCCTCATCGGTGTTCGATTCCCCTTCGACAACCACGCCGTCGACCGGAATGCGCTCGCCTGGTCGGACCCGTACCAGCATGCCGGCCGTCACCTCCCGCACAGGGCGGTGGATCTCTGCGGCGCCATCGACAACAGTCGCGGTCTCGCTTTCAGCGGCCAGCAGAGGCTCGAGGTTGCGCGCCGCCCTTGCGCGGCCAACGGCCTCGAGATAGCGGCCGACCGTGAAAAGCATCAGCACCATCACGGCGGTATCGAAATAGACATGCGTGCTGCCCTCGAAGAGGGCAAATGCCGAATAAAGATAGGCGGCAGCGACGCCAATCACGATGAGCGCTGACGATGTCACGCGCCCCTGAATGACATCGAGCCACGTTTCGCGCAGATAGGGTCCGCCCAGGATCACCACCGCTGGCGTCGCGAAGATCCAGAGCCAAAGGTGGACCCATGGCAGCACGCCCGCATCGACGCCAGTGAATGCACCCGAATAGAGGACGAGGCTGAACATCATGATGTTCATGGAGAGAAAGCCGCCAACGCCGAGCTGGATCAGAAGCCAGGCGGCCTCCCACTCTTCGGGTCTGCCGCTCTTCACTTGGAAGGCGATGCAACAGCCGTAGCAGCAGAACGCGCGATCCTCACCGTTGAGCCTGCGTTCCGTCGGACGGAGGCCGAGTGGCAGCGAGCAATGGCTACAGAGGATGTCGCCGCGCGCAGTCATGCGGGATATCCGCCCAGCCAGGCATGGCCGATATGCGCGTCGACAGGCAGGAGGCCTCGGCCGAGCGTGACGAGACCGACCAGAAGAATAAAGACGCCGGCCAGCCGTACGCCACGCAGTCGCCAGGCAGGTCCGAGCATCCGGCCGACGCCGCCCATCATCAACATCGCCGGAAAGGTTCCGAGTCCAAATGACGCCATGACGAGAACGCCGGGAAGCGCTCCGGCAGTGCTCGCCGCCTGGGCGGCGAAGGCATAGACCAGCGGACATGGCAGGAAGCCGTTGAACACGCCAAAGGCGAGCGGCGCGGCGCTGCTCCGGGCCGTCAGCAGACTGCGCAGGGCCATCGCAAATGTGCTGCCGCCGAATCCGATCGCAAGGCGATGAAAGACCTGCAGCAAGCCGAAGAACTGCAACGCCATGGCAATCATGAGCAGCCCAGCGACGATCGCGAGAATTCGCTGGGCGCTGTCGAGGGAGCCGTTCAAGAGCGGCGCCGTTGTTTGGCCTCGCGAGGTGCAGATGACTTGACCGAGCGCACCCGCGAGCCCGCCGAGAGAGCAATAAGTTGTCAGTCTGCCGGTATTGTAGAGCAGGTGGCGAAGGACGGTTGCGCCTCCCCCTCGCTGATCGCGGCCCAGCGCGCAGGCAAAGCCACCGCACATGCCGATGCAGTGAAAGCTGCCCGCGAACCCGGCGGCGAAGATCACGAAGTAATAGGTCATTGGCAGACCTCCTGCCGACGCCCCGGTCGCTCAAAAGGTATGAGTCCGCGCCATTATCGGAGCACGAGGTAAGCCACCCATACGAAGAAGGCGATGTGCGCTATCGTGCCGCCGACAAAGGCGATCGTCTGGGACGGACTCGCATTTGCGAACGAGAAAACTGTATCCGCAAGCATACTCCTCCTCCTTGTCAGCCGAAATAAACAAGGGCAACGTTCATGGCGAGCGCGGCGAGCAGTGCGACAAGATTTAGGATCGCGACTCCCATCAAAATCTTAGCGACCAGCATCTCCTCCTCCTCTCTCAACTCGCAAGCCATCAAACTTACGTGCGCGACTGTGTTTCCTAGTCGATCCGTCCCGGTCCGAGCCCGCCCCAGTACTGGTAGGCGTAATAGAGACCCCAGACGAAAAGCGCCGCGTAGACGACCAGCAGCCATATCGGGAGATATCCGTGTCGCGCCTGGATGGTGCCGCCGCCATACTCCTCCATCTCGTGCTCGTGGGTCGCGTCGTCAGTCGTCGGCTTGCTTGGCGTGGTTTCCATCGCTTTCCACCTCCGTCTCGTAAAATCTGATGGCTGCGTCATCCGCACCGTGGAAGGCGCCGGAGAGCACGCCCCAAATAAAGGCGCAGAGCGCACCAAGGCTCATCAGCAAGGCGCCTACGTAAGGTCCGGTAACCTCGAAGCCGGCCATAGCTCATTCTCCTTTGGCGATGGTTTGTGCGCCCGTGCCGACGGTCCCAACCCGCCCGGCGACGTCCGGAACATAGGCTTTGTCCGGAGTACCGGCCTCCAGATTGAGATCGTTAAGTGCCGTGCGATCCGTGTCCGGGATCGCCAGCGGTAGGCCCGTGAGCGGGTCCCTGTAGGCGGAAAGCGCGAGAACGTAGTAGGCGAGCGCCCAGCGGTCCTCCTCGGGTAATGAGTCCCGATAGGTTGGCATCGGCGTGCCGCTCAGGCCCGTGCTCATGGTCCTGAAGATGTCCTCGACTGCGGGACCTGACTTGAACTGGCCGCTGGTAAGGTCGGCGGGTACGCTGGGAAAACCGAGATCGTCCTTCAACCCGGCAGCCTTTTCGCCATCGCCCTTTCCGCCTTGGCCATGACATTCCCAGCACTTCGCGCTCTGCCACACCTCCTTACCGCGATCGAGAATTTGCCGAGACGGAGGACGCGGCTTACCGATGTATAGCGGCGCGCCAGGCGGCTCCTCGGTAAAGAACTCATAAGGCTTCGCCGGATCGGAGCGATCGACCGCGAGTTCAAATTTGATGTATTGAATGACGGCGAGCCGGTCCGTGAGAGGCAGTTCATACCAGGCTGGCATCGCTGTTCCGCGTACCCCGCGGGTGATCGTGCGCAGGAGGTCACCGTCAGTCGGCAGCGGCTCCTTGGTCAGCCGGAACTTGAACACAGCCGCCGCGAAGTTCCGCGGGCGGTGTGTGAAAAGGAAGGTCGCAGCAGGCCCATTGCCGTCGCCATTCACCCCGTGGCAACCGAGGCATCGCCGCTCATAGACTTCCCGGCCATGGGCGATCCATTCGGTCGAACGCGGAAAAGTGGCGTCCATCACTTCAAGCTGCTGCGGTTCAAACCGATCGCGCCACTTGCCGCGGTTCATGCCGAGCTTCTGGAGATAGGCGATGAGGGCTTCGAGGTCTTTCGACTCGGCGGCGATCTTGACCGCGTCGCCTTTGTACTCCTCGTTCGGGATCACAATGACCGGAGCTTTGCCGCGTGCCCGCATCGGTACGAACAGCAGGCCCTCGGCGTTCGGCGTGAGCCTGATCTGCTCCTTGCTCGCAAAGTCGAACAGCCCGTCGGTGACCGGTGTCCTCTCCAGCGTACGAATGCCGGCTTCGCCATCGACGATCTTGATCGTCTGTTCGGGCGTGTCGAAGAGGCCCCGATAGGGCGCCATGATCGAATCCGGGGACAGCATCCGCGGATTCCAGAAATGGGCCAGATGCCACTCATCGCTGTATTTGAGTCCGACCCGCATCAGATCGGGTCCGATGCGCCGCGTGCCGAACAAATGCGGTATGTCGTAGGCGAATTCGCCCGCCTCGGTAACGGGGCCCCAGCGGCGCGTCTCGCCGGTCACCGGGCGTACGTACTGGGAATGACAATACCAGCAGCCTTCGCGCAGATACACGTCGCGGCCGCGCTGTTGCACCGGCGTGTAATCCGTGGCGTCGGTCATCATCCATTTGAGCTGGCCGAAATCTGTGCGAACCACGGCGGTCACCCGGTTCGTTCGCGCGGAAGGTTCGAAAAACGGCAGGAAGCCTTGGGTGACGAGGGCGGCGAAGAAGAAAAGGATACCGGCCACCAAAGTGACGAAACGCGCGCTCATTGGGCCGCCCCGCCAGCGGGAACCGGGGCCGTACCGAATGCCTGACGTTCCGCCGCTTCGGCGGGTTGCGCCAGCGCCGTCATCATCAGGTTGATGACGAGCAACGACATGCCGATGTCCATGCTGATGCCGCCGACAGTGCGCACCAGCCAGTAGGGTCGCATCGAGAGTATCGTGTCGAGCCACTCGGTGCCGGCCATCCATTGGAAGCCTTGCTGCAGTCCGGCGGCGGTCAGCACCAGGCCCATGGTGGAGATGCCGACAGTGATCAGCCAAAAGGCCCAATTCCCCATCGTGAACGACCAAAGTTCGCGCCGCCCACAGGCCCGCGGCCAGACATAGATCAGGCCGCCCATTGCCCAGACCACGAACGTCCCGAACACCGTGAGGTGCGAGTGCGAGATGACGAAATCCGTGAAATGGGTCGGTTGCTGGATCGAGCGCAAAGCCTCGGTCGAGCCCTGGAAACACCCCGCCAGATACATGAGCGAGCCCATGATCAGGAACTTGGCCGGGAGGTTCTTCCCGAAGGCGTCCCAGCGCCCCTTCACAGTGCCGAAGAAGTTCACGAGCACCGTCCAGACCGGGATGATCAGCAGCATGGAGGTGACGATCGCGAGCGTCTCGGCCCAATCGGCAATCGGGCTGTAGAGATAATGATGGATGCCGACGAACGGGTAGAAGAGGGCGAGGGACCAAAAGCCGACGAGCGACAGCTTGTGGCCATAGATCGGATTACGCACGCTGATCGGTAAGAAGTAGTAGATCAGCACGTAGCCCGCTGGTGTGAGCCACAATCCGACGATGTAGTGAATGTAGAGGCCGTGGAAGGCCGCGCTGTTAATTCCGGAAATCGTGTAGGGCAGGATGATGCCCAGTACGAGATTTATCGTCGTCCAGACGAAAGCGCCAATCAGATACCAGAGCGCGACATAGAGCGGTGGCTCAAGGCGCCGGCTGATGGCGATCAGGAATTGTGCGGTCGCCGCGGCGACCACCAGAAAGATCGGGATCTTCGCGAGCAGCGGGAACTCGCCCGCTTCCAGGCCGTGATTTGCGCCTAGCGGCAACGCCACAAGAGCCGCCGCCACGGCGACATTCCACACCCAGGCCAGCGGCACGCCCAATTGCGGCCATGGCACCCGTACACCGCATAGCCGCGGCACCAGGTAATAGCATTCGCCGATGAAGAGGGACGAGAAGGCGCCAAAGATGACGCCGTTGACGTGGACCGGCCGCAACCTGCCAAAGGTCAGGCCCAAATTGGTGCCCAGATAATCGGGATAATTGAATAGTCCCGACAGCGCCACGCCGACCGAAGGCGCGACCAAAAGCCAGAACATGCCCCAGTAAAGCCAAGTTCGCACAACCGGCCAATCGACCAGCGAATCCAGGTCGATGCCGTTGAACCTGCCACGCAATACCGCCACGGTTTCTGTCACGGCATGCCCTCGCTCGCGCGCTTGAGTTGCGCGCTTGTCAGCATCAACGCCGGTTTCAGATATCCTCCGGCGCCTCTACGCAGCCCGCGCCAAGCCGAAAAGAACTAATGCTTGCCGGGCACCATCACCGAGCCCGCGTTCGACCAGTGGATGTACGCTTCCAAGGCCTTCATCGCGTCCGACTCAGGATCGATCTTTTCGCCCTGATTGGGCTTCTCGATGCACCAGTTGATCATGTCGCGCAGCGTTCCGAACTTGCTCGTCTCCAGTTGGAACTTGGGATAGGACTGCGGGTGGGTGTCGGAGGCCATGGGATGGCACATCGCGCAAGCCATTCCCGTGGTCGAGAGGACGACGTTCATCCGTTTGGCCATGGCCGCATCGCCATGGAACAAGAGGTCGCCCCGCCTGACCTGCTCCATGAAGATGTCGTCGTATTGTTTCATCTGCTCCGCTGTGTGCGGTTCCCTGTGGGCGTTGGTCGGGCCGCCGAGGACGGCGACCGCCGCAATTGCGACGATGACGGACGGACGGCGCAACGTCTTGAGAAGTGTTGCTCTTATTGTCATCGCCATTCCTCCCTGAATGGCCACGTTTCGTTAGTATGGCCACATATTGTCGGCGATCCGCGGTCGCAGCTCCTCCGGTTGGCTCAACGAGGAATCCGGATCCGATTGGACGAAGACCTCCTTGCGGCCCCACATGATGTATTCGACGTCGACGTTGTCGTCGGCATTCACGTTCACGGTTTCCCAGCCGACCCCATCGAAGGGATCGCCGGGGTCGACGCGGATCATCGGTCTGGTGAGCTTGGGCACGCCCTCCGGGGCATAGGGCCACGGCCAGGAGGTCGCCAGCATGCCGATCGAACGCATGGTTCCGATCTCGTGATAAAGCACTTGATGGACGTGACCATGGATGTTGGTGACCTTGGTATAAGGCTTCAGCACCTCATGCACGTCGCGCCAGTCGCGCACCCAGAAGTTCCAGGGTGGGTAGTACTCGTAGAGCGGATTGTGGCTGAAGATGATGACCGGCCTGGACTTGTCCCAGTCGGCGAGTACACCTTGCATCCAATCGAGCTGGTCGCGGCCGACGCCGGCCCACGCGCCGGCAACCGTGCCGTCGAGGGTCGCCATATGACCCATGCGCTCCTCTGGCGTCATCTTCTTCACTGACCAGTAGTCCGGACCCCGGCTGACCGTATCGAGCCCGATAAAGCGCACGCCCTTGTGGTCGAAGGTCCAGTTGGGCTTGCCGAACAGCTCGCCCCACTTCTTGCCCATGTCGAGATACCAGTCGTGCTCGCCCGGGATGTAGACCTTCCTGATCGTCAGATTTTTGAGAAGCTCGACGCCTAGCTCGAGTTCCTCGATCTTTCCGAGCTGGGCCAGGTCGCCTCCGAAAATCAGGAAGTCGGCCGGCGGATTCATGTTCTGGACCTCTTGTACGGCGCGGATCACCTTGTCGACGAAGCGCGTGTTGAGGGATCTCTCGTAGAGGTGGGTGTCGGAGATCCAGGCAAACTTGAAGGGCGCTTCGGCGGCGTGAGCGATGTCGAGGGTGTTGAGCAGCGGCCACCACGCGAAGGTCTGGCCGACGGTCGCCGCGCCGAACAGCAGCGATCTGTGAATGAAGGTGCGACGGGTGATTTGGAGCGAGTTGTCGGGGCGGACTCCAGGCTGCTGGAGCACCGCATGCATTTCACGCCGAACGCGGTCAAGCTCGTCAGACATCAGCGTTCCTCCTCAGTGCAGCGTCGGTCCCTCCTAAGAACGTGACCCCGTTTGAGTTAGCGGGTCGCCAATTTCTTATTGTTGCTTCAGTTCAACCGTCAGGGCCGTAGGCTTACCACCCGCCACTGTTACTTGTTGCTCCATGGGCCCGATGAACGGTTGCATCGTCACGAGCTTGTAGTTACCGGGCGGGACGTCTGTGATGCTGAATTTGCCGTCAGCGCCGGTGACCGCGTAATAGGGGTTGTCCACTGCTTGGATCCACCCCTCCATCCAGCCGTGCGCGTCGCAGTCAATACGCACGGTACCCGGTCGTGGCAGTTCGACAGGGATCCGCTGGTCCTTGTTCGGCAACGCCAAATTGAAGGCAGTGCGCTTGCCGTAATAGCCATGGGTATTGTGCAGCATCGGGTCGCTGTTGACGACGTCCAGCGGACCCGCACGGATCACCTGAACCTCAGGCACAAAGCGGCATTTGACGTTGTCGATTTGCGGCTTCGCGGCAGACGCCGGCCAGGCCTTTCCCTTGGCCACGTCGGCCAGGTACACGACCGCGCTCTCGACGCCTTGGCCGGACCCGACCCTAATCACCGGCTCCTCGCGAGGCGCGCCGCACACTTCGACATCTTTGGTCGGAATGATTGTTCTGGTCGGCACGTCTCCGCGGTAGACGACCGTACCATCGATCGTTCCGCCTCCCGTAACCGAACCTGCTTCGTAGGCTTGCACAGACGCGGACATCATCGCAGCAGAAACGATCGCCGCTAGCCCGCTGATCGACCCGAAGGGTTTCATCGAAGCCGCCTCCTTCGTAAGGGGCTACCTCTGATTGTGAGGATAGTACTAAACAAGTCGTTTTGTCTAGTCACTGAGAGCCAGAATGGGATAAGATCGTTGCCGATATGTCGAGGGTACTTACGACGGTACTTAAACGTCACCCTCGGGAACTTGAGGCGTCTTTCTCGAGATACCGCAGGTACTTGATGAAGCGACGGCACGGAATCTTCCGCCCCTGGGCTCACGCCCCCCTTGCCCTTTTCTCCATCATAGTCGCAGTGGCGCTGTCGATCTGCCAACCGCTCGGGCGGGCGAACGCGGCGCCTGTGACGGTCGGTGGGCCGTTCACGCTCACCGCGCCCGACGGAACGACGGTCACGGATGAGACTTATCGCGGCAAATGGCTACTCGTTTTCTTCGGCTATACTTCTTGTCCCGACATATGTCCGACGACGCTGTTCGAAATCGCCGCGGCGGTTGAAGAACTCGGCGCCGACGCCGCAGAACTGCAACCGATCTTCATCACCGTTGACCCTGAACGCGACACGCCCGAAGTAATGGGGAAATACACCGGGTCGTTCCATCCACGGATCGTCGGACTTACCGGCAGTCCACAGCAGATCGCCGCGGTGGCCCGGGAATACGGCGCCTACAGCGCGCGCGGCAAAACCGGAGCGGGCGCCGAAGACTATGTCGTAGACCATAGTACTTACATCTACATTATGAGTCCTGAGGGCAAATTCGTGCGAGGCTTGGATCCTGACACGCCACCGGGTCGCATTGCCGACACGCTGCGCAAAATCATGGGGCGGTCTGATGAGTGAGGAACGCCATCAATGGAGCGATAGTCGGCGGGAGGCGCGGAAGGCTGGAGTCACGAATTATGACGGTTTCTTCGACGATGCCATCGCGCGGCTGCAGGACGAGCGGCGCTACAGGGTGTTCGCAGACCTTGAGCGTATCGCTGGCCGCTTTCCCCACGCCGTGTGGCATTCCCCGCAAGGGCCGAAGGAAGTCGTGATCTGGTGCTCCAATGACTATCTCGGGATGGGACAGCACCCCAAGGTCGTCGAAGCCATGATCAACGCGGCAACCCGGTTTGGTACGGGCGCCGGGGGCACGCGGAACATCGCCGGCACCAACCATCCACTGGTCGAGCTCGAGGGCGAGCTTGCGGATCTCCACGGCAAGGAGGCGGCGCTGGTCTTCACGTCCGGCTACATCTCGAACCAGACTGGCATCTCGACGATCGCCAAGCTGATCCCCGATTGTCTGATCCTGTCCGATGCCCTCAACCACAATTCAATGATCGAGGGCATCCGCCAGTCCGGCAGGGAGAAATGCATCTTCCGGCACAACGACGTCGATCATCTTGAGGAATTGTTGAAGACAGCGAGTCCGGATCGGCCGAAACTCGTTGTCTTCGAAAGTCTCTATTCGATGGACGGCGACGTCGCGCCGATCAATGGCATTTGCGATCTTGCCGAGCGCTACGGCGCGATGACCTTTCTCGACGAGGTCCATGCGGTGGGCATGTACGGCCCGCGGGGCGCCGGCATCGCCGCGCGCGACGGCGCCATGGACCGGATCGACGTGATTGAAGGCACGCTCGCCAAGGCCTTCGGCTGCCTCGGCGGCTATATTGCCGGGCGCGCCACGCTGATCGATGCGGTCCGTTCTTATGCTCCGGGTTTCATCTTCACCACCGCGCTGCCGCCGGCGATCTGTGCGGCGGCCACGGCGGCAATCCGCCATCTGGAAACCTCACAATGGGAGCGCGAGCGCCAGCAGGATCGCGCCCAACGGGTCAGGGCGGCCCTGGGTGCGGCGGCGCTGCCGGTCATGCTGAGCAACACCCACATCGTTCCCGTGGTGGTGGGCGATCCGGCGAATTGCAAAGCGGCAAGCGACCTTCTGCTGAGCGAGCACGGAATCTACATCCAGCCGATCAATTATCCGACCGTGGCGAAGGGAACCGAGCGGCTGCGCATTACGCCGACGCCTTGCCACGAGGACATCATGATCGATGGAACTCGTTGCGGCCCTGATCGATGTCTGGAATCGGCTCGGGTTGCCACGGGATAATCTCGTTTACGCAGCCGAATAAAGCGGGGTCGCCACCCCTACGGTTCTTCGAAGATTGAGTCTCTAAGGATCAAAAGAAATGGCCGCCAAAGAACTCAAATTCTCGTCCGAGGCTCGCGACAGAATGCTGCGTGGCATAGACACCCTCGCGAACGCAGTGATGGTCACACTTGGCCCCAAGGGGCGCAACGTTGCGCTCGAAAGGTCGTTCGGAGCGCCCCGGGTCACCAAGGACGGCGTGACGGTCGCCAAAGAGATCGAACTCGACAACAAATTCGAGAATATGGGCGCCCAGCTGGTGCGGGAGATCGCGTCTGCGACCTCGTATCAGGCTGGTGACGGTACGACCACCGCGATCGTGCTCGCGCATGCGATGGTCAGGGAGGGGGCCAAGGCGGTGGCCGCCGGCATGAATCCCATGGATTTGAAGCGCGGCATCGATCTCGCGGTCGATTTTGTTGTCGCGGAGCTTAAGACGAACGCCAGGAAAATCACCTCGAACGTCGAGATTGCGCAAATCGGCACGATCTCGGCCAACGGCGACACGGAGATCGGCTGCTACCTCGCCGACGCCATGAAGAAGGTCGGCAACGACGGTGTGATCACGGTCGAGGACGGGACGTCGCTTGAGACCGAACTCGAAGTCGTCGAGGGTATGCGGTTCGACCGTGGCTACATCTCACCCTATTTCATCACCGACCGCGACAAGATGCGGGTCGAGATGCAGGATGCCTATATCCTCATCAGCGAGAAGAAGCTGTCCAGCCTGAACGAAATACTGCCGCTGCTTGAGAAGGTGGCTCAGGCCGCCAAGCCATTGCTCATCATCGCGGAGGATGTGGAAGGCGAGGTGATGGCGGCACTGGTGGTCAACAAATTGCGGGGCAGTCTCAAGGTTGCCGCCGTGAAGGCACCGGCCTACGGGGACCGCCGCAAGGCGATACTGCAGGACATTGCGCTGATGGCAGGCGGAACGGTGATCTCGGAGGATCTCGGCCTCAAGCTCGAGAGTGTTTCCCTCGATGTCCTCGGGCGCACCAAGAAGGCGATGATCGACAAGAAAAGCACCACGATTGTCGGCGGTGCCGGCAAGAGGGCGGACATCGAGGCTCGCATCGCCGAGATCAAGATCCAGCTTGCGAAAACCACCTCCGATTACGATCGCGAGAACCTCCAGGAACGGCTGGCCAAGCTCGCTGGAGGCGTCGCCGTGATCCGGGTCGGCGGTACCACCGAAGTCGAGGTCAGGGAGAAGAAGGATCGCGTCGATGACGCGATGAACGCAACCAGAGCCGCGGTCGAGGAAGGTATTCTCCCGGGCGGTGGGGTCGCCTTGTTGCGTGCCAGCAAGGCCCTCGGGAAACTCAAGAGCGACAACGATGACCAGAATGCGGGCATCGAGATCGTCAGGAGGGCGATCACTTGGCCGGTCCGGCAGATCGCGATCAATGCCGGTGTCGACGGCTCGGTGGTGATGGGCAATATCCTCAAAAACGACAACAATACTTATGGCTACGATGCCCAAACGGGCGAGTACGGGGATCTCGTGTCGAGGGGCATTATCGATCCGGCCAAAGTGGTGCGCACGGCGCTCCAGGGCGCGGCCTCGGTGGCGGGTCTCCTCATTATGACCGAAGCCATGGTGGCCGAGGTGCCGGGCCCACCACCGCCGACGCTTCCCGGTCACGATCACGATCATCATCACGAAATGGATTTCTGAGCGCCTGCCCTGGGCTCGACCAGTCTGCCCGGCTTGCGAACTCTACCGACCGGAGAAAATTCGGAGAGCTCAAGTCCGGAAAGGTGTTCAAGCCCGGGGACACCTGCACGGTGCTGCTAATTACCCAGTCCCCTTGGACCACACTCGTCGAACAGTTCATCAATGATCACGTCGATATGCGGAGCGAGGGGCTGGCCCTCATCGTCGGCATAGGGAATCTCCGCCAGTTCCCGAGGCGTAATCCTGTGGCGATTCAGAAGCCAGAGAACCTGAGACCTGATATCGTTTGGGGGAGTTCCGAGCTTGGCGTCAGCGATAGCCTTGTCGGCTTTCTGGTGGACTTCCGCATATTTTTTCATTGCGGACTCGAAGATCACGTCCCAGAGACTGCTTGATTTCCCTCAAGCCAAGAATGGGACGGAGCGACTTAGCGATGTCGCGGCGGTAGTGATAGATACCGTTAGGTGAGCGCTTCAGAAACGGTGTGGTCATAGTGCGAACTGGCTCCAGTTAGGTGCCGTTCGTACCGATTTTCGTACCGTTTGATCATTGACGCTGAGGAATAGCTCAATAACATCAGTTACTTAGCTTATATAGATGGTGCCCAGGAAAGGACTCGAACCTTCACGGCCGTTAAGCCACTGGCACCTGAAGCCAGCGCGTCTACCAATTCCGCCACCTGGGCACGGGCGCCGTCATAAGGTGCGTTGCGCGCCGGGTCAACGGCGCTCTGGACGGTTTGCGTAGGGTTGGCTTAGGTAGTCGACACCGCTGTCTAGAAGAGGTCCAGCAATGCCGCGCGCCATGGTTTCCGATCGGATCGTAACCGTATTCGGCGGCTCGGGATTTCTCGGGCGCCATGTGGTGCGCGCTCTGGCGGAACGCGGCTGGCGCGTGCGCAATGCGGTGCGCCGCCCGGACCTCGCCCAGCATCTCCAGCCGCTCGGCTCGGTCGGCCAGATCATGTCGGTCCAGGCGAATGTCCGATATGCCGCGTCGATCCAGCGCGCCATCGAGGGCTCGGACGCGGTCGTGAATCTGGTCGGCATTCTCTACGAGGGCGGCCGCCAGACCTTCGACGAGGTCCATGTCCAGGGCGCGCGGCGAATCGCCGAGGCCGCCAAGAAGGCCGGCATCAAGAACCTCGTCCACATTTCGGCAATCGGCGCGAATGCCGATTCGGCCTCCGCCTATGCCCGCTCGAAGGCGGCCGGCGAGCGCGCGGTGCTGAGCGCGGTCAAGGAAGCGGTGATCGTTCGCCCGTCGATCGTGTTCGGCCCGGAGGACAGCTTCTTCAACCGCTTCGCCGACATGGCGCGGCTGTCGCCGGCGCTGCCGCTGATCGGCGGCGGCCACACCAAGTTCCAGCCGGTCTTCGTGGCCGATGTCGCGACGGCGGTTGCTCTCGCGGTCGAGGGCAGGGCCAAGCCGGGTGCGGCCTATGAGCTCGGCGGGCCCGAGACGCGGACGTTCCGCGAGCTGATGGAATACATCATGCAGGTAATCGGCCGCCGCCGCCTGCTGGTTTCGCTGCCGTTCGCGATCGCGCGTATCCAGGCAAGCGTGCTGCAGATCCTGCCGAAGCCGATCCTGACTGTCGACCAGGTGAAGCAGCTCGAAACCGACAATGTGGTTTCGGAGACGGCCACCAAGGCCGGCTTGACGCTTGAAGGTCTCGGCATACATCCGACGGGCATCGAGACCGTCGTGCCGGACTATCTCTATCGCTACCGCAAGGCCGGTCAGTTCACGCGACGTGCATCTGGCCTGACGATGCCGCAGGCGGATCGCGAGAAAGGCGCCGCCATGCAGACCATCAATCTCGAACGGGCGTTCGATCAGGTGACCGAGCACTGGTCGCCGAAGGTCGTCGGCCGGGTCAACGACCAGTACGTCAAGGTCGCCAAGGTCAAGGGCGAGCTGACTTGGCACAAGCATGACGACGAGGACGAGCTCTTTCAGGTCGTGAAGGGGCGGCTCGTCATCCAGTTCGAGGGCGGACGCGACGTCGTCCTCAATCCCGGCGAGTTCTGCGTCGTCCCGAAGGGCGTGATGCACAATCCCGTCGCCGAGGAAGAGTGCTGGATCGTCCTGATCGAGACGGTGACGACCAAGCACACCGGCGACGTGGTCATGGAAAAGACCCGCAGTATCGAGGAACAGCTGAGCTGACGGCTCAGCCGTAGACGAGCAGGCCGGCGAGGCCGGCCGAGCCGACGATCAGCCGCCACCATGCGAACAGCGCGAAGCCGTGGCGGTTGACGTAGTCGAGCACCCAGCGGACGACGATCACGGCCATGATGAAGGCGGCGACGAAGCCGATCGCGGTGATCACGATGTCGTCGGACGATAGATGTCCGGTTCTTCTACAGATCGTAGCGCGAAGGCGCCGGCCATGGTCGGCATGGCCAGGAAGAACGAGAACTCGGCCGCCGCGCGCTTGTCGGCGCCGAGCAGCAGCGCGCCGGCGATGGTCGAGCCCGAGCGGGAGACGCCGGGGATCATCGCGAGGCACTGGATGAAGCCGATCGCGAGGCAGGTCGTCAGCGGGAACTTGGTCGCGTCGGTGTAGCGCGGCGTGAGCGGCAGCTTGTCGATCCAGAGCAGCGCGAGGCCGCCGACGATCAGCGAGACGCAGACCGTCGATCGGCGATTTCGAACAGCACCGTCTTGATGAAATCGTGCGCGATGGCGCCGATGACCGCGGCCGGGAGGAAGGCGACCAGGATGCCGATGAACGAAGCGGCGGGCCGAAGGATCGGTGCGGCAGAGCGGTCGCGATCGACCACGAGGCGACCGAAATAGACCGACAGGATGGCCAGGATCGCGCCGAGCTGGATCAGCACTTCGAAGGTCTTGCCGGTCGAATTCGAAGCCGAGAAAATGGCCAAGGAGAAGGATGTGGCCGGTTGACGAGACCGGAATGAATTCGGTCGCGCCTTCGACGACACCGAGTATCAGCGCGTCGAGAAGACGACCGATATCCATGTCTGAAACCCCGACGCCGGCCCCGAACCGGTTGCCGGGGAACCGGCAGGGTTCTATATCGAGCGCTCGGTCGCGCGCCACTCGCACAGTGTCCCAGCCCGCCTCCTCCGAGCGCAGATCCGACCGGCCGGTCCATGGCGATCCTCTATCATCATCCGTTTTGCCCGCATTCCCGCTTCGTGCGGCTGTCGTTCTGTCCGAGATGGGCATCGAGGTCGATCTGATCGACGAGCGGTCGTGGGAGCGGCGCGAGGCCTTCCTGGCGCTCAACCCGGCCGGCACCACGCCGGTGCTGGTCGAGGAGCAGATCGCCGCGGTGCCCGGCTCGAGCGATCATCGTGGAATGGCTCGACGAAACGCGCGGACTGGCGCTCGGCGATCGGCGGCTTCTTCCTGAGAATCCGAGCGAGCGCGTCGAGGTGCGGCGGCTGGTGAGCGTGGTTCGCGGAGAAGTTCGCCGCGGAGGTCTCCGAGCCGCTGGTCCAGGAGAAGATCTACAAGCGGTTCATGCCGGCCGATGTCGGCGGCGGTCCGCCCGACGCGGCGGCTGTTCCGCGCCGCCAAGACCAATATCCGCTACCACCTCAAATATATCGGCTACCTGATCCGCCAGCGGAACTGGCTGGCGGGCGAGAGCCTGACCTATGCCGATCTCGCCGCCGCGGCGCATCTGTCCTCGGTCGATTATCTCGGCGACGTGCCCTGGGGTGAGGACGAGGTCGCGCGCGACTGGTACGCGCGGGTGAAGTCGCGGCCGAGCTTCCGGACGCTGATCGAGGATCGCGTCGCCGGCATGCAGCCCTTCGCCGGTCTATGCCGACCTCGATTTCTGAGCGGTGACGGCGCTTCTCGTCCTCGGACTTGGCTATACCGCGCGCCGCTTCGTCGAGCTGCACGGCGCGATGTTCGAGACGGTGTCGGTGACGGCGCGGACCGAAGGGAAGGTCAACAGTCTCAAGGACGAGGGCTTCGACGCACATCGGCTCGTGGCCGGCATCCCGCTGTCCCTCGACCTCGTCGTGGCGGCCAAGGCCGCGACGCATGTGCTGGTCTCGGTCCCGCCGGGCGACGGTGGCGATCCGGCCTTCCGGCTCTGGGCGAGACGCTGGGCGAGAGCATCGACCTCGTCTGGGTGGGCTATCTCTCGACGACCGGCGTCTATGGCGATCATGCCGGCCGCTGGATCGACGAGGAAACCGCCGACCGCGCCGAAAAGCGCCCGCTCCCGCCGCGGGCCGAGGCGGAGGAGGCATGGCTCGGCGCTCGCGGCTCCGGAACGAGTGGTCCAGGTGTTCCGCCTTTCCGGCATTTACGGGCCCGGCCGCAAAGCGTCCTCGATGATCTCAAGGCGGGAAAGGCGAGGCGGCTCACCAAGCCGGACCAGGTATTCAACCGCGTGCATGTCGACGACATCGCCGCGGTGCTGGCGGCCGCGATCGAGCATCCCGAAGGCGGGCCCGATCTTCAATCTAGGCGACGACGAACCCGTGCCGCAGCACGAAGTGGTGGCGTATCGCCGCGGGGCTGCTTGGGATGGAACCGCCGCCGGTCGTGCCGTTCGACGAGGCCGAGATGTCGGAGATGGCGAAAAGCTTCTGGGCCGAGAACAAGCGGATCCGCAACACGCGGGTCCGCACCGAGCTTGGCGTCGACCTGCTTTATCCGACCTATCGCGAAGGCTTGAAGGCAATCCTCGATGAAGAGGCGCCCGAAGGCAACCTGTCTGACTCCGAAGCGTTCTCCTCTCAGCCCCGTTAGAGCGGGCAGGGAGAAAGACATGGTCGATAAGGAACGCATCATTGGCTCGGCCCAGCAGGCCAAGGGCAGCGTGAAGGCCGGCGCCGGCAAGCTGATGGGTGACCGCAAGCTTGAGGCCGAAGGCCACGCCGACAAGGCCGAAGGCAAGGCGCGTAATTTCGTCGGCGGTGTGAAGGACGCCCTGCGCGGGAAATAGCGGCTCGCAGAATTTTCTGTCGGTTCGATTTTTTTTTGAACCCGGCGGAACTCCAATCGAGGAAGCGAGTTTTCCTTGCAAGACCAAGCCGAGGCGACTTCTCAGCCCCCCAGCCCCTCGCTTTGGCAGGTCTTTTAAGCCGGACAGCGACAAAATCGCTGTCCGGCTTTTTATTTTTCACCTTCGATGTCCTCTGGAACCGCTCGCCCTTCGCGGCCGTTTGATCAGGGACCTTGCGTAGCGAAGGAACCTCGTCATGGCCCCGCGTGCGTCCTGGAAGGGCTATCTGAAACTCTCTCTCGTCTCCTGTGCCGTCGCGCTCTATCCGGCGAACACAACGAGCGAGAAGATCTCGTTCCACACGCTGAACCGCTCGACCGGCAACCGGCTGAAGCAGCAGATGATCGATGCCGATACCGAAGAGGTCGTCGATCGCGAGGATCGGGTGAAGGGCTACGAATTCTCGAAGGGCCATTACGTGACCGTCGAGGACGAGGATCTGGAGAAGGTCCAGATCGAGAGCACGCACACGATCGACATCGAGCAGTTCGTGCCGGAGCAGGAGGTCGATCCCGGTCTATCTCGACGCCTCGCACTACCTCGCGCCGGACGACAAGGTGGCCCAGGAGGCGTTCGCGGTGATCCGCGAGGCGATGGCGAAGGAGAAGGTGGTCGGCATCGGCCGGCTGGTTCTGCAGCGGCGCGAGCGCATCGTGCTGCTGCAGCCGCGCGGCAAGGGCATCCTGCTGACCAATGTCCGCTACAAATACGAGGTGCGCGACGACAAGGCCTATTTCGACGACATCGAAGAAGGTCGAGATCCCCGAGGAGATGCTGGATCTCGCGACCCACATCATCGGCAAGAAGAAAGGCCATTTCGATCCCGACAAGTTCGAGGATCGCTACGAGAACGCGCTGGTCGAGATGCTGAGGGCCAAGCAGCAGGGCAAGACGATCGAGGCGCCGAAGGCCGCCAAACCGTCGAACGTGGTCAATCTGATGGATGCGCTGCGCCGCTCGATCGAAGGCGAGAAGGGCGGCAAGACGAGCCGAGGAGAAGACCGGCAGTCAGAGGAAGAAGCCGCAACGCCGGCCGGCTGCCAAAAGCGCGAAACGAGGCTCCGCGTCGAAGAGTAGCCGAAAAACCGGCAAAGAAGCGAGCGCGCCGGATAGGGCTGTGCCCAAAAAAGTCTTCGACTTTTAACGGTTCGGCCTCAGACTCATTCTTGTCGAGACGTGATTCGTGTCAGCGTTCGGATGTGGGTGGGGATGTACGATCTCAGCCGCGCTTCGGTTTTTGTCCTGGGCCGCAGTGTACGGTCTGACCCGGCATCAGCTCGGCGCCGCAGTCTCCAAGGCAGGGGCGAGCCTCCATCGCCGCCTCCGGCCACCTGTCACCCTCGTCGCCATCGCCAGCGGCTCGGCCCGCGAACTGCTCTCCGGCACGCGATTGATGAACGCGCTGGAGCGCATGCCGGACAACGCGGCGCTGATCAGCGAACTCTCCTTGCAGCGCAGCCTCGGCCTCAAGCCGCCGCCTTCCGACGAGGAACGGTGGATGGACTACGCGCGAACTCGCGCGGCTGTCCGGCCTCGACGAGGAACTTCTGTTCTGGCTTTCGCTGTTCGACGTCGATCGAGCCGGTCGACCAGCCTCTACGGCTACCGCGATCTCGTCTCGGCGCGCGAGGCGGCACGATTGATGCGCGCCGGCGCCGATTTCCAGGAACTCGTCTGCGCCGGCGGTCGATCTTCGGCGCGCAGGGCCTCCGGCTCTCCGAGGTCCGGCTGACCATCTCGGCGAGACGGCGAGATCGTGCGCGAGGTCGACGGCGTCGCCGCTGGCGCTCGACGGCCAGTTCCCGCTGCCGCTCGATGCGCCGCCGGAAGATGTCGACGACGTGATCGAATGCGCCGAGGACGCGGAGGAGGAGGGCGACCTCGACTCCGCCGAACGGCTCTACGATCTCGGCGCTGAAGCTCGACCGGACGACCCGCTCATCCCCTTCAATCTCGGCAATGTGCAGGAAGCGCAGGACCGCAAGGCCGATGCGCGCATCTCCTGGCGGAGGGCGGTCGACCGTGCGCCGTTCTTCCCGGAGGCCTGGTTCAATCTGGCCGTCTCCAGCGAGGACGCCGGCGTCAAGGACGAGGCGGTGGTCCAGTACTGCAATGCGCTGGCGATCGACACCGATTATGCCGACGCGGCCTACAATCTTGCGCTGCTGCTCTACGATCTCGGCCGCTTCGCCGACGCCCTGCCGGTGTGGGAGCGGTTCATCACGCTCGATCCTCCTCGGCCGACGCCCGGGTCGCGCGGTCGCGCGCAAACGAGTGCCGGATCAAGGCGCGCGGGCTGCACCTCGTCGCGATCTGACCTTTAGGGGAACGAGTTCCCGGCTCGCGGAATTGAATCCGCGTGCCGAAAGTTCTCGAAGCCTATCGCGCCAGGCGCGACTTCTCGAAGACCGCCGGAACCCGGCCCGGAAGCGGGCAAGGCGACGGGCAACAGCTTCGTCGTGCAGAAGCACGACGCGTCGCGGCTGCATTACGATTTCCGGCTCGAGCACGACGGGGTGATGAAGAGCTGGGCGGTGACCAAGGGCCCGAGCCTCGTTCCCGGCGAGAAGCGGCTCGCGGTCCAGACCGAGGACCACCCGATCGCCTACAACAGCTTCGAGGGCATCATCCCGAAGGACCAGTATGGCGGCGGGACGGTGATGGTGTGGGATCGCGGCACCTGGGAGCCGGAGGGCGACCCGAAGAAGGGGCTCGCCAAGGGCCATCTCGATTTCGTCCTCAACGGCGAGAAGCTGAAGGGCCGCTGGCATCTCGTGCGGATGCGCCGCAGGCCCCGCGAAAAGACGAATTCCTGGCTGCTCATCAAAGCCGAGGACGAGGCGGCGCGGAGCGAGGGCGATCCGGACATTCTGGAGGAGGCGGACCGTTCGGTGATCTCCGGCCGGACCATCCCCGAGATCGCCACGGACAAGGATCGCGTCTGGAATTCCAACCGGGGCGACAGCGTGCATTCGGCGGAGGAAACCAAGCCGAAGGCCGCCAAAGAGGGTGCCGACCGAGTGCCAATGAAGCGCCGACGAGTGCCGAAAGCGCCGACCTCTGCCGAAGGCCGCCAACAAGGCCAAGCTCCCCGATTTCGTGCCGCCGGCTCTGGCCACGCTCGTCGCCAAGCCGCGCGAACGGCCCGAACTGGGTGCATGAGATCAAGTTCGACGGCTATCGGCTGCAGGCCCGGCTCGACCACGGCGAGGTGACGCTGCTCACCCGCAACGGGCTCGACTGGACCCATCGCTTCCCCCACATCGCCGAGGCCATCAAGAAACTGCCGGCCGACGACCGCGCTTCTCGACGGCGAGGCGGTGGTCGAGGACGCGAGCGGCGTGTCGAGCTTCTCGGCCCTGCAGCAGGATCTCGGCGGCCGCGGCGGCAAGCTCGTCAGCGGCAAGTCGCTTTATTACGCCTTCGACCTCATGCATCTCGACGGCCGCGACCTGATGCCCTTGCCGCTGCTGGAGCGGAAGGAGGCGCTGTCGGCGCTGCTCGCGGAGCACCGCACGAGCGGCTGCGATACAGCGAGCACATCGAGAGCGACGGCGACGCCATGCTCCGCCATGCCTGCCGGCTCGGACTCGAAGGCATCATCTGCAAGCGAGTCGGACGCGCCCTATCGTCCGGGCCGCAGGCGATACCTGGCTGAAGGTGAAGTGCACCGCAGCGGTCCGAATTCGTCATCGCGCGGCTATGTGCCGTCGACGGCCTCGAGCAAGGCGGTCGGGTCGCTGGTCCTCGGCTATTACGACAAGGGCAAGCTCGTCCACGTCGGCCGGGTCGGCACCGGCTTCACGCAGACCATGGCGCGCGAAATCTCTGGAAGGAGCTCGATGCGCGGAAGGCACATCCGCTCGCCGTTCGACCGCAAGCTCTCCGCCGACGCGCGTCGCGGCGTGCGCTGGGTGAAGCCGGAACTCGTCGCCGAGATCGAGTTCCGCGGCTGGACCCATGACGGCTCGCTGCGGCACGCTTCGTTCAAGGGGCTTCGCGAGGACAAGGAGGCCAAGGACGTGGTGCGCGAAATCCCCAAGGGCGCGGCCCGGAGCCGCCCAAGCCGAAACCCAGCGACGCCGTCCCGGCAAGGGCGTCAGCGTCGCCGGCGTACCGCTGTCGCATCCCGATCGCGTGCTCTGGGAAGACCAGGGCATCACCAAGCAGGGGCTCGCCGAATTCTACGCCGAGATCGCCGACTGGGTGCTGCCGCATGTGGTCGAGCGGCCGCTGTCGCTGGTGCGCTGTCCGTCGGGCTGCGGAGAAGACCTGCTTCTTCCAGAAGCACGCCTGGGCCGGGCTCGGCAAGGCCATCCGCCAGATCAAGGTGCCGGGCGACGACGAGCCCATGCTGGCGATCGACGATCTCGCCGGGCTGATCTCGCTGGTGCAGGCGGGCGTGCTGGAGATCCATCCCTGGGGCTCGAAGGAGCCGCAATCTCGAAATGCCCGACCGCGTGATCTTCGATCTCGATCCGGCCGATGACGTGCCTGGTCGGCGGTGGTCGAGGGCGCGCGCGAGGTGCGCGAGCGGGTGAAGGCGGTGGGCCTGGAAAGCTTCGTGAAGACCACCGGCGGCAAGGGCCTGCACGTGGTGCTGCCGCTCGAGCCGGAACCGGCTGGAACGAGGTGAAAACCTTCGCCAAGGTCGTCGCCGAGCAGATGAGCGCCGACAGCCCGGACCGCTACCTCGCGACCATGTCGAAGAAGGCGCGGACGGGCAAAGTGTTCGTCGATTACCTCCGCAACGGGCAGGGCGCGACGGCGGTGGCGGCCTATTCGACCCGCGCGCGGCCGGGCGCGCCGGTGTCCACGCCCCTGACCTGGGAGGAACTGGGACCCGACGTGAAGGGAAATCACTTCAACGTCTTGAACCTGCCCCGCCGTCTCGAAAATCTGAATCGCGATCCCTGGGCGGACTTCTTCGACGCCAGGCAGTCGCTCAAGCCCGTCTTGGAATCGCTCCCTGTCGCCGGCACCGACAGCCCG
>CAVZVY010000009.1:0-892500 GCA_963778835.1 uncultured Alphaproteobacteria bacterium
TCACCCAGGCTCAGGTCTGGGATAAGGTCTGCACCGTCATCGGCAAGGAAGAGTGGATCAACGATCCCGAATTCGCCAAGCCGGCGCAGCGCCTGCCGAAGTTGAACTTCATCTTCGCGACGATCGAAGAATGGACCATGACCAAGACCAAATTCGAGGTCATGGACATCCTCAACAAGTACGACATCCCCTGCGGCCCGATCCTTTCGATGAAGGAAATCGCCGAGGACCAGTCGCTCTATGCGACGGGTACTCTGGTTGAGGTCGATCATCCGACGCGCGGCGCCTACATCACGGTCGGCAATCCGATCAAGCTGTCGGACAACGACGTTCAGGTCGAGCGTTCGCCGCTGCTCGGCGAGCACACGGACGAGATTCTCGCCTCGGTGCTCGGCTTCAGCGACGAGCAGATCACCGAGATCAAGACTTCGGGCGCGACCGGCGCGCCGGTTCGTCAGGCCGCCGAGTAAGGTTCGATCGCAGATAAGGGCCTCTCGCTTCGGCGGGAGGCTCAATCTCTGCGCGTTCTCTTCTATTCCTACATCTTTGAAAATCAACGCGGACCGCTTCCGTGCGCGGGCGGCCGCGTTTATGACAACTCGCGATAACCTCGAAGGGGGGTCTCGATGAACATCCACGAATATCAGGCGAAAGCCATCCTGAAGGAGTACGGCGCTCCGGTCTCGCGCGGCATTCCCGCGTTCACGCCGGACGAGGCCGAGAAGGCCGCGCACGAACTCGGCGGCCCGGTCTGGGTCGTGAAGTCCCAGATCCATGCCGGCGGCCGTGGCAAGGGCAAGTTCAAGGAACTGCCGGCCGATGCAAAGGGCGGCGTTCGCGTCGTCAAGAGCGTCCAGGACGTCAAGGCATCCGCGCAGGAAATGCTCGGCAACACGCTCGTCACGATCCAGACCGGCGAGGCCGGCAAGCAGGTCAACCGCCTCTACATCGAAGAGGGCGCGGCGATCGACAAGGAATTCTACCTGTCGATGCTGATCGACCGTGTGACCAGCCGCGTGGCCTTCGTCGTCTCGACCGAAGGCGGCATGGACATCGAGGACGTGGCGCATTCGACCCCCGAGAAGATCCTGACCTTCTCCATCGATCCGGCAACCGGCATCCAGCCGCTGCACGGCCGCAAGGTCGCCAAGGCGCTGAACCTCTCGGGCGATCTCGCCAAGCAGGCTGAAGCCCTGGTGAAGCAGCTCTATGCCGCCTTCACGGACAAGGACATGGCGATGCTCGAGATCAACCCGCTGGTCGTCACCAATGACGGCAAGCTGAAGGTTCTCGATGCCAAGGTCTCGTTCAACTCGAACGCTATCTACCGTCACCCGGAAGTCGCCGCCCTGCGCGACGAGACGGAAGAGGACGCGAAGGAGATCGAGGCGTCGAAGTACGATCTCAGCTACATCGCGCTCGACGGCTCGATCGGCTGCATGGTCAACGGCGCCGGTCTCGCGATGGCGACGATGGACATCATCAAGCTCTACGGCGCCGAGCCGGCGAACTTCCTCGATGTCGGCGGCGGCGCGACCAAGGAGCGTGTCACCGCTGCCTTCAAGATCATCACCGCCGATCCGGCCGTGAAGGGTATCCTGGTCAACATCTTCGGCGGCATCATGCGCTGCGACGTCATCGCCGAAGGCGTGATCGCGGCCGTGAAGGAAGTCGGCCTGAAGGTTCCGCTGGTCGTCCGCCTCGAAGGCACCAATGTCGAGGCCGGCAAGAAGCTGATCTCCGAGTCCGGACTGAACGTCATCGCCGCCGACGATCTTGACGACGCGGCTCAGAAGATCGTCAAGGCCGTGAAGGAGGCCGCGTAATGTCCGTTCTGCTCACCAAAGACACCAAGGTCATCGTTCAGGGCTTCACCGGCAAGAACGGCACCTTCCACTCTGAGCAGGCGATCGGCTACGGCACCAAGGTCGTGGGCGGTACGTCGCCGGGCAAGGGCGGTTCCCAGCATCCGACCCTGAATCTGCCGGTATTCGACACCGTCATCGAGGCTCGCGACAAGACCGGCGCCGATGCCAGCGTGATCTACGTTCCGCCGCCTGGTGCGGCCGACGCGATCCTGGAAGCGATCGACGCGGAAATTCCGCTGATCGTCTGCATCACCGAGGGCATCCCGGTGACCGACATGGTGCGGGTGCGCCGCGCGCTCGATGCGTCGAAGTCGCGCCTGATCGGGCCGAACTGCCCGGGTATCGTGACTGCCGGCAAGTCGAAGATCGGCATCATGCCGACCAATATCTTCAAGCCGGGTTCGGTCGGTGTCGTGTCCCGTTCGGGCACCCTGACCTATGAGGCGGTCTTCCAGACCACCACGGCAGGCCTCGGCCAGACCACGGCCGTCGGCATCGGCGGCGACCCGGTTAAGGGCACCGAGTTCATCGACGTGCTCGAGCTTTTCCTCGCGGACGACGCCACGAAGTCGATCATCATGATCGGCGAGATCGGCGGCTCGGCCGAGGAGGATGCGGCGCAGTTCCTGAAGGACGAGGCCAAGAAGGGCCGCAAGAAGCCGATGGTCGGCTTCATCGCGGGCCGCACGGCTCCTCCCGGACGCCGCATGGGCCATGCCGGTGCGATCATCTCGGGCGGCAAGGGTGGTGCCGAGGACAAGATTGCGGCGATGGAAGCCGCGGGAATCCGCGTTTCTCCGTCACCGGCCCAGCTCGGTAAGACGCTGGTCGAAGTCCTCAAGGGCTGATCGGCATACGCTGAAAACAGGAAAGGCCGCCTTCGGGCGGCCTTTTGCTTTCCGGGCTCCTGGTTCGCTCAGGATTCGAAGCGCAGCCCCATGCGCTTCTCGGTGCGCCAAATGACGTTACAGACCTTGCTCGGACTGCCGTCGTCGTATTTGAGCGTGAAGTGGTTCGGGACGCCAAGCGTCGACGGCATTTCGATGCAGGCGCCTGTCGCGGACAGGTTCCGCACCTTGCATTCGAATGTCGAGAGGTTATTGCCCAGCACCACGCGCGCGCCCTTGAGCGTCCGCATGCGCTGCGAGCTGCGTTTCTCTTCGCTCTGGGATGCTGGAGTGTTCATGCACGCGAGCCTAAATAGCCAGCGTTAGCAAAGAATTGACGGCGGAGAGGATTGCCACTGGTAAAACCGCCGGCCGAGCCTTAGGCCCTGCCGGCGAGATTTTTCAGCCCTTCAGGTGGCCGGCGATCAGCTTGTTCATCTCGAACATGGTGACCTTGTCCTTGCCGAAAACCGGCTTGAGCTTGTCATCCGAGATGATCTCGCGCTTGTTCGCGGGGTTCTGAAGGTTGTTCTTCTTGATGTATTCCCAGAGCTTGCTGACGACCTCAGAGCGCGGGATAGCAGCGGTACCAACGACGGCGCCGAGCTCCTTCGACGGCGTCAGCGGCTTCATGAACGCTGCGTTCGGCGTACGCGCGGCACCGCTCGCGGACTTCGCTGCGGGCTTCTTGGTCGTTGTTTCAGTCTTGGCCATCGCTTTCCTCCGGGTTGTGCGGTCGCGGGCCTCCTTGGCCAGCGGCTCACCAATTCAAGTCAAAACCAAACCCAGCCACTCCCTTAGGAGGGTGGGCCTCCCTGTGCAAGGGTTGTTAACTGGCTGGGACGGGAGGATTCGAACCTCCGTATGGCGGAATCAAAATCCGCTGCCTTACCGCTTGGCGACGTCCCAAATTGCGCCACCGGCATAGCCAAGCCCCCCGCCTGTCGCAAGCTTTTGCAGAGAGAGAACGCCTCTGGAAGGCCAATCAGGGTTTCCAAACCACAATTCCTGTCGAATCCACGGCTTTTGCGGCGTCTTCCAGGCGACGTCCCGAGAGGATTTTATCGTCGGCGATCTCGGCCAGGGGAATCAGCACGAAGGCCCGTTCGAAGAGATGGGGATGGGGAAGGGTGAGGTTTTCGCTCGCCCTGACCTCGTCTCCGTAGAAGAGGAGGTCGATATCGATGCCGCGCGGACCCCATCGGCGGGTCTTCTCGCGCGTGCGACCGAGCACGAGTTCGATGCCGAGCAGATAGTCGAGCAGGTCTTCCGGGGAGAGGCTCGTCTCGATCAGCGCGCAGGCGTTGAGGAACCAGTCCTGATCGGTGTCGCCCCATGGCTCGGTGCGGTAGAGCCGCGAACGGCGGAGGAGCCGCGTCTCCGGCAGCCTCGACAGCCGCTCGATCGCCTGTTCAATCGTCGCGGCCTTGTCACCGAGATTGGAGCCGAGGCCGAGCGCTGCTTCAGCCATTGCGTTCGCGGCGGATGTGGATGTCGACGGTGTCGAAGACCGCCTCGATCGGGGCGGACGGCTTGCGGATCGTGACTTCGGCGGCCACGACGATCGGGAAATGCTCGAAGACGCGCTCGACGACACGAGAGGCGAGGGTTTCGAGCAGCTTCTGGCGCTTCTCGGTGAATGCCTGGCTGACGATCTCGACGAGACGGGCGTAGTCGACCGTCTTCTCGACGGCGTCCGACGCCGCCGCGGGGCGAAGATCGGCCTCGACCACGACGTCCAGATAAAAGCGCTGGCCGATCTCGCGCTCGCCTTCGAACACGCCGTGATAGGCGAAGAGTGCAAGATTGCGGACGGCGATGCGGTCGATGCTCATTCGGCGTTCCTGATTGCATCGAAGACGTCGAGCGCCTCGCGATGGGCTTTGATGTCATGGGCGCGGATGATCTGCGCCCCGGTGGCGGCACCGGCGAGATGGGCCGCGAGCGTGCCGTTTACCCTATCCTTCGGCGTCTCGATACCGAGCAGGCGGCCGATGAAGCTCTTGCGCGAGGCGCCGAGGAGGACGGGAAAGCCGAGAGCGGCGAGGGCGGGGAGGTGGTGGATGACCTCGATGCTCTGCTGCCAGGTCTTGCCGAAGCCGACGCCCGGATCGAGGACGATGCGGTCCGATTGGATGCCGGCATTCGTCGCGATATCGAGCGAGCGCTTCAAGAACGCCACGACGTCGGCGACGATGTCGATCGAGGCGTCGGCTTCCGTGCGGTTGTGCATCATGATGACGGCGGCGCCGGTGTCGGCGGCGACGCGTGCCATGTCCGGGTCGCGCTGCAGGCCCCAGATGTCGTTGATGATGTCCGCGCCAGCATCGACGGCAGCACGGGCGACGGGCGCCTTGTAGGTGTCGATCGAGACCGGCCAGTCGATTTCGCCGCGAAGGGCGTCGAGGACCGGCATGACGCGTGCGAGTTCATCTTCTACTTGAACTTCAGCCGAGCCAGGACGCGTCGATTCTCCGCCGACATCGATGATGTCGGCGCCCTCGTCGATCATCGCGCGGACGCGATCAAGCGCGGACCGTGGTTCGTCGAAATCGCCGCCGTCCGAGAACGAGTCGGGCGTGACGTTGAGGACGCCCATCAGGAGCGTCCGTCGCCCAAGTACGATCTCGCGGTCGCGTGCGAACAGGATCCTGTCAGGAACGGTCAGCGCCATTCCGACAATCTGCCGAGAATGCGCGCCCATGAGCGCACGCCCTTATGGAAGCTCGTGAGCTCGTATTTCTCGTTGGGCGAGTGGATGCGGTCGTCATCGAGCGCGAAGCCAATGAGGAGCGCGTCCATGCCGAGGTCGCGCTTGAACGCGCCGACGATCGGGATCGAGCCGCCGGAGCCCATCAGGATCGGCTCCTTGCCCCATTCGTCGCGAAGCGCATCCGCCGCGAGAGGAAGGGCAGGGCTGTCGGCCGGAAGTTCCAGCGCGGCGCTGCCGCCATGCTCATGGAATTCGATCGACGCGCCCTCTGGAAGCCGGTCGCGCAGATATTTGCGGAACGCGGCCCGGATGGCGACGGGGTCCTGCTTGCCGACGAGACGGAACGAGACCTTGGCCGAGGCGGAGGCGGCGATGACGGTCTTGAAGCCCTCGCCGGTATAGCCGCCGTTGATGCCGTTGATCTCGCAGGTCGGGCGCGCCCATATCTTTTCGAGCACGCTGCGGCCGCGTTCGCCCGATTGCGTGCGGAGTCCGGCCTCGCCGAGGAAGGCTGCCTCGTCGAAGCCAAGCCCCTTCCATTGGGCGGCGGTCGCTTCGGGAAGTTCGGACACACCGTCGTAGAAACCGGGGATCGCAACGCTTCCGTCGTCCTTGTGCAGCGCCGAGAGCAGGTTCGCGAGCACGCGGATCGGGTTCAGCGCCGGGTCCGCCATACATGCCGGAGTGAAGGTCGCGGCCGGCCGTGGTGACGGTGATCTCCTCGCCGACAAGGCCTCGCAAGCTGGTGACGATGGCGGGCGTCGTCGCGTCCCACTGGCTCGGTGTCACAGACGAAGGCGAGATCGGCCTTCAGCTCGTCCTTGTTGGCGTCGAAGAACGGCTTCAGGGACGGACTGCCGGATTCCTCCTCGCCTTCCAGCAGGACCGTGACGGCAACAGGAAGTGCTCCGGTCGTCTTCATCCAGGCGCGTGCGGCCTCGATGAAGGTCAGGAGCTGGCCTTTGTCGTCGGACGAGCCGCGGGCGACGATGCGCTTGCCGCGAGAGCCATCCTCCAATCGGGGTTCGAAGGGCGGCGTGGTCCAGAGCGCGAGCGGGTCCGGCGGCTGCACGTCGTAATGCCCGTAGAACAGGACATGCTTGGCGGCCCGCGGCGGGCGATAATGCGCCACGACCATGGGATGGCCGTTCGTGTCGGCGACGCGGGCCTCGAAGCCGATGCCGGAGAGCTGATCGACCGCCCATTGCGCCGCGCGGCGGCACTCGGACTTGTAGGCCGGGTCCGTCGAGATCGACGGAATGCGAAGGAAATCGAACAGCCGCGACAGGCTGCCCTCAAGGCCGGAATCGATCTCGGCCAGTACCTTGCCCACTTCGGACATTAAACACCCTTTCCTGAGATCAGCGACGGAGCAGGCCGCCGAGCATTCCGCGGACAACCGCGCGGCCGACCGAACTGCCGACCGAGCCCGCGACCGACTTGCCGATGCTGGCCGCGATCTGGCCCGCCACCTGATTGGTGACCGTGCGCGTGACTTCGCGCGCGACCGCCTGCCCTGGCGTCAGGCGCTTTCCGCGCGCGGCACCGGTGCCCAAGATCGAGCCGAGTATGCCCCCGAGCATGCCGCCGATGCCGGCATTCTCGCTGACACCGGCCTCCTCCGGGGTTGCAGCCGTTGCCTGGGCACGCTTCCGCAGGATCTCGTAGGCGCTTTCGCGGTCCACGGTCTGATCGTACTGGCCGGCGACCGGGCTGTTCTGGATGATCCCGGTGCGCTCCTGCGCGGTCACCGGGCCCAGTCGGGACGACGGCGGGCGGATCAGGGTCCGTTCGACGATTTCCGGAACGCCCTTGTCCGCTAGCATCGAGACTAGAGCTTCGCCGACCGCGAGCTGGGTGATGACCTCTTCGGTGCTGAATGCCGGATTCGGACGGAAGGTGGTAGCCGCCGCCTTCACCGCCTTCTGCTCGCGCGGGCTATAGGCGCGGAGCGCATGCTGGACGCGGTTGCCGAGCTGCGAGGAAACGCGATCCGGAACGTCGAGCGGGTTCTGCGTCACGAAATAGACGCCGACGCCCTTGGAGCGGATGAGGCGGACGACCTGCTCGATCTTCTCGAGAAGTGCGGGAGGCGCGTCGTTGAAGAGGAGGTGGGCCTCGTCGAAGAAGAAGACGAGCTTCGGCTTGTCGGGATCTCCGATTTCCGGGAGCTGTTCGAAAAGTTCCGACATCAGCCAGAGCAGGAAGGTCGCGTAGAGACGCGGCGAGGACATCAGCTTGTCGGCGGCGAGAACGGAGATCGTGCCCCGGCCGTTGTTCGAGACCCGCATGATGTCCGAGAGCTGCAGTGCCGGTTCGCCGAAGAATTTGTCGCCGCCCTGGTTTTCGAGAACGAGCAGCTGGCGCTGGATCGCGCCGACGGTCGCCTTCGAGACATTGCCGTAGCGGAGCGTCAGCTGATCGGCCGTCTCGCCGACGAGGCTAAGCAGCGACTGGAGGTCCTTCAGGTCCATCAGGAGAAGGCCCTCCTGGTCGGCGACGCGGAAGGCGATGTTCAATACGCCTTCCTGCGTGTCGTTGAGGTTCATCAGGCGGGCAAGGAGGAGGGGACCCATCTCCGACACTGTGGTGCGGATCGGCGCGCCCTGTTCGCCGAAGAGATCCCAGAAAATCGTCGGGAAGGAGTCGTTCACATAGGGATCGAGGCCGATTTCCTGGGCACGCTTCAGCAGGAAGTCCTTGGGCTCGCCTTTCATGGCGATGCCGGAGAGGTCACCTTTGACGTCGGCCGCGAAGACCGGAACGCCGGCGTTGGAGAATCCTTCGGCGAGTGCCTGAAGGGTCACCGTCTTTCCGGTGCCGGTTGCGCCGGTGATGAGACCGTGGCGGTTGGCCAGCTTGAAGGTGAGATATTCGGGCTTCACGCTCTTTCCGACGAAGAGCTTGTCTTCCAAATCCAACGCGGCCTCCCGGATTTTTTAAGATCGTACATCGCCTCCTCTGAGGCATGATCGTCAAGAGCGACGATGGAAAGACAAGGAAAGGAGATCGGATGCGGACCTCTCCCCTGATCGCGCTGCTCGTCGGCGCCTGTGCGATTTTTCTTCAGAGTTCACCGGCCGGGGCACAGCAGCCGGTCGACGTTGCGCTGGTTCTGCTCGCCGACGGTTCGGGTTCGATCGATCCCGACGAATTCCGCATGCAGCGCGATGGCTATGCCGACGCGATCACCAGCCCGGAAGTACTGGCGGCCGTCCGTTCGAACGCCCGGCAGAAGATCGCCATCGTCTTCGTGGAATGGGGCGCGCCCGAGAGCCAGAACATCGTTATCGACTGGACGGTCATCGACGGGGAGGCGGCGGCAAAGCGCTTCGCCGACGAGTTGCGGCAGGCTCCGAAGCTCACCTTCGGCTATAATTCGATATCGAACGCCATCGATCTCGGGGTGAAACTGCTCGCCGGCGCGCCGATCGCCCCCGATCGCAAGGTGATCGATGTCTCGGGCGACGGTCCGAATATCGGCGGACGCGATATCCATGCGGCCCGCGACGATGCGGTGGCCAAGGACATCACGGTGAACGCCCTGGCGATCCGAAGGCCTGGAAGCGGCGTCGCGCTGAGCAACAATATACCGTTGGAGGACTATTATCGGCTGAATGTGATCGGCGGTCCCGGAGCCTTCGTCGAGATTGCCCAGGGGCGCGAGAACTTCGCCGAGGCGATCCGGCGGAAACTGGTCCTCGAACTGGCTGCGGTCGGAGCCGGTCCGCGGATTCTGGCTTTGGGAGAGTGACGTGACGCGAGTTTTGCTTCTGGCAGTGTGTGCGACGGCTTTCTGCACCGCACAGATCGACCATGCGAATGCCCAGCCTCGCACGGCCGCGGGTGACTGCCGATCGATGAGCCAAATGTATGGACCATCAAAACTGTGGTGGGGCCGGTTCTCGGGAGCCCGTCAGTCGCCGATTTTCGATGGGAATGAATTGCGGACGTCGGAACTCTGCTTCACCGCGAGACCGGCCTGCGAACGCTGGCTTTACGAGCTGAAGAGCGAGTTCCAGGAAATGCCGAGGTACAACGAATGCCGCCTCGGATATGCGCCCGGCGCCCCGGTTACGCCCTGGTGGGCGCCGAAGAAACCGCGCGGCTGAAATGAAAACGGGGCCCGAAGGCCCCGTTTGAAACTCACAGACCGGCTTCGCCGTACAGCTTTTCGACGTATTCCCAGTTCACCAGGTTCTCAAGGAACGCCTTTAGATAGTCCGGGCGACGATTGCGGTAGTCGATGTAGTAGGAGTGCTCCCACACGTCGACGCCGAGCAGCGGCGTCGCGCCGTGGACCAGCGGGTTCTCGCCGTTCGGGGTCTTCTGGATGACGAGCTTGCCGTCCTTGACCGAGAGCCAGGCCCAGCCAGAGCCGAACTGGCCGACGCCCGCCGCGATGAAGTCTTCCTTGAACTTGTCGTATCCGCCGAGATCCTCATCGATCTTCTTGGCGAGCTTGGCCGGAGGCTGGCCGCCGCCATTCGGCTTCATCCAGTTCCAGAAGTGCAGGTGGTTGAAATGCTGGCCGGCATTGTTGAAGAGCGGCTGATTCTTGCCGAAGGAGGCTTTCACAACCTCTTCAACGCTCGCATTCTCAAGGCCAGTGCCTTCCAGAAGCTTATTACCCGTCGTGACGTAAGCATTATGATGCTTGTCATGATGGAATTCGAGGGTTTCGCGCGACATATACGGCTGAAGCGCGTCGTAAGCGTACGGAAGATCAGGCAACGTGAATGACATAGGCAGCCTCCCAAGGATGGACTTCTGACCGGGCCGACGGTCGGTGGGACTAGATAAGGCGCGTACCCTGCTGCGGCAACAGTACCATGACCTAAGAGGGAACGAATCACGTGTCTGGACGTACAAGAACGAACAGGGGGGAGTGAATAGAGATGATTTCGCTGGCGCTGATTGTCTTGGGCGTTCTGCTTATCGGCTGGGGCGGCGTGCTTCTGCTGACAGGCGAATTTGTCGCAACGCTCGACATCGCCGCGGGACTCGTCAGTTCGGGTGTCGTAGTGATTGCGCTGGCGGCGATCGTGCGCGCCCTCGACCGCCTAGGAGATCGCTTCCCGGTTTCGGACGAAGAGGAAGCGGAGGAAGAATTCCCGCTCCCGCCTCTCGAAACGGCGACCAGCCCGGTCTTTCCGGTCAGCCCCATTCCGGCGCCCGCCGAAATCGCGGAACCCATCCTGCAGGAGCTTGCGGTCGAGGCTCCCGAGGTTGCCATGCCCGAACCCGAGCCGGCAGCGGTGCCGGAGGTGGCTCCTGCACCTGCGGCGCCGGCCGCGAAGGTCGTCGAGCCGCCGAGCGGTCCGGCGCTGATCCGCGAAGGCATGATCGACGGGCGGGTGTACCGGTTCTTCGATGACGGCTCGATCGAGGCCGAGGGGCCGGAAGGCGTTCGCCGATTCAAATCCATGGACGAAGCGCGCGAGGCTATCCTGCAGGAGCGCCGGCCCGCGCCTTCCGAAGACGCGGCCCCCAAGGAGCCAGAGACGGTCGAGCCGCAGCCCGAATCGGCGCCGGCAGAGGTGAAGACCGCATCGGAAGCGAAGCCTGATGCCCCCGCGCGTCAGCCGATTTTCCAGACGCCCATCCGCGAAGAGTCGGCGGAGCCGAAGCCTGCCGCTTCGGGAGCAAAACCTGCTGCTTCCGCTCCGTCCGCGCCGCTGCCTCCCAAGCGTCAGGCCGAGGATCGCAAGCAGCGCAAGCCTGTGACGTGGGAAAGTTATCTGGCCGCGGGCCGCATTCAGGAAGGCGGCGAGAAATCCGAGAGCACGGACGAGGCCGCCCCGGAGAAAGGTGGTAAGGCTGCAGCCGCGCCGGTAGACGCGAAACCCGATGAGCCGGCGCCGACCGAGCCCCCGTCAGGAGCATGGGCCGAGCCGTTCCGCGCTTTGCTTCAGGACGACAAGAAAAAAGACAAAAAGGAGAAGCCGGACGAAAGCTGACGTTCGGCTTCGGATCAGCGCGGTTCGAGCTTGAGCGCCGTTCCGTTCATGCAATAGCGCGACCCGGTTGGATTTGGCCCGTCATCGAATTTGTGACCGAGATGGGCGTCGCATTTCGCGCAGCGGATTTCTGTGCGTACACCCCAGGAGAAATCTGCCTCTTCCTCGACCACGTCGGGCGACAGCGGCTGCCAGAAGCTCGGCCAACCCGTGCCGGAATTGTATTTGGTCCGTGCGTCGAAGAGGGGTTCACCGCAGCAGACGCAGTGGTAGATGCCGTCCTGCTTCGAATCCCAATAGGGGCCGGTGAAGGCGCGTTCCGTTCCGTGTTCGCGTGTTATGTGAAACTCTTCGGGCGACAGCTGAGCGCGCCACTCTTCGTCGCTTTTTTCGATCTTCCGGTCAGTTTTTCCCACAATCGCCCCTCATTGCACGGAGGAAGAAGTAAGTTGCGGGCGTTTTCCTGCCAATCCCCAGGGGAAATCCCCGGTGTGTTTGTCCGGCAACTCAAGGGTCCCGGTGCTAGGGGAATACTAGTCTTTCGGCGCAGTTTGCACGAATCGCGTGAATTTCATCATTTATAGTCTTGTCTTCGATAGCGCTTATCGTTACGTACCACTCCAAGATTCGAATTTAGCGTCATTCTGGTGACCCGAATCGAATTGAGAGCGTGAGAATCGGTGTGGAAGCCCGTGTTTCGCCGCGCTTTTCAGGAAGTTACTCAAAGAACCGTAGGATTCGCCCGGATGTCGGATACCACTGCTTCTTCAAATTTTGTCGAGCTCGCTGCCGACATCGTCTCCGCTTACGTCAGCAACAATTCAGTTGCGACCACTGATCTTCCTCAACTGATCGGTGACATTCACGCGGCACTTCTGCGCGTGTCCGGCGGCGTCGTCGAGATCCCGGCCGAGGCCCCGAAGCCGGCCGTTGCGGTTCGCAAGTCAATCACCCCGGATTACATCGTCTGCTTGGAAGACGGTAAGAAGTTCAAGTCGCTGAAGCGCCATCTGCGCACGCAGTACGACATGACCCCGGAAGAATACCGCGAGAAGTGGGGCCTGCCGGCCGACTATCCGATGGTTGCCCCGAACTACGCCCAGGCCCGTTCGGCGCTGGCGAAGAAGATGGGCCTCGGCCAGCAGCGTCGTAAGCGCTGAGATCTGTTCAAGGAAGGCGTCGTTCGCGGCGCTTTTCTTTCGTCACATGAAAGGAAAATAATCCCAATTATATACTTGACAAAGCAAGAGGCGAGATTCAGAATTGCCTCAATCGCTTGGTCAAAAGCGCTCTCACTCCTCTGAGAAGAGACAGCGCTCCTAATTGGGAACAGGTTCATGAAGCTCGACAGCCCCATCTTCCAAGACGCCGACAAGGCCCGCGTCTATCTGGAAGCGCAGCGCTGGCCGAATGGTCCTGTCTGCCCGCATTGCGGCAATGCCGATCAGGAGGCGATCCGTCCGCTGGCCGGTAAGGCGCATCGTGCGGGCCTCTATCAGTGCAACGCGTGCCGCGAGCAATTCACGGTCACGGTCGGAACCGTGTTCGAGCGCTCCAAGATCGCCGCTGAATAAGTGGCTCCTCGCCACGCACCTGCTGTGTGCCTAGCAAGAAGGGCATGTCGGCCCACCAGCTGCACCGCATGCTCGGCGTGACCTACAAGACCGCTTGGTTCATGGCGCACCGCATTCGCGAGGCGATGGCCGAAGATCCCACCAAGGCCAGCCCGATGGGCGGCGAGGGCAAGATCGTCGAAGCCGACGAGACCTATTTCGGCGACAAGGAGACGATCACCAAGCGCACGCGCCGTGGCAAAGCCTCGTCACTCCGTCAAAGCGTTCGGTCGTCTCGCTGGTCGAGCGTGGCGGCAAGGTTCGCACGTTCCATGTCGATCGTGCTGACGCCGAGACGGTGCGCGACATCCTCGTCCGCAACGTCGACCCGCGACAGCCACGCTCCACACCGATGAAAGCCGCCTCTACGTGAAGGTCGGCAAGGAGTTCGCGACCCACAACACCGTCAACCATTCGGCCGGCGAATACGTCCGCGACAAGATCATCCACACCAACACGGTCGAGGGCTATTTCTCGATCTTCAAGCGCGGCATGAAGGGCGTCTATCAGCATTGCGCCGAGAAGCACCTGCATCGCTATCTGGCGGAATTCGATTTCCGCTACAACAACCGCACGGCCGCTGGCGTGTCGGACGTTGAGCGCGCTGCTAAGGCCCTTGCCGGCATCGACGGCAAGCGCCTGACCTATCGGCGGACTAACGAAGCCTACGTCGGCTAAGCAGCTGGCGAGGCGCTTCCTGCGCTGGCGTAAAGCGAAGCACAAACAGTGAACGATCTTCCCGTTCCGTTCACGGTCCCGCAACTTTATGGTAAAGAAGAAGGCCGATTCGCCTTGCACGCGAAATCGGCCTTTTGCAACCGCCGTAGGAGGGCAGCTGTGAACATGGGCTATCTGAGCTTATTCGGAGAATCCGTCAAGCCTTCCGTCGGCAATCAGATGGAAGATAACTCAGATGGCAAACTTTATCGCAAGCTATACCCTCAGAGGGCTTAACCGCGATCATGCGGCGATGGACGAACACATTCGGGCTCTTGGCCAAGAGTTCGTGACCGTCCGCCTGTTGGAGACAACTTGGTATATCGCGGGGCCAACGACTTGCTCGCTGCTTCGCGGTTATCTGCAGACCAAGCTGCGTCAGAAGGACCCCGTAGGGGTGTTCGAGCCGATCTGCGCGTCATGGGAGAACCTTCCCGTAAATAATGCCGCGTTCAAGGCTTGCTTCGAGAACCAGCCGTTGGCTGCCTAGCATTCTTTGGCCCGCGCTCCGGCGCGGGCTTTTCCTTTTTAAGTGGCTTTTCGTCATGCGGCTTCGGCGGCGTGGTGAGAAGCCGCTAAATCGTTTTCTCAAACTTCTGGTCTTCGGTCATGGATATGAAGCTGCCATTCCTGCCGGACGAACACCACTATGCGATAGCGAGCGTCGCCGCACGGTCAGCGCAACTCGACCATCACATCGAGCTAATGGTGCAAATAGCGCTTCTGAGCCATCAGAACACCGCAGAGTTCGCTTTGCGCAACCTCGGCGCGGATCGAGTCGTGGGCTTGCTTCGGGCCACTCTGCTCGACCTGGCACCAGACCAAGCGGACATCATCGAAGCTCTGGTCGTTGAAATCGCCCGTCTGCGCGGCGAACGAAACGAGGTGATGCACTGGCTCTGGAGCAAGTCGGACGAGGACGACAAGGCCATCCATGGAACCCTTCGACCGTTCAGAACTCCGCAGAAAAAGACCAAGACGGCAAAAGAGGTCCACGCCATCGCAGAAGGGATGGTCGAGGTGGTCAAGTCACTTTCTGATTGGCACGACCTCGTTCTTGAAGGTCCGCGCTCAACATGGCTCGATAAACTCTCGCCGCAGCCTCCCCGGCCCAATTTGGGCGGCCCGCTAAGTCCTCGTCGCTCATAAATGCGGCGAGGGCTCGGCCGCCAGCTTCGGCAACAGCCAAGCTGATTTCGGCCTCGCCCCCGCTGAGCACCGGCCTGTCACGCAGGCCCATCGAATCATTTTTCATCTGCTTTGTCACGTATATAATTGGGAAAATAATCCTTGATCTGGCGGCATGGAGATAATAGTCCTCTTCTCGAAAAGGGGACAAGCCATGCCTGCCATTCGCCGACCAATCCGCATAAAGCCGAACGTCCTGTTGAACAGCGAACGCTTCCTCGAAGCACTCGTGCGCCGGCGAGCGGCGGCAGGTCCACATCCCGAAATCGATCGGGCACGCTCTATCTTCCCGATGAACGGCGGACGATCACAATCGAGGAAGCGGCCGACCTCGTCTCGCGCGGCCTGGCGGAATGGCGGAAGCCCGGTGAGTTTGTTGCCTCGGATGCGGGACTGGCATGGGCTAGGTGGCAGACCTCGCCCGCGGATCCGTTCCGGGCACAGCATGGCGATATTCGGTGTGCCGCCGATGGATCGAAGGCGAAATTGGACGCGGCGGAGAGCCCGCTGCTCTGGCTGCATCGGCGTAAGGACAGTTCCGGCGAGCAGCTGATCGGGGACGCGATTTTTGCCGCCGGCGAGCGGCTGCGGAGCGATTTCACCTATGGCGGGATGTCGCCGCGTATGACGGTGAACTGGGGTGCCGTGGGTGGAAGTGAGGGCGGTGGTTTCCGTCAGGCCGAGCCGAGCGAGAGCGCGCTCGCCGCGCGGCAGAGGCTGCGCAATGCGCTCGATTCGGTGGGACCGGAGCTTTCAGGCGTCCTTCTCGATGTCTGCTGCTTTTTGAAACGGCTGGAGGAGGTCGAGCGCGACCGGCGATGGCCGGCACGTTCGGCCAAGCTCATCCTGTCGATCGCGCTGCAGCGGCTTGCGCGGCACTACGGCTATTCGGACTGCGCGGTGGGACGCGGGAGGCCTACGCCGCAGCCAGAGCCCGCTCGGCCTCCGAATTGATGCGCGCGACCATGGAGCGGAGGCCGTTCGAGCGCTGCGGGGTGAGATGTTCGCGCAAACCGAGCTGGTCGAGGACCTCAAGGGCGTCGGTACGCCGGATTTGCACGGCGGTCTGGCCGGAATAAAGGGCGAGCATGATCGCGATCAGGCCTTTCACGAGGTGCGCATCGCTGTCGCCGACGAAATTGAGGACCGGCGCGCCATCGGAGCGGTCGGTGTGGATGTCAAGCCAAACCTGGCTGGCGCAGCCCTCGACCTTGTTCTCGGGAATGCGCGCTTCCTCGGGAAACGGCGGCAGATCCCGGCCCAATTCGATGAGGTAGCGGTAGCGCTCTTCCCAATCGTCGATAAGCGCAAAGAACTCGATGATGTCGTCGATGGTCATGTCAAACTCTTAGCACGCAGAATATGTGGTGCGTGCTCTGAATTGAACAGGTTTGCCTGCGGTTTAGTGCGCCGGACGACGCGCCGGCATCGGGACCACGTCGGTTTCCGCAGCAGGGCCGGGCTGAGCGAGAACGGCTGCGAATACCGAAGGCGGAATGCGGATCGAGGATGCGGCCGTGAGAGCCTGCTCGGCGCAATTGTTCCTGCTGCAATAATCCGATGCCGCCTTGGCAACGTCGTTCGCACCGATCGAGAGGAGCGGTCCGGTGGTCTCAGCCGCGCGCGTCGGCATGAACGCCGCGACGACCGCCAGCCAGAAAATTGCGCGAAGGACGAACCACATCCCGAATTGTCCCAACTCGAATTGTCGAGACTTTGGCACGGCCACGCTAAGGCTGACGTAAGCCGGACCATCGGATTTAGCTAAAATTGTCTCGATCGCGTCCGAAGGAACCGTTTCTGCGATCGTTTTAGCGATCGCTTAAGCGCAATAGACCACAGTCGCGCCATCACGGGCATGGTGCAATGCCCATCGGGTTGCGTTGCGTGGCGTCACTTCAGGCATTGAGCGAAATACTGAACGGACTCGTTCATCCCAGTGTTCGGGATGACGAGGCCGTGGCAAGGCAGCATCGCCTTGTCCTGGGCTCGCGACTCGCGATCGGCGCTCTCGTGCTCGGATCGTTACCGCTGCTGCTTCTCGGTTGGGGCACGCCGCACACCTTCGAAATCCTGCTTCTGTCTTTCATCACGCTGCCGATCTTCTCCGCGCTCGAACTGAGTCGCAGCGGCAATCTGGATCGCGCACTGGTCGTGTCCTTTGTCGGTGCGGCCGGAGCGATTCTGTTGTCGTCGTTCGTCGCCGGTCATTCGCTGGCGCTGCTTGTCTGGCTCCCGGTGATCGCGGTCGAGACGGTGCTTCTGGGGTCTCCCCGTATTCGCCGTTCGCTCCTCGTCGCGGTGCTTCTGCTTTCCGCCGTTGCTCTCGCGACCGGCGCGGCCTCGTCCGCGCCTTCGATTGCGGTTTTCGTTTCGACGCTGGCCGCGTTGACTTATGGCGCTGTGCTCGCCGGCGAAAAGCGTGAGCGCACGTGGGCGAAAGCGGCCCCTGGCCGCTCGATGGAAACGCGCTACTCGGCCTTTGCCGAGCACATCACCGACGTCATTGCCTGCTTTACCCGCAATGGCAGCGTTCTCTTCCTGTCGCCGACGGCGGAATCGCTGCTGCGTACCGGTGGCCAGCAATTGTCCGGTCGCGGCATGTTCGAGCGCGTCCATGTTGCCGACCGACCGGCCTTCCTGAACGCCATCTCGTCGGCAAACGTGACCGGCAGTTCCGATGCGCTCGAACTCCGCATCAAACGGCCGAATGGAAACGCCGCCGAATTCGCCTGGGTCGAAATGCGCTGCCGCCTGATCGCGGCCAACGAGGACGAAGGCCGCGAGCATGTGCTTGCGATCATTCGCGACGTGACCGAGCGGAAGAATCAGGAGAGCGACCTCCGGATTGCCCGCGACGAGGCCGAGAAGGCCAGCGCGGCCAGGAATCGCTTTCTCGCGAGCATGAGCCACGAACTGAGAACGCCGCTGAACGCGATCATCGGTTTTTCGGAAATGCTTTCGGCTGACGGACCGGCTGTTCTGACGCGCGACCGCCAGAAGGAATATGCCGGGCTGATCCACGATTCCGGTCTTCATCTGCTGTCGGTCGTGAACGGCATTCTCGATATGTCGCGGATCGAGAGCGGCAATTTCTCGATTCTGACCGAGCCGTTTTCAGTGCCTCCTGTCGTCGACAGCTGCCTTCAGCTCTTCGCGCTCAAGGCCGAGCAGGCAGGCATCGACGTCTCGGTCGAGATCGCCAAGGGCTTGCCGGAGCTCACCGCCGACAAGCGGGCTTGCAAGCAGATCCTGATCAATCTCTTGTCCAACGCGATCAAGTTCACGCCGCAGGGCGGACAAGTCTCGGTCTGCGTCCAGGTCGACCGCGGTGCGATGCGGTTCGATGTGACCGATACCGGCGTCGGTGTCGCCGCGAACGATATCCCGATGCTCGGCCATGCCTTCTTCCAGGCCAGATCGTCCTATGACCGGCCCTACGAAGGCACCGGGCTCGGGCTGTCGGTGGTGAAAGGCCTGGCCGAACTGCATGGCGGCTCGCTGGAAGTGCAAAGCCGGCTCGGCGAAGGAACGCAGGTGACGGTCCGTTTCCCGATGGCAGGTGCCAAGGCGAAACCGGCCAAGGACGTGGTCGGCTTCGCTGATCGCGCTGATGAGATGAGGAAAGCGGTGAATGGCTGAACGCGGCGGAAGCGGCAAAGCGCGGCGGCGCGCGTCCACGAAGCGCCAGATCGAGGCTCTCGGCGACGACGGGTCGCTGTTTTCGTTGCGGCTGCCGGCGATCGTCCGCGAGCGTCCGCTGGACTCGTTCGGCATTCTCCTCGCCATCGCCGGCGCGGGAATGATTGTCGCCAACGCGACCTTGCTCCAGACGCCGCTGCATCAGCGCAGCCGGGCGATGGACGATGTACGGGCGCCCGCGCCGCGCCCGACCGTCTCGGCTCCTGCCGCTCCGGCCCCGGCCGCCCAGACGCAGGCGGCTCCGGCCATGAACCCGTCCGTCCGCGAGGCGCAAGCCGAACTCGGCCGACGCGGTTTCTATGACGGCCCGGCCGACGGCCTGATGGGGCCGAAGACCGAAGCCGCGATCCGTGCCTTCGAGGCGAAGTCCGGGCTGCAGCAGACCGGGCAGACTTCGCCGCAATTGCTCAATGCGCTGCGAAAGCCGCAGCCGGCGGCTCCCCAACCGTCCGAGCGGGTGGCCGGCGTCCAGCGCGCGCTGAACAAGCTTGGCTTCGGTCCGTTGCAGGCAGACGGCTTGATGGGTGACGGAACGCGCACCGCAATCCGCCGTTTCGAGGCCCGCCGTGGATTGCCGCAGCGCGGCGAGATCACGCCCGGAATGGTATCAGAGCTGTCGGCCGTCTCTGGCATGAAGCTCTAAATGGACGGTCGGAAATGACCGGGTCATCCTGACGATATGCGAGTCAAATCCGAATTTTGGGTCGGCGCTTATGTCCGGCGCTGCCAAGGCGAGGGCGCGTATGCGACCTTGCGCCGTCGCGGCTCGCCCGAAGCGGGGGCGATCTTCATCGTGCTGGACACGCTCGACGGGCGGCAGACCCTGTTCGCAGCGGCACCGCAATCGCTGGTCGAGGACGACAGCGGCGACCGCGTGTTCACGGCGGTGCCGGGCGTGGAACGCGGTGATCAGGTTGTCGAACGGCTCGCCCGCGAGATGAAATTCGATCCCGATATCTGGGTGGTTGACGTCGAGGACAGGGCCGGGCGGCACTTCCTCGATCTGGTGGGCTAATCCATACTTTTCCATCTGTCAGTCTGTCATTGAAGGGAACGCAATGGCCAACAAGACGTCCATCGAGTTGGCGGAGGGCGCAAAACCGGTCCTCCTCTCTGGCGGCAATCCCCAGATCGCGAAGGGCTACGGCAACGCCCCCGTGCAGGCCTACATCGCGGCCATGCCGGGCTGGAAAAGCGAGATCGGGCGACGCCTCGACGCGATCATCGAGCGCGCGGTTCCCGGCGTGCGCAAGGCGGTCAAATGGAACTCGCCCTTCTACGGAGTCGCGGACGAGGGTCATGGCTGGTTCCTCAGCTACCATTGCTTCACGAAGTACGTGAAAGTGACGTTCTTCCGCGGCCTGTCGCTCGATCCTGTCCCGCCCGGCGAGTCCAAGCACCAGGATGTGCGCTACCTCGACATTTACGAAGACCAACTCGACGAAGCCCAGTTTACCGCCTGGGTGAAGCAGGCGAGCGAATTGCCCGGCGAGCGATTGTGAGCCAGGACCCCGATCTGTTGCGCCGCCTGTTGCGCGCGAAGGATCGGATGGACGTCGCCTCCCACGAGGAGTGGCCGGTCAGGCGGCTGGCGCATGTGAGCGGCGTCTCCGATTCCCACTTCGCGCGGTCGTTCAAGGAGGCCTTCGGCGTTCCGCCGCACCGGTACTTGCTCACGCGTCGACTTGAGCGAGCTACGGCGCTGCTCCGCGACACAGACATATCCATCACCGAGATCGCGTTCGAGACCGGCTGGAACAGCCTTGGAACGTTCGGACGCACATTCCACGACGTCACCGGCGAGAGCCCGGGTGAGTTCCGCGTGCGCGAGCAGGCCGCTCCTCACGAGCGCGAACGGGTGCCGGACTGCTTCCTCCGGGCGGCGCATCGACCCGACCTCATAATCGCAGTTTCGGAGAAGCGGCGGCAGGAGGCAGGCAGTACAAACGGGTCCGAAGAAACGGAGGTCCCATGAGCCAGGGTGTCGGAGTAGTCGGTCTGTACGTTCGCGACCAGGAGGAAGCCCTCGAATTCTATGTCGAGAAGCTCGGCTTTCGCGTCCATACCGACGCGAAGAACGGTGATTATCGCTGGCTCACGGTCCAGCATCCGGACCAGCCGTCTTTCCAGCTCGGCCTGTTCGCGCCGCAATCACCGATGCTCGACGCGGTGACCGCGCAGACCCTGCGCGAGATCGTGGCGAAAGGCGCCATGCCGCCGCTTGTGCTTGTCGTCAACGATTGCCGCGCCGCCTACGATCGGATGCGCGCTCGCGAAGTGGAATTCACGCAGGAGCCCATGGACCGCTACGGCACCGTGGACGCTGGTTTCCGCGATCCATCGGGAAACGGGTGGAAGATGATCGAGGCGCGGCGATAATCGGGATGAGCTCCCGTATGCAGGAAACCCTCGCCGAAGAAAGCAACCGGACCATGAAGCAGAGCAAGAGCAACTCGGCGGAAGAAAAAGGGGGAGTCTCTCCCTCTCAGCTGATCGATGCGCGGATCGAGGAACTCTCTGACTGGCGGGGCGAGACGCTCGCTCGGGTCCGGGGCCTCATCAAAGAGGTCGATCCCGATGTGATCGAGGAGTGGAAGTGGAGAGGGGTTCCGATGTGGGAGCATGCCGGGATCATCTGCACCGGCGAGACGTACAAGGCCGTCGTGAAGCTGACCTTTGCCAAGGGCGCCTCGCTCTACGACCCTTCGGGCCTCTTCAATTCGAGCCTTGAGGGCAATACCCGGCGAGCCATCGATCTCCGCGAGGGCGAGGAGATCGATGAAGGGGCGCTGAAGACGCTCATCCGCGCCGCCGTGGCGCTGAATATTTCCAAGAAGACGAAGGCCCGTTCGGCTTAAGAGCCGGATGAACGGACCCGCGACACATCCCTTTGCACCGCCAGCCGGCGGGCGCGGGATGCCACGCGCTGCGGTGTGTTCGACGGGTGCATGTGAGGTTCGTAGACGACAGGACGCGAGGGCCGGCGCTCGCCAGCGACAGCGGTCACGATCTGCCAGGCGACGTTGCGGGGCGTCTGGTCGAGAACCTTCACCGCGTCGAAGATCGTCTGAACCGATGTTCTGACGTCCTCCGGGGTCGCGATCAGAAGGATGTTGATCGCGGCGGCGCGCTTGGCTCCGGCTGCGGACAAAGCGAGGGCGAAGAGTTCTGCCGTCGGGTCGTCGAGCAGCTTCGGCAGGCGCTGCGGGCGAAGCTTCAGGACATGGGCGAGGGCCTGACCAACGCCGTCGCGGTTCGGACGAGCAAAGGCCTCGGTCAGTTCCGTCAGTGAACTCGCGGGCACGGGCGCGGAATGCCCGGCGGCGGTTTTTGCCAGCTCTTTGCGGATCTTCTCGCGGAGTGGGCGCGGAGCATCAGCATAGAGCGGGGCGAGTCTGGCCGGTGCGAGATCGATGCGCGACAACAGAGCCGCAACAAGACGGGGTTCGTTGACGGCCCTTTCGACGATGTGATCGACAATCTCGTCCAGGAGAGCGATGGCCGGGTTCTCGATCAGTGCTTCGACGACGAAGGCTGCCCGATGCGTCGCAAGCGTGCGAATCGCCGCCGGTGTGAGATCGACGCGCCGCGCGGTGGCGGCTGCCTCAGTCGTGGTGCAGCGGGCCACGAAGGCGCTGAGATCGTCCGGCTGGAAGACCGTGGGCGAGGCGAGGATTGCTCCCGAGACGAAAGGATCAGGATCATTCCGGAGGCGCGCGACGACGGTGGCCGGGGCATGTTCGATGCGGGCCAGCTTTTCGGCGACGGCACGACGCGTGTCGCGGTCGACGCTGTCGAGCAGAGGGAGGGCAAGATCGATATAGCGCGAGACATCGGCCGGCAGAGGAGCGGCGGCCTGGCAAAACAGGTCGGTCGCGACGCGCAGTGCGGTCGCGCGCATGTCCAGACCGTGCTCAAGAGCAAGGCGGTCAAGCCGTGGCAGGGGAAGCCTATTCTGGGTCACGCTGGCCGTCGGGGTTAGATCGAGACAATAGGAGGTGTGGCGTTAATGCCGCGCTAACCGTGGAGCGAAAGGAGGGCTAACGATCCGTTAACCTTACTCATTCCTTACTATGCCGAGGCGCATCCACTGGAAGCTTCCTCATGGCCTCGCTGGGCCGCGTGCCCAACGCGGAGAACATCGATGGGAACTATTGTGCACTTCCAACCTTCGACCGACGTCCGGAAATCCGCTCCGGCCGCCGAGATGGGGAAATTGCTGCTGTTCACGGGCATTCGCTACGATCGCGACGAGACGGATGGGGGCGATGGCTCGGCTTCCCCGGCGAGCGGCATGAAGCGTTTGCGCGGACGGCGTCGCAACTGACTCCACAGATCGGAAGGATCATCGCCGCCGGGCTGATCGCCTGCGCAACCCACGCCTGCGCGCCCGCTATGGGCGATTTTGATCGACCTCAACCGTCGACCGTCAACGACGAGATCATGCCGTTCGCCGGCAAGCTCGCTGCCAGGCATCGCGGCGAACCGACATCGTTCTATCGCTACACCGACGCCGAGCAGGAGCTTCGCAACCGCTCCTGGTCTCTGCTGATGCCGACGCTGCCGCAGCAATATTTCGAGCGCTGGGTCGCCGAGATGCGGCGCACCCGCCTGATGTCGCCAGCGGAGACGGTCCCGGACCGGGCGGACTATGTCGAACATCTCCTGTCGGAGGACTACAGCTCGAGCAGCGCGCGATACCTCAAGCTGATGACCGACATCGACGCCAACCGCTACCAGATCCGCGAATTCATCTCCGTCGCCAACCGCGTCGCGGTCGACGACCGGGTTCGCGAACGCGCGCTCGAGTGGGCTTCGAACGTGACACCGAGGAGGAGCGACAGGACGCGATCGGCCGGATCTGGGAGAACAGGCTCCTCGTCTGGCTCGTCCAGGAAACGATCCGCGACACGGCCGCGATGTATCGCTACGCGCTCGAACGGCTGCTGATCGCAACGCCCGGACGCGCAGGCGGCGCTGGCCGAAGCGCGCTCGTCGCGCTGGAAGGCGATCTTGGACTGCTGGTGGCGGAAGACCCGAACGTTTCGCCGGCGGCCCGGTCTACGGCAAATAGCCGGGCGCTAGTTCGCCGGTACGCAGACGGAGCGGTCGAGCTCGGTCTGGATCGCCTTGCGCATCGAGGGCGAGGGGGCGAGGGCGCGCACCAGAACGAAGCCCAAAGGTTCCGGCGACATGACGAGCACCGATCCGGGCCGGACTTCGGTCGCCTTCGACGCCTCGTCATTGGCATCGCGCAGTTCGATGTCGAGGATACGTCCCGTGGCCGAGCGATCGTTCAGCGAAAAGAAGGCGACGGCGTCACGCCGTGTAGAAGGATGCGGAGACGTAATCGCTCGCGAGCGGCATCGAGACCGCATCGGTCCGTCGCTGAGATCGAACCGGCAGGCGAGATGAACGAATGCCGGATCCAGGAAGGGAAGGCCGTCGCGCCTTGCCGGCGTCGACCTTGACGAATGGTGTTTTCCGGGCCGAGTTCGCGGACGCGCGAATAGGCGTCGTGCGGAGCGACGACGGGGACGGCGAGCAGCGACACGATGTGCAGAACGCCGCCGATCAGAAGGCCCGTGGCGATGAGGAAGAACCATCTCATGCCGGGCACGCCGACGCGGCGGATGGCGGGAAGCTCGGGCGTGCTGCGGCCACCGGCGATCGCGCCGGCGGTGGTGTCGTAGAGGCGAAGAATCAGCAGTAAGCGGCCGGCCGAGCGGTCGGCAACCAGTCGCCGCCACGCGCCATCTCGCCGACCGCGATCCGGAGATGTCTCCGGACTCGGACTTCACCGCCTCGCTGCTCGTGAAACCGTGACGCTGGGCGGGATTGTGGAAGCGGATTGCCGCGGTCGTCATAGGCGGAGATGCTCCAGACCCGCATCGGCGGCATGGTGCCGGTGACCAGATAGGAGCAGCGGCCGTCGAGCCGGTTGCCGTCGCTGTCGGTTTCGGCGCGGAAGGTCAGGCCGTCGGCGATCGCGAGCGGTGCCTCTCCACGCTGCGCCAGGGCGGCCAAGCGTATAGGCGTCGACCCCGGGCGAACCTTCGGTCGCCTCCGCGCGCCACGGGCCGGCGACGATCGTATCCAGCGACGGGCGGATGGCGGACCGCGAGCGCAGGTCAGGCCGAGGCCGGTACCAGCCGCGAGCACGCAGATGACGAGGAGATGGAGGATGAGCCGCACGAGTGACCGCTTAACAGACCGGCTTGGACGGCGGAAGCCGCGTCACAGGAGAACGAACAGCCCTATTGCACTCGTGTTCCCGCCGGGACGGGTTGCTCAGCCGCGGCGGTGGAGGTGGGTGTCGTCGACCTGACTGCGCTGCTCGCCGGGCGTGCTGGTGCCCGAGGTCGCGACCGTCGCCTGCTGCATCAGCGAGTGGAGCTCGTCGAGCACGATGGATGTCTTGCGGGGAAGCTTGCCGCCCGCACCTTCCGCCGGTGCGGTCGTCGAAACATCCGCGACCGCCGCGCCGCCGCGTCCGTCCGGCAGGCCGATGCCGGGGATCGGCTTCGGATCGACGCCGACCTGCGCGAGCGACATGATCTCGTTGAACACCATGGCCGGAAGCGAGCCGCCGGTCATGTTGTTGGCGCCGGTGAAGTCGTCGTTGCCGAACCAGACGGCGCAGGTGTAATCGCCGGTGAAGCCGATGAACCAGGCGTCGCGATAATCCTGGCTGGTGCCGGTCTTGCCGCCGATCTTGAGGCCGTCGAGGCGGGCACGGCCGCCGGTGCCGGCCTCGACCACGTTGACGAGCAGCTTGTTCATGTCGGCGACGGCGTCCGGCGGAATCGCGCGCTCGGGCGGCGGGACGTCGCGGTCGTGCTTCCAGAGCAACTTGCCCTGATTGTCGCGTGATCTCCACCGCCGCATAGGGCACGACCCGGAAGCCGCCGTTGGCGAGCGAGGAATAGCCCGACGCCTGGTCGAGCACCGTCACTTCGGACGTGCCGAGAGCCAGCGCCTGGTTGATGCGGAGCTCGGTCCGCACGCCCATGGCCTTCGCCTGGGCGACCACCTTGTCGAGGCCGAGCGCGCGGCCGAGGCGGACGGGCACGGTGTTATAGGAATGGGCGAGCGCGCTCATCAGCGTGACCTTGCCGCGCATAAGAGCGGCCGTAGTTCTGCGGCGACCAGTCGCCGATCGTGATCGGAGCCGTCCGGGACGATCGAGGTCGGCGTGTAGCCGTTCATCATCGCCGTCGTATAGACGTAGACCTTGAACGAGGAACCGGGCTGGCGGAGCGCGTCGGTCGCGCGGTTGAACTGGCTCGCGCCGTAATCGCGACCGCCGACCATGGCGCGAACGGCGCCGTGCGGCTCCATCAGCACCATCGCCGCCTGCTTGACCCGGTATTGGTTGCCGTACTGGCGGAGCGTGTTCTCGATCGCCTCCTCGGCGCGCTTCTGGATGGCGGGGTCGAACGGCGTCCTCACCGTCACGGAGCGCGCGTCGCTGAGCTTGCCGGCGTCGGAGAGCTTCTTCACCTCGGTGAACGCCCAGTCGAGGTAATAGTCGGGGCTCGAGCTCGCGCTGGCGGGCGGCCGGGGTCGCCGGATTGAGGCGCGCGGCATGGACCTGGCCCTCGGTCATGAAGCCGGACTCGACCAGTGCGTCGAGCACGACGTTGGCGCGGGCGCGGGCGGCCGACAGATTGTTGTGCGGCGCGAACTTGGTCGGCGCCTTGAACAGGCCGGCGAGCATGGCGGATTCCGCCAGCGTCAGGCTCTTCGCCGGTTTGTTGAAATAGAACTGCGCCGCGGCCTCGACGCCGAAGACGCCGCCGCCGAGATAGGCGCGGTCGAGATAGAGCTTGAGGATCTCGTCCTTGGTGAAGTTCGACTCGAGCCAGATGGCGAGGAAGGCTTCCTTGATCTTGCGCTGCGAGCGTGCGCTCGTTCGACAGGAAGAGGTTCTTGGCGAGCTGCTGGGTCAGCGACGAGCCGCCCTGGACGACGCCGTTGGCGCGGGCGTTCTCCATGATCGCGCGGAGCGTGCCGAGCACGTCGATGCCGAAATGCTGATAGAAGCGGCGGTCCTCGATGGCCATCGCCGCCTTCTTCATATTGTCCGGGATCTCCTCCAGCGAGACGGCGTCGGTCTGCATGACGCCGCGCTTGCCGATCTCGGTGCCCGTGCGGTCGATGAAGGTGACGGCGAGGTCGATCCTCTTGTGCCAGTCCTCCCTGGTCGCCTGGAAGGCGGGCTGGGCGAGGGCCAGCATGCCCACGGCGCCGACGACGCCCCAGGTGAAGCATTCGGAGGTCAGCTCCTGAGAGGCCCGGCGGCAGCCGCGGACGCGCATGTCCTGCGACAGGCCGACGAAACGGGCCCAAGTGTCGCCGATCGAGGTGCGGAGGGCGTACACGCCGGCGTCGACCATGGAGTCGAGCGACAGCAGCGCTCGCTTGACGCCCGTAAGCCCCTTTTCGGAAAACGGATTGAACACCCGCCGCTCCTCAACTCGCGCAACCTTGCGCTTGCTCTGTCTTGACCCGACCTGCGTCCGGGCGCAAGAGCCCAGGAAGTCGGATAGGAGACAGTGTGGCAGACAGGTTCTGGGAGACGAAGACGCTGGTCGAGATGAGCGTCGCGGAGTGGGAATCGCTCTGCGACGGCTGCGGGCGGTGTTGCCTGGTCAAGCTCGAGGACGAGGACAGCGGCGAGATCGCCTATACTGACGTGGGTTGCCGGCTGCTCGACGCCAATGCGTGCAGGTGTACGAACTATCCCGCTCGCCAGATTTCCGTGCCGGAATGCGTGGCGCTGATCGCCGACCAATCTCGCCGGGCTGAACTGGATGCCGCCGACCTGCGCCTACCGCTTGCTGGCGTCGGGCAAGCCGCTTCCCAATTGGCACCCGCTCGTCACCGGCGACCCGGACAGCACGCACAAAGCGGGTGCGTCCGTCCGGGGCCGGGTTTCGGCAAACGAGGACGACATCACGATCGAGGAAACGATCGAGCGGATCGTCCGCTGGCCACAGAAATGGCCGAAGCGGAGACGGGCCGTTTAGGCCTTTGACTTGGCGGGCTTCTTCGCGGGCTTCATGGCCTCGGCGGCGGACTTCATCGCCTTGACGACCTTCTTGGCCGAGTCCTTTGCCTTGGCGGCGGGCTTTGCCTTGGCGGCCGGAGCTTTCGCCTTCGGCTCGTCATATTCGATCGGCGCGCTGGCCGAAGCCTGCAACAGAGCGATCGACTTCTCGCACGACGCCTTCGATTTATAGCCTTCGCTCGCCATCGCGATTTTTTCGCCGTTACGGGCGACGAAGGTCCAGCGCCACTCACCTTTCGTGTTCTTCTTCACGATGTATTTCGACATGGCCTGTCTCCGAGTGACCGCGACTATGCGCAGCCAATTCGCGGAGCGTGACCGTGTTTTCCGCTGCGGGCAAGGGGAATGTACGAAACCGCTCAACCATTAATTGGCTCGAGATCACTCTGTTAACATCTCGTTAACCATTCGCGCCCAGCATCGAGACAAGGCGAAAGCCGGGGGACACCAAGCGACATCAAAGATCGCAAGGGAATGGGGTGTTCCGAGGGAACTGAACAAAGAGGTTGTCGGCGGCGTGGAAAGCCAGACACGCCCTCGCGAATGAGGCCGGTCCTGCCGGGGAAAAATCCCGGTGCGCGCTTCCTTAGGATGCACCTCGAAATACCAGCCCTGACCGTTGCGCGGCAAAGCTGGGGCGAGGGACCGGAAACCGGAGCAGCGCCCGGTCCGCACCTCTATTTCCCGCTTTTCACCTGCCTGCCGAAGCGGACCCCCGCAACAACCTGAATACTCGTCCGTCGATCGCGGCCAATCCCAGGGCGATGAAGGCCATCCCGAGGAAATGCTTCGGTTCGAGTCGCTCGCCGAGGACGAGCGAGCCCAGCAGAATCGCCGAGACCGGGACGAGGAAGGTGACTAGGGCGACATTGGTCGCGCCGGAGCTCGAGAGGATGCGGAAGAACAGGACGTAGGCGAGCGAGGTCGACAGCGCGGCGATGCCGCAGATGGCGAGGCAGGATTGGAGGCTCGGCATCGGCAGGGTCCACGGCGCATCGAGAGCGAGCGCGACGGGAGCGAGGAGAACTGCCGCCATAGTGACCTGGCCGGTCGCGGCGATGAGCGGCGGAATGCCGAGCCGCTTGAACACCCGGGCATAGACCCCGACCAAAGCGTAGGAGATCGTTGCGCAGACGACGGCGATCTGCGCCCAGACGTGATTGCCGAGTCCGGCCAGCGCGTCCGGTCCGATCATCAGCGCGACGCCCGCAAAGCCGACGAGGACGCCGAGCGCACGGTTGCCGGTGAGTTTTTCGTCGCTCGTGAGAAAATGGGCAACGATCGCGGTCGAGATCGGCGTCGTGGCGTTGAGGATCGAGGCGAGGCCCGAGGCGATATGGGTTTGGCCCCAGACGATGAGGCAGAAGGGCAGCGCTGAGCCGAGGAGGCCCGCGACGGTGAAGGCGAACCAGGCCTTGGGATCGCGGGGCATGGACAGGCCGCGGGCGCGGACGACGATATGGAGGATGATCGCCGCGATGCCGACCCGGAGCGCAACGAGAGTAAGCGGCGGGAGCTCCTTCACCGCGATGCCGACGAAGAAGAACGAGCCGCCCCACAGGACCGAGAGCGCAAGGAGCATGCCCCAGTCCGCCGGGGACATGGTGCGGTTGATGGCGGGAAGGGGGGACACTCGGGCGCTCCTCTGATGCCACGTCGTGCATGGATTGCCGGCCGCGTTCAACCCGATTTCGATGATGCGGGACGTCAGCGTTCCTGATGATTGCCGGACATGCCAAACGGATGTCGCGTTGAGGGCTTCTACTTCAGGCCTGTCCGAAGGGCGATGCGATGACCGTGATCCCGCTCAATGCCGTGACTGCCCTGCTGCTTTTAGGGCTGCTGCCGCTCCTGTCCGCGATCGAGACCCGGGCGGCGTGGACCGAGCGGGAGGAGGAGCCCGTCTGCGAGGCAGGCAAGCTCTGGGATGCGAAGAACGGGGTCTGCATCGCGGCGGAGGGCGCGAATTTGCCCGACGACAATCTGCTCGATTACGCGCGGACGCTGGCTGATGCCGAACGCTATCAGGAGGCGCTCGGCGTGCTGGAGCTTCTGAAGACGCCGGAAACCGCCAAGGCGCTGAACATCCGCGGCTTCGCCACGCGCAAGCTCGGCCGGACCGACGAGGGGATCGGGCACTACCTCAAGGCGGTGGCGTTCGACCCGGATTTCGCGGAGGTGCGCGAATATCTGGGTGAGGCCTATGTCACCAAGGGCAGGCTCGATCTGGCGCGCGAGCAGTTGGCGCAGATCGAGCGGATCTGCGGCAGGTTCTGTCCGGAATATGTGGAACTTGCAGAAGAGATCGGGAAGACGCGGGCCAGGTAAGAGGTCAGCCCCGTCTCCGCGCCGGCCGCGTGGAGAATTCGATCAGTTGCGCGATCTCGGCCTGCAGCGTGTCGATCTTCTCGTGCAAAGCAGCGATCTCGGACTCGGAGCGGAGATTGGTCTCGTAGTCGAGGCGGGCATCCAGCCGGTCCCTTGCCGCCTGCCGGTTCTGGCTCATCATGATGATAGGTGCCTGCAGCGCGGCCAGCATCGACAGCATCAGATTCAGGAAGATGTAGGGGAAAGGGTCGAAGGCGTGGTGCACGAGGACGAGCGTGTTCAGCACCGCCCAGGCGGCGAGGAACAGGCCGAAGCCGACGATGAAGCTCCAGGAGCCGCCAATGACGGCGACGCGGTCGGCCAGCCGCTCCCCGAAGGTCAGGCGCTCGGCGAAGATTTCATTGGGATCGCGCGGTGCCGCCGGGGCACGGCGCATCTGATCGGCGAAGAACCGAAGTGCAGCGTTCATGGCTCATCCGTTTCCGACCGGCCGCCGGGGCGCCGTGCGGATGAGCCGATCACGATCAGCTCAGCGGTACGGCCCTTCCTGCGACGCGGTCAATCGACTGTGGTCGTTGCTGGGCATGACCCCTCAGGGGGTGCGGTTGACGATGCGGATGCACGGGGCGTCCGGTAGGGGAGGTAGGTGCGCGGAAAGGGCGGTCAAGCTAGACATTCGTCGTTGCGGACATGCGTCGATGTCCTTCAACTGTAACCGTAACAGCGCGATTGTAACCTTGCGGGTGCGCAGCGCGCGGAACAGGCTCATCCGGAGCGAATAGCGGCCGGGAGGTGCGTGTCGTGCAGGCTTGGACAGGCCAGGATCGACAGTTTCCAGGCGCCCCAGCCGACATCGCGAGCGGCGAAGGCCGGAGATCGCCCGCACGATCTGGCGACGATGTCCTGTTCGCGCGGCCGATGTTCGGCATGTTGTCGAGAATCGCCGAGACAGGTCGCATCGGACGGGGTATTGGCCCGAATGTCTTGATCGCAATCGGCCTGGCCTGGTTTCCGCTGCTTGTCCTCTCGGTCGTCCAGGGCAGCGTTACCGCATTCGCCCTCGATATCAGCGTTCATGCCCGGTTCCTGGTCGCCCTGCCGCTCCTCGTTGCGGCCGACGCCGTGACCGCTCCCCGGCTCGACGTCATCGCCCGGCATTTCCTCGAAGCCGGCTTCGTGAGGGACGACGATCGCGCGCGCTATGCCGCGGCCGTCGCGGCAACGAAGGCGTCCCTGGATTCCCGGCTGCCTGCGATCGCCGTCGGGCTCGTCACCTATGCGGTGATCTTCGCGATACTTCTCCCGATCCCGCTCGATCGTCTGCCCGGCTGGCAGATCTCCGGCGTCGCCTATTCGGCGGCGGCCTGGTGGCATGCGCTCGTGAGCCTGCCGCTTCTGCTCGCCGTTCTGTTCGGCTGGATCTGGTGCATCATTCTGTGGGTGCGATTCCTGCGCCGGATGTCGCGCCTCGACCTGCAACTCGTCGCCGCCCATCCAGACAGAGCGACCGGTCTTGCCTTCATCGGTTATTCGTTGAGGGCCTGCGCCGTGCTCCGCGCTCGCGACGATGTTGGCCGGTGGTGCCGCCAACCATGTGCTGCACGGCAATAGCCCGTTTTTCGCTCCCGTCGTCTGGGCGTCCACCAGCCTCCTTCTGTCGCTGCTTCTTTTCGGGTCGCCGCTACTGGCTTTCGACGGAGTGCTGTTGCGCGAATGGCGGCGCGGCGTTTTCGCATATGGCGAACTCGCGAGCCGTTTCGGACAGAGCTTCGAACGCAAATGGCTGGACCGCAGGCAGTTCGAACGGGAAGACGATCTCGCATCCCCTGATTTCTCGGCGGCGACCGACCTCTATCAGGTCGCGTCCAACGTCTATGCCATGCGTTTCGTGCCGGTCGATCTTGCGAGCCTCATTCTGCTCGCGGGGGCGGCGTTGCTTCCGTTCGTGCCGGTGATGCTGCTGAACGTCCCGTTTGCCGAAATCATGGAAGGGGTGAAGAGCCTGCTCTTCTGACCGTAGAAAGGATCGCTGATGCCGTCGGTCGATCAGATTATCGTCTGGATTGTTGTAGGCGTGCTCGGCGGGAGCCTTGCGGGCCTGGTCATCACCTGGGATCGCCGGGGTTTCGGCCTGCTCCGCAACCTCGCCGTGGGGCTGATCGGCGCGTTCGTCGGCGGACTCTTGTTCCGGCTGTTCGGGCTGTTTCCCGGGCTCGACACGATTTCGATTTCGCTCAGGGACGTCGTGGCGGCGTTCGTCGGGTCGCTGATCGTGCTGGCCGGGCTGTGGGCCTGGCAGCTGGCGGTGCGGAAGCGCGACGTGCCGTAGCAGCTCGTTTCCCCGAGTTCGCCAAACGAAGCCCGTGGCGTTGACCAGAAAGGCGTTTTGCGACGTCGACGACGAAAGTGGCCACTCCGACGGTGCGCCGCGCACGTCGCGCTGTAACCCGAACGTAACCGTTACAGCGTTGAGGTCCCGCGCCGCCGAGTTAGGGTCGGTGAAGCAGCGCGGCGGAAGCTTCGATGAACGCGATCGGTTTTGCCTGGTCCCGTCTACCTATCCGGTTACCAGCCTCATGAATGGAGCGAAGTGCCTGCCGTTCTGAATTCGGGGTGCGGATGGCCGCGACATCGCCAAATCCCGCCCCTTCGCGACGCGAAAACCGAAGGAGGATGTGATGGCGATCAAAGAATACAAACCCGGTATGACATTCCCCGGTCGCATGGGCCGCACCGTCGGTGAATCCGAGCCGGCATGGCCGGCGCCGCGTCGCGTCAAGCCCGGAGCGCCGAACGTCCTTTTCATCGTCATCGACGACACCGGTTTCGGGCAGCTCGGCTGCTATGGCGGCGAGATCAACACGCCGAATCTCGACAGACTGGCGCAGCACGGATTGCTGTTCTCCAACATGCACACGACGGCGCTCTGTTCACCGTCTCGCTCGTGCATGCTGACGGGTCGCAACCACCATTCGAATGCCATGTCGTGCATCACCGAAGGCTCGACCGGCTTTCCTGGCGGCAATGGCGCGATTCCGTTCGAGAACGGCTTCCTGTCCGAAATCCTGAGCCAGCAGGGCTACGGAACCTACTGCGTCGGCAAATGGCACCTGACACCGGCGGAGCAGATCAGCGCGGCGGGTCCTTACGACCGCTGGCCGCTCGGCCGCGGCTTCGAGCGCTATTACGGCTTCCTGGGCGGCGACACCCACCAGTATTACCCGGACCTCGTCTACGACAATCATCAGGTCGAACCGCCGAAGACGCCGGAGGAGGGGTATCACCTCACCGAGGATCTCGCCGACCATGCGATCGGCTTCATCGCCGACCTGAAGCAGGTGGCGCCCGACAAGCCGTTCTTCCTCTATTTCGCCCCCGGCGCGAACCACGCGCCGCACCACGTGCCGAAGGAGTGGGCGGACAAGTACAAGGGCAAGTTCGACGACGGCTGGGACGCCTATCGCGAGCGGGTGTTCAAGAAGCAGAAAGAGCTCGGCATCATGCCGAAGAACGCCAAGCTCTCGCGCCACGATCCCGACGTGCAGGACTGGTCGAAACTCCCGGCGGACGAGCGCAAGCTGTACGCCCGGATGATGGAGGTCTTCGCCGGCTTCTGCGAACACATGGACCACCATGTCGGCCAGCTGATCGAGTTCCTTGAACAGATGGGCGAACTCGACAACACGCTCATCATGGTGATCTCGGACAATGGTGCGAGCTCCGAGGGCGGACCGACCGGATCGGTGAACGAGAACAAGTTTTTTAACAACGTCCCGGACGACCTGAAGCAGAACCTCGCGGCCATCAACGATCTCGGCGGCCCGAAATATTTCAATCACTACGCCTGGGGATGGACGTTCGCGGGCAATACGCCGTTCCGGCGCTGGAAGCGCGAGACCTATCGCGGCGGCGTGTCGGACCCGTTCATCGTTCACTGGCCGAAGGGCATCAAGGGACGCGGCAAGGTATGCCATCAGTTCGCGCATGCGATCGACATGATGCCGACCGTGCTGGAGGCGCTGGCGATCGAGCCGCCGACCGAGATCCGCGGCGTCACGCAGTCACCGATCGAGGGCTTGAGCTTTGCCCATGTCTTCACCGACCAGAAGGCGGAAAGCCGCCACAAGACCCAGTATTTCGAGATGTTCGCACACAGGTCGATCTACCACGACGGCTGGCGGGCGGTGTGCCCGGTGCCCGGCACCTCGTTCAAGGAAGCCGGCATCTTCTTCGGCATGATGACGCTGACGGAGGACAAGCTCCGCGAACTCGATGCGACGGGATGGGAGCTTTACGACCTCACCAAGGACCCGACTGAAACGAACAATCTGGCGGCGAGCAATCGCCCCAAGCTGATCGAGATGATCGCGACCTGGTACACCGAGGCCGGCAAGTACAACGTCCTGCCGCTCGACAGCCGAGGAACGCTGCGCTTTGCCGATGAACGCCCGGCGCTTACGGCAGATCGCAAGACCTATGTCTATTATCCGCACACGCAGATGGTCCCGGAAAATGTCGCGGCCAAGCTTCTGAACCGGTCGCACAGTCTGACGGCCGATGTGCGGATTCCAAAAGGGGGAGCGGAAGGCGTCCTCATCTGCCATGGCGGCAATGTCGGCGGCTACACGCTGTTCGTGAAGGACAAAAAGCTCCACTACGTCCACAACTATGTCGGCGCGGAGGAATTCCACGTCGTCTCGGATGTGAACGTGCCGGAGGGCAAGGTCCAGCTCCGCTACGAGTTCGAGACGACCGGCCAACCCGATCTGAAGAAGGGTCTGGGCGCGCCCGGAAAGGCTCAGCTCTACATCAACCGCAAACTCGTCGGCGAACTGGCGCTGCCCTACACGGTGCCGCTCGCGCTCGGCATCGGCAGCGGCGTCTTCATCGGGCGCAATTCAGGCTCGTCGGTGACCAGCCTCTACGGCCCGCCCTTCGAATTCACGGGCTCGATCAACCAGGTGACCGTGGACCTCTCGGGCAAGCTGCTGCACGACACGGCGGAAGCGGAAAAGGCGCTCGCGAAGGTGGCGATGGCGCGGCAGTAGCAGTGACTTGATTGAAGTAGACGACCGATCGAGGGATGGAGCGGCCGGACAATCCGGCCGCTCCGGTCGCGGACGAGACGACATGTTATTGAAAAACGCGATGTAGTGTGTATCTATACACACGATGAGGAGCCGAGAGGTTATTGCCCGCCTCGAGGCGGACGGCTGGCGTGAGGTCGCCCGGAAGGGCAGCCACGCCCAGTTCAAGCACGCGACGAAGCCGGGCCGGGTGACCGTTCCTCATCCCAAACGCGATATCCCGCTAGGGACGTTGCGGAGCATTGAGAAGCAATCCGGCGTGAGGCTGACATGAGCCAGTATATCGGTCTGATCCATAAGGAAGCCGACAGTGATTTCGGCGTCTCCTTTCCCGATTTTCCGGGGCTGATCACCGCCGGGACGACGCTCGACGACGCGCGAGCGATGGCCGAGGAGGCTCTCGCCTTCCACATCGACGGGATGATCGAGGATGGCGACGCCATTCCCGAACCGTCGCGGCTGGAGGATGTGATGAGTGATCCGGAGAACCGCGATGGCGTTGCGATCCTCGTGACGGTGAAAACTGAGGCCAAGAAAGCCGTTCGGGTCAATGTCACGCTGCCGGAGGATGTGCTGGAGCAGATCGACCTATTCGCCGAGGCGCACGGGTTTACGCGCTCGGGATTTCTCGCTCAGGCGGCGAAGGATGCGATCCGGCGGGAGCGGGAGCCGGTTTAGCGAACGAACCCGCTCACTGCCCCGCCGCGCTCTTCCGTGCGGGGGCCATTTCCTTGTCCATCTGGTCCTCGAAGGCGCGCCGCTGGGTGGCGACGAACTTGCGGTAGCCTTCGGGGTCGACCCAGGCTGAGACCCCCTCGGTCGTCGCGCGTTCGCGTTTGCCGTCGAAGTCCATCTTCTCCAGATGCGAGGAGAACCAGATGTCGGGCTTCAGCATCTCCAGGCGGTGGAGCGTGTTGCGGTAGTCGGCCTCGATGCCGGGATAAGAGGGCTTGTCGGCGAGGCGGTAGCCGGGATTAATGCGGCCGCCGTCCGGGAAGGCGATGGTATAGGCCTTGCCGCCGTCGACGATGGTGGTCGTCCAGGTCGTCGCGCCCTGGGTGTGGCCGGGGGTGTGGAGGGCCGTCAGCACCACATCGCCCAGTTTGACCTGATCGCCGTCGCGCAGGACGCGATCGACATAGGCCGGGGCGAAGCCCATGACGTCGACGTCGCGGCCATAGAAGAAATCGCTCTCGCCGCCGCTTTCGAGGTTCTGCACCTCCTCGTCCATGGCGGCGACCTTCGCGCCGAACAGCTGCTTGATGTAGGCGTGGCCGCCGGCGTGGTCGATATGGGCGTGGCCGGTGAGCAAGATCTTGATGTCGTCTGGGCTGAAGCCGAGCTTGCGGATCGACGCCTCGATCATCGGCCCCGACGAGGGCATGCCGGTGTTGAGGAGGATGAGACCCTCAGTCGTGGCGAACAGCCAGGAGCCGAGCCCTTTCGTGCCGACGAAATAGAGCGGGCCGAGGATTTTCACCGGTTCGGCCGGCTCTTCCCAATGCAGAAGTCTTGGACGCGGTTTCGAGAAAGACCCTGTTCTCTTCGCTCGACTGGGCGCGCGACGGCAGAGGCTGGCCAAGCAGCAGGGTCGCCACCAGCGCGGCAAGGAGAATGCGAAATCCGCCAGCCATCCTGTTCCTTTGCCCCAGCATGAAGGAACGACGATGACAGGATTATAGGGCCGGTTTTCGCGGAGTACCTATTGCGAAGGCGGCTCAGCGGGCTAGCCCGGCGCGTTCGGGAATCGGATCAGGCAGTAAAGCCGTAAATGACGCCGGCCGCGCCGAGCGCGAGCAACGCGACGACGACCAGGGCATATGGCACTTCCCTCCTGCCACGCACGATCGCCGCGGGTTTTCCATCGACCGGCCGGGCGATCCACAAAAGGGCAAGAGCGATGACGAGGCAGAGTAGGCCGGCGAGTTCGGTAGCGATGATCATCTGAGCGTTTCCCCGGGCGGTCTTGATGCCGCTGCGGGAGAGCGTAGCCGAGTCGGCGGTTTCGGCAATCAGTATCGTTGAGCGAACCGAAGGCGACCCGGCGTGGCCCGGACCGCCTCGGCGGCGCTTCACTTTTTGATGGGCGTCACAAGTTCTTTGTCGTGCGTGTTGACGACGAAGACGGCGAAGAGTTTCGCCGGCTTCGTCGTGCTCGCATTGGCGCTGACGTTATGGCGATCGCCCGGGTTTTCCGACCAGTTCTGGCCCGCGCGGAAGGTCTGTACGGGACCGTCGTTGACCTGGCTCTGGACCTCGCCTTCGAGCACCGTGGCATAGATGAAGGCGGACTTCGGATGAGTATGCGCGGCGTTGGCGCCGCCCGGCTCGTATTCGACGAGGACGCCCCTGATGCTCTTGCCAGGGACGTTGGGAAGCTCGTGCTCGTAGACGAGCGACACTTTCGTGCCCTTGCTGCCGTCATCGGCGGCGGCGGTGCCGACGGAGATGGCCGCGAGCAGCACCGCGGAGAGGATATGTCTGATCATTGGATCACCTCCTTATGCCGGGACGACGGACTGGGCGAGCCAGTCCTCAAAGCGGATCTTGCCGATGCGGGCCTCGCCGAGCGGGACCAGCGTTTGGTCGTCGATCGGGGTGCCGAAATAGGGGGCTGAGGCGTCCGCCACGATATTGCGCGGATCGTTGTGGGCGTTGAGCCAACGGCCGACCACCTCGTCGAACGGAACGCGTTCCGGACCGGCGGTGTCGATCGTTGCGTTGAGGGGCGGGGATATCGCGGCATCGGCCACGGCTGCCGCAACGTCGTCGGCTGCCATGAACTGGACCTTGGCGGACGGTACGCGGACCGTCTGGCCTTCGGTGGCCGATTGCGCGATCGCGCCGACGAACTCGAAGAACTGGGTGGCGCGGACGATCGACCACGGCACGTCGCCCGCCTTGATCAGCTTTTCCTGGGCGGCCTTGGCGTGGAAATAGCCGTTGCCCGGCGGGCGATCGGTGTTGACGATCGAGAGAGCGACATGGTGCCGGACGCCCGCGCGCTTTTCGGCGGCGAGGATGTTGCGGGTCGACGTCTCGAAGAAATCGAGGACGGTCTGCGGCTCGAAGGACGGGGAATTGGTGACGTCGATGACGACGTCGGCGCCCTTCAGGACCTCGTCCAGGCCTTCGCCGGTGAGGGTATCGACGCCGGTGGACGGCGACGATTGGACGACTTCATGACCAACCTGGCGCAGCTGATTTGCGGTCTTGGTACCGATCAGGCCCGTACCGCCGATGATGACGATTTTCATGTCTCAGCCTCATGCTATCCGCACGCGGGCCGTTGAGGATCAAGGTGCGTGCTCGCAGTGGTGACGAGGCAGCATGGGCCGATGTGACATGGACCCCAAGTTTTTTATTCGACCAGCTGATGGTCGGCCCATTCCCCCCTCGGGATCGGCTTACCGAGCGTGTAGCTGAACGACTTGATGTCGAGGCCGTCGTCGCTCGTCTGGCAGGAATAGGCGATGTGATACCAGACGCCGCCGACATGGATGGCGGCGCCGGGGGCGGCGACCTTCGTGCCGCTCGCTTTGGGATCGCCATAGGCATAGGCGACGATCGCGTCGGGCTGCATGCCGGCATGATCGCGGCTGACCTGACCCATCGCGCGGCTGTCGCAGCGCTGCTCCCTGCGGGCCTCGGGCGAGAGCTTCATCAGCTCGGCAGTGATTTTGGAAGGGGCGGCGGCGAGCGCCGGGGCTGCGAGCACGGCGAAGAGGGCTGCGAGGACGGGCTTGGACAAGGCGAAAATCCCCCCTTTTTTGTGTCGCTTCGAGACGGGAATAGACCGTTTCGGCCGCCGATGGCGATGCTCCTAAAGGCGAAGGTCTCTCGCGAGTATGTGCTTAAAATCATAAAATAGGAAAATAAGTATTGACACCGTGATGCTGCTCGGGTATATAAAGCCCATGTTCGAGAAATGCGGGCGGCGGCCACCGGCGACGGGGTCGCCGCTTTCGTTTGGAGGCGGCGGTTGAACGGGGTCGAAGACGAAATCACGGCGCAGGCGCGGCGGCTCTACGAGGAGACCTCGATCCCGGTGTCCGAGATCGCCGCGTTGATGCGGCTCGGCCGGCGAGGGTTTCACGAGCGGATCAAGGTGCTGGGGTGGACGCCGAGACGTGGGCCGGCGGGATCGAAGCCGAAGCCGGCCGAGCCGCTGGCGTCGATCCCACGCGATGCGATCGCCGACCGCGCAGGTCTGATCGCTCGCATCCGCGAGACAGTGGACCGCGAGGTTGCCGAGATCGACCAGAGCCTGAGACGGCTCGATAGGTTGACCGGGACTGGTGAGATGGAGCGCTCGGCCAAGACCCGGCGACTTTGGTGAAGACGCTCTCGGAACTGAAGAAGCTGGACGAGGCGGATAAGGGGCCGGCGGCACTGGAGGACGATGATCCCCGCGACATCCACGAGTTCCAGACTCGATCTTGCGATGCGCCTGGACGCGCTGCACCGAAGCCGGACTGAGGGATGAGGCGCTGGCGCTGAGGGTCGGCGGCGGTGTGCAGGACTTCGACGCGATCAAGCTGCTGAAGTTCGGGGTGTCGTAAATCCTCATGGTGAGGCGCGAGCGAAGCTCGCGTGTCGAACCATGGCGGCGGGCTCTGAACTCGCCGCCGATCCTTCGACACGGACGCTTGGCGTCCGGCTCAGGATGAGGCCTGACCAACTTAGGCCCTTCCGGGTAATGTTCAACCATCCCACGAGACATCGCTGCCATGCCTTTGGAATCCTGCTCACCGAGCCTGAGGAGGAGCCTCTATCGCTTGCCGATTTGAAGCTTTTTCTCAAGCTCGATCATGACGAGGACGACACGCTGATCGAGAGTCTGATTTCGGCGGCGCGGCGGCATGTCGAGACGGTGACCGGGCGGCGGTTGGTGAGCCAGATCTGGCGACTGGTGCTCGACGCCTGGCCGGCAGACGGGGTGGTTCACCTGCCGCTTGCGCCGGTCGCCGCAATCGAGGCGGCGCGGTTGCGGGCGGGAGATGGGATGCCGACAGAACTTGCCACCGACAGCTGGGTTCTCGACCCGGCCTCATCGCGGCTGCACGTACCGTCGCGACCTTCGTTGCTGAGACCGTTCGCGGGGATCGAGATCGATATTCCGGCCGGGTATGGCGGTGCGGATGACGTGCCACCGGGACTGAAGCAGGCTATCCGGCTGCTTGTCGCGCACTGGTACGAGAACCGGACGGTCGATTCCGCCGGCGGGCAGATCGCGATCCCGATCGCGGCGGCGGCACTGATGGCACCCGAACGCGCGGTCCGGCTCTGATGCCGCCGTCGATCAACCGGATGCGCGAGCGTTTCACCATCGAAGCGCCTGGCGAAGTGCCGGACGGCGCGGGCGGCGTGAAGCGAAACTGGGTCGAGGGTGACGCCGTCTGGGCGTCGATCGAAGCCATCGGCGGCGGCTTCCGTTTTGCCGCGGAACGCGCCGCCCAGACCATTACCCACCGCCTGTCGATGCGGTGGCGCGACGATCTGACTCCGCTCCACAGGCTTCGCAATGGAACGCGAGTGTACGAAATACGTTCTGTTCACGACGCCGATATGGAACGCCGGTTCCTTGTTGCACTGACATCGGAGAGTAAGACATGACGCTCGCCCAGGTACTTGCAGCGTGTGACAGCTTCACGCGGAAGCTCGCTTTGGGGCGCCGGGCGATGGGTATCGACAACCGCAATATCCGAACCGAGACGACGGGCTTCGTGCTCGGCGGCGATGCCTGGCCGGGCGCCATTCCCGCCCGGGTGAGCGTTCGCCGTTGAGCGCCGCGCTCGCTCTGCGGGCGGCGGTTCGGACGAGATTGGCGGCTGATACCGTGCTGGCCGGATTGCTCGGTGGCGGCAAGGTCTATGACGATGTGCCGGATACGATCGGCCCGCCATATATCGTTCTCGCAGACACGAAAGCCGGGAAGCCGGATCGAGCGCGGACGAGGGTCAGGAGCATCGGTTCTCGCTCAATGTCTGGTCCCGCGAGGCTGGCTTGGCCGAGGCTCTGACCGCCGCGGAGCGCATCGTCTCCTCGCTCGACGGTGCCGATCTCGCGCTCGTCGGACACCGGCTCGCCAATCTGCGATGGATCGCGACTGATGCGCGACGCGCGGGAGACGGCCGTCACCGGATGGCGCAACTCCGTTTCCGGGCTCTTACAGAGGACCAACTGATCCACGCATGTGGATGTTTCTCCTACCCCCGTCATACCGGCGGGGGTTTTTTTATGTCCGAGGAACGAAATGGCTGCTCAGAAGGGCAAAGACCTGCTGCTCAAGATCGGCGACGGTCTCGCGGCTTCACGACATTGGCGGGGTTGCGTGCCCGGGGCTCGCGCTCAACGCCGAGGCGGTGGACGTGACACATGCGGAAAGCGCGGGGCGCTGGCGCGAATTGCTGGAGGGCGCCGGCGTGAAGCGGGCGAGCCTGCAGGGCGCGGGCGTGTTTCGCGATGCACGTCGGATGCGCTGGCGCGGGAGCTTTTCTTCAACGGGACGATCCGGCCCTGGCAGATCGTGGTTCCGAGCTTCGGCACGATCGAGGGCCGTTCCAGATCGTCAGCCTGGATTATCGCGGTGACCACGTCGGCGAGGTGACGTTCGACCTGGCCCTTGAGAGCGCGGGGGAACTAGTGTTCGCGGCGGTCTAGAACTTTTCTCCCCGGATCTCGCGATAGATGCGCGCCGCCAGCGCGGCTCCGTAGGCCATGGTCAGAGTTCGCGATCGCGCCGTCGAGCATCGATATGATGAGATTGCTGGATGCTGACGCAGGCCGACCATCGGCCGACCCGGGATCAAGGATACCCAGATAGAAGAGGGCCAAGGCGACGAGCATGATGAGGATATGGACGGGCAGGAGCACGGCCGTTCCGGACAAAAGCGAGCGAAGAATGAACCAGACCCGGCCTTCGGTTTCGCGGAACGAGCTTTTGAGCAGGGGCGCTGGCCGGTCGAACATCAATGAGGGCCAGAACGTGGTCAGCCGGAGCATGATCCAGACCATGGCGACGCCGAGCATGACGAGGAAGGTCAGTGCCACGGGCTGAGAGGCAAGCGCGATCACTCGCGCGAAGACCAATCCGATGCCCAGCAGCGTGCCCAGACAAAAGCCGATGCCGATCAACGCCACGACCAAGCGGCGGAAGGCTCTTCCGAACACATAGCGATGAGATGCGTCTCCACTGACGAAATAGTGGATCAGCGCGATCCAGACCGGCATCAGGAGAAACGTGCCTGAGAGGAAGATCGCGAGGAGGAGCCATTTGTCGGCTTCCTCCTGGTTGGCGCCGACCTTCAGGCTGATCAGCTGCTGAAGGCAGATGACGACGAAGATCGCCAGATAGGCGGTGCGGAAATGCTCAAGGCTGCGAAGGACGTCGCGCAGGCTGTCCGTCGCGACGCGCCAGCCGCTGCCCGATTGAATGCTCATGGTTCCCCGCCGCCCGTGACCCGAGGCGACGCTGTCCGACATTTGGCGCTGAACCGCCAGTGGTTTCGCGACGGAGGGTTGCTAAATCGTGGCTGTCCAAAAAATCAGGAGACGACATGCCGAACATTCATCGCGGCGAAATCTCCGCCGAGCTGGGCGGCCGAAGCCACACGCTCTGCCTGACGCTCGGCGCGCTGGCCGAGCTCGAGGCGGCGTTCGGAGCGGAGGACCTGCTGGCGCTGGCGGCGCGGTTCGAGAGCGGGCGGCTTTCGGCGCGCGATGCGATCCGCATTCTCGGCGCCGGGCTGCGCGGTGGCGGGACGGCGATGAGTGACGAGGAGGTCGCGGCGCTGTCGGCGCCGGGCGGCCTGGCCGGGCATCTCGATGTCGTGGCGCGGCTGCTGGCGGCAACCTTTGGTGGCGGCGAGGAGACGCTGCCGGCAAACCCTCTGTAGCGGCAGGTGGGACGAAGGCTCGGCCGTTTCCCTGGCGGGAAGCGATGGCTGACCTTCGCATCAAAGATGTGAAACCCGCCACGGTGACGAGCGGCGACTGCCTGCGCGGCGATGCACCCGGGCGCGTGATCTGGGAGGCGGTCGAGTTCGGTGCTTGCGCCGGGCGGCATGTGGCGATGATCGCGCCGGGTGCGCGCGCCGAATGCGCGGCGAACTATGCAGTTTCCGGCGGGAGCGGCGATCCAGGCGGTGGGGCGGACGATTACGCTGACGGGTTCCCGCGTTCCCGGCGGCGGCCGGAGGGTCGCTGCTCGTCAACGGCGACACGTTCAGCGGAACGGCAACGGGCACGCGATATTCGGCCGTGACCTGCGGCACGATCGGCACCAATGGCGGCGGTGCGAACTACCTGCCCGGCAATGCCGCAGGGGCGGTCGCGACCGGCGGCCAGTACGCCTGACCAGACTCAATACAAACTGCTCTCTGGGGTATGGTTGTGGTGACGATTACCAAGCGCTCTAAGTAAGCGCGGCAACACCCAGCCAGCCGAGTAAGAAGACCCAGGCCAGATTGGCGATGAGCCCCGCCCAAAGCGTGGCCATCGAGATATCGGGCGCTTTTTCGAACGGCATTTTGGGGTTCATTCGATGAGCTCCGATTACGCCGCCCCCGAACTTTGGTTAGCATACAATGTACCAGCCGCCACCCCTTGCGAGTGGCTTGCGATGGCTTTCGCCCCTCGCGTCAAGGTTGCTTAAAGGAAGAGAAAACGTTGGGACTGTAGGCGTCCTGAGCCATTTGCCGGACCAGTATCAGGGCCTTATCGGGCCTCTTCAAAAGTAATTGATCGGCGCTCGTCCGGTCGTCCATCAGCCGCCCTCGGGGCGGCTTTTTTCGTTCATGGAGGAAGATTTGGCTTCTGCGAGGCGCTCGACGCCGTCCTGCGCCACGAGGGCGGCTATGTCGATCATCCGTCCGATCCCGGCGGCGCGACCAATCTCGGTTGATAAGGGCGACGCTTTCTCGCTGGCGGGGCCGTGCGGTTTCAAAGGCCGAGGTGCGAGCGCTGACGCGTGCAGAGGCGGCCGCCATCTACCGGGCGCTCTATTGGGATGAGATCGCCGGAGACGCACTGCCGCCCGGTCTCGATCTGGCTGTCTTCGACTATTGTGCGAACTCCGGCCCGAGCCGCGCGGCGCGAACCCTCCAGGCGACGGTGGGAACGGTCCGCGATGGCCGAATTGGGCCCGTTACGCTGGCCGCGATCGAGGGGCGGTCTGTGCCCGAGCTCATCTCCGCCTATTGCCGCCAGCGCCTCTCCTTCCTCGAAGGCCTGCGAACCTTTGCCGTGTTCGGCCGGGGTTCGCGGCGGCGCGTGCGCGAGACCGAAGCGCTCGCGCTTTCGCTGACCGAGTGACCGCGCGCGGCCGGCTCGCCGCGTAATTCCACACACCGGAGACAAGGATGAACCTGACGCAGCTGCAGAGCGTCGTGAAGACGCTGCTCACGCCTACCTCGTCGGCAAGGGCTGGATCGCCGACGGCCAGGTCGAGGGGATTGTCGCCGCGGCGATCGCGATCGTGGCGGTGGCGCACGGCTTCTACGTCAACCGCGCGGTAGCGCTGGTCGGCAAGGCCGCGTCGCTGCCGGAGGTCGAGGTGATCCAGACGACGCCGAAGCTCGCTCAAGCGGTGCCGAGCGACAAGGTCGTACCAGTGTGAGCTGGATCCAGCTCGTCCTTGCCCTGCTCAAGGCGTTCAACGGCCTGACCGCGATGTTTCGCGTGGGCCGCGAACGCCAGGCGGGGCGGGACGAGGCCATTCTCGAACAGAAGAGGGCGAGCGATGACGCGATGGATGCGGCCCTTTCGGCTCGCCGTGCTCAGCGCGCTCATGGCGCCGCTCCTGATCGGCTGCGCGAAGATGACGGCTTCCGCCGGGATTGATCCCGGCGTGGCCTGCCGCGCGTTCGAACCGATCGGCTGGTCGAAAACCGATAGCGACGCGACCATTCGGGCGGTGAAGGAGCATAACGTGGCGTGGCGTGCGGTCTGTCGGCGGTGAACTGCTGACAGCGCTTGCGGAGCTCGAAAATTCCGGCCAAAGTGAATTCATAATTCAAATAACGTGCTCGCGATGCCGTGCCCTCGGGCCGGGAGGAGGGGTATTCGCGACCGGCAAAGAGGGAGAGCGTTCGGAGCCGCCCGGCCAATCCAATGCCAAAAGAAGCACCAACGGGAGGACAAATATGAACGCCAAGACCAGCGTGGGGCTCGCCGCCCTGCTCACGACGGCATGCGCCGTTTCTCCGGCCATTGCCGACGACTTCTTTCTCGCCAGCGGCCGCTGGGACAACACCGTCATCGTCATCGATCTGAAAAAAGCGATCGATCCTGCGAACGACGGAACGTCCAAGGCGGTGATCAACCGGCTTCGGGTGACGCCCGATATCGACGCGACCGGCAGCGGCAAGGCCGATACGGTGGCAAGCGGCCAGCCGATCATCATCACGATCAGCCCGGAACTCCGGCGCGCATTCGTGGTCAATCATTCCGGCAAATCGACGCCGGAGCAGGCCGGAAGCTTCCAGCATGGCTGGCCTGGCAGCGTAACCGTGGTCGATCTCGACAAGGCGCTCGACACCAAGAACAACGGCACGCTCGGCGCGGTCGAGGGCTATATCGATTCCGAGGGCTTCGGCGCGACGGGCTTTGCTGTCTCACCGGACCTCAAATTCGGCGTCCTGGCCCATGCGGAAGACAAGGGCAATGAGGACGGTGGGCGCCACATCAATATCGTGGACCTCGCCCAGAAGAAGGTCGTCCACAAGGTCGAGCAGGCCTATGGAAAGCCGGGCTTCGATTGCCCGCCGGCGACCATTCCGCACAAGGCGCCGGACAATGCGTTCGGCTGCTTCCCCGATACGAATGGCGTAACGATCAGCCCGCTCGGCGGTGGCACGGTGTTTACCGCTAATGGCGGTACAAACGACGTCTCGGTGATCAGCCTTGGCAAGGCGACGGCGGGAGAGAAGGGCGCCGAGATCGGCCGCATTCCGACGCAGTCCGGCGGGTTCGGCATAACGACAAGCCCGGATGGAAAGTATGTCCTCGCTACCGCGCGTGAGGATGCGGCGACTGGCGTCGAGGGCAACACGATCTCGATCATCGATGTCGAGAAGGCGATCAAGGATCCGGCCAAATCCGAGGTCGCGCGCTTGCTCGTGGGCACCGCCAATCCCGAGGAGCCGACCCGGCCGTTCGTCGCGGCGTTCACGCCCGACGGCAAGCAGATCCTGACGACGACCTTCCGCAGCAACAACCTCACCGTCCACGATACTGCGAAGGCAATCGCGGGCGAGAAGCCAGAGCCTAAGCTCGTGAAGCTCGAAACGCCGAACGGAGAGCCGTCGCGACCGCGCGGCATCGCCTTCTCTTCCGATGGCGCATATGCCGCAATCAGCGGCGCGCCGAAGTCGAAGCCGAACAGCGGCGTGGTCTGGGTGGTCGACACCAAGACCTGGGAAGTGAAAGGCCGTGTGACCGAAATCGGTAACGAAAGCTACATGATCGGTGCCTTCACCGGCACTGCTAAGTAATTGAGAGGCGGCCGGTTTCGGCCGGTCGCCCCGCTTGTGGCGGGGCTTCTTGTTCGGGACGAGATTTAAAGAGCCGCCACGCTCCCCCAGGAAAGTAGCGTGACGGCTCAGCCTGCTTGTGGGGTTGGGGACCATCGCAGGCAACCTAGACTTGCATGCCTGCCGCGATACGTCATGCCGTAAATTTACGCCCCGCCCGATTCGTCGCGGCGGGGCGTTTTCGTTACGGCTATTCTGCCGGCGGCGGTCCCCGCGTTCACAATCCCGCCCGTTCAGCTAAAGTTCAGCCGGGTTGAGGAAAGTGAGGGCATGATCGCGCGGGTTTCGCTCATAGCGCTTTTCGTCGCGACGGAATTGTTCGCCCTTCCGGCCGCGGCGCAATCGTATCCCCCGATGGGATGCCTGACGCGGCGCGAGGCTATCGCGGCCGTTGCGTCAGGGCGCGCCATGCCGTTGCGGAAGGTTCGCGGGACGGCGGAGGCGGAGGCGAAGGGCGAGATGATCAATGCCGACCTCTGCGCGAAAGACGGCCAACTGCTTTACGTCGTCACGGTGCTGAGCGGCAGCGGGAAAGTGGTATATGCCACGCTCGACGCGGCAAACGGCCGTGTCGTGAACCTCAAGTAGCCCGCCGATGCGCATCCTCGTCGTCGAAGACGATCCCGACCTCAACCGCCAGCTTGTCTCCTCGCTCGGAAATGCGGGCTATGCCGTCGACCGCGCGCTCGACGGCGAGGAGGGGCATTATCTCGGCGAAAACGAACCCTACGACGCGGTGATCCTGGATATCGGCCTGCCGAAGATGGACGGGCTGCGCGTGCTCGAAAGCTGGCGCAAGGCCGGGCGCAATTTTCCCGTCCTGATCCTCACCGCGCGCGACCGCTGGGGCGACAAGGTGCAGGGCTTCGACGCCGGCGCCGACGATTATGTGGCGAAGCCGTTCCACATGGAGGAAATCCTGGCACGGCTTCGCGCGCTGGTGCGCCGCGCTGCCGGCCATTCGAAGAGCGATCTCGTCTGCGGGCCGGTGCATCTCGACACGCGCTCGGGGCGGGTGCTCGTCGACGGCAGCCAGATCAGGCTGACCTCGCACGAATATCGGCTGCTCTCCTACCTGATGCACCATCAGGGGCGGGTGGTGTCCCGCACTGAGCTGGTCGAGCACCTCTACGATCAGGACTTCGACCGGGATTCGAATACGGTCGAGGTGTTCGTCGGACGCGTCCGCAAGAAGCTCGGGGTCGACGTGATCCAGACCGTACGCGGCCTCGGCTACGTGCTCGGCCCGCCTGAGCCCGCCTCATGCCGCATGAATTCGCTCGCTTCGCGGCTGCTGCTCGCGGCGACGCTCTGCAGCATGGCGATCCTGCTCATCGCCGGCTTCACGCTCTCCTCGACCTACCGTGATCTCGTCGAGCGCGGCTTCGACGCACGGCTCGGAGTCTATCTGCGGGCGCTGGTTGGCGACCTGTCTCGCGAGGGCGAATTCGACAAACTCGTCTTCACGGTCGGCGAGCCGCGCTTCGAGATTCCGTTGTCGGGCTGGTACTGGCAGATCAGCAAGCGCCTTCCGGACAAGGAACCGGAAATCCGCTCCTCGTCCTCGCTGTTCGACCGCGACCTTCCTTTCCTGATCGATTCCGATCCCGAGAAGGACATGTCGGCGACGCGCGAGGCCTATACACAGGGGCCGGACGACGAGGCGTTGAGGCAGGTCGAGCGCGTCGTGCAGATCGGCGATGCCCGTTACGTGGTGGCGGTGGCCGGGCCGACCCGTGAGATCGAGGGCGAGACCCATGCATTCGATACCGCGCTGACCACGACATTCATCCTGCTCGGCATCAGCCTCGTCTCTACCGCCGCATTGCAAGTCGGGTTCGGCCTGAGACCGCTGACGCGGATATCGTGGGCGATCGCCGATATCCGGGCGGGGCGGGCGGAGCGGCTCGAAGGCAATGTGCCGCGCGAGATCGCGCCACTCGCGCGCGAACTGAACGGACTTCTCGATTCAAACCGCGAGATCGTCGCCCGGGCGCGGACGCAGGCAGGCAATCTGGCGCACGCGCTGAAAACGCCTCTGTCGGTGATCGTCAACGAGGCGCATGCGAGCCCGGGGCCGATGGCGGACAAAGTCGCCGAGCAGGTCGACATCATGCGCCACCAGATCGACCATCATCTCGATCGGGCGAGGATCAGCGCCGGTGTCGCCGTAGTGGGAGCCGCGACGGAGGTCGGCCCGGTCGTCGAGGGGATAGCCCGGGTCGTTGAGAAGGTGCAGGCCGATCGGAAGATCACGATCGAGGTCACGTCGGAACGGGTCAGCTTCCGCGGCGACCAGCAGGACCTCGAGGAGATGGTGGGCAATCTCCTCGACAATGCGGGGAAATGGGCCTCGCGCAGAATCTCGGTGCGTATCCAGAGTGACCGCCGATCGGCGCAGGATCATTGGGTCCGGATCACTGTCGACGACGACGGGCCGGGCCTCACGCCGGAGCAGAGGGAATCCGCGCTGAAGAGGGGTAAGAGGCTCGACGAGACGAAGCCGGGCTCGGGGCTCGGGCTGTCGATCGTGGCCGATCTCGTGCGGATTTATGGGGGATCGCTGAACCTCGGATCGGCGCCGCTCGGAGGATTGCGTGCAGAACTTCGTCTGCCCGCGATCTAGCCCTTTTCGGACAGAGTTTTGCCGAAATTCATTCCTATCCGACATTTGCATTGTGGTCGCGTTCGAGTGCTGCGCGGGGGAGTGGGGCGTCTCATGTTTGCCAAGAAAATCCTTGTTCTCGGCCTGGTTTCGGGCCTCGTTGCTGGTTGCTATCAGACCGCCGGGGATCCGGGTCCGCGCGAAGGGGTCGGTACAGTGGCTGGCGCGGTTGCGGGCGGTCTGCTGGGTTCGACGATCGGCAGCGGCAGCGGCCGTGTTGCGGCGACCGTCGGTGGCGCCGTGCTCGGCGGTGTGATCGGCAACCGGATCGGTAATTCGATGGACGAGCAGGCGCGGCGCGAGGCCTATCTCGCCGAGGCGCGGGCGCTCGAATACGGCGCCCCGGGAACGCCGGTGGCGTGGCGGTCGCAGGCCTATTACGGCACGGTGACGCCGGGCGCGTACTCCGAGCGGCCTGGTCATCAGCGCTGCCGCGAATACGCCCATACGATCTATATTAACGGCCAGCCCGAGACGGCTCGCGGCATCGCCTGCCGGGCGCCGGACGGCTCCTGGACGCCGGTCTGACCGGCATCCGGGAATCTACCTGGGCGCGTGCGCGGTTCAGAGCACGTTAAACATAGAGCGCTACAGCTTGTCCCAACCTTGAATTCGGACATGCTGAAGAGCCGATGGACGTAGGTCCAAAGCACAATCAGTTGACGGCCTTCCTGCGCGAGCTGCCGGCGGTAGCGCGCGGGAGGCTTGCGGCTGCGCTCGAGGGAATGGGTGAGAACGATCCGCTGCGGAGTCTGATCGCGGGGCCGCTGCAGGCGGCTCGCCGCCAACTCGGCGAACTTCCTCCCGAGGTCGATGCCGATCGCGAGCTGATGGCGGCGCTCGATCCTTTCGTCGTTCCCGAAGAAACCAAGGCCAAGATCCTCGGCGTCGTGTCACAGGCGGGGCGCGACCGTCTGTTCGCCTGGCTGAAGCGCGACGACGCGAAGGACATTTTCGAGAATCTGCGGAGCAAGGTGGCGACACTCACGACCGCGGAAGATGTGAGCAATGCCGTCGAATCGGCTCAGGGCGAACTCGCACGGCGTCTCGATGACATCCTGCAGAAGGCGGGCTCCGACCGCGACCGTGGCCGGCTGTCGCTCCAGATCGGCGGAGACAACGGCGCCGCAGATCTGCTGGATTTCGCCGTGGTGCTGAAGCACCGCAAGATCATCCACAAGATCGCGTCGGGCCTCCAGGCCGGTGGCCCGGTGGGCGAAATCCTGCTCGCTGCGAAATCGACGATCGATCCGGTCGCGACAAAGACACCAGAGGCGCTGCCCGCGGCTCTGACCTTATTCCGCTCGCGCGTGACGAGCCCGCAGATATTCGTTCGGTTTGCCGCCTACGCGGCGGATTCGCAGGACTTCATGCGGATCAAGGAAACGCCGTACTCCCTGGTACTCGATATCGCGCTTGGCGAGGCCGAAAGAGCGCTTTGGCGGGCTCGCAAATTCGGCTCCACGGCCGACCGGCCGCTCTTCCTGACCGCAGTGAAGAATTTCGGCGCGACCGCGCGGGCGCTTTCGAGCGAAATCGAGATGCCGCAGGAATGCTCGCACGCAAAGCGGTTGTCGGCGCTTCGCAAGGAGATGGCCGAGACGATCCGTGGCGATCTGCAGCACATCGGCCCGCGCATCCGCTCGCTCGTCCGTCCGCGCGGTTCCGAGGCGCTGGCCATTCCGGACAGCTATGAGATGTCGCGTCTCGAAGCCGATATCGATCTTCTCGTCATCACGCGCACTTTCGCAGAAGAGACCGCGCTCAACGCGTTGTCGAGCCGTGCCTATAGCGATGCGCGCGAAATCCTCGACACCGGTCCGTCCTTGCTCATTGAGCGAATGCGCGGCGCCGATCCGGATGCGAAGGCAGCGCTCAAGGCGCGCCTTAGCGCGATCGTCAACGTGGCGGCGAAGATCTTCAACGCCGACTATGCGGCGCAGCTGCAAAAGGCAGTGGAGGTCGCGAGCCAGGAAAGCCGCAACGCGAACCAGTTGCGGTCGGCCTAGGAGCGCTCCCTAGACCAGCGGCGGGCTCGCCGGTTCGAACAATCTCAGCCGGTTCGGCGTGCGGGCGGCTTCCACGAGCGACAGGCCGACATATTCCGCATAGGAGCGCGGCGCCAGGATCAGCCAGGATCCGACCGAGCTCGCCTCGCGCACGATGAGCGCCGGAATCCCGGCAATCGAGGTGCCGCGGGCCTCGTCGCGGTTGATCGGGCCGAGCGCCAGCGGGCAGACGCGCATCAGGAGTTCGGCCGCGCCGGAGCCCGCGATGCGGAAGCAGGAGAGGGCACCGGTGAGCTCGGTGACTGCGCCGCGATGGTCGGCGTGCCGGAGGCGCTCGATCAGATCGCCGATGCGGTGACGGGGGCCGATGACGCGCCAGCGGCCGGGGCCTGTCCAGATATAGCGCATGCCGTCGATCCAGACGGTTTGCCAGGGCTCGCGCGGAAGCTCGACCTCGAGAGCGGCATTGGCGGTACGCCAGGTGTATTCGTCGATCGGGAATCGCAGGTCGACAATGCCGGGATCCTCGATGATCGCGACCGAGAGGTCGCTGCGGGTAGCGAGCGAGCGCGGGGCGGCGAGACTGTCTGTCCAGGAGAGGCGGTTCATGCCGGCACCTCCTTCGAGAGGAAGTTTGTCGATGAAACGATCGCCGGGAGGCCCTCTCCCGAAGAGACGATGAAGACGCGGTCGCCGATATGGCGTTCGCCGGCCGAGATGAGCGCGAGGGCGAGCGACCGCCGCAATGTTGGAGAATAACCCGACGAGGTGACGTGGCCGACGACGCGGCGCGGCGGCGCATGGTCCGGATCGAGGACCAGATGCGCGCCGGGCGGCGGGACGAAGCTCGGATCCTCGGTCAGCACGCCGACGAGGTGGCGGCGGCTGGAGCGTGTCATGCCGGGGCGTTCGAGGCCCGCCTTGCCCACGAAATAGGGCTTGTCGACCTTTACGAGATCGCCAAGGCCGAGATCGAAGGGGGTGACCGAACCGTCGGTCTCGTGATCGAGGTCGAAGGCTCCGCTTTCGAGGCGCAGGCGATGCAGTGTGTCGGTGCCGAAAGGGGCGATTCCGAGCGGCTTACCTGCCTTGGTGATTTGCTCCCACAGCGACGGCAGGTGACCGGCAGGGACGGCGATCTCGACTTCCGGTGTCGCGGTGTAGCGGGTGGCGAGCGCGCGGGCGGGAGCGCCCATGAACTCGCCTTCGGCATAGGAGTCCGTCTCAAATCCCGCGATGTCGATATCCGACGAGGCGGCGGCGAGGAGTTCGGGCACGCGCGGGCCGGCGAGCAGAAGCTGGCCCCAGCGTTCGGTTTCGTCGGTAATGAACAGGTTGAGATCCGGCCATTCGCGCTGGCGCCAGCGCTCGAACCAGGCACAAAGATTGTCGGCTCGGCCGATGCCGGCGGAGACGATGTAGCGGTCGTTCCCGGCGTGGGCGATGACCGCGTCCTCAAGCACGAAGCCGTCGTTATCGAGGAACAGGGCAAAGCGCGAGCGGCCGACTTCCAGGTCGGCGAGGCTGGTTGCGCTCATGCGATCGAGGAATTGAGCCGCGTCCGGTCCTTGCACTGCGATCTTCACGCCGAGAGTTGCGTCGAACAGGCCGACGCCATTGCGGACGCTGCGGGCCTCGCGGCGCACCGCATCCTCGCGGCTTTCGCCGGGGCGGGGGAAAACCGCGGGCGGACGCCACAGGCCGAGCGGCTCGCGCAGTGCATCCGACGTGAGGGCGGTGAGGGGCGTCTCGCGTACCGGCTTGAACAGCACGCCGCGCCGGGCGCCCACGATGGCGCCGAAGGTGACCGGCGTCCATGGCGGGCGGAAGGTCGTGTGCGCGGGCGATGAGTCGGGCAGCACCTTGGCCATCACCATGGCCGCATTGGCGACGGCGAGTTTGCCCTGGTCGACGCCCTGGCCGAGCGTCGTATAGCGCTTCAGATGCTCCGGCGCGGAATAACCTTCCCGGACCGCGATATCGAGATCGCCGACCGTGACGTCGTTCTGGAGGTCGACGAAGGCGGTTGCGCGTTCGGCGGGCGTTGCGACGTCGGGCAGCATGCCGACCGGCTCGGCCTCGTCGTCGGCGGTGACTTCGACCGAATGCGACGGGACGACGGAAGACCAGGACGAGCCGAGCACGTGCTCGACTGCGATCGAGCCGGCACGCCAGCCGTCTTCGAGGACCTCGGCCGCATGGAACTTGCCGTTTGCCGCGCCGGCCACGAACAGGCCGCCGGGTAGCTCGCCCGGCCGGAAGCCGCCGAGTTCATCGTCGAAGATGAGCCGCGCGCCGAGATGGCCGGCGAGGAAGGGAGCGGGGCTCCAGCCGCCGGATACGAGCAGGGTGTCGCCGTCGGCGTGCGTGCGCAAAGCCGGGCCGTCGAGCGTCAGGCGATTGGCGATGGTGACGCCGTTGAGTTCGCCCTTCTTGCCTTTGGCAGTGCCGACCGGAGCCGAGCCGACGGCAAGCGGGGTGCCGCGCGCCTTCATGATGTGGAAGAGCGAGCCGTCGGGATCGAGGCGAAGATCGACGACCCGAACGATTTCCGCTCCTGCCGCCGCGAGATCGGCGGCAGTGCGATAGCCTTCGTCGCCGGCGGTCGCGATCACGATGCGCTGCCCCGGCAGGACACCATAGCGGCGCAGATATAGGCGGGCGGCGGTCGCCAGCATGATCCCGGGTCGGTCGTTGTCCGGGAAGACCAGCGGTTTCTCATACGCGCCGGTCGCGAGGACCACGGCCTTGGTGCGGAGCTTCCAGATGCGCTCGCGCGGAGCGTTTTCCGGTTCTAACGATGCGTTCGGATCCAGCCGTTCATGGATGATCGCGAGGCCGTGGTCGTAGAGGCCGGCGACGCCGGCATTGGTCAGGATGTGGACGTCACGAGACGCGGCGAGGTTCCTGACTTTGTTCCGAACCCAGTCGAGCAGTGGCTTTCCGTCGACGCGGCCGTCATAGCCGTCGGCGATGCCACCGAGACGCTGGGTTTCCTCGACGAGAACGACCTTGAGGTCGGCCGCGGAGGCGGCCTCGGCCGCGGCGATGCCGGCGAGGCCACCGCCGACGATCAGGACATCGGCATCGACGTGGATGTGTTCGTAGCGGTCGGGATCGTCCGCGCTCGGGACGGTGCCGATGCCGCCCAGGGTGCGGAGCGCTTTCTCGTAGACCCGCCAGGTAGGCACTGGCCACTTGAAGGTCTTGTACTGGAAGCTCGGCGGCATCAGCGGCTTCAGCCGCCCGATCAGCCCGCCGAGATCGAGACGCGGCGAAGGCCAGGCATTTTGGCTGGCGATGCGCATATCTGGCGCAAGCAGAACCTGGGTCGCATTGAGGTTCGGCGTGCGGCGGTCGCCGGTGCCGATCTCGACCACGGCGTTCGGATCGTCCGAGCCGATGCCGAGCACGCCGCGCGGGCGATGATATTTGAAGCTGCTCGTCAGGCGCCGGACGTCGTTTGCAAGCAGAGCCGAGGCGACGGTGTCGCCTGCGAAGCCATTCATCGCCCGGCCGTTGAAGCTGAAGGAGATGGGCTGCGTGCGGTCGATCAGCCGACCGAAGCCCGAGCCTTCCTTTGCCGGGACACGGAGATCGCGACGGGTCCTGGCCATCAGTGCCGCCCGTCCCAAGGTTCTTCGCCCGGCGCCCAGACGGCGGTGACGCGCTGGTTGACGACATGGCGGGCCATGCCGAACCACGTGCCGCAGCCGCGCGCGCAGCAGCCACCATTCGCGCACGACATCGCGCGGGATGACCCGGTTCTCGGTTTCCTCCAGACGGCCGTAAAGGCCACCCGAGGTGAATTCCGTCTCGTCAGCGACAATGCCGCAGACCGGGCAGTGGATCATCAGCATGAGAGGGCTCCGCTCAATGGATCACTCCCGCGGCGGCAGCTCTCATCGATCATCCGGCCGGCTACAAAGCGCTCCAGGCCGAACGGAACGGCGATTGGCGGCACCTTGCCGGTGGCGAGCATGGATGCGGCCACGAAGCCTGAGCCCGGAATGGCCTTGAAGCCGCCGGTGCCCCAGCCGCAATTGACGTAAAGGCCAGACGGACCGGCAGGCCCGATGAGCGGCGAACGGTCCGGCGTGATGTCGACGCTGCCGCCCCAATGGCGCATCAGCCGGACGCGCGAGAGGAAGGGGAAAAGCTCGAGCATGGCCGACACGGTGTCCTCGATGGGCGGCCATGAACCGCGGCGCGAATGGCTCGGATAGGCATCGGTGCCGCCGCCGATCACGAGCTCGCCCTTCGCGGTCTGGCTGATATAGCCGTGCACCGCGCCCGACATGACGACGGGATTGAGGAAGGGCTTGAGCGGCTCGGAGACGAAGGCCTGAAGTGTCACCGGCTCGATCGGCAGATCGACGCCGAGGGGAGCGAGCAAAGGCGGGCTTTCGCCAGCAGCCGCGACCATGATCGTGCCGGCGTCGATCCGACCTCTTGAGGTCTGTACACCCGACGACGCGCTCGCCATCGGCGACGATGCTCTCGACGCCGCAATTCTCGATGATGTCGACGCCGAACTGGGAGGCCATGCGGGCATAGGCCCAGGCGACCGCATCATGCCGGGCGAAGCCGCCGCGCGGTTGGTAGAGCGCACCCAGAAGCGGAAAGCGTTTGTGCGAGCCCTGATCGAGCGACGGCAGCAGCGAGTGGACCTCGCTGGTCGGGATCATCCAGCTCTTGATGCCGAAATGGCGGTTGGCGTCGGCGATGCGCGACAGCTCGGCCAGTTCCTGCCGCGTATGGGCCAGCTCGACCAGGCCGCGCGGGGTGAACATGACGTTGAAATCGAGTTCCTGCGACAGATGCTCGAACAAGGAGTGCGACAGGCCGTAGAGCGCCATGCTCTCGCGACGGAGATAGTTCGAGCGGATGATGCCGGTGTTGCGCGCCGCATTTCCGCCGCCGAGCCAGCCCTTTTCCAGTACCGCAACATTGTGGATGCCGTGCAGCTTCGCCAAGTAATAGGCGGTCGCGATGCCATGTCCTCCTCCGCCGACGATGACGACGTCGTATGAGGAGCGCGGCTCGGCCTTGCGCCATGCCTCGACCCAGCCCGATTGGCCGTGCCGCGCTTCCTTCAGAAGCGACAGGATGGAATAGCGGCGGGTGGAGCGTCGCATCGGGCGAGGGCGGATTTCGATTCGGAGCGCGGTGCGGCGGAGTCTAGCGAGCGCGCCGGACGCGGGAAAGTGAAACAACCGTGCGCCGTGCTCTATCGGCGAGGTGTGTGGTAGGAATCGCGCATGAGTTTGGGTCTGGTGTTCATCATCATGCTGGCCGGCGCCGTGATGGCGGTGCTGTGGCCGTTGTCGCGCCGCCGTCTCGCGGCTGAGGGAAGCGAGCTCGCGGTCTACCGCGACCAACTCGACGAGGTCGAGCGCGACCGGGCGCGCGGCATGATTGGAGACACCGAGGCGGAAGCGGCGAGCGTGGAACTGTCGCGCCGCCTTCTGACCGCCGCCGATCGGGCCAAGTCCGTGACCTCGGACGGAGGCAAGGGGCGACGCCGGGTGGTGGCGGTCATTGCTCTTGTCGTTCTGCCGCTGGTTTCGGCGGTGGCGTATATGGAGCTCGGCCGTCCGGATCTTCCAGACCAGCCGCTTTCGGCGCGGCTTTCGGCCCCTGCAGAGCGGCAGGACATCGCGGTGCTGATCGGTCGCGTTGAGGCCGAGCTTCAGAAGCGGCCGGAAGACGGGCAGGGCTGGGAGGCGATCGCGCCGGTCTATCTGCGCACCGGCCGTTCGCAGGATGCGGTGAAGGCCTATTCCAGTGCGATCCGGCTGCTCGGTCCGAATGCCGAGCGCGAGGCTGGTCTCGGCGAGGCGTTGACGATGAGCGCCGAGGGCATGGTGACGCCTGAGGCGAAAGCGGCTTTCCAGCGGGCGGTTGCGCTCGACGAGGGCATGCCGCTCGCGCGCTTCTATCTCGGCCGCGCGGCCGACCAGTCCGGCGATCGGGCGGGCGCGGCGACGATCTATCGCGAGCTCGTTGCGGAAGCGCCGCCGAACGCACCGTGGATCGAGGTCGCAAGGCAGGCGCTGGCCGAAACCGCGCTCGGCGAGGAGGGCAGGGCGCCCGCGGTCGATCCGCAGGCGCTTGCGGCTGCGACACCGGAAAACCGGCTCGCGACGATACGCAGCATGGTCGAAGGGCTCGAAGCCCGCTTGAAAGACGCGCCCGGGATCTCGGCGGCCAGCTTCGGCTGGTGCGCGCCTGGGCGATGCTCGGTGAGGCCGACCGGGCCAAGGCGGCGGCGGCCGATGCCCGCGCCGCGCTGAAGGACGATTTGGGCGCGGTGCGGCGCATAGACGATTTGATGCTCGGGCTTGGACTGAAGGACGGACCCGCGTGACACGCAAGGGAAGACGACTGGTCTTGATCGGGGTTGCCGGAGCCGTGCTGGCGCTCGCGATGGGGCTCGTCCTGTCCGCTCTGAACGACACGATCGTCTTCTTCAGCGGGCCGACGCAGGTGGTCGAGCATCCGCCGGCGCCAGGTACGCGGCTTCGGCTCGGCGGGCTCGTCGCCGAGGGCACCGTTCTTCGCGACGGCGCCGACTGTGCGTTTCGGCGTGACCGACGGCAGCAAGGCCGTGACTGTGAACTATACCGGGCTGCTTCCTGATCTTTTCCGGGAGAAGCAGGGCGTCGTGGTTGAGGGCACGCTCGCCGTCGATGGCACGTTCAAGGCTGACAGCGTTCTCGCCAAGCACGACGAGAGCTATATGCCGAAAGAGGTCGCCGACGCTCTGAAGGCGAACGGCACCTGGAAGGGGCCTGGCTCGTGATCGCCGAAGCAGGACATTTCGCGCTCGTCCTGGCGCTGGCTCTCGCTCTGATCCAGAGCGTCGTGCCGCTCTGGGGCGCGCTGGCGGAACGACAATGTCCTGATGAGCACGGCCGACGGTACGGCGATCGGCCAGCTGGCCTTCGTCTGCTTCGCCTTCGGGGCGCTGACCACGGCCTATGTATCGTCCGATTTCTCGGTCGTGAACGTCGTCCAGAATTCGCATTCGGCGAAGCCGCTCATCTACAAGATCAGCGGTGTCTGGGGGAACCATGAGGGCTCGATGCTGCTCTGGGTCCTGATCCTCGTTCTCGTCGGAGCGGCGGTGTCGGCTGTTCGGCGGAAACCTGCCGAGGACTTTGAAGGCCAATGTGCTGGCGGTGCAGGCCTGGATCGCGACGGCGTTCCTGATGTTCCTGCTGATGCGCCTCGAATCCGTTCGCCCGCATGGATCCTGCGCCGTTCGACGGAAAGGACCTCAATCCGCTGCTGCAGGATCCCGGTCTCGCGATCCATCCGCCGCTTCTCTATGTCGGCTATGTCGGCTTCTCGATCGCATTCTCGTTCGCGGTCGCAGCCCTGATCGAAGGCCGGATCGATGCCGCCTGGGCGCGCTGGGTGCGGCCGTGGACGCTGACGGCCTGGCTGTTCCTGACGCTCGGCATCGCGATGGGTTCGTATTGGGCCTATTACGAGCTCGGCTGGGGCGGCTTCTGGTTCTGGGATCCGGTCGAGAACGCCTCGCTGATGCCGTGGCTCGCGGGGACGGCGCTGCTTCATTCCGCGCTCGTCATGGAGAGACGCGAGGCGCTGAAGGTCTGGACGGTGCTGCTCGCCATCCTGACCTTCTCGCTGTCGCTTGCTCGGCACCTTCCTCGTCCGCTCGGGCGTGCTGACCTCGGTCCATGCCTTCGCGGTTGACCCGAAGCGCGGGCTCTTCATCCTGATCATCCTTGCCGTCTTCGTCGGCGGTTCGCTCGCGCTGTTCGCGCTTCGGGCCAGGGATCTGAAGCAGGGCGGATTGTTCGCGCCGGTATCCCGCGAGGGCGCGCTCGTCCTCAACAACCTCCTGCTGACGGCGGCGACGGCGACGGTTCTTGTCGGCACGCTTTATCCGCTCGCGCTGGAAGCGCTGAACGGCAACAAGATCTCGGTCGGGCCGCCTTACTTCAACGCGACCTTCGGGCCGCTCGCGGCAGCATTGCTCTGCGCCGTGCCATTCGGGCCGCTGCTGGCCTGGAAGCGCGGCGATCTCGGCTGGGCGGTGCAGCGGCTCTGGCTGGCGGCCGGGTTCGCGGCGGTAGCGGCCGCGGTCGCGGCCTTCATGGCGGGGCAGGGGGCCGTGCTGGCGGCGCCGGTCGCGGGACTGGCGATCTTCGTCATCTGTCGGTGTCGTTCGCGGAACTGGTCGAACGCACGGCACTGTTCCGCATACCGCTCGGAAATTCGCTTCGCCGCGCCTCCGGCCTGCCGCGCTCGACCTGGGGCGGGGCGCTGGCGCATGCGGGGCTGGGCGTGGCGCTGCTCGGTATCGTCTCGGCGACGGCCTGGAGCGAGGAGCACATCGACATGGTCGGCCAGGACAAGCCGATCGAAATCGCCGGACGTTCGCTCGTGCTCGAGCGACATGTTCCTGCGCGACGCGCCGAACCATCGGACGTGGTCGCACGCTTCACGGTGCGTAAGGATGGGCTGGTCGCAGACGATGATGGAGCCGGCCAAGCGCACGTTCCGGACGCGGCAGATGACGACGACGGAGGCCGCTCTCGCGACCTTCGGCTTCTCGCAGCTCTACGTCTCACTGGGCGAGGTCGCGCCGGATGGGTCGGCGGTCGCGGTGCGGGCGCAATGGAAGCCGCTCGTGCTTCTGATCTGGCTCGGGCCGGTGCTGATGGCGTTCGGCGGGATGCTGTCGCTGACCGATCGGCGCTACCGGGTCGGCGCCCCGCGTCCGGCGCGGCGCCGCGGCTGTGGCCGTTCCGGCGGAATGACCATGCGCGCGGCGCTGCTCGCATTTCTGATGACGTTCGCCGCGCCCGCGCTCGCGATCGACCCGGGCGAGCAACTTGCCCGATGCCGACGCAGGAGGCGAGGCGGAGGCGCTTTTCAGCGAACTTCGCTGCATGGTCTGCCAGAACCAGTCGATCCTCGATTCAGACGCGCCGCTGGCGAAGGATCTTGCGGATGCTGGTCCGCGAGCGAGTGGTCGCTGGTGACAGACCCCGACGCGATCAAGGATTTCCTGGTCGCCCGCTATGGCGACTTCGTTCTGCTGAAGCCGCGCCTGAACGAGCAGACCGCATTGCTCTGGGCGGTGCCGGTACTGGTTCTGGTGATCGGTGGTGTCGCGGTCGTTCTGAATTTTCGGCGCCGCACCGCGATCGTGGATCAGACTTTGAGCGAAGACGAGAAGCGTCGGCTTGAGGCCCTGAAGGCGGAAGACGCCGCCTAGACGACAGCAAGAACAGATGTCAGGCGCGACGTCTCTCAAGCGCCTTCAACGCACCGACCTTCGGCTTGCGAGATTGCGCGTTCCGGACCTTGCTGCCGATCACCAGTTTCTGGAGACCCGCGACCGTCTTCCTCAGATCGCTCAACTCGCGACACAGATCGTCTGTCTCCGTTCTTGCCGCTTTTGGGATCGGCAGAGCGAACAGGACGCCGGCAAAAAGCAGAGCCATCGCGGGTGCGATGAGAAGAATCAGAAAGTTTGCCGTGGTCATGCGCTCATCCTTCCGAGGAAGGCCCTCCCAAGCAAATGTAGGACGGCGCTGAAGATTATACAAACGAGGCTGGCGATCACGAGCTTCAGGTCGATCGTCTTGGCCGGATCCGAAAGGATCGAGACCATCGGCGCCAGAAAGCCGACCGCGAACAGGCTGACGCCGAGATTGTTCAGATAAGTCGCCGAGAGTTTCACCCGCTCGTTGATGATCGCCGAGGGCTCGCCGTCCCGGGCACGCGGTTCCAATTCCTCCGCTTCTGCATCTTCCTCTATCGAACTCATCGGGACTCTGCGAAGCGGGGAACGAGCCTGAGAGTGGTGCCAGCAAACACCCTGTCGGGCAAGCAGGTCGATGGATTCCCGGGGACTGCGATCGGCGAGATGGGTGTCCCCAAACCTTACGAACATTTCATGTTCGCGCCATGGAGCCGTAAGGCGGTCCGCCCCATCTTCCTCATGCGAAGCGGCGAGAAGCCGCCCGAAATTCGAAGAGGAACCGAACACATGCAGCTCGACAACCAGAGCCCCGCCAAGCGCTCGCCGCTGAAGCGGCACAAGAGAGTTCTTCTCGCCTCCGTCTTCGCGCTCGGCCTGTCCGGACTTCATCGCCGGCGAGACCGTTCTTGGCCGACACCCAGCCTGCCACGGCGCAGGTCACCCAGGTCCAGAATCTCAGCCAAGAGAACGACCTGCAGCGGACCTCTCCGCAGCAGGAGCAGATCTCAGCTTCGCCGATGTCGTGGAGACGGTACAGCCGGCGGTCGTTAGCGTGCGCGTCAAGACCGAGCACCGGCCGCGCAGACCAGACCAATCTCCCGGGCTTCTTCAAGGATCTTCCGGAAGGCCACCCGCTTCGCCGCTTCTTCGACGAATACGGTATGCGGCCTGACGAGCAGCGACCGCAGGGACGCCGCAATGCTCCGAAGCAGTTCGGCGCGGCGCAGGGCTCGGGCTTCTTCATCTCGGCCGACGGCTACATCGTCACCAACAACCACGTCGTCGAGAACGCGACCGAGGTGGAGGTCGCGACCAATGACGGCAAGACGCTGAAGGCCAAGGTCGTCGGCACCGATCCGCGCACCGACCTCGCTCTTCTGAAGGTCGATGGCGTCAAGGACCACAAGTTCGTCTCGTTCGACACCGAGACGCCGCGCGTCGGCGACTGGGTGGTCGCGATCGGCAATCCGTTCGGCCTCGGCGGCTCGGTGACGGCAGGCATCGTATCGGCTCGCGGCCGCGATATCGGCGCGGGCCCTTACGACGACTTCCTGCAGATCGACGCGCCGGTGAACCGCGGCAATTCGGGCGGCCCGACCTTCAACCTCAAGGGCGAAGTGGTCGGCGTGAACACCGCGATCTACTCGCCGTCGGGCGGCAGTGTCGGCATCGCCTTCGCCGTGCCCGTCGGAAGTCGCGCAGACGCGTCATCGACGATCTCCGCAGAACGGCGCGGTCACCCGCGGCTGGCTCGGCGTCCAGATCCAGCCGGTGACGGACGACATCGCCGAAATCCGTCGGTCTCAAGGAAGGTCACGGTGCGCTCGTCGTCGAGCCGCAGCCGGGCAGCCCCGGCACCAAGGCCGGCATCAAGGCCGGCGACGTGGTGCATGCCGGTCAACGGCACAGGAGATCGAGGATGCGCGCGAACTGTCGCGGCACGATCGCCGGCCTGAAGCCGGGCTCGAAGGCCGATCTGAAGGTCTGGCGCGATGGCAGCGAGAAGACGTCTCGGTCGAGCTCGGCACGCTGCCGGACGAGCCGAAGCAGGCGCAGCCGACGACGGCGAGACGCCAGCGGAGCACGGTGAAGCCGAGCCTTCGCTGGCCGATCTCGGGATCGAGCTGCCAGCGCTCCGACAGACGGCGATGGCGTCGCGGTGGCCGACGTCGACGAGGCGAGCCCGCTCGCGGAGAAGCTGCGGTCGGCGACACCATTCTCGAAGTGGCCGGCACCAAGGTCAGCACTCCTCGCGAGGTGGCCGATGCGGTCAACAAGGCTCGCGACAAGGGCACCCGCTCGGTGCTGCTGCGCGTGAAATCCGGCGAGAACACCCGCTACGTCGCGATCCCGGTCCAGAAGGGCTGATCGCAGCTTCATCGATGCAAGGCGGCGGGTCGATGACCGTCCGCCACCTTCTTTGTAGGACGCGCCTTAATGTATGAAGCAGAGATGCGCATTCTGCTCGTCGAGGACGACCGAGACGCCGCCGCCTATCTCGTCCGGGCGCTGCGGGAAGCGGGGCACGTCGCCGATCATGCGGCCGACGGCGAGCACGGCCATGCGCTGGCGAGCGAAGGCGATTACGACGTGCTTGTCGTCGACCGCATGCTGCCGAAGCTCGACGGACTGTCGATGATCGGGCGGCTTCGCGCGAGAAGGGCTGCAGACGCCGGTTCTCATCCTGTCGGCGCTCGGACAGGTCGACGACCGCGTCGCCGGCCTGCGCGCCGGCGGCGACGATTATCTCCCGAAGCCTTACGCTTTCACCGAGCTTCTGGCGCGCGTCGAGGCACTTGGCCGTCGCGGCACGACCAGCTTGCCACGAAACCGTCTATCGGGTCGGCGATCTGGAACTCGACCGGCTGGCCCACACCGTGACGCGCGGCGGGCAAGGAGATCGTGCTGCAGCCGCGCGAATTCCGGCTGCTCGAATATCTGATGCGTCACGCTGGGCAGGTGGTGACGCGCACCATGCTGCTCGAGAATGTCTGGGATTATCACTTCGACCCGCAGACCAACGTCATCGACGTCCATGTCTCGCGGCTGCGCTCGAAGATCGACAAGGGCTTCGACAAGCCTCTGCTGCACACCGTACGCGGCGCCGGATACATGATCCGTGACGGCGCTCGGTAAGCTGTTCCGCACCACCGCGGTAAAGCTGGCGGTCGGCCTGCTGGCCGTGTTCGCGGTCGCGGCGGTGCTGGGTCTCGGTTATGTCGTCTGTGCAGTCGAGCCGCGCGCTCCAGGCGCAGATCGCCGAGACCGTCGATGCCGAGACGTCCAATCTCGTGACCACGCTACAATTCCTCCGGCTTGCTCGGGATGCTGCAGGATATCGATGAGCGGGCGCGGCAGCCGGGCTCGTTCCTCTATCTCGTCACCGCGCCGAACGGCCAGCCGCTGATCGGCAATGTCGGCTCGCTTGCCGCCCGGCGTGCTCGATCGCGACGGGCACGCGCGAGACCGAATACGGCCCCTTGACGACGCAGCGTACGAACGATGTCCGCGCATGTGCAGGTCATGGTCCTGCCGAACGGCTTCCGGCTGCTGGTCGGCCGCGATCTTGCGGAACGGCGGCGTTTCGCCGAGGTGCTCGCCAGGGCCAATTCTCGGCGGTCTTGTCCTCGTCACTCTGGTCGGCCTTGCAGGCGGTCTGCTGGTCGCCCGGCGCGTGCTCGTTCGTCTCGATTCGATGACGGCGACCAGCCGCACCATCATGGCCGGCGATCTGTCGCGGCGCCTGCCGATGGTTCCGGCTCGGGCGATGAGTTCGATCGTCTCGCGACCGCGACCAACCAGATGCTCGACCGGATCGGCGGCCTGATGATCGAGCTGCGGCAGGTGACCGATGACGTTGCGCACGATCTCAAGACGCCGCTGACACGCCTGCGTAACCGCGCGGAAGAGGCGCTGCGCAAGGCGAAGACCGATGACGAATACCGCGCGACGCTGGACGAGGTGATCGACGAATCCGACGGCCTGATCCGCACGTTCAACACCATGCTGGTGATCGCGCGTGCCGAATCCGATACGCGCTCACATCATGGCGCCGGTCGATGCTTCGGAGTTGATCGAGAGCGTGGCGGAGCTATACGAGCCCCTGGCCGAGGAGACGAAGTCGAGCTCAAGGTGAGGGCGGTTGCCGGTGCCAAGGTGCACGGCAATCGCGAATTGCTGGCCAGGCTCTGACCAACCTTGTCGACAATGCGTTGAAGTATACGACGAGCGACGACCGCAAGCCGGCCGGTCGAGTTGCGGTGGAGAGCGAGCGGAACGGGTGCGGTTTGCCGTGGCCGACCGCGGCCCGGGAATTCCGGTGGACGACCGCGAGCGTGTTCTCGAGCGTTTCGTCCGGCTTGAATCGAGCCGGACGCCGCCGGGCTCCGGCCTCGGCCTCAGCCTCGCCAACGCGGTGGCCCGATCCAGCATGACGGCAAGCTGGTGCTGTCCGACAATCGCCCCGGATTGCGGGTGATGATGGAATTGCCGCGCCTGAACGGCAATGGTGCCGCTTGAGCGGCTCGCTAGCCAGCGGAGTCAGGCCGAGCCCGCTTCGGGTGAGACGGGCCATTCGAAGAGCGGCCGGGCTGATCGAAGGCCATCCTGAACTCGCCGATGTGTTGAAACCGGGCACGCCAGCTGAAGCGCTGCTCGCCGGCATCACGGAGGGCTCTCCTTACCTCTGGCACTTTGCGTCGTCCGATCCCAAGCGGCTTCGGCGTCTTCTGACTGACGATCCGGCGAGCTCGCGCGACCGGGTGCTGGCCGCCGCGCGCGATGCCGCGGATCTGGTTACCGACGAAGCCAAAGTGATGCGGCGCCTGCGCAAGGCGAAGCAGGAAATGGCGCTGCTGTCCGGCCTCGCCGATCTCGGCCAAGTCTGGACCGTGCCGGACGTCACCGGCGCGCTGACCGATCTCGCCGACACGGCGATCTCGTCCTCGCTGAAATTTCTGCTGCGGGCGGAGGCCGCGCGCGGAAAGATCGAGATCGATCCCGCCGAGCCGGAGATGGGCTCCGGTCTGTTCGTCCTGGCCATGGGCAAACATGGCGCGCGGGAACTGAACTACTCCTCCGACATCGACCTGATCGTCCTGTTCGACCGGGATACGGCGCCGCTGGCCGACGATGTCGAGCCGGTGCAGTTTTTCGTGAAGATCGTCCAGCGGCTCGTTCGTATCATGCAGGAGCGGACGGCGGACGGTTACGTGTTCCGGACCGATCTCAGGCTGCGGCCGGATCCCGGTTCGACGTCGGTGGCGATCTCGATCGCGGCGGCACTCTGCTATTACGAGAGCGTCGGCCAGAACTGGGAACGTGCGGCGATGATCAAGGCGCGGACCTGTGCCGGCGACATCGCGGCGGGCGATGAATTCCTGGCCGAACTCACCCCGTTCGTCTGGCGCAAATACCTCGATTACGCCGCCATCGCTGATGTCCACGCGATGAAGCGGCAGATCCATGTCCATCGCGGACATGGCGCGATCGCGGTCGAGGGGCACAATGTGAAGCTCGGCCGTGGCGGTATCCGCGAGATCGAGTTCTTCGTTCAAACTCAACAGCTTGTCGCGGGTGGCAGAAATCCCGCTTTACGATCCCGTTCGACAGAGGAGACGCTCGATCGGCTGGTCGCTCTGAACTGGATCGACGCAAGGCGCGTGACGAGTTGGTCCATGCGTACCGTTTCCTGCGGACGATCGAACATCGGCTGCAGATGGTGCGGGACGAACAGACGCATTCGCTGCCATCCGATGAGACGAAGATGGCCAACTTCGTGCGCTTCGCCGGATTTGAAAGCCGCGATGCCTTCGCCGACGAACTTCGGGGGCAGCTCAAGATCGTTCAGGGGCATTACGCCCAGCTGTTCGAGGACGCGCCGGCACTCGACGTCGCTGCCGGCAGTCTCGTCTTCACTGGTGATGAGGATGACCCGGAGACGCTCGCGACCTTGCAGTCGATGGGGTTCAAGGACCCCATCCAGGTTTCGTCGCTCGTTCGCGGCTGGCATCACGGACGGGTGCCCGCTACGCGCTCGGCGAGAGCGCGCGAATTGCTCACTGAACTCGTGCCTTTGCTGCTCGACACCTTCGCCAAGACTTCCGATCCGAACGGGGCGCTCAGGTCGTTTGAGCGGGTGCTCAGCCAGCTTTCGGGCGGTGTCGAGTTCTTCGCGATCCTGCGCAACAATCCGGGCTTCCTGGGTCTGATCGCCGACGCACTCGGTACCGCGCCTCGCATCGCACAGATCGTCGGCAAGCATCCGCATGTCCTCGACGCTGTGCTAGAGCCGGCCTTCTTTTCCCGGCTACCGAGCCGGGAGGACCTTAAGGCGCGACTCGATCACTCACTCAGGGACGCCCGCTCCTATGAGGAGATACTCGACCGCGCGCGCATTTTCGGACAGCAGCAGCGGGTCCTGATCGGCATGAGAGTGCTGTCGGGCGTGGTTGGTGCGGACGCCGCCGGCGGAGCGTTCGCGCGGCTTGCCGATGTCCTGATCGAACGCCTTCATGAGGCCGCCGAGGAGGAGATGGCGCATGCGCACGGTCATGTGCCGGGCGGGCGATCCTCGGTACTGGCGATGGGCAAGCTCGGCGGCCGCGAAATGACCGCGGCGTCGGATCTCGACGTGATCCTGATCTACGAGCATCCCGACGATGTCGATGCCTCAGATGGGCCGCGCCCGCTTCCGCCGAGCCAGTATTATGCGCGGCTGACCCAGCGCCTGATCGCGGCGCTCTCCGCGCCCACCGCGGAGGGGACGCTCTACGAGGTCGATCTTCGGCTACGGCCGTCGGGCAGGGCAGGTCCGCTTGCGACGAGGCTGAAGGCGTTCAGCGACTATCAGATTTCCGAGGCCTGGACCTGGGAGCACATGGCGCTGACGCGTAGTCGTGCCGTATCAGGGCCTCACGAGTTTCGGGAGACGATCGAGACGGTAATCGTCAACATCCTGGCCCGGAAACACGATTTTGCGAAGACGACGGCCGATGTGGCGGATATGCGCAAGAGGCTGTCGTCCGAGAAGGGCGATGGCAATCCGTGGGACATCAAGTTCGCGGCGGGCGGACTGATCGATCTCGAATTCATCGCCCAGTATCTGCAGCTCGTGCATGCCCATGAGCATCCGGGCCTGCTCAGTACGTCGACTGCGACCGTGTTGCGAAATGCGTTCGAGGCCGGGCTCCTTAGCGACGATCAATGGGAAGTGCTGAATCGGGCGACCGTGATGCAGCACAACCTCACGCAGCTTCTGCGGCTTTGTCTGACCGGCAAGTTCGACCCGGCCGATCCGCCTCGCGGGTTCGCGAACCTTTTGGCCAGGGCGGCCGTCGCGCCAGACTTTCCGGCGCTGAATGCCGAACTGCTCGACGTGCAGAAAGGCGTGCGGGCGGTGTTCGAGGAGATCGTCCCGGCCTAACCCGCGGCCCGGACGTCCTCCATTTCGGCGAGTTCGATGTCGCGCAATGGCAGGCGGACAAGGACGACCGTGCCGACGCCGGGCGTCGAGCGGATGCGCATCGAGCCTTCGTGCAGTTCGACCAGCGAGCGGGCGATCGCGAGGCCGAGGCCTGATCCCTTATGGGTCTTGGTGAACTGGTTCTCGACCTGCTCGAACGGGCGGCCCAAGCGGGCAAGCGCCTCCTTGGCGATGCCGATGCCCGTGTCCTCGACATAGATGTTCACCGCTCCGCCGACCTGGCGGAGACGGACGGCGACGCGGCCGCCCGGCGGTGTGAACTTCACGGCATTCGAGACGAGGTTCAGCAGGATCTGCTTCAGCGCGCGGCGGTCAGCGCGGGCGACAATGCCGGTCGCGGCCTCGGCACGGAGCGCGAGGCCCTTCTCCTCGGAGAGTGGGGTGATGACGCGGAGCGCGTCCAGCACGGTGGCGTCAAGGTCCACTTCCTCGATGCGCAGGCTGCGGTGGCCCTGCTCGATGCGAGCCATCTCCAGGATGTCGTTGATGACGTCGAGCAGGTACTGCCCGCTGTCGCCGATGTCCCGGCAATACTCCTCGTATTTCGGTGAGCCGAGCGGGCCGAAGGCGCCGGAGGTCATGATCTCCGAGAACCCGATGACGGCATTGAGCGGCGTGCGAAGCTCGTGGCTCATATTGGCGAGGAATTCGGACTTTGCCTGGTTGGCCGTCTCGGCCTCGGCCTTCTGCTCGGCGTACTTATCGGCGAGCTCGGCGAGCTGCTGGGTCTGGAGCTCGAGGATCTGTCGCGATTTCCGCAGGTCCGAAATCGTCGCCATGTGCTGACGCTCGGTGTCGAGCAGCTTTTCCTCGTGGCGCTTCAGCGAAGTGATGTCGGTGCCGACCGAGACGAAGCCGCCGTCCTTGGTGCGGCGTTCGTTGATGTGGAGCCAGCGGCCGTCCTCGATCTGCGCCTCGTATGTACGCGCGCCTTCTTCCGGCCGACCTTCCGGACGGACCTGGGTTCGGACGAGGGGAGCACGGCCGTTCGAGATGACCATCTCATAGGGCGTGCCGGGAGACACGGCGCCGTCGGGCAATTGATAGAGCTGCTGGAACTTCGAATTGCAGAGGACGAGGCGACTTTCGGAATCCCAGAGGACGAAGGCTTCCGAAATCGTCTCGACGGCGTCGCGCAGGCGGACATCTGCGGTCGCGGTGCGCTCGGCGAGCTGGCGTTCCTCGGTGACATCCACGCAGATGCCGATCACGCGCGGCTCGTGCTCGATCTGGCGGACGACCTCGGCGCGAGCCCGAAGCCAGACCCACGACCCGTCCTCGTGGCGGACGCGGAACGCCTGGTCGATGACATTGGTGTCGCCGCGCAGAAGCTCGTCGGCGAGTGCGTACAGATCGATGTCGTCGGGATGGATGATCGTCTGGAACGTGCCGAAGGAGATCAGGTTGTCCTGCGGTTCCATTCCGACGAGCTCGTACATCGAGCGTGACCAGAAGATGCGGCCGCGGGCGAGGTCCCAGTCGAACAAACCGGAGCGACCGCGGGAGAGCGCGGTGTCGACCCGCTGCTGGACGTGCTCGTAAATCAGATCGGCGCGGCGCGCGCGCGATGCCTGCCAATGGAAAGCGCCGCCGAGCAATGCCAGGACCGCGGCCGTGATGACGAGGAAGCCGGTCGTCATCCGTGCATCATGCTGCCATTCGGCGAGCGCTTCGGAGACGGGCTGGACTACGGCCAACTGGCCGAACGGCTCGCCGAGATTGCGGACGGTCGCCAGCATGTCGCCGTTCGGCGTCGAGATGCGCATGACGCCGGCGCGGTCCCCGAACGTCGTCAGGATCTGGTTCGGGCCGAGCGCGGTCGTGAGGTCGCCGCCGACCGAGCCCAGGCCGGTACCTGTCGCCGCCACGATGCGGCCGTCCGGCTCGGCGAGGAGGAAGCCGCGACCGTGGGACGAAACTTCCTGAGGCAGATCACTGCGGATATAGGTGGCCGCGGCGGCACCCGCAGCGCCGGGGCCCTCAGCCGGGGTGAGAACCTGAAGGTCGCGAGCAATGCGCCCGGCGACGAGATCAAGCATTTCGGCCATGCCGGCAAGGGTACGGTCGCGCATCTGCAGAAGATGAAGCAGATTCCCGCCGCCGACTGCGAACAGGAAGACACAGATTAGTATCGGTACCGACATCCGGACGATAGGTTCACCCGTGATCAGTCGTCGATAGGTCGGGCAGGCAATAGACTGCGCCAAACCTTTAATCGTGTACGGACGCGCCGATCCCCCGGCCGCGTGAGTACGCGCCATTTCCCTGCCCCCGAGAGATTCAAATCGAAAATTCAACCCGGCAGGAACGCTAACAATTGCTTCGGGTTAGGTGGATTTGAATCCTCGCGCACTGATTTGTCCAGTGCGCCAAGGACGAAAAAATACCATTTTTTAACCAACATCGCGAAAGCGGAGTCGGATCAACTACTTGAGTCGGGACTACGTTTATGCGAGCGCCCGCGTCACGAGGTCCGACACGTCCGCCGACAGTGGACTGACGGAATTGATCCGCCGGAGCGCTTGTTCGGCCAGCGCGCGGCGGCCGCTTTCGAGCGTCTTCCAGCTGCGGAACGCGCCGAGAAGGCGGGCCGCGACCTGCGGGTTCTTCGGGTCGAGCTCGAGGACGACATCGGCGAGGAATTCGTAGCCCGCGCCGTCCGGCCGGTTGAACTGCGTCGGATTGCCGGAGGCGAAGCCGCCGACGAGCGAGCGGACACGGTTCGGATTGCCCATGCTGAAGGCCGGATGGCTCATCAGCCCGCGGACGCGATCGAGCGTGCCGCGTTCCGGAATGGCGGCCTGCAGCGCGAACCATTTGTCGAGGACGAGATGCTCGTCGGCGAAACGCTCGGCGAAGTCGGAAAAGGCACGTTCGCGGACAGGGTGATCGACCTGCGATAGCGAGGCGAGAGCCGACATCCGGTCGGTCATGTTTGTCGCATGGGTGTATTGACGCTCGGCGAGCGTGATTGCCTCCTCGCCACCGCCGATCACGAGTAGGTCCAGCGCGACACCGCGCAGCGATCGGCGACCAGCGCTCTTCGCGTCGGGCGTATAGGAACCCTGATCGGCAAGCCCCGAATAGCAGGCAAGCAAGCTCGGCTGGATTTGGGCGGAGATTGCCTCCTTGAGCCCGCGCCGGGCGGCGTAGATCGCATCGGGATCGACGTCGGAGCCGATTTCGCGCGTCAGGTCGGTCTCGGTCGGCAGGATCGAGAATTGTGCCGCGAACGCGTCGTCGCGGTCGTTGGCATTGAGCACGCTCGCAATCGCCCCGGCGATGCGGGGTTCGCCAAGTGCCTCGCCGCCGTTGCGGATCGTCTTGGCCGAGGTCACCAGCAGCCGCGTCATCGCGCTCTGCATCGCCTGCCAGCGGTTGAACCGGTCGTTGTCATGACGGGCGGCGAACAGGAGGTCGTCGTCGGAGAGGTCAATCTTGAGCTGGATCGGCGACGAGAAATTGCGGTTCAACGAGGGGACAGGCCGTTCCTTCAGGCCCCTGAACTCGAAGCGATGTTCGGCGCTCGTGAGAACGATCAAGCCATCGCGTTTGACCCGGCCGTCGGAGCCGAGATCGATATCATTACCGTCCGAACCGAGCAGGCCGAAAGCGAGCGGGATCACCATCGGCTTCTTGTCGATTTGGCCCGGTGTCACGGGGATGTGCTGGCGGATGTCGAGCGCGTACGTACCGCTGCGCTCATCCCAGTGCTCGGTCGCGATGACATCCGGGGTGCCGGCCTGTGAATACCAAAGCAGGAACTGCTTGAGATCGTGGCCCGAAGCCTCGGCGAAGCAGGCGATGAATTGTTCGATAGTCGCGGCTTCGCCGTCGTGGCGGTCGAAATAGAGGTCCATGCCCCGCCGGAAGGCGTCCGCCCCGATCAGGGTCTTCAGCATGCGGATGACTTCGGCGCCCTTCTCGTAGACGGTCGCCGTGTAGAAGTTGTTGATCTCGCGATAGGTGTCCGGCCGCACCGGATGGGCGAACGGGCCGGCATCCTCGGGGAATTGCACGGAGCGCAGACCGCGCACGTCCGAGATGCGCTCGACCGGGCGGGAGCGCATGTCCTGCGTGAATTCCTGGTCGCGGAAGACCGTCAGGCCTTCCTTGAGGCAGAGCTGGAACCAGTCGCGGCAGGTGATGCGGTTGCCGGTCCAGTTGTGGAAATATTCGTGCGCGATGACGCTCTCGATGCCGGCATAATCGGCGTCGGTCGCGGTCTCGCTGCTTGCCAGAACGTATTTGTCGTTGAAGACGTTGAGGCCCTTGTTCTCCATCGCGCCCATGTTGAAGTCGGACACGGCGACGATGTTGAACACGTCGAGATCGTATTCCCGTCCAAAGGCTTGCTCGTCCCAGCGCATCGAGCGCTTGAGCGCGTCCATCGCGTAGGATGCGCGCTCCTCCTTGCCGTGCTCGACATAAATCGCGAGGTCGACATGCCTGCCGGAAGCGGTGCGGAAACCGTCCTTGATGACGGCAAGATCGCCGCCGACGAGTGCGAAGAGATAGCAGGGCTTCGGGAAGGGGTCGTGCCACACCGCGAAATGGCGATTGCCGCCGAGATCGCCGCTTTCGACCGGATTGCCGTTCGCGAGAAGGACGGGAGCTTCGGCGCGGTCGGCCTCGATGCGGACGGTGTAGACGGACAGAACGTCCGGCCGGTCGAGGAAATAAGTGATGCGGCGGAAGCCCTCGGCCTCGCACTGGGTGCAATAGGCGCTGCCGGAGCGGTAGAGGCCCATCAACTGGGTATTCGCCGCCGGGTCGAGCTTCGTCGCCAGCGTCAGTTCGAATGCTTCAGCCGGCGGCTGATGAAGAGTGAAAGCGGTCGGGGTGGCCGCATAACTGGCGGCACCGAGCTCCGTGCCATCGAGAAGCGGCGTGCCGGAGAGGCTGAGACCGTCGCCATCGAGGACGAGTGGGGCGCCGATGCGGCCTGCCGGGTTCGGGCGCAGCCCAAGCCGCGATACAACAAGGGTTTCAGGGCCGGCCAGATTGACGTCGAGATGAACTGTTTCGATCAGGAAGTCCGGCGCACGATAATCGGCGAGACGGACGGCGCGAGGCTCCTCTGAACGCATACTAACTCCTGATCGGCAGGGATTGATTTACCTTACATAGGGCTGGAAATGCAGGGTGGACAACCCTCGGCTGAGGCTGGAGCGTTAACGGATCATCGGAATCGGGTGGGATTTCGGCGTCGGGCTCACGATCTCCTGTTCGAACGCAATAAGCAGGTCAGATGATGGCTGAGATCGCGCAATACGTCATTTTCGACACCGCCGGCGGTTTCTGCGGCATCGCCTGGAACAGTGCCGGCATCACCCGTTTTCAACTGCCGACCCGAAGCGCTGACGGGACCGAAAGGCTTCTCATGCGCCGCATACCGGGTGCGAAGCCCGGCACGCCCACGCCGGACGTGGCCGACGCAATCGCGGCCGTGAAGCGCTATTTCGACGGCGAGCAGATCGATTTCTCATCGGTCCGGGTCGACCTCCAAGACCAGGACGGCTTCTTCAGGCAGATCTATGCTGCAGTCCGGCAGGTCGGGTGGGGGCACACGACGACCTATGGAACGCTGGCAAAGGAGCTTGGCGCCGGACCCGAGGTCGCGCGGGATGTCGGTCAGGCCATGGCCAGAAATCCGGTACCGCTAATCATCCCATGTCACAGGGTGCTGACGGCGGGAGGCAAGATCGGCGGTTTCTCGGCGCCGGGCGGCTCGACGGCAAAGGCGAGGATGCTGGAACTCGAGGGCGTTCGTCTTGAGGCGCCTTCGCCAGCTCAACCCTCGTTTGGATTCTGAAGAACCGGGGCGCTACTCGGGCTTGCCGGTTTCGAGTCCGAGCAGGTGCCTTTTCGCCGCGAGGCCGCCGGCGAACCCCGTCAGATCGCCGGTCGATCCCACGAGACGATGACAGGGCACGACGATCGAGATCGGGTTCCTGCCGTTCGCAGCTCCGACCGCGCGAGCGGCCTTTGGATGGCCGATCTGCTCGGCAATGTGCCCGTAGGAACGCGTTTCGCCGAAGGGAATGGCAAGCAGTGCCGCCCAGACCCTTTTCTGGAATTCGGTGCCGGTGAAATCGAACGGCAGATCGAAGGACTTCCGCTTTCCCGCGAAATAGTCCGCAAGCTGGCTTTCGACCTCTCGGAGAATCGGGTGGTTCTCGCTCTCAGCGACGATGTTCAGACGAACTCTGTCCGGGTTGTCGTTCTCCCATAGGATCGCGGCCAAGCCATCGTCCGTCGCGACCAGCTTGAGCGTGCCGACGGGAGATTTTACCGTCTTGTAGACGTGGCCTTTTCGCGCTGTCGGCTTTGTTTCGTTCACGCCAAATTTCCCGTGCGGCTCGACGGGCGGAGCCTCTGCGCATAGAAAAGCGCGCATGACGAGGCTCGCCACCCGAAACCTGCGCTTTTCCGTTGCGCCGATGATGGACTGGTCGGACCGGCATTGCCGGTTCTTCCATCGCCTGATGTCGCGCCGCGCGCGCCTTTACACCGAAATGGTGACCGCTCCGGCCGTGAAGCATGGACCGCGCGAGCGTCTGCTCGGCTTCGCGGCCGATGAGCACCCCGTCGCGGTCCAGCTCGGCGGTTCGGATGCGGCGCAGCTCGCCGAGGCGGCGAGGATCTCCGAAGACTTCGGTTATGCCGAGGTGAACCTCAATGTCGGGTGCCCCTCGGATCGCGTGCAGGACGGACGGTTCGGCGCCTGTCTGATGCGCGAGCCTGCGTTGGTCGGCGAGCTGGTCGCGGCCATGAAGCGGAGCGTTTCGGTTCCGGTGACGGTGAAGTGCCGGATCGGCGTCGACGACCAGGATCCGGAAGTTTCGCTGAACGCTCTCGTCGACACGGTCGTCGCAGCCGGGGCTGACGCGGTGATCGTGCATGCCCGCAAGGCCTGGCTTGAAGGGCTTTCGCCGAAGGAAAACCGCGATGTGCCGCCGCTCGACTATGGTCTGGTCTATCGCCTGAAGGCGCGCCTGCCCGAGCTTCCCATCGCGATCAATGGTGGCGTCGTCGACCTCGACCAGTCGGAAGAGCATCTTCGCCATCTCGACGGCGTCATGCTGGGCCGTGCCGCCTATCATAATCCCGGTCTCATGCTCGACGTCGATCGCCGGCTGTTTGGCGAGGAGAACCCGCTCAGCACTGCGCGCGAAGCCGCGGAACTGATGGTCCCCTATATCGAGCGCCATATCGCGGAAGGCGGAAAGCTCGCGAACGTGACGCGCCATATGCTCGGGCTGTTCCAAAACGTGCCGGGCGCGCGGGCCTATCGGCGCCATCTGGCGGAAAACGCGCACAAGCCCGGAGCGGGCGTGCAGGTGCTGCGAGAGGCGCTGAGCATGGTTCGCGACGAACAGGCAACCAAAGCCGCATAGCGGAAAACTGAACTCAATTCTTGCCGCGGCGCCAGCAACGGGCGACAAAGCCGCGGCATGTTCGGAATTCCCCCAGACGAATTGTTTCGTCTCGCCCTCCTTCTCCTCGTGGGCGGCGCCTTCACCGGTATCTTCTCCGGCCTGCTCGGCGTCGGCGGCGGCCTCATCATCGTGCCGGTGCTCTACCACCTGTTCGGGGTCATCGGTGTCGACGACGGCATCAAGATGCATCTGTGCGTGGGCACCTCACTCGCGGTGATCATCCCGACCTCGATCCGGTCCTTCCTGAGCCACAAGGCGAGGGGATCGGTGGACATGGCCACGCTCCGGAACTGGATTCTGCCGATCCTTGGCGGCGTGATTATCGGTGCAGGCGTCGCGGCGTTCGTATCCTCGGAGGGATTGAAGCTCGTCTTCGGTCTGTTCGGCGTTCTGTTCGGCTCGCAGATGCTGTTTCTCGGTTCGAAGAAGATCCAGATGACCGAGGAGCTTCCCGGTAGGGCGGCGATGTCGGGATACGGGTTCGGCATCGGGGTCCTGGCCTCGCTGATCGGCATCGGCGGCGGCGGTATCGTCAATCTGGTCTATGCGATCCACGGCCGCTCGATCCATCAGTCGGTCGGAACGGGAGCGGGCGTCGGCGTCCTGGTTTCAATCCCGGGCGCGATCGGCTTCATGGTTGCCGGTTGGCCGGAAATGGCCGAACTGCCGCCGCTTTCGATCGGCTATGTCTCGGCGATCGGAGCGCTTCTGATCGCTCCGGTGAGCATGCTGACCGCGCCGCTCGGCGTGCGGATCGCGCATGCGTTCAGCAGGCGTCAGCTCGAGATCGCTCTCGGCCTATTCATGGTCATCCTTGGCGGACGATTCCTGATCGAGAGTATCGTCGACTGGGTTAGCTGATCAGCCCACATCGATCCCAAGCGTCTCGCGGAAGCGATAGACGACCGCGAGGACGGCAATGATGGCGAGCCAGATCATCAGGTGAATCAACGGCCTGCCGCCTTGTTCTCTCCCGTAGCGTCGAGTCAGCCGGGGCAGGAAGACGATGAGGAGAACGCCCATGGCGACGACGCCGGCGATCTTCGAGCCGTCCACCGGACCAAGGCCGAAGACACTGTCTCCGAGAACGAGGAAGACGATGCCGGCGACGACAACGCCGAAGCCTATCCAGTAGATGTTCATGGACTAACCAGGGTTCATTCTAAGCCGGCAGGATAAGTCGGCGGTCCGCCGATGCAACTACCGATGATCGCCGCATTCGCCCGCGACGGCGGCGTTACCGCGGATCAGGCGCGGCGGCGGAAATAAGCCTCGTCCTGCGCGGACAGCGGTGCGAGCGCAGTCATCACCCGGGTCGGCGGGAAGGTGACAATGACCTCGGTTCCCTCGCGGAGCTTGCTTTTCAGCTCGAAGGTGCCGCCATGCAGATCGACCAGCCCCTGGACGATAGGCAGGCCGAGACCGGCGCCCTGTTCGGCGGTTTTGATCGCGAGCGTTCCCTGGCCGAACGAGGACAGGACGACAGGGATCTCGCTCTCCGGAATTCCCGGACCGGAATCCTTGACCGAGAGGAACTGGCTGCCGTCCGGCGTAGAGCCGACGCGCAGTGTGATTTCTCCGCCCTGCGGCGTGAACTTGATCGCGTTCGACAGCAGGTTGAGCGTGATCTGGCGGATGGCGCGCTCATCGGCCCAAAGCAAAGCCAGGCCAGATGCGAAGGCGTCGCGGATATGGATGCCGCGGTTCTTCGCGCGAAGCTTGAGGAGGTGGTGGCAGTCCTCGACGACGTGAGCGAGGTTGATCGCCTCCTCGTTGAGCTCGTAGCGGCCGGCTTCGATGCGCGACAGATCGAGAAGCTCGTTGATGAGCGTCAACAGATGCTCGCCGCTCGAATGGATGTCGCCAGCATATTCCTTGTAGGTCGGGTTCGTATGCGCGCCGAAGACCTCGCTCTTGAGCACCTCGGAGAAGCCGAGAATGGCGTTGAGCGGGGTGCGGAGTTCGTGGCTCATCGTGGCGAGGAAGCGGGACTTCGCGACATTGGCGGTCTCGGCTCGGCGACGGGCCTCGTCGGAGTTGAGCTTGGCCTGTTCCAGCTCGGCGATCAGCGCGTCCTTCTCGGCGCGGTAGTGCAGTGTCATGAGCGAGGAACGGAACAGCCTCTTGCCGAGCAAGACGAGGAAAACCTGCGCGAGCGGCGCCACGAGAGCGACGGCCTGGAGCTCGCGATCGGGCATTATCGCGAACAAGCAGGCGATCGCGAACGTGATCGGGACCGAGCCGGCATAGACGGTCGAGGAGAGGCTGGCCGACAAAACCACCTGCACCGCGGTTGCGAGCAGCATCGAAAAGACGATGAACACGTTGCCGCTGATGCTGCCGATCAGCATAAGCGGCAGGACGACCGTCGAGAACGACGTGGCGTGGAGGAATTCGGCCATGACGAAGCGGCGACGCCATGATTTGAGCGAGGTCGCCGGCACGCCGCTTTTCAGGAAGCGGTGCGCGTAGAACATGATCAGGCCGTGCGAGCAGAGCACCGACACGATCCAGGTCGCGACCGTGAACATGGGCAGCCAAAGCGTCAGAGCGCCGGCGATCGCCAATTCGAGGGCGAGGATCGACAAGGCCGCGGATGATCGGTTCTCGGCGTAGAGGCGGGCGAGCTCGAGGTCGAACTCCGGGCGCGTTCCGGTCGAAGATGTCAGCTTCTCCCGGGCTTCGCGGACCTTCTGGGAGGTATAGCGGCGTTTCTCCCGCGCCTGGACTGCTTCGTCGCTTGTTTCCTCGGTCAGGCGGCGGCGGATTTCATTGACCGTCCAGGCAGCATCGTCCGCGGCCAGCAAGGCCGGTCCCGCGCCGTCTTCGTCGATCTGGTCGGTGTGCGACAAGCGAATGCGATCCTGAGCGTTTTCTCTCAGCCCATATGGAATTGAAAACCTTAAGAGGTGGCTGACCGACATGGTGAGCTTTTACTTAAGCCGAAAGTCGAAGATTTAGAGCGCAGGGCACCGCTTCGCCGCGCGTACAAAGATCAGTTCAAGCGTATTGGAGTTTTGGACGATGACGACTGTTTCGAAGCGGCTCATGATCGGCACCGCGATTGTGGGTCTCCTGGCACTGCCTGTCGCAGCGGGTGCGGTTGCTCCCGTGTCCTCGGAAAAGACCGGCGAGGGACGCGGCGGCAAGTTCATCGATCGGCTGTTCGACAACCTCGACACCAACAAGGACGGCGTCGTTGACAAGGCGGAGTTCGACGCCTTCCGGGCGCAACGGATCGACGCGGCGGACGAGAACAAGGATGGATTCCTCGATCGCGGCGAGGTCCGCGAGAGCCGTCGCGAAATCCGTGACAAGTGGCGCAAGCACTCCGGTCTTATGGGCCGCGACAGCGACAGCAACGGCGAGATCAGCCGGGATGAGTTCCTGGCCGGCCCCGAAGCGCGGTTCGACAAGCTCGATACCAATCACGACGGCAAGCTCGACCAGAGCGAGATCGACGCCGCCCGCAAGGCGATGCGCGACCGCCGTGAGCGCTTCGGTTGGGATGAGCGCGGCGAGCGTCCGCGGCATCATCACTGGGAACGCGGCGAATGGCGTGGTGGCGATGACGAGGAACCGGCGCGCAAGGCCGATCAGGGACCGATGACGCCGATGCGTGGGTTGATGGCGGAGCTTCGGCGGGAAGGCGAGGTCAGTCGTGCCGACGTGGAGGCAAGCACCGACCGGCTATTCAAGGAGTTCGATATCAATGGCGACGGACGGGTGACCCGCGAGGAAGCCCAGAAGACCCTCTGGTCTCGGCACGGCGATCGCGGGTAATACCGTGTTTGAGGATCGGCAAACCGGGTTGAAATGCAGCGCAATGAGACGAGCGACGACGATCTCATCGCCGCCGCCAGCACGGGCGATGAGGCCGCTTTCAACCATCTCGTACGCCGCCATGCCGATCGCGCACACGCGCTCGCGGCGTCGTTTCTCGGATCGAGGAACGACGCCGACGACGTGGTCCAGGACGCCTTCTATCGCGCGTGGCGAACGCTACCGCGATGGCGGGCAGGGGACGCGAGTTTTTCGACCTGGCTGCACCGCGTCGTGGTCAACCTCTGCATCGACCGCCAGCGGCGCGCGAAGCTCAGGCGCTGGCTGCCGTTCGCCGATGTCGAGGAGCCGGCAAGCAACGAGATCGGGTCCGACCAGCGTGTCGAAGCCGACCGGGAGCTTGGCGCGGTGATGGGCGACCTTCAGGCGCTGCCCGAGCGCCAGCGGGCGGCTCTGCTGTTGTCGGCGGATGGCGAGAAATCGAATGCCGAGATCGGGATCGTTCTCGGCGTCAGTGAAAAGGCCGTGGAATCACTTCTGGTTCGCGGCCGCAGGACATTGCGGGCGAAGCTCGCCGCTCGCGAAGGAGACGGACGATGAGCGATCGGATGACACTGAACGAGTTCGAGCACTGGCTCGATCTTCATGGAGCCGATCTTCGGAAATGGCCGGCCGGCCGAATGAACGAGGCGCGGGCTCTCCTTGACGATAGCGCCGAAGCCCGGACGCTGTTCGCCCAGGGCGAGCGCGTCGATGCGCTGCTGCGCCGTGCCGTTGAGGCAAAGCCGCTTCCGGCTCCCCAGATCGGCCGGATCATCGCTGACCTTCCGACACGTAAGGCACGCTCGAATTGGCGAGAAGCCTTTGCCCCGCGCAGCATCGCGGCCGCCGGGCTTGTCGCGGCATGCCTGATGTTCGGGCTGGGCGCCTGGACCGCCGGTGTGGTTGAGGCCCAGGCGGACGAAACCGATCTCGCGGCGCTCAGCGTCGATGAACCCAGCCTCATCGGAGGGCTTTGATGGTACGCCGGTCTTCGCTCGTTCTCGGCGTGCTCGGGGTTTCGCTGCTGATCAATCTGTTCATCGCCGGCTTCGTCCTGACCCGCTGGGCCTTCTGGGAACCTGAGCCGTGGCTCGGACGGATCTTCGCGATCGCGGCCGTCGGTCATCCGCCGCCGGCGATCCGCGAGAAGATGGATGTGGAGCTTCGCGCTGACGACGCATCGATCCGTGCGGCAATCGAACTCGGTGCGCGATGCGCGCCGCGAGTTGCGCATGGCGATGCGCGCCGAGCCTTTTGACGCGGCCGCACTGGACAAGGCATTCGCCGACCTCAGGGCCAAGTCCACGGATCTGCAGACGACGGTCCATCGCGCGACGGCGAGGGCAATAGCCGCTTCACCGGCGGAAGAGCGCGCGAAGATCGAGGTACGGCGTCGAGGCGACAAGTAATGCGGTTCAGTGCACGCTGAACGGGTAGTACTTGTCGTTGATCTTCTTGAAGGTCCCGTTGGCGACGATTGCATCCATCGCGGCGTTCAATTTGCTCAGCAGGTCCTTGTCGCCCTTGCGGACGGCAATCGCGATGCCTTCACCGACATATTTCGCGTCGGTGGTCGCGTCTCCGGCAAAAACGCAGCATCCGCCCTGCTCGGTCGTCAGCCAATCGTAGAGGAACAGCTTCCCGGCGGCGATGACATCGATCCGGCCGGCGGCGAGCTCCAGCTGCGCCTCCTGCTGGGTCTGATACCGTCTGACGATCGCGCCGGCCGGCTCGTAGACCGCAGTCAGATAGCGGTCACTGATGTTGTTCGACTGCGTGCCGATGACCCGGCCTTTCAGCGCCGCAGGTGTGATGTCGCGGATATTGGCGATCCGGCGCGTCCCGAAGCTGATGGCCGTGCGGGCATAAGGCTTTGAAAAGGCGATCCATTTCTTGCGCTCTTCGGTGATCGCCATCGCCGCGGCGATCAAGTCGAATTTGTTGGCAATCAGCGCCGGGATCATGCTGTCCCAGTCTTCCTGCACGAATTCGCAGGTCCCGTTCATCTGAGCGCACAGGGCCTCGGCGACATCGATGTCGAACCCCTGCAGGCGGCCATTGGCATCCAGCGAATTGAACGGGGGATAGGCGCCCTCGGAGCCGACGCGCAACGGCCTTTGATTCTCAGCATGTGCCGCAGGGGAAAGGGCGACCATTGCCAGAGCAACGAGCGCGGCGACGACCTTCATGACGTCCTCCTGCATGCCGGAACCAAGCGTCCGTTCGGCCAGTCTTCGCCACTTTTGGTGGATCACGCAATATTGCGTTGCGGGCTTGTGCGAAGCTGATCACGCCAACAATTGACCGATTCCAAACGCGCACTATGGTGCCGCGCGTTCGCAGAGGATTCCATGGCAGTCACGAAGGACGACGTAATCCGCGCATTGAAGGCCGTTCCGGCACCGGACGGAGCAGGCAGCCTCGCAGATTCATCCAGCCTCTCCAGTATAGCGATCGCCGGAGAACGCGTCAGTTTCTTCATTTCCACGACGCCGGAGCGGGCCGCCGCGCTCGAAGGTGTGCGCGCAGCCGCGGAGGCGGCAGTGAAATCGCTGCCGGACGTCAAACAGGTTCTGGTCGCGCTCAGCGCCGAGAGGGCCGGCGGGACGCCTCCGCAGCAGGCGCCGGGCCATTCCCACGCTCCGACGCAGCAGCAGAAGGCTGGCGCGAGCCTCGACGTTCGCCACATCATCGCGGTGGCATCCGGCAAGGGTGGTGTCGGTAAATCGACGACCGCCGCGAACCTCGCTCTCGCGCTTTCCGGCAAGGGCCTGAAGGTCGGCCTTCTGGACGCCGACGTCTATGGCCCGTCGGCGCCGCTTCTGTTCGGCGTGAGCCGCAAGCCCGAGCTCAAGGACAAGATCATCCAGCCGATCGAGACCTACGGCATCAAGGTGATGTCGATCGGCTTCCTGATTGACACCGACACCGCGATGGTCTGGCGCGGCCCGATGGTGATGAGCGCGATCACCCAGATGCTGCGTGACGTGAACTGGGGCAAGCTCGACGTGCTTGTCGTCGATATGCCTCCCGGCACCGGCGACGCGCAGCTGACCATGGCGCAGCAGACCCGGCTGTCCGGCGCCGTCATCGTCTCCACGCCCCAGGACATCGCGCTTGCCGACGCGCGACGCGGCGTCGGCATGTTCCGCAAGGTCGATGTGCCGATCCTCGGCGTCATCGAGAACATGAGCTATTTCTGCTGCCCGAACTGCGGCACTCGCACGGATCTGTTCGGCCATGGCGGCGCCGAACTGGAAGCGGAGCGGCTGGGTGTGCGCTTCCTCGGCGAGATTCCGCTGCATTCGCGTATCCGGGAGTTGTCGGACGCGGGCACCCCGGTCGTCGCTGTCGAGCCCGACGGCGAGCACGCCAAGGCATATTCGGCGATCGCCGATATGGTGTGGACCGGTCTCGACGCCGGCTCCGGCCTGCGAGCCGCCCCGCGGATTGTTATCGAGTAAGCGCAAGGAATTCCTTGCGCTAAGCGGCAGTCCATCGGAACATTCCCGCACGGTACGAGGAGCCGAATCCGGTTCTTGCGCGTTCGGAAGGCATGAAGATGGATCTTGCCGAAGACATGACGCGCCCGGCGGCGCCAGCAAGCGACATGCCGCCTTTGCCTGCCGTACCGCGTGACCTTTCGGGCTGGGCGCTTTTCCTCGATATCGACGGGACCTTGCTCGACATCGCGCCAACTCCCGACGCGGTGCGCGTCCCGCCCGACCTGCCGGATATGTTGGATGCGCTGCGCAAACGGACGGGAGGGGCGCTGGCGCTTGTCACGGGCCGCGAGATCGGGAAGGTCGACGAGTTCTTCGCCCCGATCTGTTTCCCGGTCGCGGGTGTGCACGGGGCCGAACTGCGCATGCCCGACGGCAGCCGCAAGGGCACGCCGGTCAGCCCCGCGCTGCCCGGTGTCATCAGCGAGCTGCAGGTCTTCGTCGATGCCAATCCCGGTCTCTTGCTGGAGCGGAAGGCACGCGCGGTTGCCGTGCATTACCGGCAGGCGCCGGAGCTCGGCGAGGAGGTCGAGGCGCATGTCCGGCTTCTTGTCGAGACGCAGGAGAGCGGACTCGAAGTGCAGCCGGGCAAGATGGTCGTCGAGGTCCGCCCGCACGGTGTCGACAAGGGGCGGGCGATCGAGCTCTTCATGGAGGACGCGCCCTATGCCGGACGGCTGCCTCTGGTGATAGGTGACGACTGGACGGACGAGGCGGCATTCCGGACGGCGAATGCGCGCGGCGGGCGTTTCGATCAGGGTGGGGCGGGACACGCGGCCGACGGAGGCTTCCGGACGGCTGCTCGATCCGACGGCGGTGCGGGCCTGGCTCGCAAGCGTTCTGGAGAGTGTGACAGTGTAGGCGTACGCGGGGCCGCGGGGCTCCGCGATAGGTTAAGAGGGACGTCCTTGGCTCGTCTGGTGGTCGTATCGAACCGCGTACCGGTTCCGTCAGCAAAGGGCGGCATCGCCGCCGCCGGTGGTCTGGCTGTCGCCCTTGAGGCGGCGCTGAGGAGCCATGGCGGCCTGTGGTTCGGCTGGTCCGGCAAGACCTCGACCGACCGCGAGATCGAATGGCTGGAGATCCGCGATTTCGGCAATGTCACCTATGCGGTGGCGGACCTGAATCGGCGCGACGTCGACGAGTATTATACCGGCTTCGCCAACCGGGCGCTTTGGCCGCTCTGCCATTACCGGCTCGACCTGACCGATTTCTCGCGGAAGGACATGGCCGGCTATTTCCGGGTCAATCGATCCTTCGCCAGGCTACTCGCACCGCTGATTCGCCCCGACGACCTCGTCTGGGTGCACGATTACCACTTGATCCCGCTCGCGGCCGAACTGCGCCATATGGGCGTGAAGAACCGGATCGGCTACTTCCACCACATCCCGTGGCCGCCGGCGGACGTGCTGTCGACGCTCCCGGTCGCCGATACAATCATGCGCGGTCTCGCCGCCTACGACCTCGTCGGCTTCCAGACGAGCTATGACGTCGAGAACTTCACCGGCTGCATGGTGCGCGAAGGCTTTGGCCGGGCACTCGGCAATGGCTGGTTCGAAAGCTACGGCCACAGCTTCCAGGCGGGTGCCTTCCCGATCGGCATTGACACCGAAACCTTCGTCGAGATGGCGGTCGAGGGGGCGAAGAACCCCATCGTCAAGCGAACCCGCGAGAGCCTGCACGATTGCGACCTCGTGATCGGCGTCGACCGGCTCGATTATTCCAAGGGCATCGGCCAGCGCATCGAGGCGTTTTCCCGCTTCTGCGAGATGAGCCCGAGCGCCAAGGGCCAGGTGACGCTGCTGCAGATCACGCCGAAATCGCGCTCGGAGGTTCCGGAATACGCGACCATGCAGCGCGATGTCGCGGAACTGACGGGACGCGTCAACGGCGCGCTCGGCGACGTCGACTGGACGCCGATCCGCTACGTGAACAAGACGATGAACCGGAATGCACTTGCGGGGCTCTACCGTATCGCCAAGGCCGGTTTGGTGACGCCGTTGCGCGACGGGATGAACCTTGTCGCCAAGGAATATGTGGCGGCGCAGGATCCGAACGATCCCGGCGTCCTGGTGCTGTCGCGCTTTGCTGGCGCGGCGCGGGAGCTGGACGGGGCGCTGATCGTCAATCCCTACGACATCGAGGCGACCGCGAATGCGATCGGTCGCGCGATCTCGATGCCGGTGGAAGCGCGGCGGGAACGCTTCCAGAGCATGTTCCCGAAAATCCGCGACCACGACGTCTCGTGGTGGTGCAGAACCTTCCTCGATACTTTATCTCAGGATGAAAGCGCGATCCCGACCGAGGCCGTGCGCCTTCTGAAATAGATTTGAGATCATGTCCGATACCCAGTTCTGGCCAACCGAAATCCGCCTCGGCCGCGACCGCCACACGCTTGCGGTGACCTATGACGACGGCCGCAGCGACGAGCTTGAGGCGGAATATCTGCGAGTCGAAAGCCCGAGTGCGGAAGTGCAGGGGCATACGCCCGACCAGAAGCAACTCGTCAGCGGCAAGAAGAACGTGGCAATCACCGCCGTCGAGCCAATCGGCTCATACGCGGTGAAGCTCACCTTCAGCGACGGCCATTCGACCGGGATCTACAGCTGGTCGTATCTGCGCAACCTCGCGGACCACCGCGAGCGGCTCTGGGAAAAATACCTGAACGATCTGGCGGAAAGGGGATTGTCACGCTGAGCCCGTGTCCCGGGCCGCGAAGCGGAGCCCGGGCGCTCAAAGCGGTGTTCTCGAAGACCGGCGTCGACCGCCAGCACGGATTGGTGGCCCTGTTATCGTCGTTGTCGAGTTGAGGCCGGAGGGATTGAGGCGAGTTCGTTCGCAGTTCTCAAGATTTCGGGAACAAGGGCGGTTCCGGCACGAGCCGGCGCAGCGCCTCGGGATCTCTCCGGTACAGGATGATGAAGTACTCGCGGTCGATGAAGCGGTAGGGGCGGGTGGAAAAGCTGGGTTCGTCAGCGGCATGGCAGACACGGTCGTGCGCACGGTCTCTTGATGCATTGTGGTGAGTTCCAGGTTGGTCGATTGTGATCGAGCCGCGCTCCAACGCGGAGCGCAGCCATGTGGTTTGAGGCGCTACAGGTCAGTGACACGCTCCGGATCGGCGGACGCCAGCGCAGCGGCACGATTGGCCTGCGGCGGGTAGATCCACACGGTGTTGATCTCGTGTTTGGTCTTCTTTGCCTGCTCACCGACCATCTCCACTTTCCGGTCCCACCCTCGCGTGAAGAGCGCGCCGGCCTCGCCGAGGTCGAGACAGGTGACGTACGCCTTCTGGTGATATGGCTTGGTCGGAAATCCGAGCAGCTCGGCGGCGGCGTTGTTGCCGGCAAAGGCGCCCATCCGCGTGGCGTGTTGGCACGACATCAGCGCGTAGTTGCCGAGATCGTCGCATGCTGCCCTCGCGGCATCGCCGGTCGCAAAGACACCCGGCACTGACGGCACGCGCAAGTCCCGGTCGACAAGCAGCCGGCCGAAATTATCGCGTTCGGCGGGGATCTGCGCGGTCAATGGAGCGGCGCGAATGCCCGCGGCCCAGATCACGGTCTCGGCTTCGATGCGTTCGCCGTCGGAAAGCGTGACGCCGGATTTGTCGAGCGACGCGACGCCGGCACCGAGCCGGGTTTCCACACCGAGCTTGCGCAGTGCATCCTCGATGACGGGGCGAGGACCTTCGCCCATATCGGGTGCGATCGCACTATTCCGATCGACGATAATGACCCGCGGCTTTGCATCCTTGCCGAGGATCGCACGAAGCCGCGCGGGCATCTCCGTCGCCGCCTCGATGCCAGTGAACCCGCCGCCGGCAACGACGACGGTGTCGCGCCCGTTCTTTGCCGGACGATCGGCCAGACTGTGCAGATGCCGGTCGAGAGCGACCGCATCGTCGAGCTGGTCGACACTGAACCCGTGCTCGGCGAGGCCAGGGATATTCGGACGGAACAGCCGGCTGCCGGTGGCCACGACCAACCGATCGTAAGAGAGGGTCTTTCGTGTGGCTTCGGCCGTGACGATGCCCACGGCGCGGGATTTGGTGTCGACCGTCTCCGCGTGGCCCTGCACGTAAGCAACATCGACGGCCTTAAGGACGTGTTGGAGAGGTGCCGCCAGGGTCTCGGGCTTCGGTTCGTAGAGCCGCGGGCGAACCACCAGCGTCGGCTCCGGTGCAACCAATGCGATCTCGAACTCGTCGGGCGAAACGCCCTTGATGTCGCGCAGGCGGGCAGCGGAAAGTGCGGCGTACATGCCGGCGAAGCCGGCGCCAATGATGACAAGTCGCATGTGATCTACTCCGGCAGTTTGAGTTTTCCAGAAGGCTTCGTGTCGCCACCGCCCCCTCATTGGCGGCGAGGCATTTGTGATCGACGACGAGTGATGTAGCGAACCAGGTGCCCAATCGCGCCAGAGCGATTGACCTGCTTGCAGAGCGATTGCTGTTGGCGCGCGGAGCCAGCGTGCGCAGTTTCGGCGGATCGCCACCCGCCGCGAAGACGACGAGGAACTTCCTCGCCGTCATCACCGTCGCAGCCATCGCACTGTGGCTCCGATGAACAGAGCCTTGGTTCGGCTCTAACCCAACGAACGGTCAGTAATCCCAGAAGACGGGCACCCAACGAAAGCGGTCGCCGTCGACCGCCACATGGCCGACTGACGGGAACGGCAGGTGAGTGGCCACCAGCGACGCTCCGGTCGTCGCCAGTTCCTTCAAGAGACGGACCCGAACGCGGGCCGCCTCCTCGGGGTCGTGCTCGAAACCGTTGTACCAGTCGGGGTGTTCGAACCCGACCGCGAACACGGCGTCGCCGGCGAACATCAGCCGGTCGCCGCCGGACGCCACGCGGACCACGCAGTGCCCGGGGGTGTGGCCGCCGGTGCGAGTGGCGACCACGCCCGGCGCCACCTCGCACTCCTCATCGAACGGCCGCAGATGGCTGCCGTATTCGTTCACGAACCGCTTGGCGGTCGCCCGAAGCGCCTCCGGGAACCCCTGCGGCATGACCGCGTGGGTGAAATCGGGCGACTCCCAGAACTTGATCTCGGCGGTTGCCACATGGATCCGCAGGTCCGGACGCAGCTGGTCCTTCACCCCGTCGACGAGCAGCCCGCCAATGTGGTCCATGTGCATGTGGGTGAGCACGATGTCGGTGACGGACGCAAGATCGATGCCCGCAGCCTCCAGTCGCTTGATCAACTGCCCGGCCCGCGGCAAATTCAAGTCCGGGTCCAGCCCTAGTCCCGCGTCGATGAGGATGGTCTGGCGGCCGCTGCGCACCAGGACCACGTTCAGCGACCAGTCAAAGGCGTCGGGTGGCAGGAACATGTCGTCCAGCCAGGCCGCCCGCGCGGCCGGGTCGGCATTGTGTCCCAGCATTTGGGTGGGGAGCGGCAGCACCCCATCGCTTATCACCAGCACTTCAATGTCGCCTACCTGCACCGCATAGCGGGACGGAACCAACTCTTCAGGCTTCGATCTGGCGGGGGGTGAGGCAATGTCGAGGCTCATGTAATCTACTCCGGTTGTTTGAGTTTTCCTGAAGGCTCGGTGTCGCCGCCGCCGCCTCATTGGCGGCAAGGCATTTGTGATCGACGACGACGACTGATGTAGCGAACCGGGTGTCCAATCGCGCCAGAGCGATTGACCTGCTTGCAGAGCGATTGCTGTTAGCGCGCGGAGCCGCGTGCGCGGCCAGGAGGCGCATGGCCAGGAGATTGCGAGCTGCTCCTGAACGGTCGTCCAGGGCCTCGCGCCAGAGCGATTGACCTGCTTACAGAACGATGGCTGTCAGCGCGCGCGTCGTCGCCAATCACTCGGGGTGTCGCCGGTCAACCGCCTGAACGCCGCAGCGAAGGCTGTCTGAGAGGCATAGCCAAGCGCCGCTGCGACTGACGCGACCGATGCATCAGTGTCACGCAGCATAGTCATGGCCTGCTCGAGCCGGTATTGGCGCAGCCAGACATGAGGTGAAAGCCCGGTGCTTTCTTTGAAGGCGCGGCAGAAGTGGAAGCGCGACAGACCGGCTTCCGAAGCGAGAGCCGCGAGCGAGACGTCCGCATCGCTGTCTGAACGCAAGCGTTCAATCGCGCGAAGCAGCGTCTTCGGCGCCAGCCCGCCCATGACCGGCTGGATCGTGGTTGGCGAGCCGGTGTGTGCAGCCAGAAGACGTGTGGCCAGGAGGTCTGTCAGTTGCTGCCTGAACAGCGTATCCAGGACCTCATTGCTCTCCAGGGCATCCGCCGCAGTCAGGAGCAATCGGGATGTAATGGGGTCGGGGTGTGCGGTTCGCTCCAAAAGGATGCCCGGTGCGGCCATGTCGGCTTCGCCTGCAACGCGCGCGAGCGTTGCATGAGGAAGATAGAGCTGTACGACGTCAACAGGTTTCGGAATATCCCATCGCGAGCTTGATCCTTCCGGAATGATTATCACAACCCCGGGGCGGAACGTTCCGATCGCAACCGATCCTCCCGATCGCCGCTCCATGCGCTGGATCGAGCCGTTGTAAGCCATGATGACGTGGTGGCTCATGGGCTCGACGACGTCATGTAATGGTTCATGTTTCCAATGGGCGATGGTGCCACCGGAGGGGTCTAATGCCATGCGAAGTGGTGCGGTCTTAAGTACGCGCGCCATTTCCGCATCGGGAGGACGCTGATCGGGGTGGCCTTGGCGCGCCTCAGATGCGGCTGGCGGATTCTCCTGTGAAGAATCGCGCAACGTCGACTTACTCATGGTCTAGTGCTCGCATTGCCAGTTCGCGCAAGACTTCGCGTTCGTAGGGCGTCTCCCCGTCAGCGCTTTTTTCACCGAGCCGAGTCGTTTTCGTGACAATGGCCGCCATCGTTCACTCGGAGAACCGTGCTGGCCGACGAAAGCGCCGCCCGCACCATCGGCCAGGAACAGGTCGCAGTGAAAATCCGCTCGCGACCGGCACTTAGCGCCATGGCCGGTCCGCAAAAAAGGAAAGGCCGGCGAAACCGCCGGCCTTTCCCGCAAACTGACCCCCAGCCCCCGCTTGGATCAGCGCAAAATCACCACTCTGGTGCCGACGTTGACACGCTCGTAGAGGTCCATGACGTCTTCGTTGGCCATCCGGAAGCAACCGGAGGAGACCGCCTGACCGATGGTCTGCGGCTCGTTCGAGCCGTGGATGCGGTAGATGGTCGAGCCGAGATACATGGCACGGGCGCCGAGCGGGTTGTTCGGGCCGCCGGGCATGAAGCGCGGCAGGTCCGGACGGCGCTTCAGCATCGCCGCCGGCGGACGCCAATCCGGCCATTCCTTCTTCATCGTGATCGAATGCGTGCCGCCCCACTGGAAGCCGTCGCGGCCGACGCCGATGCCGTATTTGCAGCGCCGTGCCGTCTGGCTGGACCAGATAGAGGCGGCGCTCAGTGGTGTTGACGATGATCGTGCCGGACTTGTAGCCGGTCGGAGCCGGGACCGTCATGCGCTTGATCGGCGAAACCGCCATTCCACCACCGCGACCGGGCAGCGGATTGATGATTTCCTTGGTTTCCGGATCGAACATGATCTTGCCGGCGAAGGCCGGAGAGAGGGTGGCGATGAGACCCGCCACAGCGAGAACAGCCCCAAAACGCATGATCGCGAGATCCCCAGAATGCCGCACGGTCGGGAGAACCGCGCCACGATGTGTCCCGGTTATTCCCAAGCTTTCGCCGCAATTCAACCGCGACCCCGCTTTTCAGGTCGGATAGCGGGCGGGTTGCCGCAGGTGTGTTGCAAAGCCGTCACGATGATGGGCGACGGAGGCCTCGGGTTAGCAGGGGCACGCCAGACGAGCTCGATTAGTGCCCTGATGAGGAGCGGGTCGCGGGTGCGGTAATAGTGACAGCCTGCGGGCGCCGCCTTGACACGTCCCGTCGCTCCCCATACCAACCCGCGCAGGATGGGCGCGTAGCTCAGCGGGAGAGCACTCCCTTCACACGGGAGGGGTCACAGGTTCAATCCCTGTCGCGCCCACCATCCTTGCTTCCTTATAGCCGCATCCGTCGCAGGGCCTCTGCCGTATCTGCGCGCCGCTTACGATTTGTCAGGACCCTTGGCGCTAGCAATTCCATGTGCGCTACAGGCCTGCGTCCGCGATTCCAGTCAGTCGTTCGTCCCACGCTAGGAGTGATCTCCTCCGCAGCTTGCCAGGCTTGCTGTGGGCCGTTGTTCTGGGACTGGCCGCCTATTACGGCTTTGGCGAGGTCGTCGGGTCCAAGCCGAGCGAGGCGCTTCCTCGCTTGAGCTTCTCGATGTGCGGACCGGGTTCGACCCCGACCTGCGTGGTGGATGGCGACACGTTCCGGCTAAACGGCGAGAGGATGCGCATCGAAAGCATCGACACGCCGGAGACCCATACGAACCTTTGCGGAGGACCGCGGGAGATGGCGCTCGGCCGCAGGGCTGGAGTACGGCTCTCGGAACTTCTCAACAGCGGACCGCTATCGGTGACGCGAACCGGACACGATAAATATGGCCGCACTCTGGTGCTCGTGCGGGCGGGCGGGCGCGACCTCGGTGAGGTGTTGATTGGCGAAGGACTCGCCCGCCGGTGGCCGGATGGCGACGAGTTCTGGTGCCGCTAACCTTACCCGGTTGTGTAATGCGTGTTCTCCACACGTGTTGCGTGTTTGATACAGTATTACGCGCGAATCAATGAGAAGCTGCGCTCTCCAACTGGAGGGACTTCCGAAATGCGCAAGATTGTTTTGGCTGGAGCAGTACTGGCCGGCCTGACCCCCGCGGCTTACGCCGCAGACATGCCGGCGCCGCCGGTCGAGACAGTTGCGCCCGAGCCGGTGTTCAGCTGGACCGGCGCTTACATCGGCGCACACGGTGGATGGAACTGGTCCGAGGTTGGCTCTGACTTTTTTGATCCCGCTGATGATTTCGACATCGATATTGGTGATGAACTTCGTTATCGGCGGCCAGGTTGGCTACAACTGGCAATGGAATTATTGGCTGCTGGGCTCTCGAAGGTGACGCCACCTTCGTGGACAAATAGCGACTTCGATAACGTTGCCTTCGTTGGTGCCGAGCAGAACTTCCTGGCCTCGATCCGTGGCCGCCTCGGCTTCGCTGTCGACCGGTTCCTGGTTTACGGCACCGGTGGCGCGGCGTGGTCCGGCTTCGATGTTGATTTCGCAGACCCGGTGTTTAACGACGACGAAATCGACCACCTTCGGCTGGGTGGCCGGCGGTGGTATCGAGTATGCCTTCACCGATAACGTCACCTTCGGCGTCGAATTTCTGCACTACGAGTTCGACGACGAGAGCTTCGACGATGCCGTCGGAGATGATTTTCGATCCGACATCGGCCTCAGCAACGACGTCATTCGCGGCCGGCTGAACATCAAGTTCGGCAGCCTCTTCAACTGATCTGGGGGGAAGGGCCGGTCCGACCTCTCGCCGGTTCCTGAACTTCAAAGCCCCGTCAGGCGACAGCCTGGCGGGGCTTTTTCGCTTGCATGCAACCCAGCGACGTAACCTGGACGAAACATTTCACGAACTACGCGTGAAACAAAGTCTCGTTAAGAAAGTTGTCACAGGTACTCGCAAGGGGTTAACGACAATGTTCCGCGGTTTCGCAACGACACTCGGTCTGGTTTCGGCAATCACGCTCGGCGCGTGGGCCTTCGCAGATCAGTCGCGTACGGCAAGCGCCGTCGCAGTCGCTGAAATGACCCCGGCAACGGCGTCGGCCACCACGAATTCCAACCTGGCCGCCAAGGGCGACCGACTGGCAGTCGGCGTCCGTCTCAGTGGCGCGGCCTCGGTTGATCGTGACGGTTCCATCGAGCGCATCACCGCCGCCCATGCCATGGCGACGGAAGCAGCCAATCGGTACATGACGGTCGCCCTCCCGACCGGCCAAACCGAGACGACGCTCAAGCGGGTTTCGCTCGGGAACTGACCCTCTCCCCGAAGAACCCTGAAGAAAAGGGCGCCTCTGGCGCTCTTTTCTTTTATTGCGGCTGGGTGGTCGGCGGCGGGGGGATCTGGTCGACGCGCTTGAGATTCGTATAGAGCGCGATCGCCGTGAAGATGACGAGTACCGCGACGAAGCTTCCAACGATGAACTTGTTCATCACGACACCGTCGCGCCGAGAAGGTCGTCGATGGCGGTCGGTACATCCCTGAAATTGGAGAGCAGCCGGTCGGCGCCGAGTTCGGAGGCCGGAATCTCGGTGTAGCCGTAGTCCATGAGGACGATCGGCAGGCCGGCATTGCGCGCGGTGTCGAGGTCGGTCTTCGAATTGCCGATCATGATCGCATTGGCCGGATTGCCTCTGGCGAGTTCGATGGTGCCGGTGAGATGAGCGGCGTCGGGCTTGCGCACCGGGAAGGTATCGGCGCCTGTGACGGCGGCGAAGCGGTCGCGGATGTTGAGGGCATCGAGCAGCAGATGCGTCAGCTTGATCGGCTTGTTGGTGCAGATTGCGAGGCGGTTTCCTTCGGCCGCGAGCTGGTCGAGCACGGAGATGACGTCCGGATAGAGTGTCGTCTCGTCGGCGATGTGCAGTTCGTAATGGACGAGGAAGGTCGCGACGAGCTCCTCGAAGCGGGCCTCGGAGACCGTGTGGTACCTCAATTTCAGGCCGCGCGAGAGGAGAAGCCGGACGCCGCCACCGATCAGGGTGCGCAGTTCGAGCGGCGTGATGGGGTCGAGGTTCTCGAGCGCCAGCGAGACGTTCAGGCCATTGATGATGTCGGGGGCGCTGTCGACGAGCGTGCCGTCGAGGTCGAAAACGATTGTGCGGCCGGTCATGAGGTTCCCGGAAGTTGTTTTTTGAGGACGGATCGAAGACTGGCTATACCATCATGAGACGCGCGAGTTGTGCCGGGGTGGGGACTATGAGCCGATCCAGAGTGATTGCAGGTATGACGCTTGCGCTGGCACTGGCCGGCACGGGGGCGGCGGTTGCCGATGAATACCGTTTCATGCCGGCGCCGCAGATCGATCTCAACCGCGTCTACCGTGTGAACCGGCTGACCGGTGAAATGGGCGCCTGCCAGTACGCCATCAAGGACAACACGGTCGGTGTGGCGCTCTGCTATCCGGCCGGCGAGGGTGGCGGGCCGCAGCCAATCCCCGGCGATTACGATCTTGTCCGCTCGAACCATGAGCGCGAGGGCGGCGTTTTCCGGGTGAACGTGCGCACCGGCGAGGTCTCGATCTGCTACGTGCTGACCGAACGTGTCGTTTGTACCCCACAGGCGCGCTGACAAAGGGTCGGATAGCCCTTTCGCCGAAGACCTGCTAGACCGCCGCCCAAGAGCGCGTCAGGAGACGAGATGAAACTCGCGAACGCTGGGCTGCTGCGGCAGCAATGCCTGATCGATGGCGTCTGGACCGGGCAGGGCGAAACTCCGGTTACAAATCCCGCAACCGGAGAGACGATCGCCCGCGTGCCGAACTTCGGTGCGCCGGAGGCAGCGAAAGCCGTCTCGGCGGCCGAGAAGGCGTTTCCCGCTTGGGCGGCGAAGACCGCCAAGGAACGCTCCGTCATCTTGAAACGCTGGCATGCGCTGATGATCCAGCATCGCGACGATCTTGCGGTGCTGATGACGAGCGAGCAGGGCAAGCCTCTGGCCGAGTTCAGAGGCGAGATCGAATACGCCGCCGGCTTCATCGAATTCTATGCCGAAGAGGCCAAGCGCCTGTACGGAGAGACAATTCCGTCTCCGTGGCCGAATGCCCGGATCATGGTTCTGCGCCAGGCGGCGGGTGTCGTATCGGCGATCACACCATGGAATTTCCCGGCGGCGATGATCACCCGCAAGGTCGGTCCGGCGCTCGCTGCCGGCTGCACGGCGGTGGTGAAGCCCGCCGGCGCGACGCCGCTGACCGCGCTCGCGCTCGCGGCCTTGGCCGAGGAGGCGGGTGTTCCGGCGGGCGTGCTGAACGTGGTGACCGGCAAGTCCGGGCCGATCGGCGAGGTGCTGACGACCCACGAGGCGGTTCGCGTCGTCACCTTCACCGGTTCGACCGAGGTCGGTCGGACACTGATGAAGCAGGCGGCCGAAGGCATCAAGAAGGTTGGGCTTGAGCTCGGTGGCAATGCGCCCTTCATCGTCTTCGACGACGCCGATCTCGACGCGGCGGTCGAGGGTGCGATCATCTCGAAGTACCGCAACATGGGGCAGACCTGCGTCTGCGCGAATCGCCTGTACGTACAGTCCGGTGTGCATGACGCATTCCTGGAAAAACTGGTCGTGGCCGTGGGCAAGCTGAAAGTCGGCAACGGACTGGACGAGGGCGTGACGCAGGGGCCGCTGGTTGCTGAAAGCGCGGTCGACAAGGTCGAGGAGCATATCGCCGATGCCGTCGGGCATGGAGCCGAGGTGAAGCTCGGTGGCGGACGGCATGCATTGGGTCGTACGTTCTTCGAGCCGACCGTTCTCTCCGGCGTGACCCAGAGCATGAAGATCGCCCGAGAGGAGACCTTTGGTCCGGTTGCGGCGGTTTTCAAATTCGACACCGAGGATGAAGCCGTCCGCTATGCCAACGATACGGAGTTCGGTCTCGCGGCCTACTTCTATGCCCGTGACGTCGGCCGTATTTTCCGCGTCGCGGAGAGCCTGCATTACGGCATAGTAGGGGTGAATTCCGGTTTGATCTCGACCGAGGTCGCGCCGTTCGGCGGCGTGAAGCAGTCCGGCATTGGCCGCGAAGGTTCGCGCCACGGCGTCGAGGAGTTCACCGAGTTGAAATACGTGCTGCTGGGCGGGCTCGACGCATGAATGTGGATGCTTTGAAGCGCGAGGCGGCCGCGGCTGCCCTGGAACTCGTAGAGCCGGGCATGCGGCTCGGTCTCGGAACGGGCTCGACCGCCGCGCATTTCGTCGATCTGCTCGGCCAGAAGGTGAGGGGTGGGCTCGACGTCGTCGGGGTGCCGACATCGGTGGCCACGCACGCCCAGGCCGAAAAGGCCGGCATCCGGCTGACCACGCTCGACGACACGCCCGAGCTCGACCTCACGGTCGACGGCGCGGACGAGCTCGATTCCCAGCTTCGCCTGATCAAGGGTGGCGGCGCGGCGTTGTTGCGCGAGAAGATCGTCGCCAACGCTAGTGCGCGTATGGTCGTCATCGCGGATGCGGCCAAGAAGGTGGATGTGCTGGGAGCGTTTCCGCTTCCTATCGAAGTCGTCCCGTTCGGTCTGGAATTGACGCGACGCTGCATCGTCAAGGCGATGGCTGCCGCCGGTTGCGACGGCGCGGTTACCCTCCGCCTCCAGGACGGTCATGCTTTGGTCACGGATGGCGGACATTTCATCCTCGACGCCGCTTTGGGCCGAATTCCGGATCCCGAAGCGCTTGCGCTTGGGTTATCGGCGATCCCGGGGGTCGTCGAGCACGGGCTTTTTCTTGGGCTGGCCAGTGATGCTTTCCTTTCCGGACCGTCCGGTATCGAATGCATTTCACGTTGAATGATTTTGGAGAACGATCGATGACGTCCCTCTTTGTCCGCCGGTTCGCCTCGGCACTTCTCCTGTCGTGTGCGATGGCTGCCCCTGCGGCCGCGCAGACCAAGCCCACGGCACCGGCCGCGACTGCCGCCAAGCCGGTAACGCCGGAGCATCTGGCTCTTGCCCGCGCGGTCCTCGATTTCACCGGCGCAGGTAAAAGCTTTGATTCCGTGGTGACGAAGCTTCTGGTCGATGCCCGCCAGTCGATCATTCGGACAAGCCCGACGCTTCAGCCCGATCTCGATGTTGTCATCTCCGATCTCAATACGAAGATGAAGAACTCGGACGAAGAACTGATCAACAAGATCGCTGCCGTCTACGCTCAGAAGCTGAGCGAAGCCGAATTGAAGGACATCGTCGCGTTCTACCAGTCGCCGGCCGGCCAGAAGATGACGTCATCCATGCCGGAAATCCTGCGCGAGAGCTACGGTCTCGCCCGCGAATGGTCTCAGCAGATGAGCGTCGAGATCATGAAACAGGTTCGCGCCGAGATGAAAAAGAAGGGCCACGAGATCTGATTTGAAAAAGGCCGCGATGTGATCGCGGCCTTTTAGTCAGTCTTCCGAGCTTGCCAGTACCGGTAGCGGCTTCTTGCTCACCATCCGCCAGACCAGCGGGCCGACCACGATCAGAATGCAGATCAAGTAGATGCCGATCGCGAGCGGCGTCTCGACCAGCGCTGACGGATTGCCCTGACTGATGGCCAGCGCGCGGCGGAGCTGCTGCTCCGCGAGCGGGCCGAGGATCAGGCCGATGATGACCGGTGCGACCGGATAGTCGAAATAACGCATCCCGAAACCGAGCACGCCGAGAACGGCCAGCATTCCGAGTTCGAAAGCCGACGGATTGGCGCCGAGCGTGCCGAGCGTCGCGAACACCAGAATGCCGCCATAGAGCCACGGGCGCGGGATTGCGAGCAGGCGAACCCAGAGACCGATCAGCGGCAGGTTCAGCACCAGCAGCATGAAGTTCGCGATCAGAAGACTCGCGACGAGACCCCAGACGAGGTCCGGATTGCTGGTGAACAGCAGCGGGCCTGGCTGGAGGCCGTATTGCTGGAAGCCGGCGAGCATCATCGCGGCCGTGGCCGACGTCGGCAGGCCGAGCGTCAGGAGCGGAACCAGCGTGCCGGCGGCGGAGGCATTGTTCGCGGCTTCCGGACCGGCGACGCCCTCGATTGCGCCGTGGCCGAACTCCTCGGGATTCTTGGAGAGCTGCTTTTCGATCGAATAGGAGAGGAAGGTCGGGATCTCCGCTCCGCCGGCGGGCAGGGCGCCGATCGGGAAGCCGAGAAGAGTTCCACGCAGCCATGGTTTCCAGGAACGTGCCCAATCGCTGGCCGTCATCCAGAGCGATCCTCGGACCGGCTCGATCTTGTCGGGGGATCTCGATGCGGTCGCGGCGACATAGAGAGTCTCGCCGAGAGCGAACATGCCGACGGCCGCCGTTGTCACTTCCACGCCATCGAGCAGATCCGGAATGCCGAAAGCCAGACGGGCCTGGCCGGTCTGCAGATCGATGCCGATGAGGCCGAGCGCCAGGCCGATGAACAGGCTCGTCAGCCCGCGTAGGGCCGAGCTTCCGAACGCTGCCGACACGGTGGTGAAGGCCAGCACCATGAGCGCGAAATATTCGGCGGGGCCGAAGCTCAGCGCGAGGTCGACCACGAGCGGCGCGAGGAAGGCGAGTCCGATCGTCGCGATCATGCCCGCGACGAACGAGCCGATGGCGGAGGTCGCAAGTGCCGGTCCGCCCCGACCGGCGCGGGCCATCTTGTTACCCTCCAGCGCCGTGATCATCGAGGCGCTTTCGCCCGGCGTGTTGAGCAGGATCGACGAGGTCGAGCCGCCGTACATGCCGCCATAGTAGATGCCGGCGAACATGATCAACGAGCCCGCCGGGTCGAGCTTGAAGGTGATCGGCAGGAGCAGCGCCACGGTGAGCGCGGGGCCGATGCCCGGCAGCACGCCGACGGCGGTGCCGAGCGTCACGCCGATGAAGGCGTAGAGGAGATTGCCCGGTTGCATCGCAACCGAGAGGCCGTGAAGCAGGGAAGCGAAGCTATCCATGATGGGTGCTCAGAAAAGACGCTCGAGCGGACCTTGCGGCAGACCGAGCTCCAGGCCTTTGGAAAAGACGAGATAGAGAGCGAGGGACAGCACGATGCCGATCGGTATCGTGGCCCAGAGCGGCTTGCCGCCGAAGCCGCGTGCAGTGAATGCGAACAGCACGCCCGTCGCGATCGAGAAGCCGGCGAAACCGAGCAGCACGATCTGGCCGATCAGGCCGCCGAGAATCCAGCCGACGCGATGAAGCTCGAGCTGCTCGCGATCCGGAAACTCGCCCTTGATCGCCGCCGCTACGGTCCCGAGACCGAGAGCGGCCAGCGCAGCGGCGATCCCATATGGGAAGGCGGCCGCGCCGACGCGCGAATAGGTGGCGACGGCGGCGTTCAGATGCGCCGCATCCCAGGCAACGACCCCGGCCAGGACGAAAAGCCCGGCGGCGATCAGAAACGCCGCCTTGTCAACCCGGGGAGAAGCGGGGGCCTCGTTGCCCTCGATCACTTGGCCAGTCCGATATCCTTGAGCACTGTCGTGGTCTGCTCGACCTCCTTGGTGACGTAGCCACCGAAGGCGTCACCCGAGAGGAACGTGTCCGACCAGCCCTTGGCCGCGAGCGTGTCCTTCCAGCTCTTCGAGCCGTGCAGCTTCTCGAAGGTGGAGATCAGGCTGGCCTTCTGCTCGGGGCTGATGCCGGGAGCGGCCCAAATCGCCCGCCAGTTCTGAACTTCGACACCGAGGCCGGATTCATTGAGCGTCGGCGCATCGACGCCGGCTAGGCGCTCGGGCGCCGAGACCGCGAGTACGCGGAGCTTCCCGGCCTTCACCTGGCCTTCGAACTCGCCATAGCCGGAGATGCCGGCCGTGACCTTGCCGCCGACGATGGCTGCGAGCGCCTCGCCGCCGCCCGAGAACGGGATGTAGTTGATCTTGGTCGGATCGACGCCGGCCGCCTTGGCGATCAGGCCGACCGTGATGTGGTCCGTGCCGCCCGCGGAGCCGCCGCCCCAGCTCACCGTGCCGGGATCGGCCTTCAGCTGCGCGACGAGGTCGCCGATCGTTTTGATGGTGGAGCTCGTCGGGACGACGATTGCTTCATACTCGCCGGTCAGGCGCGCGATCGGCGTGACCTGGTCGAGCTTCACGGGCGAATTGTTGGCGATGAGAGCGCCGACCATGACATAGCCGCCCACCATCAGGGCGTTCGGATCGCCCTTCGACTGGTTGACGAACTGCGCGATGCCGATCGAACCGCCGGCACCGGGAACATTGTTGACCTGGACGCCCTTGGCGAGACCTTCGGTCTGCAGTGCCTGCTGGAGGGAACGTGCCGTCTGATCCCAGCCGCCGCCCGGAGCGGCAGGAGCCATGATCTTGAGCTCCTGAGCGAAGACCGGTGTCGCGAGCGCGCCGGCCACGAGAATGCCGGCAAGCGCCTGAGTGAACGCACGCATACGTTACCTCCCCTTTTTTTCCTTGGCGGGTTGAACCGCGAGGTCCGTATCTTGCGGCGAGACCTTCTTCAAGTCGAGAGTGTCATTAGTCCGAGCGCTCCGCTTCCCGCTTGACCTTCTCGCTCCGAACAAACACCTCTGCGGTCCGAAAGAGGTGAGCCAGATGAGCGAGTTCGACGTCGATCTGTTCGTGGTGGGTGCGGGTTCAGGTGGCGTCCGGGCGGCGCGAATCTCGGCGGGTTACGGCGCCAAGGTCGCGATCGCCGAGGAATACCGGATCGGCGGAACCTGCGTGATCCGCGGCTGCGTGCCAAAGAAGATCATGGTTCTCGCGAGCCGGTTCCGTGATGCCTTTGACGATGCTGCGGGATTCGGCTGGACCATCCCGAAGAAGCCGGAATTCTCCTGGAACGCGCTGCGCGACGCGAAGGACAAGGAGATCGGTCGACTTTCGGAAATCTACCAGCGCAATCTCGAGCGCACCGACGTGACAGTCTATCAGACCCGGGCGGAAGTGGTCGACGCTCATACCGTGCGCCTCATTGGCGAGGACCGGACGATCACGGCGAAGAACATCCTGATCGCGACCGGCGGCCACCCCGTCGCGCCACACATTCCGGGCGCGGAATTGGCGATCTCCTCGAATGAGGCATTCGATCTTCCTGAATTGCCGGACCGGATTCTGATCGTTGGAGGCGGCTATATCGCACTCGAATTCGCCTGCCTGTTCCAGCGGCTCGGCTCGAAGGTGACGCTGATCCATCGTGGCGAGAAGGTGCTGCGCGGCTTCGACGAGGACCTGCGCGACGAGTTGATGCTGGCCATGGCGGCCGAGGGCATCACACTGAAGATGAACAATACGGTCGCGAAGATCGAGGCGACGGAGAACGATTGCCGCCGAGTTGAATATATGGCCGGCGACACCGACGATTTCGACGTCGTTTTCTTCGCCACCGGCCGCTCCCCGAATACGCAGGGGCTCGGCCTGGAGGCCGCCGGCGTGGCGCTCGGCGCGCGTGACGCGATCAAGGTCGACCAAAATTCGCGGACGAACGTGCCGAACATCTTCGCCGTGGGTGACGTGACCGACCGCATCAACCTGACGCCGGTCGCGATCCGCGAAGGTCATGCGCTGGCGGACATGCTGTTCAGCGAGAAGAAGTGGGTGCCCGACCATTCGCTTGTGGCGACCGCGGTATTCTCGACGCCCGAAATCGGGACGGTCGGCCTGACCGAGCAGCAGGCGCGAGACGAGATGATGGCGGTCGACATCTACAAGACACGCTTCCGCAGCCTAAAGCACGCGATGACACGTCGTCAGGAGCGGACGTTCATGAAGCTCGTGGTCGATGCCAAGTCAGATAAGGTCCTGGGTGTCCACATCATGGGAGAAGACGCCGGTGAGATGATCCAGATCGCGGCGATCGCGGTGGGCATGGGCGCGACAAAGGCGGACTTCGACCGCACCGTCGCCGTCCATCCGACGGCGGCCGAGGAGCTGGTCACGTTGCGGGAGAAGGTAAACGTTCCCAATCCCGGCGGCGCCTGATGCATGTATAATTACATCCCAAGCAATTTTATCAGCAGTTTCGGCGTATTAAGCTTGCAGAAACAATGAACTGCTAGCTTTCAGACAATCCTGCGATGCGGGTGCTGGGGGCGCCATGTTCGCTAGTCAGAAAGCCCAAGGTGAGGCGGCAGTCTCGCTGGCCGACGTTGCCAGCCTGACGACGGCCGTCAATACGCTGACCAATCGCAAGATCCAGGACATTCAGAAGATCACGAGCAGGATGCGCATTCTTGCGCTCAACGCCATGATCGAGGCTGGCCGGGCAGGGGATGCCGGGCGCGGTTTCGCCATCGTCGCACAGGAAGTGCGCGGTGTCGGCGGCGAGGTGGCGATGGTCGCCGGCAGCCTCGAAGAGGAATTGGTCGGCCAGATCACCGAGCTCGAACGGCTGACGGCGATCATGGCCCGGCAGGCGCAGGGCGCCCGTCTTGTCGATCTTGCGCTCAACGCCATCGAGATCATCGACCGCAATCTTTATGAGCGCACATGCGATGTGCGCTGGTGGGCGACGGATTCCGCTGTCGTCGATTGCGCGGCAACGACGGATGACGGCGCGAGAGCCTATGCCAGCGAGCGGCTCGGCGTCATCCTCGATGCCTACACCGTCTATCTCGATCTCTGGCTCTGCAGCCCCGACGGCAAGATCCTCGCGAACGGCCGTCCGGACCGCTACCAGGTGGCCGGCGCGGATGTCTCCCGCGAGAGCTGGTTCCGGCAGGCCATGTCGCTACCGGGCGGCGATGCCTTCGCCGTCGACGACATCGCAGTGCAGCCTTTGCTGGGCAATCGGACGAGTGCCACCTATTCGGCGCAGATCTGCGAAGGCGGCACGGCGAACGGAAAGCCAATCGGTGTGCTCGCCGCTCATTTCGACTGGGCACCGCAGGCGAAGACGATTGTCGAGGGCGTTCGGCTGTCCGAAGACGAGAAGGCGCATTCGCGGGTCATGCTCGTCGATGCCGATCACCGGATTCTCGCATCATCCGACGGGCAAGGCGTCCTGTCGGAGCGGCTATCGCTCGATATCCGCGCAGGCGAGAGCGGTTACTACACCGCGCCGAACGGCTCGCTCGTTGCCTTCCACGCAACGCCCGGTTATGAGACCTATCGCGGCCTCGGCTGGTACGGCGTGATCGTCCAGGATCGCCCCTAATTCACTGATCCCGAACAATTTGTCGAAGCCAGGCGAGCTTTCTTGCACGCATGGCAGCCAATCATTGCGTCTTGACGCTTTGCGCGCAGGATAAGCGAGGTCTATATACGCCGCTTTCCGGACGGGACCTGCGTCCGAAGTGGAGGATAAAGCAATGACGACGGAGCGTTGGACACCGGACAGCTGGAGATCGAAGCCGATCGTCCAGGTTCCCGGTTATCCCGACGAAGCGGCCCTGGCCGCGGTGGAGACGCAGCTCGCGACCTTTCCGCCGCTCGTTTTTGCAGGCGAGGCTCGCAAGCTGAAGCGTAACCTGGCCAAGGTCGCCGCCGGCGAGGCTTTTCTGCTCCAGGGCGGCGACTGCGCCGAGAGCTTCCTCGAGCACCGCGCCGACAATATCCGCGACTTCTTCCGCGTCCTGCTGCAGATGGCGGTGGTGCTGACCTATGCCGGTTCGTTGCCGGTGGTGAAGGTCGGCCGCGTCGCCGGCCAGTTCGCCAAGCCGCGCTCGTCCGACACCGAGACGATCAACGGCGTGACACTGCCGAGCTATCGCGGCGACATCATCAACGATGCCGCGTTCACGCCCGAAGCCCGTATTCCGGATCCGCATCGCCTTCTGATGGCCTATCGCCAGTCGGCGGCGACGCTGAACCTGCTGCGCGCCTTCGCGACCGGCGGTTATGCCAATCTCGACCAGGCGCATCAGTGGATGCTGGGCTTCGTCAAGGAGAGCCCGCAGTCGAGCCGTTACAGGGAAATCGCGGACCGCATCACGGAGTCGCTCGACTTCATGCGCGCCTGCGGCATCGACCCCGAGGCTCATCCTGAGCTGCGCACAACCGACCTCTACACCTCGCATGAGGCGCTGCTGCTCGGCTTCGAGCAGTCGCTGACCCGTGTGGATTCGACCTCGGGCGACTGGTACGCGACCTCGGGCCATATGCTCTGGATTGGCGACCGCACGCGCCAGAAGGATCACGCGCATCTCGAATTCTGTCGTGGTGTGAAGAATCCGATCGGCCTGAAATGCGGTCCGTCCCTCAAGGCGGACGAGCTGATCGAGCTGATCGACATTCTCAACCCGGAGAACGAGCCCGGCCGCCTAACGCTGATCGCCCGCTTCGGCCATGAGAAAGTGTTCGACCACTTGCCGAACCTGATCCGCGCCGTGAAGCGCGAGGGCAGGAACGTCGTGTGGTCGTGCGATCCCATGCACGGCAACACGATCACGGCCGGCGGTTACAAGACCCGTCCGTTCGAGCGCATCCTGAAGGAGGTCATCGACTTCTTCGCGGTGCATCGCGCGGAAGGCACGCATGCGGGCGGCATCCATATCGAGATGACCGGGCAGAACGTGACCGAATGCACGGGCGGCGCCCGCGCCATCTCGGACACGGATCTGCAGGACCGCTATCACACGCACTGCGACCCGCGTCTCAACGCCGAGCAGGCTATCGAGCTCGCCTTCCTCCTGGCCGAAGAGCTGAAGAAGGAAAAGGCCGGCCGCGAACGCGTCCGGGTCGTCGCTGCGGAGTAGTACTCGCACCCATAGACGGTTTCTTCCCGGCGCGTGACAATGCGGGCCGGGAAGAAACGTCGGGGTGCCAATGAACAAGACAATACTTGTCGTCGGGGCCGGTCCTGTAGGCCTGACACTCGCAGCGGAACTCGCGCGACACGGCGCGGTTGTCCGCATCATCGACAGCCGGACCGAACGCTCGCACTATTGCCGTGCCATCGGCGTGACGCCCCGAACACTCGAAGTGTTCGAGGATATGGGCGTGGTGCACGAAATCGTGGACGCCGGCGTCTGGATCACCGGCATGCGAGCGATGGTTGACGGCAAGCCGCCCGTCGACGTGGTGCGCGATCTTTCCGACCTGCCTTATGGCGAACTCGGCGTCCCCCAATATGCGACCGAGGCGATCCTCGAAGCCCATCTCGCCAGCTATGGCGTTGTCGTGGAGCGGGGCGTCACTTTCGTGGGACTTCAGCAGTCCGAGGGGGAAGTCCTCGTTTCCCTGGAGCGCCCGGCAGGGCGGACAGTCGCCAATTTCTCCCATGTGGTCGGCTGCGACGGCGCCCATAGCGCGGTGCGTCAGGCGCTCGATGTCGACTTCCCAGGTGAAGCCTTTCCCTGGGATTACATGCTCGGCGACGTCCGCATCGAATGGGACCTGCCGCGAGGGTTCTCCCTGCGCGCGATCAAGCCGGTAGAGGACGGTCCGCCGGACATATTCGTGGCTGTGCCGCTGCCCGAGCACGGACACTACCGAGTCTCGATGCTGGCACCAGAGCGTCTCCGGGCGCCGGGTGGAACGGGACACGGTATCCAGGCCGACCGGCCGGGGGCGACGCTCGCCGATCTGCAGGAAGTGGCCGACAGGCTCATTCCCGACGCGCCGAAGCTGAGCGGCATGCGCTGGTCGTCGATCTTCCGGATCAGCATGCGGCTGGCGGCGAAGTATCGAGTCGGCAACGTCTTCATCGCGGGAGACGCCTGCCACATCCACCCGCCGACCGGCGGGCAGGGCATGAACACCGGCATCCAGGACGCCTACAACCTCGCCTGGAAGCTCGCGCTCGTTTCCAGGGGCCTCGCAAGCGATGGACTTCTCGACAGCTATGAAGCTGAGCGTCGGCCGGTGGCGATGGAGGTGATCGAGCGGACCACGCAGGCGAGCGTCAATCTCGGGCGCGAGGATACGAAGACCGGCCAGCGCCTGGAAGATACCCAGGTGCTGGTCGCCTACACCAACGGACCATTGTCGATCGGTCCGGACGGCGACGATGTGGTTGCGGGCGACCGCTGTCCCGATGCACAGGGTCTTCGTCGGTCCGGATTCGGATTTCCCCTGCGCCTGTTCGATGTTCTGAAGGGGACGGGCTTCGTCCTTCTCATCACCGCGCAGGCCGGCGACATCGAAGCCATCGAACGTCTCGCTGACGGCCTCCACCAGCGTTTTGGAAGGATCGTTCGCGTCGTTGCCGTTGTGCCGGCGGGGACAGTCGCTGGCGACCCATACGGTGTAACCGTCGTGCGCGACGAGGCCGGGGACTTCGGTGCCACTATGGGAGGGCAGGAGGCAGAGGCCTGGCTCGTCCGACCGGACGGCTATGTCGGGCTTTACATGCCGTCCTGGTCGGAGGGTGAGATCGTCTCCTATCTCACCCGCAGGATTCGGCTTACCGCATAGTCGTCACGCACATCGTTTCGCCAGGGGCAGGATGACGGGCGCCTTTCAGAAGCCTTCGAGCACGATCTTCCCGATCGTCCTGCCGCTCTCCAGCTTGGCGTGAGCGGTCTTGAGATTCGCCGCGTTGATGCCTTGAAGGCGCTCGTTGATCGTCGACTTGATCAGGCCGGCATCGACCAGCGAGGCGACCTCATTCAGGATCCCGTGCTGCTCGATCATATCCTCGGTCTGGTAGAGCGAGCGGGTGAACATCAACTCCCAGACGAAGGCGAGCGCCTTTCGCTTCAGCGGCGAAATATTGAGCTCTGGATCGTCGTCGATAGCGCCGATCACGCCCTGCGGCTTGGCAATCTCGATGAACTGCGCGAGGTCGCGGGCGGTCGAGGAGGTGCTGAAGATGTAGCGCGGGGCAGGGAGGCGCTGCATTGCGAACTGTTCCGCCAGCGGCCTCGTGTGGTCGACGATGAAATGCGCGCCCTGCGCTTTGGCGAACTCGACCGTCTCCGGCCGCGAGGCTGAGGCGATGACGGTGAGGCGCGTCAGGCGGCGGGCGAGCTGGACCGCGATCGAGCCGACGCCGCCAGCGCCTGCCATAATGAGGATCGCATCGCCCGTGCCACCGCCCATCGGAATCGTCATGCGGTCGAACAGCATTTCCCACGCGGTCAGCGAGGTGAGCGGCAGTGCGGCGGCCTCGGCGAAGCCGATGCTTCTTGGTTTGAGGCCGACGATGCGCTCGTCGACGGTGTGAAGCTGCGCGTTCGTGCCCGGGCGGGTCGAGTCTCCAGCATAGAAGACTTCGTCGCCCGGCTTGAACAGGCTGACCTCCGAACCGACTTCCCTGACGACGCCCGCAGCGTCCCAGCCGAGGATGACCGGAGCATCGGCCGTGCCGCTACGGCCGGAGCGAATTTTGGTATCGACTGGATTGACCGAAACTGCCCTGACCTCGACCAGAAGATCGCGCGGACCCGGTTTGGGCGTCGCAATCTCGATGTCGTTCAGCGAAGCCGGTTCGGAAATCGGCAGCGGATTGGTGTAACCTATGGCCTTCATGTCTGCGGTTCCTGAACTTGCGCAGCCCGTCCGGGCGTTCATGGCCGGGAGATCGGCACTGATACGAAAAGCCTCAAGAAGGCACAAAACGGTCAGGTAGTATCCTTTTCGTCCGGCGGAGAATGCGATGAAGGCCCGCGATTACAGCTGCAACGATGGATGCCCGGTCGAAGCGACGCTGGACCTCATCGGAGGCCGCTGGAAAGGCGTCGTCCTCTACAATCTGGTCGAGGGGCCGGTGCGCTTCAACGAACTGCGGCGCCGGATGCCGAATGCGACGCAACGCGTGCTGACGCGGCAGCTACGCGGGATGGAGACGGCAGGTCTGATCTCCCGCATGGTGACGCCAAGCATTCCTCCGCGTGTGGACTATGCGCTGACCGAACTCGGCACGTCGCTCGTGCCGGTGATCTCGGCGCTGTGCTCATGGGGCGAGGCCTATCTGGACCAGACCGGTGGGCGGAAGCCGACGAACCGCGCGATCGGTGGCGGTCAGTCCCAGATGATCGCGGCGGAGTAATCAGCGCGAACGGGCGTCGAACCGCTCACGGGCTTCGTCGAGTTCAGGGAAGTTCTGTTCTGCCCAGCGATCCAGCACAGCCAGCGTATCGCTGAGCGAACGGCCGATCTCGCTCAGGCGATACTCGACATGCGGCGGTACAGTCTGATGGTCCTCGCGAATAATGAGGCCGTTTCGCTCCAGATCCTTCAGCGTCTGCGTCAGCATCTTCTGCGAGATACCGCCGACCCGGCGGAGGAGAGCGCCGTTCCGCATCGGCCCATCGGCCAATGCGGGCAAGATCAACATTGTCCATTTGCTGGCGATTAATTCCAGCGCATGCCGCGCCGAACAGGTCTCGTCGAAGACGCTGGGGGGTGGCTTCCGTTCGCGGGTCATCAAACCTCGATAGGCACCAAAAGGTGCGTACTTGCCCTTCAGTTACTAGAAACGAAATCCTGTTCTTCAGCAAACGGAGAACGGTGATGAAAGCATTCCTTCTGGCGGCGAGCCCAAGGCGCGACGGTAATTCCGCGATGCTTGCGCGAGCGGCGTGTTCGGGACTCGAAGAAGCCGGACATGATGCCGAGATCGTATATGCCGACGACGTGCTTTCGGCGTTCGTGCGGGATTGCCGGACTTGCCGTAGGGCGGATGGTGAGTGCTCCATCGAGGATGGTTCGCGAAGCCTTCGTCGGCCAGTTCCTGCCGGCAGACGGCTTCGTCGCGGCGACTCCGGTCTATTGGTACGGCATGTCGGCACAGCTCAAGACGTTCTTCGACAGAATGTTCTGTTACGTCGCCGCGTCCCATCCTGGCTCGGCGGCAACGGTTGAGGGAATGATAGGGAAGCGGGTTGGGCTTCTGCTCAGTTCCGAGGAGACGTTCCCGACGGTGGCCGCAGGCGTGATCCACCAAATGCAGGAATATTGCCGCTATAGCCGCTCGGCCTTCGTCGGCGCGGTGCAGGGCTATGGCAATGCACGCGGAGAGATTGCCCGCGATCCAAACGACCCGGTCGAACGGGCAAGGCAGTTTGGGCGCGACTTCTTCTCCCAGCACGCTACGGACCATCAAATCGATACGCCGCGCCCGGGTCGTGTCTGGGTATAAGAGAGGCGGCATCAATATGTTTGCCGAACCGGCCCAGTCGTCTTAAATCGCGGACATGGATCGGCCAGAAAAACTCTCCATCGCCATCGCGCAGCTCAATCCGACGGTTGGCGATGTCGCCGGCAATCTGAAGAAGGCTCGGGAGGGCAGGGCAAAGGCCGCCAAGCTCGGCGCCGATCTCGTCGCCTTCACCGAGCTCTTCATCTCCGGCTATCCGCCGGAAGACCTCATCCTCAAGCCGAGCTTCATCAAGGCCTGCCAAGCCGCGGTGGAAGAACTCGCGGCCGAGACCGACGACGGCGGGCCTGCTGTCATGATCGGCTCTCCCTGGCCGGGCAAGCACGGCGTCCATAACGCTGCCGCGCTGCTCGACGGCGGCAAGGTTCACGGCCTGCGGTTCAAGGTCGAGTTGCCGAATTACGGGCCGTTCGACGAGAAGCGGGTGTTCGAGCCCGGCGCGCTGATGGGGCCGATCGACTGGCGTGGCGTCCTGCTCGGCATCCCGGTCTGCGAGGACATTTGGGAGACACAGGTCACCGAATGCCTCGCCGAGACCGGCGCGGAAATGCTGATCGTGCCGAACGGTTCGCCCTATTGGCGGGACAAGCAGCTGGAGCGGCTGAACATCGCCGCGCTGCGCGTGGCGGAAACGCATCTGCCCTTCATCTATACCAACCAGATCTGCGGTCAGGACGATCTTATCTTCGACGGCGCCTCGTTCGCGCTGAACCCGGACGGTTCGCTTGCCTTCCAGATGTCCGCCTTCACCGAAGAGATCGTGCTCACCCGCTGGGAGCGGACCGGCGACGAATGGCGCTGCGTTGAGGGGCCCAAGGAGATTATCGACGAGGGCGACGAGGCCAATTACCGCGCCTGCGTGCTCGGCCTCCGCGACTACGTGAACAAGAACGGCTTTCCGGGGGTCGTGTTCGGCCTGTCGGGTGGCATCGATTCAGCGCTCTGCGCCGCGATCGCGGTCGATGCTCTTGGCGCGGACCGGGTTCATTCGATCATGCTGCCTTATCGCTTCACCTCCGAGGAGAGCCTCGGTGACGCGGCGGCATGCGCGAAGGTGCTCGGCATCCGCTACGACACGGTGCCGATCGCGGGACCGGTCGAGCAGTTCGAGGCGGCGCTGGGCCCGCTTTTCGCCGGGACCAATCGCGGCATCACCGAGGAGAACCTGCAGTCGCGCGTTCGCGGCACGATCCTGATGTCGGTCTCGAACAAGTTCGGGCCGATGGTGGTCACGACAGGCAACAAGTCGGAGATGTCGGTCGGCTACGCCACGCTCTATGGCGACATGAATGGCGGCTTCAATCCGATCAAGGATCTCTACAAGACTGAGGTCTATCGACTGTCCGAGCTGCGCAACCGCTGGAAGCCGGCAGATGCGATGGGACCGTCCGGCGAAGTGATCCCGTCGAACATCATCACCAAGGCACCGACGGCCGAACTGCGCGAGAACCAGAAGGATCAGGACTCGCTACCGCCCTACGACGTCCTGGACGGGATCCTGGAGCGTCTCGTCGAGCAGGAGATGAGCGTGCCGGACATCGTCGCCGACGGATATGATCGGGAGACGGTGAGGAAGATCGAACGCCTTCTGTATCTCGCCGAATATAAGCGTCGTCAGGCCGCGCCGGGCGTGAAAGTGACGAAGAAGAACTTCGGCCGCGACCGGCGGTATCCGATCACGAACCGGTTCCGCGACGGGCTCTAAGCCCAGGTACTGTCAGCGGTTTTCGTTGCGCTCGCGCAGGGTCGGCTGCTGCGTCCGCTGCGGCGGCGCGTACACCGGCGGTTGCGGTGCGCGCGGAGCCTCATAGACCGGCGGCGGAGGTCCTTCGTAATAGCCGGGCGGCGGAGCCGCCTGGGCCTGGGACGGAGGCGGAGCGAGGGCTCCTTCCGGCGGCGGAGGTGCATCGGTGCCGCCTTCTACGATCCCGTCGCTCGTGACCGAATTCGCGCTGTCCTGTGCAGCGCGCGCCGCATCGGCCGGTGAAGTACGGCCTGCGTCAGGCTGTGACATCCGCTTTGCGCGTTCTTCGTCGACGACGATGTCGCCGCGCTGGAGAGTGTCGTCATCGGCGCCTGACAGCGCTTCGGTCCAGCTCATATTGGCCGGTTTGCAGGAACAGTCCTTCACGAATTCCTTCTGATATTTGAAGGCATTCGGAAGCTGGGCGTAAGGAACGCCCGTAGCGGACGTGGCCTGCTGGATCGAGCCGCCGGGGTTCGGATACGAGAACAGCTCGGCTTCGGTTCCAGGGCAAGTCTTCCGGCACATCGCCTCGTCCTGCGCGAAGCGGCCGGGAACCGTGGCGTAGCTGACTGGGAAGAAGAAGCCGTCGCAGGTTCTGACGCACACCGTGCGGAAGGTCGAGGTTTGCGGAACCTCCATCTGCGGCTGGCCGGGATAAGCTTCCTGAGGAGCCCTCTCGTTGCGAGCGCCGCCGAACAGCAGGCCGAACAGGCCGCCCGAACGCTGCTGGGGCGGAGGCGGCGGCAATGCCGCCTGATACTGCGCACCGCACTGATTGGCGGCGAGCGCCGTGATCAGGTCGCGGCGGCGCGCCTCGCGGACGCCGGCATCGCCCTGGCCGCGACTGATCTGGGCTTCGAGCTGGTCGAGCTGTTGCTGGCTGCGATTGATCTGCGCATCGAGATCACGGCATTCGGCCGGCGGACGCGGGCCGAACAGGAAGGTGCGGCCGCAGCCCATCCCGCGCGAGCGGGCGATCACCCGATCGAGGTCGGCCCGGCGCTGGGCATAGGCCTGCTGCGCCGCGCCGCTGTCCTGGCTACGCGGCTGCTGGTCGAGCGCGGCAAGCTGCGCTTCGAGGCGGAGACACGCCTGCGGAGGGACCTGCGCCAAAACTGGCGTTGCCGGCAGGAGAGCCAGCACCGCGAACGCGACAAACCGGGACCGTCTGAACATTCAAGAAACCTGTGAGCCCGAAGGGCCGTGCCGGTAGAGCGGCGAAATCTGGCCTAAGTGTGGACCATTGGCGCGATTCCCCGCGAAATTCGAGCCCGTCCTCTTTATCACTTGACGCTGATCGTCGCGCTCACCATTGTCCCGCCCCATGCAGATCAACGCTTCCGCCATTAGCCGGATCGTCATTATCTGCGGTTAGCGCTCACGCTGGCCGCGGCCGTATCTGTCTGACCAAATCAAAAACAGAGCGCGACTGCCGGGGCCGGCTTTAGGCACGGGAAATCTTTATGTCGCTCAGGCTCTACAACACGCTGACCCGGACCAAGGCGGAGTTCACGCCGATCGATGTCGGCAATGTGCGCCTCTATGCCTGCGGTCCGACGGTCTATGACCGCGCGCATATCGGCAATGCGCGTCCGGTCATCGTGTTCGACGTGCTGTTCCGCCTGCTGCGCCATCTCTATGGCCACGACCGGGTCAAATATGTCCGCAACATCACGGACGTGGACGACAAGATCAACGCGCGGGCTGCCGAGCGAGGCGTCTCGATCCGCGAGCTGACCGAGTGGACGGCGAAGGACTTCCGCGACGACACCGGGGAGTTGGGCGTCCTGCCGCCGACTGTCGAGCCGCGCGCGACAGAACATATCGTCGAGATGATCACGCTCATCGAGATGCTGATCCTGCGCGGCCACGCATACGAGGCGGAAGGGCATGTGCTTTTCCACGTCCCGTCCATGCCGGCCTATGGCAGGCTGGCAAACCGCTCGCTCGACGAGATGGAAGCCGGCGCTCGCGTCGATGTCGCGCCCTATAAGCGCGATGCGATGGACTTCGTGCTGTGGAAGCCGTCCGAGCCGAGCCTTCCCGGTTGGGAGAGCCCGTGGGGGCGCGGCCGTCCGGGCTGGCACATCGAGTGCTCGGCGATGTCGTGGAAGCATCTCGGCGAGGTGTTCGACATCCACGCCGGCGGCATCGACCTCGTCTTCCCGCACCATGAGAACGAGATCGCCCAGACCTGCTGCGCCTTCGGCCATGACGTGATGGCCAATGTCTGGATGCACAACGGCTTCCTGCAGGTCGAGGGGGAGAAGATGTCGAAGTCGCTCGGCAACTTCGTCACCATCGCGGAGCTGCTGCACGACTGGCCGGGCGACGTGATCCGTCTCGCAATGCTCGGCACCCATTACCGCCAGCCGATCAACTGGACGCTGCGGAACCTTCAGGACGCCGAAAAGGCTCTAGCCGCATGGTTCGAGGCTGCTGGGACGGGTGCTGACGCACGCCCGGCTCCGGCCGTGCTGGAAGCGCTGAGCGACGACCTGAACACACCGCAGATGATCGCCGAACTGCATCAGTTGCGCGGGCAGGCTTCCCGGAAGGCGCTCGCGGGCACGCTGGAATTCCTCGGTTTCCGGCCGAAGGCGTTCGAGGATTGGCGCAAGGCGACGGCTCCCGAGCCGGCTCTGCCGCCCGCCGAGATCGAGCACCTGCTCGCCGCCCGCCTGCACGCGCGCAAGGCGAGGAACTTCGCCGAGGCCGACCGCATCCGCGACGACCTCGCGGCGCAGGGCATCATCGTAAAGGACGGCCCGGAGGGTTCGACCTGGAGTGTGGCGCGATGACAGAGACGCATTCCGGCGGCTGCCAGTGCGGCGCGGTGCGATTCCGCGCCGAGGGCGCGCTCGGAAAGGCGTCGGTCTGCCATTGCCGGATGTGCCAGAAGGCGTTCGGCGCCTTCTATGCGCCGCTCGTCAATGTAGGTGAGGCCAAGGTGGTTTGGACACGTGGCGAGCCTGCTCGCTTCCAGAGCTCCGAACATGTCAGTCGAGGTTTCTGCGCGCAGTGCGGCACGCCGCTGACCTATGAGGCACCTGGCGAACTCTGCCTTGCTATCGGTGCGTTCGACCATCCCGAGGCGCTCGCCCCGGTGATCCAGTACGGCACCGAACGCAAACTGCCTTATGTCGACGGAGTTTCCGACCTGCCCGAGCGCCTGACGATCGACGGCGAGGTGCCGGATTTCCTGCACGATCTCACAAGCTACCAGCACCCGGACCACGACACCGATGCGTGGCCGCCGAAGGACCAGACCTGATGACCCGCGAACGGCTCTATCTGTTCGACACGACCCTGCGCGACGGCGCGCAGACTGCCGGCGTGAACTTCGTGCTCGAGGAGAAGCTCTCGGTCATCGCCATGCTCGACGGGATCGGCATTGACTATGTCGAAGCCGGCTATCCCGGTGCGAACCCGACCGACACGGCGTTGTTCGGCGAGGCGCGTACCCTGAGGTCAGCACGGCTGACGGCTTTCGGCATGACCAAGAGAGCGGGGCGTTCGGCTTCGAACGATCCGGGCCTGCAGACCGTGTTGGCCGCCAAGTCGGATGCGCTGTGCTTCGTCGCGAAGACCTGGGACTATCATGTCGACGTCGCGCTCGGCGCGACTATGGACGAGAACCTCGACTCGATCCGCGAGACAGTGCGTGCCGCCAGCGCCACCGGCCGCGAGACAATGATCGATTGCGAGCACTTCTTCGATGGCTACAAGGCCAACCCGGATTATGCGCTGGCTTGTGCCAGGGCGGCCTATGAGGAGGGGGCGCGTTGGATCGTGCTCTGCGACACCAATGGCGGCACGCTTCCGCATGAGGTGGCGAAGATCGTCTCCGAAGTAACGGTCCACATCCCCGGCGACCATCTCGGCATCCATCCGCACGACGATACTGGCTGCGCTGTCGCCAACGCGCTCGCCGCGGTCGGCGCGGGTGTCCGGCAGATCCAGGGCACGCTGAACGGCCTCGGCGAGCGCTGCGGCAATGCAAATCTGGTTTCGTTGATTCCGACGCTGAAGCTGAAGCCGGAATTCCGCGATCGGTTCGAGACCGGCGTGTCGGACGACGGGCTGCGCAGCCTGACCCATCTGTCGCGGATGCTGGACGAGATCCTGAACCGCAATCCCGATCGCCATGCGCCCTATGTCGGCGTCAATGCTTTCGCGACCAAAGCGGGCATCCATGCCTCGGCGATCCTGAAGGACCCCAAGACCTACGAGCACGTGCCACCGGAAGCAGTCGGCAACAAGCGCCGTCTGCTTGTCTCCGACCAGGGCGGCAAGTCGAACCTCTTGGCCGAACTCGACAGGATCGGCTTGAAGGTGTCGAAGGACGACCCACGTCTCGGGCGTCTCCTCGACGAGGTGAAGGACCGCGAGAACGTCGGCTATGCCTATGAGGGCGCAGCCGCGAGCTTCGAGCTTCTGGCGCGGCGGCTGCTCGGCACCGTGCCGGCCTATTTCGATGTCGACGGCTTCCGAACCTCGGTCGAACTCCGCCACAACTCGCTGGGCGCGCTCGCGACCGTCTGCGAGGCGGTGGTCAAGCTGACGGTACAGGGCGAGAGCCTGATGTCGGTCGCCGAAGGCAACGGCCCCGTGAACGCGCTCGACCTCGCGCTCCGCAAGGATCTCGGCGTCTACCAACCGTACATCCAGGATCTCAGGCTGACGGACTATAAGGTCCGCATCCTCGACGGCGGCACCGAGGCGGTGACGCGGGTCATGATCGAGTCCGCCGACGACAGCGGCGACAGCTGGACCACGGTCGGCGTGTCCGCGAACATCATCGACGCGAGCTTCCAGGCGTTGGTCGACAGCGTGACCTACAAGCTGATGCGGAGCGGCGCGCCCGCTCCGTAGGTCACTTCGGTCGCCGCACTATCGCGACAGCTCATTGATCGAGGCCACCTGATAGGGCAGGTCCGGTTCCTGCGCGTCGAGCGCGGCGCGCTCGAGCGTCGGCAGAACGTCCTCGATCTTGTCGGCGATCTGGTAGGGAACCCAAAGGCTTTCGCGGATGAAGGCGTGCGCCGTCATGTGCTCGAGCATTGCCAGCAGCGGCTCCCAATAGCCCGCGATGTTCGCGATCAGAATCGGCTTCTTGTGGCGGCCGAGCTGCGCCCAGGTCAGCTGCTCGACGAGCTCTTCCAGCGTGCCGATGCCGCCCGGCAGAGCGACGAAGGCGTCGGCCTTCTCGAACATCAGGCGTTTGCGCTCGTGCATGTCCTCGGTGACGATGTGCTCCTGCGCGGCTTCGAGCATGTTCTCGCGGCGAACGAGGAATTCCGGGATGATCGCGGTGACGTGGCCGCCATGGTCGAGGACGCTCTGCGCCACCGTCCCCATAAGGCCCATGCCGCCGCCGCCATAGACGAGGCCGACGCCGTTTTCGGCGAGGATTTGCCCGAAGGTCCGGGCGGCGATTTCATGACGAGGATCGCGGCCTAGCCCCGAGCCGCAGTAGACGCAGACTGATTTGATCAATGACATACTTTGTTTCTCTTGCCTTTAGATGTGGCAAACATAGCCCGAAATTCCTTCAAGCTTGTTTCACCACTTGATCGTGGCCGCATACAGGCGACAATAAATACCGGGGCTTGGTGTTGATGGGTCGGCTTCCCGGTACGGGGGAGACTTGGTTCGATGAATGCTGCGCGCACGTCAAATCTTGGCGCTGGGGCTGATCGTCATCCTGGCGATCGGCATCGGTGTCGTCGCGCGCCGCGAAGTGCAGCGCCAGGATACCACCGCTGCTGCCGCAGGTCCGTTCCGCAGGTGGTCGCACCCGGTACGCCATCGACGCCTCCGTCGGACACGGCATCGAAGGATGCGGCCGACGGCAAGACGGCGGCAACGATCGTGCCGAGTTTCGACATCGTCCGCGTCGAACCCAGGGGCGATGCCATCATCGCGGGCCGCGCGGCGCCGGGCGCCGAAGTGGAATTGCTGTCGAATGGAGGAGTGCATCGATCGCACCAAAGCCAATGAGGCGGGCGAATTCGTCATGATGCCACCGACATTTGCACAGGGCAGCTATGAACTGACGCTGCGGACGCCGGATGCGGGCTCCAAGCAGGCGGTTACGGTTGCGGTGCCAGAGCCCGGTAAGGGCGAGGTCCTGGTCGTGGTGGGCGAAGCCGGGCAAACCTTCCCAGATCGTGCAGGCCGGGTCGCCGGCGACGCATACTGCGACCGTGGGTTCGCCGGCTACTCCGAGCCCTGCCACAGAACGCCGCCGGCAGCGCCGCAGACTGCGGAGGCCAGTCCAGAACTGCCGCTTCGTATCGGAGCGGTCGAGGCGGAGGGCGGCAAATTGTTCGTGCAGGGCACCGGTCCGGACGGTGCGCGGGCGCAGATCTATCTGAACGACTCGCCTCTCGCGGAAGCGATGGTTGGCGACGACGGCAAGTGGTCGCTCAAGATCGAAAAGGGCGTGGCAGCCGGCAATTACAAGGTGCGCGTCGACCAGCTCGGCGAGAGCGGCACGGTCGTGGCGCGCGCGGAGGTGCCATTCGCGTCGTTAAAAACGACGACGCTTGCCGATGCACCGAAGCCGAGCGAACTCGCCTCGTCCTCGACCAATCCGGCAGACGCACCGTCGACAACGGCTGCGGTTCGAATCGGCCAATCCGATCGTCACGAAGCTCGATACGCTCGGAGGTCCAGCGCGGCGACAATCTCTGGCGCATCAGCCGGAAAATCTATGGCGCGGGCGTTCGTTATTCGACGATTTACGAAGCGAATACGGACCAGATTCGCGATCCGAACCGGATCTATCCGGGCCAGATATTCGTGATGCCACCCAAGGGGTAAGGGGAAGGGGTCGCGGATCGCGCAATCCACCCTTATATGAGCCGCGAAACGCACCCCAGGCTTGGATATGTCGCTCACCAATTCCGCGCAGGCTGACTGTGCGCACGCACGCTCCCGTGCCCGAAGCGCGAGGTGAGTGCCGAAGGCGGTAAGTTCTTCAGCACGATCCGCGACCTCCAGCCCTTCATGTGGCCCGGCGACCGGCCGGACCTGAGGCGCGCATCGCGCTCGCCTTCGTGCTTCTGGTCCTGACAAAGCTGGTCACGGTGGCGGTGCCCTACGGCTTCAAATGGGCGATCGATGCGCTGACGCTTTCGCAAACGGGCAAGACGCCCAATCGATGACGGAACCTGGTATCGCGATCGCAATCGGCGCCCCGGTCGCGATGGTGCGCTCTACGGCTTCGGCCGGGTGCTGATGGTCGTCCTGGCGCAGGTGCGCGACGGTCTCACGGCGGCCGTGGTCATGCATGCCGTGCGGCGGCTGGCGCTCCGGGTCTTCGAACACATCCACCGCCTCAGCCTGCGCTTCCATCTCGGACGCCGCACCGGCGGCCTGTCGCGCGTGGTCGAGCGCGGGCGCACTGCCATCGAAACGCTGACGCGCATGGCCATGCTGACGGGTCGCGACGATCCTGATCGAACTTGCGCTCGTCTTCGGCGTTCTCGCCTACCAGTTCGACTGGCGTTACGTGACGGTCGTCGTGTTCGCGACGCTCGTCGCCTACACTTGGTTCACCTTTGTCGCGAGCGAATGGCGCCTCGGCATCCGCCGCATTCTGAACGACCAGGATACCGACGCCAGCGCCAAGGCCATCGACAGCCTGCTGAACTACGAGACCGTCAAATATTTCGGCAATGAGGAGCGCGAGGCCGCGCGTTACGACCGGGCGATGGCCGGCTACGAGATCGCGGCGGTCAAGACCTACACCTCGCTGTGCTGGCTGAACGCCGGCCAGACGGTGATCTTCACGATCGGTCTTGCGGTCGCCATGGGTCATGGCCGCGATCGACGTGCGCGCGGGCCGCAATACGGTCGGCGACTTCGTGCTCATCAACGCCATGATGATCCAGCTCTACCAGCCGCTGAACTTCATGGGCACGGTCTACCGCGAGATCAAGCAGGCGATGACCGATATCGAGGCCATGTTCCGGCTGCTCGGCCGAGGATACCGAGATCGAGGACAAGCCCGGCGCGAAGCCGCTCGAGGTCCGCGAGGGCATGATCCGCTTCGAGGACGTGCGCTTCGCCTACGATCCCGACCGGCCGATCCTGAAAGGCGTGTCGTTCGAGGTGCCGGCCGGCAAGACGGTCGCCATCGTCGGTCCCTCGGGCGCCGGCAAATCGACGATCTCGCGGCTGCTCTATCGCTTCTACGATGTCGGCCAGGGCCGCGTGACGATCGACGGGCAGGATGTGCGCGACGTGCCGCAGAAGAAGTCTGCGCGCGGCGATCGGCATGGTTCCGCAGGACACCGTGCTGTTCAACGACACCATCCGCTACAACATCCGCTACGGCCGCTGGGACGCGACCGACGAGGAGATCGAGCAGGCGGCGCCGCTGGCGCAGATCGACGGCTTCATCCGCGACGCTTCCCGAAGGGCTACGATACGGAAGTCGGCGAGCGCGGCCTGAAGCTCTCGGGCGGCGAGAAGCAGCGCGTCGCCATCGCCCGCACGATCCTCAAGGGGCCGCCGATCCTGATCCTCGACGAGGCCACGTCGGCGCTCGACAGCTACACCGAGAAGGAGATCCAGGCGGAGCTGGAACAGGTCTCGCGCGGCCGCACCACACTGGTCATCGCTCACCGGCTCTCGACCATCATCAATGCCGACGAGATCATCGTGCTCGCGGCGGCGAAGTGGTGGAGCGCGGCACGTCAATCAGCTTCTCGACCGCAGGGCGGCTCTATGCCGGCATGTGGGCCCGCCAGCGCCAGGCCGACGAAGCCCGCGAGACTGCTGGCCCGCACCGGCGAGGAAGCGCTTCGCCGGACATCTCGATCCACGGCGAGGTCATTGTGGAGGAGCATGTCGACAAGCCGCCGGTCATTGCTGCGGCAGCGGGGACACTCGGTTACGGCGAACTCGGCGTTTCGCGAGCATTCGGAGACTTCTAGGCATGGCCCGCATTCGTGCTATCCACCGGGCCCCGCGAGGCTCCGAATGCTCTCTTCCGTTCTCGACTCCATCCGCAAGTCCATTCCGCCGATCCACCGCGAAGGCCACACCTTCATCCTGGCGGCCTTCGTCGCGGCTCTGCTGCTGATGCTCCTGTGGGAGCCGCTCGGCTGGATCGGCTTCATCCTGACGGTCTATGTCGCGTTCTTCTTCCGCGATCCGATCCGCGTCACGCCGATGGCGTCGAACCTCGTGGTCTCGCCGGCGGACGGCCTGATCACGGCGGTCGACATGGCGGTTCCGCCCGCCGAACTCGGAATCGGCCTCGAGCCGCGGCTGCGAATTTCGATCTTCCTGTCGATCTTCAACGTGCATGTGAACCGCGTGCCGGTCGGTGGCACGATCCGCCGCGTGATCTATCGGCCGGGCAAGTTCCTCAACGCGGACCTCGACAAGGCGAGCGAGGAGAACGAGCGCAACAGCCTCGTCATCGACAGGCGCCTTCGGACAGGTCGGCGTCGTGCAGATCGCGGGCCTGATCGCTCGCCGCATCGTCTGCTGGGCGGACGAGGGCGATGTCGCTCTGCCCGGCGCGCGGTTCGGCCTGATCCGCTTCGGCTCGCGCCTCGACGTCTATCTGCCGGAAGGCGCGTTGCAGATGTCGGCGGTCGGTCAGACCGCAGTCGGCGGTGAGACGATCATCGCCGATCTTTCGCGCGTTCCGCCGCGGGTCGGATTTCCGCACGGAGTAGCTTTCTCGGCGCTTGCGCGTTAGATATCAGTCCGCGACGCAAGGAGAGTTCATGGCCGGCCGTTTTTCCCGCCCTTCGAACCCGAGGCACAACGAGCCGAAGCCACGCCGCTTCCGCCCGGTGCCGATGCGGCTGCTGATCCCCAACCTGATCACGCTGCTGGCCATCTGCGTCGGCCTCACCGCGATCCGCATGGGCATCGAAGGCCGGATGGAGCTCGCGGTCTATGCCGTGGTCGCGGCGGCGGTGCTCGACGGTCTCGACGGACGGCTGGCGCGGCTGCTGAAGGGCACGTCGCGCTTCGGCGCGGAGCTCGACAGCCTGTGCGACTTCGTCAATTTCGGCGTCGTGCCGGCCGTGCTGCTCTATCTCTGGACGATGAACGATCTCGGCTCGGTCGGCTGGGCCGGAGCGATTGTCTTCGCGGTCGCGGCCGCGCTGCGCCTGGCGCGCTTCAACGTGGCGATCGACACGCCCAAGCCCGACTATGCGCAGGACTTTTTCGTCGGCGTGCCGGCGCCGATGGGCGCGCTTCTTGTGCTGCTGCCGATCTATCTCGGCCAGCTCGGCTCGATCGATCTGCCGGTCGTCAGCGCCACGGTTTCGCTCGTCTACTGCATCGTCGTCGCGCTGCTGATGGTCTCGCGGCTGCCGACCTGGTCGTTCAAGAAGTCGGCCTCCCGCGTGCCGCGCGACATGGTGGCTCCGGTCTTCGTCGGCGTCGTGCTCGTCGTCGTGATCCTGTTCAGCTACCCGTTCGAGGTGCTGTCGGTCGGCGCGATCGCCTATCTCGCCTGCCTGCCGCTCGCCTACATGTCCTACAAGCGGCGTCGCCGCCGCTACAAAGCCGGGCAGGCGGGCGAGGAGCCGGTGGACGACACGGTGCCGCCGGTTGACGAAGAACGCCGAGGCCGACGAGGAAGTCCGCCTGCACTAAGGGTTCGTAAGCGACGGGACAGATGGCGGACTATCTATTTGTTCTCGTCGTCGGCCTCGCCGCAGGCTGCCTGAGCGGCATTGTCGGCACGGGGGCCAGCGTATCATCCTGCTTCCGGTCCTCGTGCTGACCTTCGGCCCGCAACAGGCGGTGCCGATCATGGCGATCTCGGCGCTCATGTCGAACGTCGGCAAGGCCGTGGCGTGGTGGCGCGAGGTCGACTGGCGCGCCTGTCTGGCCTTCGCATTCCCGGGGGTACCGGCTGCCGCGCTCGGTGCGCGAACGCTGCTCGCTCTCCCACCTCATCTCGTAGAACTGTTCCTCGGCGTCTTCTTCCTGCTGATGATTCCGACGCGGCACTGGCTGGGAGCCGCGAGCTGACGATCGGCCTGGCAGCTCGCCGTGATCGGCGCGGTCATCGGCTATCTCACCGGCATCGTGATGTCGACCGGGCCGCTCAACGCCCCCGCCTTCGCGGCCTACGGCCTGACGAAGGGCGCACTGCTTTCGACCGAGGCGCTGAGCTCGCTCGTCGTCTACATCAGCCAAGGTCGCGACCTTCCGCACCTTGGGCGCGCTGCCGGACAGATCATCCTCAGGGGTCTGATCGTCGGTACGACCGTCATGGCGGGAACGTTCCTCGGCAAGGCAGGTCGTCCAGCGCATGAGCGTCGAGATGTTCCAGCACGTGCTCGACGCCATGCTGCTGTTCTCCGGCATGTCGATGCTGTGGGCTGCCGCGGCTCGTTGAGCCGCAGCTGCCTTACTCCGCCGCCTCCGACAGCGGCGCCCGCGTCGCCACCGACGAGCGGCGGTGCATGCTCTGCTTCGAGTTCCTCGGTCGGGCCGATGAAGCGGCCGAACACGCGGGCGAAGAAGCGGCCGACATCGTCCATGATCGTGTAGAAGCTCGGCACGAACATCAGCGACAGCACGGTCGAGGCCGTGAGGCCGCCGATCACGGCGATCGCCATCGGCGCGCGGAACTCGCCGCCCTGGCCGAGGCCGAGCGCGGACGGGATCATGCCGGCGATCATGGCGATGGTCGTCATGACGATCGGCCGGGCGCGCTTGCGGCCCGCATCGATGATCGCCTCGTCGCGCGAGGCGCCGCGTGCTTCCGCTTCGACCGCGAAGTCGACCAGCATGATCGCGTTCTTCGTGACGATGCCCATCAGCATCAGGATGCCGATGACGACCGGCATTGAGACCGAATTGCCGGTGACGAGCAGGGCGACGATGACGCCGCCGATCGACAGCGGCAGCGAGGCAAGAATGGTGATCGGCTGGAACACGCGTGCCGAACAGCAGCACCAGCACGCCGAGCACCATCATGATGCCCGCGCCCATGGCCATGGCGAAGCCGGAGAAGACCTCGTTCATGATCTCGGCATCGGCGCCCTGGACGATGCGCACGCCCTTCGGCAGGTCTTTGCGCTTCCGGCAGGTCGAGCACGTTATTCACCGCGTCGCCGAGCTGCATGCCGTTCGTGAGGTCGGCGCCGAGCACGACGCGGCGCTGGCGGTCGTAGCGCTCGATGGAGGAGGGGCCTTCGCCGAAGCCGACCTCGGCGACGGCGCCGAGCGGCACCGAGCGGCCGTTGCCGACGGGCACGGCGAGCGATTCCGAGCACGCCTCGCTGGTGCGGGCAGTCTCCTTCGAGCTGGACGCGGATCGGGAGCAGCCGGCTCGCCGGTGTTCAGCTTGGCGAGATTGGCGTCGACATCGCCGATGGTCGCGACGCGGATCGTCTCGGAGATCACGTCGGTCGTGACGCCGAGATCGGCGGCCCGGTCGAGACGCGGCTGCACGAAGAGTTCCGGACGCGTCAGGCCGGTCGACGGCGCGACGTTGATGAAGCTCGAGACGCGGCGCATGCCGTTTTCGAGCGAGGCCGCGCCCTGCGCGAGTTCGTCGGGGTTCGGGCCGGTGACGGTGATCGAAAGCTCGCGCTCGCCGCGTTCGTTGACGTACCAGGCGCGCACGTCGGGCACGGTCGCAGACGATCTGCGGAACCTTGGCCTCGAGCTGCTTCTGCGTGAGCGAGCGCTCGGTCTTCGGCGTCAGGCGGATGATGACCGACGTCTTGCGGATCTCGCGCGAGCCGGTCGGCGAGGTGCCGCCCATGACGAATACCGACTCGACCTCCGGCAGTTCCTTGAGGCGCGCCACGATGTCGTCGGTGACCACGCGGGTGTCTTCGAGCTTGGCGCCCGGCGGCAGTTCGGCCGAGACGACGATGCGCGAAGGTCCTCGTTCGGGACGAAGCCGGTCGGCAGCAAGGCTGGTGCTCCAGATCGACACCGCGAACAGCACGAAGCCGGCGAAAAGCGTCAGCCAGCGGTGGCGGATCGAGGCGGCGAGCGCGCCGGTGTACCAGCGCATCAGCCAGCCGTCCTTCTCGACCGACATGCTTGTGCGGGCGCAGGAGATAGGCCGCCATCAGCGGCGTGATCAGGCGGGCGACGAGCAGCGAGATGATGACGGCAGCGGCGACGGTGAGGCCGAACTGCTTGAAATACTGGCCGGCGATGCCGCCCATGAAGCTGACCGGCGTGAACACCGCGACGATGGTCAAGGTGATCGCGATAACCGCGAGGCCGATTTCGTCGGCCGCTTCCATCGCCGCGCGATAGGGCGATTTGCCCATGCGCATATGGCGGACGATGTTCTCGATCTCGACGATGGCGTCGTCGACCAGGATGCCGGTGACAAGCGTGAGCGCGAGCAGGCTGACGAGGTTGAGCGAGAAGCCCATCACGTCGACCAGGAAGAAGGTCGGGATGATCGACAGCGGCAGCGCGACGGCGGCGATCATGGTCGCGCGGATGTCGCGCAGGAAGAGGAACACGACGATGATCGCGAGCACCGCGCCCTCGATCAGGCTGTGCATCGCGCTCTCGTAATTGCCCTCGGTGATAGCTGACCGAATCATCGATCATGCTGAAGTGCACGTCCGGGTTCGGCGGCCTGCATCTCCTTCAGCTTGGCCTCGGCACGACATCGGCGACCGCGACGTCGCTCGCGCCCTTGGTGCGGAAGACGCTGAGCGAGACGACCGGCTGGCCGTTCAGCCGCGCGAAGCTGACGCGGCTCCTCGGAGCTGTCCTTGACCTGGCCGAGTTCGGACAGGCGCACCTGACGGCCGTTGGCGAGCGAGATCTTGGTATCGGACAAGGTCTCGACATTGTCGCGCGCCGGCGAGGGTGCGGATCGTCTGTTCCTGCCCGCCGATCTCGCCGCGGCCGCCAGCGAGGTCGATGTTCATCGCGCGGATCTGGCTGTTCACGTCGGCCGCGGTGACGCCGAGCGCCATCAGGCGGTCGGGATCGAGCTCGACGCGGATTTCGCGCGAGACGCCGCCGATGCGCTCGACCCGGCCGACGCCCTTCAGACCCTGCAGCGCCGCTTGACGACGTCGTCGACGTACCAGGACAGCTGCTCCAGCGTCATGCCCGGAGAGGAGGCCGCGTAGGAGACGATCGACTGTCCCTCGACGTCGATGCGCTCGACCACCGGCTCGTCGATCGTGCGCGGAAGCTCGGCGCGGATCTTGGCGATCGCATCCTTGACGTCGTTGACGGCGCGGTCGGTGTCGGTTTCCAGCTGGAACTCGATCAACGTGGTCGACAGGCCGTCGGAGATGGTCGACGTGACATGCTTGACGCCGGTCAGGTTGGCGACCGAATCCTCGATGCGCTTGGTGACCTGCGCTTCGAGCTCGGACGGCGCCGCGCCCGACTTCCGTGACCTTCACGGAGACGAGCGGCACGTCGATGTTCGGAAAGCGCGTGATCGGCAGATCGTTGAACGCGAAGATGCCGAGGATGCTCAGCACCACGAACAGGACGATGCCGGGGATCGGGCGGTTGATCGACGCCGCCGAGATGTTCAGCCTCATTTGTGGACACCCTCCGCGACGTTCGGCTCGACGGGCGTGACGGCATCGCCGTCGCGCAGGAACGAGCCGGCGCGAGCAACGACGGTCGTCGCCTTCGCGCGAGGCCGGACTTTACTTCGAGCCGCGTCGGTGCACGAAGGCCGAGTTGGACCTCACGGCTCTGCACCTTGCCGTCGGCAACGACCTGAACGGTGTTTTTGCCGGACACGACGGTGATCGCCGAGGTCGGGACGGTGAGCGCGACTGGCGGCCGATCTCGACAACGCCCGAAGCGAACGCAGCCGACCGACGACATGGGCGCTTTCCGGTAGTGCGACCCGCACACGGCCGAGGCGGGTCGTGGCGTCGATCTCGGGCGAGATCAGGCGGATCTGGCCCTGGATCAGCGCTCGTTCGAGCCCGCGGGAGTGACGCGCACGATCTGTTGCCGGCTTGAAGCCGCGCGAGCGTCACGTCGACGCCTCGGCTTCGAGTTCGATCTCGCCGTCCTCGATCAGACGGAACGCTGGTTCCGCCGCCATGCTGGCGATGGCGCCTAGACGGAGGTTGCGGCGCTTCACGATGCCGGCGGACGGAGCCTTGATCTCGGTCCGGGCGCGGCGGACCTCGATCTGATCGCGTCTGGGCCTCCGCGACCTTAAGATTTTCGTTGGCGGCGTTGAGACGCGCATCGGCGACCTGCGCGGCGGAGAGAGCCTGATCGTAGTGCTGCGCGCTGACGGTTCCGGATTTGCGAAGCGTCTCGCTGCGCTCAAGCGCCTGCTGGGTCTCGAGCACAGTCGCTTCCGCCTCGGCGATTGAGGCCTTGGACTGGGCGATGGCGGCGGACGCCTGCGCGGCCTCCGCATCGATGGCCGAGCGCGACAGGCGTGCGAGCACTTGGCCCTGTTCAACGTGATCGCCTTCCTCGACGAGGATTTCCGTGACCGCGAGACCTTCGATCTCGGGCGCGACCATCACCTCTTCGCGGGCGACGAGTGATCCTGAGACGTGGACCTCCTCGGCGATCTCCCGCGTCTCGACGCGTGCGACCGTGACCGAAGGCGGCCGGCGAACGGCCTCGGTTGGAGCAGAGGCATCGGCATGCTCCGGCGTGTTCGAGAGAACGAACCAGCCGCCGATGCCGGCGCCGATAGCGACCGTGACGACGGCGATGACGATGCGACGCATTATGCCTGCTCCGTCATTTCGGCCTGACACGCGCGGACAGGCAGCGCGACCTCGGTGCCCGGCTCGGTGCCACCTGCCATGTCTTCAAGGGCTTTGCGCGTCGCCTCGACATGCGCGATGTCGTTCCTGAAATGGGTGACGCCCCAATCGAGCAGCCAGTCGATCGGTCCGCCGCATTTGGCCTCCAGCGCCTGTTCGAGTTCGGCGAGTTCCGCTTTCTGCTGGGCGATACGGGTGTCGACGGCGCGGGCAATCACCTCGCGGTCGAGGAATGGCGCGCACAGAGCGATCATGGCGAAGGACGAGCGGAAGATGTCCTCGCCCGGAGGCTGGCTCATCGCCTCGATGAAGGCCGCCTTGCCGGCCTCGGTGAGGGCATAGACCTTGCGAGGCGGCTTGCCGGGTTGGTTTTCCTCGCGGAGGCTGACGAGCCCTTCCGACCGCAATTTGGCCAGCGCCGGATAGATCGAGCCGAAGCTCGCATCGACAAAATGCAGGAAAGGACCGTCGGTCCAGCGCGTCTTGAGGTCGTAGCCGGACGCTTCGCCATGGGCGAGCAGCGCAAGGCACACAGTGCGAACGTTCATTGATCCCCAGCCTGTATAGCAGGCGGGCATATATCAGTTCGATATAGGCGCTTTCAAGGCGCGATCGGTCGCGACGCTTTTAAGTCTCCCGAAGATGGCAAAGTTCGGATCGGAGGCTTAGAAAGCGGCGCATGACCAAGCCCTTTGCACTCGTTATTCACGGCGGCGCCTTCCAGACGGAGAGCGACTATTCCGATCAATACGCTCACATGCGGAGCGTGCTCGAAGCTGGCCGCGCGGCGCTCGCCTCGGGCGGAGCCGCGCTCGATGTCGCAGTCGATGCCGTGAAGAAGCTGGAGGATGCAGGTCTCTACGTAGCGGGGAAGGGCGCCGGCCCAAACAGCGCCGGCTATTACGAGCTCGATGCGTCGATCATGGACGGCGCAACCGGAAAAGCCGGCGCGGTGGCGGGCCTGACGCATTTTCGCAACCCCATCGCCTGCGCCCGCGCGGTGATGGACAAGACGCGGCATGTGATGCTGACCGGGCCGGGCGCCGACCATTTCCTGGCGAAGCACGGACTCGAGACGGTCGACCCGACGAGATATTTCGTCAGCACCGAGCCGATGGAGGCCGAGACCTCGCATGGCACGGTCGGCGCGGTGGTGCTCGATATGCGCGGCCATCTGGTCTCGGCGGTCTCTACCGGGGGTACGAGTGGCAAGCTTGAGGGTCGTGTCGGCGATCCCGCCATTGTCGGCGCCTCGATCTTCGCCGGGGAGGATGTCGCCGTCTGCTCGACCGGTCATGGCGAGTATTTCATTCGCAACGTCGCGGCCTATGACGTGGTCGCGCGCTGCCGTTATTCGGGGATACCGTTGGCCGAGGCGCTGGACGCTACGCTGTTCGGCCGGGTGAAGGCGTCGGGCGGCTGGGGCGGCATGATCGCCGTCAACGCCAAGGCCGAAGTTGCGTTGGCGTTCACCGATCGCGGAATGCACCGGGGGTGTGTGACGCACGACCGCGACATATCGGTCGCGAGCTATTGAGCCGCAGTTACTGAATTCATTCGTCGGGTTAGATTCCTGCACCAACGAGGTGCGCGGATGCGGCGATTTGCGTTTGTCGGCGGAGCGATCCTGCTGCTCCTCGCGGCGGCTTTTTGGCTGCTGACGATGCCCGAGCGTGCCGATCCATCAATGATCGTGAACGGTCCGGCCGATGTCGAAAACGGACGCCTCGTTTTCTACGCCGGCGGCTGTGCGTCTTGCCACGCAACCCCGAACCAGCCGAATGAACTCCTGCTCGGTGGCGGTCTCAACCTGCCGAGCCCGTATGGCACCTTCGTCGCTCCTAACATTTCCTCGGACCCGAAAGCGGGAATCGGCAACTGGACCGAAGAGCAGTTCGTCACGGCGATTACCGAGGGCACGTCGCCGGATGGGCAGCACCTTTATCCGGCCTTCCCGTATACGGCCTATGCGTCGGCAAAGCCGAAGGATCTGCACGATCTCTTTGCTTTCATGAAGACCTTGCCCACTTCTAGCGATGTGCCGCCTGGCCATGAAATCCCGCTCGATTTCCCGATCGTGCGGCGCGGCGTGGGTCTGTGGAAGCTGCTGAATTACGAACACCGCGTGCCAATGGACGATTTAGGCGATCTGGTCGCGCGCGGTCGCTATTTGGTCAACGCATTCGGCCATTGCGCAGAGTGCCACAGTCCTCGTGACTGGACGGGCGGCATCATCGAGAGCCGCCGATTTGCAGGCGGACCGAGCCTGGGTGGCAAGGGCACGGTGCCGAATCTCACGCCAGTCAAAGGCGGCCTCGGCGAATGGAGCGAGGAGGACATCGCATTCTCGCTGCAGGACGGCAGCACGCCGGATGGAAATGTGCTGGGTGGCGAGATGGCAAGGGTGATCAAGAACACCTCGCATCTGTCCGACGACGATCGCAAGGCGATGGCGGCCTATCTCAAGAGCTTTGGAGCCGATCGACGGCGATTGATTTATACGCCCTTCGTCCAAAGACCCTTGATCCCGATCATTGCCGCGCAAGGTAATCTCGCGCGCCTTGAGAAGAGAAGGATAGGATCGATGGGCAAAAAATCGGACGACGGCGATGTGAAGGCCAGGCGGATGGCGGCACTCGCGACACCCAGCGACCTCGGCGACAATGCCACGCGCAATATTTCGGGCGCGCTGAACGCCGCGCTGGCCGACACGTTCGCGCTGTTCCTGAAGACGAAGAACTTCCACTGGCACGTCAGCGGCCCGCACTTCCGCGACTATCATCTGATGCTCGACGATCAGGCGGAGCAGATCTTCGCGACGATCGACGACATGGCCGAGCGCGTCCGCAAGATCGGTGGCACGACGATCCGCTCGATCGGCCATATCGGCCGGCTGCAGCGGCTGTCGGACAACGATGCCGATTTCGTCACGCCGCAGGACATGCTCGCGGAGCTTCGCGAGGATAACACGCAATTGATCACGATCCTGCGCGAGGTCCACAACCTTTGCGAGGAGTACGAGGACGTCGCGACTGCCAGCCTGATTGAGAACTGGATCGACGAGGCTGAGCGGCGGAAGTGGTTCCTGTTCGAGGCTACCCGAGACGTCTGACCTTCGTCGGAACGGACCCTTCATGGCGGCGTTCATCCCGAGGCTCGGCAATCGAGCAGTGAATGTGGGAGGCCGCCATGAAAATCAGTGAAGTTATGACGCGCGAAGTCCGCGTCGCGAACCCCGAGGAGACGATCCAGGAGGCCGCCGGAACCATGGCGCAGCTGGATATGGGCTTCCTCCCGGTCGGTACCGATGAGCGGCTGGTGGGAACGATCACCGACCGCGATATCGCGGTACGCGGTATCGCGAGGGGCCTCGGGCCGAATGTCAAGGTTCAGGAGATCATGTCGACCGACGTGATGTACTGCTTCGAAGACGACGAGGTGGACGACATCCTCGACAATATGGGTGAGATCCAGGTTCGCCGGCTACCGGTCGTCGACCGTAACAAGCGTCTGGTCGGCGTCGTCTCGCTCGGCGATCTCGCCGACAAGAGCAACCGGACGGACGAGGCACTCGCCGGCATTTCGCGCCGCGGCGGCATGCACAGCCAAGTCGCCGCCTAGGTCAGGCTATTCCTCGGTGCCGTAGGCCGGCACGAACACGCCCAGCGCCTGAAGCTGCGCCTCGGCGGACTTCAGGCGTCTCCAGCACCGCCTCGCCGCCGCGCGCGACGATGACGTCGAGCAATTGCTCGACGATGCCCCATGCGGAGACGAAGCGACGGGAAGAAGCTCGGCCCCTCGGTCGAGAAGGTCAGCACGATCTTGGCCTCGCGGGCGAAGGGCGCGAGCGGGCTGTCGGTGATGGCAATCAGAGTCGCGCCGCGCCGCGCGGCGTGCTCGGCCACGATGACGCTCTCCCGCGAATAGGGCCGGAAGCCCATGACGCAGACGAGATCGCCTTCCTCGACGGCGCGCAGTTCGGCCTCGAGACCGCCGCCCATGCCCGACAGAAGCACCACGTCCGGTCGGAACAGCCGATAGACATAAGCGAAGGCGTGTGCGGGACCGAAGCAGGCGCGGAAACCGGCGACGAAGACATTGTCGGCACGTTCGAACGCCTCGGCAGCGGCGGCGAAGACGCGAATTGTCGTTCAGCGTCTGGTCGCTTCGAGCGTCTTCAGATGGCTGCGATGGACCTCGCTCGGATCGACGCTCGCGAGGCGCTTCGCGCGGTCTGAATAGAGCGCGGGCGCGACGCGCATCCGCTCGACGAACGGCTCCTTGAAGTCCTCCCAGGCCGAGGAAGCCCAGTGTGCGCGCGAGGCGGACGAAAGTGACCGGCTGCACGCCGGCATGGGCGGCGAGGGTGCGCATCGACACGATGGCGACGTCTTCCGGCCGCTTCAGGACGAAGGAGGCGGCGATCCGCTGTTGCGGGCTGAGATCGACAAAGCGCGCCCGGATACGATCGACGAGACTTGAGATACTAGTCAGCCATGGCGGAGCCTTATGGCCAATGTTGCGCTTTCCGCAACGAATGTTTCATGTCGGACACGCTATGGTGTTCGACATGACTACGAATTCGTCTCTCCGCCATCGGCATTTCCGATGTCGAAGCCGCCGCCGGCCGCATCAGGGGCCACGCGGTCCACACCCCGCTCCTGAACAATGCCCGGCTCGACGAGCGTCGCGGCGCGAAGGTTTTCCTGAAGGCCGAGAACCTCCAGCACATCGGCGCCTTCAAGTTCCGTGGCGCCTACAACACCCTGGCCGCGCTCGATCCGGATGTGCGGGCGCGGGGCGTCGTCGCCTGGTCGTCGGGCAATCACGCGCAGGCGGTGGCCTATGCGGCTGCGTCGTTCGGAACCAAGGCGGTCATCGTCATGCCGGCCGATGCGCCGCGGGCGAAGATCGAGAACACCCGCGCGCTCGGCGCCGAGGTCCGCCTCTATGACCGCTGGACCGAGGACCGCGAGGGCATCGGCCGGGCGATCGCCGAGGAGCGTGGCTGACGTGGTGCCCGCCTTACGATCATCCGCATGTGATCGCCGGGCAGGGGACCGTCGGGCTCGAGATGATCGAGCAGGCGGCCGAGCTGGGCGTCGTGCTCGACCATGTGCTCGTGCCGTCCTCGGGCGGCGGACTTGTCGCCGGCGTCTCGACGGCTTTCGCCGCCCAATCGCCGAACGACGAAGGTCTGGGCGGTCGAACCACGAAGGCTTCAACGATATGGCTCGTTCGTTCGAGACCGGTCACCGTGAGACCGTCGATCCGAATGCGCGATCGATCTGCGATGCCCTGCTGACCCAGACGCCGGGCGAAATCACGCTTCCCGATTAACCGCAGGAACCTCGCCGGCATGCTCGCCGTCACGGACGAGGAGGTTCTGGCAGCCGATGGCCTTCGCCTTCAACGCGTTGAAGCTCGTCGTCGAGCCGGGCGGTTCGGTCGGCCTCGCGGCGCTGCTCGCGGCAAGCTCGACGTCGCGGGCGAGACGGTCGGTGTCGTGCTCAGCGGCGGAAACGTCGATGCGCCGATGCTGGCCCGGGCCCTTGACCGAGAACTCGTAGGAACAGCCTTCGGGCGGGGCCAAAAGCCTCGCCTCAGGCGTGCCCGAGGTTCAGTCGACCAGTTCGATCTTCATCGCGAAGCCGGTCGAGCCGCCGGGCGGGATATGCGCCATGCCCGGTTTGTCGTTGATATCGCCGTCAAAGCCCGTCGGGCTGGCATAGCCGTACCAGGGCTCGATGCAGACGAAACCGGCGCCCGGCTTCGACCACAGGCCGAGCTGCGGCATATCCGGGAAGGAGATGCGGAGTTTCGGTCCGGCCGGCCCCCCATAGGTAACGGCGCGGCTTGCCGGCTGGTCGAGAATGAGTGCGTCCGCGGCGAACAGATCATCGCGGAGCAGTAGCCGATCGCCCTCGATCGGCGACGGCTTCGGTTCCGGATCCATCACGCCGCCTGCCAGGCGCCGCACCGGCGCGGGTTCGGCCCGTTCAAAGGTGATCGCGTGGTCCTCGCGCGCTTCGCCATAAGGAAGCGGCCAGCGGAAAGCGGGATGAAAGCCGAATGAGACCGGCAGGACCCGATTATCGTGGTTCATCGCGCTCGCCTCGATGGTCAGAGCGTTGCCTTCGAGGCTGTAGATGACGTCGAGCGCGAAGTTGAAGGGATAGGCCTTCTGCGTCTCCGCATTCGCCCGAAGTAGGAATTCGCAACGTTCGCTCGACGCGGCGACCAGTTCGAACGGCGAGATGCGGGCGATGCCGTGCTGGCGAATAGTGTAGGCCGAAATCGCCGACCTTGAGACGGTCATTCGCCATCTTGCCGACGATTGGAAACAGCAGCGGCGCGCGTCCAGTCCAGAATTCCGGATTGCCGTCCCAGAGGAGATCGCGCCCCTGCGCATCCTGGAGACGGACGAGTTCCGCGCCGAAGTCCGAGACCTCGGCACGCAGACTAGCGCTTTCGAGCGTGTAGATCGTGGCCATCGACTGCTCCCCGCCTGCTTCCCTATAGGGTTAGCGCGCCGGCTCGACAGCGGAAAGACGGATGACCGGTTGTGCGACCTATTTACCAGCCTTCAGTTCGGCAACCTCGGCCTGCAGGCGCTCGACTTCGGCGATCAGGTCGAGAAGCGCCTTCGCCGTGGCTGCGGCGATCAGGTTGATGTCCTGCTGGCGGACGATGGCCTGAGCGGCATTCTTCGCGGTTTCGATCGACATGGTTTTCCCTCGGTTCAAACGCGTCAGGCGATAAATGGAAAGGGCCCGCCGAACGGCGAGCCCTTCACGCCTAATCCGGCCGGGCCGGATCGTCAAATGCTCAGGCGGCTTCCTTGAGCGTCTTCATGTCGATGACGAAGCGATATTTCACGTCGCTCTTCAGCATGCGCTCGTAGGCGGTCTCGATGTCCTGCATCGGCGATCATCTCGATGTCGGAGGTGATGCCGTGCTCGGCGCAGAAATCGAGCATCTCCTGCGTCTCCGGGATGCCGCCGATCAGCGAGCCGGCGATCGCCTGCGGCGCGAAGATCAGGTTGAAGACGTTCGGCGATGGGATGCGGCGTCGACGGGCGCGCCGACCAGCGTCATCGTGCCGTCGCGCTTCAGCAGAACGGTGAAGGCATCGAGGTCGTGCGGCGCGGCGACGGTGTTGAGGATGAAGTCGAAGCTGTTCAGATGCGCCTTCATCTGCTCGGGTTCGCGCGACACCACGACCTCGTCGGCGCCGAGCGTCTTCGCGTCTTCGATCTTGCTCGGCGAGGTGGTGAAGAGCGACGATGTGCGCGCCGAGCGCGTGCGCGAGCTTCACGCCCATGTGGCCGAGACCGCCGAGGCCGACGATGCCGACCTTCTTGCCCGGGCCCGACGTTCCAGTGGCGCAGCGGCGACCAGGTGGTGATGCCGGCGCAGAGCAGCGGCGCGACGGCGGCGAGGTCCTGCTTCCTCGTGGCTGACGTTCAGCACGAAGTGCTCGTCGACGATGATGTCCGTCGAGTAGCCGCCATAGGTGTTCTCGGTGCCGCCGAAGGCGTCGCCGTTATAGGTGCCGGTGAAGCCGTGCTCGCAATACTGCTCGAGGCCGTCGTCGCAGCGCGGCAGTGGCGGCAGCTATCGACCATGCAGCCGACGCCGACGATATCGCCGACCTTGAGCTTTCGAGACGTCTGTGCCGACCTTGGTCACCCGGCCGACGATTTCGTGGCCGGGAATGGAGGGATAGAGCGTGCCCGGCCATTCGCCGCGCACGGTGTGGAGATCGGAATGGCAGACGCCGCAGTAGAGAATGTCGATCGCGACGTCCTTCGGACCCGGTTCGCGGCGTTCGATGGTGAACGGGGCGAGCGGCGTCGTCGGCGACTGCGCGGCATAGGCTTTGGTCGGCATGTGAGGCTCCGGAAGGAGTACTGTCATGAGGGAGCGGCCCGTGAGAGGGCTGCCACCTTCTACATATGTGCGGAGGGCAGGGCTTCCACTTCGCCAAAGGGCGAAATTGTGTTGCCAATTGTATCAGGACGGCGTCCTGCGAAACTTTCGCAAGCTTTGCCCAAGGCAGGACGGATTTGATGGGCGACAAATCACGGCTTCAGGCTTTGTGAAGCAATCTCCCGTAGGCTCGCCCCCATGGACATTCTGATCGTTGAAGACAACACATCCACCCGCCAGCTTCTCGCGAAGCTCAGCGAACGATCCGACGCGTCCCGGGTGGTTTCGTTCGACCATCCGGTCAATGCGCTCGAATATGCGCGGACCCATGAGGTTGGCATTGCCCTCGTGGATTATGCTCTGCCGGAAATGAACGGCATCGAACTGATCCATGCGCTCAAGCGGGACAATCACACGCGTGACATCCCGATCGTCATGGTCACTGCGCGCAAGGAGCGCGAAATCCGCACTGCCGCGATCGACGCCGGCGCGACGGATTTCCTTCTGAAGCCGTTGGAGCCGACGATCATCCACGCCCGGCTTCGCAATCTGCTCGCGCTGCGGCGCGCGCACCTCGATCTGCAGAACCGCTCCGAGGCGCTTGCGCGCGAAGTCGAAGTCGCGACGCAGACCATCGTCGACCGCGAGCACGAGCTCGTTCTGCGGCTGGCACGCGCCGCCGAATGCCGTGATTTCGCGACAGGCGATCATCTCGACCGCGTCGCCCATGCGTCCCGCCAGATCGCGATCCGCCTCGGTCTATCGTCGCGCTTCTGCAATGACGTGTACTGGGCCTCGCCCATGCACGATATCGGCAAGCTGTCGGTTCCGGATTCGGTTCTCCTGAAGCCCGGCCCGCTGACGCCGGAAGAGCGCCTCGTCATGCAGGAACACACGACGGCCGGTGCCAAGCTCCTGGCTGGTAGCGGTATCCCGCTGCTCGATGTTGCTGCGCGCATCGCGCTGTCGCATCACGAGCGCTTCGACGGGCGCGGCTATCCGCACGGTATTGCGGGCGAGAAGATTCCTCTGGAGGCCCGGATCGTCGCCGTCGCCGATGTTTTCGACGCACTGACCTCGAAGCGCCCCTACAAGGATGCGTGGAGCGTCGAGGAAGCGCTCGACTTTCTCGCGGACAATCGCGGCACGCATTTCGATCCGAATTGCGTCGATGCGTTCCTCGTCGAGGCGCCGCCACAGCAGCAGAACATCGGCATTACGCTCGCGCTTCCGACCGCCTGAGAACATTCCGCCGCTTGCCTCGACGCTGGTTTCGTTGGAATCCAGACGTAAAGCTCTGCTTTGATAGGCGGAGAACACCGGAGAGGCGACCACGATGGCCGACGAGAAGATGTTGCAGCAGATGTCCGAGAAGCCCGGCTTCATCGCGGCGCTCGACCAGAGCGGTGGTTCGACGCCGGGCGCGCTCCGGCTCTACGGCATCCCGGACAGCGCCTATAGCGGCGACGCCGAGATGTTCCGGCTAATGCACAAGATGCGGGTGCGGATCATGACATCCCCGGCTTCACCGGCGACAAGGTCATCGGGGCTATCCTGTTCGAGGCGACGATGGATGGCGAGGCGAAGGGTCGTCCGGTGCCGTCCTATCTCTGGGAAGATCGCGGCGTCGTTCCGTTCCTGAAGATCGACAAGGGGCTGGAAGCCGAGAGCGACGGCGTCCAGTTGATGAAGCCGATCCCCGACCTCGATGCGACATTGGAGAGGGCCGTGAAGCTCGGCGTGTTCGGCACCAAGGAACGCTCGGTCATCAACCTGCCGTCACAGACCGGCATCGCCACCGTGGTCGCGCAGCAGTTCGAACTCGCCGAACAGGTCGCATCGCACGGACTGGTGCCGATCATCGAGCCGGAAGTCTCGATCAAGAGCCCCGACAAGAAAGGCGCCGAAGCGATCCTGCGCGACGAGATCGCCAAACAGCTCGATGGGCTGCCGGCTGATCGCAAGGTCATGCTGAAGTTGACCATCCCGGACGTGCCGGACCTTTACCGGTCGCTCGCCGTGCATCCAGCCGTCGTCCGCGTGGTCGCGCTTTCGGGCGGCTACACGCGCACCGATGCTTGCAAGCGCCTTTCCGAGAACCACGACATGATCGCGAGCTTCTCGCGCGCGCTTACCGAAGGGCTAACGGTCCAGATGAGCGATGCGGAGTTCGACGCGGCGCTAAAACAGTCGATCGACGAGATCTACGAGGCGTCGGCGGACAAGGTCTGAGTTCGGAGTCCGCAGTCGGTCCCGCTAACTCCGCTTACTGGGTCGAGCCGGTCATCACCGGCTCATATGGGTCGGCGAGCGCCGCGTCCGGCCGGCTGACCGGCACGTTGGTCGAGGTCATCTTGGCCAGGCGCTCGGGGCCGGACTTGGCGAGGATTTCGCGGAAGACCGGGTGCATGCCGCCGTCCGAATAGGACATCGCCGGCGCAGGCGTTGACGAATGCAGGCTTTCCTCGTCGCTCTTCGAAATATCCGCGAGTCTCTGGGAGATCGACGGATCGCCCTCGATCGCCGGGCAGGGAGCCATCGGATCGAGCATCGTGCCGGCCGGCTCGTCGAAGGCATAGCGGCGGCCGCAATAGGCGATCGTCGGCGGCTGCTTCGTCATGTTGAAGCGGTCCGTGCCCTCTTTGAGATTGCGCCAGAACGGCATGTTCGGATCGCCGCGGTGGAGCGCGAGATTGCGGCTGTTCATTCGGAACGGCAGCGCCTGGACCTGGAAGCTTGGCTGGCCGCCTTTCAGCGCCTCGCGGGCAACCGCATAGACTTCCTCCACGCCTTCGTCTGTCATTGCATAGCAGCCGGACGACGAGCAGGCGCCGTGCACCATCAGCGCCGAGCCTTCCCAGCCGAGCGATTTTTCGAGACGGTTCGGGAAGCCGAGATTGAACGACAGGTTGAACTGCGAGCGCGGGTTCAGCATGCCCGCGTTGACCATGTAGAAGCCTTCCGGCGCCTGCCGGTCGCCCTGGGCCATTTTCGGGCCGAGCTTTCCGGACCAGCGGCACAGCGGATAGGTCTTCAGGAGCGCGTAGCGGCCTGACCTGTCGCGCTTCCAGACTTCGAGCTCGCTCTCCTGCTTGTGGATCCGGATCATGATCGGATCCTGCGGAGTCATGCCCTTCGCTTTCATCGCGGAGACAAGCTTCGGCGGAATCGGCACATCGCCCCGGTCGTCGCGGTCGAACGACGCGCAGGCGGAGAGGACAAGCGCCACGATTGCGGCAACGCAGAACCTTATCGTGATCATCGCGAACTCAAGATACGAACTGTCAGCATTTTGCCGAAGGGAGAGAAACGATCGGTTAACGATTCGGGCCGCCAGTTGAGGTCATGACCGGACTCTGCGGCTCATTTTAGGCCGCTGAGCCTGTGCGAGGCATGCGTCGCGCAAGCCGCACAATGTAGCCATATCGGCAGAAGAGTATTTCTCCCGAGGAGACCGCGATGCCGTTTGACCGCATTCGCCCCACGCGCCGTGCCGTCCTGGCGGCTTTGCCGTTCGCACTGGCTGCCTGCAGTTCTAGGACGCGACAGTCCGGGCCGATGGCCGGCGTCGCGCCTCCGGCTGTTTCGGCTCCGCCGACCGCGCCGCAGGCCTTCACGGGCGTTGTCGATCCTCGCTATGCAGCGATCGTGACAGAGCCGTTTCCGATTGCGGCCATCGACACGACGAAGATCGATCCGCGCTTTCTCCGCCAAAGCGTGCCGAACATCACCGGCGAGCGGGCTGGCGTCGTCGTCGTCGATACCGCCAACAAATTCCTCTATCTCACGCAGGACGACGGCTCCGCGCTCCGTTATGGCGTCGGCGTCGGGCGTGATGGCTTCGGCTGGTCGGGCAGGGCGATCATCGACCGCAAGCAGGAATGGCCGAAATGGCATCCGCCGAAGGAAATGCAACTGCGCGATCCGGAAGCCGCGAAATGGCCTGACGGCATGCCGGGCGGCATCGGCAACCCGCTCGGTCCGCGCGCGCTTTATCTCGCCCAGAATGGCAAGGACACCTATTACCGTCTGCATGGGACGACCCAGCCGCAATCAATCGGACAGGCTATGTCCTCCGGCTGTATCCGGCTGCTCAATCAGGACATCATGGACCTCTACACACGCGTGCCGATTGGAACCGAGGTCGTGGTTATGCAAACCGGGTTGGCGAACGGAGCAGGCGCGGTCCCGACCTGAACTCGCGTGAATGTCCGGCAAGCAGGAGATCACCGACCTCCCGCTCGCCGGGTCATTTTAGCGGCTCTCGAGCTTGTTCCTCAGCGGCGTTTCCTGCCACTGCCTGAGAGACGGCAATCCGAGATTTCTCAACGCCGGGGCCGTGGCCGGCACCTCCGGTGCGGAGGTTGCCATGTCCTTCAGCCTGTTCAGAGACGCAGGCAACTGGCTGATGTCAGGTGCCAATTGTTCATCCGGCACGACCGCCTGGTTCTGAAGTTGCGCGCGCACTCCCCGCGCGTTCACGCCCATCGCGGTTTCGGAGAGAGTCTGCAACTCATCCGGCTCCAGTGCCGGCACCTCCACCGCTGCGGCGGGCGGCGCGCTGTCGACGCCGAGTTCCCTCGCATAGCTCTCTAGCTGCGGAGCCCTCACGCGTCTCGTCGTGATCGATGCGTCGATCACACCCTTGGTCGCCACGGGGTCGCCGGATAGCGCGATGGCCGTCGCGAAGGTCCGGGCGAGCGTCTCGCCCTCGTCCGGCGGCGCGAACTGGCTTGCCTCGTCGATGCGGAAGCCCCGGATCAGGAAGGAGAGGGCACGTCCTTTCGCCTCTCCTTCAACTTGTCCGGCCAGCGCGCCGAGCGAATAGGCACCGCTTGTCCTCGTCCGCAGGTCGTTCGGGTCGTCACTGCCTTTCGTCTTGTCGAACAGGCCAATGATCAGATCGACATCCGAGGCCTGGCCCTTCAGTCCGAGCACGACAACCGCGTTGGCCCACAGATGGCGTTTGCCATCATCGGCGAGAATCCTGCGGATCTCATCGCGCTGCGTGGGCGTCAGGAGCTCGATCTCGTCATACGGTGTTCCCTGAGCGAATCCTTCGAGCAGGAACGTCTCGACGTTTTCCGGTGCCACCGGCGGCGTGGCCGCGGGGGTCGGCATCGCGGTTTCGGTGACGGTCCCCTCGGTCGGCGAAGCCGCGATCATCGGCAGGTCAGCGATCGAGCCATCCTGCAAGGCGGAGCACTGATTGGCATTGACCGCCCGTCGATCGCGATGGCCGCGGCAATACATGATGTTGAAATAGGTCGCGTCCGATATGCCCGATCCCGGCGGGCGGGGGGCCGGGCAATTGGATGCCGTGTGGCCGAAGCCGATATTGTGTCCGATCTCATGGATCAGAGTGAGCTCTGGGAGATGGACCGAGCGGTCGAAATTGACAACGAGTATCGGACCCTCGCCTTCGCAGCCGGCGTAGGACGACATGCTGAAGCGGCTACACCAGTGCAGTCCATCGAGCACGATAACGTTGCCGGACGTGTTCGTCTTAAGCTGCTGGCGCTCGGCGGCTGTCCGGACGATCCTAGGAATGGTCGGGTCGCGCTTGATCGGCTTCGTCTGCCTGACCAGGACGTTCGCGCAGGCACGGTCTGTCGGAACCGTATTCTCCTTGACGAACTTGGTCGCCTCGCTCGACCAGAAGGCGAAGGTTGAATCGTTGATCCTGCATTGCGGCGACGCCGCCGGTTCGAGGTCGTAGCTGGCGGCGTGAGAGCCACTCGCTCCGCCCGCGATCAGGAGCGCGAATGCCAGACCTGAGGCGGCGTAAGTTTTCGTACCCATCGACTCCTCCTCTCCCTAGATGCAGCCGAGGCTGCGAAGCCTGAGTGGCGCGAAGTGTGAGCTTGCCGATGCGTCGCCGGGACATTAGCCTCAAGCGAGCAGGATTACCATGTCGCAATCATGGGTTGCGGTCGTGCCCCGGAAGTCCTGCGTCGTGTGGACAGCAGTTCACCGGAGGCCGGCATGCCTACTGAATTTGCACAGCACCTCGCGGATATAGCCCATCAGGAATTCGACGATTTCGGTGGTATCCCCGAAACCGATCCCCGTTTGCGCAAGCGGGTCAACGAGACCTATTTGAAGAAACTCAAGCAGGCCGATCCGAACGACGTGCTCGGCTGGAACGAGGTAGAGGACATCAGTCGTTGGGCCTGGTCGGCCGTGTTCGTGTCGTGGTGCCTTCTCCATGCCGGCGCCCGGAATGCCGAGTTCGATTTCTCGAAACGCCATGCGATGTTCATCAAGCAGACGATCGGCAACGCCCTCGCGAGCGCAGGCGTCTTTCGCGGCCGAAAAATCGAAGATTACAAGCCGAAAGTCGGCGATTTGATCTGCGCCAACGCCGCAGGGGGGACAAAAACCTATAATCAGGCGGCCAATCAGAATTCCTACAGCTCCCACAGCGCCATTGTGGTGGAAATCCGCCCCGGTGCGGCTATCACGATCGGTGGGAACGAGGGCAACACGATCGACAAACGCCAGCATACGCTTTCCACGGCAGGCTTCGTCGTACAGCGCTCGCCGGACCCGTATATCTGCGTGATCGAGAACAGAAAGCGGACGATCCCTCGGCGCGCACGAGAATGGAACGATTAGGAATCTCGGGAGGTCCCCCAAAGGGGTGAACCTTGGTGGACCTCCTCGACCCCGGGTCATTGCGCGCTCGCCATGTCTGTCTTCGCGGTCGCGATAATCCGCTGATAGGAACGCGCGGCCTGTGCCGGCGAGCCCGACGAGCAATTGCGGCGAGCGTCCGCAAGCCAATGATTTGCCGCCCGTTCAAAAGCCTCTCGTCCCGCTTCTGGCCCGGCCATCCTTTTGTTCAGTGCGTCGAGGGATGCGTTTTCCCATTCGATGCAGGCCTGTGCGGTTGATCCTGGATCCAGCGCGGCTGTCGTTCGGGGCGCGACCGGGTCGAGGAACAGGGGCCAGATGAACATCGGCGCGACGAACACCGATGCGAGTAGCGGCGTCCGGACATTGCACCAGAAATGCACTCCTGCGCTGCTGCGACCCTCGTAATCCTCGTCCGATGAGGTGGTGTCGAATTGCGTTGAATTCCTCATCACTCGTCCTCCCTGATGAGCGTTTCAGTGGGAGCATGGTGGTGCCGGGCGGTGATCCGGCCGTGATTTTTGGCTGGGACGGGGCGTGATTTCTGAATAAATTCGCACTCTGCGGAGAAGTCGGTAGAGTTCACGCTCGTGATCTGGAGCGGCGTAATGGTCCCGAAGGAGCCGTGCGCGCATCTGAAGCTCCTGGGGCGTTTCGAAGCTCGGGGCACCGATGGGTTGCGGCTCGACCTCAATCTCAAGAAAGCCCAGCTCGCTCTCGCGGTGCTCGCTTTGGCGCCGAGCGCTCGGATCGGCCGCGAAGAACTGAATGCCCTGCTCTGGAGCGACAGAAGCGAGGAGCAGGCGCGCCAAAGCGGACGCCAGGCGCTCGCCTCGATCCGCAAGGCATTCGCGAAATGTCCGAAGGCTGTTCTCGACGGCGATCTGACGTCCGTCGGATTGAACGAAGCAGCCGTTGAAATCGATCTTGCTCGATTTCGTGCACTAGTCGAACAGAGTGACTTGGCCTCGCAACGCGAAGCGGTCGAGCTTTACTCGGGACCTCTGCTCGACGGCCTGATGATCTCCGATCCGGAGGGGCAGTCATGGCTCCTCCAGCGACGTCATGAGCTGGAGAGCGCGGCGTTGCGCGCGATCGAAAAGTTACTCGACCTTTCCGTGGAAGAGGCTCACTTCGACGATGCCGAGCGCTTGGCGCGGCGCGCCTTGGAGCTCGATCCCATGCTTGAAGAAGCACATCGCGCTCTCATCGCGGTCTTTCTCTCCAGGGGTCAGAGAGCGCTCGCCGCGCGGCAGTTCAAGAAATGTCGTGACCTTCTCTCGTCGGAACTGGGCGTCGCCCCCAGCGAACGCACGGCCTCCATGCTTCGCCCCGCGATCGGCTCCTCCGCGAGGGAGGAGCCCCAGCATCGGCCAGCACCCGGCGAGGCCGTTCGGAAGAGCAATCTGCCCGACCAGCTTGCGGCCCTGATCGGTCGGGACGCCGAGCGAGCCGAGATTGCTCATCGGCTCGAACGATCCCGTGTTGTGACGCTGACGGGGTCCGGAGGCGCAGGCAAGACGAGGCTGTCGATCCAGGTCGGCTTCGATCTGCTGGACCGCTTCAAGGGCGAGATCTGGCTCATCGAACTCGCTGGAATCGAGAACCCACAGCTCGTGGCGGAAAGCATTTGCGGCACCTTGGGCGTGCCGGCTCAGGGCGGCCGCTCGCCCATCGACACCGCAGTCGATTTCCTGTCGCATCGTCGGGCTCTGCTTATCCTCGACAATTGCGAACATCTGATCGCGGCAGCCGCCGCCATCGCCGAAGCCATTGCACGGTCCTGTCCGGACGTCAGAATCCTCGCCACCAGCAGGGAGCCATTGGCCATTTCGGGCGAGGAAACCTTCCGCATTCCGAACCTCGGCTTTCCGCCGAACGGGGTCGTCAGCGCGAGCGAGGCCGGGCGTCACAGTGCCGTTCAGCTTCTGATGGACCGGGCGTCCCGTCTGGTCGCGCATTTCGAGCTCACGGATGCCAATGCGCCGGCCATCGCCCGCATCTGCCAGCAGGTCGACGGCATCCCGCTGGCGATCGAACTCGCCGCTCCCAGGTTGAGAGCCATGGCGCCCGAGCAACTGGCCGACCAGTTGCACAACATGTTCTCGATCCTCACCAGTGGCAGCCGAACCGTGATGCCGCGCCACCAGACGCTGAAGAACCTGTTCGACTGGAGCTACGGGCTTCTCAAGCCTGAAGAACAGGCGCTGTTGAGGAGGCTGTCGATCTTTGCTGATGGCTGGCGTCTGGAAGCTGCCGAATGGGTCGCCGCGGGACAACCATTGGAGCCGGGCAGCATCGTCGATTTAATGGCATCTTTAATCGACAAATCCTTGGTCGTCGTCGATCTCTCGTCGCGCGAACCTCGCTACAAGCTGCTCGAGGCAACCCGCCAGTACAGTTCGGCGAAACTGGCTGAAGCCCGGGAAACGGGGCTCCGCCGGCATTTCGCCGAATATCTGATCAGCTATTTCTCGTCCGCCGAGGCGAGCTGGCCGACCATGTCGACATCCGTCTGGCGGGAACGGTACGAGTCGGAGCTCGACAATCTTCGCGCGGCGTTGGAATGGGCCTTCAGCGAGGAGGGCGATGCGACGCTCGGGGTGGAACTTGCGGCTCACGGTATCCGTCTCTGGAACGAATTATCGCTTCTCTCGGAACGTGGCCGGTGGGTGGAGGCGGCTTTTGCGCGGCTCGACGAAGGTCGCTATCCGGACACTGCCGCACGTCTTTGGCTGGGCCGCACCTCCGTCAGCGCGCACGGCGACCAATCGAGCATTCAGGCGGCCGAGAACGCAGCGGAACTCTACCATCTCGTCGGCGACAGCCTTGGCGAGGGCGAGGCACTGGCGAAAGCTGGCGCCGCAAGGATGAGGCCGTCGGACACTGCATCCGCGAGCGAGCGTCTGCAGGAGGCGGGCCGGCTTCTTGAGCCGATCGGGCCGACGAAGCAGCTCTGCGACTGGCTCAGATCGCTGGCTGTCGGAGCCTATTTCGACGGAGATTTCGATCGTGCCCGGATCCTCATCCGGCAATCGCTCGGTCTTGCCCAGGACATCGGCGACACGCATGGCACGGTGAACGCGCAGATCGCATTGGCCGAACTCGAACTCGTCGCGGGCAATCCGGAACAGGCCGTCATCGCCGGCCGCGGGGTTCTGGAGGGAAATCGGGCCAATCGCCGTCAGATCGTGCTCGGTCTGGGCAATCTGACCTCGTATCTTCTCGTCGCGGGACGAGATGACGAGGCCATCACAGTCGCTCGCAATGCCCTTCGGGAGGCGCAAGGGCTCGGCTGGCCCGCCGCCGTTGTGCGGATGGTCGAGCATTGCGCGCTGATCAGTTGCCGTCTCGGCGACGTGGAAACGGCGGCCAGGCTGATCGGCTTTGGCGACGCCTTCTATGCCAAAGGTATCGCGAGTCGCGAGCACACTGAACAGGCAAGCTACGACGCGGCGTCGGCATGCATGGCCGCGATGACGCCCGGCCAGATCGAGACATTGAAGGCGGAAGGATCAGTCTGGACAGAGAGGCAGGCGGTCCGGGAGGCCGGGCGTATCCTGCAGTCTCAGGACGGCGCGCGTTGCTGACGCTCTTCCCGGATCAGGATCATTGCCCAGATCACGAGTAGCGCCGCAAGGCCGAACCAGGTCAGCGCATAGACGAGGTGGTTGTTCGGGAAGGAAACGACGGTGAGACCGCCGACCGGCCCACCGGGTGCGGAACCCTCGGCATCGATGAAATAGGGAGCGGTGTCGATCATTCCGCGCTTTGCCGCGATCTCGGCGACGTCTCGCGAATACCAGCGTTCGTTTGCCGGATCGTTTGAGCGCAGGAAGCCGCCCCTCGGCTCCGTAATCCGCATGAGGCCGGTCACCGATGTCTCGCCGGTAATCTGGCCGGATACGCGTTTCGCCGGGTCCTTCTGATCAGGTGAAACGAAGCCGCGATTGACCAGCACGACGAGGCCGTCATCTGCCTTAAGCGGCGTCATCACCCAATAGCCGCCACCGAGCTCCGTCGACGCCTGAACCAAGGTCTCGCGATCGTTCTGAAAAACGCCGCTGACGGAGACGCGCCGGTAGGTGTCATGGGCCGCATTCACCTGGGACCAGTCGGCGGGGCCGGGTGCGGGCACCGGGGGCGCGTGGATACGCTGCTCGACCGTCGCGATCAGGTCGAGCTTCCAGATGCGGCGCTGGAGCTGCCAGATGCCGAGCGCCGTGAGCGCGGCGATCGCGAGCATGATCGCCGCTGCGAGCAGAACCGTCCCCAGCCTCGGTCGAGCCCGCTTCGGGTGGGCGTCGTCCGACGAATGGTGTTCGGTCAGGGCTGTCACGGCATCTGACTCATGTCCGGCATCGGCATCATATTGGTGTTGAGGTGGTACATCACCCACAACGAGCCAGAGAGCGCGATCAAGACGAGGACGAGCGTGAAGATCAGGGCCAACATCGTCCAGCCACCTTCCGACTTGGCGTTCATGTGCAGGAAGTACACCATGTGGACGACGATCTGCGCGGCCGCGAAAGCCATGATCGTCAGCGCGGTCGTCTGCTGGTCACCGAGCGCTCCGCTCATCACCAGCCAGAACGGAATTGCGGTCAGAACGACCGACAGTCCGAAGCCGATCAGATAGCTCTTCAGCGTTCCGTGGCTGTGGCCGTCGTCGTGACCGTGCGAACCGTGATCGGCATGGGTCTCGGCGCTCATCGCAGCATTCCCATCAGGTAGACAAAGGTGAAGACGCCAATCCAGATGACGTCGAGGAAGTGCCAGAACATGCTGAGGCACATCAGCCGGCGCCTATTGGCGGCGATAAGGCCGTAGCGGGCGACCTGCACCATCAGGGTCACCAGCCAGACAATGCCGAAGGTGACATGCAGCCCATGGGTGCCGACCAGCGTGAAGAAGGACGACAGGAAGGCGCTTCGCTGCGGCGTCGCACCCTCGTGAATAAGGTGGGCGAATTCGTAGAGCTCGATACTGAGGAAAGCGAGACCGAACAGGCCGGTGATCGCGAGCCAGATCTGGGTCTGGCCGATGCGGCCCTTCGCCATGGTGAGCATCGCGAAGCCGTAGGTGATCGACGATAGCAGCAGCATCGTGGTGTTGAGTGCCACGAGCGGCAGTTCGAACAGATCCCTGGGCGAGGGACCGGCGGCATAATTGCTGCCGAGCACGCCGTAGGTCGCGAACAGGACTGCAAAGATGAGGCAGTCGCTCATCAGATACAGCCAGAAGCCGAGCATCGTGCTTCCGCCCTCGGCGTGGTCGTGCTCGTCGGCGAGATAGAAGACGACGTCGTCCGTCGTCGCGGGGGAGGCGGTGTTGCTTGCCATGGTCAGGCCCTCGCGGCGAGGAGACTTGTCCGCTCGCCCTCCGTGCGCACGACCTCGTCCACCGGGATGTGGAAGTCGCGCTTGTAGTTGAAGGTGTGGCCGATCGCGACGGTGAGCAGCGTGACGAAGCTCAGGGCCGCGAGCCACCAGATGTACCAGATCATCGCAAAGCCGAAGATCAGGCACAGGCCGGCGAGTATGATGCCGGTGCCGGTGTTGCTCGGCATGTGGATGGGACGGAAGCCTTCGAGTGGCCGCTTGTATCCGCGCTCCTTCATGTCCCACCACGCGTCGATGTCATGGACGACGGGCGTGAAGGCGAAGTTGTAGGACGGCGGTGGCGAAGAGGTGGCCCATTCGAGGGTACGGCCGTCCCACGGGTCGCCGGTCGTGTCGCGCAGCTGTTCGCGGCGCAGGATGCTGACACCGAACTGGATCAGCATGCAGGCGATGCCGAGCAGGATCAGGAATGCGCCGAATGCGGCGATCAGAAACCAGATATGCAGCGACGGATCGTCGAACACGCGCAAGCGACGGGTAACGCCCATCAGGCCGAGCACATAGAGCGGCATGAAGGCGAAGTAGAAGCCCGAGACCCAGAACCAGAACGACAGCTTCCCCCAGAACGGATCAAGCCGGAAACCGAACGCCTTCGGGAACCAGAAGTTGATGCCGGCGAACAGGCCGAACAGCGTGCCGCCGATGATGACGTTGTGGAAGTGGGCGACGAGGAACAGGCTGTTGTGCAGCACGAAGTCGGCCGGCGGCACTGCGAGCATGACGCCGGTCATGCCGCCGATCACGAAGGTGATCATGAAGGCGACCGTCCACATCATCGGCAGTTCGAACCGGATGCGGCCGCGATACATCGTGAACAGCCAGTTGAAGATCTTCGCACCCGTCGGGATCGAGATGATCATCGTCGTGATCCCGAAGAACGAGTTCACGCTCGCGCCCGAGCCCATCGTGAAGAAGTGATGCAGCCAGACGAGGTAGGACAGGATCGTGATGACGACCGTCGCGTAGACCATCGACGAGTAGCCGAACAGCTTCTTGCCCGAGAATGTCGAGGTGACTTCCGAGAAGATGCCGAATGCCGGCAGGATCAGCACGTAGACCTCGGGGTGACCCCAGATCCAGATCAGGTTCACGTACATCATCGGGTTGCCGCCGAAGTCGTTCGTGAAGAAATTCGTCCCGACATAGCGGTCGAGCGACAGCAGGACGAGAACAGCGGTCAGGATCGGGAAGGCGGCGACGATCAGAACGTTGGTGCAGAGCGCCGTCCAGGTGAAGATCGGCATCTTCATCAGCGTCATGCCCGGTGCGCGCATCTTGACGATGGTCGCGATCAGGTTGACGCCGGATAACAGGGTTCCGATGCCCGCGATCTGCAGCGCCCAGATGTAATAGTCGACGCCAGCGTCAGGGCTGTATCCGATATTCGACAGCGGCGGGTAGGCGAGCCACCCGGTGCGCGCGAACTCGCCGACGAACAGCGAGGCCATCACGAGCGCCGCGCCTGAGACCGTCATCCAGAAGCTGAAATTGTTCAGGAAGGGGAACGAGACGTCGCGAGCGCCGATCTGCAGCGGCACGACGAAGTTCATCAGGCCGGTGACGAGCGGCATGGCTACGAAGAAGATCATGATCACGCCGTGGGCAGTGAAGACCTGGTCGTAGTGCTGGGCCGGGAGGTAACCCTCTGAACCATTGAAGGCCATCGCCTGCTGCAGGCGCATCATGATGGCGTCGGAGAAGCCGCGCAGCAGCATGACGATGCCGAGCACCATGTACATGACGCCGATCCGCTTGTGATCGACGCTCGTGAACCATTCCTTCCAGAGATAGCCCCAGAGGCGGAAATAGGTGAGGGCGCCCAAGAGCGCGACGCCGCCCAATGCGACGACCGCGAAAGTCACGACAAGGATCGGCTCGTGGAGGGGCAGCGACTCAAGCGAGAGTCTGCCGAAGATCAGCTTCTGAAGGTCGAGGTCGGCGGGCATTTAGGGGCTCGTCAGGACGGCCGCTCGGCGACGGGCGTCGTCGAGGGGGGCTCGGAAGGCGTGGAAGAGGAACGCGGCTCGGTCTTTCCGATCACCGGTGTCATGTTCGCGGGAGCGGAAGCCTTTTGCTCGCCCGTGTCGCAGATTGCGGCGACATAGGTTTGCTCAGGTCCGAGCACAGAGCCGCGGCGGGCGTATTTGTCGTAGGTCAGCGGCAGGACGTTGTTGATCCCCGCCATGCCGAGACCGCCCTTGGCGTCGATGGCTGCCATGTCGCTGATGCACATCTTGCCGGGCTCGACGCACATATTGACGATCGCCTTGAAGAGATCGGCTTCGACGCTCGCATATTTGCGAACGGGCTCATTCTCACTCGGGCGCTCCAGCGCAAGGTAATCGGTGCGGCCCAGCGTCACGCCGCTGGCCTTCACTTCGTCGGTCCATTTGGCGAAGCCGTCATCCGAGAGCGCGCGGAAAGCGAAGCGCATTCCCGAGAAGCCTGCACCGCTATAGTTCGCTGAGAAACCCTCATAGGTGCCGGCCTTGTTGACGATGGCGTGGAGCTTCGTCTCCATGCCCGGCATTGCGTAGATCTGGCCGGCGAGGGCGGGGATGTAGAAGGAATTCATCACCGAAGACGAGGTGATGCGAAAACTGATCGGCCGATCGACTGGCGCGGCGAGCTCGTTTACGGTCGCGATGCCGTATTCCGGGTAGATGAACAGCCATTTCCAGTCGAGCGCGACGACGTCGACATCGAGCGGCTTGGCATCCGCCGGCACCGAGCGGCCTTCGGCGGCGCGATCGAGAGGGCGGTACGGATCGAGGAGATGCGTGCCCATCCAGGTGAGCGCGCCGAGACAGACGATGATCAGGAGCGGTGCCGCCCAGATGACCAGCTCGAGATGGATCGAGTGGCTCCAGTCGGGTTCGTAGCGGGCTTCGGTGTTCGACTGCCGGTAGTGCCAGGCGAACAGCACGATCAGCGCAATCACCGGGACAATGACCAAGAGCATCAACAGGGTCGAGGCGACGAGCAGGTCACGCTGCTGCCCGGCAATATCTCCTGACGGGTCGAGCACAACCGCGTTGCAGCCGCTCAGCAAAATAGAGAGCAAAAGCAGTGTGGGGATGCGGAATTGGCTCAAGGCGAGAATCTCGTCGGTGCGAGTGATTTCAAACCTGAGCTAGAGCCGTCGGCACTGCTGCACCATTGGACAGTTTGTCCAACCCGACTAAAGAATAATACGTATTTTGGAACCCGTCGTGTTGGAATCGACTATGTCATTACTGAAAATTCGTTGAGATTTGACGATGAACGCGAAACCCGCCGTGCCGACGACTACCCTTGACCGCGATGTCCGCGTGCACGCGCGTCATCAGGGCGGTGTCGATCCGAGTGAGATCGCGGTCGGCGTCATCATCGGTCGCACCTCGGAATTCTTCGACTTCTTCGTCTATGCGATCGCTTCGGTCCTTGTGTTTCCGAAGTTGGTCTTCCCGTTTGTCGATCCGGTGACGGGCACGCTCTATTCCTTCGCCGTGTTCGCGCTCGCCTTCGTCGCGCGTCCCGTGGGATCGATCATCTTCCTCTGGATCGACCGCGCTCACGGCCGCGGCGTGAAGCTGACGATCGCGCTCTTCCTTCTCGGCAGCTCAACCGTCGCGGTGGCGTTCCTGCCGGGCTATGAGGAGATCGGCTGGGGCTCGGTCGTCCTGCTGTCGCTGTTCCGCGTGGGGCAGGGGCTTGCGCTGGGCGGCGCCTGGGACGGCCTCGCATCGCTTCTCGCGCTGAACGCGCCCGAGGATCGCCGCGGCTGGTATGCGATGATCCCGCAGATCGGCGCGCCGCTCGGCCTTCTCGTCGCGAGTGCTCTGTTCGCCTTCTTCGTCGGCAATCTGTCGGCCGAAGATTTCATGACCTGGGGCTGGCGCTATCCGTTCTTCGTCGCCTTCGCGATCAACGTCGTCGCGCTTTTCGCGCGGCTGCGCATCGTCGTCACGCCGGAATACACAGAACTGTTCGAGAAGCAGGAGCTCGAACCCGCCGCCGTCGGTGAGACTTTGCGGCACGAGGGACGCAACGTGGTGATCGGCACTTTCGCGCCTCTGGCCACGTTCGCCCTGTTCCACATGGTGACGGTGTTCCCGCTCTCGTGGGTCTATCTCTTTACGAACGAAGGGACGAGCCAGTTCCTTGCGATCGAGATGATCGGCGCCGTGTTTGGCCTCATGGCGATCGTCGCTTCCGGCCGCCTGGCGGATGAGTTCGGACGGCGTTCGATGCTCGCGGTGTGCGCCATCGCCATCGCGGTCTTCAGCGGTTTCGCACCGCAACTCCTCGACGCCGGCGGGCTCGGCGAGACGACCTTCATGATTCTCGGCTTCGTCCTGCTCGGGCTGTCGTTCGGCCAGTCATCGGGTGCGGTCGCCTCCAACTTCTCGATGACCTACCGCTATACCGGCGCGGCCGTGACCACCGACCTCGCCTGGCTGTTCGGCGCCGGATTCGCCCCATTCGTCGCGCTGTTTTTGTCGAGCCGGCTCGGACTTATGTCTTCAGGGGCTTATCTCCTCTCGGGAGCAGTCTGCACGTTGGTCGTGCTGTTCTGGAACCGCCAGATCATGCTCGGCGGAAGATCCTCTTCCTGAAATCCCGTCGGGCCGCCGAGCCGGCGGCCGGATCTGATTTTTTCGGCAAGAAACGCCAAAATGCAGCAAGGCGGGCCAAGTCCGCCATTTCTCCAAGCCTAGATGACCCGATGCAGCATTGCTGCCCGGCAAGGCCGGTCGCTTTAAACCGGCTTGCCGCGCTCGTGTCCGATTGAGCGAAGCGGCGGCATGAGACGTCAGGGCCGCCATGGGCATCGTCCGCTTCGCACTCCGATTTCCGTACACGTTTTATGTGCTCGCCGCGCTGATCGTGTTTCTGGGTGTCACCGCGATCCGGGTGATGCCGACCGACATCTTCCCGCAGATCGATATCCCGGTCGTCACTGTGATCTGGCAGGAGACTGGCCTTAGCACGCCGGAGATGGAGCAGCGCGTCTCGACCTACAGCCAGTACTCGATCAGCGCGAACGTCAGCGGCATCAAGACCATGGAAGCGCAGACGCTGGACGGCCTGTCTGTCCAGAAGATCTATTTCCAGCCGGACGTGAACCTCGATCTTGCGATCTCCCAGATCGTCTCGGCGACGAATGCGATCCGGTCATTGATGCCGCCGGGCATCCAGCCGCCGATCATCGTCCAGTTCAACGCGTCGAGCGTACCCGTTCTGCAGCTCAGCCTGAGCTCGAGCAATCTCAACGAGCAGCAGCTCTACGATTACGGCATCTATCGGGTTCGCCAGCAGCTGGCGCCGATCTCCGGTATTACGTTGCCCACCCCAGCCGGCGGGAAATACCGGCAGATCATGGTGGATATCGACCAAAAGAAGCTGCTGGCCCAAGGCCTGACGCCGCTCGACATCGTGAACGCCGTCAACGCTCAGAATCTGACGTTGCCGTCGGGAACCGAAAAGATCGGCGACAAGCAATACACCGTCCGCACCAATGCGACGCCCCCGACCATCGCCGACCTCAACAACATCCCGATCAAGGTCGTGAACGGCGTCACCGTCTTCATGAAGGATGTCGGTCAGGTGCACGATGGATGGGCGGTCCAGCAGAACGTCGTCCGTCAGGACGGCCACCGCTCCGTCCTCCTGAGCATCATCAAGAACGGCAATGCCTCGACGCTCACGGTCGTCAACGCGGTCAAGTCAGCTCTGAACACGCTCCGCGCCGCCGCCCCTGCGGGGATGGAAATCCATGAACTGTTCGATCAGTCGGTGTTCGTGAAGGATTCGATCACGGGCGTGCTGCGCGAAGGAGCCATCGCCGCCGGCCTCACCGCGCTGATGATCCTGCTGTTCCTGGGATCCTGGCGCTCGACCATCGTGGTGATGGTCTCGATACCGCTTGCGATCCTGTCATCCCTCGTGGTGCTGTATTTCCTCGGCGAGACGATGAACACGATGACGCTCGGCGGGTTGGCGCTCGCGGTCGGCATCCTGGTCGATGACTCGACGGTGACCATCGAAAACACCCACCGATTGTTGACCGAAGAACACATGCCGTTGCCCGAGGCGACCCTTCATGGCGCGGCCGGCATCGCGATCCCGACCCTCGTCTCCACGCTCGCCATCAGCTGCGTCTTTACCTCGGTCGTCTTCCTCGACGGTCCGGCGCGATACCTGTTCACACCGCTGGGCCTCGCCGTCGTCTTCGCCATGCTGGCGTCCTACTCCCTGTCGCGGACGCTGACGCCGATTACCATCGGCCTCCTGCTGAAGCACGAACATCACGGCCCGGCTGAAGGCTCCCGCAATCCGTTCAGCCGGTTCCACGCGGCGTTCGAGCGGGGCTTCGAGCATATGCGCCAGGGCTATGTCCAGCTGCTCACCACATTGCTCAACCGGCGCGTCATCGTTCCCATCATCGCCGTGCTGGTGCTCTCCCTCGGCGGCGTGATGTTTGTCTTCGTCGGCCGTGATTTCTTCCCGCAAATCGATGGCGGCCAGATCCAGCTCCATGTCCGCGCGCCTGCCGGAACCCGGATCGAGACGACCGAACACATTTTCCAGGCGGTCGAGGACAAGATCAGGAGCGTCATTCCCGAAAGCGAACGTGAGCTCATCGTCGACAATATCGGCCTGCCGGCCCGCGCCTATAACCTCGCCTTCGCCGATGGCTCGACGATCGGCCCGAACGACGGCATCATCCAGGTGGCGCTCAAGGAAGGCCACAAGCCGACCGCCGATTATGTCCGCAAGCTCCGCCAGGCCCTGCCGGCCGCCTTCCCTGAGGACACCTTCTATTTCCAGGCGGCGGATATGGTCACGCAGGTCCTGAACTTCGGTCTGCCGGCTCAGATCGACGTTCGGACGGTAGGTTACGACAAAGCGACGAACCTGAAAGTCGCGAATGAGCTTCGGCAGCGTATTTCCGACATTCCTGGGATAGTCGATGCGCATCTCCAACAGGAAACGGATGGACCTGAACTCTACGCTGATATCGACCGCGCACGGGCGTCCCAGCTTGGGCTCAACGCCAACACGATCGCGAACAATCTCAATGTGAGCCTGAGCTCATCCGAGCAGGTGACGCCGAACTTCTGGGTCGATCCCCAATCGGGCATTCCCTATTACTTCGCGGTCCAGACGCCGGAACGCGAGGTGAGCTCGATCGGCGATCTCCGGAACACTCCGGTGACGGCCGCGCTGTCGACCGGCGGAAACCCGATCCCGGGAGTGCTGAGCAATATCGCGACGCTGAAGCGCGACACCGTCCCGACCAACAGCAACCAGACCAACATCCAGCCGGTCTACGAAGTCTATGCCAGCGCCCAGGGACGCGATCTCGGCGGCATTTCCGCTGACATCTCCAAGATCGTCGATGAGGAGCAGGCGAAGCTCAAGCCCGGCAATACGATCCAGATCATCGGCCAGATCGACAGCATGAACAGCTCGTTCCGCAATCTTGGCATCGGGCTCCTGTTCGCCGCGGTCTTCGTCTACCTCCTGATGGTCACGAACTACCAGAACTGGGGAGATCCCTTCGTCGTTATCCTCGCTTTGCCCGCGACATTCGTTGGCATTCTGACGATGCTGTTCGTCACCGGCACAACGCTCAACGTGCCGTCGCTGATGGGCGCCATCATGGCCGTCGGCGTCGCCTCGGCGAACTCGATCCTGCTCGTCACTTTTGCCCGTGAGCAGCAGCTCGCCGGCAAGACCGCTTTCGAGGCGGCAATCGATGCCGGACATACCCGCATCCGTCCGGTTCTGATGACGGCGGCGGCGATGATCGTCGGCATGATCCCGATGGCGATCGGCGGCGCTGGCGAAGAACAGAACGCCGCGCTCGCCCGCGCAGTCGTTGGCGGACTGCTGTTCGCTACCCCGACAACCCTGTTCGTCGTGCCTTACCTGTTTGCGTTGCTGCGCAAGGGACGCGACGGCAAGACCCAGCACGGTGTGTTCGAAGAGGAAATCGCATGACCGAGAATAGCGACCTGCCGCCGGAGAGGACCCCGGATCACCAGAACCCGTCAGGTGCGGAGGCCGCAAATCCGCCCGAGGCCGCGCCGCGCCGTCGCTGGACCGGCCGGCTGTTCGGGCTCGGCGTCTTCGTCGCGCTCTCCGGCGCCCTCTGTTACGGCGCCTGGGGCTATTACTCGCGGCAGAACGCGGTCGACGAAGCGGCCCAGCAGCATCAGGACTTCGTTCCGAACGTGCGCGTGGCAGCGGTGAAGGCGAGCGACAAGACAGTTGTCGTCAATCTCCCGGCCACGACCTTGGCATTCGCGCAGGCAAGCATCTTTGCCCGCGCCAGCGGCTATATCGACAAGCGTGAGGTGGACATCGGAGACCATGTGACCGCAGGTCAGCTCCTCGCTCAGATCACCGCTCCCGAACTCGATCACCAGATCTCCCAGGCCGAGGCGGCGCTTGCTCAGGATGAGGCCTCGATCCGCCAGAACCAGGCGAGCATGCAGCTCGCCCAGGTTACGGATCAGCGAGACAGCCCGCTGGTCAAGGATGGCTGGCTGACCCCGCAGCAGGGCGACACCGACAAGCTGACCCTGCGATCGCGGGAGGCTGCGGTCCGTGTCACGCAGGCTAATTACCAGGCGCAGCAGGCTCTGCTCGGAGTGCTGCGTCAGCAGAAGTCGTATCAGAGCGTGGTCGCGCCGTTCGACGGCGTCATCACCCAGCGAAACATCGATATCGGCGCCCTGGTACAGGCCGATGCGACCTCCGGCACATTCATGTTCACGATCATGCAAAGCAACGTGATCCGCATCCAGGTCTACGTGCCACAGGACGAGGCGTTCGGCCTCAAGCCCGGCGTCGAGGCCGTGGTGCACGTTCCCGAGATCCCGGCCCGCGCCTTCCCCGGGACGGTGACGCGGGTCGCCGATGCGCTGCAGCCCACCACCCGCACATTGTTGACCGAGATCGACGTGCCTAATCCGGACGGAGCGCTGACACCGGGTATCTATTGCACCGCGGAACTGCACATCCCGCGCAAGGTCCCGGCATTGCAGGTGCCGTCGGACGCCCTCGTCTTCGACAGCGACGGCGAGCACGTCGCCGTCGTCGAGAACGGCGTCGCCCATATCCGCAAGGTGACGATCGCGCGCGACGAGGGCACGCAGGTGGAAGTCCGCGACGGGGTGAAGGATGGGGACCAGGTCATCCTCAATCCCTCTGTCGAGATAGCCGAGGGTCGGAAGGTTACGGCGAGCGCGAAACCCGCACAGCCGACGAGCTGACCAGCCCGTTCCAGACGGCTCCCGACCTTAGTTCAATGTCGGGGGCCGGACGACGATCTAACTACTTCTGTAACGAACAACAGGGAGGTCCGGTATCAGTCTAGATTGAGGTCAAAGTTGATGGTGCTGCATCTTCCGCCTTCCAGGCTCACTGCATCGAGCAGATGCATTGCCGAGCCGGAGGCTCCGCCTGAGATCCAGCTCAAGGCAGAGCCAACGTCCAGAGGCGGCCTGACCGCCTGGCAGAAGCGCGTGATCACAGCCTATATCGACGAGCACCTCGCGGACCCACTGCCGCTTGCCACTTTGTCATCGCTCGTGCGGTTGAGCCCGTTCCATTTTTGCAGGGTCTTCAGGCAATCCTTCGGCGATCCGCCGCGCCGCTACCATGCGGCGCAGCGGATCGAGCGCGCCAAAATGCTGCTCGGCAATCCGGACCTCTCGATCACGGCGATCGGCGTGATGGTCGGGTTCCGGGAAACGAGCTCCTTCACCAAGGCCTTCCGGCGCACAGCGGGACTCCCGCCAAGCGACTTCCGAAGGAAACTCGCCGACACCCCGCGCGTCTGAACGGCGTCAATCAACTGCCGCTCTCACCCCAAGCCTCCTCGAAAGAATAGTCCTTCCAGGACGAAGCCGTGTTCTGGACCACTCCGAGCTTGTGAAGCTCGGTCGTGTAAACTTCGGTCTTCTGCGGAGCGATTGTGAAATCGTTCTCCGGGTCTTCGATGATCTGCTGCACGAGCGCCGGCGCGAGCTTCGACTTCTGCACCCGGATAAAGACTTCGGCGGCCTCTTTCTTATGTCCCTTGATCCAGACCGCCGCTTCTCCGAGCGCGGCGTAGAGCGCCCTGTAGGCCTGGTTGTGCTCGTCATGGAATTTCTTCGTCGTGTACAGCACGTTGAACGTCGCCGGACCGCCGAGGATGTCATAAGAACTCAGCACCTTGTGGACGTCCTTGTTCCCGGCAAGCGCCTGATAATAGAACGGCGCCGAGGAGAAGTGGGAGTTGATCTCAGTGCCTCCGGAGATCAGCGCGGTGGTCGCGTCCGGATGAGGCAGGCTCACCGAGATGTCGTCGAAGCGTTTGAAGTCGGCCAGGCCGAACTGCCGGGCGGTCTCGATCTGTAGCGTGCGCGATTGGAAACCGACCCCCGCCGCGGGCACTGCAATGCGGTCCTTCGGCCTGAAATCTTTCAGTGTCTTGATCGCTGGATTGTTGGTGATCAGGTAGTTCGGCAGCGATCCCAGGGCCGCGACGAGCTTGACGTCCTGCTTGCCCTTGGTTCGGTCCCAGACGACCAGGGCCGGCGGCACGCCCGCTGAAACGACATCCAGCGAGCCTGATAGCAGCGCCTCGTTCATCGCCGTCGCGCCAGAGATGCTCGCCCATTCCACATTGATGGTCACGCCGGCAGCCTTGCCGTGCTTTTCGATCAGCTGCTGATCGCGAACCACGTCGAGAATGAGATAGGCGATGCCAAATTGCTGCGCGATCCGGATCGTCTCGTCGGCACGGGCAGCGATCGGAAAGACCGTTGCGAACGTAACCGCGGCTGCTGTTGCCAGCGAGAAAGCGCGGCGCGACAGGCCGCGGTGCCGATCACGAACCTCGCCGGCACGGTCTGGCAAGGAAAGTAGCTTACGTTTTTCCTCCCTCTGTCCGACTTCGGGCGCGCCGCGAGGCGCGCCCCTTTTCGTTCAGTGCACTTTGGTTTTGGTCATGCCGATCGCGTTGAGAATCGTGGTGCCTATCGCCGTCCTGGCGGCGATCGCGTTTGCGGCGTGGTGCCTCGAAGCTGAAGGCGGGCCAAGCAGGGAACTGGCGTTTGCACTTCTGACCGGCACGGCGTTCGGCGTCGTGCTGCAAAGGGCGCGGTTCTGCTTCCTCTGCAATCTCCGCGACTTCGTCGAGAAAGGGGATCCGCGCGGCGTGCTTTCCATTCTGGCCGCGCTCGCGGCGGGCGTCGTCGGATACACCGTCGTCTATGGTGCCTGGCTTCCCATACCCGCCACCGATCATCTTCCGCCTGACGCGCATATCGGTCCCGTAAGCCCGGCGCTTGCCGCCGGTGCCTTCGTTTTCGGCCTTGGAATGGCGATCGCCGGTTCCTGCATCTCGGCCCATCTCTACCGGCTCGGCGAGGGTTCGCCGACGTCTCCCTTTGCGTTGATCGGAGCTTTTTTCGGCTTTTGCCTCGGCTTTCTCACCTGGAACCCGCTCTTCATGGCCGACCTCGCAAAGGGCCCGGTGCTCTGGCTGCCGCATTACCTCGGTTATGCGGGTTCGCTCGTGCTGAGCCTTGCACTGCTCGGAGGGCTCGCGCTGTTCGTTGTGGCGCGCAGCCGGGTCGCGGCCGTTGCCGTCGACAAACTTTCGGTCCGATCGAGCCTAAACGCGGTCTTCGTCGACCGCTGGCCGGCGGTGCTGAGCGGCATGCTTGTCGCCGCCATCGGCACATTCGCCTATCTGCGTTTCGGCCCGCTTGGGGTCACGTCGCAGATTGGGTCTGCCTCACGCGCGGCGAGCGGGGCGGCGGGACTGTTACCCGATACGCTGTATGGTCTGGACAGTTTCAGGGGCTGCGCCACGATCGTCGGGGAGGCTTTGCTGACGCCGAATGGGCACCTCATCATCGCCTCGTCCTCGGCAGCTTCGCCGCAGCCTTTGCCGCCAACAAGTTCAAGCCGGCGCGGCCGAGTGCCGGGCAGATCGGCAGCGGCCTGATCGGCGGCATTCTGATGGGGTGGGGCGCGATGACCGCGCTCGGCTGCACGATCGGCGTGCTTTTTTCCGGCATCCAGGCTGGCGCAATCGCCGGATGGGTCTTTCTCGTATTCTGCGCTGGCGGTGTGCTGATTGGACTGCGGATTCGCAGCCCTCTCGGTCTTGAACGGCCCGCCTGAAGAGAATGGGCTCGTATGCGGCACGATGTGGGCCGCTATTGCGGTCAGGCGCCGGCGCGAATAGCGCGATTAGTGGCTGTCTTGACCGGCGCCTGTCTTCGCCGTGCTAAGCGCGTTGAAGTCGTCCGCCGAGATGCCACGGGATTGGTGAAGGAACGCCGCCAGGGCCCAGCGGCTTTGATCCGGAAGGTTATCGCCGAACGACGGCATGGCGGTCCCAGATATGCCGTTCGTAACCTTCGAGAAGACCTCGGCGGGATCGTTGCGCCGGCCAGCGGCCAGCAAGTTCGGCGGCGCCGGCTTCAGCCCCTTCACGGCCGCAGCGAGGTCCGGTGCCCCATGACACTGGACGCAGTTTTCCCGAAAAAGATGAGCTCCGGCCTGCACCGCCACTGGGGTCTCCAGATTTGGAGGAACCTGCACCTGCGCGACTGCTGCAGCAACAACAGGATGTAGCAGTGCCGTTGGTGACTCAGAAGGGGCATTCCACGGGATCGGTGTCGACGCGGAAGCACCCGACCAGTTCATGTAGAAGAGACCACCACAACCGATTGCAATGACAGCAACGCCGAGCGCTTTGACCAAACGATTCATCATTTGGGTACCGAGGATGCGGAAGACGATTTTTAGAAGCTGGTCAGCATCAGTCTGACCACGGAGCATCAATGAGTTCTCTGGTATTCGTGCCGGCGGGCGGCGGGCGGCGGGCGGTGTGCGGCAAGCCGAGCTTCTTACGCGCTCGAATCCGGACGCTCCTCATTCTGAAGGTCCGGATTCGAAGGCGCGGATTTAGGTCACCACCCGCACGCACTCGGATAGTAAGAATAGTAGTAGTCGTAGTCCGGGTAATCGCAGTAGCCATCGTCATTCCGGCCAAAGCCCCGACGCCCGTGGAAACCACGATGATCACCAGCAAAATGGCCGCCATTAAAGCTAGCGACGCTGTGGCCGCCGAAGCCACCGCCAAAGCCACGGCCCCCAACGCTGAAGGCGCTATGGCCCCCACCGAAGCCATCACCACCGAAGCCGCCATGGCCACCGCCGCCGCCGCCTCCATGGCCACCGCCGCCGCCACCGCCGCCGCCGCCACCTCTCACAAGGATCAGCGAAGCATCGCCCAAGCCGGATTGGGCACTCGCCGCCTGAGCCAGAGACGGGCCGATTGCGATCGCCGCACCTAAAGCGGCTGTCGCTAATACTGACATTACTCGCATCATATACGCACCTTAGTGTCTAAAGCTTCCAAGATATTTGAAAGCTCACGGGGTACGAGCGATATATGGAGCGCGATTGGTTTAGGTCATATATACTTATGTTTGCTTTAAGGTGGCGATCACGAATTCCTGAACGTAGTTGTTGTCGATGGGTAAATGCTGAAGCTCGGCTTCCGTATCTCGGCAGTCGATTTCATCCGCGCGGCGGGTGCTGTGTCAGCGACGGCCTTGGCACGGAATGGCGGGTGCTTCCGATCTTTCGTTGAAGAGTCCCCGAAGCTTCTGTTGGGAATGTCGAAATGGAACAGATTGAAATCGGTACATCCGGAGTAACCACTTCCCGCATCGGACTCGGAACGTGGGCCATCGGCGGATGGATGTGGGGCGGCTCCGACGAGAAACAGGCCATCGCCACGATCAGGTCGGCTATCGATCGAGGCGTCATCCTCATCGACACAGCGCCCGTGTATGGCTTCGGCCATTCGGAGGAGATCGTCGGCAAGGCGCTGCAAGGCGGACTGCGCGACAAGGTTCAGATCGCCACGAAGGTCGGCTTGGCTTGGTCAGATGGCAAAGTCTATCGCGACTCTCGTCCGGCGTCCGTTCGCCAGGAACTGGAGAGTTCGCTTCGTCGAACTCGGCACCGACGTGATCGACGTGTACCAGGTTCATTGGCCGGATCTTGAAACGCCATTCGAAGAGACCGCGGTTGTCTTGGAAGAGATGCGGCGTGAAGGAAAGATCCGAGCGATAGGCGTGAGTAATTTCACTCCTCATCAAATGGATCAGTTCAGGACCGCCGCGAAACTTGATGCGGTGCAGCCGCCCTACAATCTCTTCGAACGGGAGATGGAAGTGGACGTAATGCCCTATTCAAGGGACACCCACCTCACGGTCCTGAGTTACGGCGCCCTTTGCAGAGGTCTTCTCTCGGGACGCATGACAGAAAACTCGAAATTCGAAGGCGACGACTTGCGGAAGTCCGATCCGAAGTTCAAGGGCGAGAGGTTTCAGCAGTACCTGGCTGCGGTCGCCGATCTCGATCGACTGGCTCGGGAGCGGTTCGGCAAGTCTGTCCTCGCACTTGCGGTACGCTGGGTGTTGGATCAGGGGCCGACGATCGCGCTCTGGGGAGCGCGTCGCCCGGATCAGCTCGGTCCCGTTTCCGACATTGAAGGCTGGACGATCGACGATGAAAGTAAGCGCCACATCGACGCCATTCTGTCCCGATGCATCCAGCAACCCCTGGCTCCGGATTTCATGGCGCCGCCGACCAAGCGGCCCGTGGGCTTGGCCACGTAGAGCCGGCTAGCGATTTGGGTTGCGAACACACGGGCCCGAGCCGCGTCGAGCCCTTAAGGGACGACTACAACAAAGGCTTCATCGACGTCCCGCAAATTGATGGAGCTCAATTGCCAAGACAGCCCGGGATTCATTCCGCCAACCTAATGGACGTCGGTCGCCGGGAAAGCTTGTCCAGGCAACATCCGTTTCAGGACATCGTCGCCTCGCAAATGGTGCCACAGCGCCGCAATAGCGTGGATTGCGGCGAGCGCGATGATCGCGTGTGCGAGGACTCCGTGGATTTCTTGCACCAAGTGGGCAAGCTCCGGGTCCGGAGCGAATGGGGTGGGAATCGTGAAAAGCCCGAAGAATGACAGAGCGTTTCCGCGCATCCACGCCAACACCATACCGACGAGGGGGATGGCCACGAGCAGGATGTAGAGCGCGGAATGAACCAACTTGGCTGCCAATTGGGCCGAACCCTGGAGATGCTGCGGCACATGCTGCTTACGGCGCGCTGCTTTCACCGCCACCCGCCAAGCCACGAGCGGGATCAGCAAAAGCCCGAACGAAATGTGGAGCCACCAAACGGCGGCTCGTTCTGGCGTCCGGCTATCGAAGAGGCCCTCAGCGTAGGTGATGCCATAGAGACCGACGATCAGAATGAAGATTGTCCAGTGAAGGAATTTCTGCTTTGCGGTGTAAGCGGCGTGCATGCTGGAGCCCTCGTCTAGGAGTTCCGGCGCTTGTTGCGTGATCCACTTACGGCCGCCTTACACGCCTCGGGTCGGCCCGGTGGCTAGGCTTATCCTTTCGGCTAAGGCCGTTGGCCGTCATGAATGCTTGAGCCGCCTGACTGATCGAAGAGGGCGACGCTGCAGGAAATCGCCACTTGAGATCGAATGCCGGACAATGTCTCCGCTCCTCACCCTCTCTTAAGAAGGGTGTGCGGTAGTGTCCGGAGACAACACGCCACCAAAGCGATAGATCGATATGTCCGATCCGTGCTCGAAGATCGCCTCCACACGGTCGGACAGCTTGCGTTCGACGGATGCCGACTGCGGGCACGCTGCCCTGATTGATAGCTTGAAAGCGGAACTGGAGGTGCAAGCGGCGTTGATCCGCGAGCAGGCCATTTCCTTGGCGCATAGCCGAAAGATTTTTCAGCGGGCATCCGAAGCAGCCAGGATCGGCGTCTGGGAGTGTGACCTCAAGGACGAGAGCCTGGTCTGGACCGATGTGGTCTACGACATCTTCGATCTACCGCGGGGGTCGCCTCTGGATCGGAAGCAGATCCTGACATGCTATACGCGGCAGTCGCGTCAGAAGCTGGAGCAACTGCGTACGAGAGCCATCGAAGAGCGCGGCGGCTTCAATCTGGACGCCGAGATCACGACGGCAACGGGCCGGCACCGCTGGGTGCGGATCACCGCCACGGTGGAGTCGGAGGACGGTCGCCCGGTTCGCATCTTTGGAATGAAGCAGGACATCACCGAGGAGAAGATTCTCTGGGAGCGGACACGCTATCTGGCGGAGTTCGATCCGATGACTGGCCTGGCAAACCGAAGCCAGTTCCAGGCGCGGGTTGCCGATCTGGAGAATCAAGCTGACCCCAACTCGATCGGCGCTCTCCTCCTGATCGATCTCGACGGGTTCAAGGATGTCAACGACACTTTCGGACACGCGTTTGGGGATGAGTGCCTGAAGAACGCCGCCCTTCGCCTCCAAAACGCCTGTCGCATGGCGGACCTCGTCGCTCGCGTCGGCGGCGACGAATTCGCGGTCTTGCTAGGACCGCTGCATGACCCCGGATTGATCGAAGGTCTTGCCGGAGAGATCATCGCGGCAATGAGCACCTCGGTCGAATGCGATGGGCAATCGGTCAAGCTCGGCGCCTCCGTGGGGATCGCCTACGCCGACGGCCCGGCGTCGGAATTGTTCGCTCAAGCCGATTGCGCCCTCTATGCCGCCAAGGCGGCGGGCCGGAGCACATTTCGCACATACAATGTCGACGTAGCCGGCGTTGCCGTTCAGCGCCATAGCGAACGTGCTCCGCACGACGTCCGGCGGCGCACCCGGCGAGGGCCCGGTACCGACGAACGGCCGGGCGCGTCGCTCGAGAGGCGGGAAGAACCCGGTGACATTCAAATCATGAAGTCTTGCTGACGAAGCGGGATCGCAGCGGGGCGTACTGCAGCCAGTCGCAGATGATTGTCCGTCCGAGCATCTCCGGCCTTATTCGGCCGGAGCCATGGCGGTCTGCTTATGCTTGGCCAATAGCTCGAGCCGCCGGCTGATCAGATAAAAGACAGGGGTGAAAATCAGCCCGAATGCGGTGACGCCTGCCATGCCGAAGAACACAGCCGTTCCGAGCGATTGCCGCATCTCCGCGCCGGCGCCGGTCGCGATGACAAGCGGTACGACGCCGAGGATGAACGCCAACGACGTCATGAGGATCGGCCTAAGCCGTGTCCTTGCCGCCTCGACCACGGCATCGACGGGTGTCATTCCTTGATCTTCTCCTTGCCGCGCAAACTCGACGATCAGGATCGCATTCTTGGCGGCAAGGCCGATCAGCACCACGAAGCCGATCTGCGCCAGAATATTGACGTCCATAGCCATGACCAGCAGCCCGGTTACGGCGGCCAGAAGGCACATCGGCACGATCAGCATCACGGCGAATGGCAGCGCCCAGCTTTCGTATTGAGCGGCGAGAAGCAGGAACACGAAGACGATCGAGGCAAGGAAGACGATCATGCCCGAGCTTCCTGCCATCCGCTCCTGCAGTGCCAGTTCGGTCCACTCGAAGCTGTAGCCCTCCGGCAGCGTTTGGCGGGCGATCTCCTCCATGCGATCGAGCGCCGTTCCGGTTGACACGCCGGGCGCCGCGGCACCCTGGACCTCGCCGGCGGCACGCAGATTGTACCGGGGTACACGATACGGGCCGTTGCGCTCCTCGAAATTGGCGAGAGAACTGAGCGGTACCATCGCGCCGGAATCGCTGCGGGTCTTGAAGTTGCCGATCGTTTCGATGTCCTGGCGGACTTACGCCGTCGGCCTGGGCTCGAACCTGGAACGTGCGGCCGAGGAAGTTGAAGTCGTTCACGTAGGACGAGCCGAGATAGATCTCGAGCGTCTCGAAAACACGGCTGGCCGGCACGCCGAGCATCTCGGCTTTCACGCGGTCGATATCGGCATAGAGCTTTGGCGTCGCGGTATTGAACGGCGTGAAAACCCGCACGAAGCCGGGCGAAGCGCTTGCGACCGAGACCATGCTCTGAACGACGCGTTCGAGTTCCACCGGCCCGGCTCCGGTCGTGTCCTGCACCATCATCTTGAAGCCACCCGCATTGCCGATACCGCGCACCGAGGGGGGCTTGATCGGAATGAAGCGGGCTTCCGGCATATCCGCCAGTTTCGCCGGCAATCCGGCCAACAGCGCGTCGACGCCGAGACCGCGGCCGGCCCTTTCCGAAAAGGGCTTGAGGATGACGAACGCGAGACCGTTAGCGGAAGCATTGGTGAAGGTCGCGCCGTCGAGGCCGGCGATCGCGACGACATGCGCGACGCCCTCGATATCGACCAGCCGGTTGGACAGCTGCGTCATCACCGCCTCGGTTCTGGACAACGACGAGCCGGGCGGCAATTGCACCGAGGTGATGAAATAGCCCTGGTCCAGCTCCGGGATGAAGCCGATCGGAGCGCGTTCCAATTGCCATCCGGTCAAGCCGAGCAGGGCGGCATAGGGGACCAGCATCAGCACCGCATAACGAAGCAGCCGCCGCGTCAGCGAGCCATAGCCCGACCGAGAGCCTGTCGAAACCCGCATTGAAGGCCCTGAACGCCCGGTCTATCCGCAGCAGCGACAGGAGTCCGCGAGCTTCATGATGATCCGGCCGATGCGGCTTCAGCAGCATGCGCGCACAGCGCCGGACTCAACGTCAGCGACACGAAGGCCGATATCGCTGTCGCCGATGCGATGGTGACCGCGAACTGGCGGAAGAACTGCCCGGAAATGCCGGAGATCATAGCGGCCGGGATAAAGACCGCGAACAGAGCACAAGGGCGATCGCGATCAGCGCTCCGCTGATCTCGTCCATCGAACTTATGCGCGGCCTCCTTGGGCGAAAGACCCTCGGCGAAGATGCCGCTCGACGTTCTCGACGACGACGATCGCATCGTCGACGACGATGCCGATCGCCAGAACGAGACCGAGCAGGGACAGATTGTTCAGCGAATAGCCCAGCGCCGCCATCACGGCAAAGGTGCCGATGAGCGAAATCGGGATCGCGAGGATCGGCACGATCGCGGCGCGCCACGTCTGCAGGAAAAGGATGACGACCAGAACGACGAGAGCAACGGCCTCGAGGATCGGTCTTGTAGACCTCGTTGACCGAACTCGGCGATGAACTCGGTCGGGTTGAACGGGATGTCGTAGGCGACGCCGACGGCAGCCGGGTACCCAGCCGCTTCATTTCCTCGATCACCCGTTCGGCGGTATCGAGCGCATTCGAACCCGGCTGCTGGAGGATCTGGATCGGCTGCGACGGCTGGCCGTTGAAGTTGGCCACCGCGCGGAAGGTCTGGGCGGTGAGTTCGACACGGGCGATGTCGCTGACGCGCGTGACCCGCCCGTCGGCGTCGGTTCTGACAATGATGTTTTCGAATTCCGCCGGGTCGGAGAGCCGGCCGAGCGTTTCCACATTGAGCTGGAAAGCGCCCTGGCTCGGCACCGGCGGCTGGTTCACCACGCCGGCGGCGACCTGGACGTTCTGGGCACGCAGCGCGTCGACCACTTCGCCCGCGGTCAGATTGCGGGCGGCGACGCGGTCCGGGTCGAGCCAGATCACCATTGCGTAGTCGCGCGATGTCGGCATGCGGACGTCGCCCACGCCCTGGACGCGGAGCAGCGCATCCCTGATCTGGAGCGTCGCGTAGTTCGCCAGGTAGAGCTGCTGCCGCGAATTGTCCGGCGAGAACAGCTGGACGACCATCAGGATGTCGGGCGAGCTCTTCCGCACCGTGACGCCGAGGCGCCGGACGTCCTCCGGAAGCCGGGGCTCCGCGACCGCGACGCGGTTCTGGACCAGCACCTGGGCCTCGTCGACGTCAGTGCCGAGCGCGAACGTCACGGTGATCGATAGCTGCCCGTCGCCGGTCGCCTGCGAGGACATGTAAAGCATGTCCTCGACGCCGTTGATTTCCTGCTCGATCGGCGTCGCGACTGTGTTGCTGACGACCTCGGCCGATGCGCCCGGATACTGCGCCTGGATCACGACGGTCGGGGGCGCGATTTCCGGATATTGCGCGACCGAAAGCGTCGAAATAGCCGGCCAGTCCGATCAGCACGACGAGGATGGACATCACCGCCGCGAAGATCGGACGCTCGATGCAGAAATGGGCGATCCGCATGGTGTGATCTCAGTTCGCGAGCGCGGTCGAACTGGGCTCGATTTCGCCGGTTTGTGGAGAAACGGCCTGACCGGCGCGAGCGCGCATCAGGCCGTTGATGACGATCCGGTCCTGCGGTCCGACGCCGCCACGCACGACGCGCAGACCGCGGCCTTGTTGGGATCCCAGCTCGACCTTGGTTGCGCTTCAGCTTGTTGTCCGCGTCGACGGTCAGGACGATCCGGTCCGCCTGATCGCTGAGCGTCGCCGTTTCGGGGATGAGCAGCGCCTCGTAAGGCCGGGTCAGCGGCATGCGGAGTTGGCCGAACTGTCCCGGCGTGATGAAGAGGTCGGGATTGGGAAGTGTCGCACGGGCGCGGATGGTGCCGGAGCCGGCCTCCAGCCGATTGTCGACGAAATCGATGGAGCCCGCGGTAAGGCCAGTCCTCGTCGCCCTGCATGCGCGCTTCGACGGGCATGCTCTTGTCCCTCAGCGGTGCGATTTCGCCCTTTCTCATGCCTCGCTGATAGGAAAGGAGGTCGCGTTCGCTGACGTCGAAGACGAAGTAGATGGGATCGAGCGCGACGATCGTGGTGAGAAGCACGCTGTCGGTGATCAGGCGTGCCGGATCGACCCGACGGTTGGACACGCGGCCGGCGATCGGAGCGCGGATCTCGGTATAATCGAGATCGAGTTGAGCGCGAGCCACGGCAGCCTCGGCGAGTTCCAGCGACGCATCGGCGTCCTTCTTCTGCTGGCGACGCTGATCCAGGCTGGCCTGCGATACAGCATTACTGCCGACCAATTGTTGCGGAGCGGCGGAGTTCAAGGTTGGCAAGTTCGACGGCGGCCTGGGCGCTCGACCTCTGCGCGCGCGCCTGTGCCAGGGCCGTCTGGTAGGGACGCCGGTCGACGACGAACAGCAATTGCCCGGCCTCGACGATCTGGCCGTCCTGAAAATCGATGGACTGGAGGTACCCCGTCACCCGCGCCCTGATATCGACGCTCGCGCTCGGCTCGAAACGGCCCGCGAATTCGTTCCAATCGGTGATTTCCCGTTTCAGGGGAACCGATACGACGACGGAGGGTGGAGGAGCCGCGGCGATCGTAGCCGAGGCAGAGGTCTGGGAAGAATACCAGCCGAAAATCGACCCGCCGGATACTGCCGCAATCAGTATCCCGCCGGCCGCGATGCTACGCGCGCGCGCCATCCGGTGCTCCTTTGAACGCGGCCGGATGGCTGCGTCGAGGCAATGCGAGGGTGGGAACCGCACGTTCGCCCAAGCCTCATGACACTAAGCGGCTGATGTCGCAGAGGCTTCCCAAGAGCCCCACGAAATTGTCATCGGCTGTCGCGGCGGGGGCTACGAATACTTTTTGATACAATTTCGCGCTCTCAGGAGTCGCGGCTATCGCGTCTGCGCCGGAGCAGACGGGCGGTCGCGGGATGACGCTGTGCAACGCGCTCGCCTGCGCTAGGCCTCTCCGACCGGAGAGAAGCGTGGCACGTCGTGGGCCAGTCTGCCCGTAGGACATCTCTTGAGGACGTCGGAACCAGCGGCAAGCTCCGCTCGTTCTAATCGTAAGGGCCCAATGCGAATTTGGTCCTACCTGCAAGAACGCGGGAGGTTGCGCGATGGCGAAGTCTCTTGTGGTGCGTTCCGCCGTGGCTGGCTTGGCCATGATCACGGCGCTGGGCACGGGCATTGTAAACGCGGCCCCCTTGATGGGCTCCGCCGCAGCCCCCGTGACCAGCGCGGCGGATACCGTGAAGTCTGAAAACTTTATTGAAGTTCAACGCCGCGTTTATCGCGGTGGCCGTGGTTTCCATGGCGGTCGCGCGTTTCGTGGCGGCCGTGGCTTCTATGGCGGCCGTGGTTTCCATGGCGGCCGTTATGCTGGTGGGCGCCGGTTCTATGGCGGACGCTACGGCTATGGCGGACGCCGGTTCTATGGTGGGCGCCGGTTCTATGGCGGGCGCTACGGCTATGGCGGACGCTACGGCTATGGCCGCGGGTTCTATGGCGCACGCTACGGTTACGGCGGACGCTACGGTTATGGTCGATATGGCTATGGCTATCGCCGCAACTACTATCCCGGTGCGCTGTTTGCTCTCGGCACGTTGGGCCTGCTCGCGGGAGCGAGCTACTACAACTGCGACCCGTACTATGAGTATTGCGGCGGCTATTACGGCCCCTATTACGGCGGCTATTAGGCGCTCCACCACTATTAACCTCGGATTACGAGAGAGGGCGCTTCGGCGCCCTTTTCTTTCGGCGTTCCTACGCGCTTCTATCGCGGAGGAAGAAGCGTGAAGCCTTGAAATTTGTTCGCCGCAATGTCCGCCGATTGGCTAACATACCGACCGTATGGTATGTATCTCTTCATGCCAAGACCGACAAAACATAATCCTGAACGTGGCGATGCCAGAACACGCCTTCTTGAGGCCGCTCGCGATACGATCCGCGCGAAGGGTTTCGCCGCGACCTCGGTCGACGAGCTTTGCCAGGCCGCCGCGGTGACGAAGGGCTCGTTCTTCCATCATTTCAAAAGCAAGGAAGCGCTTGGCGTGGCGGCCGCACAGCATTGGGCAGAGACGACGACCGCCTTCTTCGCGGGCGCGCCCTACCATGCGCCAGACGACCCTCTCGATCGCGTCTTGGCCTATGTGGCCTTCCGCAAGTCGATCATCACCGGGGAGCTGGCCGAGTTCACCTGTCTGGTCGGCACGATGGTGCAGGAAGTCTACGCGATCTCGCCGGCCATTCGCGATGCCTGCGGCGAGAGCATCTTTGGCCATGCCGCGACGCTCGAGGCGGATATCGACGCGGCCATGAGGGATCGGGGCATCTCGGGCGACTGGACGGCCGAAAGCCTGGCGCGACACACGCAGACGGTGATCCAGGGCGCATTCGTGCTTGCCAAGGCCGGAAACGATCCCGCGCTGGCGCGCGAAAGCCTCGATCACCTCGACCGGTACATCCGCCTCCTCTTCGGCTGCCCCAACAAGGAGTAAGCGCTGCCATGACACAGATCACTCAACTCGCTTGCGCTTGCGGACAGGTCCATCTCGAGGTGGAGAGAGCGCCTATCGTCAGCGCCGAATGCCATTGCAACAGCTGCCGTGCGGCCGGCGCCAGGCTACAGACTCTTCCCGCGGCCCTGCCGGTTCTGGAAACGAACGGCGGGACACGCTTCGTTCTCTACCGCAAGGATCGCGTCCGCTTCCTCAAGGGCGCCGAGCTGCTCAAGGAGTTCCGCCTCACGCCCGCGGCCAAGACCCGCCGGGTCGTCGCCACCTGTTGCAACACGCCGGTCTTCCTCGAATTCCAGAACGGTCACTGGCTCAGCCTCTATGGCTGCCTGTGGCCCGAGGGCACGCTGCCCCCGCTCGATCTGCGGACGATGACGAGTGACCTTCCGGACGGCTCGGTGCTTGCCGACGATGTCCCGAACGGGAAGCGGCAATCGGTCTCGTTCTTCGCCAAGCTCCTCGGCGCATGGATCGCGATGGGGTTCAGAAGCCCGAAGATCACCGTCGTCAACGGAGAGATCCATGTCTGACACCGACAGCAAGATCACGATCGAAAGCGCGACCTCCCCGGGCCATACCCAGCGCGTCGACCGCGCCAAATACATGGCGATGCGCGACGCACTGATCGCGGTCCTGCCTGTGGACCCACCCGGGATCACGGTCGCCGAGGCCAAGGCGGCGCTCCTGCCGCACCTGCCCGACGACCTGTTCCCGGGCGGCGACAAGGCAGGATGGTGGCTCAAAGCCGTCCAACTCGACCTTGAAGCGAAGGGCGCGATTGGACGAGGGGCGGGCAAACCGGTGCGGCTGTTCTGCTGCTTTCCGGCCAAGCTGACATCGCCCCCGATGTATGGGACAGTCCTTCAGCGTCGGATGTCATGCCGATGGGTCTGCTGAGCCAGGTCCCGTGGCCCTAGCTGGCCGATCGGCAAGAGTGACGATCAATGCAACCGTGACATGGAGGCGCGATTGCAGGAGGTCCCGCAACGGCTGCCATTCTATGCGGGCCTCGGTCTGATCACTGCAGCGACCCTGATGCTGCAGGTTGTCGAAACCCGGATCATCTCCGTCACGTCCTGGTATCATCTCGCGTTCTTCGTCGTCAGCATCGCGATGTTCGGCCTCACGGCCGGAGCGGTCTGGGTTTACTTTGGCTCCGGGGCCAACCGTCCCGCGCAATTGCCTTCTCATCTGAGTGTCGCTTCGCTCGGCTTCGCCCTGGCGACCGTCTTTGCGGTCCTGGTGCAGCTCACCATCGTCACGAGCCTGCCCGCATCGGTCATGTCGCTCGTCGTCTGGGCCGAGTTCGCCATCGCCCTTTCGCTGCCATTCTTCTTTTCCGGCATCGTCGTCAGCTTGGCGCTGACGCGCAGCGCCTATCCGGTTGGGATCGTGTATGGCGTGGATCTGCTCGGCGCAGCTCTAGGCTGTCTTGGTGCCCTGGCGCTGCTCAACCTGGTCAGCGGTCCCTCGGCGATGCTCTGGATTGCAGTACTCGGCGCCGTGGGGGGCCTGCTCTTCGCCAGAGCGGGCCTCGGGGGCTTTCCTCCTGGTCGACCGATTGCGGCCAAGCTTTTCCGGCACCGCAAGGTCGTGCTGGGCTGCTTGGCGGCCCTCGCGGCCGCGAACAGCGCGACCGAAGGCATCCGGCCAACGATCGTCAAGGATAAGATCGAGCAGCCGGAGACGATCGCCTACGAAAAATGGAACTCGTTCTCGCGCATTACGGTCAGCCAAAGCGACAAAGCACCGCCGATGCTGTGGGGGCCGTCGATCCGGTTTACTCCCGACCAGATCGAGCAGCGCTGGATGACCATTGATGGCGGCGCTGCAACGGCGGTCTATCGCTTCTTTGGCGATCTCGATGAAGTTGCGTTCCTCCGCTACGACGTAACGAACCTCGCCTATGCGCTGCCCGGTCTTCAGACCGGGGCCGTGATCGGTGTCGGCGGCGGTAGGGACATGCTGTCCGCGCGCCTGTTCGGACTCTCGGAGGTGGTCGGAGTCGAGATCAACCCGATTTTGATCGATCTGCTGACGAGGCAGTTCTCGCGTTACACGGCCATCGGCCGTCAGCCCGGCATGACCTTCGAGATCGACGAGGCACGAAGCTGGTTCGCTCGTACCGATCGCGCCTTCGACATCATCCAGATGAGTTTGATCGACACCTGGGCCGCCACAGGAGCTGGCGCTTTCACCTTGTCCGAGAATGGCCTCTACACCGTTGAGGCGTGGCGGATCTTCCTTGAGCGTCTGACCCCCAAGGGCGTGTTTACCGTGAGTCGCTGGCATGCCCCCGGCGAGGTCAACGAGACCGGCCGCATGGTGAGCCTCGCGATTGCGACGCTTCAAGCTCTAGGGGCGGCCGATCCAAAGCGGCATGTGTTTATGGCCTCATCAGGCCAGGTCGCGACCCTTGTGGCGTCGCGCTCGCCCTTGTCGGACCAAGCCCTGGATGCCTTGCGGAAAGCCGCCGCGACTTATGCATTTTCCGTCCTGTTGGACCCACAGGCGCCGGCGGCTTCGCCGCTGCTTGAAAGTATCGTCTCGGCGCCCGACGGCGACAGCCTCCAGCGCGCCACACGCGCCTCCTATCTGGACCTGAGCGCGCCGACCGACGCTCGCCCGTTCTTCTTCAACCAATTGCGGCTCGATCGCCTGCTTGATCGGGACCTGTTCGCAGTGGCGTCCAGGCCGGGCGTCTATGCAGGCAACCTGAGCGCGACCCTGACGCTGGCCATCCTGATCCTCATCTCGGCAATTCTCGTCGCGGCGACGATCATCGTTCCGCTTCGGTCCACCGTGAGCGCTGCGGCGTCAACGCTTACCATTGCCGGAACAGCGTACTTCGCGCTAATCGGTATCGGCTTCATGATGGTTGAAATCGCCCTGCTGCAACGCATCAGCGTATTCCTGGGCCATCCGGTCTATGCTCTCAGCATCGTCCTCTTCAGCCTGATCCTATCAACCGGCGTTGGCAGCTTCGCGTCCGAGCGCGTCCCGCTCGACAGCAGCCCCCGGCTGATCGGCTGGTCGGCGCTAACCAGCGCGTATCTCCTCGTCCTGTCTTCGTGGCTTCCCCAGGTCCTGCTCCAACTCGAGAGTGCAAACCTGCTGTTCAGGGTCGTGTTGACCGTCCTGGTTCTCGCTCCGGCCGGCTTCCTCATGGGCTTCGGTTTTCCCACCGGAATGCGGCTGGTCTCAAAGATCGACGAGAGACCAACCCCGTGGTTTTGGGGCATCAATGGCGCAGCGGGCGTGCTGGCGGCAGGTGTCGCCGTATTGACGAGCATCGAGTTCAGCATCGACACGACGCTTCGGGTCGGAGCGATCTGCTACCTGCTGCTGCCCGGACCGGCTCTGCTTCTCGTCAGAGGCGTTCAGGCGGCGCGGAAGGACAATGCTCCAATGAGGTAAGTACATCCGGGAAACATTGGCCTGCGGTCCCCCTCATGGAGCTTCGACGATATTGGTCGTGTCGATCAGAGAGCCAATCCGCTGTCCATTCAGTGTGCGTTGCGCGCAGTCTTTGATGTTCTTGGAAAATTAGCCCCTTCGGAAGGGGAGTGGCTGGGGCACCTGGATTCGAACCAAGATTAACGGAGTTGGAGTTCGCTGTTCTGAACGCCTTAGACCCTTGAAAAACCCTTGATGCTCTTGCCGTGTCGTTGCTCCGTCCGATCATTCTACCTCTCCATCATCCTATTTGTACCGACTACGTACCGAGTCCCGTTGGAGTGGAGGCAGGGAGGAGACTGGTCAGGCGTCATTCCGCCTGCTGAACATCGCGAACGCGAATTCGGCCCAGCACTCCCCCATGGATCGTCGATCATCGTCGTAGGCGGCCGTCGCGTACCACGCCGTCGATCAGCAGCCGGGGCATTCCTCGGGATCGGTCCCTTGCCTTCCACATTGCACCGGACGCAGAGCCAACGGCCTCGCGGAGGCGGAGATGCCAAAGCATCGACGGGGAGCCAAGCGTTTCTGTCAGAGAGAATTAGAATCGCGCCGCGGCCGGCGGCACGGAATGGCGGCGCGCTGACGGGAAAGCTGTCCTCATCGATCCCGTACGCCGCCTTCACATATGCGGCGACGTCACTCATCTCACTCACAGCTTCTCTCTCATGGGTCGTTTCCAAACAGCGATCGGCACGCCGCTTCTAAGCGTCCGGTAGCTCGCCGTGTCGGTGAACAGCACCTCGCGGACGGGCAGGGCGGTCACGCGGACAGGCAGATCGATGTTGTCGATCATTGCTGCGAGATCGTCGGCGGTGATGCCTTCAGCGTTCGCATACAGAAAGATGCACAGGTCCCATGGCCGCTCACGAACATCGGCGACGTCCAGCGTCCCTAGTCTAAAGACGGCATCCCAAGCGCGCGGTCCGTGCAGGACGATGCCCGCGGTGTTGGCCGCCTCGAGTAGTCGCTGCGCGGCCTCGGCCACTTCGGGCGGCAGGCCGAGTTCCTGGGCCGAGACCGCGTTCGCGTCTCGGACGCGCTGGAGGTCGATCGTCATGTCACACCTCGACCACGAGAGCCGGACCAAAAATCGGGGTTCTCACCCGGGAAGCCGAGCGGGTTGCAGATCACCCGGGTGTTCCCGACGCGGTAGTCGAACGACGAGTGCACGTGGCCGTGCACCCAGACGTCCGGTCGATGCTTGAGGATGATGTCGGACAGGTCCGACACGAACGCCGGGTTCCACGGGTCGCCCTGCCATTGTGACGAGATCGAGCCGGGATGCGGGGCATGATGGAGGCATGAATGCCTTGACGCCCATCAGCTTGTAGGCGTGGGCGAAGGTGCCGAACGAAGGGGTATAGGCGGGGAAGATACACAGGATCCGGCGATCGTGCATCGCGGTGCCTGGATAGCGCATTGCAACACCTCGCGGTTTCGTTGCCCTGCTGCCAAATCGGCACTCTCACAGCGATCTGGCGAGGACACCTCTTGGAGATGAATTGTTCCATTTGGAACGAATCCGCCTCGAAACGACTCGACTCGGCAAAATCGGGAGTTCTACATCGATGGCCGCCACCACTCGTTCCTGGAAGGGCTACCTCTCACTCGTCACCGCTCTGCCCGCTTGCTGCTCGCAAATACCGTAGGCAACATTTGGGAGGGCTGGAGGGCGGCGGCATGTATCGGAACGATTGGCATCAAGCCCACCAAGAGAAGACGCGCCTGTCCGCTGAACTCGTAGCGGCTCTCATGCGGCGGTATTTTGCCGTTGAGAGTGTTCTCGACGTTGGCTGCGGGCAGGGTGACTGGTTGAACGCGTTCGTCGATCTCGGCGTCGAGGATGTGTTCGGTTGCGACGGCCCATGGACCGACCAGCAGGCTCTGGTGATCCGGAAGGACAGATTCGCAACTCAGGATTTCAGGCAGCCCTTCTCTCTTGGCCGCAGCTTCGATCTCATTATTTCGACCGAGGTGGCTGAACATTTCGAGGAGCGGTATGCCGAGCAGTTCGTCCGCTCCATCGTTGCCCACGGTGACCTTGTGCTGTTCGGTGCGGCAATTCCCTATCAAGGCGGGTTCCGGCACGTAAACGAGCAGTGGCCGTCATGGTGGGCGCAGCTTTTCCGCCGCTCAGGCTACGAGGCCTTCGATATCGTGCGTCCTGCACTCTGGGAGGATCCGCACGTTCACTTCTGGTACAAGCAGAATGCGCTCGTTTATGTGAAGGCAGCTCGGGCTGATCTTGTCGCCCAGGCAGAGGAGGCGTTCCGCGGCGTCGCGAAGCCGTCTCAGCGGCTCGACATCGTGCATCCAGAAAAGTTCGTGGAACTCGCGTCCTACCGCTCCATCGCATTCAAGCCGCTCGCCCGAGAATTACCGCGTGCGGTCACCTCAAAACTGCGCTCGATGCTGACTGGCGGCCGGCCGGCCTGAACCCTGTGGCGCCAAGCATTCTCGTTAGAGCCCCCGCAGGCCGTTGAAGGGCGCTCGCCTCGGGACTGCGACGGTGATCGTCGCCACGAGAAGGTAGAACGGCTCGGGAAAGACGACGCTATTCCGCCTGTTTCGCGCGATCCAGGATGGCGAGCACCGTGGGTCGGTGGCGGCCACATGGCCCGCTTGGCTCCTGCCGCCAAGCAGATGGGAACACTCGTTGTTTAACGGTCTTCGTGAATCCAGAGCGAAATGTTAACCAAGTTGATTTGGGTTCGATCGTCGAGCGTGGTATTAACGAGCTCTGCAGGCGCCTGAGGCCCATGCCACCAGCCCGGAGCAGGACATGACAGCGCGCCGATCGCTCGTCCTATCGTTCGCTCAGAAGTATAGTACGCTGCTCATACAGCTAGCGTCTATTGTGGTAGTCTCGCGCACGCTGGCGCCGCAGGACATAGGCGTTTTCGTAACCGCCGCTGCCTTGGCCGGGTTCGCGCAAATTCTGGTTGACTGCGGCGTCCAGCCTTACCTGATCCAAGTCGACAAACTCACGCTTGGTGCGCAACGAGCAGCCTTCGGCGCCGCTCTCGCCACGTCGTGGATCTCCGCGGTCGCTCTCATTTCGATTGCGCTGAGCATGCCCGCGGGCCTGCTCGATGCGAGCCTCCGCCAGCCTCTCGTCGTATTCGGGCTTTGTCTGGTGGTCACTCCCTTCGCGACCGTCGGCCTTGCCGTGCTCCAGCGGGAGATGAGGTTCGACAAACTGTATTGGATTGGAGTGTCCGGGGCAGCTGTATCGGCAGCGACTGCGATCCTCCTGGCATGGGCCGGATTCGGCGCGATGAGCCTCGCCTGGGCCGCATTTGCCGAGAGCCTGTTCACGACGGTCCTCGTCCTGACTGTTCACCCGATCGTCAGGCCCTCGCTGACCGGACTGGTTCCAATCTTTGATTTCGCCTGGGTTTGGAGCGCCATCAACGGCTCGCGGCAGGTCGCGGATTCCTTGATAAGGCTTTCGCTGGGGCTGGTGCTCGGTTACGGCGCGCTCGGCGTCCTCGCGCGCGCGCAGACGGTGGTGACCCTGTTCGACAAGGCTCTGATCGACGCGGTTTCACCCGTTATGCTGCCCACGTTGTCGAGACGACAGCGAAGCGGTCACCAGCTAAAGGATCTCTATCTCCGCAAGGTGACCTATCTTTCCGCGGTGGCTTGGCCATTCTTCGGCGTAGTCGCCCTTTGCGCTGAGCCGCTGGTTCTCGTCCTTCTTGGCCCGCAGTGGCACGCGGCTATCACGCCGGTGCGCATTCTATGCGTCGCTGGCCTCTTCCTTCCCTTTTCCGGCCTCGTTCTGCCTTTCCTGGTCGCTCTCGGGATTACGCGACGGTACCTCCACGCTCAGCTCGCTATTCAGGCAAGCCGGACGCTCCTCGTTCTCGCTGCGGCCTTCGTCTCGCTTGAGGCGGCCTGCTTTGCTCTCGTAATCGACGGCGCCATGAAGAGCGTTCTGGCCCAAAAGCTTTTGAAGCCTCATCTCGGCTATGCATGGGTGGAATTGATGCGGCCGCTCGGAGCCGGCGTCGTCGCGACAATTGCGTCGTTGGCTGGCGCAGTCGGCGCGAACTTCTTGCCAAGGTTATCAGTAGATCCACTGTTGCACTTAATATGTGCGAGCCTGATGGCTATTTCTGCTTGGTTGGTTGCTCTGTACTTCGTCAGGCACCCGTTGTGCAATGAAATTCAAGAGGTGCCTACGCATATTATTGCTGCTGTTCGGCTGATTCCGAAACCTAGTGGAGGTGTGAGATGAGGCGAAATTCCCTTCCTTCTTTCACGGCCGTCATCGAGTGGGAGAATGTGCGGCTTTCCGAGTTCGACCGAGCCCGAAAGATGCTCGCGCAACTGGCAATCCAGATCGAGGAGCTACAAGGCGAGCTATCGGAACCGCCAGAGCTAATCGTTCTTTACGATCAGCACGCAATTGATCCCTCGGAGATCGAGAAGAGCGTGCGCGAGGCCTTCCAGAGGCTGTCCGGGCATCGCCTTACGCCTCATACCGATGGAAGAAAAGGCGACCTATTACCTTCAGAAAAACCGTGGCGCGGAGGCCGCCAATCGCGATCTGGTGATGTTCGTAGACAGCGACGTGATCCCGGAGCCGGGGTGGCTCGCCTCGCTTATCGGATCATTCCGTGATCCGAATGTGGAGGTCGTCTGCGGGAACACCTACGTCGAGCCGAAAGACAGATACAGCAAAGCATTCGCGGCATTCTGGTTCTTTCCGTTGCGGAGCCGCCGAGGCGGCCTTGCGCCGTCGACCTACTTCTATGCCAATAACGTCCTGTTCCGCCGCGACATATTCCTCGCCTATCAATTCCCTGACCTGCCGCAGATACGTGGTCAGTGCGTGGAACTCGGCCAGGCTCTTGTGCGTGACGGCCGGCGATTGTTCATGCAGAACGATGCCCGCGTGGCGCATCCACCGCCCAACGGCTTCAAGCACTTGGTGAAGCGTGCACTCTGCCAGGGGCATGACAATATGGTGATCTCGCAGAGGGTCGGCGACCCGCGCGGCTTTCCGATGGGCTCCGCGCGTCGCTACGCAGGTGCAGTGGTTCGTTCGCTTCGTCAGATCAATCGTAATCGAAGCGAGGTCGGGATGGGGCGGCTCGACGTTCTGGCCGCAGTCGGCATCGCCTTTTTCTATCACAGCCTTTCCTTTATCGGGGAGGTCATTACCTGGGCGAGGCCGGGGTACATTAGAGAACATCTCGCAGTCTAAGAGTCCGGCCAGAAATTCATGGGCGACGGAAGTGGCGTAGAGGAAGGCTCGGGCGGAGGCGAACGCTTCTTTCGGGTCCTTTCCAGAGCGCCACTCCGCTTATCCAAGCAAAGGAACCTTTCCACTAGCCACCTGCGTGGGTGACCGGCGAACCCGACCGCGTCCGCGAACGCTCCCGCGATGACCGGAAACGAGCAGGGGGATCGGCGCAGGATGAACCGTGCGCCATCTCGTTGTCGGACGTCGGCAGGCTGAGGGACTTCGACCTCGAGTCGCGCCTTGGTGAGCTCTTCGGTATCTGCCAAAATCCGGAGGCGGGATCGCGGGAGAACGCAGCTGTGTTCGTCAGCGTCGTCATTTGCACCAAGAATAGGGCAGCGCCACTGGAAAGGTGCTTACGCGCTTTTGCACAGTTGCGGCCACTCGAGGGGGCTGAGCTCATTGTCGTCGATAACGGATCTGACGATAGCACTGGCCAGGTAGCTAAAGATTGCGCGACAATGCTATCGATGCCCTTGCGAGTAATTCCATGCGATGCGCCCGGCATAGGTCACGCTATGAATAAGGGGCTGCATAGCAGTCAGGCGCCGATTGTCGCCTTCACCGATGACGACTGCTATCCAGACGAAAATTACTTACACGCCTTATGCGCCAGCTTCCAATCAGAGCCAACTGTTGGATTTGTGGCTGGCCGCATCTTGCTGCATGATCCGCAAGATGCGCCAATCACGATAATGGAGAGCTCGACTTCGTACAGCCTGCCCGCCGGAAAGTTCCTGCCGCCCGGGCACGTTCACGGAGCGAATCTTGCGTTTCGGCGAATTGCACTTGAGGAGGTTAAGGGGTTCGATCCGCTATTTGGCCCAGGCAGTTATATTGGCTCGGGCGCCGACTGCGATGCCGCGGCCAGAGTTTGTCTTCGAGGCTGGGCAGGTATGTACGATCCGAACGTCGTGGTAAGGCATCATCATGGGCGCAAGCAGGAAGACGTTCCAAACCTAATGCGACGCTATGCTATTGGTCGGGGCGGATTCTTTGCAAAGATGGCGTTAAAGGAGGGTCGTCCTCTTATGGCCGCACGTGCCTTTGCCTCATCGCTGCTGCAGGATCGCAGGGATCTCGGGATGGTGCAAAGTCAGCTTATTGGCTCGCTTAGGTACGCGAAGGCGTTCGTAGGGCTCGTGAGGCCGTGACCTTTACCTTCTGCGCATGCTGTTGGTTGTGCAGGCAGCAAATGTGCGCCGTCATCGAGGATCTCTATTCCGAGAAGGACAGGGACCGTGAGCTACGATGCGTACTCCACCTGGAAAGGCTGGGACGAAGCAGGCTTTGGTCGACCCAATCCGACAGAGGAGGCCTTCTATCAAGAAGAGATCGGCCGGTTGCTTGATCGCCTGGATTATCGAGCGGCGGTACTAGAAATAGGGTTCGGTAACGGCGCGTTTCTTGGTTGGGCTAAGGCGAAGCAGTACAAAGTTTACGGATCTGAGCTACAGGAAGAACTTCGTCTTAGAGCTCGCACTTTGAGCATTCCGGTTGTACAGGTGCCATCGGACTTACCTGCATCCACGCTAGACGCGGTTGTTGCGTTAGACGTGTTCGAGCACATCGAATATTCAGAGTTGGTCAAGTTGTGCCAGGAAATATTTTCCAGGCTGAGGCCGGGGGGGTATCTTTTCGCCAGGTTCCCGAATGCAGATAGTCCATTCGGACTTGTTCTGCAGAACGGAGATCAAACGCATGTCAATGCACTTGGCCAAGGAAAAGTCTCTGATTTGATGAGGCTGTCTGGCTTCACAAACTACGAGCTGAGAGCTCCGAAAGAGGTCGTCACCAACATTCGGGGGTGGATCAATCTTAGGATCAAGAACATACTTCGGTGGGCGTTCACGACTTATGTCCGAATTACTTTCCTTGGAGGCGCTACGCCTCGTACCTTCGCGATGAATTATCTGCTTGTAGCACAGAAGCCCCATTGAGCCTGGCGGCTCGATTTCGGCCCGACTTCAGCAGAAGGAGCGATTTCGCGACCCCTTCGGCCGCGGTCCCAGTCGGAGGGTCCTGGCACAACTGAGCAGAGGTCGTGCCGGATGCGGCGCGCCTATTCCTTGGCCGACAACGGTGCCGTTTCGGTAATGCCGGGGTCGAAGATGCTGCTGTCCCGTGAGAGTTCGGTTCCCTCAGTTGCGAACGAAATTTCCAAAACGTCACCGGGCCTCAGGAGAGCATCGTCCGCGGCGCTGAACCTCGTGCTTCGGCCGCCTTCAATTCTCACGATCTGCACCTTGCGTTCGGTTCCGTAAAGAAGGCTTGGATTGCGGTAACCGAGTTGGGCTGCCGCCCTCGCCAATTTCGCACGAGCCTCTGCGAGGTCGGAACCAGCTTCCTTCAGCTCGCGCAAGATCTCGATCTGATGGTCTTCATCGACCTTGGCCAGCGCCCTGTTAAGGTCCACCAGCTCTCGCGCGAGTCGAGACACCTCCGCCGAAGTTTCCAGCGCACGTGTAGATCCGAACAGGACCGTCCGCTGAGCGTCATTCAACATTCCGATCTGAACGAGGCCCTTCTCATACAACTTGTCGATGCGTGCGAGTTCCGCTCTATAGCTTTCCATTTCCTTGTCGACATTGCTCTGTTTGTCCGACAGAAGCGACAGACGCTTGTTGGCCTGCTCGGTCGCAAGTTTAAGTGACTGTTTTTGGTTCTCACGTTGGCGTGCGCGGGCTGCGAGTTGCTCGCTTTCCACAAATCTGATCTTGTTATTAAAGTCTATCAGCATCGGATGCGGGATCAGGGAACTAAAGTCGATCTTCGACTCGCCGCTCAGTTCCGCGGTCAGGCGGAGCACCTTGGCCTGAACGCTCGCAACTTCTGTCAAATACCCCCCATAATCCTTTTCGATGCCGATCAAATGGAGTGGATCGGTCGAAGCCCCTGCCGGAAACAGGCTGTAGCCACCTGCAACGGAAACAGCTTGCTGCACGGTAAGTCCGGGACGGAACGGCTGTGATCCCGGGGTGAGTACACCGCCGGCAACGTAAACGGGCCTATACTCGACGATATCGATCACTACTGATTCAGGATAGACCACGTCCCACATGGTTTCGCCTTGAGCATCTTTCCCCATGGGAAAAGTCTTCTTCGCAAGGTCGACCCGGATGTCTCGACTGAGTTCTTCAATGGTTCGTTCAGCTGCGGGGAACGAGCCTCCACCTGGAACCCGGACCCTACCGTCGATGCCCACCGTTATTCGTTTGCTATAGTCTTTAATCCCGAGCAAAGTGAGTTCAATCACGTCGCCGACGCCCAGTTTATAGTCGTCGGCGTAGATCCCCGGCGCTGACCCAAGCAGGATGGTCACTACTGAAAGGGCACCTATCGGGACTCTGCAAAATCCGTTCATAGCAAGCGACCTTTGCAATGACCCTGGATGTTGCAGCTGGAAAGCAACGAAGTTGTGGCGGGGGCTGGCTTTGAGCGAAGTCATCTTCAACGGCAAGTTTCTGGCGGCCGGACCGACAGGCGTTCATCGCGTTGCGTTGGAACTCATCAGCGCGCTGGATAAGAAACTCGCGGCAGACAGTGCTTATGAGCGAGTGAGGGCGAGCGTCTACGCCCCGCGCAATCTCCATCGCGAACTCAATCTGACAGCCATACCGATCGTGCGGCGCGGAATGCTGAAAGGCATCCCGTGGGAGCAACTCAGCCTGCCTTGGGCGGCTCGCGGGCGGCGGATTGTCAATCTCTGCAATCTCGGTCCGGTATTAGCTCCGAACGCAATCACCATGATCCACGATGCGCAGGTTCATATTTCGCCTGCCTCCTATTCGCTGCCGTTTCGGCTTTGGTACAGGCTGGTTCAGCCACTAATCGGCAGATTTCACCGCCGAATTCTGACCGTCTCGCATTATTCGAAGGCGCAGATCGCCAAAGTAGGGGTGGCACACGAGGAGAAGATCACGGTCATCCACAACGGAGCCGATCATGTCCTGCGGATCGAACCCGATTTCCGTGTGATCGATGCGAACGGCCTCGCGCCGGGCCGCTATGTGCTCGGGCTTTCCAATACGCAATCGCACAAGAACATAGCCGTCCTGTTTCGCGCTATGGAGTTTCCGGGCATGCAGGACTTCCAACTTGCGCTGTTCGGCTCCGCGAGCCGCGCGGATTTTGAAGTCCAAGGTCTCGTTGTGCCGCAGCAGGTGACGTTCCTCGGGACCGTCACAGACGAGGAACTCGCGGCGCTCATGGTACGCGCTCACTGCCTTGCCTTTCCTTCACTGACCGAAGGTTTTGGCCTGCCGCCGCTCGAAGCGATGTATCTTGGTTGCCCCGTGGTAATCGCTCCCTGCGGCGCCCTGCCGGAGGTGTGTGCCAATGCCGCCCTTGCCGCAGATCCGACAGGCCCCGGAGACTGGGCCAGGCAGATTGTTGCGCTGGAGAGCGAGCCGGCACTTCGCCAGGACATGATCGGACGCGGTAGAGCGCAGGCACGGAAGTTCACATGGGCGCGTGCCGCCGAGGAACTTCTGAAAGCGATCCGGGAGGCGTGAGCGACGGGCCGATTTCGGCCTCGTCGCCATGGCCATGACGGCCGTGCTGATCACCGAAGCGGTGCGCGAATTGCCGCTCGTCGCCTGCCAATAGAGGAAGCGCCGATGATCTGTGATTTCTCGCTGGCGATCGTGAACAGGACTGGCGCCTTCTACCTCTCACAGGATATCGCGACCGAATGTGCCGCATATTTTAGCGAAATCCGCTATTGGCGCTTTCCCCGCGATCGGATTCCGGAGGGTGTGATCCGGAAGCTGGGCGCGCGTCTCATGGGCCTCGAATACCGTATCCTGAAGAACCAGCCCTTCGGTCGGATGCGTTCGGGGGCGCGCAAAACGCTCTTTCTCGATCCGCTCTACGTGCTGAGAGCCGAATTCAAGCCTCAGGACGTGGTTCTCTGTCACGATGTCGGGCCGATTACACACAGCCAATTCTTCCCGCCGGATGTGAGCAATCTTTACAGACTGGCCTATACGGAAATCTGCTCGATGAAGCCTGGAATGGTGTTCGTCAGCGGGACGAGCCGTCGAGAATTCGCGGCGCTTTACGGTGAGGATTTCCGTTTCATGGAGGTCATACCGCTTTACCCGCGTGGCATAAAAACATCGAGCGGCCGCAAGCCGGCCGTCCTTGGTGATCACCCGTTTCTGCTCAGCGTCGGTGCGACCGAAATCCGCAAGAACTATATCCGCCTGATCGAGGCGTACTCATTGTCCTCGGTTGTCAACGATTTCGATCTCGTCATCTGTGGTCCGGCCGGCAATGGAAGGGCCGAGGTTGAGGCGAAGGCGGAGAAATGCCCGCGTGTCAGGCTTCTCGGACGCGTGGAGGACGACGAGCTAGCTTGGCTTTATGCAAACGCGTCAGGCTTTGTATCGCCGAGCCTCCTTGAAGGGTTTGGCATGCCGGTCATCGAAGCCGCCTATTATCAGGTGCCGGCGCTTGTGAGCCGTGGATCGGCGCAAGAAGAGGCCATCGCAGGTCACGCCATCCTCGTCAATTGCATGGACGTCGATGCCATAAGAAATGGGCTAGAGCAGCTCCAGCATCTTTCGGCGCCGGAGCGGACGGAGATGACGGCGGCTGCAAAGGCGCATGCTCAGTCCCTCACCCGCGAACGCTTCCTTACGCACTGGCGCGAACTACTCTCGCGCGAGGCAGAGAACTAGACACTTCGAAGTCGCGGTTCAGAACTTCAGCATACGCGCCGGCGTGCACCGGCCACGGACAAGATCGGCGAGAGCGGCCCAATTTCCGGCCGCACGCGCACGACGGTCGATCCACGGTTCGGGATTGAGCATTTTAAGATGGTTCGCCACGACGTTTGAAGAAGCGAGCCCCAGCGCATGGCGTGGGCTCATTGTGCCTTTTCGCAGTAGGTACCAGTTGTTCGCGATCTGGCTGTAGCCGAGCCGCTTTCCTTTGGTCTCACGACCGCTCTTTGTGCCGCAATGCACGCCGTAGAATGCATCGGTCTTGATCTTGTCGCCCTTCAGACGCGCGCTGAAATCGATGTCCTCCTGCCAGCCGTAGAGCGGTAGAGCTTCGTCAAATCGCTCACCGCCAATCGCGGAGGCGCGGTAGACCATATTGCAGCCATACAACCCCTGAAGCCGTCCTAGCATGTTCGGAGACGTCGAATTCCGTTGCAGATCGACCGCTTCTACCGTTCTTGCCGCCTCGTGCAGATCGATCCCCGGCCCGTTGATGCCGTCCGCAAGGAGGACGCCATTCATGCCGCCGGCCGCAGGAAAGCGCTCAAACGCCGCTGCTATACCTTCGAGTGCGTACCGGCTCGGTACATAGTCATCGTCGAAAAAGGCGACGATATCGCTGTCCTGCGGCGACGCATCGAGCCCGCGATTGCGTTGCTGGCAGAGGCCTCGGGGGCCGTACACGGCCTTGATCGGTATCGTCAATCCGTCGAGAGCCGGACAGTCTTCCTCTTTCTCGAGCGACAAGATCACGCTCTGCGGCTGCAATGTCTGGCGCTGCAGATGCCCGAGAAGAGTCCGGAGAGCCTCGGGTCGGCCGACAGTCGCCACGATAACACAGACGCGCTTCATTCCCGAAATCCGGACGGAACCCACTCTACCACGAATCCGTCCTGTGCTGGGCGAGAGCCCTTGCCGTACGACAAATGGGCTCCGCCAAAGGACAATAATATCTCTCATCGCCTCGCTCCAAGGGTTGCCGGCAGAGAAACGTGCTGACGGTAGATCGAACTGCTCACCGCATATGGAACGCTGAAAAGGAATGCATTGAAGAGGCCGAAATCGGCCGTGGTTCCGGCAAGAAGGCTGGTTATGAAGCCGGGCCATATACACCATCGCATGGCGCCGATCATGGATTGGCCGGATCGGTCCGCGGCAGGCACCTTGACGAGGAGGGTCTGCAGAATGAACAGATAGTAAAAGAGGGCACCGAGGAATCCGACATTGCTAATGACGGCAACGAGGCTGCTCGACGCACGCGTCCCGCCCATGCCGACGCCGAGACCATACGTCTCCCAGGCCGCCTTCCAGGACACTGCCGTCCAAACGCTCCGTTCTTGGAAGGACTCGGATGACGGTTTCCGGAAAACCATGGTGTCGACCATATCGATGATCGGATTGAGCAGGCTTGGATGAACGAGAGTTACGATCGTCAATGCGACGAAGCCTGCGTATGCGACCCAGAACTGGGCTGCCAATCTACGTCGTCGCAAGCCGTCCCGAACCATGGTTCCGGACCATAACCATTCCAGGGTCGCTATCAGCAGGAACGCCCCGAACGCAACGTAGGCCGCCGAAGACGTGGACATCCACAGGAAGAGGACAAGAAACCCCATGAGTATGGGCGCGGACCGGTAATAGAGTGAGGTAGGGGGGAGCGTGAACCGAAAGAAATAGACGGCGGATAGGAAGGCGATACACAGGCCGCCGAATGTCGATGCTTCCGGTGTAAGACCCTTAACGCGCTGCACACCGAGCACCTCGGCGCTCGTGATCATTGCGTAAGTGGCTTTCCGGAAGGGCTCCAGAAGAGGCTCCAGTGGGAGATAGCCGCTGGCGAAATCGAGCGCTCCCGTCAAGACGGTCACCAGGGCGCCGAGAAAAAGCGCCTTCACGGCATGCTGCATCCCGTGGTTCGATAGAAGCCGCGAAAAGGCAACAACCGCGAACACTGAAATCGTGAGATAGGTGAGCTGCGAGATGTTCTGCGTCGAGGGAAACAGCGGTTGCGCGCCAAGCTCCGAACCGCGCATCGGGATCACGTCCACGCGCCCGGCGAACAGACGAGGCATAAACGCGGTCGTGAAGACTGCGATCACCCAGAACATGAACAGCATGAAAGTCCGGCGGGGGGACAGCACGGACGCGATTGTGAAATCCACGCCGGACGAATTTGCCAGTGTCCGCACGATGATCAGGACGGCTACCATCGGGGTCGGCGTAAATGTCAGCCCTGCCGTTAGTTGAGGCGGTATGACCGCGAAAGCGGCGAAGGGCATCGTCGTAAAGAAGAGATAGATCAGGATCGGCTTGCGGCTGAAGAAGCCCCATACCGCCAGACACCAGAAAATGATCAGGGGAACCGCGTCCATGCGGGACCTACCACGTAGGGTCGACGTTCGTGAGGCAGAAGGTCCTATTTCTCGCCGGCTGAGCCTCAAACCCGGCGTGGCGAAGCAGTCGGCGTGCTCCCGAAGTTTCTCGGATCAGGTGAGTTCCGGTGAACCGGGTTACGCAAAACACAGTCTCCCCTTCGCCGCCACCGAGAGCCGATCCCAACCATTTCTCGGCTGCCGCAAGACGACTGCATTATAGAGCGCAATTCAAGGCGCGGCTTCGATGATTACGGGGGAACCCGAAACCTCCACCTCCACCTCACGGCGAGTCGAAAGGCTCTGCAGCGCGTCGGGGCCAACCAGGGGGTCGAAGATCCGGACTGAGGCGAAGGGCCTCGACAGATCGACCGTCACCTTCTTGGGCGGGATGGCGATCGGAGCCTTCTCGTCCCCGTTCCAGATGTCCGGTTCGTTCCAGACAATAAGCGCGAGCGCGCCCGTGGATTTCTGAACGAGTAGCGTATTGACCTCTTCAGGGTCGGTGACGGAATAGGGCAGAGCGGTCGTTTCGAAAGCGCCGGCCTTGGGGGCATCCTGCAGGATGCGGACAAGAGCCCTGACGGCCCTTGCCGAGGGCTTAGCTTGGAACTGCAGGTCGAACAGCCCGAAATGCCGCTCCTGGTCGGAGCCCTCTGGGTCCGGATACGCGTCGAGGAGCTGATAAATGTAGGTGCCCTTAAAGCCGAGCCGCGCGGCCCCGACATAGGTGTTGAGGATGAGCTTGGCCTGGCTCGACGGATCGACTCCCCTCCATCCGCCGGCCTTATGGGCAGCCAGCCCCGTATGATAGCCGGTCTCTGTGACGATGAATGGACGTCCGGGATCGACCTTATCCTGCTCGAGCTTGCTTTCGAGGAGAAGGCGGCTCGGTTGGCCGCCGTCGCGGGAATAAGGATGACCGTTGTTCCAGTCGGCCTTCGAGGAGTGGACCGGGTAGTCGGTAAAACCGATGACGGGCAGGTCGCGGAGTAGCGGATCCTGCTTAACAAGATCGTACAGGGCTGCCTGAAGGGCCTGGGCGGCTTCCGTGCCCTTCAAGCCATTATAGCTGATCGGCCAGTTATTGACCTCGTTTGGCCCCTCGATGGCCGTGATCGAACCCGGATGCTGCTCGACGAACTCGCGGAGCAGCTTCACGCCGGCGTGGGGATCGTTCCCCCGAAAAGTGAAGATGAACTTGATCCCTGCTTTCGCGGCGGTTCCGAGATGCCGTTGTCCGACCGGGTCGGATGCGGGATTAGGAGCGTGGTCGCGAACCCGGCTTATTCCGAGATAGCGCAGGGAATTTATCACCTTCCCAATGTCGCTGTATTGTCCGTCAGTGTAGTCGAAATGGGTTGCGACGCCCAAAGTGGACAGAAAGTCTTCCGCGCGGATTGCATTTGCCGGCGCTTGCTCGGACGCCGCGGAGGAAACCGCGGCTGCAAGAAGAGCCAGGCTCGCCAGCAGCAATCTCGTAGACTTCCGGGCGGTTGCAAGCATGTTCGCGCCCCCGCTATTCGACGGCTGACCGACGGCTATTGCATCGCGCAATTGCTACGATACCGGCTGGCAGCGGTCAACTCGTCGTCAGCATCAGACATTCCGTCTTGCGGAAGCCTCTAGGTCGGACGGACGCCTCCGACCTGATAAGCTCGACAGTGGAGGGGGTGTTGGCGACCAGGGTTCGTTGTAAACTGACGGGCCCGAAAAAATGCATTTCGCCGTCGTAATTTTGAATGCACTATAGAATAGATTACTAATGGCGATGCACAGTCTAAGCCAAGAGGTGCTGGGCGTGATCTCAATTGTAATCTGTACACATAATCGATCTGAGGATATTCAGCTTTGCCTTGAAGCTCTACACCCGCAAGCATCCGTGGATCGGTGCGAGATCGTGGTCGTGGATAGTGGGTCTCACGAGGCCGCCAGCATCAGGAATGTAGTAAGTCGCTTTGCGGGGGTGCGACTTATTCGTGTGCAAGAAGCCGGTTTGTCCATTGCACGCAATGCGGGGCTGAAAAGTACTTCCTCGGAATGGATCGCCTTTATTGACGACGATGCAATTGCTTCATCCGACTGGGTAGAGAACGCTTGTCGGCTGATCGCGATCGCTCCCGAGAAATGCGCAATCATAGGGGGAGACGTAGCCCCTCAGTATCCAGACGGCAGCAGCCCGCAAATTGGATGGAGGTGGAAGCAGCTCTTGTCGCTCGTGAGCCAGCCGGACGAAAGTTTTGGCGCTGCTTCCGTGGCCGTCTGCGGCGCCAATGTCATATATCGTCGGGAGCCACTGACCGCGATGGGTGGATTTTCCAGTTCGCTTGGTCGCATCGGCGCTAGGCTCCTGAGCGGTGAGGAAAAGCTGGTTCAGGAAGTTCTGATTGCGCAGGGCTGGAATGTGGCGCGCTCGAACCGTCTTTCAGTACGGCATCGTATCGATCCGCAGCGGCTGAATAGGTCCTGGGCAATCAATCGCGCACATTGGGACGGCATATCTGACGAACGCGTGCTCCGCCTGATTGGTCAGCCAACCAGCACCCTGGGAATTCTAATAATCCTGATGCGTACGTTAGGCCTCAGCGTTTTGTATGGCTCAAACGATGCCGGCAAGGAATACTTCCTTAGGTTCTGGTACAATTTGGGTCGGGCAAAAGAGTGGGCGTATGATCGAGTAAGCTTTAACCGCAAGAGATCGTGATTACACTTAGATGTCTCTGGATGCATGGCATCTAGGTTCGGTGAATACAGATCCAAGGTTACTATAAGGCCTGGCTGCCGCCCCGCTTGAACCGCCTGCCCGCTAATCCTCGCTGGATACTTCTCGGCTGCTCCCGTCTGTTGCATTGCTCACGGGGCACGTGGATGCGGTAGGCAAAGATTTCGCCTTGGAGGTCGTCGACGACAATTCGCCCGACCGCAGAGGCTGTCCGTCACTTGGCGCGGACGGATCGACGTGACCGCGTCATCTCCGCCACCGGGCGCGGCCTGTCTTCGGCGGTCGTGGAAGGGGCGCTGACACTGTGCGAAAGCTACAACCAGCTTCAGATAAGTCGGATGTACCGCGTATGATCGCGTCATGTTCCCGTGGCTCAAGCATGCACCGACCGCACCGCCCAACTATCCTCCGGCGCCTCCTGGCCTGACCGTTTTCGCCGTCGGAGATATTCACGGGCGTTCGGATCTGCTTGATCGACTTCATTCACAGATCGATGAGATCGCAGCGGCGGACCAAGTAGACAGCGTCGAGGTTTATGTCGGCGACTATATTGATCGGGGGCCGGACTCCGCGGGCGTGATCACGCGGCTGGCGAGGCGTTGCGCCACTCGGTCTGTCATTTTGCTGAAAGGCAATCACGAATCTGTACTTGAAGAATTTCTAAGCGGAAGCGTCTCACTTAGGGAGTGGTGTGCCGTGGGCGGCGCCGAGACACTGTTGTCTTATGGCGTTCCGCGCGAAATGCTTGCACGCAATGACGCTCCGACTGTTGTCCGGGATTCCTTCAGGTCTCTTTTCCCGCAAGCCCATTACCGCGTCTTCGGGGCCATGAAGCCCTTCCATCTGATCGGAAACTATCTGTTCGTGCACGCGGGCATCGAGCCGGGCACGCCGCTTCTTTCGCAGAACTGTGAAACGATGATGTGGATCCGCGAACCGTTTCTCGGCTATTCAGGCGACTTCGGTCATATCGTCGTTCACGGTCACACGCCAGCAGTTGATCCTGAGTTCAAGGCCAACCGGATCAACCTTGATACCGGCGCATATATGACCAACCGTTTGACATGCATCCGAATTGGCTCGGATGGCGTGACTGTTGTTTGACGCCGACCTAAGCGGCAGCGCTTCGACTTTACGACTGTGCCGCGCGGCCTCAACGAAGCGTCCAAGAGAGGCGCACTGATCGCGAAAGCTTCCGAGCGTGTGTAAACTTGGATGATTGCCTCGTTTTTCTAACCGCGATACGCTGTCGGGAATGTGGATTTGGCATGGGCTAAGATCTAGCGGTCGGTGCTGCGCCAACTTCCTTTGGAAGCGAAGCCGACCGCTGCGCGAACGGGGGATGGAAGCGAATCTGCTGTCTTCCAGATTCAACCCGGCCATCGAAATTTCGCGGAGGAAAGGTGGCCTTAGGCACCGATCATGGATATCCCGCATCGTCCGCCAGAACCTCTCGGTCACCGCGCATGGCCTGCGGTAAGTCGGCCCGCCGAAGAAGCCATTGATCTGGAGCGTGTTTTCGCAGCTGCGCGGCGCCAACTGTGGGTCGTGGTCGTATGTGCCATGCTCGGCCTCGCCGCCGGCGTGATATATCTGGCCCAGACGGTTCCTCTCTTCACAGCCAGCAGTTACCTCATTATCGACCCGCGGCAAGGGACAAGCAACCAGGCCCAGGATGTTGCGCCGTCAGACCTGAGTGTGGACAGCAGTGCCGTGGACAGTCGGGTCGAGATCCTTAAGTCAGAGCGAGTTTTTTTGGCGGTTACTGACAAGCTGAACCTTCACAACAATCCGAACTTTAGCGCGGACATCTCATCTCCGTGGAGTAAGGCCATTGGAGCAATACGCTCCATGCTCAGTTTTCCATTTGGGTCTGCCGACGTCCCGGTGAATGTCGCGGACGTCGAGTTCCAAAAACAGCGGCAGGTTGTGGGAAGACTTAAAGACCATCTGACCGTGACGCGTGTGGGCAAGACGTATGTACTCGAAATAACCTACACTTCTCCTTCTTCAGCTCTGTCAGCGGCCGTCGCAAATGGATTTGCCGAGGCATATCTTACCGAGTTGCTGGGCGCGAAATACGATGCCGCGCGGCGAGCCAGCGGATGGCTCCAAGATCGCATTGCGGACCTGAAGAAGCAGGCTCTGGAGGCGGACTTGGCGGTCCAGCAGTTTCGAGCCAAAAACGAGCTGAACACGACGCAGGGGATGTTGCGCGAACTGGAGCGCGAGGCAGAGACTTATCGTAAACTCTACGCCTCTTTTCTGCAGCGGTATCAGGAAGCGATTCAACAGCAGTCTTTCCCGATTACGGAGGCGCGGGTCATCGCCAACGCCGTCGAGCCGCTGAAGCCAAACCACCCGAGGAAGTCCTTGGTCCTCGCGCTGACACTCGTGCTTGGAGGCGCCGCAGGGGTCGGAATCGGAGCCCTGCGCGAGGTCCGGGAGCGTGGCTTCCGAACAGGTGAACAGGTCCGGGACGAACTCGGTCTTGAGTTTCTTGGCGAGCTTCCTGTCATAAAATCTTCACCCCACTCCCCCGGAAAAGGTGCGCAAGACGGCGAGAGGTCCCCGCGCTCTATCGAGGCGGATCCGGTGATGCGTCATGTGCTGGAAGCGCCGTTGTCGGCGTTTTCGGAAACTCTCCGCTGCGCCAAGGTGGCCGCCGATATCGCCCTGGGCGGCGAGAAACCAAAAATTATCGGCATCGTGTCGGCGTTGCCGGACGAGGGAAAGACGACCGTTGCAAAGAACTTCGCTTCACTTCTTTCTCACCTCGGTTCCAAAACGCTGTTGATCGACGGCGATATCCGCAATCCAGGGCTGACGACAGCGGTTGCGCCTCGAGCCCAGAACGGTCTGGTCGAGGCGTTAGGCAAGGATCGGCCTTGGGGGGAGCTCGTCCTCCTCGAGCTGGAGTCGAAGCTGGTCGTTATGCCTACCGTGTCCCGACATTCCCGGCAAATTTCCCACACCAGCTTGCTGCTGTCGTCTCCTGCGATGGAGGAACTGCTCACCGAAGCCGGGAGACTGTTCGAGTACATTGTCATCGACCTGCCGCCCCTTGGGCCGGTGGTGGATGTAAAAGCGGCGGCGCACCTTATCGATGCGTTCATCTTTGTGGTTGAGTGGGGCCAGACGGCCCGCAAGCTGGTGCGCACAACATTGGAGAATGAGCCGGCGATACGGGGCAAAGCGCTCGGCGTAATTCTGAACAAGGTGCATAGTAACCGTATGCATCTATACGCGGACTTTGGATCGAGGGCCCACTACAGTTCAAAGTACCATAAATATTATGTGGGCAACTAAGAGAACGCAGCTTAGTGACCCAGGCTAAAGGCGGGCGATGATAGCCTCAAGCGAGCCGGTATTGAGTTCATCATCCGCGTCGAGAAACAGGATGAAGGGCGCCCGTGTCCGATCGAGGCCGAACATGCAGGCCGCCCGTGCGCCGCTGTTCGCGATCCTGAAGGCGGTGACGCCTGAGCGACCGATCACATCCCAGGAGGGGTCGATTCGTCATCGACCACGACGAGTTCGCACTTGTCGCACCCCTGGGAGACGACGCTGCGGATGGCGCGCTATGTACGTCTCGTAGTTGAAGCATGTGATGACGATGGCGAGTTTCGGATCGTCGCCCCTCCCGCTACTCGGCCCGATTTCGCGACGGGTTTGCGGTGGCCTTCCTCATCGCGATTTGGGACGCTCAGCGGCTCGGAGATCACGGCACGCGCCACCCGCTGCAGGCGCATGGACTCAGCGCTCCGCGACCCTGCGACGGCGGGAGGTTTCTGAGCATCAATACGTTCCCTGCGCCCGAAGTACTGCGGGAATGGTGCGCACGATGATCTTGATGTCGCGGCCCATCGACCAGCCTTGGACGTACTCGCAATCGAAGGTCACCCGGGTTTCGTAGGCCGTGTTGCTTCGACCGCTGACCTGCCACAGGCCAGTCAGGCCCGGCCGCGCCGCGAGGTAGTGATTGATCGCGACGCCATACTTGTCCATTTCGCCCACCACGATGGGACGTGGGCCGACGACGCTCATGTGCCCCTGAATGATGTTTACCAACTGCGGAAGCTCATCGATGCTGAGTTGGCGCAGAACGCGCCCCACTGGAGTGATCCTGGGGTCGTGCTTCAGCTTCTGCGTCTGCTTCCATTCGTCCATGGCGAGCGGATTGGCCGCGAGGTAGGCGGCGAGCGCCTCCTGAGCGTCCACGACCATGGTTCGGAACTTCAAGCAGGGGAACTGCTTGCCACCGAAGCCGACGCGGTTGTGACTGATGAGGATCGGGCGTCCGTCTGTGACCGACGATCAATGTCGCGATGCAGAGGATCAGCGGCAACAACATGATAACCACGGCTAGGGCAGCGATCACGTCGAAAAGACGCTTTCTAAGACCACCGACAGGCGTCGATGAGCTCTCACCGGAGTGCATTTCTATCGACTGTGCGAACGATCCACTCATGGAACCAGACTCCCGGCGGAAAACACGAAACAAATCTCGGTTTTTCGAGTAGCCGCTTAGGTATCGTTAGAAGTGCGCGCCCCCATCCTTGTTTGCGGCCCCCTTTTAGCGATCTCGTACGACTGGTTTATACGGTTAGCTCTTGATCGTTCGTGTCCGATGATCGCATTACCTTTGTTTGCTTTTCCAAAAGCTTAGGCAAACGACATTCCCGGCAGAGTTGGGCCGCTTGAAGGCCAGTCGACATCCATCGATTTACCAAAACGTTCATGTTAAAATTATGTTATGTTAGCCAATAAGTATGACGCCCATTGGGATCGCGACTCGGTCGAGCCCCATCGACGCGACGAATTGACAGCGCCGTTGCGAACCAGTTCCCGGCTGACTCAGCCGATCACGCCTAGCATACGTACTAGCCGTCCCACCGCGAGAGCTGGCCATCGCGGCGGTCGCCCTCGCGCCGATTTTCTTGATACTCATCGTCAGAACGTCATACTCATCGTCAGAACGTCGCGCATGCAGGCTCCCTTCGCCATGAAGCCGTCGAGGGCGCAAGGCCGGGTGGCCGAAGCGCCGCCAGGCGCTTCGATTTACTGCATATTAACGATCAAATCCGATGGTAAGGCGTCTTAGGCGGAGCAACAAGTTCGGAGCGCCCGGCATGATCGTTTTAGCGGTGATCGCCTTCGTCATAGGAGTTGCGTGCGCGTTCAAGGCAAACGTTCTGATCTTCGGCGTCGTCGCGTTCGCGCTCACCGTCGGCTCCTGGTTGGTGGCTTCGCAGTTTGATTTCGACGTCGGGGCGAGCCTGGTCGCCCTCATGACGGCGATCGTCGTCCAGGTGGGATACGCGGCCGGGGTTTTGATCAGATCCGTTATCTTCCCTTTCTCCGAGGCCGCGGCGAATAGGCTCCGAGACTTCGCCGACGCCTGCGCCTCCCATCGGAGATAGATGGTATGTCCCGTCCGACGGGGGACGGCGGAGGTTCGAACCGTCAACATTTGTGGTCGACCGTCACTCATGACCGAGGCAACCAGGCGGACAGTTCAGACCACATTTTCCGGCGAAAGGTCGGCTCGGAAAACATGGTCGCATGAGCCACGATGGCGTCCGGGTCCACCGTGAACCGGTCCATGCGCTCGACCCCGTCAATGATGGCCTCGACGGTCTGCTCGTCGAAAAACAGGCCCGAAAGGCCTTCGACCACCGTCTCTAGCGCACCGCCACGCCGGAACGCGAGCACCGGACGGCCGCTTGCCATGGCCTCGACGGGCACGATGCCGAAATCCTCCTCACCTGGGAAGACGAGCGCCTTGCATCGAGCGTAATGATGCCGCAAGACATCGAAGGGTTGGGGCCCCATCACCGCCACGTTCGGTCCGGCCATACGCCGAATCTGGTCGAGCATTTCGCCGCCCCCAATGATGACCAGGGGCCGCTTAAGACGGTTGAACGCCTCGACGGCTAGGTCCGGCCGCTTGTACCTGATGAGTTCGCCGACGATGAGATAATAGTTGCCCATCTCCCCAGCCTGGACGGGCTGGAAATCCGTCACGCTGACCGGCGGATAGATGACCGTGGCGTCTCGATGATAATAGCGCTGGATGCGGGAGCGGACATTTTCGGAGTTCGCGACATACCGATCGACCCGCATCGATGAGATTGTGTCCCAGTTGCGGACATAGTGGCTCACGGGCGCCATGGCGAGGCGTTTGATGACCCCCGTGCGTTCCCGGTAGTCGTGGTACATGTTCCACACGTAACGCATGGGAGAATGGCAGTAGCAGACGTGAAGAGCGTTCGGCGGCGGAATGATGCCCTTCGCAGGGCCCAGACTCGCTGCTAATGATCAGATCGTAATTGCGCAGATCGAGCTGCTCGAGCGCCAGCGGCATCAGCACAAGATAGGATTTGTAGAAGCGTGTAGGATGGGGGAGGCGGCCGATGAACGAGGTCTGCACCTTGTGCTTCTGGATCGTTGGCGAGACGGACCGCGGATCATAGGCATGCGTGTAGATGTCGGCTTCCGGAAACATCCGGCAAAGCGACTCGAGAACCCTCTCGCCGCCGCGCATAGTCACGAGCCAGTAGTGGATCAGCGCGACCCGCGTCCCGCGGGCGCAATCCTCGGGCACCTCGGCGCGAGATCCCTCACTGATGGATGAGGCCGCTGACCGGGCGTACAAAATCGCCACCTCATTCCGGTCGGGAAATGGCCGGCTATTCTACGAGCGTCGTCATGGCGTGCCGCGTTGGCACCCTTTGATCAATGACGGCTCCAGAATATTGGTGAAAATTCTACTCGAATTCTCAAATAACGCCAACCATTCAAATTCCTGAAGTGAAGAGCACAACGTCAGGAATTGCCTCTGACCCGCGAAGGCCATGCTTCCGACGCACATCCTGCGCATCTTTACCACGCTTAGAATGACGAACGTCAAAGTCAGTATCGAGGATCTATCGGACGAGGAACAGGTTACCGAAACGAGAGACTCGGAGAACGCTGTTGCGTGTGCATTACGCAATCATTGCGGATCGCGATCCCAGATCGGTCCAGCTTTCGCTGCAGTCCATCCGAACTGTGGCAGCGGGCAACCGGGCGATCAAACTGGTGCTCGTCGAGAATGCTGCCCAAAGATTCAACCGACAGAGCCTGAACTCTCTTTCCCTCGCCGATGATGATCAGCGCTGGATCTCTTGGCACGAGTTGCCGCACCGGGCGGCGGTTTCGGCACTTCGAGAGACGGCTTCGGAAGAAGACGTCGGTGTAATCCTGAGATCCGGAGTGGTGCTCGCTGCAGATGCGCAGGCGGAACTCAGCCGTCCTTTCGAACGGCCGGAAAGGACGGCGTTGATTTGGTCGCTCAGCCGGAACCGGTGGTTGAACGAGCTCAGCGAGGACGAACTGAAAACGACCGACCCCTGGAGCTTGTTGAGTGATCTCGACGCCGATCCAACGTCCTCGATCTTCAAGGCGCGATGCCGCAGGCCCTGCTTGTTCGTGCTCCGGGTATCCGATCTCGACCTGAACGAATTTGAGAAATTCAGCTCGCTGCCCGATTGGTACGCCTATCAGCGTTTCGTCCGAGGTGCGCGGAGTGCACTCCACGTCCTGGACGTGATGGCGCCGGCAGTCGGTTACATCGGAGAGATGGCGGATCGTCGGAACCCGACGGAACAGGGCGCAATGCTAACCAAGAAGATTTATTCCATGATGATGGGGTATCCGGAGTTCGAGAAAGATTTAAGGGCAGATTTGCGGACTCTTTTTGAGGTAAACATTAAGAGTATGGCTGATCCGAGAATAGCAGTAAGGTGCACAAAATTCTTGAGGGGGATGATGTCGGCACGGCATGATGCGATGATTCTCCGAAAGAGAATTGCAGAGGATGCGATCAATTGATGGTTTTACGGTTCAAGTGAACCTACGCTGTCGCGGGCCGGGTGCCGGGTGCCGGAGAGGATCAGCGGAACTATCATCATCTACGCCTCCAAGTTCTCTCGTGACAACCTGAAGCTCTAGCCAACCAGCTGTTCGCGCCGGCTCGCGGGAGGTCGGGAAGGTGACCTAGCGTGACACCAGTCGCTTCGAGGGCGAGGATTGATAGAGATTTGTCGCAAATTTCTATCGCCGCTTACGCGCAGATTCCAGTCGGGGAGGCCCCGCTTATGCTGAAGAACCGGGATCTGGCGCCGACGAGTTCATGCACCTGCGTCTAGACGGCGTTACGGATCACGTTCATGGCGTCGAGAGGGTCTGCCTCAGCCGTCAGTCGAGAATTTCGATTACGCGTCGAGCCACCACAACCGGACGCTCGTTGACGACGGCATAGCCATAACGCTCGTACGGCGGCAAACGGTGGATCACTACGAACTCGGGAAGATCGTCTCCCACATCGATCTCCTCCTGAACCAAGACCGACGGAACGTCTTCCTCCACCACATAGGCGGTCACCTCTTCGGGGAGCAGATCATCGCCTTCATCCACGATGATGCCCTGGGCGTATGCCGGCAGAGCGGTGAAGGCCACAAGTGCGGTCGAAAGAATGAACTGACGCATGACGAACTCCTTTCCCTGCCAATTCGGGATTGGATCGATCGTTCCCGTTTGCGATCCTCTCTTGCGCTTGTGGATCTTGGCGCTTGCCGGGATCAGCGGGTGAAAATCTCAGGCACCACTTGGGGCGAGGGAACGGGATTCAGGAACGGCTGAGGTTCATGAATTTTTAGTCCCGCGACAGGCGACATGGCGTGGAACAGTCAAGGAAAACCCAAGGGCGGCTTCCGACCACGCGACGGAAGAAAACCGCCGGACTCTCCTGGAGGGGGCTCTTCAGTCCGGCGAAGGAAGACCCCGCCGAAACGGGGCCAGTTTCTGGGGTAGTCTTAGACAAGCTAAACGAAAGAAGTCGGCCGCGGTTCCAAGCAAAAGACAACCCTGCCAAATGATGGCGGGCGGCAAATGGGCATCGAGCACGGGCTAGTGGCCCTTACCGAGCGTGCGCAGCGATTTCCAAGGGACCATCTACGGGCACCTGTCCTTGCATAACTTCGTGAAGGTTGCGGCGAGAGCCACGCCTCGACGGCCACCTTCGCCGCGGCTGGCGCTAGGGCCGGTCCGCCGAAGGCGGCCGCCTCACGCCTTCGCCGCACCGAGGGTGTCGGCCATCCGGCGCCGCGTCGGCCCATCGGCTCGGCACCCTCCTCGGTCGTATCCTCGGCCGTCTGGTGCTCGATCTCGGCATCCGCCGACTCTGGAAAACGATCCATTGCTCGAGCAGGAACCGCGTGCTCCGGAAACGTGTTCTGTTCCTGAGGCGAGATCCAGGAGAATCCGCGGCGGAGAGCAAGATGCTTCGGGACAATCACACGCGGGCCCGTGCCAGTGGCGGCGTCGTACAGTGGACCATGGCAGCCGGACCAACCACGGTGACCTTCGAGATTCCGAACGAGCTAATGTGCACCATGGCGAACAGCGGCACGGTTCTCCAGACCTTCGAGGTCCATCGCGGAGAACTCTGCGCCATCGCCGCCCGCAAATGGATGCGCAGCGCGGCCAGACCCACCTCGATGGAGATCGACGCCCGTGACCTGATGGTTTTGCTGGAGGCGGGAGCTTCGCAGAGCAACCCCGATCACGACCGCAGGGCATCAAGCGGCGCCCGTAGCTCGACCTTGATGCCTGCCGGATCGTAGTCGACGGTTGCGGGACCGCCTACCCCCTTGGTTATGAGACGACTTCCAAAACCTTTCCTCGAGGGCGCGACTACCTCGGGACCTCCGCGCTCGATCCAACGCACGACCAGTTCGGCTCGGTCCCGGTGCTCGACCGTCCATTGAAGGCGCACGCTTCCGTTCGTCGACAATGACCCATGAAGGGATGGCCCATGAAGGGGCTTAAAGACCACGAGGCCGCCGCGCAGGAGGCTCGAGAAGAAGCAGGCGTCGAAGGAAAGATCCAAAAGCAAAGCCTTGGATCCTACCTCTACCGGAAACGGCGAGCCGAGCGTTTCGACCTTTGTAGCGTGAGCGTTTATCTGCTGGAGGTAGGCGAGCTTGCGCAATGGCGCGAGAAGGACGAGCGCGATGCTCACTGGTTCAAGGTGGACGACGCGGCGATGGTCGTCACCGAAGCGGGCCACAGCAACATCATCAGCTCATTGAGGACGGTTGAGCCGCCCAGCCTCGCAGGCGGACCGCGGGCACCTTCGAGAAGGCGTTCGGGAAGGTCGTGCGCCAAAGCGGCCCGCAGTCCCAGGGATTTGGACGGGCTCTTGTGAGTCGAGCGTTGCTCGCTATGCGCAATGAGGCCAGCCGCGCGTGCCTCCGCCCATGACGTGCCGGCCATTCCGTGCGATCTACGGCTGAACTTCTGCACGATGGACGCTGGAAGCGAGCGTCGCCACGCTCTTTAGTTGGTCACATGAATTATTAGTAGGCCGGAAATGACCATCGCTAGGCCGAGCAAATACGATGACGAAATTGACTCACTGAGAAACCGAGCGGCCAGCAGTGGGACGAGGGCGGCGCCACCGAGTGCGAATGGGTACGCTTTAGAAAGCGGCATCTGAGTCAGGATCCAAACCCATATCGCTGTGGAAAGCGCATAAAGGCACAAAGCCCCTAGTAACCATCCGGAGATAGACGCTTCGACGATAGAAGAGCCAGCCTTAGTTCGAGACAGGATATCGATTGCCGCTAGCTTAAAGAGCAATTGCCCGGTAGCCAGCAGTAAAGAAAAGCATAAGCACGAGGCGAGCAGCAGCACGTTCAAGGCGTCATTTTATCCGCTTTTGGGGCCTGAGCCGACAGGATCGCTATACGACGAGCCAACTCCGTCATTGCCTCCATATGGGATCGTAGCCGCAGATGGAGATTGAACACAGCGGCCATACCAAGTAGCGCGAACAGATAAAAGATCAGATCGGCGCCTCGACCTACGCCGAGAAAATGGGCGAAATCGGTGCTAAGCCATGGCATCCACACAAAGATAAGGCCGACAGAGCAACACCCGACTATAAACCACGACACCGGAGTAGATCGAAATCGTTGATAAAAGGCATAGACTGTCAGCAGCATCAACATGAATGTCAGGATAACCTGGATGATCATCGTGATAGTCTCGCAATAATCAGGTCTATCAAAATACGAAACGCTCCCGACGCCCGTTGCCCTTTATGCGTTGAATATGTTGTGTAGGTGATGGTGCATGGAACCTCCACATAGCTCAAACCGAGTTGGCCAATTTTTTCCAGAATCTCCGAGGCATGCGCCATGCGGTTGTGTCGGATCCGGATGGCAAGGGCTGCTTTTCTAGATAGGCACCGAAGGCCATTATGGGTGTCAGTGATCCTCAGCCCAGAAGTCCATGCGGTATAAATCGCCGCGGCCTTGAGAAGAAGGCGCTTGCGTGCAGTGATGCCGACGGCATCGTTCCCCAAGAAGCGGGAACCCAAGACGACGTCAACGTCCCCGTCCAGCATAACCGCTATCATCTTCTCGGCATCACTAACGCAGTGCTGTCCGTCGGCGTCGAAGGTGACAATGGCGGTCGCGCCGCGCTGGAGCGCATAATCTATACCAGTTTGTAGAGCTGCACCTTGCCCCAGGTTGAGCGGGTGTCTGCACACAACGGCGCCGGCATCCAGCGCAATTTCCGCTGTATTGTCGGTAGAATGATCGTCGACGACGACGATATGCCGAAAGCTGCGTCGGACTTCCGAGATCGTATCTCGGATCACGATCGCCTCATTGTAGGCTGGAATGACAATCCAGACCTTATTTATTGGAATGTCAGTTGGCATCGAATGCTCTCGCCTTGATGCGTTTGATACTCCATGCCCGGCGAGAAAATCTTAGCATACAGGAAGGCGCGAAACGGATCTCTAACGCACACAAACGACTTGTCCGGAATAGACAAGATATTTTCCCGAATACCAGATAGTCTGATTTCTGCATCGAAACTATTTCTATCTGACCTGAGATATTGCCCTCCCGTGATACAAATCACGGAAGCGAGCATGGCCGCCGGAATAGCAAAGCTTGCCAGCTTCGGATTGCTTGCGCGGTCGTTGCTATCCTGATCCAGAGATGACGACCATACGAGGGCGAGGAAAAGCGATACCAAGACCATCATCCAAAACATGTAGTAGCGTAATTCGTGGGAGCCGGGCATCGCCGCTACCACAACGGTCATGATCGCGAAGAAAACCGTGACCTTCGTTCTCAGATAGTTAGGAAGGGTAGCAATTTTCCAGGTGATGAAGGTAATCGCAATGATTACATAGGCGACGAAATAACCGCCCATGCGAAATGAATAGTCATCGGAGCCAACATTTCCTTGATCAAACACCCAGGGTGTGTGGCGATTGTCGTAGGCTCTGAACTCTAAGACCGAGAGCAACCATCGAATCGGCTGAGGAACATCTGCCAGATATGCTGGGATTGAGTCCTTCGAAATTACACCTCGCATGCCTTGAAACTGAATACCAAGAATATTTAGGCTGATTGGGTATACAGGGTTTCCGTACTCGAGCAGATTGCTAATGCCTGTCCAAGAAACGGCGACTATTGTCAGAGAGCCAACAGTCAATATCGTCTTTCTTATAGTTGGAAATCGTATGAGAAAGGTCGCAAAAAATACGATTGATATAATCATGGCAATCGGCATCATCTGAAGTTTGCTGTTTCCGAGAAAGCAAACACTTGCAATCAGCCAAATAAAATCGCTCCTCGAAGGCCTTTCGTTGACAATTAGGACCCTAAGAACGCTCAATGCGCTAATTGTGGCGGCTGAGTTAACAGCTAAATCTATATAACCTGTTGTAGCGTGAATCTGGACCATAGGGATCGCGACAAGGGCTATCGTTGATAGGGCCCACGGCACGCTCCAAACGAGGCGGAGGTACGCAACAACCAGAATTAGGCCGCCCAAGTTCACGAGACTAACGGCCTCAGGCTTGCCAGTCGTCCACCAGAAAACACCTTGAAGAAAGTTTGCCGACTTGGGGAAGGCGAGAAAATACTGCTCGAGATGATCGCTCATCATGAAGCAGTCGGCAGAACAGATCCCGACTAATCTTGCGGCAAACGGCATGTGGTAAGCGATAGCATCCCAGCCAAAATCGCCCGTCATTAAGGCGCGGTAGAACAATGCGGCTAAGAGAACCCCGGCTATAGCCGAAGACACGATCTGAAGTGTTTTTGGCAAACGACCGCCCCCAAAGTGACGCCTTTTCCGGGGAACGTGGAAATGGCAATGTCCAGTCTGCCACAGCGCTGGGATAACGCCGGAGCTCGAGTGTAGGTCGGGCCACTGTGCTCACGATATCTTTCGGCGAAATAGCCAAGCTCCGTCGCTCTTGCTTTTCCGCCAAGCATATCGCGCAATCGTCGCCTGAAACTCGGGGCTCAAATCTTCACGAGCATGGCCGTCGCGTACATCAGGATGACCCCCGTCGCCAAGCCCCGCCCGACGCAAGGCGCGAGGGCGCCGCGACCCGCCCTTGGGGCGGCGTCGGGTGATTGCGGCGCTCGTGGATCGACGATGATCTGGGACGCCTCCCGAGAAGCCGCAAGCCTATTTTGTCAGCGCGTCTCGCTCCTTCAACAGTTCGCTCAGTCGCTCTTCCTGTTCGGCGATCCTGTCGGCGATGCGGACCTCGTCCCCGGCTCCTGACAAGGCCGTGGCCTGTTCAGTGAGCTGGGAGATGTTGTCTCGAACCGCGGCGATGCGCTTATCAAGCTCGCTCAGAGTTATGGTGTTGGTCATTGATCCCTCATTCCTTTGTCGACGCGACGCACGCGTCGGCGCATGAGCGCCGACCGGGGACGCTGGCTCACTGGACCGCCAAGCGAATGGGGTCCCGGCGGTCGGAACAACCAAGATATTGCAGGTGGTCAACACGCCAATCATCGATTCCAACGATCGGGCGAGGCTTGTGCACTAAAGGAGGGTTCGGCGCCGAGGATCCGGCACCGGCAGCCCTGTTGAGCGGTTAACGGGCCTCGTCCTTTCGCCATCCTGCCACCTGCGCGCGAGCTTCGAGAGATCGATCTGTCGTGCCCGCCGCTGGGCGAGTTCAAGAGCGCGCTCGGCCTGCCAGACGGCTTCCTCGGCACCCTCGATCTCGTCCCACTCGGCGTCGCTCGGGCCGCACTCCGGCGGAGGCAGGTACTGACCGACGTCCCGCTCGGGATCATATCCTACGGGCAGTCGGATGGGCGTCGACACCTTCGTCTCTTCTTCTTGATGTGGGCGGTCGTTGAACGCAGGCCGCGGGCGCGCTTCTGTTCGGCGAGATACGGTTTCCAGAGCGCGTCGAACGCTGCGAAAATCTCGGACGACCAGAGGCTTAGGGCCTCATGCTTCAGATCCAACTTTTGCGATTTGTTGTAGCTCAGACGGGTGACGTCTGCCTCAGCGAAGCTTTGGTCACCGGGGACTTGAGAGGAGTGATCGAGAATAGCCGCGGGCGTCGAGGTCCGGGATCACTCGATCCTTGCGAAGGAGCATTGATGCTCCCGTTCGCTGGGCGGTGAGAACGATCCACCACAAGGCCGCGAGGACGGTTTCGGACGTCCGGACGTTCTGCTTCCGACCGGGCAGCACCTTATGTCGCTCGGCAACGAACAGGATTTGGGCGATCTGGTCGACCGTGAGCAAGCGGCTGCGAGCGACCTCGACATGCATCGGATCGATCTCCCGCCACCAAGGAGCCACCCAGCGAGCCCTGAGGTGCCAGCGTGCTTCGACTTCGCCCAAGAGAGGGCGGATTTCGAGTATTGGACGACCTTCCGGCCCGCCGATTTGGATCGAGATCGGGCCGTGTTACGGGCCCTCTCGATGTCACCAAGCTTCAGATCGGGAAGGTAGACGTCCTTCAGTTCGTCGAGGCCGGGATCAGTGAGATATCGCCTGACGTCAGAAATGGTTTTCTCGCTAGGGGCTCTCAAACCTCTCCGCAGCGATGTGGTCGGTCAGGTAATGCTCGACGAGCTCACTCCATTTCCATGCGCCATCCGCGATCGTCTTCCGCCGGAGCGCGGCGTCGATCCCTTCCTGATGGGCGCGTCCGGCGTGCCTCGCCGCGATGTAATTCGTCGGGTCGTCTCCGCTCTTCAGGAGCGCACGGACAGCAGCGGCCATCTCCCAGGCGGCCTTCACCGTCTTCACCTCATCGAGCGTCCCGAGGCTGCGGGTGACATCGCCCCACGATAAAGACCATGCCGCCGAACGTCCCCGGACCCGCTGGCGCAGGCCCTTCTCCACGACGTCCGACCACGTCGTCATTCCGTCTGCGCCGGATTCGGCGAGAGCCCGTGCCGAGCGAAATGCGATGGCGACAATTCGAACTCTATGCGTTGCCATCAACGGTGCCCCCTGGCGGTGTACCGACCTCGTTTCGACGAAATAGGCGTGGAAACGGCGGCAGCGGTCGACGCGGCGCAGAGGGGGCATAGTCGCTCCGCGTGATGAAACCGTTGATTTTCTAACGTAAATGGCCGTTTCGGCCGCTGGCGGATGGCTGGGGAACCTGGATTCGAACCAAGATTAACGGAGTCAGAAGTCCGCTGGACTGCGACTACCTTGATCTGAATTTCGCTTATTCTTCAACGATCTTGAAAATCATCCGCTGTTCTACATTAGTGCTGCCACGAAACGATAAACACCTGATAAACACTAGCCGGAAAACGCGGGTCCAGAAAGCGGCTTCGGCAGCCGTCCCGGGAAGGGAGGCTAGCGACTTCCTGAAACTGGCATTCCGGCCCGCAACATTCCACCGTCAGCTTCGCCGACGTTGGCGAGGGGGATGTGATACCGTCCCGTGATGACCGACGACTGGCTCCCCTCCGAATACCGCGTAACCGTGCGAGGCGGCCCTGAACCCAACGACCGGGTGACCATCGTCGTGGATCACCGCCCGACATGGCGCCGGAAGTCCGCGACCGGACCGCGGCACTACGCAAGGTCGCTCGCGGGTGCGCTCCGGGAAGACATCGACAGCGATCTTCGCGACGTCGAGGAGGGGACGCTGCCTCCGACGTTCGGGGTCTTCACACCCGAGGACGAGCGCGAGGGGTTCGTCGGATCTCGTTGACATCGTTCACGATTTCCCAGGCATCCGATCGCTAGCCGGCTTGACGGCGGAATCCCCGGAGCTCATCTCTGACGAACAGAACAGGAGGGCTGATCATGATGGTCTACGGCAACATGGGAGAAAGCCCGGCGCTCATCGGGCCGTGCATCGCCAGCGGGATGGTCGACATTCTCCGCCGGACCGCTCAGTGGTCTCGCGAGTCCCGCGACCGTCGGGTTGCCAATGCCTGGCACGATGCCCTTGCCGACGCCCAGGGCGACGCCGAGGGAATGGCCGAGGTCGCCGCCGCGGCGATCCGCGCGGTCGCCGCCCGCGAGGTCGAGCTGGCCGCCAAGGATGCCGAGATCGCGAAGCTGAAGCGCGCCCTGCGCCAGCGCGGCGATCTGCTCCGGGCGAGGGCCGGCCTGAATGAATCCGATGGCGCTGTACGAGACGCTGGTCCGCGATCTTCGGGTCCGAGGTTCACGAGAGACCGGACCTGGCCGAGGCCCTATTTGAGAAGCTCCGGCGGGGAGAGATCAAGCCCGACGGCGTGGCGGACAGGAATGAAAAAGGCCCCGGTCACCGCCGGGGCCTTTTTCGTTTCCCGGAAGGATTCATCCCTCGTCCCGGACGAGATCAGCCGCCTCGATCGCGACGATGACCCGCTCCTCGATGGCGAGCAGGGCATCCGTCCGTGCCTTCAGAGCACCGCGCCCTTCGCCGCCAGACCTTGCTCGGCGATCTTGCGAATGTCGGTGAAGGCGTCGGCATGAAGCGGAAGCCACCCGCCGCCGGCGACGTCGCGCTTCCCGGGAACGCTCGGCCTCGGACATGGCGACGTCGGATTTCGGTGGGCGACCGCGCTTGCGGTGCGATTTCGGGGTGGGTGTCGTATCGGACATTTCGGATTTCGCGATTTCGGGTCGTCACGATATGCCGGAACTCGTTTCCAAATGAAGAAGCCCCGGTGATGACCGGGGCTTCGAGTTTCGTGACGACCAGAACTCAGTCTTGAGGGTGCAGTTCCCTGCGGACGCCCTTCGCGGCGGCAACCCGAGCGGCGAAGAGGTTCTCGTCCCGCAAGGTCTCCGCGACCGAGTCAGGCCAGACGTCGCCGCCGGCTGGATCGGCTCGTAAGCCGTCTTGTCCGGAAGGGGCAGTCCGACAATGCCACACCGCCGACCGGCGACGGCGGCTTCACACCGCTCGAGGCCACCCTTCGCGAGCAGCGAGAGCTGCTGCTCCGACAGGCGGTAGAGCCAGTCTTGGAGGTGAGCAGGAAGCGTCTGGTCGAGGTCCATCAGGTCCCGCTCGTCCCTGTCAGCCGCGGCGAACTCGAGCACGGTCCGGGCTTCCACCGACGCCGGACGGTCGAAGCCGGGACGCGGACGCGGCCGAAGCGGGATGCCCAGACTCGTCTGCCCGGGACTCGACGCCCGCCGGCAGCTTGCTCGCCATTTCGAGTTCGGCGAGGGACCGATGCCCCGATCGCCTCGTCCTCTCGACGACCACCGCCATCGGCAGGCCTGGCGGCATCTGCCACCGCCGGCAAGGCCACGAAGCGAGCGCCGTCGGAACGGCGGCGGCAGCGCGGAGCGTTGCCCCGACCAGCCGGCCGCCACCTTCGAGCACGGCGCCCGTTCCGCGAAGCGCCTGACCCGGCAGCTTGAGCGCCGACCGGACGACGTCGGGCACGAAGCCGACGACGGCCTGCGCGGCTGCCGTGCACGACTGTGATGCGTACTCGATCGACGGCTTCACGATGCGCTGCGTGATCCACCTCCCGGTCCGCGGCAGAATACTCGAACGAAGCGACGCGATCTCGCGCATGACGGCCTTCATGACGGTGGCGATGTAAGCAAGCAAAGCTTTCATGATCTCTTCCTCCCTTGGCGTCGGCGTCTGCTGCCGACATCGAGATCATGTTTGTTCGCAAGCCAGGAACAAATCCGCCGGCGGAAAATATCTCCCTGTCGAATTTCGTGTTGCCAAAATTATGGACAGCATACATGTGCGACGTTGCCCGATTATGGCGTTTGTCAACACGAAATTATTTGGAAACGACATTGAACAATCTTTGGACGGCGGACTTGTAGCCGACGGAAACTGTTCGCATCCTATAAACGTGGCCGCTGGACATGGTCACGACAAGGGAAGGACAGGACATGCTTACTTGCACGCCCGATCACATCGTCTCGATTCTCGACGACATTAGCCACGCGACCCTGCGGGCTGAGCATCTCCCGGTGCTGGCGACCGAGGAGGGAAAGCGGGACCGCGCCGCGGAGCTGCTGAGGGAAGCGGCCGAGTTGCTCGACTCCATCGAGACAGAGGACCGCGTCATCGTTCTGGTCAACAAGAACTCGTGGGCAGTCTGGGCGCAGGGCGGCACCCTCGATGCCGTCTCTCAGGAGATGAGCGGGATCGCTGGCAGAGGGCAGCCTCGACAGCGACGTCTGGACCGAGAACGGCATCCGCGGCCTCGCCGCGTACCGCATGCCCGTGGGCGACTACCTGGCCTACGACGCCTCAAGGGTCGCGAAGGAGGGCGAACGTCTCGGCGACTTCCACTGGGACGTCTACGTCGCCGAAGCCGAAGACGAGGCCGAGGCCTGGCCGAGGCTTGGGTGCCATCCGCGAAGCCGAGGATGCCTGACAACACCGCCCCGGCCATGCGCGCCGGGACGTCCATACAGGGGAGGGGGACATCATGAACAGAAAGCTGGAATTCATGCGGCTCTACCGCCTGCTCGATCTGAGCGCGGCGGAGGTCGGCGAACTCATCGACCGGACGCCCGGAACGGTCAGGCAGTACGCGTCGGCCGGGAAGTCGGCGCGGGTGCCGACCGACGCCGTCATCGACGCGATGCGGGTGGCGTGGAAAGAGTGTGCGACCGAGCGGCTCGAGAAGACCGTCAGCGACCTTCGCGACCTCGGCTTCATCATCGACTGGGCGGCCGTCGAGCACGACCAGCACGATGGCGATGTCGCCTTCCGGAAGCCTACCTTCGCGAAGGACCGCGTGTCGTGAGGTTCGGGTCGCTCTTCAGCGGGATCGAGGCAGCATCGGTGGCTTGGCATCCGCTCGGGTGGGAGACGGCGTTCGTGGCGGACGTCGACCCGTTCGCGTGCGCTCACCTCTCGCACAGGCTGCCTGATGTCCCGAACCTCGGCGACGTCTCGGCCGAGGACTTTGTTGCCCGGGCGCGGGCGTGTGGACCCATCGACGTCCTCGTCGGCGGGTCGCCGTGCCAAGCCTTCTCGTTCGCCGGCCGCCGCCGCTCCCTGGATGATGAGCGCGGCAACCTGATGCTCAGATTCACGGAGATCTCTGATGAACTCGACCCCGACTGCATCTGCTGGGAAAACGTGCCCGGCGTCCTCAGTACAAAAGACAACGCCTTCGGATGTTTGCTGGCAGCCCTTGCCGGAGAATCGAAGGTCCGCTGGTCTGCCCAGGGGGTAAATGGCCGGACGCAGGTCATATTATTGGACCGCGCCGCACAGTCGCATGGCGCGTTCTCGACGCTCAATTTTTCATCTTGGCACAACGCCGGCGCCGCGTGTTCGTTGTTGCATGTGCTCGAGGAAGATGTGCCGGAGACGTACTCTTTGAGTACGACAGCCCGCGACGGGATACAGCACCGCTCCGCGATACGAGGGAAGCGGCTGCCGGATATTCTGAAGGATGCACTTTCGGCCTGACCGGACACGCAGAATATGCCGCCGGCCTACCGACGCTTCGGGCATCGGGGGGAGACTGCGGCGGCGGCTCCGAAGCTCTCGTAGTTCGGCCGTGCTTCGGGATCGTCGACGCCGAGACCGTGTCTCAGGACATCATGCCGACGATGACGGCTCGCACGGAAGGCGGCGGCAGCATGCACGCCGTGGCCTACCCAGAGATCGTCGGTACCCTGTGCGCCAGCGGGGCGGGCACGGCCCGCCCCGCTGGACAGGGCAACGAACTCGACTTCGTCGTGGCCCAGCCCGCCAACGATGGTGTTCGCTGGATCGTCCGGCGCCTGACCCCGACCGAGTGCGAGCGCTTGCAAGGCTTCCCCGACGGGTGGACAGCGGTCCCCTACAAAGGCAGGACCATCGCCGCCGACACGCCCCGGTACAAGGCATTGGGCAACTCCATGGCGGTTCCTGTCATGCTCTGGATCGGCGAGCGCATCCAAGCCCTCATCGATGCCGAGAACGAACAGCAGGTGGCGGCATGATCCCGGCGCCTGCTCACCGCCCGCCACGCCGTCCGTGGACGCTCGCCGACGACCGCGACCTCGCCGTCCTGGTCCAGGTGGGCTGGTACATCGGGTCGGTCGCGCAGCTCCTCGGACGGACGCCGAACTCGGTCCTGCTCAGGATGTCTCGTCTTGGATTTGACAGGTCAAAGGCGAACCGTTCCGACGCAAGCCACGTCACCCTGGCATCGCCAGACAGGTTACGTCGCGGCCGTGCATGTGCTGCGGGAAAGCATTGGCCAGCGAAGGCGTGGGGAACCGTTTGTGCAGGAAGTGTCGATGATGAAAAGGTCACAGGATTGGGTGCGCTACGAACTCGTCGACGGGCGTATGCGCGAGCGCTGGATACCGGGATTCCTGACGACCGCGCGCCTTCACCCCGAGGGCTTTGAACGGCGGGGATCGCCCGAGGCATTCTGCGCCCGGGAGGCCGTCGCCGCCACCTTCGGTGAGGTCGCAACGGCTCCGCCGGCGGAATCCCGTCCGGTTCGCCGGCGGCTGGGGCAGAGCGGGTGAAGACTCTTCGGGAGGTTTCGCCAGCGGTTCACGGATCGCGTCAACTTATTTGGCGTAAGTAATTGATGTTGTTGGATAACAGCTCTTGTTTGCATCGTGTGAACGCCGCACCTTTGGATGTGGCCGGGACAACAGGGGCCACATCCAAAGGAGGGGAACATGGGTCACATCTGGATCATCGGCTCCCAACGGATCAGCTTGCCTCTTGCTCGGAAATGTCCGCGCTAAGGGTGTTCTCGGTCACCCGCGATCTACGACTGGCGACGGGCAGCCGGAGAAATTGCGCGCCTTGAGATCAAGTGCGGTGTTGATGTGGCGGATTGGACCCTAGCGAGGGAGTTCAGTGTGTAAGCGGATAGGAGAGCGCGGTCGTGAGACGCTCAACAGGAGCTGGTGAGTCGCGGACGCGCTGAACAGCACGCGACTTCTCGAAAATGTGGACAGCTCTCATTCAATACGCCGTGTTCAATCAGGATCGCGCGAAGAATTAATGAAGGAAGGCCGGTGTAGTGGGAAGCCGAACACAAGGAATGCACCTTCCGACTGCTTAGTCGCACTCCGAGAACCTGATCGCCATGGCCGAACGGTGCTTCCCTATGAAGTGCGATGCGGATAGCTGTACGCAAACGATCGTAGTCTGGATGGTTGGCATTCAGAATCCATGTGTAGAACGCCCCACCCAGAATATCTGCTGCGTGCCACTGTCGGGAAGTCTTCATGAATTGGGTCACGAGTCGGTTCACCAGTCGGCGGATCGCCGACGGTCTCGACGTCAGGATATCGAACCCGGCCGCTCCGGCATCGCGCCAATCGAAATCCGAGAATTCGTACGGCACCGGCGATGGGCCTTGAAGCGCCAAAGCGCCCACCTTTTCACTTGCGTCGATGACGACGTGAAGGGGCATCCCACGCAATGGATCACTGTCGTCCCGAACAGCGCCGAGGAGGCGATCGAATAGATATGTTTCCAGTGACGTCGGTGAGCAGTCGACGCCTGCATCGTCAACCGCCTTCAGGGCGTTTGCGGACGCATTGATCATAGTTTTCGCGAGGTCGTTTCCAACCGAACCGTCTTTCCCCTCGATCGGAACCAGGACGCATTGGTGATCGACGCAGACATGGATTGGTCTCAACATCCACTCCGACCGGATGAATGGACGAATCGCCTCCGGCCCAGTGCGTACTTGAACGTCTTTAGCAATGCATCGGGGACAAACACGGACAGTTGACAGCAAATCGCTCCTGGCCACCGTCTGGTCTCGAATTCGATAGAACAGCCCCTCCTTGTGGATCGACCTCCCTGCAAAGTCTTCACGGGATACTTGGCAAAGATCTGCGAGCGCGGCAGCCTGACGAAGGCATCCTGAGACTAGCTGGTTCCAGTTCAATCCGATGTCTCGGCAGAACTCGTCCGCGTGGCGACCATGCAGGGTCGCAAGGCGCGCGCAGTAACTAGCGATGATTTCGCGAGGGCCCGGTATGAGGACCATCCGCGGATTAATGGAGGCCACGCTATCTCCGAGCTTCGCCAGGCTCAGAGAGGCCGAAGGACGATCGAACGTTGATCTCCCACCAACGCTGAGCAGTGAACACGTTGTCTTCGGGTAAGCAACCTGACCGCGAGAAATAGACGGCGGCGAAGTGGGTTACGCGGAGTGTATCGGCGTCCTCACTGAATGCCCTCTTGATGGCGTCCTGGATGATTTCGATACAGATGCCGAGCTCGTTGAGGCCAGCATGCATCAAGCGAACGATGAAATCGTCACGGGAAAGGTCGGCATCACCAAGGCACGCCATCTCGGCCAAGGCATCAAGCGTGCGTCGAACGAAGAGGCGGTCCCGCTCGCCGAGCGAGTGGAAATGAACGGCGCGACATCGCCGGCGAATCTGGACATCTTCCGCGAGGTCTGACTCGATCTGTGGCATTCCTGATAGGAACAGGAACATCGGCCAGTCGCGCTGATTGAGCAGCGCCTTCAGCATATTCCGTACGGGAAGAATGTCCGATTTGCGTGCTTGGAACAGGTGCTGAAGCTCATCGATATGGAGGAATCTCACCCCGAGCGCGCGAAGTTGCGTGCGGACGACGTCCCAGACCACGTTCTCGGCTAGATCACGCGTTCTGGGGTATCCCAGTCCGTCAAGCACCGTGTTGCCGAGCTGCTTCAGCGTGCAGGGCGCGGGAGCCACCACAGAGACAAGGGATTCTGGGGTAAAGTGCCCGTGTTCTGCAAAGACCCTCTGGAGAGCTCGCGACTTACCTGCTCCGGACTGGCCCACCAGCATGATGGCCCGTCCCTCGGAGAGGCGGCCGACGAGCGGCAACCCCGAACAATGTGCCTCGACAACATCGTCGTAATGCTCCAACAGGTCCGTGACCTCCTGTTCAAGCAGACGATCACGGCTGCTGCCAATGTAGGTCGACAGGATCGGGATCATCGATCTGCTGCAAGTCTCGGATGAACTCACGAGCGTTTCGCTTGTGGCTGCCGCCATCGTCAGTTCTCCACGAAGAAGTCGAGGTCGTCGTCCCAATTGGGGCTCTCAGGCGGTGAGTTCGAACGCGTCATCCGAGTCGGCACGTGAAACGTGGGATGGCTCAGCGACTGCCCCGAGGAGCGAGGGTTCGCTTTCGCCTCCGCGACTGCCGATGGTGAGGCCCCGCGTGATTTCATGCTCGATGCGGACATAGTCCTCCGCCGTCAATACATGCGAACTGATACCCGCGCGCGATGCGACGCTTTCGGACATCTGCCGGATGTCGCGCAGTGCCTTGTACACGGTCGGCTCGGCCAGCGCCGCCTGACTTGCGTGCGTGCGGCGCAGGTGCCGGCAGGTTTCAATCCATAAGATCGCTTTCGCGATGGGCGATTGATGACGGCGACGACATCTCCGTCGATGAAGTGCGTTACTCGAGATAGCGAGAGTTCTGGCCGGAGCCGGACATGAGTGCGAGAGCTTCCGTCCGCATGCTCTCAGTGATCGCGAGCCTGGCCGTCACCGCGATCGGCGCGCTGCTGTTCCTGGCAATCTGGCTTGGTCTGGCTTCGAGCTCCCAGAAATCCATCCGAGGAAACGTTCTGGTCCTACGTGATGCTCGCGTCCCTGTTCGCGATCCTGGCGGCATGGGTGTTCACCGCGCACGTCTTGATCGATCCCAGCCGACCGTGGCGAGCGGCAGCCATCCTGACGGTAACCCTGGCCCTGGTCTTCGCTGCAACGGCGTATTCGGCGCGCCCAAAATCCGAAGCTGCCGCGCTCATGGACATGGGCATCGGCGGACCGTGGCGGGTCTCGGAGATGTTCCCGCGCCGCTTCCATACGGTCTGCGTGATCCGTCCGTACCAGGACCAGCTCGCCTCCGACGCGCCGGACAGCGGCCGGATCAACGCGTTCCTGAAGGAGGCGGGCCATCGCGGAGAGGAGGGCGTGTGGTTCATCGTGTTTTCGGACCGGACGGACGTCGAACTCGTGACGATCCGGAGATCGCGGTACCTCGACCTCGGCGACGCAAAACAGATGGACTTCGAGCTGCCGGAAGGATTCGTGCCGTCGAGTTGCGCCTCCAGCGCCGACGCCGCGTTCGTCAAGGTCGCGAAGGCAGACCGGACCTACGTGGTCTTCGGGCGCTACGCGCCGAAGAAGGAGGAGGGGACTCGGGAAGAGCGCGCACTGAAATGCTACGGGCCGACGCTGGAGGTCGAGATCGCCTCGGAAATGACCGATGAACGGGTCTCGTTGTCCGTTCCCGTCCAGACGTTCCCCACGGTCCATATGGAAAAGGAAACGATCCTCAACCTGGCGACGACCTGCTTCCCGGAGCCGATCCTCGCCGACTCGCTGTATTTCTATTTCGCTCACCAACCAGTCCCGCCCATGGGACTGACCGATCCGACATTGCGGCGGATTCTGATCGAGTTCGGCGGACGTGATCGAAACCTTCGATCACGCCAGGAGCGGGTCGAGAGGGCGCGGGCCGAGGGCACCATCAGAGAGCTCGACGGCTGGTATAAGCTGTACCCGACCAATGACCCCAAGGCGGGCCAGTTTGTTTCCACGAAGCGGAAGGAGCCCGACGGGAACGACTGGCACGTCGGGTGTCACTCCGCCGAATGCTCGGTCTCTTACGGGCTGCCGGAGAGGAAATTATCCGTACAGTACTGGTTCAAACCCGACGAGACGCCGATCGGAAAATGGGAAGCCCTGGACGTGGCCGTCCGGACGGCCGTCGAAGGTTGGGTCGTCAGCCGATGAGGTATGTCGTCTATCTCGCGCTCGCGTCCGTCCTGATCCTTTGGCTGATCGACTTCATCATGGGAGGCGCACACTTCTGGATGCTGATCCTCTTGATGATTCAAGCCGTCTTTCCGTCCATGAGCGGAAACCTAAAGATGCAGCTTACCTTGGCTCTGGCTTGGGGTGTCCCGCTCTTTCTGTTCGTTGCCGCCTTGCCATTCCTGTCGTGGTATCTCGGGCCGCGCAGGCGGCAATGAGGAACGGAAACGCGTACACTGCCCGGCTTGCGGTTTGGGTGGCGAGACCGTGAGACTGGCCTGCACAGTGTTGGGCCTGCTTTGGCTCGGCGCGATCGCGATCAAGATAGCGCCCACCTTGCTGCACGCGGTCCAGAACGTGGACCATGTAACGCTCGAAGAGGGCTTCGCCCTGACATGGCGGTTCGTCGTCGCTCTGGCGCTGATCTCGGCGCCCGGCCTTTTGTTGATTTGGTTCGGGCGAAGCAGGCGGATTAGGCAAAACCCGCCGTAGCGGCAGATTTTGCCGTCCCATTCCGTGAAAAATGGGCATAAGCCATCCCCAAGAAATGTTCTTTTCTCAACGTTTCTAGCGGTCCAGCGGGAGGCCCGGATTTTGCCTATCCCCGTAGCGTAGTCGCCGCGGAGAATCCGAGATGTCGATCTTTGGTAAGATGACGGTGGTGCTGGCTGAGTTGCGGGCGAATCCAGGATCCCTAGTCGTCAGGCGACCCGTGGCTACGAAACCCGGCCCCCCCGTTTCGGCGCAGCCCAGCAACCAACCGAAGCTTGCGACCCTTGAGCCGTCGGGTCTTCAACGTCGGGATTATCTGCCTGCGAACAAACCGTTCCCCGCGGCGCCGGGAGCCAGCCAATCCTCTGCGGTCCAGGCGTTCCTGACCAAGGTCCAGGAACTGTCGCTGTCGCGCGTCGACGGCACCGATGATGACGACAGGCTGATCGCGGGCAGCCAGAGCTACGTCAGCGCGGGCGACGGCGACGACTTCGTCGACGTCTGGAAGGACAGCGTGGTCGATGCCGGGAACGGTAACGACACCGTCCGTGCATGGTCCGGTTCGGCCGTCTTCGGCGGAGAGGGCGATGACCTGATCGAACTCGGGTCGGACGGGGTGTCCGACGGCGGATCCGGCAACGACAACATCAGGGCGGGGAAAAACACGATCAGCCTGGGCGGCATCGGCGATGACCGGATCATGGCCGGGGTCGAAAGCAAGGTCGAAGGCGGCCTGGGCAACGACAAGATCAGTGTCGGTTGGAACGGTCACGCCGACGGTGGCGAAGGCGACGATTTCCTAGCCGCGGCCGCCGACGCGCACATGGACGGCGGCGACGGCAACGACTTCCTCTACGCCGACAACGGTTCGCTCGCCTATGGCGGCCGCGGCGAGGACTTCATCATCGGCACGCGCGGCTCGAGCTTGTCCGGAGGCGCCGGCGACGACCTGATCATGGCGGGTCACGGGTCGACGATCCTGTTCAACGCGGGCGACGGCGCCGACACCATCCATGCGGGCCTCGATACCCGGATCAAGTTCGGACCGGGACTGACGTCCGAGGACATGCAGATCTCGGTCAAGGACGGCGTGACGACCATCTCGTTCGGCGACGGGTCGGATCAACTGAGATTGCACGGCACGGCGACGCTGGTGTTCTCCGACGGCGCCCGGCAGCAGGTTGGCGTCGAAGCTGTTGATCCGAAGGCCGCAGCTCCAATAGCGACCTCGGTCGACACGTCGGCCCTGTGGCAGGACGCGGACGAGGAAGCCAACCTGTCCTTCAGGGATTCTTGACGCGCTGAGCGCTGCATCGACACTCTCGTCCCGATCTCGGGGGGGCCGTGGTTCAGTTTTGCCGCCTGATCAGGGAGGAAGACATGAAGCGGGTAGCCTCGATGCACCGGCTCTTACTGTCGCTCAGCTTCGTGGCGGCGTCTGCCTTTTGTATGACGCCAGCATTCGCCGAATTGGCAGGCGAGCGCGAGTGCCCGGCGCACATGAATACACCGCCATCGACGATCAATCTCTCGTCCCAGGGCTTTCAAATCCACGATGCGATCTTGTGTCTGATCAATGCCGAGCGTCAGAAGCTTGGCATCGCCAAAGTTACGCTGAGCGAAAAGCTGACGAATGCCGCGCAAGCGCATGCGACATCGTCGGGCGAGCGCAGGTGGTGGAATCAAAAAAGCTCGCACTTCAACGCGGATGATCCCATCCCACCGCCCGATCTGGATGAAGAGGAATTGAAGCGTCGAATAAACGCTGCGATTCATGCACGGATCGTAGCCGCGGGCTATTGCAATGCAGCTCCCAAATGGGCCAGCGAGATCACTTATACCGGGTCCAACGACGATTCGACCGCCAAGGCAGCGGTAAATTGGTGGATGAACAGTCCGGACCACTTTGCCCAAATCTCGGCTGCAAACTTCCAGCAGATCGGTGTCGGCCTGAGTGGGATGGTAGCCAACGGAAACGATCCCGTGACCCGCGAGATGGGCACGTATGTCGTCACCTTCGGAGAGTGCGCGACCAATGACCCCCCGCCCCAGCGGCCCGAGGACGTTCCGGTCTCGCCGCCGCCGGTAAGTGCCGCGGTGAAGGTGACGATCCAAGGGGTGAAAGCCAACGACTGCCCCGAGGTCTTTGAGTGCGATTGGAAGGTGCACTGCCGGCTCGAGACGGGGCCCTCATTCACCGAATGGGTGGAAGTCGTCCGGCGCGGGACGGCGGGCAGCGACGAGGTCGTACCGCTACTGAGCCCGAACATCACTTTCAACCACGACGGAAGGCCCCCCGTAACCCTCATGTGTCAGGCATGGGAGCGTGACGGGGAGAGCATTTTCTCCGACGCGGTTTGGGAGCATATCGGCTTCGGTTCATCGAAAATCGACAATGGAACGCCGGCGGGCCAAACCGCGAAGATCCGGATCAATCAGAACACGGAAGAGGGTGATGTGACCCTCGATTTCCGGGCCGAGGTCATCACTTCGAGCAGTTCGGGATTAACTACCCCTACACCGCACCCTCCGGCTGCCCCGCGCTCCTGTGCCCAGAGCGGTGGCGGCACATGCGGCAGCATCAGCTTCACGTGCGAGCGGCCTCTGTCGACGGCGGAAATCCTCGTCAGTGGAGGCGGGGGCGGGGGAATTCGCGTCTATCAGGTGGCGCGCGGAATCGGCCATGTCGGGGCCAATTATCAAAGCGAGGGCAACTATTCGGTCGCGGTCTGCGCACGCAACGAAGCCGGCTCCAGTTGCGGCAACCGATTTGACGTCTCGCTTGGCCCGCCTGTGTGTGCAGCCGGAGGGAGCATTCCCAGACCATGTCCCGGCGACGAGATTCAGTGTGACGGGGCGTGTAAACCGATCAACCAGTGCACGATCGAACGATAACCAGGTCATCCTGTGCTAAACCTACCGCCGAGGAGACGCGGCAAATGGGGTAACAAAAGGCCCCGCCGACGGATGCCGACGGGGCGATCTCCGAGAGGAGGGATGTAGTCTGCCGATTTTAGGTCAGATACCGCGGCGCGGGGCTATTCGCCATGATCGCCTGCCCCAACGTCCCGCGCGCGGCCTTGTAGGCTTCCCAGGAGGCCACGTCAGGTAGGCCCGGGATACAAATTGGCTCTTGGTTGTCGAGACCACGCAGAGCCGCCCGGACGAAGTCCTCGCTGGTCATCACGATGTTGGCGGGCATCGATTTGATATCGACTCCGGTGGATGCCCAAAAGTCCGTCGCGGTGGCGCCGGGAACGAGCGCCTGCACGAAGACGCCACGTCCTTCGACCTCCTTCTGAAGGCTCTCGGCGATCTCGATTATTTTCCCGGTCATGGGGTGGTCCGAACCCACTCTAGGGTCGACCGTTTTCTCCGTCGCGGCTGCCTGGTCCTGCATCACGATCTCGGCCTACGCGTTCATCTGGATGAGATGGACAAAAAGCGCGTCGACCGGACGAGCGCGCTTTACTACCGGGATGGCGAGCCGTCTTGACGGCGCTCTGCTTACGGATCACGCCGATGACGCTAATCTATACAGCCCGCCGGCAGAAGCCGGGACCGGGCGATGGATGGGTGGGTAGTCAGCTATTTCCGCGGGATCGCGGACAGATGCACTTCGAACGACATCACATCCCCGGAAGTGCGACGCGCGGAGATCATCCTTGGTCGCTGAAAGCGATACACTCAGGCCATGATACCCCTGGGTCAGCAGGAGAGGAGCGAGACGATCGCGATCCGTGGCGCAAAGCGAGACGCTAACAAATCCCTCTCGCTCCCGAGAGAAGTAAAATTCCCCGGCGTGAGCTTCCTTCGGATAGTCGTCCGAAGGCCACATCCGCTCGTACTCTTCGATGTCGATCGAGGCTCTGTAGCCCTTGTACTCAGACCGCTGGGAAACTCGGCCCTCGAGTCCGATCTTTGTGAACCGCATCGAGTTCTGAGTACAGAAACGTCCGTACTTCTTCGCGAGCGATGCCGAATGTGGCGGCGTTCTGGACGACTCGGCCTTCCGGCCGGCGAGGTCGTCCGCGCTCGGAGTGACGCCGTCGCTGAGCCGACAGTCCGAACCGAATGACCGGGTAGTGGCGGTCCTCGGATACATCAACGTCGTCCACGAGGATGAAGCCGAGACCCTTTGAATTGAACGAGTTTGAGGCGACGTGCAGGGAGACCGACAGCAGCCGATCTGCATTCGACGCACCCCGAGCTACACCAAACAGGCGATCCAAAGCGTCGTCATCGACCGATGATCTGAATGTCCACCGCCGGATCGGGACTGGGTGGCCCGTCGCGGTATCTGTCGCCGTTACGTTGAGGGTAATTCCTTTTGCTTGTAGGTTGCGGAGGCGGCGGTTAGCGTCAGCCAGGTTGAAGAGGCGTTCGTAGGGGGAGGGGCGATGTCGATGGGAACTAAGAAGTCGAGTGCTAAGACGGCGGTTGAATCGGCGGCCGCTCAAGGAGCAAAAGAAAAAACCCAGAAGATCACTGAAGAAATCCGCCAGCGCATCCAGGCCGCGGTCGGCCAAGTGGCGCTCGCCATGATAGGCGTGCCGCGCTATCGTCATGCCGTGATCGCGGATCTGCAGCAACTCGTGCTGGAGCCGCTGATCCGCGACCGCATCGCCATCGCCTCCACCAAGGCCAAGCACGAGGCCGACCTTACAGGCGGTACTCTGGCCGGCATCGCCATCTGGGCCAGTGTCTCCGACGAGGTCGACCAGAAGATCCGCGAGCAGATCAAGGCAGGCGTTTTCCCACTGCGCCTGAAGCCCGACGATTGGGCTAGCGGTGAAAAAATCTGGCTGTTCGACGTTATCGCGCCGTCACGCCAGATTGCTTCTACTGTGCTCGCCAATTTCAAACAGGTTGCGAAGGGCGGCGATGTCCGCATTCACCCGATGGTGGCGCGGATGGTCGATCCGGAACTTCTCAAGAAGATGGGCGCTGTCGCCGATGCCGGCCAGCCGCTCAACAAAGTGCCGGCGGAAACCACAGGCTGAACGGCTGCTCCGGCACTCACCCTTCGGGGGAGTAAACATACGACCAGGCATGCTCCGGGCGAAGCCGGTGCGTGCCTTTTTTGGTATGTACATATAGTTTTTGTTTTATATGTACTCTAATTTTAGAGAGCCTTCGAAGCTTAATCGACGCCAGAAACTTTCAAGGTGAATTCGCATTCGCTTGCACTTTCTGATTGTGTGCCCCCTTAAACCATGGTCTAGTCCGTACATCTAGCGGCGGCACCGATGGGGGGCGGGCGGTACGTGGCTTCTGGGCGTTTCAAGTCACTTTATGCGCGCCGCCCCGGAGTGCCGGGTGCGTACATATGGGTATTGTTGGCCTGCGTGGTCACCACAGACGTGCGGTCGCAGGAAGAGCTCCGCGTCGCCCCCCAAATCCAACGCAAAGAAAACGGTCCACCGGAACAGAAGCCTATATCGGAATATGGACGGCTGGTTATCGATGGAGAGGCGTCTGTCAAAGCCGGTGAATACAATAAGGGGATAGACTCGTTCACGCGTGCGCTGGCACTCGGTGCCCCATCGGCGTACTCGGAATCCAGCACCCTGACCTATCGCGCGGGCGCCTATCTAAAATCAGGTCGGATCGATGACGCCCTTCGCGATCACGACCAAGCCGTCCGCCTCGATCCTAACGTTTTCACTCTCTGGGCGCGCGCGGAATTGCTGCGCTACGCCAAACGGTTTCAAGAATCTCTCGCCGACTATGATGCGGTGATCGCGTTGTCCCCGAATGATGCGGAAGTGGTGCGGGGATATGGGATTGCGCTTGCCCGGCTCGGGCGACACGAAGAAGCGAAGGCGGCGCTAGACAGAGCGGTCGCTCTTGAGTTGAGCGTGGATAACCTACTCGCGCGGGCCGCCTACTTTGTAACGCTGAAGAACCACGATGCGGCATTCGAAGATTACTCAGCAATCCTAAGCGACAGCCCCGACGACCGAGGCGGCCTCATGGGCCGCGCGCAGATCTACGTGCTGCGAGAACAACTCGATCTGGCTCTCGCCGATTACGAGGCGGTCCTGCGAGCTCACGGTCCCTATCGAGAGGCGTTTCAAGGACGCGGATATGTTTTCGAACGGCGAGGTCGTCTCGATCTTGCGCGTGCCGATTACGAGCGCGCCCTTCGGCTGGATCCCGATAACGCGTGGCTGAAAAGTGCTCTGGCGCGTCTACCAAAATAGCACGGTTTGCGCCTCGCGTAGGTAAGTCAGTGTCACGGGCTGGCCGACGGTCAGTGGGGCTATAGCCTCTGCCACGTCTCCCTCGGCGAGCATGGGTTTGCCGTTGATCGACAGCAGAACGTCCTTCGCCTTCACCCCCGCCAGAACAGCCGGGCTGCCCGGAGCCATTTCGATCACGCATAAGCCCGCCTGCGTCATCGGAGCCGGGCATTTGCGGCCGAGATCCTGGCACGCTTGTAGCGAAGACGGCCGAGAGGCCGATGTAGATATTCTTCTCGGCGAGCTTCTTCTCTGCGGCCGAGGGATTGATCTCGCTGTTCATGCCGTCCAGCGTTGCCTGGACGAAAGCGCCGTCCGTACTGTTGTTCGTGGGCGTGACCCGCTCGAAGGCGGAGCCCGGGTTCGTCACGACGCTGATGTCGGTCACGATGCGGACGTTCGAGCCGATCTGGGCCAGCATGTAGGTGACGCGGCTATTCGGCACGCCGTCGTACTTGCTGCCGTATACGAGCATTGCGCCGAAGTTCGTGACCTGCTTGTCGAAGGTCAGCGCGTAAGGCGAGTCTTTGGAAATGGTGTAGCTAGCGGTCATCATCTTGTTAATGATTACCGCCTTCACGGCGTCGGTCGACGTGTTCGCGATCGTCGTCTCGGCTTTGCCACTGGCCGTGTTGTGCTGGACTGTTTGACAGCCGGCGAGAATGGCCGCGCATAGCGCGACTGTCGCAAGTCTCTTCATGGTTCCCCCCAGAACACCGCGCGACCGCGCGCTGAGGACTTCTAGCACGAAGAGTGCCGGAAAGGGGAAGGTTGCCTTTTAAGACTGCCGAAATCATTGCCGAGCGCGACGCGGCCCTAGCGCCATATTACCGCTCATCAGGGTCGGGGTCCGTGTCGGCGCTCAGGATCGCGTCCTCGGCAAGACGCTGAGCGGCGACGAATACGACCGCGGCTCCTCATCTTCGACTACAAGCGCGACTACAGCAGCGCAGATTTTGTCAGCGCCACGGGCGCTCGCGTCGTGAAGCCACACAAGCTTCCGTTGAACCTGTTCGACACCGGCGGGATGAGGGCTCAGAGGAGACGATCATGCAACCGGGCCAACTGACTTGAGACTAGGTCGTCCACGAACTGTTGCGAGGCTCGTTAAAGGATACGCAAGGGCCCTTCACTAGAACCTCGCCGCCATGTGGTGGGGAAGTTCTGGATGAAAGTGGTCGATCTGTTCTGCGGCGCCGGAGGATTCAGCCTCGGAATGCACCGCGCGGGTTTCACCGTCGTGGCCGGCTACGACTTCGAGGCGAAGGCGCTCGCGGTTCACGCTGCCAACCTTCCCGATATTCGTCGTCCACTACTTCGGAGGCTGAGGGGACTCGGGCCAAGCCCTCAGCGTCATGTCGAGGCGGACCTCACCGATCTTCTCACGGCCGCTCCGGACATCGCGATGATGAAGCCGGACGTGATCGTGGGTGGCCCCCCGTGCCAGCCCTTCTCAAGATCAGGCAAGCGGCTTGGCGATGCGGATCCCCGGGCCAAGCTGACCGAAGCCTTCGGCGTTATCGTCGCCGCGGCGCGGCCGAGATACTTCGTGATGGAGAACGTCGAGGGGATCAGGCACTCGACGGTCTACCGCCGCGTGAGGTCGATGCTCAAACACGCCGGCTATGGCCTCACCGAAACTCTAGTGAATGCCAGCCACTACGGCGTCGGTCAGGATCGCGATCGCTGGCTCTGCATCGGCGCGCTGGCCGAGGCCGACGGATTTCTCCTCGATTATCTTGAGCTCGCGCGCTCTAAGGAACCGACTACCGTAGCCGATGTGCTTGGGCCGGACGTGGGCGCGGTCTATTTCCGGCGCGGTCATTCGGGCGGGGATCGACGCTCCCTCCGAACGTGCCTGGAGCCCCTCGCTGCCGGGACATCGACGCCCCCCGACACCCTCGAGACGGAGAGGCTCTTTTTCCTCTATCCGGGCGGATCGAGCAGTTGTGGGACGCAGTCGGTCTCTGCTCCCGCGCCGACGTTGACCCGGCGCTCATGGGATTTGCCGGGTCCGAGTTACAAGCTGCGCTCCGGGGACGTAGTGGACCCATGGTCACTGCCTAAGCTCGACTTCGCGCAATTGTCGCAACTCGGCGGATTTCCGTCGGGATGGAACTGGACACCTCCCTTGAGCCCCCTGCCGCCCGAGAAGGCGGGAGGGAAACCGCGGCGCCAGTCGATCGCCAAAGCCGCCCGCATGCTCATGCTGGCGAACGCTGTTCCGCCCCCGCTGGCCGAGGCCGTTGGTAGGTGCCTACGCGATCATGCGCAGCAGCGGATGCCGAAGCGCAAGCAGGATACGCCGAAGGGGTATCGAAAATGGCTGGAACGACAAGGCGTCGAAGGGGCCGCGCTTACCCAGGAGCTGCACAACTTCCGTGCTGCGCGGCAGCTTCTCGGCTCGCGCGTGTTCCGCGATAATGTCGCCGCCTTGGAGTTTCTGGACGGAATGCCGGCGTTCACGCGCCTGCCGACCTCCCGAAAATCGAATCTTCGAGCAGCACTCCGCCTGTTCGACAGATACGACAGGGAAATGAACCCACCGGAGTTTGATGAGCGTGAGTATCGGGCTGACCTCGCCGCGGAGGTCCCCGAGACGTCACCGATTCCAGCCAGCTTCAGTCTCGCTCGAATTATCCGGGCGAGGCAGGCGTCCGCAGCGAAAGACGAGATGCAAGAGCCGGCTTCGTCTTAGCCCGCGAGGGGCGCGAAGTCCTTCGAGAAAGAGGTTTCCGTGAGCGACGAAGGAGAGGGCGGCAAGGCCGACCCGTCGATGGGGCACGACGAGATCGGAAAGAGGCGATCCATGAGTTCAAGAACGCGAGCAAGGACGCCGAGCCGCTTTGGCCGAGGATCGCCGTGCTGACGCCGAGGCCGAGCTCGGCGACCAAGCCGCAGGCGGGGAGCGATGGGAAGCCTCTATAAGAAGCGCGCGTGGTCTTCTCCGCTGGCGGTCGCGACGGCGGCCGAGTCACGCGCGTTCCATGTCACTGAGTTACACCATCCCGAGTGACGCATCGGCGCCCTCGGGCGCCTTCGCAGGGATCCGGGAACGCCGTGACGCAAGAAGGAGAGCCGACATCCACTTCTCTGCCCTGCCCGGTTCGCCGCGGCGGGGCTTTTTGTTTGTCACGGCGGCGTCAGCGGCGCGTTCTGCTCGCAGAGTATGCGGATCTTCTCTCGGCAAGTGATGTGATCGTTCGGGAAGGCACGGGCGACGTGTTCATAGGCGCCCATCGCAGCGTGGAAGTTGTTCAGCACGCCGAAGGTCTTTTTCAACCGACCGCGGATGACGCGCTCGGTCTCCCAGCTCTCGACCGTGTAGGCGCCTTGCTTGCCGCTCTCATAAGCGACCTTCCAGCGCATCGCCTCGACCAGTCGCAGCGCGGTCTCTGCCGTCAGGCGGATCGGCCGGCCGGCCGTAGCCCGCTGCTCGATCTCCAGCGCGAGCATGAAATCGTTCAGCTTGGCCGCTTCGCGCGCGGCCTGTCCCGGTAATGCCTTGACACCCATGTTCCAGATTTGTTCTCGTCAGGACTGAGAGTCAATCCTGGGCTTGCGCGCGAGCCGATCACGTTCGAAGGTTCCGGGCATGTGCAATCTCTACAGCCAGACCAAGGGCCAGCAGGCGATCCGCGAACTGGCGCGGGCGTTCCGTGACCGGACGGGCAATCTGCCGCCGCTGCCGGGCATCTTCCCGGACTATTCGGCGCCGATCGTCATCAACGGACCGGAGGGCAGGGAGCTTGTGACCGCGCGCTGGGGCATGCCGTCGCCGCAGAACGTCCAGTTCGAGGCGGCGAAGAAGCGGGCGGCCAAGCTCGAGGCGAAGGGGCAGGCCGTCGATTTCAAGGCGCTTCTGGCGAACGAGCCGGACAGCGGCGTCACGAACATCCGCAACACCTCGTCGCCGCACTGGCGCGGCTGGCTCGGCCCGGAGAACCGGTGCCTGGTGCCGTTCACCAGCTTCAGCGAATTCAACAAGGCACGAGGGCGGCGACATCTGGTTCGCCTTCTCGGAGGAAGCGGCCGCTCGCCTTCTTCGCCGGCATCTGGACGCCGCAGTGGACGAGCGTGCGGAAGGTGAAGAACGGTCCAGAGACCACGGACCTCTACGGCTTCCTCACGACCGAGCCCAATGCCGTTGTGAAGCCGATCCATCCCAAGGCGATGCCGGTCATCCTGACCACGACCGAGGAGCTCGACATCTGGATGCGGGCGCCGTGGAGCGAGGCCGGCCTGCTGCAACGGCCATTGCCGGATGAAGCTCTGACGATCGTTGCGCGAGGCGTGAAAGAGGATAGCGTCGAGCTGGCGGCGGCCGACGGTTGGCTTGGCGGCGGCTGATGTTCGGATTCATCTCGCGCTGGTTCAAAGCGCCCCAAATCGTGGTGGACGACGCCGCAGACCTGATCGCGCGATACGGCAACGCCGCTTATCACGAGGCCCGGAATCGAGCGCGGCTCGCACGTCTGGGGCACGGCGACCGCCTCGACGAGCACTGGACCAGCGTGGCGAAAGAAATCGCACGCCGTCAGGGGATAGAAGTCGGGCTCGATACCGCAACCCGATATGTGGGCGAGGGGTAATGAAGCTCGATATTGTCAGGCGTGATTTCGCGAAGGTCGGCGAAGCCTATTTCGAGACCGACGATCTGCGGAGCAGAGGGCAGAGCTTCGATCGCAAATGGTCGGCTTTCTGCGCGTTCGTTCCCGGCGATCCTGACGCGCTGAAACCGCTGCTGAAGGGGCAGTTGGCCGGGCATCGCGACGTAGACGTCGTCCCCGCGGCTGCGGGGGTCTGGCTGGTCGCCGGCCACCACTGGCTGACGAAAGCGATCCCGGCGATCGGCCACGAGATCGGACAGCTCCATCCGGCGTGAGACCGCTCTTCCGCCCCTTAACCCTAAGAACGACTTGAGATTGCAAAACCCACCCTGCTGCTTACGGTTGCGAAAAGCCGGGGGGCTCGAAATGAAAATTCGCAGACTGACTTTTCTCGCCGCGGTGATCGGGCTGACGATCTCGAACGCCCATGCCCACGACGCCTGGCGTCTTGCCTCCATCGATGGCGAACGGACGATGATGTCCCGACCGATCGGCGTTCCGACCTCATCTGTGAGGCTGGCAGCGGGCCGCACCTGCAAAGCCGTTTCGACCTGCCGCCAGGCGGTTGAACTGTGGTGTGGCGGGTATCCCCGTGCCGACGCGGACTCCGATGGAGTGCCCTGCGAGGGCGTGTGTAACTCGCTCGGCGAGGTCGAGGCACTGAAGAAGGAGATCGGCTGTTGAGCGCGACAACGCTCCGATTGCTGACAGCGATTGGCCTCCTTGTGCTCTCGGCTTCGCCTGCGCTGCCAGCGGGTGCGACGGGCAGGATCAGCGGCATAGCTGCTGTTCGCGACGGTGATGGGCTGCTGTTCGGTGACGTCGAGGTTCGTCTTCAAGGTATTGCCGCTCCGGAGGACAACCGTGTTCGTGTCGAACTCGGCGGCAAAGAGGCGACTGCCAACCTAAGGAGATTGGCCGAGGGGCGAAATGTGGTCTGCGAGCTCGATGGCACCTTCACGCGCGGCAGGCCCGTCGGCGTCTGCTTCGTGGACGGCTTGGACGTGGGAGAGAAGCAGGTAGCCGACGGATTCGCCCGTGACTGTCCGCGTTTTTCCAGCGGCAGGTATCGTGCGGCGGAGGAACGGGCGATGGCGAAGGGGGCCAGCCTCTCGCGAGTTTATTCGCTGCCCTCGTATTGCGTGCCTCGATCACGGTAGTCGCTCATATTAGTTGGAACGAATCCCGCCGGAGAGGACTCGACTCCGCGAATCGGAGTTCGTTCATGGCCGCCACCACCCGTTCCTGGAAGGGATCCTCAAGCTCTCGCTCGTCACCTGCGCCGTCGCGCTGATCCCGGCACAGACAGATCGCGAGAAGACCCGCTTCCACACGCTGAACAAGGAGACCGGCAATCGGCTCCGCATGCAGTGGATCGACAGCGGGACAGGCGATGTCGTCGAAGAGGAGGATCGAACCCGGGGGTACGAATACGCCAAGGGCGAGCACATCATCGTCGAGGATGAGGACTTCGACCTGATCGCGCTTGAGAGCCGAAGCACGATCGACGTTGACCAGTTCGTGCCCGAGGACGAGGTCGACTGGCTTTGGTCCGGCGACCACCATTTCCTGGTGCCGGATGACGAGGTCGCGGTTGAGGCGTTCTCCGTCATCCGCGACGCAATGGCTGCGACCAAGACCAACGGCATCGCCCGCGTGACCATCAACAAGCGCGAGCGCTGGGTGCTGGTCGCCCCGCGCGACAAGGGCGTCCTGATCACGACGCTGCGTTACCCCTATGAGGTCCGATCAGAGGCGGCCGGGTTCGAGCGAATTGCCGGCCTGGAGCCGGACGAACGGGACGTCGAGACCATGCGCCAGGTCATCAGACGGATGATCGGCAAATGGGACCCGTCAAAGTTTGAGGACCGCTACGAGAACGCGGTCAAGAAGATGCTCAGCGAGAAGCAGAAGGGCCACGTGCTCAAGTCGGCGCCGGCTGCTCCGGAAGCCCCGACCAAGCACGAGACTGTCGTCAGCATGTTCGATGCGCTGCGTCGCTCGATCGAGGCCGAGGAGAAGAAGCGGCCGAAGGCGGAGAGCAAGAGGCGCGGCGCGGCCAAGGGCAAGAGGAGCGCGGCATGATCGACCAGGAGCACTGTATCGTCGTCCGTCGCCAAGGCGCCGAATGGTGCGTCTTTACCGATGACGGATCAGTTTGCATGCCGGAGAGAGGCGACGCGATCCAAGCGGCGATGACGTTTGCCGCCGAACATTCAGGCGGCAGTCCAATTAAGGTCGAGATTGTGCGGGCTGACGGCGAGCGGGGCATCGCGTCCTTCGCCGTCGTCAAGACGCAGTAGTTTGTCGCTGACCGAAGCACGAGCTTACCCGAGACAGCGGTGGGGGTTTGCTGTGCCACATCTGCCGTCCCGGCCCACCAGAGTTGGGCTTGGCCTCCTGCCATAATCCGCGCGACCACGCGGAACTGTGTCCCGACCGTCGTCCCGATCCACGGGGGCGTCGCAGTGGAGTCAACGGCATTCACGTCGCGTCGAACCCTCAAAATCAGAGAGCTATCCGCTTTTGGGAGGCAGACCCGAGAGAAGAGATGCGCAGCCGCAGGTCATGAGGCTTGAGCTTCAACGTTTGGCGTTTTCGCGGTAACGGCCTTTCTCCTTTGAGGTGCAAGCTTAATATTCTCAATCGTCTGGTCGCCGAAACGCATCCACCGCTGGTTCTCCAGGAGAGTGCTCCTGGAGATTTTCAGGTTGCCGCCGCCATCAATGCTCGAAAGAACAGTCTTCACGCTCTCGGAAATGCCTTGGGGCATCCATGGCGCAAGGGTGATCTTCTCAATCCAGTCTATGGAGAAGTCGAGATACATGATGGCTTGAGCGGGATCGTTGCTCTCAACGATTATGCGATACTCGCCCTCGTCTCTAAAAGCGGCGCGTTTTCGGAACGGCAGGTCGTCGGGGGACACCGCCGCCTCAGGGTCCAACTCACTCAGCCGAAGGTACGCAACTTTCCCCTGGCGCCAGTTGCCGACCGTCTGGGAGGCCACCGCCCGCCTCAGTTTTCTCCGATCGAATGTGATGCAGATTCCATCCGGCGTTCCGGCAAACACTTTCCAGTGGTGATACTGCTCAATCCGGCTCATCGATCCACACAGCGCGAAGATCCTCTCACATCCGCGGTGCTGCCTGTAGAGCGCCATGAATCGCCGATCGTTGCGATCGTCCCACGTCTCGGGCGACAAGAGCGCAATCTTCTTTCTCTCAAGCATGTCGATCGCCGCTCCGAGGCTGACGAAGCGGTTCAGTATCGGTGTCTTGACCTCCGCCATCGTCAGCCTCCCGACCCGACGGCAGCGGCGGCAGATGACGGAAAATGCTTCAGCAACACCGGCATGATCACCTCCATGCGGACGGAAAGCAGTGTCCTGCTTTTTTTGAGTTCGATCACTATGCCCGCCAGCAGCGGCTTCGGCTGCTCCTGTCCAGAGAACACCCGGGGATCGCTCGGTCGGCCGGAATCCACGACCGCACCTCCGCTCATCCCTTTCAGGGCGGTGGAGTCGACGACACGTCCTTCGTCGTCCCGGGACTTCTTGTCGTAGGGCATGAATAGGTGATGACGGCCTGCACCTGGCAGCTTCTCGGCGATCTTCTGGTCGAGCTTGTGTACGTTCGAATATGAGAACAGCGTAGTGCGGACGGAGTTTTTGACGGGATTGTACCGACGGTTCTTCGAATTCGGAAAGCCAATGGCGGTGTAGTAGGCACCGGGTTCCGCGGGCGACGATGTAGCTATCTCATCGATCCCGATGGAGCGACCATCCAGTTTGACGAGGAGATCAGTCGGGATGCGGCAGAACGCGATGTCGTAGTGGTCACGATCGCGTCCAAAGGGTGCCTGAGTGACTAGGAACTCGGCCTCTATCATCTCGAGCCGCTCGGCTCCGCCGATGTAGAGCGTCGTGTGTGCGTTCTCGTCCACGACGTGAGCAGCGGTGAGAAGGAGCTCGGCGCCGTTGATGTTGAGACGGACCGCAGAGCCGATATGGACCGGTCTCCCGTTCGCCTTGCTGCCATAGATCGCCAGGATGGCCGGACGGAAGGCGGCCTCCGCGCCGTGGACCAGCTCGTTCATGCGTGAGCGGAGCAAGGTCTTCAATTCCGGCGTCATCGGGTCCGTCGACCGGATGAAGGGTATCCAATTCATCATCCCCTCACGCGTATGACTGTGATCTTGTTTCAGTACGAACGGGGGCGATGTGTCGCTCCGACGGGAACGACGGCAGCGACCATGTCGTCGCAATAATCTCGTAGAGCGGTTGCGATCTCTTTCTGATCCTCCACCGCGAACTTCTCGAAGCGTTCACCCGGCCAGTGGCCTCCACCGATGATCTTGTCGTCCGCGCGGGCCGATGTTGTTACCAACGCCGCCGCGATGACGGCCAGTGCGAGCCAGGTAGTTCTCATTTCCGTCCCCCGTCGACTTCCGTCGTATCCCGTCTTCTGGCTCTCGCGAAGCCCCCACGTGTTGCACGTCCAAATGTGCGGAAAAGTTGCTCCTCCGACTGGCTAGCTATCGCCGCGCGGCTTAGGACTTTCTGGTTAGAAGCCTAGGCCTGTGGGGGGCATCAATGTCTATGTGGTTTTATTCCAGCGGTGCTGGGAGCAAAGGACCGATTGATACGGCGGAACTCCGCCGACTGGCTCAGGCGGGCGAAGTCGGCAGTGCTACGCTGGTGTGGACCGAGGAGTTCGGCAGCGATTGGCGTCCTCTTGCCGACGTGCCTCTCGAAGGGTTTCAATTTCCGCCACCGCTTCCTGCATCGGCGGCCGCATCAGATGGCACAACGGTGACAGTGGGCGAATTTCTCGGATCGGAGGCGTTCGCCGCGATCGTCGGACCTCGGACGGCTTACTACAAAGCCAAATTCTCATCGATGCTTGGTGACGAAAAAGCTGCAATGCCGACGTCCATCAAGAAGCTCCGTTCTTCGTCGCTGATCGCTTGGAACTGGCCAGCGGCGTTGTTCACGCCCGGGTGGCTCCTGTATCGGCGCATGTACGGCTACGGGATCGCAGTATTTGCTATTTATGCCGCGACGAGCTTTCTGCCCGATACGATGTCGAACATCGTTACGGGGGCGCAGATTGGATTGGCCCTAGTAGGGGGCATGTACGGCAATTCTTTCTACCTTCAGAAGGTTATGGACGACTGGGCTACAACGAGGGATTCTGCTCGAATCGATCCGGATACTGCGTCGAAGTTCGGCGTTAGCACGCCTGCTCCCCTAGTCGGATACGGCGCAGTCATCGCTCTCGTCGTGGCGCAAGTGTTCGGGGCAGATATCCTCAGCGCACCTCCCAGATGTGGCGCAACGGACTCGACCGATCTGGTGAAACAAATTGTCCGAGAACAGATCGCAAAAGACCTGTACATGCGCCACGTGGTGGACAGTTCGAAGTCTGAGATTTCACTGAAGTTCATACGCACTCAGGCCGAAGACACCCGCATCTCGCGGTGCGCCGCCGACCTTGAGGTGCAGGTATCCATGAAGGATGCTTCGCAGCAGTCATCGATCGCTCAGCAGTCGCTATCTACCGCTTTGACAAAGTCGATCACCTACACCGTTGAAATGACCGAAACGTCGGGAGAAATCTACGCGACGATCTACGGCTTCTGAGTCGAATGTCGAGAATGGGTCGGCGATGATTCCGACGTCGTAGTTTTTTGCACCGGGCACTGGCTTCCGCCCGCGCGCGATGGAGGCGCGCGTGACGATGATTGCATCGAAGAACACGCCGTACTTCGCCATTGGGCCGCGCAAGTTTCACCGCTTCTGGTGGACCTGCATCCCCGCGCTCCCGACCGCACGGGATTCTCGCGAAGACCGCATGCTGCGGCGGGTGTGGGCGGACCACACGATGAACACCCTGCGGCTCGGCGCGGACGGCAGCGTCACGCCGAACGCCAGGAGCTTCTATGTCGAGGGGAACGAGGACCATGTGGTCCCCGCCCTGTTCCAAACCTGGGCAATCCTGCCGGCCCCCGCCGCCTGGGCGCCGGATCTCTTGTCGGCGCTCGGCGTCGAGGCGGTGGGCGAGGTCCGCACGGTCCGTTGGAGCTACCTCTTCGAGCAGCCCTATGACGGTAAGAAGTTCTGCATCGCGGACATCGTCCTCTTCTGGCAGGACGACGCCGGAGCGTCCGCCGTGGTCATCGAGACCAAGGTCCGCGGCGGTTCTCTCACCACGAAGGACATTTCGGGTCTCGACCGCTATTTAAGCATGCCGTCCATCCGGTCGCTCCCGCGCCGCAGGGTGGCCCTCGTCGTCGACGAGGCCGACGCGGCGAAGATCCGCGCCGCGACGGGCGACGCCTACCCGGTGGCGACTTGGCAAACGATCATCGGATTGCAAATCCAAGCCGTGCGCGCCAGCGCCTTCGACGGGATGGCTGCGGAGGATGTGGCCGCCGTCATCCATGTGCACGCGCGGCATCACGGCATCGAGCCGCTGCCTGCATGGTCCCCCCCGGAACTCCATCCGCACTTGGCCGCGCTCGGAACGCCCGAAAGCTACGCCCGGCTCCGTGGCCTCGGCACGCCGCTTGCGCTGGAGGCGTTCCTGCTCGGCTCGGAAGCGGCCTTCGCGTCCCGGCGCGGCATCATGCCGACCCCGCCGTACGACTGGCTTGCCGAAGATCCGGACGCGCTGTCGCTGTTTCTGGCGGCGAAGGCGGGAGCGAGCACGAAGCAGTCGACCGCCGATCGTCGCGTTGCCCACTGGCGCGGTGATTGACCTGTAAGTGATCCTAACCCGGATGGGCGCGCACGGTGCCGCGGACTCCCGTCGTAATAACAAGGACGCGTGATGCACTACGCAGCAGTCGACATCGGATCGCCCGTTAAAGGCAACATGGGATGGGCCGTTATGGGGGATGGCACGGATGTCGGCGGTACCGATGCGCACGACCTGATCGGCGCGCTCGCCGATGCTGCCCGCAAGGGACCGATGGTCCTGGGGTTCGAGGCGCCGATGTACGTCCCAGCCAAACGGGAGATGGCTGCCATCCTGAAGGCCCGTCCCGGTGAAGGCAGCCGCGCATGGAGCGTTGCCGCCGGCGCGACCACCACCGCCATAGGGCTCGCCGTGGTTCCGTGGGTTCTCGACAAGCTGGCGGAGGCTGTTCCGGAAGCGACCGCGTGGCAGGATTGGACGCGCATCCCCACGAGGCCGGGCGAAGTCTTGGTGTTCGAGGCCTTCGTTTCGGGCGGGCCGTCCGATGGCCACATAGCCGATGCGCGCGCGGCAGCGAGGGCGGCGAAGCTCGTCATTGAGGGGACGAAGCCGGTGGCGAGCGCACTTGCCCCGGAACACTGCATCAGCGTGCTCGGCGCGGCGATCCTTCACGCGCGCCTCAGTACGGACATCGAGGAGCTTCGGCGGAACTGCCTCGTTGTCCGCGCCGCCAAGGCGGTGTCGGCGACAACGATCTGAGGGTCTGTTGAGGCGGTCGCCGGGGTGATTGCCCTGGCATTCGTCCTGGCGTCCGGTTGTGCGCAGGGCACTCCGGGGTACGAGAGCGCGACGTCCCTGGTTAAGCAGAGCCTCCTTCAGCACATCCGGCACTAGCCGAGGCTAAGGGCCGTCGTCGACACCGCATTCCCGCGTCCAGCCTCGACGTCACGGTATCGGCGACGTCCGCCAGCTCCGGACGGTTCCGGTCGAGCCAGAACCGCCGGGGGCATTGCCGGAGCGAAAGCAACGCAGACTTGGAGAATGATTTCATCGCAGGCCGACGAGGATCCGTTGTTCCGCCAGATGTCTTGGGCCGCCTAGTCCCTGGCATCGCCTTCCCACGCGTAAAGGGCTGGGCACTGATCTGAGACCACCTCGCCTTAGCGGCGCCAACATGGGTGCCATCGGTCTCAGCGACGTTCGTATTGGTGCCCGTCCCAGCGGTGCCGATTCTCGTCGATCCAGAGGTCGCGCATGCCGAGTTGGTGGCCCTTGCCCAAGGTCAATTCCGATCCGTTGATGCCCATGGCCTGCTTGTAATCGTCGCCGTTTGGGATCCAGACGTCGAAGGCGCAACCAGCCGAGCCACAGAAATCCGAGCTCTTCCAATGGACGATGATCGCAGGAGGGCCGGAGGAACGCTCGTCGAGGTTTGCATAGGCAAAGCGGAAGGGGGGCGCATCCCAGTCGATGTTCCGGTCGTGCATTGCCACATAGTCGCGGTTGTAGAACTTGTTGAGCCAACTGCGCGCGCTCTGCGGGATCGGGGTCGCCCACTTCAGGTCCTCGACGGGTGCCGCGGGCTGCGGGCGCTCCGGGCTCTCCGGTTTGGTCGTAGCGGTGCCCGCGTCCTCGGACTCGGTGGGTGACGTGCTTGTGCATGCCTGTTCGCCGGCCAGCCGCGCCGCGTCGTTGGTTTTGGATTCCGCTGTCGCCCGTCCGGTGCCGACCAGACTTGTTGTCACAAGAACACTGCCTTTGTCGGATGCGACGCGAACGATCGCAGCGCACGGCGGCTGTCCTGCCTTTGCCATCCATTCGATCCGCGGGCCGAACACCTTTCCGTCGCCGCCGACCATGATTGGACGAGGATCGCCGATGCTGGCCGGGCCCGCCTCGTCACCATGCTCGCCGCTTCCCGGACCGAAGCCGACCCATGCCCGTCCGTCAAAATAATGGAGCGTCGCAGCGAGGCCAGCCGGGCCCTTGCAGAAAACGACGAACTCGTCTGGCTGGAGATCCCGCGCCCTGCATTCATCGACATTTGTGTATGTCGATACGTACGGACCCGCGGCGCCTGGCACGGCGCCAATCAGCAATGCAACGATCGATGTCACAGAAATTTTGAGCTTCTTCACCGCGTCCTCAACATCGCCGCTGTTGTGCGTTCGGGATGGCGATCAATCAATTTGTGATCAGCCAGCCATCGGAGCCTTTAACGAGGCGGATGGGCGCAGCCGTCGTCTGAGGGTTCTGGCTCATAATGCCCCCGGAGACCTTGAATTCGACGTTGCAGAGGTAGCCGTTCGACCCTTCCGACTTGCAGCCGAGCTTCCTGACATCGGACACCACGGGTTGCATCTTCTTGAGCATGTCTCGTGTCATCTGATTGTCGCCAGCGAACGCAAGCGCCTGCTTGCTCGATGCGTCTTGGCCCGACGAAATCGCGTTGGCGATGTCGGTCTCAGTAGGTTCTCCAGAACATGCGCTGAGGGGTATCGCCAGAATTGATGCTGCCAAAATCTTGAATTTCATAGTTTGCTTCCTGTCGCGGCCGCCACGTTCGCATATACTTGTGTGCGGCAACCCGTCTAGTGACAGGAAATTGCTGAGAAATTGCGAATTTTTCTCGTTAACGAGAACCAAAAGAATGTGCTGTTACTGCGATCTCGCTAGCTATGGTGCCTAATCCTAATGAAGTCGACCTTCATGATTGGAGCTGGAAACACTTCCTTACAATTCAGGAAGTATCACGCCAGTCGACATTTGCCATTGACGGAATTGTCTGCACCAGAAGGGGCTGAAAATGCGCGGAAAGGTTCTTGGAGTCGATCACGCCACAGGTAGCGGGGTTATCAGTGGTGAAGACGGCCAGCGATATCCGGTGATTCTGGGCTCGCTGGGAGCTGGAGTATCCGCGCTGCGTCCGGGGCAGGACGTCGATTTCGAAATCGATGATCAGCGGCGGGCTAAAGACGTTTTCCCGTTCACGTCATCTCCCACGAGCGAGAAATCCAAGATTGCCGCTGGCCTTCTGGCCCTATTCCTTGGCGGGCTCGGGATTCATAAATTCTATCTCGGATACTCCGGCGCCGGCGCCTTAATGTTGCTCGTGACTCTTGTCGGCTTCATCTTCCTCGGCATTCCGAGCTTGATCGTTGGCATCATCGCCTTCGTAGAAGCCATCATCTATCTGACGCGGAACGATGATGCCTTCCACGCGACCTACGTTGTGAACCGGAAGACTTGGTTCTGAAGTAAGCAGCATGGACCGCTGCGCATTCCGCATCAGGTGAGGCACCACGCTTTGGCCGATCCCGCAATGGTCTATGCGCAACTGCGGCCTACCGCCGAACAGGCAATGAAAAGGCGGCTCTCCGGAGCCGCCTTTTTCTTTCCGGGTATCGCGTGGGCTTGGCTATCCCCAGGCCGGATGAGCCACCGAATGGAAGAGTTCAGGTTCTGCGGGATCGAGCCCAACTGCGCCAGTTCAGCTAGCCGACGCCTACATGCGCGCACCCGCGGCCGAAGTTGCACTTGTCGGTGCCCTCGGTTCCCGGCTTGCAGGAGCACGGCACGCGCTGAACGCTCGATATGCCCTCCGTCGTCAACTCGCGGAGCCGGGTCTTCGCGGCCTTGCCGACAATCATCTCGGCCCCACACTTCGCATCACGGTGGGTGCTCTCCGGCGCGTTGAGGCCGATCAAGCGCAGCGATTGATGTTCGCCCTTCAGGCGGATCGTGTCGCCATCGAACACTCGGATGTCGCTGGCGCGGAGGCCGTCGATGGTTTCGGCGGACAGCATTGAAATCGGCAAAAAAGTGAGCGCGACGATCGCCGCGAGTAGAAGTCTCATTGGTGGGAATCCCCAGACGGTGCTCGATCGCAAGCCACGATTACACCTTGGGGAAGGGTCATGGAGGTCTGGAGGAGGGGGATTCGTTCCGTTAGGCGGCGAATGGTGAAGACAATAATTACCCTTCACCATCCATGCTTGACGCAATAGGCAGCTTCACCTCGAAGCGTAAGCTCTGCGCGCAGTTCATTTTCCCACGATCTGTCTGGATCTTCTTCCGGGGTCCACTGATCCCAGAACGCCATCAGAACGTCAGTCGGCGCATCTCCGACGCTGGCATAGCCACCCCGCTTTGGTAGGCGAGCCGAAATGTCGATTACTTCCCCCATGTCTCGTCTCCTTCCAAGCTGAAGCTGCGGTCAATCCTATCAAGTTCATCACACTCCGCACGAATTCCGGAGGGGAACTTCGCCTTCGGCCCCTTCAGGTTGTTTGTCCGTTCTCGGGCGCTGCCTGCGGTCAGGCGCGGAGCGACGACCGGACGACCTCGCCGATCCTTTCGATGTTGGAGTAGTCGATGATCGTGATCCCGTTCCAGTTCGCGGCGGTCATGCCCGCCGGCTCCACGGAACCGTTCGTCACGAGCACATAGGAGGGGTCCCGCAGACCGTAGTGATCACGGGCCCGCAGGACATCCACGACTTCCCGCTCCGTCACGACACCCACCTTCCCGTGGGATCGATGCTTTACTTGGATGATTGCGCCCCGGGTCTGATTCGTCCGCAATCGGATGATCGCATCAGCCCCCACATCTCCGCTTGGGGGAGTGCGGCTCGCGATGAATCCCGCATCCACGAGTTTATGGATCGTCCACTCCTCGAAGCTCTTCCAGTCCATCGCCGCAACGTCGTTCTGGAACGGGGTTTCTCCGAAGACGGTCGAATGGAGTGCTGCCATCTCCGAAGGATCGAACCCGACAGGCACGATCACGTCGCCACTCACCTTGCGCTTGCCTTCGAGCAGTTGATCCAGCACGACGTCGTACGACTTCATTCCGTACACCGGGTGTTCGGCGATCGGGATCCACACCGTGACGTCCTTCTTCTGGCCAATTCGGTAGGCCCGGTCCGTGCACTGATCCTCGACCGCTGGGTTCCACCAACGGTTCAGGTGGATCACGTGGTTGGCAGAATGAAGGGTCAGCCCGAACCCTGCGGCCCTCGGTGCCAGCATGAGGACCTCGAATCCTCGCCGTTTTTGGAAGCCCCTGCGAATGGCGTCGCGGCTCTCGGCCGACGTCTCCCCGTTGATCACGTGAGGCCGATGCTCCAGCCCGTATCGATGCATGATCATCTCGGCCAAGACAGCTTGCGCTCTGCGCAAGTCCAGGAAGACAAGGACCTTCTCGCCGCGGGATTTGACGTCGTCGAGGACGCGGAACAGAACGGTCAGCCGCGCGGACATCCCGATGAACGCCTCGATCGACTTCTTGTCCCGGTAGTCGATGGGAGCCTGCAAGTTCGGATGCAGCGAGATGTTGCGGATGGCCTGTAGGGCGCCCAACGCACCCAGACCGCCCTGGGTCTGGGTTCCGACAGCCTTGGCGTAGGCATCCGCCTGCTCCTTCGGCATGACCTCGCGGATCGGGACGAAGCGCTTGGGGGGCAGAACGGCGACGGCATCCTTCATGCGCCGGAGCATGAGCGGCGGAACGACGATGCCGTTGTCGTTCGAGGGTTCGATCAGCAGCTTCCTGATCGCCCCCACGTCGGCATCCTTGTCCTTCACGAACCGCTTGCGGAACTCCGATCCGCTGCATCCGAGCCGACCTGGCCATGCGACGTCCATCAACGTCCAGAGGTCCATCAGACCATTCTCCACGGGCGTCCCCGTCATGAGAATCCTGAGCGCCGCGGCCTTCTGCGAGCGTGCGGCCTCCGTGACCATCGCGCCGCTTTCCTTGATCTTCTGGGCCTCGTCGAAGGTGACGACCTCGAAGCCGACCTTCGCGAAGGAAATCTGGTAGTCGCGGAGGGTCTCGTAGGTGGTCAGGACCCAGTCGAAGTCCTTGAGCTTCTCCCGGTCGAGCGTCTCCTCCCCGGTGTCGATGTCGCGACGCTTCCTGACCTTCCGGAAGGCCCTCAGATTGTCGCCGTACAACAGAGCCGGCTTGCCGAGGCCGTCCTTGCCGACGTGCAACTCGACCTCCTCGAGCCAGTTCCCCAGCAGCGTCTTCGGCGCGACGACCATGAACATGGGATCGCTTCCGGGCCGACGACCCTTCTGCATGCGGATCCGAAGCCACTTCAGGAAAGCCATCACCTGGAAGGTCTTCCCGAGTCCATGTCGTCGGCCATCAGGAGTCCGCGCATGCCGACGAGGTAACCCTGCTGCATCCAGGCGATGCCCTCGGACTGGTACTCGTGCGGCTGGTTCAGGAGGCCGAGTTCCTCCGTCGGGTTACGCCCTCTGATCTCTGCACGACCCTCGACGTAGGTCAGTTCCTCGACGTTCCCCTTGGGTTTGACGAACCAGTAGCGCCTCTCCTCGGCAGGCTTTCTCTCCTCCTCGGGCTTGGGCGTCGGACGCTCCAGCGTCGGGACGCGCGCGACCTCATCGAGCACGCCCTGGTCGAGGTGGTAGTCCCGTCCACCGATTGAGACCGTGGGCTGCCCCGCGGCGATGGCGTCCCTGATGATCCGGACCGTCTCGTCCGCTTTGTCCCCCGGGATAAGGATTTCCTCTCCCCGTGCGTCCCGGACCACGTAGGTCGTCGCCTCCGCATCCGGGAACCACTCCTGGCTCCGTTCGCCGCCTCCTAGTCTCGCATTGCCCTCCCACTGGAAGATGCCGAGCACCCGGTCCGAGAACTCGACGACCGATCCGTCCGAGCCTGCCTCCCGAAGGGCGGGGAGCAGGAATGAGTACTTGTCGTCAAAGAAGGCCTGCCGGGTCTGCCTGTCGCTTCTCGAGACCTGACGGACGACCTTCAGGGCCGCCCTCACGCCCGGATCGAGAACGACGTATGTGTTGGACGTCAGGACATAGCTTGGCCGGGCCTCCTCGCGGCCGGCGGCGTGAGCGTCGTCCATCCAACTCTGGAAGCGGAGGCGCTCGGTCCGGTTCAGGAGCGACACCCGTCGCGGTGCCTCGTCCTCGGTTTCAGGCGGGATGTCACCGAGCAGCTCGGGATGGAAGACGTACCCATCCGGCCCGAGCTCCGTTTCGATCTTCAGGGCCGTCGCCTGATAGATGATCATATTCTTGAGGTTGTCGGGGGCGACGACCTCGTTGGTCATGCCCATCAGGTGGCAACGGACTTCGGCGAAGCGCCGCATGCGCTCGTCCATGTCCGTAGCGGCATTCGTCGCCTCGATGGCATCCGCAAGGGTGTGGAGTGGGTCACGCAGGAGGAAGCGCTTGCTGCCGGTCCGGACGAGCGTGCCGCTTCGCGACACGCCAGGCACCGGAAGGTAGTCGGCTCCGAGCCAGGTGAGCCGGATTGATCCGCTCATGTCCGTGATCGGCTTGACTGAGGAGATGCTCAGGCGGAACGGGCAAAGGGGAGGGAGGCCGATGTCGGCAAGCTCTCCCGGGGCAATCTCCCATCCGGCAATGATGGCCTCCGGTACGATGACCTCCTCTTCGGTGGTCGCCACCCCGTCGCGGTCCAGCAACCCGCGCAGGAGCCGGACAACCTCAGCCACCTCGCCAGTCGCCGTAGCCCACGCCCCGGGCGGCACGACGGTGGCGGAGCCAAACCCAAGCATCGGCGCCTTCGTGCACCGGAAGCGCCACGCATGGTCCTGGTGCGTCGCCAAGACGGTGAAAGTCCTAGCCACTCCACCCTCCCATGGTCGACGGTCGCCGTATTCCCGTCTCGCCCTCGATCAGTTGGGCGAACTGGTCCTGCCACGCGTGCGTATGGGACTTGCGGGCATCACAGGTGCCGAGCAGGTAGTTACGGTCGTACCCCTGATCGAGAAATCCCGGCGCTCCAGCCGAACCAACCTTCCAGAAGAGGGCCGACGCGTTCTTGTTGACATCAAGCACGATCAACCTGTCGCCTTCCGGCCCGACGATCTGCATAAGGACGCCGCAGTGACGCGGATCGGTGCTCCTGAGGATTCCATGCCGCTCGTTCAGCTTTTCGGCGATCGGCACCGCAAGCGGGGCGCACAGTAGGTACGCGCGCTTGATGTAGGGCAGGTAGCTCTGCCAGAAGTCTCGCCTGGCCTGCCACATGTCCTGACGGTCGGTCTTAAGCTCGTCGATGACCCTGAACAGGTTCTCGAGTGTCCTCGCGGTAAGCCACGCCTCGACCTCCTCTCGGACGTCATCGTGAATCCCGCGCCACCGTGACAGGGAGATACGAGGATCATCGGCAAGCGCGAGAGCGATCTCGAGGGCGAGGTCGGCAGCGCCCGGAATGCTCGAGCGGGAGGCCCATCGGACGATCCCGCTGACCATCTGGATGCGGGCATCCTCCCGCATCTCCTCCGACCCCCTCGCGCCGGACAGGCCATGCTCGCCGAATTGTCCGAGAAGGGCCTTGGCGACATTCTCGGTTTGCAGCGACCCGCCGTCCGCGCACAGGCGCCCGAAGGTAGCGACGACGGCGACGACGAATCCAGACCCGCGGATCACCGCGTTGGCGCGGATGTTGTGCCCCACGTCCTGGAAGAAGCCCTGGTCTCCCTCGGCGAGCGAGCGGGCAACGCGGGTCACCGCGGCCGATCCCTGGTGCAATCCGTGGCGCCCGACGAACTCGCCGAACTGGCCAGAGATCAGGGACGTCCGCGACGAGAGCCAGTCGCCAACCTCGCGCGTCGCCTCGCTGGCCGGATCAAAGTTTCGGATGAAGCTCATCGCAATGCGCGTCACGCCGATCCGCGACCCCCATTCGAGGGACGCGCCCATGCAAGCCATCGGGTGACGTCGGCCGAACCTGGGCGCCACCCATGCATCTCCGTCCAGAACAGCTCGATGGCTGACTTCCGCTCCCGCGGCGTAAGGGCTTCAAGGTTTCCCCCGGTCTCGGCCAGCTTGCGCGCAGCGCTCGACAGGATCGTCACGGATTGGCTTGCCACAGGTCTCGGAGGGCCGTGACGTTCGATAAAGGCGGCCGCGAGCCGTTGCAGCCTGGGGCGGGGATTTACGTTCAACAGACGCCCCAGCCGGATCGGTGCGCCCCCATTGCGCACCTGCGCCCCGTCCTTAGCGGAGGTCGACATCCAGCCCCTCCAGCCGCTTGTTGATCTCTCGGAGCGTCGACAGGATCTCCTGCTGGTCGACGGTCATGATCAGGCGCACCTCGATCCGTCGGTCAGTCTCCTTCACCGCCTCCTCGAGGCGTTGCTCCGGAAGCAGCCCCTCCTCGGTGGGGCGGGTCTCGGCGTACCCGCTCACGCCGACGAGCGCCTTGCCCTCTGCATTCCGCAGGCTCGCAATCCTCTGATCCGAGTCGCTCACGATCCGGAAGGCCTCGATGGCCCGCGCTGCCGACAGGTCCCAGTTGTTCCTGAAGCGGTCGACCGCAGTCCTGAAGTGCGCTGCATCGGTGTGTCCCTCGATGTAGATCGCACTCAACACGCCAGCGCCCTCGATGTCGGGGCAGTCGGCGGGCCTCGCCGTGCTGGCGAGATAGCAGGGCACAATGTCTGCGATCGCCACTCCGAGGGACCTGATGACTGCGCTGCCTTCCGGCGTGGGGTCGGCCTTGGCGGACTTGAACAGCTTGGTGCTGGGAAGCCGGAGCGTGCCGTTCTCGGCGTCGATCTCGACCCGGATGTCGCTGACGAGCAATCGCTCCTTCAGCTTCTCGAGGATTTCGTTCCGGCGCTTGTCCGCCTTCGCCAGGCGGTTGAGGACGGAACGACGCCCGAGTCGCGCACATACCGCACGAACTCGGCGAGGCGCCTACGCGAGGCCTCCTTGGCATCGGCCCTATCCCGCTCACGGTTCGCCCGCTCCCCTTCCGTCCTCGCCGTCTCCACTGCGGCGTCGTAGACGGACTTCGGCACGGCATTCTCTATGTCGTCCACCATCAGGAGCGACACCGCCAGGAGCATTACGATGAAGATGAACACGACGCCGACCATCAGGTCGGCCACCGGGGCGAAGACGTCCTTCTTCTCCTCCTGCTCGGCGGCCCGGAAGTAGGGCGCGAACATCGTCATGCGGACACTGCGTGGCCGTTAACGGCAGGACGCCTCTGGTCCACGATGTCAGCCACGTCGAGGATTGCGGTCTCGAGGCTGCTGATGGAGTTGGCGATCTCCCGGTCGTAGGCCTCAATGCAGTTGGAGATTTCCTTCCCGAGGTCGGTCACTCCCCTGAGGAGTTCGTTCATCGTCCCTTGGACGTTGACGTGAAGGTCGGAGAACCGATCGGCCTGCCCGCTGATCGTCACTTGCGCCTTGTCGGCAGCCTCATTGAGGAGATCTGCCATGCGCATGCCAGATTCCGTGGCGGTGCGAACCTGATCCGTCGCGTTGCTCACCTGCTCGAGCGCCGCATTCACGGTCGTGACGACGCCTGAGAGAGGCAGGGTCGCCATTTCGACGTTGCCGGCTGCCTTTGAGAGGGTCGAGGAGGCTCCAGACACGATCTCGCCCGCCCTGACGAGATGGCCCTGCTGGGTCTCAAGGAGATGGGTCGTCTGCTCGAGGCGCGCTGAAAGCCCGCTCACGACGGCTCCCAGGCTGGTCACCGTCTCGGACAACTTCGCGCTGGCATCCTGCGCCGTGTCGGAGATCACCTTGATCCCGTCGCGCACGCCCATTGCCAGATCGTCACGAGCGCTCCTGAGGCCTTCCGCTGAGTGATCTCCGGCGGCACGGAGGCTCTCGGCCGATGTGGCGAGCGAGGCCGCGATCTTGCCGACCTCGGTGGCAAGCTGCTCGGCGCTCGCGTGTCCCGCCCGGGAGGTGACGGTTGCGAGACCTTCCAGGGACGACTCCACCGAACGCCCGACCGCCGAGGCCAACTCGCGGGAGGCCTGCTCGACTATGGCAGGGATGCCCGCTACCCTTTCGTTGAAGTTCTCGAGGGCTGCCGTCACGGAGCGCTGTCCCTGCTCAAAGGTATCGCTCAAGCGGGTGGCGGTTTCCGAGAGGCGCTCCGCGGCCCGGCCGATCTCGCCGCCAAGGCCCGTCTCGGTCTGCCGGACCTTGTCTGGGAGGGATTCGAGGGAGGCGATGGTCTTCGCCATCTGCTCCCCGAATAGGGCCATGTGGTTGCCGATGCCGTCCTGCCAGACGCGTGAGAACACGTCGCCCGCGCCGTTCGCGAGCGAACCCCCGGCTTGGCTAATCTGGGTGCCGATCGCGAGCAGGTCCTCGCGAACGGGGGCGATGGCATTTGCCACTGCTGGGGCGACCAAGTCCGCGATGGCCTGGGGCAGGGCATCCAGCCGAGACTTGAGGGCCAGCTCGATCTGGTTGCCGATCGCAATGGCGAGGTCTGATCCGAAGGTCTGAAATTGCTGGTGCTGGGCCTCGACCGCCTTCAGTTGGTTCCGGAGGACCATCTCGGGCGAGACGTAGGTCGAGAGATGCCGGATTTCGGATACGAGCCGCTCTACCGCCTTGTCCTGCCTGTCGGCTTGCACCCGAGATACGATGCTCCAGCCGATGTAGGCGAGGATGCCGGCAATGGAAGTGATGAACTTGACCGAGCTGACGGCGAGAATGCCCTCGACTGCGCGACGGAGTTGAGATGGCTCCATCGCTCCCTCGCCGTTCCCTCCGACTTGAAGGAGGGCGGCGGACAGCCCCACGAAGGTAAAGAACAGGCCGAGGGTCAGAAATACGCCGCCGAGGGTCGACGACCACTTGACGTAGTTGTGGCCGGGCACCCGATCCGCCGCGAAGTAGGAGGCCGGATCGGTGTAGCTGAGAACACGGCCGTTATCGTATTCCAGCGATGATCGGTATTGCTGCCAGCCCGATGAGTGCACCGACCGCTCGAACTCCTCCGCCACGCCGGCAAGACACTCTTCCTGCGAGGCGGACCCGTTCCTGGCCTTTCTAATCGCCTTCGACAAACTCCCGTAGTGGCCGATGAACCTCCGCTCCCAGATCAGCCGGATGAGAAGCCAGAAAGCGAAAGCGCCTCCAAGAAGGCCCAACGCGATCCCGACGGCCAGAGGCTTGCCCGAGAACATGCCGATTGGCGCGAGAACAAGATCAACGACTGAGTTCATGCCAGCTTCCCCACGGACTCGTCTGCCCACAGACACACGCTCGCCGTATCCGCCGTGGCATCAAACCAAGGCGGGGACGACGGCGATTCTGTTGTAAGCAAGCCTGCCCCTCACTTCAGGTTGCCCAAAAATCGTTTGGCGATCAAGCATCTGGCGTCCGACACGGGTTTGTCGGAGTAGGAGTCCTTCCCGAGGTCTCCCGGGAGCTGGCGAAGACCCCCTGGCTATTCGCCCCTGCGCTTCGGTAAGGCCAGTGCTCTGCCGAGGGTGCGGCGGTGGACCTCCGGTGAGATCGGCAGGTGAACGGACGCTTGGATTTGACGTCTTCCGGCCGCCAGCGACCTCGTACCAGCCGTCCTCGTCATGCTGAACAAAACCGCCACCATAAGTGCGTTTTGTGAAACGGTTACAGGGACGACCGTCAATTCAGGAGAAAGGAAACGCCGTCTCATCCGCAGTGGCGATAACCCTACTTTTAACTGGACAGTCTCGCCCAGGTTGTGCTGAATCTCGCGCAGGTCCGGGGTGATTGGACGTGGGAAGAAGACGCAGAAGTCCGTGGGCGAAGTCGAACCATCGAAAGACGGTAGGCGGCAACATCGCTGGCGGTATCGCCATGGGCTGGCACAATTTTCTCGCCGATGAGGGAAACAAGTCGCTCCAGCAACGTCGCCGTCGGATCGCTGACCTCGACGAGATGATCAGTCGCCACGGGCTGGCTGGGTATATCAGCGCCAAGGCCCTGTACCGTCAAATGAAGTCTGAGAGTATCCGCATCAATCAGGTCGAGAAGGCTGTCCTTCTGCCACTTGTGGCCAAGCACGCGGTGAATGGTGTCGTGCCGCGGAAAGCACGCGTATTCTACACGATCGGCAAGGCTATCGAGGGCATGTTCATGCTCGCGGTCACCGTTCTGATGGCCATCGGCCTCTACTACCTTCTCAAAGCATTCGCTAGCTGAGGAATAATGTCTAACTTCTCTCGGGACAACATTAGCGGGATCCGGACGTCCTCGATCCTTTCAGCGCTGTTCCTCCTGCCAGGCCGCGTCATACAGTGGGCGACTTACATGACCGCCAGCGGGAAAGGTTACAGGGGCGTACGCGCCTCGACGAGGCAGTCGCGCAGCCCGATCATGACGGTTGTGTACTCCCTGGGCGCGTGGGCGGTAGGACTGTTCTACGGCTTCATGTCCCTCATGGATTATCTTGGCGTGCTCGCTCCCTGAGCGATCCTGTGCGGCCCGTATGATGCTCGTGCCGATGCACGGCCGCTGCACATTAGGCACCAAGGCGGCTGACGACGGAAAGAGCGAGGTCGGTCAGCTCACCAAGGACGCCGTCGCCAACCCCTTCTTCTTGCTTTTACTTCCTCGTCCCGCCGAGCGATCTGGACGTTGATGTTTCGAGCTCGACGAGCATAAGTTGCGTTCCCCTGGGGATTGGTAATGGACACCGCGCTCGGCTGGCTGCTCGTCGTTTTTCAAATCCTCTTCGGCCTCGGCGCTCTGGGTACATTCGTTGAGTTCCTGCACGGCCGGAAGATCGGCAACCTATTCGGCGCCATGACGTTCGCGGCCGCCGCTGGGGTTTCACTCTGTTTGTCGGCGTGGTGGCCGCTGCTCGCGGGGTTCGTGTTCGGGTGGGTTTTGCGACTGCTCGGGCTGGACCCGGACAGCGCGATGGAAGCGCCCAGACAGTACTTTGCCTCAACAGGGCAGCAGGCGCAGCGTCCGACCGTCCAGGTACATATCCAAGGCCTCGCCGGCGTGCGCCACGAGGAATGGACAGTTGGCGATCAGGTCGACGTTGCGACCTATCTCCAGTTCAACGACTTCGGCGATCTGTACGCCATCGGCGTGTTCAAGGAAGGTCGCGAAGAGATCGTCGTCACGACCAAGGATCAGTGGGACGAGTGTAAATACGAGGCGTCCCGCGAGATCGGCGCGTAGAAAAGCGCCGACTTTAGGATCTGCGGCGGGGCCGCCCGCCGCAGATCCGCCGCGGGGGACGAGGTCCGCCCCAGAGGCATGACGAGGGCCAAAGAACCCCCAAGGGGTCGCATCGTTCCTTTCGGCCGTTGAGGATTCGTAGTCGTCCCTGTGCGCTTCGGGCGGGACGTCGGTTGGGCCAACTTTTGTCTGACGCTCACTCGGCGATGCCGAGAAGATGAAGGACATTGACGACCGCCATGATGAGCAGCATCTCCTTCCAGAACCGGATTATCAGAAGAACTATAACGTCCATTGCCGTCTCAAGGTGCAAAGAGAGCGTTCGACGGGACGCCGTCCCGGTTTGATGGCTTCGTGAGCAATCCAGCGAGCGTTAGAAGAAACCGGAATCGAGTTTATCCCAGACGCCGACGCCGTAATACTTCACCGAGACGTCTCCTTTCGGCCCTCCGCTCGCATCTTTTCTCCTATGTTCTTCCGGGGGTAAAGGGCCATGATTTTTGGTACGCTCTTGGTTTCTTGCTAAGCCTGCTCACATTTCCAGTAGGCATTGGAACGGCGATCGCTTTCCGGCCAGTTCGGAGACGCCAGCGACGTGCATCAGCTCGTCGAGGCTAATAATGTGATCGCCACAGCCTACAATGTTTTCAATGGATTTATCGGGGTGCCCCTCATACCCCGAAGCAGCACCCCTGACTTCGGCACCGGGGGACATAGGCCAACAGCTTTACGTAGGGATTTCGAAACAGACCCTTTGCAAACAGGACCGTGATCTCGCCGCGATCGGAGCCTCTCCGCCGCCCGGCTGAGCAGACACCGAAGGGCCATACTTCCACGTTTCCAAGCCCCTAGAGGAGCGTCGGATACCCGTTTACCGTCTTGAGAACTCGGCCTTATTTCTCCCCACCGCCGATTGATCTGCACCATAAGGTGCGCCAAAACCTCGCCCACACATGGGGGCGGGGGATGAAAGGCTTTTTTCTGTTACTTGCCGGAATGCTACTTTTCTCAGGTGAAGCGACAGCACAAGGTGCTGGCTACATTGAAACGAAAATCAATTGCATCTATTCCGACGCTGACGACAACATTGTCTTCAACGGGATCTGCAAGGCGGTGTGGTCGAAATTTGAGAACTGCACCTACAAAGGAGCAGTGGGTGAAGTCTATGTTCTTTCTCACCAGAAGTCTGAAATGAAGATAGCACTCGGCTGCGATTTTACCGCTGCGGTGAATGGCATTCCGGCGAACTATAAGATCGACCTGCTCCAGGGCCAGAAGATGATTCTGGTGCGCACGACCGAAGGCGAGCTTTTCGGCTTCAAGAAAATAGGACTGTGACTGAATGGGGAGGGAGGGGAAGTTGGTGAGACTCTACACCGGGGGCTTGATCTGGCTCGCCCTTCTGACTTCGTCGGTATCAGCCGATCAACTCTGCCCAAAGTACGGGGAATGCGTTCCACGAGCAGCATTCGACTGTGGTGAGTTTGATCGAAGCAGCCTCGTCACGCGTGTCTGCTATAACAGCTCCAAGGCTTACTTAATCATACGCCTGAAACAAACCGATTATCACTACTGCGAAATTCCACCTGACACGGTTGCGGCGCTGGAGGCCGCCGAGTCAATGGGCAGGTATTACAATGCCGAAATCAAGGGCCGGTTCGATTGCCGGGACCGCGCCGTTCCAACGTTTCCGTAGGGATGGACGGATGACGTGCAACTAATGGGGTCTCGAAGTTCCAGACGCGGCCGCGCGTGACCAAACCCGGCGCTGAAGGAAGGGTGGCCTCGCACGTCTTCTATCGTCGGGTGTACGGCGTGCGGCGCACCGCGCGGGACTACGATTAGGTTCTTATCCGGAACGACAGGAGAGCGGAGCCAGACGAAAATTCGGTGCTGGGCCGTTTCGGCCGTGACGATGTACCGGGAACCCCTCAAGGGCACGCCGCATCTCGGGCCGAGGCCAATCGGGTTGCTCTCGGGCGATGCGAACACTACGGAGCAATCTCAAGGAAGGGTCTTGAGCGCATCTACAGCGAGAGCATGGAGCCAGCGATGGAGCGAGTTGTTCGGCCACCTCTGACGGCCTTGTCGACTCTCCGGCAGGAACTAACCCCAGGGGAGCGGATGGTTCTGGACATGTTCCATAGCAAGTTGCCTGCGGGATGGGAGATCTATGTCCAGCCGCACCTGAATGGTCTTCGCCCCGACTTCGTCCTTCTCAATCCAAATGCCGGGATTGCGGTTTTCGAGGTGAAGGACTGGAACCTCACGGCGATGCGGTACTACGTCAAAGAGCCCAATAAAGGCTATCCTGAGCTTTGGGCGTCGCGAAATGGGGTCGATTTCCGTTTTCAGTCACAGAACCCCGTGACGAAGGTCCACCTCTACAAGAAGGAGATCTTTGACCTCTATTGTCCGCGCCTCCAGTCCGGTAACGGCTGGGCAGCCGTGACCGCCGGAGTGATCTTCCCGTTCGCGCCGACATATGCCGTTAAGGCTCTGCTCGGGCCGTTTCTGCCGAACGATCCGGACAAGAAGTACGAAGCCTACCAACCGATATCGGGAGCGGAAGACGTTGCCTCCGGGAACCTCGCCGCCATCTTTCCGGAAGGGGAACGCAAGTCTTCCAAAGTAATGTCTGCCAACTTAGCAGACGATCTGCGAGGCTGGCTCGTCGAACCGGACTTCGCAGTCGAACAGCGCATGCGTCTCGTCCTGGACCCCAACCAGCGCGCTCTCGCCGAAACGAGAACGGAAACCGGCTATCGGCGCATCAAGGGTCCAGCCGGCTCGGGAAAGTCCCTAGTGCTGGCCGCCCGAGCCGCGAGGCTTGCGGACGAGAACAAGACCGTCCTCGTGGCCACGTACAACATTACGCTCTGGCACTACCTGCGCGATATGATCGTGAGGGACCTAGAGTCGCCGGAGAAGATCGAGAACGTCACTCTCACGCACTTTCACCTATGGTGCAAACATGTCTGTCATGAGGCCGGCCTCGACGGACGTTACGAGCAACTCGTCGCGGCGGCGACAACCAAGGAGGCTAGCGAGCGGGCGCTGGAGTTCGAAATCGCGAAGCTCGCGGACGAAGCGCTCTCCAGTCCGGACGTGACAAGGTATGACGCCATACTCGTCGACGAGGGACAGGATTACAGGCCGTTGTGGTGGAACGTCCTCCGCAAGGTCTGCAAGCCACACGGTGAGGTCGTCCTTGTTGCCGATGCGACGCAGGACGTATACGGGACAGCGGGGGCTTGGACCGACGACGTCATGAAAGGCGCTGGGTTCCAAGGGGGACGATGGGCCCAGCTCGGCGTGAGCTACCGCATGCCTCCTGACGCCATACAATTCGCCAGGACATTCGCGGAGAGATTCCTACCGAAAGGTTCGGTGGACCTTCCGAGCCCCGAGCAGGGTTCCCTGGACTTTTATGAGTGCCGACTGCGATGGGTCCAGTGCGGACCCGCTGATGCAGGTAGGGTGGCTGCCAACGAGGTCGTCGCGCTGATGCACCATACTGGGATCGCGTCGGGATTGGCGAACGCGGACATCACCGTTCTGGCAGCCGACATGAGCACCGGATCGGCGATCGTTGAGGAGCTGAAAAATCGCGAAATCAAGACCTTGGATACATTCGGAGTTGATCACCGGCGCAAGAAGATGGGCTTCTACATGGGAGACGCCCGGGTGAAGGCTACGACCCTCCATAGTTTCAAGGGGTGGGAGACCCGCCTCCTCGTGGTCTACGTCTCGAACGCCGCACATCTGAAAAGTCTGGCCTTGATCTACGCTGGACTTACGAGACTGAAGCGGGACACCAATGGTAGCTGGTTGACGGTCGTGTGCTCGGCTCCCGAACTGAGGGAGTTTGGAAGCACGTTTCCCGACTTCTTCGACGTGGATCTCGAAGATCCAGACGAGACCGCGCGTGACCAACCCCGGCGCTGAAGGGGGATGGTTTCGCACGTCTTCTACCGCGGGCTGGAGATCGACTAGGACGGCGAAGCGGCGAGGGCGACCTCGTTGAGTTCATTCACGATAGCGAAGGGTTTGCCTTTCGCGACAGGAGAGACCTGCGCAAGGAAGCCGAGGCTAGCTGAAGCTCGCTTGCCCCGTGTTCAGATGTGCAGGCAGGTCATCGTGAGTTGAAACAAGTTGCGCTTATTCGTTTCAGAACTCTGTGCAAACGTTTCAGCCGGGTTGGCCAGTTCCTGTGACGTCGAGAAGCTGTAATCCCGCCCCACTTGGCGGGTCGGCCGCAGTTCCTTAGCGAGAGCGAGGACGCGAACGGCGGCATCGGCCGCGCGGCCAAATCGCCTCTCCGGCCAAGCGGCATTCGTTTCACCGGGACGGCCGTCACTCGGTGATGCGTCCGACCCCACGGGCGTCACCGAGTGAATCCCGATGAAATCGTTTCGAAACCCGAGACATTCGTTATCCCGGGAAGGAGTAATGGGGGCGAAACCAAACAAGGACCGAAAACGACCATGTCACGGGGTGACGCGCGTCTGACGTGATCTCGGTGCAAGGCGGCGGATCATCCTGACCCGAGTGGCCTTCCGGTCGAATCCGAGCGACGTCAGCCTGCCGATGGCTCCCTCGGCCACTGCCTTCAGCGTTCGCCCGGCGGCTTCCGGTTCCTGTGCATGACCATGGGCGATGTCGGACGCCAGCCCACGCAGCTCGCGGATCAGCGCCTTGTCGAGGTCGTCGGCCTCCGGCACGCCCTGCGCCTCCAGCTTTGCCCGGTAACGTCGCATGCGGGCGCGGTGAGCCGCCGTCCCCGTCGTCGCTGGCCTGCCGCCCATTTCGTCCATCTCCCGTCCTCAGATGCGTCACTCAGAGATGATGCGGAGGCTTGCAAGCGACTACGCCGCCGGCGGAAATCATGATGCCAGCATGTCCGGCGTCAGAACCTTCGGCCTGAGACGTCCCGACCTGACCTTGGCCGTCACCGTGCCGGCGACCCCCGCCCTCCCGGGGAATGCTCGGGACAGCAGCCGCTGGACCTCATCCGATCCCGGCGCCTGTGATGCGAGGAGGATCAGCGCCGCATCGGCGAGGACGGCGCGCACCATTGCGGGCGACGGCTCCGGAGAACCCGGGTTGGCCTCGCGCCTGTCTTTTGCCCTGGCCCTGGAGCGACGGTTGGCCTCGGCGTGGTACGCCAGCTTCTCCGCCTTGGGCCTGTCCCTCACGGGCAACCGACGACCCGCCTTCAGCGTCTCGTAAAGCGCCATCACGGCATCTGCCTGCGTCATCCCAGCCATGTCGTCCTCCCCAGCGTTGTCCTACCTCCATCCTGCGTGTCGGCGACGACGGCGACAAGCATGTTTATCGCCGATAAACGCGAAATCGAAAACGCGCCCTAGCAGCCTTCGGCGGGGTTCGAGGCCAGACCCCATGGTCGTCGGCGGGAGGCCTTCGGCTGGTCGGAGACTGCCACGGGCGGAGCCTGTCAGTCCTCGCGGGCGGTAGCCTGGGGACATCACAGGGGAGTCCCACGGGAGAGGATCGAAGGCGCGAGCAAAGGACATCCTGCACGGCGCTGATGGGAGGAACGAAGGGGTTGGGCCGGACTGGGCAGGAGCACTGCGCGAAGCGCTCCATCCCGGCCCCTTTTCTTTTTCTTCGCCAGAGGCCAATCTCGTAGGCCTGTCGGCAAAGCGCAGCTCTACCCGGAGACGACCGGAATCCAGGAGCCTCACGGCGCTAGCCATACCCCCCGCGAAGCGGGGCCAAGGGCAGGGTAGTTTCTCTTTTAGAATATCCCCCCAGGTTTCTGTTGACACGGCCATGAGGCTCTTGGGCTGACAGGCTTTTTTAATGTGAGAAAACCTCACGGCAGGGCCGCTGGCAGACTCCTCGCGCAGCAGGGTTCTCCGACGCCCTCCGGGGCACTCGGCAACGCAGTCCCGGGACGGTCGGTTTCTCTTATAGAATATCCCCCTTGAAATCTGTTGACCCGCCAAGACCACGACAGGCCGCAGGGCGATTATTAAAGTGAGAAGGCCTCATCGGATCGCGGTCATCCGATTAAAGTGAGAGAACCTCAACCAATCTCACTGAGACCCATTGCGCCGTTCGCGCCGGCGAACTCACCATCTTTAAGTGAGATGGCTCCGGGCCGTCTCACATTTGGGGAGGACGGGGATGCCAGTTCAGCAGATGGGGGTCTACACCCGTGTCACGAAGAGCGGTCGCAAGCACGAGCTGGCGGTCCGCGCCGATAACTTGCTTGCCGCCCTCCAGTCCGATGGTGAGATGGATCGGCAGGCGCCCGAAGCTCCCAAGCACGCGCCGATGATCGAGCAGGTGCGCATCATCGGCAATGACAATCTCACCGCCAGCGATCAGGCCGTCTACGAGCTGATGCTTGCCTGGGCGAGGAACGAAGGTCTCGACAAAGACGAGCATGAAATCCCCTTCGACGCGGTGAAGGCCTACACCGGAACTCGCGCGCACGGACGACCTCGTGGCCGGGCTGCACCGACTGTCGACGACGCATGTGAAGTACGACATCCGAGATGCCGAGTTCCGCCGGCGCGGGACGGTGTCGCTGGTCGAGGCCGAGGTGAAGGAATCCCTGAAGGACGGCACGGCCAGCGTGGCGTTCTCGATCCCCTCACATGTCCGCAGGCTGATGACGTCAGCCCGGTCCTACACCTGGGTCGAACTCGCCGCCTTCCCGAAGTTCCGGTCCCGCTACACGGCGCGGCTCTACCAACGCCTTGCGCTCCTCGCGGGGTACGACGACGCCGTCCGCAAGCCGTGGGAGATTTCTCCGCAGGACCTCGCCAAGCTGCTTGGCTGGAAGCACAGCGGGCCGTTTCGCTACGCGGACTTCCGCCGCTTCTGCCTCGATCCCATGCGGTGGGACCTTGAGGCTAATGTGATGCGCTTCTCGGTTCTCACAAAAGAAGTCCATGCCGAGGCCAAGGGCAGGGGGCGGAGGGCCGTGGCGCTGCTCCGCTTCACGGTGACGCCGGAGATGAAGAAACTCGAGACCCTGGTCGCCGAACCTCTGAACGCCGTAGAGATCGCCGAGGTCACGAAGCCGGACTCCTCGCTGACCGCCGACAAGCTGCCGTCCCTCGGCGCGGTGGGCCGCGTCGTTCGTCTGCTCGAAGGCCGGCAGGCCGCTGTGTTCCTGTCGGAGGCGTGGAGGGCAGCCGTCGACGAGGCGATCGAGGGCACGCTGCGCACCGACGCCCGAGCACCCGGCGAACACGACCTGCACGGACGCGACCTGCTCGACCTCATCGAGCGCATGGGTGCCAACCATTCGTTCTACGTTTGGGCGCAGCGTGCCGACCACACCGGGCGCTTCCTGACGCGCAGGGAACGGGAGCCGGAGGCAGTGCAGGGCTACAAGCCTTCCATCAGGGACCTTCCGGCGGAAGAGCGGCCCCGGGCATATGCGATGAAGGAAGCACAGGAGGTTCTCGATCAGCTCGCCGGGAAGCCCCGGCCGATCGGGAGGTCCAGCTTCCCGATGTGGCGGCAATCCTGGTGCGATCATGAGGGCGGCCCATGGAACTGGGTCGTCGAAGATAGGCACCCCGAGGGCACCGCCCTCATGAAGAAAGCCCTGCGGCTGATCTGGCGGATGTCCGAAGAGGAGAGCCGCCGCACGATCTACAACCTCGCGCAGGCTGTCCTCGCCGACGACATGGACAAGATCGACGCCATCTGCCGTGCGGTCTGCGCTACCGCCCGGGTGGATGCGGTCGCGGCCGTAGATCCGAATTAACCCATCGATCGTCCGGGGGTTGCGCCCAACCCACTGAGCCCGCTACGGATGCGGCTCGCCCCGGGGAGCAACGACGTGAAAGTCCTTCGAATAACCGCCTGAGCCAAGTCTCCACTCCCGCCGTCGGCTGGGGGTGTCGCGGTCTCCAATTCGAAGGATTTTCAGATGTCATCAGAAGACCTACGGCGCCGTTTCGCGCCTCGCCCCCGCGGGCGCCTCGACCTCAGCTTGCTCACCAATCTTGTCGCCGACCTCGTCGACGACGAGTGGTACCCCGACTTCGCGCACGCTTTCACCGCGCCGACGGTCGACCTCTGGTCGGTGACACCCGGCCCGTATCTCATCGGCCGCGGTGAGGACGCCGCCGTCGCCGTGCTCCTCATCCAGAGGATCACAGAGGACCGCAAGTTCGCGATGACCGAGGAAGGCGTCGTGGCCCTCGGCCGTCGGGCGCCGCTCCCTCTCGTTCGGGAGGGCCGCCAGTGATCCGCATCGAGAAAGACGGAACCTTCGACCGCGCCGCCGTCGAAGTCGAGATCGCGCGGCTACGATACCTCATCGCCGACCTCGAGAAGATGCTCCGCGATGGGCCGCCGACGGCGGACGACCTGGCCGGCGCCCCGATCCTTGAAGAGTGGGACTACGCCCTCCGCCCGGTCCTCTGCATGGACGGCACCGTGTCCGGCCACCCTGACATCAGGGACGGACGCCTTGCGAAGACAAGTGAGATTCTGGTGATGGACCATGCGCGGACCGTCATCCGCACGATCTCGCGTTGGTACCGCCTCGGCCGGGAGAACCTGGAATACGACCTCGCCGGGAGGTCGATCCAGTGAAGCCAGAATTCGCCACCATCGATAGGCCGACGCCGCTCGAGGCACTCGTCGACCGCCCCGTTCATACGATCCTCTACAGCCTCGTGACGGCGGATACGTCCGAAACGGCGATCTCCCATCTCGGATACCTCGTCGAGAACCTGGCCTTACCGGACTCCGACTGGGAATCGACGGCGGACCTCCGTCGCCGCATCCTCGACGCGCTGCCTGACGACGTGGATACGATCCCCCTCTTCATGGCCTGCGCGCAGGCGGGAGATCCCCACATTTCCGGGGTCATGTCGCAGTCCTACGCCGCACTCGCCGTCGACCTCGCGAAGTGGGACGCCGCGCACGCTTGGGAGGCCGAGACCCCCGCCGACCGCGCCGTGGTCGGCCGGGTTCGCGAGCGCCTCAAAGCCGCACGGGACATGGCTCTGGGCTGGGCCGCAGTCGCGGCCGGAAGGACGTCGGCGCGGATCGTCGGCTCCGCCCCGCCGTCTGCGCACGCGGAGGACCTCGCCGCAGACATCGCCGCCGCGACGGCGCCCCGGGAGATCGTTCCCGAAAGCAATCTGACAGACCGCTCCTGGATGGATGAACTCTCAGGGGAATACGGCTGGATGAGCGGGGGATCGCTGTGGTTCGAGCACCTTGGTGGCTGGCGCTACCTGATGCGCGACCTCCTTGAAAGCATCGACCGCGTGCTGCGGGAGGAGGATCGCGAACACTTCAGCATCTCCCAGATCAAGGAGAAATATGGGTCGGTCCGGTGCTACGTGCACGGCGGCGGATCGGAGATTGACCGCCTCATCGAGATCGCGGAGCGGCGCTCGGAGATTTCGTGTGACGTCTGCGGCGACGCCGGCCGCGTTCAGGGCACCGGGTGGTACTCGTGTCGCTGCCCCCGCCACGAAAAGTGGAGGGGCTGAGCATGAAGCTTTGGATTCTCTCCGACCTCCACCTCGAACACGACAGCGTGTTCGGGCTGGCCTATCCCGATGCGGACGTCTGCGTCCTCGCCGGCGACATCCACAGTCCCCTCGAGCAGTCGGTGCGCTGGGCGGCGGCCAACTTGATGCCGCGCATGCCTGTGATCCTCGTTCCCGGGAACCACGAGTTCTACTCGACGTCAGTCGAGGGCGGCCTCATGCGTGGCATCAAGGCGGCCGAGGAGTTCCCTGACATCCATCTGCTCGTCGACGAGGCGGTGGTGATCGACGGTGTGCGGTTCGTCGGCAGCACGCTGTGGACCGACTACGAGTTGAATGCCGGCGACCTGCGCGGCAAGGAGCGTGACGCCGAGGTCGCCTACGCGATGAGGTACGTCGACGAGTTCCTGTGGGACCACTCGGCGATCGCTCTCGTTGACGACCAGCCCGAGCGGTGGCGGCCGGCGAACGTCCGGCATGCGCATTTCAAGGCGAGGGCGTTCTTAGAACGCGAACTCGCGGAGGAGCATGCCGGGCCGACGGTCGTTGTCACCCACTATGCGCCTCACCCGCATTCCGTGGCGTCACGATTTGTCGGAGACACGATGTCCGCGGCCTTCGTTTCGAACCTTTCCGAGTTGATTCACGACTTCGGGCCGGATTTGTGGGTCCACGGCCACACGCACGACAGCTTCGACTACGAAATCGGCGTCACCCGGGTGGTGTGCAATCCCCGCGGCTACGGCGACGAGAACGTCGTCGAGTTCGATCCCGCGCTGGTCATTGAGGTGACGTCGTGACCTTGGGCGAGGCCTTCGGCGCCTACCTGAAAGCCGCTTATGGAACCGAAGAGGAGGAACGCACCGTGCGCATCCCTCCGCCCGGGAAGGCTGGCCGCGGGTTCCTGCTCGAGCTTTCCGACCGAACGGTGTGGGTTCCGGTCGACGCACTGGATCGACCGCCGGGGAGGGGCCGCTGGCTGTGCGTAGCGTGCGACGTCGAAGGGAAGGGAACGCCGCCGGCCGAATGCCCAGATTGCTGGGACAAGGCCTGGTACGCGACCGCAGCCTTCGACGGGGATCGCCGCCCGATGAAGGAGTGCTGGATCGAATTCTGCGGAGCGCTCTTCGACAAGAGGGGCGGCGACGCCTGATGCTCGGACTGAATCAGAGCCTCTTCATCAGCATGCTGGACGCGATCTACGGGTTCTTCGGCAAAGACGAAGCCATCCGCACGGCGCTCCTCCACGTCCTCCGGGAACGCACGGCCGCGGCGGGATTCGCACTCGAGGCCGCGCTCGATGCTAACTCCCGCGATGCCCAGCGCGACGGTTCATCTCTCAACATTTACCTGCGCTTGGTGCTCGCCGCCGGAGCCGAGGAGACCGACCTGCTGACGAACGCCTCTGATCGGGAACGCAAGCGATGGATGGACTTGCTTGTGGAGGTTGAGCGCGAGGGATATCCACCCTCGAGTTTCGACATCCTCCGCGACTACCCGGTGCCCAAGCCCGACAAGGCGGACAACGATGAGTGACCGCCTCGCCCGGAATCTCGCCCGAATGGCGCTCGCCGCCCGACGCATGGACGCCCGCGCCGCCGAGGCCGAGGAGGCCTTCGTGTCCATTGGGACCGTGGCTCAGAGGATCGTCGAGAGGGTCGACCTGAGGCGGTCCGGCGTCGAGACGTTCACCGTGCTCGGCTTCCTCGCCGAGCTGCGCCGGCGGATGCGCTGATCACTCCCCGGCGTAGCGTGCTCGCTCGAGATAGGCGTCCGGCACGCACCGTCGGGCGGCCGTGAGCACGGCATCGGCCTCGGTCCGCGTCGCATAGGCGCCGAGCACGTGGACATCGTACCCGTGGGAGAAGCCCGAGAATCCAGCTCCAGTCCGTGAACGGTTCGAAACCGCAGGGCTTGATGTCGGCGAGCACCCGCTCCCTGGCGGCGACGTTCTCGCCGACGTCTTCGGAATGTTTCGTGCTGCCCACCACGACCCAGTAGCCGTCATCGAGGGCGAGGGCCGGGGAGGCGAGGAGGACGACGAGGGTGGCCGCCAGCCTCACGCGACCTCTTCCTCCGGAGCGTCGAAGGCCCCATCATCGTCGTCCTCGTCGACGCCGCTACTCAGCTTGGACAGGTCCATCTTGATCGGCTGGCTCGCCCCGGGCAGGGCGGGGAGATGGTGGTCAAACAGCCACCCGTGCTCGGGCTTCACGTTGATGCGGCGGCTCAACAGGCGCTTGTAACCAGCCGCCCTGCGCTCGGTTTCGAGGAGTTCCTCGTACTCGGCGAGGACGGCCGACGACCAGATATTGAGGCCGGCGGCCTTCAGTTCGAGGCGCTGGCTCTTGTTATAGTGATCCCTCGTCACTTGAGCCTCTCTCGCCGCCGGCTCATCGCCATCTGGCGCATGGTCGAGAATTGCCGAGGCAGCGGACGACGGCAGGCTCTGATCGGCGGCGAGGTAGGTCGTCAGCGCGTCGCGGAGTTCGTGCAGGGTGAAGTGTGGAAGCCCGGCCTGCTTTAGCAGGTCGACACCCGAGCCAGTCTTACCCTTGCCGCGGAGGCGGTTAAGGACCGAGTTGAGTGCGGTGTCGGAGATGTGCTTGTCCGCGCGGCCTTCCTTACCTCTGAGCTTCTCCCGGGAAGAGGCGAACACCCACTGCGACGTCGTCCTCCGCGCTGGCGAGGCCATCGCCCGACCGATGGAGCGCCGATAGACGTCAGGCGTGATGGGGAGCGTAAAGTGGCGCTTCGACTTCATGTCGACGGGCAGCCATGACACCTCGTGCCAGCCGTCCGTCGCGGTCCTGTCCTCGATCCTGGCGACGCGGGTGGCGTACGAAGCATGGGTGCGCTGTGCGGTGAGCGCGATGAACCACAGTGCCGAGAGCGTGATATCGGCCGTCGCCAGTAAGTTGGGGCGGCGGTCGTCAACGGAGGGGCGCTCGGCGACCCTGTGCTTCTCAGCGAGGAACAGCAGTTTCGCGACCTGCGCGGGTGTCAGAGGCGGGGCAACGACCTCGCCGGCCGTGCGGGCGGCCTCTACCTTGGTCGCGTGTTGGTAGGCTCGAAGTTCCAACCACCACGGAGCGACATCGGAGAGACCAGCCTCATCATGGTACCTCTTTGCCCACTTCATTGACGATTTCACATAGGCGACGAGCTTACTCTGCGGACCAGTCCGCCCGGCCAAATTCCACTTGTTGCGGATCGCCTCGATCTGACCGCGCCGCAGGTCCCTGACGAGGGTGTCTTTCAGATGGTCGAGTTCGGGGTGGCGCAGGGTCGCGACCACCTCCTTCTCGGTCTTCCAGGATGGCGGTTTGACCCGCCCTTTCGAGGTGATCGTCGGCTTCTTGATCTTCTCGTTGAGGAACTGGTCAACGAGCCTCTCCCACGTCCACGCGCCGTCGGCCCTGGCGGCGACGGTTCCGGCATGGCCGCCAGCCTGCTCGTGCGTCATCCCGGTGGACCGGGCGGTGAGGTACGTCGACGGGTCCTGACCGAGCTTCAGCATGTCGCGGACCCGGTCGGCGAGTTCCTCGGCGTCACGGACAGCGTAGATAGTGCCCGCGCGCCGTGCCTCGCTCTTCGCATCAGGGTTCCCCACGTCGCCGAGCTTCTTCAGCACCTTGCCGTACTTGACGTACCAAGACGCTGACTTGCGACTGACCCTGATCGTCACGCCCTCGAAAGCGGGGTCGCGGAGGATCAGTGGCTGCTGCCCGGTGTGCCGTCCATCAACCTCGGCAAGGGCACGCTTCATCGGCGCGGGGCCGAACTTCACGATTTCAGTTGGCAACGGGGAGGGGTTCCGGGTGTTTATCTGATACACACTTGATAAACACTAGCCGGACGAAAAACCACGAAAACATGCCCGAAAGGCTAACGCGGCCGCAACACGTAAACACCCAGATTTCCCGAGCGGTGGTCTAGAATTCGTTCATTTTTCAGGGATTTTATTAGGTCCGCGAGGCGGAGGGGCTGGCTGGGGAACCTGGATTCGAACCAAGATTAACGGAGTCAGAAGTCCGCTGTTCTACCGTTGAACTATTCCCCAAGAGGGAGCCGGGCGCGCAAATCGCTAGGCCCGGCCGGCCAGCGCAGGGGACATAACCGGAGGTGCTTGGCATTGCAAGCCCACGCGGAAGATTGAATTAAATCTCGCGCAGGGAACCGTATTCACCCGCGTATAATGCTCAAGGCTGAGCTATCATCCGCTTGTCAAATGGCTCGGCCATTGCATTGCGGCTGAGGGATTTTTGACGGGAAGGCTGGATTGGTGAAGCGTGCATCGTTGATTGCTTTGGGTGGATTGGCCGTCGTGGTGGCGGGCGTTTACGGCCTGTCGCAGACCGAAGGAGGCCTTGAGGGCGTCTGGAAGACCGCCACGGCGACCGAGGGCCCTGCGCAGGCTGCTCCAGCTAAGACCGCGTCTGCACCGAAGCAGGGCGCTCCGGTCGAGACTGCCAAGGCGCGCTCCGTCCCGGCCACGACCGAACTGCAGTCCGTCGGCTCGCTGTCCTCCGATGAATCGGTCAGCATCGCCGCCGAGATCGCGGGCCGTATCGCCTCGATCGCCGCCAAGGAAGGTGAGGCGGTGAAGACAGGCGACACGCTCGTCCAGCTCGATGACGCGCTCGCGCGTGCCGACTTAGCCAATGTCGAGGCCAATCTGAAGCTCGCCCAGTCGAACTATGAGCGCGCCACGACCCTGACGCGCTCCGGCGCCGGCACCGAGCGCGCCCGCGACGAGGCGCTTGCCGCGCTCGAGACCGGCCGCGCCGCGGTCGAACTCGCGCGCGTGCGGCTCGACAAGATGAATATCCGCGCGCCCTTCGACGGCACGGTCGGCATCCGCACGGTCTCGGTCGGCGCCTATGCGCAGATCGGCCAGGCGCTGATGAATCTGGAGAAGATCGACACGCTGAAGCTCGATTTCCGCCTGCCGGAGATCAATCTGCGCGACGTGAATGTCGGCCAGACGGTCCTGATCACGGTCGATGCCTATCCGGGCCAGACCTATGAGGCGCAAGTCTATGCGATCGACCCGCTGGTCGACGTCAATGGCCGAGCGCTGAAGATTCGTGCCCGCCTGCAAAATCCGGACGACCAGTTGCGTCCGGGTCTGTTCGCGCGCGTCACCGTTACCGGCGTGAGCCGCGGCAATGTCGTCATGGTGCCGGAAGGCGCAATCGTGCCGCGCGGCAATGACGTCTACGTGTACCGCGTCGAGGGCGGCAAGGCGGTCGAATCCAAGGTGCAGCTCGGCGAGCGTCGCGCCGGACGAGGTCGAGGTGGTCGAGGGCCTGACCATCGACAGCACGGTCGTGGTCGCAGGGCAGGGCCGTCTTCGCGACGGTGCGGTCGTCGAGGTCGTCGCCGCCGCGGCGGAGCCGAGCTGAGCCATGCGGATTTCGGAAATCTGCATCAAGCGTCCCGTCTTCGCGACGGTGATGACGCTCTTGATGGTGCTGATCGGCATCGTCTCCTACGACCGGCTGTCGGTCCGCGAATATCCGAACATCGATGAGCCCGTCGTCTCGGTGCAGACGACCTATACCGGCGCGTCGGCGGAGATCATCGAATCCCAGGTCACCCAGATCCTCGAAGGCTCGATCGCCGGCATCGCCGGTATCGACACGATCGAATCGCAGAGCCGTTCCGAGACGAGCCGCATCACGGTGCGCTTCAACCTGGACGTCGATCCCGACGTCGCCGCGAGCGATGTGCGCGACCGCGTCTCGCGCGTCCGCAGGAACCTGCCGGACGAGATCGACGAGCCGACCGTCGCCAAGGTCGAGGCCGACGCCCAGCCGATCATGTTCATGTCGTATCACCAGCGACCGCGAAGGGCCGCTGGAGATCACCGACTATATCGACCGCTTCGTCGTCGACCGGCTGAAGAATCTCAACGGCGTCGCCGACGTCCAGATCTACGGCGAGCGCCGCTATGCCATGCGCATCTGGGTCGATCGCGCCCGTCTCGCCGCCTACAATCTGACGGTCCAGGACGTCGAGGACGCGCTGCGTGCGCAGAATGTCGAAATCCCGTCCGGCCGGATCGAGAGCATCGACCGCGAATTCAACGTGCTGTCGCGCACCGGTCTCGAGACGCCGGCGAGCAGTTCGAGAGCGATCGTCGTCAAGCTCGCCGACGGCTATCAGGTGAAGATGCGCGACGTTGCTCGTGTCGAGCTCGGCGCCGAGACGAGCGGCGCACCAGCCGCTTCATGGGCAAGATCGGCGATCATCGGTCGGCATCATCAAGCAGGCGACGGCCAACCCGCTCGACGTGTCGAACGGCGTGCGCGAAGCATCTTGCCGGCGATGCGTGAGAGCCTGCCGGACGGCATGACGGCGAGCATCGGCTACGACAGCGCCGTCTTCATCGACCGCTCGATCTAATCGGTGTTCCACACGATCGGCGAGGCGGTGCTCCTCGTCGTGCTCGTGATCTTCTTCTTCCTGCGCTCGGTCCGCGCCTCGACTCATCCCGATCGTGACCATTCCCGTCTCGCTGATCACGAGCTTCGCGATCATGTTCGCGATGGGCTTCACCATCAACACGCTGACGCTGCTCGCGATGGTGCTGGCCATCGGCCTCGTCGTCGACGACGCCATCGTCGTGCTCGAGAACATCTACCGCCACGTCGAGGAGGGCATGAAGCCCATCCCGGCGGCGATGAAGGGCGCCAAAGAGATCGGCTTCGCGGTTGTCGCGATGACAATCACGCTCGCCGCCGTTTACGCGCCGATCGCTTTCGCGGAGGGCCGCACCGGCCGTCTCTTCCTCGAATTCGCGCTGACGCTTGCCGGCGCCGTGCTGGTCTCGGGCTTCGTCGCACTGACGCTGACGCCGATGATGTGCTCGAAGCTCCTGAAGCACCAGGCGAAGCCACGGCCGCATCTTCATATGCTGGAGCGGGTGTTCGACGGCGTGGAGCGAGGGCTATCGCGCCGCTGCTGCGCGGTGCCCTGCGTGCCCGGCCGTCTGATCATCCTGATCGGCGTCGTGGTTGCCGGCAGCAGCGTCTACTTCTTCACGAGCCTGTCGTCCGGAACTCGCGCCGGTCGAGGATCGCGGCGACGATGCGCCTGTTCGGCCGCGCGCCGGAGGGCGCGACGATCGACTTTACCTCGCGTTATGCCCGCCAGGTCGAAGGCATTCTCACCAATACCGCGGACATGCGCTCCTTCCTGGTCAATTCCGGCTCGCCGGAGGTGACCAACATGTTCGGCTTCGCGCTCCTCAATGACTGGGCAGGACCGCGATCGCAAGCAGCAGGTCATCACCGAGCGAACTTCAGCGCAAGCTCGGCCGGATCGCCGGAATTCAGGCCTTCGCCTCCAATCCACCCTCGCTCGGTCAGGGCAGCGGCCTCGGCAACAAGCCGGTCAACTTCGTCATCCAGAGCTCGGGCACCTACGAGGAGCTGCGGCAGATGGCGGACCGGCTGGTCGACGCGACTGGAAAGCGAGCCGGGTGTCGAGAACGTTGAGAGCGATCTCGTCCTCAACAAGCCGGAGATCCAGGTCGCGCTCGACCGTTACAAGGTCGCCGACCTCGGAATCGACGTTTCCGTCGCGGGCCGCACGCTCGAATCGCTCCTCGGCGGCCGTCAGGTCACGCGGTTCGACAAGCGATGGCGAGCAATACGACGTCATGGTCCAGCTCGCGGCCGAGGACCGCGGCTCGCCGTCGACGTTGTCGACCATCTATCTCCGCACCGCGTCGGGCGACGATGGTGCAGCTTTCGAACATCGTGCAGGTGAAGGAATCGGTCGCGCCGCGTGAGCTGCGCCGCTTCAACCAGCTGCGCGCCGCCACCATCACGGCGAATGTGGCGCCCGGCTACGACGCTCGGTTCGGCGCTCCAGGCAGTCGAGCGCGCCGCGCAAGAGATCCTGCCGAGGGGTACGCAGATCGACTACAGCGGCCAGAGCCGCGAGTTCCGTTCGTCGAACCAGAGCCTGGCGCTCGTCTTCGTGCTGGCGATTCTCTTCATCTATCTCGTGCTGGCGGCGCAGTTCGAAAGCTTCGTCGACCCGTTCATCATCCTGCTGACCGTGCCGCTGTCGATGACGGGCGCGCTCGCCGCGCTGTGGTTCACGGGCGGCACGCTCAACGTCTATTCGCAGATCGGCCTCGTCACGCTCGTCGGCCTGATCACCAAGCACGGCATCCTGATCGTCGAGTTCGCGAACCAGCAGCAGGAGGCGGGCCGCGAGCGAATCGAGGCGGTGGTCGAGGCGGCAGTGCTGCGACTGCGGCCGATTCTCATGACCACGGGCGCCATGGTGCTCGGCGCGGTGCCGCTTGCGCTGGCCACGGGAGCCGGCGCCGAGAGCCGCCAGCAGATCGGCTGGGTCATCGTCGGCGGCATGACGCTCGGCACAATGCTGACGCTTTTCGTGGTCCCGACGGTCTATTCGCTGATCGCGCGCCGATCACGAGCATGAAGCCGACGCCACATCGAGACGGCCGCGCCCGCGGAATAAGACGCAGGCCTTGGTTCAGCGCTTTATCGCAATCGTGCCGGGACGGGTTCCGGCGCGGTTCTTCGAAGAGGGCTCGTCCATACGCGGCAGCCTGTTGCCTTTCGACTCCCCGAACACATACAGTGACATGGCGCAACACCCTCCCCAAATGAGGCAAAGACGCGGCGGAAGCTGTTGCGACGCAGCCGACGAAAAGTCATGGTCCTCACACGACGAAGGGGTTCGCTCCGGGTCGTCTTGTCTGGTGGCCCTCGGCAGGCTGGGTGGGATACGGGGGGAAAACGGCAGGCTCCACTGAGACGGACCGGTCGCTTCCCTGAGGGTCTCGATACTTTTGGAGGACTAATATGAAGATGGTGAAAAGCCTTCTTCTCGGTTCGGCAGCGGGCTTCGTTGCGTTCACCGGGGCACAGGCAGCCGACCTTCCGCTGGCGGAACCGGTCGAGTACGTGAAGATCTGCGATACGTACGGCAAGGGCTTCTTCTACATCCCGGGCACGGACACCTGCCTCAAGGTCGGCGGCTTCGTCCGTTTCGACCAGCGCTATCGACTTCGGCGACGACGGCAACATCGAGCCGGGCTTCGAGCCGGACGACTTCGCTCGGTGACGACGAATTCCGAGCGTTACAGCAACCGCGCTCGCCTCTCGATCAGCTCGACGCTCGCACCGAGACCGAATGGGGCACCCTGCGTTCGTTCATCGAGATTCCGTTCGGACGCTGAACTCGGACGAGTTCCAGAACGATGGCGGCAGACGACGACTTCATCGAGAGCGCTTCATCCAGTTCGCCGGCTTCACGGTTGGCCGCACCTCGTCGTTCTACGACTTCGTGAGACCGCGACGATTGCCGACTTCTTCTCGGAAAGCAGGTCAACACCGTTCGCCTACACCTGGTCGTTCGGTGACGGCTTCACGGCCACGGTCGGCGTCGAAGACAAGGCTAACCGCTTCTTCGGCACGCGTGTCGTCGACTCGCCTTCGGATCGTCGCCGACGACGATGCTTCGCTGACGCCAGCCGGCTCCCGCGACAGGAATTCGGCCGAACTTCGCTCGCGGCTCTCCGCGTCGATCAGGCTGGGATCGCGGCGCTCTCCGCGTCGAGCAGGCTTCGGGGTTCGACTCAGTTGTCCGCTGCTGTCAAGGACAACGCGGGTGACGACCTTCTCGACATCGACCCGGATATCGGCTGGGCGGTTCAGGCCGGCGTTGCAATCAACCTGCCGACCGCGGTTGAAGGCTCCTACGTTTGGGTGCAGGGCACCTTTGCTGAAGGCGCTGCCGACTACGGCTTCCTCGGCACCTTCCTGCAGACATCGGCATGGATCGCGCCAGACTTCGATCTGCAACGGCGAGTTCGACCGAGCAGTGGGCTGTCGGCGGCGGCTTCAACTTCCAGGCGACGGAAACCGTTGCTCTGTACGGTTCGGCTGCTTTCATCAACTACGACGCGAAGGACGGTCTTGAGGGCTCCGTTCGAGGCGATCCAGGCTGCGGCCGGCATCCTCTGGAAGCCGGTTGAAAACCTCAACATCTTCCTCGAAGGCGAGTACATCACCGTCGACTTCGACGACGTCGACGGCGATCGACGGTACGGGTGATGCCACTGCCGGCTTCGGCGGCGACGAAGACGACCTCCGCATCCAGTCGCGTATCCAGCGCAACTTCTGATCTGGCGGGCTGATCTCACGATCAGCCAACCGATCAAGGTTCAAGAACCCCGGCGGGCAACCGCCGGGGTTTTCTTTTGTCTGTCGATATCCCTCATGCCCGGGCTCGACCCGGGCATCCAGAACCATGGCCACCGACTGGATTGCCGGGCCGAGCCCGGCAATGAGGATCGAAGCGCAACAGCCTCACCCTGAGCCGGACTCGCACAGGGAGCCGTGTCGGAGCCTCATCCTGAGCCGGCCCGCAGGGCCGTGTCGAAGGACCGCCGTCCTCCCCCCGCCGTCATCCTCCGGCTTGACCGGAGGATCCACAGTGCATGCAAGGATGGGACTTTATTTCTACGACATGCTTGTCTTTCCACGCTTCCGGTCACGGAGGGCGCTTCGCGAGGCGTCGTGTGGTGGACTGGAAGTGTGGTGGCCTTGGGCCGGGAGGTAACGCACCCGGAGACCGAGGAGGACAGGAGCAAGTGGGCCTGGCGGGCATCCGCCGCCGGGGTTCTGCGTGGAGGACGGTGTCTCGGGTCGTTCCACCGACTCGGGCATGCGCCCAACGGAACCCCCAAGGGACGGCCATGAAGGTGGGCCGTCGAGGGTATACCGCTGCTGTTGTCCTGAAGACCGCCACGCGCGGGGCGTCGGCGCAATCAAGTGTTCGCAGCATTGCGATGCTTGAGAGAGCGTCTGTCCCGAGGTGAGCAAAACAATTGGTTTGGCCCTTCAATCAATCAGGCCAGACCGCCTTGGGAGAGGTCGATCTCCCGGCGTCCCGCGCATCCCTCCGAGGATTTCGAGGAGAGGAGTGCTGTTTGAGACGTGAGAGCTTTCAGACCCGGAAGTCGATGGCGCGCACCCGTCTCCCGGTCGGCGGTGTCCGGTAAAGCTGCATCATCCGGTCAGAGCTGGGACCTGAGGGACGTCTTCTCGAAGGAAAAGGCTCAGCTCCGGCCGCGACGGAGATCCGCCTCGATCGTCGCCGGCGCGCGCGTTCCGAACCGCATGCGGTAGACCTGCACGTTCTCCATCACCCGCTGCACGTAATTGCGGGTCTCGGTGAAGGGGATGCGCTCGACCCAGTCGACCGGATCGACATTGGGGTCGCGCGGATCGCCGTAGCGCGCCACCCATTCCTTCACGCGGCCGGGGCCGGCGTTATAGGCGGCGAAGGTCATGATGTAGGAGCCGTCGTAATTGTCGATCAGCTCGCCGAGATGCGCGGCGCCGAGCGTCGCGTTGAAAGTCGGCGTCGTTGAGCTTCTTGGCGTCGAACGGCACGCCCACCTTGGCGGCGGTGCGCTTGGCCGTTTCCGGCAGCATCTGCAGAAGCCCGCGCGCCTTGGCGTGCGAGACCGCGGCTGCGTTGAACTCGCTCTCCTGCCGGGCGATCGCATGGACGACCGGCGAGTTCGACCGGCATGCCTGACCGGCTGGAATTTCGGCACGCCGTTCGTCGGCCAGGCCGCGACCTCGACCGGGAAGCCATTCTGGATGCCGGCTTTGCCGACCAGAAGCTGAGCGCGCGGGTCGTTGTTCCTCTCGGCGAGCTCCGCCAGCAGCGTCAGGCTGGCCGTATCGCGCAGCGCGTCGGCCGTTTCCTTGAAGAGGGGCATCGCCTTGTCGCGAGCGCCCGCCGCATAAAGGATGCGGATGGCACGGACGCCGGGATTGCGGTTGAACGCATCGCGGGCCTGCGCCGATGGCTGCATGGCCTGGATCGGCGGATGATTGCCGCCGAGACGGGCGCGAGCGAGCTGACCGTAATAATAGGTGCCGTAGCGGGCCGCCGACGCGAAGTAGGACTGCGCCGCGCCCGTATTGCCGGAGGCTTCCTCGGCGCGACCGAGCCAGTAATCGCCGCGCGCCTTCGTCATCGGCGTCAGGCCGACACGGGCGATCTCGGCGAAATGCTTCTTCGCAAGCGCCGGATCCTTCAGGAACCGCAGCGCGATCCAGCCGGCATGCCATTCGGCGTCGGCGATATCGGCCGGCCTGACATTTCCGTGCCCGGCCGCGACCCGGTAGGCCATCCTCGCATCGCCGAGATCGAGCATGTCGCGGGCGAGCCAGCGGCGCTTTTCCCACCAGGCGCCTTCGTCGACGAGCGCGATCGGATCGCGCGTCACCTCGACCATCAGCCGCGCCGCTTCCTCATCCTTGTTCTGGGCGAGAAGCAGGTTGATCTCAGCGAAGCGGTAGCTCGGGGTCTTGCGCAGGTTGGAAGGAACCGCGGCCATCAGGGAGGCGGCGTCCTTCGTCTTGCGGAGCGACAGCGACACGGGCCTTGGCGATTGCCTGATAGCCGGAGCCGGCACGTGCTGCATTGCGCATGCCGTTGGCGGTCTCGCCATCGTAGAGGAAGTGGTCGGCGCGGGCGGCATGGTCGTCGGCCGTCAGCAAGCCACCGAACTCGTCCAGGACCTTGGCCTCGATGTCCGGGGAGAGATCCTCTTCCCGCCAGACGGATTTGACGAGGCGCGCGGCGCCGTTGCGGTCCGAAATGCGGGCGAGGGCGAGCTTGCCGAGGCCTGTCTGAGGCGCCCGCCCGTTGAGGAATGCGCGGAGTCGTGCCCGCGTCGAGGTTCTCGAGATAGAGTGCTTCCTCGGCGCGACGGGTGATCAGCGCGCGGGCAGGCCAGTCGGGATTGTCGTTGAGGAAGCCGGCGATGGTCGAGAACCCGACCTGACGCGACGCCGCTCGAATCATCAGCCAGTCGAACAGGGTCCGGGCCGCGCGGTCGCGAAGCTGGTCACGGATCGGCTGCGCATCGGCGAGCTTCCCGCCGTCGAGATAGGCGATCGCGGTCTTGATCAGCGCGACATCGGACTGATTGATACCGGTCGAGGAATCTGCGCGAGGCGCCGAGCAGCGAAGACAGACCGTTGCTGACGGCGGGCGAACTCGGTGCAAAGGCGTTGGCCTGTACCGGCGGCGCGGTGAACAGCTGGGCCGGAATGCCGAGCGAGCCGGGAGCCGGAGCAGGCTGCGATGCGGTTGATTGCAGGCGCGGCGCGGGCGTCGGTAGCGGAGCTACGGCAGAGGGTGTGGTGGCCGCGGGAATCGATGAGGTCGCCTCGGTCGAGGGGCGCGGCGCGGGCAGGGGTACGCGCTCAGCCGCAGAGGCGAGCACGGTGGAGCAAAGCAGAATTGAGAGGCCGGTAACAAGCGGTCTCGGGCTCACGCGATATCTCCGTAGATGCCCCCAAGTCTTACGCGCGATTGTTTACGAAACGCTAACCGCCACGGTCAGGTAGGCCGCAATGCGGGCAAAAGCGTGACTCGTACACCTCAGCGGCGAGGGGCTTCCCCCGGAAGCTCGGCGGGATTAAAGCTTACCGCCCCATTCTAAGGAACATCGAGATGTCGCACCCGTTCAAGGGTTCTTTCACTGCTCTGGTCACGCCTTTTCGCGACGGCGCCGTCGACGAAAAAGCGTTCCGTGAGCTGGTGAGCTGGCAGATCGAGGAGGGCACGCACGGCCTCGTTCCCGTCGGCACGACCGGCGAAACGCCGACACTCACCCATGAGGAGCACCGCGCCGTCATCCGAATGTGCGTGGACGAAGCGCGCGGCCGGGTTCCGGTCATCGCCGGTGCTGGCTCTAATTCTACGGCGGAAGCCGTAGAGCTCGCCCGCTATGTCGAAAAGGCCGGTGCCCAGGCCGCTCTCGTCGTCACGCCCTATTACAACAAGCCGACCCAGGAAGGCGTGTTCCAGCATTTCAAGGCGATCAACGACGCCATCGGCATTCCGATCTTCATCTACAACATCCCGGCCCGCAGCGTGGTCGACATCACGGTCGACACAATGGCCCGCCTGTTCGAGCTGAAGAACGTGGTTGGTGTGAAGGACGCGACCGGCAATCTCGCCCGCGTCAGCCAGCAGCGCGCCGCGATGGGCAAGGAGTTCATCCAGCTTTCGGGTGAGGACATGACCGCGCTCGCCTACAACGCCGCGGGCGGGCACGGCTGCATCTCGGTCGTGTCGAACATCGCGCCTCGCCTCTGCTCGGAACTCCATCTCGCGACTCAGACCGGCGATTACGCCAAGGCGTTGGATATCCAGGACAAGCTTATCCCGCTCCATGCGGCGGTGTTCATGGACACAGGCGTTGCCGGCGCCAAGGCCGGCCTGTCGATTCTCGGCCGTGTCGTTGACGAAGTCCGCTTGCCGCTGATGCCCGCCACCGCAGGCACAAGGGAGGCCGTCCGCAAGGCCATGGTGCATGCGGGCGTGTTGAACGGATGAGTGCCGCCAAGGCGGAGCAGAAGCGCACACTCGTCGCCGACCATCGACAGGCCCGCTACCATTACGAAATCGGCGAGGTCTTCGAGGCGGGCATTGTTCTGACCGGCACCGAGGTCAAGTCGCTTCGTACCGGCAAGGCGACGATCGCGGAGAGCCACGCCGCCGAGAAGAATGGCGATATGTGGCTCTACAACGCCTATATCCCGGAATATCTCGCTGCCAACCGCTTCAATCACGAGGCCAAACGGCCGCGGAAGCTGCTGCTGCATCGCCGCCAGATCGCCAAGCTCGCCAACGCCGTGCAGCGCGAGGGCATGACGGTCGTCCCGCTCAAGCTCTATTTCAACGAGCAGGGCAGGGCGAAGGTCGAGATCGCGCTCGCCAAGGGCAAGAAGCTGCACGACAAGCGTGAAACCGAGAAGAAGCGCGATTGGAACCGTGAAAAGGCAAGGTTGCTCAGGGACCGAGGCTAAAAAAGAAGCCCCGCCGGGAGGCGGGGCGGGGCTTCAGCCAAGAAGAGCAACCAGGGAGGGGAATTGCTCTTGCCCACTAAACTAGAGGGCGTTCGTCCGGCTCTGAATCATCCATAGGTTTGGGTGAACTAACCGAAACCTAAACTCCTCAGCCCAGGTATTTCCGCACCCGGGCAAACACCGCCCTGAACATATCCGTCGTCAGCCGGCCGGTATTCGTGTTGTAGCGGGAGCAGTGGTAGCTATCGAAAAGCCGGACGCGGCCGATATCGTGCTCGGCACCGTGGCCGAACTTGGCGGCATTCATCGGTGCGCCGAGCGCTCGCAAGGTGCTCTCGTGGGCGATGCGCCCCAGCAGAACGACGGCCTTCACATTCGGTAGTCCTTCGAACTCGCCGGTCAGGAACTGGCGGCAGGTATTGATCTCGGCGCCGACCGGCTTGTTCTGCGGCGGCACGCAGCGCACGGCGTTGACGATCCGCGCGCCGACAAGTTCAAGCCCGTCATCCGGCCGCTCGTCGTAGACGCCTGTCGCAAAGCCGAATTCCAGCAGGGTCGCGTAGAGCAGATCGCCGGCCCAGTCGCCGGTGAACGGGCGGCCGGTGCGGTTCGCACCCTGAAGGCCGGGCGCGAGGCCGATGATCAGAAGTTCGGCATCTTCAGGCCCAAAGCTCTGGACGGGCGCGTTGTGCCAGGTCGGCGCGCGTTCGCGCCACGTCTCGCGGAAGGCGACGAGACGCGGACAGAGCGGACAATCGTGCGGGGGCTGAACCGGCGTGATGGCGTCAGTCCTCGACGTCGTCCGCCGAGGGTCCACGCACGAAGCGGGGCAGGCGGTCCGGCGCGGTCGGCCTGCGGTCGGCCGATCTTGGTGTTGAGCTCGGAGATGTCGAGGAATTCGTCGGCCTGGCGGCGGAGGTCGTCGGAGACCATTGGCGGCTGGGTCGCCACCGTCGAAACGACCGTCACCCGCACGCCCTTGCGCTGGAGCGCCGCCGACCAGGGAACGGAAGTCGCCGTCACCGGAGAACAGGTAGATGTGATCCGCGCGTTCAGCGATCTCGAGCGCGTCGACCGTCAGCTCGACATCCATATTGCCCTTGAACTTGCGGCGGCCGGTCGAGCCGTCGACATATTCCTTGGTGGGCTTGGTCACGACCGTGTAGCCGTTGTAGTCGAGCCAATCGACCAGCGGACGCAGCGAGGAATATTCCTGATCCTCGACCATCGCGGTGTAATAATAGGCCCGGATCAGCTGGCCGTAGCTGCCGAACTCCTTGAGCAATTTGCGATAATCGATGTCGAAGCCGAGTGTTTTCGCGCTGGAATAGAAATTGGCGCCGTCGATGAACAGGGCGATCCTGGGCAGGTTATGGGTCATGGTCCCGGCAATGGTTTGCCGGACGCGGCCTTGAGACGAAATCAGCGCAATCGACAAGAAAAGGATCGCCTGAAAAACCGTCGGACGAAAAATCCGCGTCCGTGATTTGAAATCGTTCTGAAGATGTCGATCCGGGCCGAGATGTGTCAAGCATGGGGCAGGGCTTATCCCGCCAGCCTTGAACCTGACGCAGATGCAGGTTATGTGACCAATTAATCTCCAGATTCGAATCCTGAGAAAGGCCGCCCATGGCCCGCGTTACCGTCGAAGATTGCATCGACAAGGTCGAAAACCGTTTTGAGCTGGTCCTGCTGGCCGGCCACCGCGCTCGTCTGATCGCAGGCGGGCAGCCGCTCCTGGTCGACCGTGACAACGACAAGAACCCGGTCGTCGCGCTCCGCGAGATCGCCGATGTCGCCATCAAGGCCGAGGACCTCAAGGAAGATCTCATCCATTCGCTGCAGAAGCATGTCGAAGTGGACGAGCCGGAGCCGGAGCCCGTTCCGATGCTCGCCGCCGGCGGCAGCGACGACATCGCTTTCGACCGCATGACCGAGGAAGACCTCCTCCGCGGCCTCGAGGGCCTCGCCCCGCCGGTCGACACCAGCAACGACGACGACGGCGCCGACTAGTCGGTTCTGAATTGAACAATCATGTCCCCGCCGATCGGCGGGGACATTTTTTTATGGGTTGAGGCGTAGACGTTTCGCCATGGCTGACGAGGCAGACGAGAAAAGAGCAGGCGGTCTGATCCCGCTCTCGGCGTTCACGTCCGCACTCATCGCCGCTCTCGTCGGCTTCGGCGGTACTGTCGCCATCAACGTCCAGGCCGCGCAGGCCATGGGCGGAAGCGCGGCGGATATCTCATCCTCCATCACCGCGCTCTGCCTCGGCATCGCTATCGCCGGCGCTGGACTCAGCCTTTTCTTCCGAATGCCGATCGTCCTCGCCTGGTCGACGCCCGGTGCAGCGCTTATCGCGGCGAGCACGCTCAATCCGGGTTGGCCGGCTGCGGTCGGTGCCTTCGTCTTCGCTGCGGCGCCGATGGTGCTGCTCGGCTTCATTCCTGCACTGGGACGGCTCGCATCGCGTATCCCGTCCTCGGTTGCCGCGGCCATGCTTGCAGGCGTGCTCCTGCCGTTCTGCCTCAGTCTGTTCCGGACGCTGCAGTCCGATCTTCTGGTGGCCGTGACACTGCTGCTCGTCTTCATTGTGGTCCGCCAGCGGCTGCCGATCTACGCCATGCTGGTCGTGCTCGTCGTCGCCATCGGCATCGTCGTCGGGCGAGGGGATGCGAGCGGCATCTCCTCGTCGTCACTGTTCGGCATGCTGGAATGGACGACGCCCGAGTTCGATCCGCGCGCCATTATCAGCCTAGGCGTGCCGCTGTTTCTCGTGACGCTCGTCTCGCAAAATCTGCCCGGCCTCGTCGTGCTGCGCTCCGCCGGCTACAAGCCGCGCCCGGAGCCGATCCTGCTCACGACCGGGCTGGTCTGGCTCGTGCTCGCTCCCTTCGGCGCCCACAGCACGAACCTGGCCGCCATCACCGCCGCGATCTGTACGGGCGAGGATGCCCATCCCGACAAGCAGCGCCGCTGGGTCGTCGGTATCATCTACGCGGGCTTCTATGTCCTGCTCGCGCTCTTTTCGGCGCCGCTCGTCGGCCTGTTCATGACCATGCGGCCCGAGACCATAGCGGCCATCGCCGGCATTGCGCTGCTCGGCCCGCTGACGAATGCCGTGGTCAACATGGTCGCCGTACCCGACGACCGCGAGGCGGCGATCCTGACCTTCGCTGCAACCGCATCCGGTGTCGCTCTGTTCGGTATAGGCTCGGCCTTCTGGGGCCTCGTCGTCGGATTTATTGCGCTCGGGGCCCGCGCGCTTCTTGCCAAACGAAGGTCTGCCGTCTGACCATGCCTTTGCCCTTGCCGAAGCCTGTGGCGAAACCTCATATACGACCGGGAGATGCGGCGGCGGGTTATGCCGCCTGATAAGGTATGATCCGTCAATACGAACTCGTCGATCGCGTCCGGAAGTACAACCCGCATACGGACGAGGCGCTCCTCAACCGCGCCTATGTCTATGCGATGAAGGCTCACGGCGGTCAGACGCGCGCATCGGGCGATCCGTACTTCTCGCATCCCCTTGAAGTCGCTGGCATTCTGACTGAGTTCCGGCTCGACGACGCGTCCATCGTCGCGGCCCTCCTGCACGACACGATCGAGGACACCGACACTACCAAGGACGAGGTCGACCGGCTGTTCGGCACGCAGATCGGCCGTCTGGTCGACGGTCTGACCAAGCTCAAGAAGCTCGATCTCGTCTCCAAGCAGGCAGCGCAGGCCGAGAATCTTCGCAAACTCCTTCTTGCCATCTCGGAAGACGTCCGCGTCCTGATGGTCAAGCTCGCCGACCGTCTCCACAACATGCGCACGCTGCATTACGTGCCGGAGGCCAAGCGCGCCCGCATCGCCGAGGAGACGCTCGACATCTATGCGCCTCTCGCCGGTCGCATGGGCATGCAGGAAATGCGCGAGGAACTGGAAGATCTGGCGTTCCGCCATCTCTTCCCGGAAGCCCACAAGACCATCACCGAACGCCTCGCCAACCTCCGGGAGAAGTCGAGCGATCTCATCGCCAAGATCGAGAGCGCGCTCGACAAGAAACTGGCGGAGTACGGCATCAAGGCAGAGATCAAGGGACGCGAGAAACGGCCTTACTCGGTCTGGAGTAAGATGGAGCGCAAGGCGATCGCCTTCGAACAGCTCTCCGACATCTTCGCCTTCCGCGTCATCACGGATTCGATGGAGGACTGCTACCGCGCGCTCGGCATCGTCCATACGACCTGGCCGACCGTGCCGGGTCGGTTCAAGGACTACATCTCGACGCCGAAGCAGAACGACTATCGCTCGCTGCACACGACGGTCATCGGACCCGGCCACCAGCGCGTCGAGCTGCAGATCCGCACCGAGGACATGGATCAGGTCGCCGAATACGGCATCGCCGCGCATCCGCTCTACAAGGACGGCACGACCGACGAGGATCGGGCCGCCCTGACCAAGGACAGCCGCGCCTACGAATGGCTGCGGCGCACGATCGAGATCATCGCTGAAGGTGACAGCCCGGAAGAATTCCTCGAGCACACAAAGCTCGAACTCTTTCAGGACCAGGTGTTCTGCTTCACCCCGAAGGGACGCCTCATCGCCATGCCGCGCGGCGCGACGCCGATCGACTTCGCCTACGAGGTCCACACCGACGTCGGAAATTCCTGCGTCGGCTGCAAGATCAACGGCCGCAACGCACCTCTGGTCTCGGAACTGAAGAACGGCGACGAAGTCGAGATCATCCGCGCAGCGACCAAACAGCCGCCGGCGGCATGGGAGTCGCTTGTACGTACGGGCAAGGCTCGCGCCGCGATCCGCCGCGCCACCAAGGCCGCCGTTCGCGCCCAATATGCCGGCCTCGGCCGTCAGATCGTGGAGCGCGCGTTCGAGCGCGCCGAGAAGGCTTATTCGGACGACATGCTGAAGATCGCGCTGCCGCGTCTGGCGCGTCATTCGGTCGAGGAGGTGATGTCGGAAGTCGGTCGCGGCGAGATGCTGGCCAACGACGTCGTCCGTGCCGTCTATCCCGAAGTGAAGGCCGACCGCCCGGCATCGCGCCGCACCTCTAGTGTGCCCGGAGCCCAGGCGGTCAAGCATGGCTCGACGCTGCGTTCGATCGGGCCCGGTCGGATCGAAGGTCATAACGGCTCGATGCTGCCGATCCTCGGATTGCGGACCGATATCGCGGTTCGTTTCGCGCCGGATGGCGGCGCCGTTCCGGGAGACCGCATCGTCGGCATCATGACGCCGGGCGAGGGCGTGACGATCTATCCGATCCAGTCGCCGGTTCTCGCCCGATACGAGGACCAGCCGGAGCGCTGGCTCGACGTACGCTGGGACATGGAGGCGGCTTCGATCCTGCGTTTTCCGGCGCGGCTGATGGTGACCTGCATCAACGAACCAGGTTCGCTCGCCTATATCACCGGCACGATCGCGCAGAACGACGGCAACATTGATGATATTTCACTTGTCGCGCGTTCGTCCGACTTCCATGAAATCAACCTCGATCTGGGCGTGCACGACTTGAAGCACCTCAACGACATCATCCGCGATCTCAAGCGCTCGACCGTGATCAGCAGCGTCGAGCGGGTGAACGGCTGACGCGGCAAAGACAGGAAAGAGCGATGACGCAGGACGAAGTGATGCAGAATTTCCGGGAGGCGGGCGCGCTTCTCGAAGGACATTTCGTCCTGTCCTCCGGCCTGCACAGCCCTATCTTCCTGCAGAAGATGTTCATTTTCCAGGATCCGGTCCGCACCGAAGTGCTGTGCAAGGCGCTGGCTCAGAAGATCGAGGCCGCCTTTGGCAAGGTAGATGTCGTGGTTTCGCCGGCCGTAGGCGGCATCGTACCCGGCTATGAGACGGCTCGCCATCTCGGCGCGAAGGCGGTCTTCGTCGAGCGCGAGGACGGCGTGTTCCGTCTTCGCCGCGGCTTCGAGATCCCGCGCGATGCGTGCGTCGTCATGGTCGAGGACATCGTCACGACCGGCCTGTCGTCCCGCGAGTGTCTGGCTTCGATCCGCGACACGCCCGGTCGCATCCTGGGCGCGGCCTGCCTCATCGATCGCTCGGGCGGCAATGCCGATCTCGGTGTGCCGTTGGTCGCACTCGCGACGCTCGAAATCCCGACCTATCACGCCGACGACCTGCCGCCCGAACTGGCCGCGATCCCCGCGACGAAGCCCGGCAGCCGCGGGCTCGGCAAGAGCGCGTTTGCGCCATGACTTCGCCACTGGCTGCCCGCATAGACCCGCGATGAAATTCAAGAGCCGCAACATGACGCCGTTCTCGGCCCGCGTCCGGGACGCGGTCTGGCCGCGCATTGGCTGGAAGCGTGCTCTCAAGTATCGCGGTCTGCTATTGATGCGGATTTCCGGCTCGCCACATGCGGTCGCGGCTGGAGCGGCCGCCGGCATCTTCGCGGCGTTCAGCCCGCTGTTCGGCCTGCATTATCTGATTGGCGGCGCCCTGGCGTACGTCCTCGGCGGAAGCATCATCGCATCGGCTGCGGTGACGATGCTCGCAAATCCGCTGACGCTCCCGCTGTTCTGGGCCGCGTCATACGAAGTCGGCCGCCTGTTCGTTCACGGTGGACATCATTTCTCCGCCAAGGATCTGATCGAACAACATTCCTGGGCGGCGCTCGAGCCGTTCATAGCACCGCTCATGATCGGTAGCATCATTCTTGGCGCGGTGCTTGGTATCGTGACCTATTTCATCGTTCGTTCGCTTATGACCGTCCGGCACGACAAGAAGCTCGCTCTTCGCTCCATCCGCGCACGGGGGGCTGCGTGACCCGACCCATCCGCCTTGGCGTCAACGTCGACCACGTCGCGACCATCCGCAATGCTCGTGGCGGATCATAGCCGGACCCCGTGCGCGCAGCCGCTCTGGCGATCCAGGCGGGTGCCGACAGTATCACCGCTCATCTCCGTGAAGACCGTCGTCATATCCGCGACGAGGACATCGAACGGCTTCGCGAACTGTCTGCGCCGCTCAACCTGGAAATGGCTGCGACGCCGGAAATGGTCGCTCTCGCGGTGCGCCTGAAGCCGCATGCTTGCTGCCTTGTCCCCGAGCGCCGCGAGGAACGGACGACGGAGGGCGGGCTCGATGTCGTCGGACAGCGCAATTCGCTCGCCCCTGCCATCGTCGCGCTCAACGACGCCGGCATCCGAGTTTCGCTGTTCGTGGAGCCGTCCCCCGATGTACTGCGCGTATCGTCCGATCTCGGGGCTCCGGTCGTCGAACTGCATACCGGAACGTGGTGCGAAGCAGTGGTCGCAGGCCATGCCGCGCAGGCTGCCGCGGAGTTCGAGCGAATTAAGAGCGCTTCGCTCCTAGGCGCTGAACTCTCGCTTGAAATTCATGCCGGTCACGGCCTCGACTATGCAACGGCCGAGACCATCTCCGCGCTGCCGGACATCGCTGAACTGAATATCGGCCACTACCTCATCGGCGAGGCCATCTTCGTCGGCCTGGGCAATGCCATCGCCCGCATGCGTTCCGCCATGAGCGCCGGCCGCGCCCGTCTGGGAGCCGCCGCGTGATCCTCGGCATCGGCTCCGACCTCGTCGATATCCGTCGCATCGAGAAGACGATCGAGAAGTTCGGCGATCGCTTCATTCAGCGGATCTACACGCCGCTCGAACGGAAGAAGGCCGAGGGTCGGGCCGAGCGGATCGCCACCTACGCCAAGCGCTTCGCCGCCAAGGAAGCTTGCTCGAAGGCGCTCGGAACCGGTTTTCGCCGCGGGACGTTCTGGCGCGATATGGGCGTCGTGAACCTTCCGAGCGGACGGCCGACCATGGAATTGACCGGCGGCGCGCGGGCGCATCTCGAAAGAATCGATTCCACCGGGCTACCGGGCGCGGATAGATGTCACCATTACGGACGAATTTCCGATCGCGCAGGCGTTCGTGATGATCAGCGCGGTTCCCGCCGACACGGCCGAATCGTTGTGAGGCCAGTTGCAAACGTCTATCAGAGACCGGCGTGGTGCGGCCGTCTCGAAATCCAGAGAATGCGAGCAGCGTGATGCGAGGCGATATGAGCGTGACTACCGAGAAGAAGAGCGAGGGGGGTATCCTCGAAACCCTCCGGGTCGTCGCGCATGCGCTGATCATCGCCGTCATTATCCGGACGATCCTGTTCCAGCCCTTCAGCATTCCGTCGGGCTCGATGAAGGACACACTCCTCGTCGGCGATTTCCTGTTCGTCTCGAAATACTCCTACGGCTACAGCCGGTTCTCGATCCCGTTCTCGCCGCCGATCTTCTCCGGCCGCATCTGGGGTGCCGAGCCGACGCGCGGCGATGTCGTCGTCTTCAAGCTGCCGACCGACAATTCGACCGACTACATCAAGCGTGTGATCGGCCTGCCGGGCGACAAGATCCAGATGATCGACGGTGTGCTGCAGATCAACGGCAAGCCGGTGCCGAAGGAGCGGATCGACGACTACATCGAATACGACGCCGACCGTCCGATCCACGTTCCGCGCTACAAGGAGACGCTGCCGAACGGCGTCAGCTACGATACGCTCGATCTCGTCGAGAACGGCTTCTACGACAACACTCCCGTCTATGAAGTGCCGCAAGGCCATTTCTTCATGATGGGCGACAACCGCGACAACTCGACCGACAGCCGTGTTCTCTCAGCGGTCGGCTACGTCCCCTATCGAGAATCTGGTCGGCAAGGCGCAGGTCATCTTCTTCTCGGTGGAAGAGGGGCAGCACGCTTGGGCTTTCTGGAATTGGCCCTGGACTGTCCGTTGGTCGCGGATCTTCAATACGCTCTGATGAAGAACCCTCGTGCCGCCGCCCGCTCGGGTCTGGAGGCGCGGCTCGGCTACCAGTTCGCCGATCCTGCACTCCTCGACCACGCGCTGACGCATGTCTCGGCGGTGAAGGGTGACAATCCGCGGACCGGTAGTTATCAGCGGTTCGAGTTCCTCGGCGACCGTGTCCTTGGTTTGGTCGTGGCTGAGCTGCTGTTCAAGACCTTTCCCGATGTTCCGGAAGGTGAGCTGTCGCAGCGTCTCTCGGAGCTCGTCAGCGCGGAGACATGCGCTCAGGTTGCCGCCGAACTCGGTGTCGGGGAGGCGGTCAAGCTGGGTGAGGGCGAGGCTCGCAGCGGCGGACGCAAGAAAAAGGCGCTGCTGGCGGATGTCTGCGAATCCGTGATAGCGGCCGTTTATCTCGACGGTGGACTTGAGCCGGCGCGCGATCTGATCCATCGCAATTGGCACGGTCGCATGCTCCGTCCGCGCAAGCATTTGCGTGACGGTAAGACGGCGTTGCAGGAATGGGCGCACGGTCGGGGGTTGGCGACGCCGGATTATCGCGAGATCGGCCGCTCCGGCCCGGATCATCATCCGGTCTTCCAGGTCGAGGTCTTCGTCAGCGGCGGGGAACCGGCGAGGGGAGAAGGGCGTACCAAGCGCGTTGCAGAGAAGGCGGCGGCGGAAGCCTTCTTGATCCGCGAGGGAATTTGGACCAACGAGGCGGTACATGACTGACATCGAGACACCGCCTGCCGATACGAAATGCGGTTTCGTCGCCCTCATCGGCGCGCCGAATGCCGGCAAGTCCACGCTCCTGAACGCCCTTGTCGGCGCCAAGGTGTCGATCGTCACGCACAAGGTGCAGACGACACGTGCACTGGTGCGCGGCGTCGTCATGCGAAGGCCACAGCGAGATCATCTTCGTCGATACGCCCGGCATCTTCGCGCCGAAGCGCCGGCTCGACAGGGCAATGGTCACGACCGCCTGGGGCGGCGCGAAGGATGCCGATTTCGACCGGTGTCCTCGTCGACGCCCGCAAGGGGCTCGACGACGAGGCCCTCGAAATCTTCGAGCGGCTTGGACAGGTGAAGAGGCCGATCTTCCTCATCCTCAACAAGATCGACCTCGTAAAGCGCGAGCAGCTTCTGAAGCTGACGCAGGACGCCAGCGAGAAGCATCCCTTCGTCCGCGTCTTCATGATCTCGGCGCAGAACGGCGACGGTGTCGACGACCTCAAGCAATGGCTGGCCGACGAGATGCCGCCGGGGCCGTGGCTTTACCCGGAAGACCAGCTCTCCGATTTGCCGCTGCGTATGCTGGCCTCCGAGATCACCCGCGAAAAGCTGTTCCTGCGCCTCCACGAGGAACTGCCATATTCGTCGACCGTCGAGACCGAGCTTTGGGAAGTTCGCAAGGACGGCTCGGCCCGTGTCGAGCAGACGATCTATGTCGAACGCGAAAGCCAGAAGAAGATCGTCATCGGCAAAGGCGGCCAGACCATCAAGTCGATCTCGATGGCCGCGCGCGACGAGATCGCCGAGATCGCCGAGCAGCCGATCCATCTGTTCCTGTTCGTGAAGGTCCGCGAGAACTGGTCGGACGATCCCGAGCGCTATCGGGAGATGGGTCTGGAGTTTCCGCGCTAGATGCACTGGACCGACGAAGGCGTCATTCTCTCCGCCCGTCCCCACGGCGAGAGCAGCGTCATTGTCGAACTTCTGACGCGCGACCACGGCCGCCATCTCGGCCTCGTCCGGGGTGGGCGATCCCGCACGCAGCGGCCGGTGCTTCAGCCCGGAAACTTGGTTCGCGCGGAATGGCGAGCGCGGCTGGACGATCATCTCGGCAATTTCGCCCTGGAAGGCCTGACATTCAGGGCCGCACGGCTGATGGAGGCCCGTGCTTCCGTTTTCGGTCTCGCCTGGCTGTCGGCGCTCACCAGGTTGCTTCCCGAGCGAGATCCGCATCCCGCCGTGTTCGAAACCCTCGGCCTCGTCCTCGACCATCTGGAAGACAACGAGATCGCTCCGGCGCTGATGATCCGCTTCGAACTGGCTATGCTGTCGGAGCTTGGGTTTCGGTCTCGATCTGTCGTCCTGTGCCGCGACCGGCACGTCTGCCGATCTGGTCTGGGTGTCGCCGAAGTCGGGCAGGGCCGTCAGCGCAATGGCCGGCGCTCCCTATGCAGACCGCCTCCTGAAGCTTCCGGATTTCCTGATCGGCTCGGGCCGCAATGCTGCGCCTGACGAAAAGGACATAGACGCCGGTTTTCAGCTCACCGGCTTTTTCCTGTCGCGCGATGTCTATGAGCCGCGCGGTATTCCTATTCCCGATGCAAGGGCGGCGTATATCGCGGCCGTCGCCATGGTTTAGTCTAGGAGGTTCGAATGTACGGTCTGATCGCCAAGATGATCGCGGCTCCCGGTCAGCGGGACGCGCTGATCGATCTCATTGTCGCGGGCAGCGCGGAAATGCCCGGTTGTGTGAACTACATCGTGGCGAAGGACGCCGAGAACTCGGACGTCATTTGGGTCACCGAGGTGTGGGACAGCGAGGACAGCCATAAGGCATCCCTTGCAATCCCGGCGGTGAAGGAAACGATCGGCAAGGCCATGTCCCTGATCGCCGGCTTCGAGAAGGGCGCAACCACCATTCCGGTCGGCGGCATTGGACTGTAACCCGTCAGCCATTGCTCCGACTCGGCCCTTCGGTTAGCCAAGTCCCATGGGCGAGCAAGTTACTCCTCCGGACGGTTTCGAGGCCGTCGATCTGCGCTCCGCGCTGGAGGAGCGCTACCTCGCCTATGCGCTGTCGACGATCACCCAGCGCGCGCTGCCCGATGCCCGCGACGGCCTGAAGCCGGTCCATCGCCGTCTGCTCTATGCGATGCGGCTGCTTCGGCTCGATCCGGGCCAGGCGTTCAAGAAGTCCGCCCGCGTCGTCGGCGACGTCATCGGCAAATACCACCCGCATGGCGACCAGTCGGTCTATGACGCGCTGGTCCGCCTCGCGCAGGAATTCGCGCAGCGTTGGCCGCTCGTCGAGGGGCAGGGCAATTTCGGCAATGTCGACGGCGATAACCCCGCCGCCATGCGCTACACCGAAGCGCGTCTGACCGAGGTCGCACGCCTCCTGCTCGACGGCCTGGACGAAGGCACGGTCGATTTCCGCGACACCTATGACGGTTCCGAAGAGGAGCCGATCGTCCTTCCCGCTGCCTTCCCGAACCTGCTGGCCAACGGCTCGCAGGGCATCGCGGTCGGCATGGCGACCTCGATCCCGCCGCACAATGCCGCCGAACTGCTCGATGCGGCCGTCCACCTGATCGACAATCCGGCTGCCGGCACCGACGACATCCTGCAATTCGTCCCAGGTCCCGATTTCCCGACCGGCGGCATCATCGTCGAGCCGAAGAGCGGTATCCGCGACGCCTACCGCACCGGTCGCGGCGGCTTCCGTGTCCGCTCCCGCTGGCACAAGGAAGACACTGGTCGCGGCACCTGGGTTCTGGTGGTCACGGAAATTCCGTGGCTCGTGCCGAAGAGCCGGCTGATCGAGCAACTCGCCTCGATGGTCATCGACCGCAAGGTGCCGATCCTCGCCGACGTTCGCGACGAGAGCACCGACGATATCCGCATCGTCCTAGAGCCCCGCGCCCGCACGGTCGATCCCGAAATCCTGATGGAAAGCCTGTTCAAGCTGACCGATCTGGAAACCCGGATCAGCCTCAACATGAACGTGCTCGTGAAGGGCCGCGTCCCGCAGGTGCTGGGCCTGGCACCGGCCCTGCGCGAATGGCTCGATCATCGCCGCGAAGTCGTTGTCCGCCGCGCCCGGTTCCGGCTCGACGCCATCGAACGCCGGTTGGAAGTGTTGGGCGGCCTGCTCATCGCCTTCCTCAACCTCGACGAGGTCATCCGGATCGTCCGCTACGAGGATGATCCGAAGGCCGAGCTGATCAAGAAGTTCGACCTGACCGAGATCCAGGCCGAGGCGATCCTCAATATCCGCCTGCGCGCACTGGCCAAGCTTGAAGAGATCGCGATCCGCAAGGAGCACGACGAGCTCGGTGCCGAGAAAGCCGATATCGAGGCGCTGCTCGGCAGCGATCGCCGTCAGTGGACCAAGGTGAAGAAGGAAATCGCCGAGGTCCGTAAGTCGTTCGGCCCTGAGACCGCGCTCGGCAAGCGCCGCTCGACCTTCGCCGAGGCGGTGGACCGTCCCGTCGCCGCCCTGACCGAAGCCTTCGTCGAGCGCGAGCCGGTCACGGTCGTCGTATCCGACAAGGGCTGGATCCGGGCGCTGAAGGGGCATGTGCAGGATCTTACCGGCCTGCAGTTCAAGGCCGACGACAAGCTCCGCGCCGCCTTCATGACCGAGACCACGGCCAAGATCATGGTCATGGCCACGAACGGCAAGGTTTTCACGCTCGATGCGTCCAAGCTTCCGGGCGGGCGCGGGCAGGGCGAGCCGATCCGCCTTCATGTGGATCTCGAGGAGAGCGCGGATATCGCTCTGGTCTGGGTCTATGCCGCGGGCACCAAACGCCTCGTCATCGCGACCGACGGGCGCGGTTTTGTGGTCGCCGAGGACGATCTCGTGGCGTCGACCCGCAAGGGCAAGAACGTCATGAACCTCGACATGAAGACCGAGGCGCGCTTCGCGCCGCGCGTCGAGGGCGACATGGTCGCGATCGTCGGCGAGAACCGGAAGCTGCTGGTTTTCCCGATCGCACAGGTGGCCGAAATGTCCCGCGGGCGCGGCGTTCGACTGCAGAAATATAAGGATGGCGTGGTCGTCGACGCCAAGACTTTCGAAAGTGCGAAGGGTCTGACCTGGCTTGATACATCGGGCCGGACGTGGACACTTGCCGGCGAGGAACTCCGCGACTGGACCGGCAACCGTGCCGATGCCGGTCGCCTGGCCCCGAAAGGCTTCCCGCGCACCAACAAGTTCAAGCCGGATTGATCTACACCCGTTCCCAGCCGGCGGGTGCCAGCCGCTCCTGGGGCAGGAAACGGCCCTTGTAGTGCATCTTGCGCGAGCCCTCGATCCAGTAGCCGAGATAGAGGTACGGCAGGCCCATCGCCTGCGCGCGCATGATGTGGTCGAGGATGATCCAGGTGCCGAGGCTGCGATGCGCCTGGTCCGGATCGTAGAACGAGTAGACCATGGACAGGCCGTCGGCGAGCACGTCGGTCAGAGCAACGCCATAGAGTGGACCCATGCCGCGCCCATTGAGCGCGGTGTCTGGCCCACGGCGTCGATATTCGATCAGCCGCGTCTTCACATGCGTGTCTTCGATCATCATCGCGTAGTCGAGCACGCTCATGGACGCCATGCCGCCGTCCGAATGGCGGGAATCGAGATAACGGCGGAACAGCGAATACTGGTCGGATGAGGGCACGGCGGCGCGAAGATCGCCGACGAGATCCGAGTTCTTCGACTTGATGCGGCGGAAGCCCGGCGTCCAGTCGAACTCGCGTACGAGAACGCGTACCGAGACGCAGGCACGGCAGTTCTCGCATGCCGGGCGATAGGCAATGGTCTGGCTGCGACGGAAGCCGCCCTGGCTGAGAAGATCGTTGAGACCGGTGGCCCGTTCGCCCACGAGGTGTGTGAACACTTTCCGCTCGACCTGCCCCGGTAGGTAGGGGCAGGGAGCCGGTGCGGTCATGTAGAACTGCGGTGTGTCGCGAGGATGTTCGGTCACGTTCTCAGGGGCTTAATCCATACTCCGACGATAACACCGAGCTTTCGGCGGGAAAATGGCGCTTTTCGGCTGCTCACGCGTTCTCGACCGTCACGCCGATCAGCATATCGTGCAATAGGCGCTTGCGGCTGTTGAACAGACTGATCACCAGAATGAGCGGGGTCAGGAACGTCACCGAGACGTAGAACAGGATGACGTGGGCCGCGCCCTGTATGAAGCTCGGCGGCTCGCCGGTCTCCGATCGGAATATCAGTCCGGCAGCGCGCATGCCGGGCGTCGCGCTCCGGTTCGAGATGCTGATGCCGGTATAGAGCACGGCCACGATCGGAAATACCGCGCCATAGAGCATCCAGGCGAGGCCCAGCGTGATGATGCCGAGGAAGCCGACGATCACGCAGGCGATCAGCCAGAGAATGCAGATGCAGGTGAAGTCGATCAGGAAGGCCAGCATGCGCTTGCGGCGCACACCATCCAGTCGGCTGCGGTCGTAAGCGCTATCGAGGGTCGTCATCGGCGTTTCCTTCACCCTAGGATGTGGGACGCCGGATCATACGGGCAAGATGGTGTTCGTAACACGAAAACGGGGCGCTCGACGCGCCCCGCATTCACCCACCGTCGCCGGGGATCAGAGACGATAGCGGATCTGGTCCGTCCAGAAGCGCTCCAGGCGGACAAGCGCCTTGTTGAGCGTGAGGAAATCCTGCGAACCGATGCCGCCAACCTGCTCGATCGAGCGCATGTGCTTCTCGTAGAGCTGGTTGACGATGTCGTGCACTTCCTGGCCCTTCGGCGTCAGGCTGATGCGGACCGAGCGGCGGTCCATGCGCGAGCGCTGATGATGCAGAAAGCCGGCTTCGACGAGCTTCTTGAGGTTGTAGGAAACGTTCGAGCCGAGATAGTAGCCGCGGGTGCGGAGCTCGCCGGCTGTCAGCTCGGCATCGCCGATATTGTAAAGCAGCAGCGCCTGGACGCTGTTGACGTCGGCCCGGCCACGGCGGTCGAACTCGTCCTTGATGACGTCGAGAAGACGACGGTGAAGGCGCTCAACAAGCGTCAAGGCTTCGAGGTAGAGCGGCCGGACATCCTCCGACTGGTTTGCGGAGGTTGCCGAAGCAGCCGCGCGAGCAACATTAGACATCTGTACGCCTCTTGCTAATGACGATGGCGCTTTATTGGTTTCCGCCACCTTTCCACCGTAAGATACGTACCGCATATGAAAATGCGCTTAAAAGCCTTGACTAAATTTGTCTTTATTTCTCGTACTGAACAACTGGTAACCTCGTGTGCTAAATCAAAGCTTACAGCGGATAACCTTTCGCTAAGGATGCGAGATCAGTCGTCCGAAACCTGAGCTACCTTGAAGGTCAGGAAGATGTATCCGCCGATGGCGATCGCTTCGATCAGGATCAGCGGCCAAAGAAAACCGAATATCTCTGGAAAGCCTATGCAGATCGCGAGCTGACTGACGGCGGCCAGCAGCCAAAGCACGGCCCCCCAGGAAGAGGTCAGCCAAAGACCGACCGCCGAAACTGGATCGAGTACGGCGAAGTAGATGTTGGCGGATAGATATTCGACCGCCTGGTTGGATCCCATCGGGTCGCCGCCCGCGCCGATGAGGAGGGACCAATGGACGAGGCCCTTGAACAACTGGAAGACAGCCAGCACGCGGAAGAACAGGACGAGGTTCTGCGTCCAGTCCATCACCGGCTGTTCGTCGCCGTTCAGGGGGGCGGGTTCCTTGCGGCGGAGAAAGCGGATCACTGAGGCCTACCTCGATTTCGGAGCCGAGCTTTAGGTGCGCGCATCTGCGTCGTCAAACTTGCGTGCGGCAATCTCCCGGTGTCTGGAAAAGCTCCAATATGATAGCAAGGGCATGGGCTGATGCGGCGAGGGCCGCGGAAGGACAAATGAGATGCACGATACGGTGGGCCGCCTTCCCTTCACTGGCGATGCCGCCGCGGGAGACGCGAAAACCAGCCGTTTCCGCCAGGCCACACTCGATCTGCCGATCCGGCCGCGCCGCAATCGCAAAGCTGACTGGTCGCGCCGCCTCGTGCGCGAGAACGCGCTGACCGTCTCCGACCTGATCTGGCCGATCTTCCTCGTGGAGGGCGAGCGCCATCGGGAGCCGGTCGCCTCGATGCCGGGCGTCGAGCGGCTGTCGATCGACGAAGCCGTGGGCGAGGCCGAGCGCGCCGCGAGCCTCGGCATCCCGGCCCTGGCCTTGTTTCCGTTCACCGATCCGATGCTGCGCGACGCCCGCGGCTCGGAAGCGCAGAACCCTGAAAACCTGGTCTGCCGTGCGCTCCGCGCGATCAAGCGGGCGGTGCCGGAGATCGGCCTCATCACCGATGTCGCGCTCGATCCCTATACGAGCCACGGCCATGACGGCCTGCTGGACGGCGCCGAGGTCGTCAATGATGCGACGGTTGAGGTTCTGGTCCGCCAGGCGCTTCTGCACGCCGAGGCCGGAGCCGATGCTGTCGCACCGTCAGACATGATGGACGGCCGTATCGGCGCGATCCGCACGGCGCTCGATGCCGCCAACCGGACCGACGTTCAGATCATCGCCTACACGGCGAAATACGCCTCCGCCTTCTACGGACCGTTCCGCGACGCGATCGGCACCTCGACGGTCCTGATCGGCGACAAGCGCACCTACCAGATGGATCCCGCCAACAGCGACGAGGCCCTGCTCGAAGCGGAGCTCGATCTCGCCGAGGGTGCGGACATGATGATCGTGAAGCCGGGCATGCCCTATCTCGACATGGTCCACCGTCTGAAGACCCGCTTCGAGCGTCCGGTGCTCGCCTACCAGGTGTCCGGCGAATACGCGATGATCACGGCCGCCGCCCAGAACGGCTGGATCGACGGCGACCGGGCGATGATGGAGAGCCTGCTCGCCTTCAAGCGGGCAGGGGCCGACGCGGTGCTGACCTATTTCGCGCCTCTAGTGGCTGAGAAGTTGAAGCGGGGGTGACGCTCTAATCTCTCCTCTGACCGGAGAGAGTGGACTTCTGCGTCGCACAGGCCGAGAGAGAGTGAGCGAGTGAGGCTCTGGAAGCCCCCTTTCCGCTCGCACTTTACGGTACGAGTAGGCTCTCTCCCGCAAGGGGAGAGAGGTGCCCCGCTCACGAACCCGCGCTAGACTTCCCTTATGCGACTCGCTGGAACTCTGCCTGTGCTGACGAAACCCGACACCAAGCTTCCCGTCACCGTCGACGACATTCGCGCCGCGCGGGAGGTCCTCAAGGGGCAGGTGATCCGCACGCCGACGCTTCCGGCGCCAAAACTTTCCGCGCTCACCCGGGCCGAGGTCTGGGTGAAGTACGAGAACATGCAGGTCACCAACAGCTTCAAGGACCGCGGCGCGTTCGTTCGCCTGTCGCGGCTCGACGAGGCAGCGCGGGCCAAGGGTGTCATCACCATGTCGGCCGGCAATCACGCCCAGGCCGTCGCTTATCATGCGCAGCGCCTGGGCATCCCGGCCATCATCGTCATGCCGGAACAGACGCCGCAGGTGAAGGTCCGCAACACCGAGGCATACGGTGCCCGCGTGGTGCTCGACGGCGAGACGCTCGCCGAGTCCCAGATCCGTGCCGAACAGATGGTCAAGGACGAGGGCTTCACGCTCATCCATCCCTATGACGACCCGGACATCATTGCCGGGCAGGGCACGGCAGGCCTCGAAATTCTCGAGGATGCGCCGAACCTCGACACGCTCGTCGTGCCGATCGGCGGCGGTGGTCTGATTTCCGGTATCGCGATCGCCGCCAAGGCGATCAAGCCGGAGATCGAAATCGTCGGCGTCGAGTTCTCGCTATACCCGTCGATGATCAACGCGATGGCCGGCCAGCCGCGCCCAGCCGGCGGCCCGACGCTTGCCGAGGGCATCGCGGTCAAGAATGTCGGAAAGCTCACTCTGCCCGTGGTCGAGGCGCTCGTTTCCGAGGTCCTCTTGGTCAACGAGCCGCATCTGGAGCGTGCGGTGAATGCGTTCGCGCTTTACCAGAAGACAATGGCCGAAGGCGCGGGCGCGGCAGGCCTTGCGGCGCTTCTCGCTTTCCCGGATCGCTTCTACGGCAAGAAGGTCGGCATTGTTCTGTGCGGCGGCAATATTGACCCGCGCATCATGGCCTCGATCATGGTCCGCGAACTCGAGCGCGAAAGCCGGATCGCCCGCTTCCGCCTGACGATCAACGATCAACCGGGCGTGCTCGGCCGGATCGCGACGCGGCTCGGCGAACTGGGCGCCAACATTCTGGAAGTCTCGCACGGCCGGGCTTATCTCGACGTGCCCGCCAAGGGTGCCACGCTCGATATCACGGTCGAGACGCGCGACCGCGCCCATTCGGAGCAGGTCTACGACGCGTTGTGCCGGTTCGAGGGCATTCCCTGCCGCCGCATCTCGTCGGCCGGGACCTGACGCCCAGTTCCACTAGGACGTGAGCAGATCCCAAGCCATTCGAAGAATGCGCCGATGGCCTCCAGCGTTAGGCGCGGCCAGTCGAAAAGGGTCGCGGGTACGCTGTAGGCGAGTATCACCGCGCCTGATGTCATAAGGCCGAGTGCCAGGCCCGCGTTGAACACCGAAACCAGCGTCCAGGTGCACAGCACGACGAACAGAATCATCGCGAGCGGGATGATGGCGAGCCAGCGCATACGGCGGCGGCGAAGCATGGGTTCGTCGTTTGCGGGCATCGGCAGATAACTCGTCCAGCTCATCAGTGGTTCTCGAGTCCGTTCGCGCTCCGCATCGTCTTGATCTGCTCAGCTTGCGCGAAGTTGTACTCGCGAAGCTCGATCAGGCCCTTGCGGACGGACTCGCGTTCGGCGGCATAAGTCCGTTTCGACGTGAACGTGTCGTCATGCGCGTCGTCCCAGGCGAGCACGCGGTCGATCGTCTTCGTCAGCTTGCCCGGATCGGCGGAGGCGTAGCGGTTGATCGCCGGTCCGATGCTCGAATACAGGGACGAGAACAGCGCGGCATCGCCGGTCGGGTCGAGTTTCGGCCGCGCCATCAGATATGTCCGGTAGCGCAACTGGCCGAGATGGAACCAGAAGACGGCCTCGTCCTTCTGGCCGCCCTGAAAGAGCTTCGTGGCCACGACGAGATAGGCCACCGGATGTTTGGCCTCGATACCGGCCTCGATGGAGGCCGGAGTTTGATCCATGTAATCGGTCGATGCCTGGGCCTGGCCGCAAGACAATCCGACCGCAAGCACAAGCAGGGCGAGCCGCTTCATGTCTGGCAGTCCTAAAAGGCGCGTGGCGCCATCGAATTTCGTTGGCGGCGTCAATAGAGGTGAATTGTTTCCGGGCGAGGTCGTCGCAGTGCCGATTTGTTTCAACGGCCCAGAAACGTGTTATCGCGACGACATAAACGGACGTAACTCGCGGCTGCCCTCCGGCGAAAGGGAATGTATGATCCGCATGGCGGACAGCCCGCTGGAAAACATCCGATGTCCATTCGCCGCGTTTGGTCGATCCTGCTCTTCTGCCTGTTGCTGGCAACGACGGGAGGGGCGTTGGCGCAGCAGCCGGCGCAGTCACCGCCGATCCGCTTCACGATCGAGGTTCCGAACGACGAACAGGGCAGGGCACTCGCACAGGAGCAACTGAAGGCCGCGACAGAGGCAAAACCGCCGGCCCAGTCCGCTCCGGCGCCGCAACCGCCCGCGCAATCGCGTTCGACCATGGCGATGGGCGAGAACGTGTCGTCGCTCGCGACGAGTCTTCAGCAATTGCGCACGCGCGCGATGACCCTCGCCACCGCGGCGCCGCACGTCCTGACCGATATTGCGAACGCGGCCAGCTCCTTCCAGATGATGGAGAACAGGGTCGATCTGCTCTGGCTCGTCGGAGCGGTCGTCGTGTTCATTGCCGGCGGATTCGCCACGCAGGCAATCGGCTGGTGGGCCGGCAAGGGCATGCTGGCCTATATCTTCGCCGCACCGTCCGAGACCGTTCTCGATCGGCTCAAGGTCCATGGTGTGCGACTGTCGCTCGGCTTACTCGTCACTGTTTCCTTCCTGGTCGGCAGTCTCGGAGCCTTTCTCTTATTCCCTTGGCCTCCGGTGTTCCGGGAGATCGTGCTGATACTCCTCGTGGCGGTGCTTATCACGCGGCTGAGCGTTCTCGTGGGCCGGATCGTCCTCGCGCCCGCTGGCCGCTATGGCCATTACCGCATGCTGCCGGTGACCACGGAACTCGCGAAGTTCTGGTTTTTCTGGCTGATCTGGCTGGTCGGCATCGCGGCTGCCGGCGTGGCGATCCTGAGCCTTTTGACCATCATCAAAGTACCGTACGCGTCCCGCGAGGTTGTCGAGGCGCTGTGGCTCGCGATACTCGGCGGCGCGGCGATCATCATGGTATGGGGTCGGCAGTGCCGAGAGGCTGATCCGCATTCAAATCGTGCAACCGCCCTTGTTCTGACCTTCGGCATCGTCCTGACCTGGATCTTCGCGCTGATGGGGCTCGACGAATTGTTCTGGACGGCGCTCGTCGCGATGATCCTGCCGGTGGTCCTCGTCGTCTCGCGCGATGCAGTGCGCCACATCGCGAACATCAACGATCCGGATAAGGTGCCTGACCAGACGATCCTCGGCTGGTCGATCGTCGTCGAGCGTGCTCTTCGCGTGGTGTGCGTCGCCGTGGCGGCAGTCGTGCTGGCCCGCTCATGGGGCATCCGACTGAACGACATCGCCATGGGCGAGACCGGGGCGACCTACGTGATCCGCGCGGCATTAAAGATCGTCATCGTCCTCCTGGCCGTCGACCTCGCCTGGAAGCTCGTGAAAACCCTGATCGACAGCTACATCGTGCCGCTTCCGGCCTCAGGAGCCGGGCACGGTTATGACGACAGCCCCGAAGCTCGCCGGCGGCAGAGGCTCGCGACGCTCCTGCCGATCCTGCGCAATGTGCTTCTCGTCCTCGTTGCCGTCGTCGGCGTGCTGATGGCGCTCGACGCGATGGGCGTGCAGATCGGACCGCTCCTCGCCGGTGCGGGTGTCATCGGCATCGCGGTCGGTTTCGGCGCCCAGACGGTCGTGAAGGACATCATCTCGGGCGTCTTCTATCTGCTCGACGATGCGTTCCGCGTCGGCGAATACATCGTTGCCGGCAGCCACAAGGGGACGGTCGAAGGCTTCTCGCTCCGTTCGGTCAGGCTCCGCCACCATCGCGGCCCGATCACCACGGTGCCGTTCGGCGAGCTAGGCTCCGTGCGCAACGAAAGCCGTGACTGGGTCATCGACAAGATGAGCCTCGGCGTCACCTATGACACCGACCTCGAAAAGGTCAGGAAGCTCATCAAGAAGATCGGTCAGGAACTGGCCGAGGACGAGGAATATGCGCCCCACATCATCGAGCCGTTGAAGATGCAGGGCGTCGACCAGATGGGCGAATTCGCCATCCAGATCCGCCTCAAGATGATGACCAAGCCCGGCGAGCAATTCATCATCCGGCGCAAGGCCTACGTGATGATCAAGAAGGCTTTCGAGGAGAATGGCATCAAGTTCGCCGTGCCGACCGTACGGGTCTCGGGCGGCAGTGGAGAGGAAGCGGCTGCTGCCGCGACGGCAACGACAAACCGGATCGCGGAGGCGAAAGCGGCCGCCAATCCGGAAGCCGCCGGGGCTTGACCATGACGGGGATTGACCGTCTCCTCGGCCGCCCTCCGTTCTTGAAAGATCAGTCGTGACCGCAGTTTATCGCGCCGCCGATGGCGATCTCCGCGTGCTCTTCGCCATTGCCGCCGAGCCTGAATACGGGCCGGAACTGCGGGCGCTGATAAAGCCGATCATCACGGGAGTAGGACCGGTCGAGGCCGCGATCCGCGTGACCCTCGCTCTCACGGAGGATCCGGCTGACATCGTGATCAGCATGGGCTCGGCAGGATCGCGTCTGCTCTCTCAGGCCAATATCTATCAGGTGTCGTCCGTCGCCTATCGCGATATGGACGCGAGCCCGCTGGGTTTCGAAAAAGGTCTCACACCGTTCCTCGGACTTCCGGCAACCCTCCCGATCTTCCAGCGCCTGCCAGGCATTCCGGAAGCAAGCCTCAGTACCGGCGGCTCGATCGTCAACGGGGCAGCGTACGATGATATCGCCTCCGACATGGTCGATATGGAGACCTATGCCGTGTTTCGCGCCGCCTCATTGTGCGGCGCCTCGATGATCGGCCTGCGGGGCATCTCCGATGGGCGCGACCCGATCAGCAATTACTCCGACTGGACGCAATATCTGCACGACATAGACGCCGCGCTCGCGGCCATCGTCCGCGCCCTGCCGGAGACCTTCGGGGCCAGGCCCAAAAGCTATTGGACCGGCCGCGAAGGCTGAAGCTCACGGCTTCACCCGTTCCCAGAAATCGTTGAACGCCACGCTGTCGAAGAACGCCGACGCCTTGACGATCTGGTCGTTGTCGAGTGTCAGGAACCACGAATAGGTATTGCGATAGGGCTTGCCGTCCTTCGCGGTGCCTTCCGCGTCGAAGAACACGACCACCGTGTCGCCGTCCGCATAGATGTTGCGGATCGTCGGGACGAGCCGGCTCGACATCCGCGCGTTGAACGGCCGGATGACGTTGGTCATGAAGTCTTCCTTGCCCTTGTACACGCGCGAGGCCGCCGAATTGCCGACGATCTCCCAGGTTGCGTTCTCCGCGAGCTTGTCATAGGGGCTGCCCGTGCCGTTCCTCCAGGCGTCGAAGCCGGCCTGGACCGTCGCTTTGTTGCGAGTCTCGACCGTGTTGTCGGTCGTCGCCATCGCTCCCTTGATCGGCATCAGGAACATCAGCGCCAGGGCCAGTCCGGCGAGGCGGGTCTGCAGCTTGGTGAACATGTCGGTTCTCCCATTGGCGCCGCGACGAGGGCAGGTCGCGGCGCGACCATTATAAGGATCACAGAGTGCTGGTGATCGGGCGGACGACGATTTCATTGACGTCGACTTCGTCCGGCTGTTCGACCGCATAGGCGATGGCGCGGGCGATGGCGTCCGGCGTCAGGGCCGTCTTGCGGAGTTCGACCAGATAGTCCTTCGCCGCCTGATCCGAGATGTCGTTACCGAGCTCGGTCGCGGTGACGCCGGGTGAGATCGTCGTCACGCGGATGTCCTGATTTTCCTGACGCAGACCGTCCGAGATCGCCCAGACGGCGTATTTCGTGGCGCAGTAGACGGCGCCCGTTGGCACCACGATATGTGCGCCGACCGAGGCGACATTGATGATCTGGCCGCTATGCCGGGCCTTCATGTCCGGCAGCACCGCGGCGATACCGTTCAGCACGCCCTTGATGTTGACGTCGATCATGCGGTCCCATTCGTCGACCTTGAGCTCTTCCATCAGCGAAAGCGGCATGATGCCCGCATTGTTGACCAGCACGTCCACCGCGCCGAATTCGGACTTGGCAAACTCCGTGAAGGCCTTGGTGTCCTCGCGGCTCGTCACGTCGACGGCCTTGAAGCGGGCCTGGCCACCCGCGGCGTTGATCTCGTTGACCAGCGCTTCGAGCCGGTCGGTGCGGCGAGCACCGACGACGACCTTGGCGCCGCGCTGGGCCAGCAGGCGGGCGGTAGCTTCGCCGATGCCGCTGGAGGCGCCGGTGATCGCGATGACTTTTCCAGAAATGTTCGACATCTGACTTCTCCTCGGTTGAGTTCCGGACGCGCTGTGCGTTTCGGCATGAGGAGAGCTTGTTCTAAGCCACGTTTCGGGCGGTAGACTGATGCTCGCGGGAAATTGCCCGATCCTGCAAAGATTGCCCGATTGTCCAATGGGGTCCGGAAAGCGTCGGCAATCGCCGAATTGGAAGGTACACCGATGGTTTGCCCGCGGTTTGGCGAATTCACCATGCCCCGTAAATCCAGCCACTCGACATCTGTGCTGCGATGAGCCGACCGTGGGATAGCCATGAATGCTTAAGCGTATCAGCATCTTGCGCTTATCCCATGATCCTCCGCAATCATTGCTCGATTCTCCACGTTTCTACCTTTACGGCTTCCGCCAAGCGGTCTTCGCGCGTATCCTCGGCTCCGCTGATCATCCAGGAACATCGCCATGGCCGCCCGCAATGAATTCGCCGAGTTGATTGAACGAAACACCGGGACCGATGGTGTCTTCCCGACCGCCATTCCCCGGGTCTTTCTCTTTCGTTCGAGCCAGCCGACCCTGCCGCTTCATGCGCTGCACGAACCGGCCGTGTGCATCATCGCGCAGGGCAGCAAGCAGGTGATCCTCGGCGATGCGGTCTATGATTACGATCGCGACAAATATCTCGTCGTCTCGGTCGACATGCCGATCGTCGGTCAGGTCACGGAGGCGACGCCGGAAGAGCCTTATCTCTGTCTGCGGCTGGACCTCGATCCCGGTCTGCTAGGCCAGCTCATGATGGATGCCGGATCGCCGCCAGTCCGGCAGAATTCGGAGCCCGGCCTGAACTCTCAGCACGGTCACGCCTCCGCTTATCGACGCGGCCTGCCGCCTCTTGCGCCTGCTGTCGTCACCGGGCGATATCCCGATCCTGGCGCCGCTGGCGGAACGGGAGATCCTCTATCGCCTGCTGCTCGGAGAGCAGGGTACGCGCCTCCGCCAGATCGCGGTCGCGGAAAGCAAGGTTCAGCAGATCAACCGCGCGATCGGCTGGATCAAACAGAACTTCAAGGAGCCGTTCAGTATCGATACTGTCGCTTCCGAGGCCCGCATGAGCCCGTCCGCGCTGCACGCGCATTTCAAGGCGGTGACGACGATGAGCCCGCTTCAATACCAGAAGCAGCTGCGCCTCCAGGAGGCTCGCAGGCTCATTCTCAGCAAGGCTGCAGATGCCGCCACCGCCGGTCACACTGTCGGCTATGACAGCCCCTCGCAATTCAGCCGCGAATATGCGCGTGTCTTCGGCGCACCGCCGATGCGTGATATCGCCCGGATGAAGTCGATGCCGAAGGAGTTTTTTGCGCTCGCGGTTTGACGGGCGGAATGTGTCGCTTCCGCAACACTCGTTGGATGGCTGTATAAAAGCTCGCTCCGCATCACGGTTCCGCCCCAAATCGATGGCGTCTAAGGATGAATACGAGGCGGGCCCGGGGCCGAACTCGTTGTTCATTAACCTTGTGCATGTTACGCCCAATGATCGGGGCAAGAGCACGTATTGCGGCGAGGGTTAGTCAGCCGATGATGTTGAGCATGTCGACCACGAGACGCGGCGTGGCCGCTTTCTTCGGCCTCGCCATCGCGGCGGCCGCCACTCCCGCCTTTGCACAGCAGACGGCGATGCAGGGCGTCTCGGTCGAGTGGGGCGATCGCTTCGACTCCGCTCCCGCCGCGGCCCGCATGCCGAAGACGACGGTGCCGATCATCAGCGAGCAGACGCTCGCGTCGACGACCGCCGCGCTCCAGAAATACATCCAGATCGAGAACCAGGGCGGTTGGCCGGCCATTCCGGACGGCCCGGTCCTGAAGCTCGGCAGCCGTGATCCCGCGGTGCGCATCGTCCGCCAGCGCCTGATGGTCTCCGGCGACCTTCCCGCTAATGCCGGTAGTTCTGACGTCTTCGATTCCTACGTCGATGCGGCGGTGAAGCGCTTCCAGGCTCGTCACGGTCTCATCGCCAATGGCGCCGTCGGCCCCGACAGCCGCGCCGCGATGAACGTTCCGGCATCGGTGCGTCGCCACCAGATGGAGGCGAGCCTTGCCCGGCTCGCCACTCTCACCCGCAAGATCGACCGCCGCTTCGTGATGGTGAACATCCCGGCCGCCCAGGTTGAGGCTGTGAACGACGGCGTGGTCGAGCTTCGTCACACGGCAGTGGTCGGCAAGATGGACCGTCAGTCGCCGCAGCTCGACGTCAAGATTTAGGAAGTCAACTTCAACCCGTACTGGACGGTGCCGTCTTCGATCATCCGCAAGGATCTGATCCCGAAGATGCAAAAGGAGCCGGACTATCTGACCAAGAACAACATCCGCATCTTCACCCAGCGCGGCGAGGAGCTGCAGCCGGAGCAGGTGAACTGGCAGTCCGACGAGGCGATGGACTATCGCTTCACACAGGATCCGGGCGATCTGAATTCGATGGGTTCGATGCGCATCAACATGCCGAACAAGGAGGGGGTGTACATGCACGACACCCCGTCGAAAGGCCTGTTCGGAGAGAATGCCCGCTTCCACTCTTCGGGCTGCGTGCGTGTCCAGAACGTTCGCGAACTCGCCGCCTGGCTCCTCGGCCAGACGCCGAACTGGGATCGTTCGCAGGTCGATGCCGCGATCAAGTCCGGCCAGCGTATCGATGCCAAGCTCACGCAGGCGACGCCGGTCCATTGGGTCTATATCTCGGCCTGGGCGGACTCGGAGGGCGTGGTCCAGTTCCGCGACGATATTTACAATCTCGATGGCGTCGGACAGATCGCCGCCGCACAGTAACGAAAGAGGCAATGCAGGGCGGGGAGCCCATGGCGATGTCTATTTCGAATTCCGGGCGCTCGGCGGCTCGATGAAGGTTTCGGCCATCTGCCCGGAAACCGGTACAGAAGTGTCGGTCGTCGGGCCGGTGAATGCATCACGGTCCGACCTCCAGAATCTTGCGCTCAGGAAGCTGCAAAAGAAGCTTGGTGGATGATGCTACCGTCGTCTCGGCAAACTCTCGTGGCAACTTGGCGGCGCGACACTCGATATGGTACGCCACGCATCGACAAGAGCCGGGACCGCGATAGATCGCCGTCGGCCAGGAGCAACGCATGTCCATGACCGACACCCGCGCCGTGAATGGCGCCAGCGCCTTCTTTTCCGGTTCGCTCGCCGAAACCGATCATGAAATCTTCGACGCCGTCCAGCTTGAGCTCGGCCGTCAGCGCGACGAGATCGAGCTGATCGCCTCGGAGAACATCGTCTCCAAGGCCGTGCTCGAAGCACAGGGTACGGTTCTCACCAACAAATACGCGGAAGGCTATCCGGGCCGCCGCTATTACGGCGGTTGCCAGTACGTCGATATCATTGAGCGCCTCGCCATCGAGCGCGCCTGCCGCCTGTTCAACGCCAAGTTCGCCAACGTCCAGCCGAATTCCGGCTCGCAGGCGAACCAGGCGGTCTTCCTCGCTCTGCTTCAGCCGGGCGACACCTTCATGGGCCTCAACCTCGCGGCGGGCGGTCACCTGACGCACGGCGCGCCGGTCAACGTCTCCGGTAAGTGGTTCAAGCCGGTCGCCTACAATGTCGACCCGAAGACACATCTCATCGACTACGACGAGATGGAGCAACTCGCCCACGAGCATAAGCCGAAGCTCATCGTCGCCGGCGGCTCGGCCTATTCACGCCAACCGGACTTTGCCCGCTTCCGCAAGATTGCCGACGCGGTCGGCGCCTTCTTCTTCGTCGACATGGCCCACTTCGCCGGCCTCGTCGCGGGCGGCCAGCATCCGAACCCGCTGGAGCATGCCCATGTCGTCTCCACGACCACGCACAAGACCCTTCGCGGTCCGCGCGGTGGCATGGTGCTGACGAACGACGAGGACATTGCCAAGAAGATCAATTCGGCGGTCTTCCCGGGCATGCAGGGCGGACCGCTGATGCACGTCATCGCGGCCAAGGCGGTCTGCTTCGGCGAGGCGCTTCGTCCCGACTTCAATATCTATGCGAAGAACGTGGTCGAGAACGCCAAGGCGCTCTCGGAGAACCTCAAGGGCCACGGCTTCGACATCGTCTCCGGCGGCACCGACACGCATCTGATCCTCGTCGACCTGCGTCCGAAGCGCCTGACCGGCAAGACCTCGGAGATCGCGCTCGGCCGCGCCCACATCACCTGCAACAAGAACGGCATCCCGTTCGATCCGGAAAAGCCGATAGTGACGTCGGGCATCCGCCTCGGCACGCCGGCCGGCACGACGCGCGGCTTCGGCATTTCCGAGTTCCAGCAGGTCGGCGACATGATCGCGGAAGTTCTCGACGTGCTCTCGCAGAAGGGCACCGAAGAGGACAGCCTGGTCGAGGGCGCTGTCCGCGAGAAGGCCAAGGCGCTCGTCGCCCGCTTCCCGATCTACAATTCGTAAGGGCTGAGGATCGGAACGACAGATGCGGTGTCCGTACTGCGGAAGCCTCGACACACAGGTCAAGGATTCCCGGCCGACCGAGGATACGACGGCGATCCGCCGTCGCCGCATCTGTCCCGATTGCAATCGTCGCTTCACAACCTTCGAGCGCGTGCAATTGCGCGAGATGACGGTGGTGAAGAACTCCGGCCGCCGCGTTCCCTTCGAGCGCGAGAAGCTGGAGCGCTCGGTCGACATCGCGCTCCGCAAGCGTCCGTTCAACGCCGACCAGCGCGAGGCGCTCGTCAGCCGCATCGTCCGTCGGCTTGAGGGGGAGGGCGAGGAGATCGCCTCTTCCGCCATCGGCGAGATCGTCATGGACGAACTGAAGGCGGTCGATACCGTAGCCTATGTCCGCTTCGCCTCGGTCTATCGCAATTTCCGCGAGGCCAGGGATTTCGAGCAGGCTCTCGCCGAGCTCGCGGAAGACGATACACGCACCCCATGACGGACCAAGCGGTCGAGCATGCGGCCGCCGGGGTCGCAACCGAGGATGACGTCCGCTTCACCGAAGCGGCGCTTAGGCTCGGCGCGCGTGGTCTAGGCCGCACCTGGCCAAACCCGGCTGTCGGCGCGCTGGTGGTCAAGGATGGAGAGGTTCTCGGTCGCGGTTGGACCGCCGATGGCGGCCGCCCGCACGGGGAGCCGATCGCGCTTCGCCAAGCCGGCGAAAGGGCGCGTGGCGCAACGATCTACGTCGGCCTCGAACCCTGTTCCCACCATGGCAAGACACCGCCCTGCGTCGATGCGATCATTGCCGCCGGCATCAGTCGCGTCGTCTCGGCGATCGAGGACCCCAATCCGCTGGTGGCCGGGCAGGGGTACGCCCGTTTGCGTGCGGCGGTTATCGATGTGGTTGTCGGTATCGGGTCAGATTTGGCCCGGAAAATCCATGCCGGCCACATCATGCGGATTACGAAGAACCGCCCGTACGTGACTCTAAAACTTGCAATTTCCGCCGATGGAAAAGCCGGCCTCGTAGGCCGCCGCCCGGCCCCCATCACCCGCGACGCCGCCCGCGACCTAGTCCACCTCATGCGCTCGCAGTCGGACGCGATCGCGGTCGGTATTGGCACTGTCATAGCCGACGACCCGGTGTTGACCTCGCGCCTTCCGGGTCTCGAAATCCGCTCGCCGGTACGCGTGGTCTTCGATACGTCGCTGCGACTACCGAGCCTTTCCCAATTGGTAAGCACTGCTCGCGAAACGCCGGTCTGGGTGGTGACCGAACGCGGAGCCAGCCAGGATGCGGAGCGTTCTCTTGCCCCGCATGGCGTCGAGGTCATCCGTGCCGGCATCGATGACGCTGGCATCGACATCGCCGAGGCGCTGAGCGAACTCTCGCGGCGGGGCATTACGCGGCTGATGGTGGAGGGCGGGCCGATCCTCGCCAATTCCTTCCTTGAGGCCGGCCTCGTCGACGAGGCCGTGATCTTCACCAGTCCGGACAATCTCGGTGAGGATGCAATCCCCGCATTGCCGGGTCCCGTCGATCAGATTTTGAACAAAGCCGGTCTAAGCCTATCTGAGCACCACCAGGCCGGTGTCGACCTGATGCAAATCTACAGGCGTGCGTGATGTTTACGGGGATCGTGACCGATATTGGCGAAGTGCTCGCGACGGAGGCGGGAGACGAAGTGACCCGTCTGACCGTTGGCTGCCGCTACCACCGCAAAGGCATCGACATCGGCGCGAGCATCGCCTGCTCGGGCGTCTGTCTCACGGTCGTCGAAACCGGCGAGCTCGACGGCCGCACATTGGTGAAATTCGATGCCGCGCCTGAGACGCTCGCAGTCACCACCGCCTCGCTTTGGCGGACCGGAACGCGCCTCAATCTCGAGAGAGCGCTGAAAGTAGGTGACGAACTTGGCGGCCACATCGTCGCCGGCCACGTCGACGGCACTGCCTCGATCCTGAGCCGCGACGAGATCGGCGATGCAGTGCGCTTCGGCTTCGAGGCGGCGCCGGAACTTGCTCGCTTCATCGCGACCAAGGGCTCGGTGTGTCTCGACGGCGTCTCGCTCACCGTGAACTCCGTCGATGGCACCCGTTTCTCTGTTCTACTCATCCCGCACACGCTTGCAGTCACGACGCTCGGCGACTGGAAACCCGGCGACGCCGTCAATTTGGAAGTCGATCTGATGGCTCGCTACGCGGCGCGGCTTGCGGAGGCGAGCGGCGTCCGCTAAGCCGCCCCGACATTCGAGGACCATCATGATTGTCGAACCTCGCCGCGACGTGGCGACCGAACCCACACGCGCGTCGATCCTCATCGTCGAAGCCCGTTTCTACAACGAACTGGCCGACGAGCTCCTGCGCGGAGCCGAGGCCAAGATTGTCGAGGCCGGCGCGACCTGCGTCCGCGTCACCGTGCCCGGCGCCCTGGAGATCCCGGCGGCCGTCGCCATCGCGCTGGATATCGCCGAAGCACAGGGCCGTCCATTCGATGGCGTGGTTGCGCTTGGCACCGTGATCCGCGGCGAGACCTATCATTTCGAGATCGTCGCCGGTGAATCGTCGCGTGCGCTGATGGACCTCTCGGTCGCGCGGCGCATCCCGGTGGGCAATGGCATTCTCACGGTCGAGAACGAAGAGCAGGCCTGGGTTCGTGCCCAGGTTGCCGAGGGCGACAAGGGCGGCGGCGCCGTCGAGGCCGCGCTCACCCTCATCCGTGCCAAGCGCAAGCTCCCTGCCATGATCGGAGGCCATTGAGATGTCGCGCGGCGAAAAACGCTCGTCCTCCCGCCTCGGCGCGGTGCAGGCGCTCTACCAGATGGACATCGCCGGCGCGGCGATGACCGATGTCTTCGCCGAGTTCGAGAGTTTCTGGCTCGGCCAGGAGGTCGAGGGCGAATTCTACAAGCCGGCCGAGATCGCCTTCTTCCGCGACATCGTCGAGGGTGTGGTGCGTGACCAGCGCCAGCTCGACCGCGATATCGATGCCGCGCTTTCCAAGGGCTGGCCGCTGAAGCGCATCGAGGCAATCCTGCGCGCGACGCTCAGGGCGGGGGCCTACGAGCTGCTCGTTCGCCGCGACGTTCCTGCGCGTGTCGTGATCACCGAATATGTCGACGTCGCCGATGCCTTCGTCGATCGCGAGGAAGTCGGCATGACCAATGCGGTCCTCGACACGCTCGCGCGTTCGATGCGGGCCGAGGAATTCGAAGCCGGAGCGCGAGAAAACGGGCAATGACCGGCATCGGGCGGCCAGACGAGGACGGGCTGATCGCCCGCTATTTCCGCCCGCTCGCGACCGCGCCGGGCGCTGCCCAGCTTCTTGACGACGCAGCGACCTATCAGCCGCCGGAAGGCCATGAGCTGGTTTTGACGACCGATGCGGTGGTCGCGGGCGTCCATTTCTTCCCGGACGATCCGCCGGATGCCGTCGCCCGCAAGGCGCTTCGCGTCAATCTTTCCGACCTCGCCGCGAAAGGTGCGCGGCCGGTCGGCTATCTTCTCACGATCGCGCTCACCGAAGACTGGTCGCCGGACTGGCTGGAAAGCTTCGTCGAAGGCCTCGGTGCTGATCAGGAAGAGTTCGACATCTCGCTGTTCGGCGGAGACACGGTCCGCACGCCGGGGCCGCTGTGGATTTCCGTCACAGCCTTCGGTCTGACTCCGGATGGTCACGTGCCGCGCCGCAATCGCGCCGTCACCGGGCAGCGCATCTATGTCACCGGCACGATCGGCGATTCCGCGCTCGGCCTGAAGATCCGCCTCGACCAGACGCTCAAGGGCCGCTGGGGGTTGAGTGCGACGGAAGCTGAGCATCTGCTCGACCGCTATCTTCTGCCCGAGCCTCGCGTGGAGGCCGCCTCGGTCGTCGCGAACTTCGCCACCGCCAGCATGGACATCTCCGACGGCCTGGCAGGCGATCTCGGCCGCATGTGCGCGGCATCCGATGTCGGCGCGGTCCTTGAAGCCGATCGCGTTCCGTTGTCTCCAGCTGCCGCCAAGGCAGTCGCGGCCGACCCTTCGGCACTGGCGACCGTTCTGACCGGCGGCGACGATTACGAAGTGCTGGCGACGGTGAACCCCGACGACACCGAAGCCTTCGAGCGCGCGGCCAAAAGGGCAGGGCTGAAGGTCGCCGCTATCGGCACGATCATGCCGTCCTTTGCCGGCCGCGTGCGGATCGAACGGCACGGCCATCCGCTCGTCCTGGACAGGCTTGCCTTCCGGCATTTCTGAGCCGGAGTTCACGCGTCGCTTCAAATCATTGAAATAAGTGCGTCTGCAAGTCGCATGTGACGATTGCGACCAGTCCGAAGCTCTGGCAGTCTCCCCCGCACGGCCCGCTCGGGGTCGATCAAAACGCAAATAAACCGAGTGATTTGGGAGGGACCGCCCTGGTCCCAGGTAACGCACGGGGACATCAAACATGCCGGTTTTGTGGGCTATTTTAGCAGCAGGCGCATTGTCGATCGTCTACGGCGTCTGGACCGTCAGGAGCATTCTGGCGGCAGACGCGGGCAATAAGCGGATGCAGGAGATTGCGGGGGCAATCCAGGAAGGCGCGCAGGCCTATCTCGCCCGTCAGTACACGACGATCGGTATCGTCGGCATTGTGATCTTCGCGCTCGTCGCCTGGCTGCTTTCCATTACTGTCGCGATCGGCTTCGCCATCGGCGCGATTCTGTCCGCCGCGGCCGGCTTCATCGGCATGAACGTCTCCGTCCGGGCCAATGTCCGCACCGCTCAGGCTTCAACCAAGAGTCTTGCTGGCGGTCTCGACATCGCCTTCCGCTCCGGCGCGGTCACCGGCCTTCTGGTCGCCGGCCTCGCGCTGCTTGCGGTCGCTGGCTATTACGCCGCCCTGACCTCGCAGGGTTATGCCCCGGGCGACCGCGTCATCGTCGACGGTCTCGTCGCACTGGGCTTCGGCGCCTCGCTGATTTCGATCTTCGCCCGTCTCGGCGGCGGCATCTTCACCAAGGGTGCGGACGTCGGTGGCGATCTCGTCGGCAAGGTCGAGGCCGGCATTCCGGAAGACGATCCGCGTAATCCCGCCACCATCGCCGACAATGTCGGTGACAATGTCGGCGACTGCGCTGGTATGGCGGCGGATTTGTTCGAGACCTATGCGGTGACGGTCGTTGCCACGATGGTGCTCGGAATGATCTTCTTCGCCGGGTCGGATGCAGTGAGCGTCATGCCGCTCTATCCACTCGCGATCTGCGGTATCTGCATCATCACCTCGATTATCGGCACCTTCTTCGTGAAGCTCGGGCCGACGAATTCGATCATGGGGGCGCTCTACAAGGGATTCATCGCTTCGGCGCTGTTTTCGATCCTTGGCCTGGCTATCGTCACCTGGGCGCTGATCGGCTTCGGCACCGAGTTCACCACGACGCGCGGCGTCAGCTTCTCGGGGCGGGACCTCTTCCTGTGCGGTGTTGCCGGTCTCGTCATCACCGGTCTGATCATCTGGGTAACCGAATATTATACCGGCACCAACTTCCGCCCGGTGCAGTCGATCGCCAAGGCCTCCGTGACTGGCCATGGAACCAACATCATCCAGGGTCTCGCGGTATCGCTCGAATCTACCGCGCTGCCGGCACTGATCATCATCGCAGGCATCCTGGCGACCTACGGGCTCGCCGGCCTCTACGGCATCGCGATCGCGGTCACGACCATGCTCGCGCTGGCCGGCATGGTCGTCGCGCTCGACGCCTTTGGCCCGGTTACCGACAATGCCGGCGGCATCGCCGAGATGTCAGGTCTGCCGGACGACGTCCGTCGCACGACCGACGCGCTCGACGCGGTTGGCAACACCACCAAGGCGGTCACCAAGGGCTATGCCATCGGTTCGGCAGGCCTGGGCGCGCTCGTCCTGTTCGCGGCGTACACGGAAGATCTGAACTTCTTCATCGCAAATGCGACCCCGGAGCGCTTCTCCTACTTCCAGGGGGTGGCCGTCGATTTTTCGCTGGCGAACCCCTACGTGGTCGTCGGCCTCCTGTTCGGCGGCCTTCTGCCTTACCTGTTCGCGGCGATGGGCATGACCGCTGTCGGTCGCGCCGCCGGTGCGGTCGTGGAGGAGGTGAGGCGGCAGTTCCGCGAGAAGCCTGGCATCATGGAAGGCACTGACCGCCCGGACTACGGCCGCGCGGTCGACATGCTGACCAAGGCGGCGATCAAGGAAATGATCATCCCGTCGCTCCTGCCGGTGCTGTCGCCGATCATCGGCTATTTCCTCATCCTCGCCATCGCCGGCAAATCGGCGGCGTTCTCGGCTCTCGGCGCGATGCTACTTGGCGTCATCGTCAACGGTCTGTTCGTAGCCGTCTCGATGACGGCGGGCGGCGGCGCCTGGGACAACGCCAAGAAGTTCATCGAGGACGGCAATTACGGCGGCAAGGGCTCGGATGCTCACAAAGCGGCCGTGACCGGCGACACGGTCGGCGACCCCTACAAGGACACAGCAGGTCCCGCCGTGAACCCGATGATCAAGATCACGAATATCGTGGCGCTACTGCTGCTTGCAGTGCTCGCCCACGGTTGATCGAACTCACTCACGAAGAAAAAAGCCCCGCTTCGGCGGGGCTTTTGCTTAGAAGCTCACCAGACCGAGCAGTTGGCTGACGAGGGTTTTCTCGACGCCCGGTGTCGGCGTCTTCCGGCTGATGAAGTCGAACGCCACGCCGTCCTTGATGCCGTAATTGGCGAGACGCTCGACCTTGCGGTTCTTGTCGAAATAGACGGCCACCACCTTCTGGTCGGTCACGGTTGGCTTCATGAAGCGCATCGTGCGCTTCTCGGTGGCCGAGATGTAATAGAAGACTTCGCCGTTCACGGTCGCCGTGGTCGAGGGTGTGCCGAGGACGACTAGCACCTGTTCCTGGCTCGACCCGACCGGGATCTGGTCGAGCGCCGATTGCGAGAACATATAGCCCTTGACCTGGGTCGTCTCGACCGCGCTGCATCCGGCAGCGGCGATAACGAGCGACATGGCCCCGGCGAGACCAAGCGAACGTGCTGAACTGGCCATCCCCATCCCTCCAAACGACTCGCGACTTGCTCGCTGCGACGCCTTGCCCTAACCCGCCCACATGAACTGTGCAACTTTGCGCCCGGCGCGGAGGTATCCATGATCTTCGGATTGTTCCGGCAGGCAGCCGACGACAAGCAGGCGATGCGGCTCTATTCGGCGATCGTGGCACAGGCGCGGCAAGTCGAGCTTTATCGCGACATTGGTGTGCCTGACACGCTTGAGGGTCGCTACGAAATGCTGATGCTGCATGCGTTTCTCTTCATGCACAGGCTGAAATCCGAACCGGAGGATCCGTGCGTGATGCCGGGCAGCGGGTGTTCGATCTGATGTTCGCCGACATGGACCGATCGCTGCGGGAAATGGGTGTCGGCGATCTCACGGTGCCGAAGAAGATCAAGAAGATGGCGTCGGCTTTCTACGGCCGTACCGCCGCCTATGATTCGGCTCTCGAGGCGGGTGAGGGGGAACTCGCTGCCGCGATCGAGCGCAATGTGTTCGACGGCGATTCAGGGGCCGATCCGAGGGCACGGAAACTCGCCGCCTATGTCCGCTCGGCGGTGAAGGCGCTCAGCGAGCAGCCGAGTGACAGTCTAATCGACCAGCGGCCCGTTTTCCCTGCGCCGGAGACGGCCGCATGACCGGGAAATCAGCACTCAGCCGTCCCATCGCGGTCTCCGATGTCCCGCCGCGCGGAACGCGCGTCGTGATCGACGCCGACGAGGCCGCGCGCGCGGCATTGGCGAAGCAGCTGAAGATTCCGGCGGTCAAGCGTCTGACCGCTGATCTCGCGGTGAAGCCGTGGGGCCGCTCCGGTCTCGCGTGACGGGGAGGCTGGAAGGCTATGGTGACCCAGGTCTGCGTCGTCACCGTCGAACCGTTCGACGTGGAGATCGACGAACACATCAAGGTCACCTTCGTGCCGGAGGAGGAGATGCCCTCTGAGAAAGAAATCGGTAGCGAGTTCGAATCCGATCTCGACGCTCCGGACGTGCTGGAAAATGGCATCGTCGATCTCGGCGCCGTGATCACGGAATATCTGGCGCTGTCTCTCGATCCTTATCCCCGCAAGCCCGGCGCGGAGTTCTCGTCGCCGGAAGAATCGAGGATCGACACGCGTCTGAAGGTACTTATCGGCCGTTTGCCGGGCTGGAGGACCTCGTTCGCCGCAAGGACGACGAAGAGAAGTGAAATGCGGCCCGGTTGCGCTCGCGCCGATGCGAGACGCTATTGTCCGCCTTTCGCGGGCCCGCCCGACATCCAGGTTCCCCGACCACGCACGTTAGATGCCCAAGCCCGTTCGTATTGCGCTCGACGCCATGGGCGGGGATCTCGGCCCTTCGGTCGTTGTTCCCGGGGCTGCCATCGCGCTTCGCCGCAATCCGGACAGTACGTTCGTCTTCTTTGGCGATCAGGGGGCCATCGCGCCGCTGCTCGACGCGCTGCCGGCGCTCAAGGCCGTCTCCCGATTGTCCATACCGATGTCGCCGTCCGCATGGACGACAAGCCGAGCCAGGCGCTTCGCCAGGGCCGCCAGACGTCGAGCATGTGGCTCGCCATCGACGCGGTGAAATCGGCGACGGCCGATGTCGCGGTCTCCGCCGGCAATACCGGCGCGCTGATGGCGATGGCCACCGTCCATCTCGCACCATGGCCGGCGTCGAGCGGCCGGCGATCTCCGCTATCTGGCCGACCTCGCCGCCGCGGCCGCGGCATCGTGCTCGATATGGGCGCGACGATCGGCGCGGATGCGCGCCAACTCGTCGATTTCGCCGTCATGGGCGCCGCCATGGCGAAAATCGTCTTCGATCTCGATCGGCCGACCATCGGCCTGCTGAATGTCGGCGTCGAGGAGATGAAGGGCGTCGAACAGGTCGGAAGGGCGCCGCGGCTATCCTTCGCGAACACGGCGCAGACTTCATCTATCGCGGCTTCGTCGAGGGCGACGATATCGGCAAGGGCACGGTCGATGTCGTGGTGACCGAGGGCTTTTCGGGCAATATCGCCCTGAAGACAGCCGAGGGAACGGCGCGGCAGATCGCGACCTTGCTGCGCAAGGAGATCGCCCGCAGCTGGCGGACTAAACTCGGTTATCTCCTGGCCAAGCCCGCATTTAATGCGCTGCGTAAGAAGATGGACCCAAACAGATTACAATGGTGGCGTTTTCCTTGGGCTGAACGGGGTCGTCATCAAGACCCACGGCGGTACCAATGCCGAAGGATTTGCCGCTGCCGTCGAACTCGGGCATGACATCGCCCGCTACGAACTGCTCGCCAAGATTTCGGCCGGACTCGCGACGTGCGGATCGTCTGAAAGAGACCCCCGCGGTAGGAGCCGCTTCATCGTGACCGTAAAGCGTTCCGTGGTGCTGGGCATAGGCAGCGCCCTGCCCAAACGTGTCGTGACCAATGCCGAACTGGCCGAGACAGGTGGACACTTCCGACGAATGGATCGTCCAGCGCACCGGCATCCGCCAGCGCTACATCGCGGGCGAGAGCGAGACGAGCTCGACCCTCGGCCTCGCGGCAGCCGAGGCCGCGCTGAAGAACGCCGGCAAGACGCCTGCGGACATCGATCTCATCATCGTCGCGACGACGACGCCGGATCTGACCTTCCCGTCGACCGCGACGCAGATCCAGTCGAGGCTCGGCATCTTCCACGGTGCCGCTTTCGACGTGCAGGCGGTCTGCTCGGGCTTCGTCTACGGCGTCACGATCGCCGACAAATTCCTGTCGTCCGGCAGCCACAAATGCGCGCTCGTCATCGGTGTCGACACGCTTTCGCGAATTCTGAACTGGGAACGACCGCACGACCTGCGTGCTGTTCGGCGACGGCGCCGGCGCGATGGTCATCGAGGCGCAGGACCAGCCGGGCAACGTGAAGACCGACCGCGGCGTCCTCACGACTCATATCCGCTCCGACGGACGGCACGGTCCGAAGCTCTGCGCCACCGGCGGGCCGTCATCGACCGGTTCGGTCGGCGTCCTGACCATGGAGGGCAAGGAAGTCTTCCGCCACGCGGTCGGCATGATCACCGACGTGATCGAAGATGCCTACAAGGCAACCGGATTCACCTCGGAGGATCTCGACATGGTTCGTGCCTCATCAGGCGAACAAGCGGATCATCGATTCCAGCGCGGATAAGCTTGGGATTGCGCTCGGACAAAGTCGTTATCACCGTCGACCGCCACGGCAACACATCGGCGGCATCAATCCCGCTGGCGTTGTCGGTCGCCTATGAGGACGGTCGCATCAAGCGTGGCGACCTCGTGATGCTCGAAGCAATGGGGGGCGGCTTTACATGGGCGTCGGCCCTGATACGCTGGTAGCAAGACGAGTTGACCAATTACACCAGACGTCTACGTTGACATCTCGTGGTAATAAATATAACCGGTCCCCGGGAGGAAGCCGATGGCCACAAAGACGATAACCCGCGCCGATCTGAGCGAGGCCGTCTATCAGAAGGTGGGGCTATCGCGGACCGAATCCGCGGCACTTGTGGAAATGGTGCTGGATCAGATTGCCGACTGTCTCGAACAGGGTGAGATGGTGAAACTGTCGTCGTTCGGGTCTTTTGTCGTTCGCCCGAAGGGACAGCGGGTGGGCCGCAACCCGAAGAGTGGCCAGGAAGTACCGATCCCGCCGCGCAAGGTGCTCGTCTTCAAGCCGAGCAACATCCTGAAGGGCCGCATCAATGGAGAGGCCGTCGACGAAGAGGATTGATCTGGAGTAGGGGGTAGGGGTGGATAAGTCTCCCGACGCGTTCCGGACTATCAGCGAGGTCGCAGACGATCTCGATCTGCCACAGCACGTTCTCCGGTTCTGGGAAACGCGCTTCAATCAGATAAAGCCGCTGAAGCGCGGCGGCGGGCGGCGCTATTATCGCCCCGATGACGTGCTTCTGCTGCGCGGCATCAAGCACCTCCTTTACGGCGAGGGCTACACGATCAAGGGCGTCCAGCGCATCCTCAAGGAACAGGGGCTGCGCTACGTCCAGATGGTCTGGCGCGACGACCTCGAAGAGGCACTGCCGCAGCTCTCGCATGCGCACGCCGAGGACTATGCCCCGCGTGCCGATCGCGGCGAGGAGCGCCACGAACCCATGTTCGGCATGGAAGAGCGACCAGGACCCGAGGCGTTCGCGCCAAAGCATGCCGAGACATTCGCGATCAATCCGGCGGTCATCGCCCGGCGGTCGAATTTCGAGCCAATCGTCGAGGATCAGGACGAGCCAGACGAGCCCGAACATGCGCCCCATCTCGAGCTGACCGGCGCCTCGAACGGCCGCCTGAGCACCGCGCTCGGCGGGCGGCACAGGCTGGAAGCGGCACTCCGGGAACTCGCCGAATGCCGGCGGCTGCTGGACGTCTCGCAATAGCGGCAATCGCGCTTCCGGATGCGTTTCTTAAAATAATGTGGGTCGCCGTTCTCACGAAACGCGGCGGCCTACTCCTTCAGCCTTGCACCGCGTGATCGCCGCACCGCCACCTTGCGGATAGGATGCGCTGGAGGTGACCGCAACTTCGGTGCTTTGGGTCATGCCGCTTTCTCAGCACCGGCCATGATCTCGATCAGATCAACCGGACCGCCGGCGACCGCATCGTCGAACACGCCGACGACAAGGCGTCCGGTGCGCCATGCCAACGTATCGAGGTTCGTGCGGTCTTTCAGGCAGACGGGGCCATCAGCGAACGGCGTGTGGCCGTGGACGATATGCTTGCCGCGATAGCCGTAGTCGTGGTCTCGCTCGCATCGATACCAGAGCAGCTGGTCGGATTGGCTATCGAGATCAAAGGCCGACAAGCAACCCGCATGGACGTACACGCGATGAGCATCTTCATGGTGACGAGGCAGGGCCGCGATCCAATCGAGATGCGCGGCTGACGGTTCATTCTCGTAGGATGCCATGGTCGTGAACCCGCCATTGCCCAGCCACCGGTCGGGTTCCAGCGGATGACGGATCGTCTCCAGCATCATCTCCTCATGGTTTCCCATGAGGCAGATCCACTTCCATCCATCGGCCGGCCCGGCAATGAGCCGCTCGATGACCTGTCGGCTTTCTGGTCCGCGATCGATGTAATCGCCGGTAAAGACGACCTTCGCCGCTGGGTTGGCCTCGATCACGGCAAGAGCCGCGTCCAGTAGGTCTCGCCTGCCGTGCAAATCAGCAATGACATAGGTCTTCATATCTTCCCCCGTGAACACCGGGAAAAACGGTTTCCGGGACTTTTCCGGGACTTTCGGCTCCACAATCGGCATTCTCGTTCATGAAAATTCCCCTCCACAAATTCCGCCTGATTTCGGCCTTCCATATTTCCGCTTGATCCACTAAGGCTTCCGACGTCGGAGCGTAGCGCAGCCCGGTTAGCGCACTAGTCTGGGGGACTAGGGGTCGTGGGTTCGAATCCCGCCGCTCCGACCATTTTCTCTCGTAAATTCAGTTACTTGGGTGGTAGTCGGTGCCGACTGCCTGGATCAGGCTGTCCGGCGACGCACCGGAGAGGCCTTCCTGATATCCCGCCGCCACTAAGTGCAAATCGCGCGACCCTTTTCCCGAGCGGCGATAGACGCTTCAGGTGTGGCCCCGCCACGAGGGAACCATGTCACCAGCCAGCGCGCCTATACGTAAGTATATCATCTAGTTCTGTCCGTATAATTGCTATCTCTCGTCGTAGCTACAAACTTAGTGGCTATAGAGGCGCGCTAGTTGGTATATACTTTGCGTCAAAAACGATATCATTCGCGTTATACATAAACATACACTTTGAGTGTATGTCGAAAATACGCTGATAGGGGAAGCGATGCTCTCGGAGAAACGTGAGATTGAGGCGCCTTATCAAGTAGATGAAGGCAATGTTCCAGATCGGGCGGATCTGTGTGCCGCCATTTCCGATGCGCAAAGAGCCAGTTTTATTGTTGGCATGGCGACAAGGCAGGTCAACCTGATCGTGTTCGTATCTGACGACACGTCGGGAAATGGTTCAGTCGGCGATGGATCCAGAGCCGAGCTGCTGGCCGCGGTGATGCGCCTGCTTCCGCCGGGAGATCCCATGCGCGTTCTGAATGTCGGCGACGGCAGTTTACGGCATGTTTTCGCGAGGTTCCGGGACAGGGCCGGCCCCGATCGTTGCCTGTTTCTGGACCTCCGGGCATCTGCGGATCCAGCCATCGAACAGTTAACCCGTGCTCTCCTCAACACGGAAGGAATGGATGACGCATGCGGGGAACTCTATGGTTGCGCCGTTGGGTTGGCGATCGCAACGCGCTTCCTGAGCTGCGATGCCGCCGGCGATTCCTTTCAACCAAAGCGCGGCTGCGGGGGGCTGCCGAAGTGGCGGCTCAAACGCGTCCTTGCCCGTATCGACGAGCGTCTCGGCGAAGCGATCACTTTGGCCGATCTCGCCGCGGTAGCGGGGCTGAGTCGTATGCACTTCGCGGCGCAATTCCGCGTGTCCACCGGCGCTCGTCCTCACGAGTATTTATTGCGGCGGCGCATCGAGCGTGCGCAGGAACTTCTCCTGCAATCGGATGCGTCGATCGCAGAGGTCGCGCTCGGTGTCGGATTCCGGACGCAGGCCCATTTCACCACGGTCTTCAAGCGTTTCATTGGCGAGACGCCGCATCAGTGGCGACGGTCCAACTATCGCGAAGAAAATCGTGCTCCGGAACGAGGCCACCAGGACTCGGCAACGAGTGTGGTCTCCGACCGCGGTCCTTTCCAGGCGCTTTTCTTATCCGGCGACCGAGCTCGCCGGATAACTGATCGCGGAGCAAGCCCGAGACGATTGCCGTTTCGCTGAAAACGTTCCTCGTCCAATCCTTCTCGATCATCATTCCACGACACCCCTGGATTCTCGTGTCGTCGAGGTATGCGCCCGTACTTCACGGGCTTGGTGCGTCCGGCGCATCGTTCGGCGATGGGCGCCATGTGGTCTCGACATTGATCGAGCACGTGAGCATCGCAGCGTGCCTCGAAGTACTAAGCCGCCGTGGCGCTTCAGTTTCGATGGTGCCCGTGCAAGCCGACTTCGGTGATCGAGAATGGCGAGCCCCGTCATGACAGGGCTCGCCATGACGGGGGTCTGATACCGCGATAATGGAGGCGTCGCTGTGGGTGCGGGCCCTAGTGCTCGCCATAGGCCGAATGGTGTTCCGCCTTGCCGCGGAACACCCAGTAGGCATGGGTCTGATAAGCGAGGACGATCGGAATGATGATGATGATCCCGACGCCCGCGAAGATAAGCGTTTGAGGGTCGGCAGCGCCGTCCCAGATCGAAATCTGCCTCGGTACGACGTAGGGCCAGAGACTGACGACCAAACCAGCAAAGCCGAGAAGAAAGAGCACAATGGACAGGATGAAGGGCAACGTCTCGCGCTTGCCCCAGAGGCTCTGCCAGATGACGTAGACGACGATGGCGGCCGACAGAGGCAGCGGCGCCAGATAGGCGATATTCGGCCAGGCAAACCATCGGCTTGCCACATCGGGGTCGGACAACGCGGTCCAGCCGCTGACGACGGCCATCATTCCGGCGGCCAGAGCGAGTGCTGCGTGCGCGACCTCGCGGGCAAATATCTGCGTCGAGCCTTCGGTCTTCCAGATGAGCCAACCGGCGCCCAGAAGCGCGTAGCCGCCCAAGCAGGCCGATCCCGCAGAGAAGCCCCAAGACCGTGAAGAAGCTGAACGTACCGCCGGAGAACATCCCGGCCTCCATCGGTACGCCGTTGATAAGGCCGCCCAGCACAAACCCCTGGCAGAGGGTGGCCAATGCCGATCCCCCGGCGAATGCGAGATCCCATACCCACCGATATGCGACGGTCTGCAGCCGGAAATTGAACGCGATACCTCGAAATATCAGCGCGAACAGCATGAACATGATGGGCAGATAGAAGGCCGGCAACAGGACGTAGTAGCCGGCCGGAAACGCCGCGAAGAGCAGCGTCCCGCCCATGACGAGCCAGGTCTCGTTGCCGTCCCACACCGGTTCGATGCTGGCCATCATGACATCGCGGTCCGCATCGCGGGGCGCGGCGAGGAAGAGGATTCCGACGCCGAGATCGAACCCGTCCGCCAGCACATAGACGACGACGGCGAAGGCGGTCATCGCGGCGAACAGGAAGGGAGCGTCGAAGATAAGGGCATGTTCCATGGCATCACTCTCCCGGCGTTGGGGCGAGACCGGTCAGTCCGGGCGCGGCAGCCCCGGCTCCAACCAGCGTCGGTCCGGATCTGTCGAGCCCGGGCCGTACCTCTCGTGGATCGGCAGCGGGTCCCTTGAGCGCGATCCTCGCGGCGAACCAGAGGAAGGCGATCAACAGCACGTTGTAGACGACAAAAAAGATCAACAGCGTCGTGGTTACGGCGTGCGCACTCACCGGCGCGACAGCGTCCGCCGTGCGGAGCAGTCCATAAATGACGAAGGGCTGGCGTCCGGCCTCTGTCGTCGTCCAGCCGGCGAGCACGGCCAGAAAGCCGAGCGGTGTCACCGCCATCGCAAGGAGCTGGAACCAGCGCGTCTCATAGAGGCGGCCGCGCCAGCGCAGCACCGCGCCGGTGATCGCGGTGGCGAGCAGGATGATGCCGATGCCGACCATGATGCGGAAGGCGAAGAAGACGATCAGGAACATAGGGCCGGTCGTCAGGCGGCACGGCCTTCAGCCCCGGGACCTCGCCGTTCCAGGAATGCGTCAGGTAAAGGCTGGCGACGTGCGGGATGTCGAGCGCGAAAGCGGTTCGTTTCGGCCTGCATGTCCGGCCAGGCGAACACCGTCATCGGCGCGCCGCGCGTGGTGTCCCACAGCCCTTCCATCGCGGCGACCTTGGTCGGCTGATAGACGAGCGTGTTGCGGCCGTGCAGGTCGCCCAGCCCGATCTGGAGCGGCGCCAGAACCAGGGCCATCCACATCGCCATCGAGAAGGCGGCGCGGGAGGCTGCGAGATGCTGGCGCCGCCACAGATGGAAGGCTGAGACGCCGGCGACCACGAAGGAACCGGTGAGGACGCTCGCGCAGACCATGTGCGCCAGGCGGTAGGGGAACGACGGGTTGAAGATCACCTGCCACCAATCCACCGCGTGATAGATGCCCTGCGCATCCGCGACCGCACCGGCCGGCGTCTGCATCCAGGAATTGGCCGCGATGATCCAGGTGGCGCTGATCAGAGTTCCGCCCGCCACCATGCAGCAGGCGAAGAAATGCATGCCTTTGCTGACACGGCCCTCGCCGAACAGCACGATGCCGATGAAGCCCGCCTCGAGGAAGAAGGCCGTCAATGCCTCGTACATGAACAATGGGCCGAGCACATTGGCGACGGAGCGCGAGAAACCGGCCCAGTTGGTGCCGATCTCGTAGCTGAGCACGATGCCGGTGACGACGCCCATGCCGAAGCCGAGGGCGAAGATGCGGATCCAGAACCGCATCAGGTCGCGATAGACGACCTTGCCTGTCCACCAGTACAGGCCGCTGAGCCAGGCAACGAAGCAGGCGATGCCGATGGTGAAGGTCGGCCAGAGGATGTGGAATCCGATGGTGAAGGCGAATTGCAGGCGCGCGAGTTCGACGGCATCCATGGTCAGGCTGCTCCCGTTGCGGCGTGCGAGCGCGCGATACGAATGGGGATGGACTTGGATGAGGGCGTGAAGCTCATCGGGTCGTGCGCGTAGAGCGGCACGAGGGGGTTGGTCTCGGGATAGTAGGCGGCGCAGCCGCCGTCGGGGAACGCGTAGGGCACCACCCGGAAGTCGCGGACGATCCGCTCCACGCCATCGGTTGAAAGCGTTATCAGGTCGACGCGGTCACCGTCCTTGAGGCCGCGCTTCTCCATCTCGCGTTCGTTCAGGAAAATGACGTCGCGCTGGCCGTAGACCCCGCGATACCGATCGGACAGGGAATAGACGGTGGTATTGTACTGATCGTGGCTGCGTATCGTGGTCAGCCAGCAGCGCTTCCGGATCGTCCTCGTGCGGGTCCTCGCCCAGGCCCTCGAAGATGAGGAAATTCGCCTTCCCGGAAGGCGTCGCCCAGATCCGCTCGCGGGCGGTCGAGGTGAGATGGAAACCGCCCGGCACGCGGATGCGGGCGTTGTAGCCCTGGAAGATCGGGAAAACGGCCTCGATCGCATCGCGGATGCGGTCATAGTCGGCCACGAGATCATCCCAATCGACGACGGACTTTTCGCCCAAGGTCGCGCGCGCCATTCCGGCGACGATGGCCGGCTCGCTCCTGAGGTGCTCCGACGCCGGGGCGTTGCGGCCGGTGGAGGCATGAACCATCGACATCGAATCCTCGACGGTGATCGACTGTGGGCCGGTCGCCTGGACGTCGATCTCGGTGCGCCCGAGGCACGGCAGGATGAGCGCGTCGCGTCCGTGGACCAGATGGCTGCGGTTGAGCTTGGTCGAGATCTGGACCGTCAGATCGAGACCCCGAAGCGCGTCCTGCGTTTGCTGCCAATCGGGAATCGCGGCCGCGAAATTGCCACCCATGGCGATGAAGACCTTGACCTCGCCGCGGAGCATTGCTTCGAGGGCCGTGACGACGTTGTGGCCGTGGGCGCGGGGCGGCTTGAAGCCGAAGTGGCGCTCCAGGCTGTCGAGGAAATCTTCGGACGGTATTTCCGTGATCCCGACCGTGCGATCGCCCTGAACATTGGAATGACCGCGCACCGGGCAAATGCCCGCGCCCTCGCGTCCTATATGGCCGCGCAGCAGAGCGAGGTTGGCGAGTTGCTGGACGTTCTGCGCCCCGCGCTGGTGCTGGGTGATACCCATTCCATAGACGATGATTGCCCGTTCGGCCCGTGCATAAGCCCGCGCGACGCTCTCGATAGCGTCGCGCGCGAGCCCTGATTGCCGTTCGATATCCTCCCAGCGCGTCGCGCGGAGATCGGCGATCAGCGGCTCGATGCCTGCGGTATGGCCGCGGATGAAGTCCCAATCGAGAATTTCGGGCTGCTCGGTTGCGCGAGCAGCGTCGTCGGCCTCGACGAGCGCCTTCATAAGGCCCTTCAGCACCGCGACGTCGCCACCGACCCGAACCTGGAAGATCTCCGAGCTGATCGGCGTCGATGTGAGCGTCGCCATTTCGATGGGGTCCTGCGGCGCGGCGAAACGCTCCAAGCAACGCTCGCGGAAAGGATTGAAGGAGATGATGGTGGCGCCGCGCCGGGAGGCGTCGCGCAGGTTCGTCATCATGCGCGGGCTGTTGGTGCCCGGGTTCTGGCCGAAGATGAAGATGAAGTCGGTCTGGTCGAAATCTTCCAGCAGGCACGTGCCCTTGCCCGACGCCGATCGATTCCGGCAGGCCGACGCTCGTCGCCTCGTGGCACATGTTCGAGCAATCGGGGAAATTGTTGGTGCCGAACTCGCGGGCGAACAGCTGGTACAGGAATGCGGCTTCGTTGGAGGTTCGCCCCGAGGTGTAGAACTCGGCCGCGTTCGGGTCGGCAAGCGCCGTTCAAGTGGCGGCCGATCAGGGCAAAGGCCTCGTCCCAGTCGATCGGCCGATAGCGATCCGTGGCGCTGTCATAGACCATCGGATGGGTGAGGCGACCCTGCATTTCGAGGTCGTAGTCGCTCCAGCCTTCGAGTTCGCTCACGGTATGAGCTGCGAAGAATTCCGGGCCGCAGCGCTTTGCCGTCGCCTCCCAGGCGACAGCCTTCGCGCCGTTCTCGCAGAATTCGAACGATGATGTGTGCTTCGGGTCGGGCCACGCGCAGCCGGGACAATCGAAGCCTGCCGGCTGGTTGATGCGAAGGAGCGTCGCCGAGCCGCTGACGGCGATGCCCTGCTCGGTCAGCGCTTCGGCGGTCGCCCGCAGCGCGCCCCAGCCTCCCGCCGCGGCGTGGTAGGGCCGGATCGTCTTTCTTGGGTGGCATCGCACGTGAACTCCTCGGATCGAAACGAGGTCGGAGTATTGCGCTCGAACGGGAGGGGCGTCTTTCGAGAACGCCGCTCACCGAAGCCGGCGTGCGAATAGGCAAGATCAGCCTTGAAGATGAGTCACTTGAGGCAAGAACTCTGTCGGTGATGTCAGTCATGCGGCGCTTGTCCGCTGACGCGTAACCGTAAAGCGGAGTATTCAGTCAATGATATCAAGACGTGACATGTTAACGGCGACAGCCGTAGGCGGGGTCGCGACCGCCATGACCATGAACACGGCCAGTGCCACGCCGGTGAAGCAAGAGATCTCCTTCGGCAATCCGGACGATCCGCCGCAGGGCGCGATCAACGCCATGAATCCGAGGAGCGTCAGCGATCCAGGCCCGCAGAATCCGATCATCAGAGACCAGTTTCCCTCGGCATTTTCGCCGCCGCCGACCGATGTCGGCAGCATGCCGCTGAGCTGGGCGTCATTCAACAACGCGCCACGGCGTATTCAGAATGGCGGCTGGGCGCGCCAGGTAACACAGGATTCGTTCGCGGTTGCGGATACCATCTCCGGCGTCAACATGAGGCTGACGGCCGGCGGCATCCGGGAGATGCATTGGCATCTTTTTGCCGAGTGGGCCTACATGACTTACGGCTCGTGCCGGATCACGATCCTCGACGAAATGGGCCGTCCCTATGTCGCCGATGTGAAGGAAGGCGATCTCTGGTACTTCCCCGCCGGCCTGCCGCATTCGCTGCAGGGGCTTGGCCCGGACGGCTGCGAGTTCCTCATTTGCTTCGATGAAGGCAAGGCCTCCGAGTTCTCCACGCTCCTGGTGAACGAATGGCTCACCCATACGCCGCCGGATGTTCTTGGCGCCAATTTCGGGGTTCCGTCCGAAACCTTCGCGAACATTCCGCTGCGGGACCTCTACATCTTCCAAGGTGAATTACCCGGCGACCTGGCTGCGGACCGGGCCGCGGTGAGTGGAAAGGGCACTCCGCCGCATCCCTTCACGTTCTCGCTCGGATCGGGAGCCCCGGCGCGAGAGACGCGAGGCGGCACGGTTCATATCGCCGACAGCAAAAACTTCACCGTCTCCACAACGATTGCCGCCGCATTGCTGACCATCCGTCCCGGCGGCATGCGCGAAATGCATTGGCACCCCAACGCCGACGAATGGCAGTATTGGATCAAGGGCAAAGGGCAAATGACGGTCTTCAACACCGGCCCGAATGCCGTCACGATGGACTTCAATCCGGGTGACATCGGCTACGTCAAGAAGAACCTCGGACACTATATCAAGAACACTGGTGACACCGACCTGCAGGTCCTCGAAGTGTTCAGAGCTCCCCAGTTCATGGACGTTTCTCTCTCCGACTGGATCACGCATACGCCGCCGGCGCTGGTCGCCCAGCATCTGAATGTGAGCGAAGAGACGATCGCCAAGTTCCCCAGGAGCAAGCCGGAAATCATGCCGGAGTGATCGGATCGGGGCGCGTCGCGTCTCCGACATGTCAGCTCGTGGGCCGGCCACTTGGTAGCCGGCCAGCGGGCATGTTCCTGAGGAGAGCGTTGCGTGCAAATGGGTCGGTTCAATCCTGTTTTACAAGGTTACTGGGGAACAGGTGCCCTGATCGTGCAAGCGGTCAGGCATTGGTCTCCGCCAGCGCGTTGCTCCGCAGATTGGGGTCGGGCACATGTCAGCGCCAGCTGAACACCTGACGCCCCGGGTCGCGATTCCGTCGGTCGGCAGCTCACTCAGCACCAAATTACTTCTCCGACGTGAGCCGGCCGACATTACCAAGGTACGCAGCCGGGCGATGCATACTTGGCCGGCGATCGTCTTCGCCGTTGGCTGCAGCGATGCGGGACAGGGTTCATGAGCCGCGTTGGACCTTGGACCACGGATCCGGCAGAGACACACCCGCCGGATGGCTGGCGGATTGCGGGAGCGTTACGCTCAGCGGGTCCGGCGCTGCTCTTCGGATTGCGCCTCTGGGCAGCCGTGTCCCTCGCACTCTATGTCGCGTTCTGGCTCGAACTCGACAATGCATTCTGGGCCGGCACTTCCGCGGCGATCGTGTGTCATCCGCATCTTGGTGCTTCGCTGCGCAAAGCGTCGTTCCGCATGATCGGCACGGTGGTCGGCGCCGCGGCGATCGTGGTGCTGACGGCGTGCTTTCCGCAAGATCGCATCGGCTTCCTCGCGGGTCTTACGGTCTGGGGCGCTGCGTGCTGCCTCGTCGCCACGATCCTGCGCAACTTCGCCTCGAATGGCGCGGCGCTCGCAGGCTTCACAGCCGCGATCATCGCAAGCGACGAAGTCGGTGCGACCGGCGGCGTGAACGGTGCAGCGTTCACCCTGGCGGTGAGCCGCGTCAGCGAGATCTGCATCGGCATTGCGTGCGCGTATATCGTACTGGCCGGGACCGATTTCGGCCGAGCGCGGCACCAACTCGCCGCCCAATTCGCTGCGCTTTCCGCCGAGATCGCCAGAGACCTGGCCGGCACGCTCACCGGGCCCGTTGGGGAGGCTACGCGATCGATAAGGCGGGACCTCATCCGGCGCGTCATCGCGCTTGACCCCGTCATCGACGAAACCATCGGCGAAACCTCCGCCCTGCGCTATCGCTCGCGGGTATTGCACGGGGCCCTGACGGGCACTTTTGCCGCTCTGTCGGGATGGCGCATGGTTGCCAATCACCTTGCGCTTCTGCCGAATGACCAGCGTCGGCGAGAGGCGGACGCCGTTCTGCAAAGTCTTCCTTGGGAGCTGCGCTCAGCGCCGGTGCAAGGCGAAACGACACGCGGGATCGCCGACCCGGTTCGCTTGCGCAGGGCCTGTGCGGCCGCGGTAAGGGCCCTGATAGCGCTGCCGGCCGACACGCCATCGCTGCGACTGTTGGCCGACGGGACGGCAGAGGCGCTGATCGGCCTATCGCGCGCGCTCAACGGAATGGTGCTGCTGAACAATTCGGGCCAAGGCGCTCCTCGAGCTCGCGTGGCCCGGCTTCGTGTGCCCGATCTGCTCCCCGCACTCGTCAATGCGACGCGCGCGTTTGTCGTGATTGGTGTCGTCGAGCTTATCTGGATTGCAACCGAATGGCCGAACGGGGCCTTGGCCGTGAGCTGGTCCGCGATCTTCGTTATCACGTTCTCGCCGACCGCGGATCAAGCTTACGCCAACGCCAAGAATCTTTTGCTCGGTATCAGTCTGGCTGCCGTTCTCGCGGCGATCATCAAATTCGCGGTGCTGCCGGGTAGCGAGACTTTCGCCGCCTTATCGATCGCGATCGGTCTGGTGCTGACACCTGTGGGAGCGCTTTCCACTCTATCCTGGCAGCCAGCCATCTTCGGAGCCATTGCGTTCTGGTTCACTTCCCTCCTCGCACCAGAGAACCAAATCGCCTACGACACTCAGCAATTCTATAATTCGACGCTGGCCATCATTGCAGGGGCGGGCGTCGCGACACTCGCCTTCCGCTTGCTGCCGCCGCTGTCGCCAGCGCTGAGAATCCGCCGCCTCCTGACGCTTACGCTGCGCGACCTGCGCCGCCTGACGACGGGTCAGATCCGGCGAGGAGCGAATGATGGCTGGGAAGGCTGCATCTATAGCCGCCTGTTGGCGTTGCCGGAGCAGGCGGAGCCGTTGCAGCGAGCACAGCTCCTGGCTGCGCTTTCGGTAGGATCCGAGATCATCCGTCTTCGCCGTATCGCTCGCCGCCTCGATCTGGATGCCGAGCTCGACGCGGCGCTTGATGCCCTGGCGCGAGGCGACAGCTCGGTTGCGATCGAATTCCTTGCCCAACTCGACCATACCCTGGCCGCGCTGCCCCGCACCGGGCCGGGAGGGCGGATCAGGCTCCGGGCGCGCAGCAGTATTCTTGCGATGTCGGAGACGCTTACGGAGCACGCCGCCTATTTCGATTCAGGGGCGGCACGATGAGATTTGCCGAGGTCGATCTATTCGGCGTCTACGTCGCACCCATCTCCCTGATGATGGTGGCGGCATGGCTGGTCCTGATCGCGCTGCGCAGGGTGGCGGACCATTTTGGCCTGCTGCGCCACGTTTGGCATCCGGCGCTGTTCGTCTTCGCAGTCTACATGACCGTGCTCTCATCCGTCGTCCTGATCATCGCGCATTGAGGTGTGCTGATGTCGAACGCTGAACTCAAAACGGAGCCCGTCACTGCCAGAAGCGGGTCGGAATACGTCCCGTCTCCACCGCCTGCTCGCCGCGACCATGCCAAGCCGCGCATTCGAATTGTTCCGGTCTTCATCACGCTGGGCATGGTGGGGCTTGCGGCCCTGCTGACCTGGGCGATGTGGCAGGCCTATATGGCGGCGCCGTGGACGCGCGACGGGACCGTGCGCGTCTATGTCGTGACCAAGGCGCCCGAGGTGGGTGGGAAGAGTCGTAGAGTTGCCGATCGCCGACAACCAGTTCGTTCACAAGGGCGACCTGCTGATGGTGATCGACCCCACGAACTACGCGATCGCCGTTCGTCAGGCAGAGGCGGTCGTCGAGCAAGCCAAGGTGGTTGCCCAGAACGCGCAGGCTGAGTTCGCGCGCCGGCAAAAGCTGACGAACCTTTCGGTCTCGAACGAGGAGAAAGAGATCTACGGCAACAGCGCGTTGAGTGCCAACGCCGCGTATCAGCAGGCGTTGGCCAATCGCGACCAGGCCCGGGTGAACCTCGAGCGCACACGCATCGTTTCCCCGGTCAACGGCTACGTCACCAACCTGCTGGTGCAGCTCGGCGACTACGTCAATGTCGGGCAGAAGAGCATCTCGGTGGTCGATGCCAATTCGTTCTGGGTCGATGGTTATTTCGAAGAGAGCAATATTCCGCAAATCCACGAGGGCGACCCGGCAACGGTCAAACTGATGGGCCACAGTCAGATCCTTAGCGGCCATGTCGGCAGCATTGCCCGAGGTATCGAAGTCCCGAACGCCCGGCCGGACTTGTCGGGCCTCGCATCGGTCAATCCAATCTTCACCTGGGTCCGCCTCGCGCAACGCGTGCCTGTGCGGATCCGCCTCGATGACGTCCCCCAGGGCGTGCAACTGGTGGCCGGAATGACCGCCACCGTGCAGATCGATCCTCAACCCAAGCGGTAATGCGTGGACGCGGCAGCCGATCATAAGCCGCCGATCAGGCGGACAGTCTCTCTTACCCGGAATTGGAAGCGCTTTTCAGTCCGCGTTTGTGGCTTAGAAACCACTCGAAGAGTGCTGGATTGTCGTAGGTCGGCGTCCAGGAATCGTGCCCGGCATCGGGATAGATCGTGAGCCTCGCCTCGTTTCCTACGCTCTTAAGGGCGTCCACCATCTCCTGGCTCTCCCGAAGGGGAACCACGTCGTCCTTGGCTCCGTGAAAAACCCAGGTCGGGAGATGCGCGAGGCGAGGGGCCATGCCAGGGTCCCCAACACCGCAAATCGGTGCGATCGCGGCAAATCGCTCCGGATGGGCCGCTGCCAACCTCCAGGTCGCGGATCCTCCCATGCTGAGGCCGGTGAGATAGACCCGGTCTTGATCGACGGCGTATTGATGCTCGACCTCGTCGAGAAGCGCGTTCAGAGCGTCGGGATCCCAGGAGGAGTGCTCCGGGGCCTGCGGCGATACAATGATGAACGGCATGACCTTGCCTTCGGAAACAAGTCTGGGCGGGCCATTGGTCATGACCTTGTCGAGGTCATCGCCGCGTTCGCCGGATCCATGAAGGAAAAGGATCAGCGGCCAGCGCTTGGTCTTGTTCGTCCCGTACCCTTTCGGGAGATAAAGCAGGTAGCTGAGGGATACCGTCTTGCGGATTTCCTTCGTGAACGATCGATGTTCCTGACTTGCTAATGCCATGGCATGGGCATTGGGAGGGAGGATCGCCGCCCCCGAAAGGGTCATCCCAAGCGCTCCAGCGAGAAACAGCGAAAATTTCGACCCGGGCTTCGGGTTCTTCATCATTGTCTCCCGCAAGGACTTCGGAGAAACTCCCGACACCCCTTTGCAAAATAATCCGATGGAGGTTGCGTTTACATGAGACTAACGGCGCAGGCGGCGGGCTCGTCGTCATGGCCTGACGACGCCTCAAGAAGATGCCTTCTCTATTTGGAAGCCGCGGTGCAACTCGCCGCGGCGTGGGGCACCGGAATTTCACCCGGTCTGATCGAGTTGCAGTTCCGCCGATGAGTATCCCAACCCTTTGGCCTTCGAATCCGGTCCTCGCGGTGCGAGGTCCGGATTCGAAGGCGCTACGGATCAATAGGAACAGGAATACGGATACGGGCTGTAGGGGTAGTCGCAGTAATCCCAATCGCCCCAACCATAGCCACGCCCATAGCCACGGCCATAGCCTCCAGCAAAGCGTCCTCCACGGCCGAAGCCATGGCCGCCGCCGAAGCCGCCATGGGCCATGAAGACGGCATGACCGCCGCCGAAGCCCCCACCGCCGTGGCCGCCACCACCGCCGCCGCCCCTCACACGGATCAGCGAGGCATCGCTCGTGCCCGACGGGGCGCTCGCGTCCTGGGCCATGGACGCTGTCGTCGAGCCGATTGCTAGCATCGCACCCAAAGCGGCAGTCGCGAATATTGAAGTTGTTCTTGGCATCATACTCACTTTCACGCTCTGAAGCCTCCACAGCACCCGTAAGTTCATTCGCACTTACGACATATGTGTCGCGTGAGTTGGTTAAGTATTATACCTGATGAATGTGTTATGTATAATTTAGTTGTACTTCTTTCGGCTATCACGGGTTCTTGAATGAACCATTGCCAGTAGCCAACCCCTGCAGTTGGCCAGTTGTGTCATTTCGTCGGCCTTGGCTGGTCATGCTCTGGGCTACCCGCAGGAGCCCTCTACATATTTGTTTCCAGGTGGGCGCCTTTCCAAATTCGGTTGCGCCGAGAAATGAGGTGCGATCATGAGCAGAACCATTGCCGACCTAATCGCCGAAACGCTTGCCAATGTAGGTGTGCAGCAGATCTGGGGCGTGACCGGCGACAGCCTCAACGGACTGAATGACAGCCTCCGGCGCCTGGGCCAAATAAAATGGATGCATGTGCGCCACGAGGAGGCGGCCGCCTTTGCCGCGGGCGCGGAAGCAGCAATCACCGGCGAACTCGCCGTCTGCGCGGGGAGCTGCGGTCCCGGCAACCTCCATCTCATCAACGGTCTCTACGATTGCCACCGCAACCATGTGCCGGTGCTCGCCATCGCCGCCCACATTCCCTCGTCCGAGATCGGGTTGGGGTATTTCCAGGAAACCCATCCACAGGAGCTGTTCCGCGAGTGCAGTCATTTCGTGGAGCTGGTTTCCAATCCCGCGCAGATGCCGGAACTGCTGCACCGTGCGATGCGTGTTGCCATCGGCCAACGCGGTGTGGCGGTTCTGGTGATTCCCGGTGACATTGCGCTGAAGGCGGCGCCCGAGGGAGCCCGAACTGACTGGCCCGCTCTGCACCAGCCGCGGCTTGCCCCGTCCGAAGCCGATGTTTCGCGCCTCGCAGAACTACTCGGCGGATCGGAACGGGTAACGATTCTGGCTGGCAGCGGCTGCGCGGGCGCACATGACGAGGTTGTGGCGCTGGCAGCAAAGCTAGGCGCCCCCGTCGTCCATGCACTTCGCGGCAAGGAACACATCGAATGGGCCAACCCATTCGATGTCGGCATGACCGGCCTGATCGGCTTCTCTTCCGGCTATGAGGCCATGCTCAGCTGCGACACGCTACTGATGCTTGGTACGGACTTCCCCTACCGCCCTTTCTATCCGACCAACGCGAAGATCGTGCAGGTCGACCGCAATCCTGGCGCGCTCGGCAGACGTGCGCCCCTGACGCTCGGGATCCTCGGCGATGTGACGGAAACCGTGTCCGCCGTCCTACCCCACCTGAAGGCTGACCGGAGTACCGAATTTCTTGATGCCGCGCGGGCCCACTACGCCAAGGCGAGGGCGGGGCTCGACGACCTTGCTCGTCCGTCGCCCGAGGGGCGGCCGATCCATCCGCAATATCTGGCGCGACTGGTCAGCGAGATCGCTTCCGACGACGCGATCTTCACCGCCGATGTAGGGACACCCACCGTATGGGCGGCCCGCTATCTCGCCATGAACGGCAAGCGACGGCTCATCGGGTCCTTCAATCATGGCTCGATGGCCAATGCCATGGTGCAGGCAATGGGCGCGCAGGCGGCGGTACCCGGCCGGCAGGTTGTCTCTCTGTCCGGTGATGGCGGATTTGCCATGCTGATGGGCGACTTCATCACCCTGTCGCAACTCGATCTTCCGGTGAAGGTGATCGTCTTCAACAACGGCTCGCTCGGCTTCGTGGCCATGGAGATGAAGGCGGGCGGTTATCTCGATACCGGTACCGACCTCGTCAACCCGGACTTTGCCGCGATGGCGCGCGCGATGGGCGTGACCGCGTTCCGCGTCGAAGAGTTCGAGCGCACTCGAAGCCACGCTACGCGATGCGCTGGCGCAGCCCGGCCCAGTGCTGGTGGACGTCGTCACGGCCAAGCAGGAACTGGCCATGCCGCCGAAGATCCAGATGGAGCAAGCCAAGGGGTTCAGCCTCTATCTCCTGAAGGCGATCATTAACGGGCGTGGCGATGAGGTTGTGGAACTCGCCCGGACCAATCTCGGCCGTTGAGAGCAACCGCTCGTGTTCGGCGAACGTCGCCAGTGTCCGCTTCTGATGCTGTGGACGGCTCTCCAACCCGCCGGGGCGTAAGCTTCCGGTTTGAGCTGGAGGAGAGCCATGGGTCAGGTCAGCCACGATCGGGTTGGACATCGCGAAGTCGGTGTTTCAGGTGCACGGCGTCGATGGTGAAGGCGCCGTCGTCCTGCGTCAGAAGCTCACGCGAAGCGCGGCTGCTGGCGTTTCTTCGGCAAGCTGGAGGCGTGCCTGGTCGGGATCGAGGCGTGCGGCACGGCGCATTATTGGGCGCGGGAGCTGATCGGGCTCGGTCATGAGGTGCGGCTGATGCCGCCCAGCTACGTGAAGCCGTACGTCAAGCGCCAGAAGAACGACATGGCCGACGCGGAGGCGATCTGCGAGGCGGTGACGCGACCGAGCATGCGCTTCGTGCCGGTGAAGTCGCCGGAGCAGCAGAGCGTGATGGTGCTGCACCGCACCCGCTCGATCCTGACGCGCCAGCGCACCCAGTTGTCGAACGCGATCCGCGGCCATATGGGAGAGTTCGGCCTGGCCGCCGCCGTCGGTCGTCAGGGCCTTCAGACGCTGATCGCGGTGATCGCTGACCCAGCCGATGAGCGGCTGCCGCAGGAAGCGCGCGGCTGCCTGTCGCTGCTGGTCGACCAGCTCCGGCTGGTGAACGAACAGATCCTGGAGACCGACCGGCTGATCCGCACCAGCGCCCGTGCGACCGAGGTCGGCCGCCGGTTGATGGAGATCCCGGGCGTCGGCCCGCTGCTGGCCAGCGCCCTGGTCGCCACCATCGCCGATCCGAAGGCCTTCCGCTCGGGCCGCAATCTCGCGGCCTGGATCGGCCTCGTGCCGCGGCAGAACTCCAGCGGCGGCAAAGAGCGGCTGGGCGGCATCACCAAGCAGGGCGACCGCTATCTGCGACAGATGCTGGTCGTCGGCGCTCTGGCGGTCGTCCGCTACGCCGTGCGCAACGGCACGCGCCGACCCTGGCTGGTGCAACTGCTCGCCCGACGAACGCCGAAGGTCGCGGCCGTCGCGCTCGCCAACAAGACCGCCCGGATGGTCTGGGCGATCATGACCCGCGGCGAGCGCTATCGGGAGCCGGCGGCGGCCGAGCGATCAGGCCCGGCGGCACGCTGCGGCCCACGAACTTGGGAAGGGCGGACGCGATGTAATGCGACAGCCGGTCGATACCGGAAGACGGGAAAACCCATTTGCGCCAAAGCGCCTCGAGCGCGTGCTTTTGGTCGGGACCCGTCTTCGCGGAAGGCATTATGGCCAGCGGTCATGCGCACCGCATCAACAGGTCGAACACATGGCCGCACCGACCAGGCTCAGCAGAACGTCAGATCACCCTTGCCAACGGAGAGCCGTCCACACATGGTGTAAAGCGGAAACTGGATGCGGCGCCGGCGGCAGAGTGTGGCGCGTTCTATTGGCTCGCGGCCGTCACGCGCCACACCGTGTTTCCGACGTCGTCGGCAATCAGGAGAGCCCCGGATTTATCCACCGCCACTGCGACCGGCCGCCCGCGCGCCTCTCCGTTCGAGTTTAGGAAGCCTGTAACGACGTCCTCGGCCTTGCCATTGGGATGCCCGCCGCTGAACGGCACGAAAACCACTTTGTAGCCATTGAACCGCTGCCGGTCCCAGCTGCCATGCTCGCCGACGAAGGCCCCGCCTTTGTACTTCTGGGGCAGAGCGTCCGCCGTGTAGAAAGCGAGCCCGAGAGGAGCGACGTGCGAGCTCAGCGCATAATCGGGAACGATCGCTTTCTCGACTAGATCCGGGCGTTGCGGCTGAACCCGCGGATCGAGATGTTGGCCGAAATAGCTGTAGGGCCAACCGTAGAATCCGCCGTCCTTCACCGAGGTCATATAGTCCGGCACAAGGTTCGGACCGAGCTCGTCGCGCTCGTTCACGACGGTCCAAAGTGTGCCGCTTTCGGGCTCCCAGCTCAGGCCGTTGGGATTGCGCAGGCCGTTCGCAAAGATGCGCCAGCTGCCGGTGGTCCTATCCACTTCCCAGATCGCGGCACGGTTATCTTCCGCCCCTATGCCGTTTTCGGTGATGTTGCTGTTCGAGCCGACGCCGACATAAAGCAGGGAACCATCGCGGCTCGCGACCAGGCTCTTGGTCCAGTGGTGGTCGATGGGGCCGCCGGGAAGCGGCGTCAGAACGGTGCCCGGCGCGCCGATCTTCGTATCGCCCGTCGTGTAGGGATAGCGAACAATCGCATCGGTATTGGCGACATAGAGGTCGTTGCCGACGAGGGCCACGCCGAAGGGCGACTTGAGATGATCGAGGAAGACGCTTTGCGTCTCGGGCTTGCCGTCTCCGTCCGTATCGCGCAGCAGCGTGATGCGGTTGCTCGGCCCGGTGTCGCCCCCCGAAGTGACCCAGGACTCGACCCAGCCCATGACCATATCCTTCGGGCGGTGGATCGGATCGGGCCAGGGTTGCTTCGATTGGACGACAAGGACGTCTCCGTTGGGGAGAACGTAAAGCGAGCGCGGATGCTGGAGGCCCGTCGCCAGCGCCTCGATCTTCAGACCGTCCGCGACGACGGGCTTTTCGCCGTCCTTCCAGCCGACGACCGGCGCAAGATGCATTGGCGGGAACAGATACTGCTGAATCGGGGGCAGGTTCGGGTTTGGCCCGATCTGACTATCGATATCGAACTTGCTGTCATCAGATGCCGCAAAGGACAGCGACGAGGAGCAAAGCAACGCCACGCCCGCAATGAGACTTGTGCGCGAAATAGAAGTTCTCGGAAACATCAGCCTGTCACTCCCAAGCCGTTGCGGTACACCGCCGACCAGCGCATCCAGCCGGCGAACAGAAGGATGAGCACCACCGCCGACGAAAGGATCAGCCCCCAGGGGAAAACCGAAGTCCAAGCGTCGCGTGAGTGGATGAACATGTTGAACGTGGCGAGGACCAACACGACCAGATCGGCGATCGCCCAGGGCCACACTGGCGTCGCGAGGCCTGCGGAACGCTTAGTCAGGAAATCGAACAGTCCCGCGATCACAGCGAGATAGCCGATGACGACGCCCACCGAGACAAGCCAGGAGGAGAAGTCCGCCCACATCATGTCGGCGGTTTGCCAGTAGGTGAGGTCAGTCAAAAGCGCACCTACGAAGAAGGAAACCGCGAACTGCGCAAGCACCGGATGAAAGGGAGGCTTGGCGGTCCGGGCTATCGGACGGAGGTCATTGCTGGGCATCGGGACGTCCTTCATGCCTGCTAAGAAAGAAAATGAGAAGATTTTGCCTCAGAATCAGTGATGCGTTCGGGATGTTGTCCTTGTCTAAGGCTTTGTGATTTATGGTCATCCGCCGATATCTAGGCGAAAATACCAATTATGATATTCTTCTATACTGTGAGGATGCGACGAAGTAGGTCTGTAGGTTTGAGAAATATATCTATAGCTGCGACCAGCAGTGGAAACTAAACGGATGTATTTCGAGATCAGGGATTGGTTTAGGCATGACATACTTGGGTATGCCGTGCCGGAGGGCGGCTCCATCTGAGCCCATAGCAAGGCGCATAGGGTCATCTGGCGCTTCGGTCACAGCAAATCGCTCGTCGCGCGAACGTCTGCTCTTCGCGCAAGCGGGCGTTCGCTCCGCGCTGGCGGACGAAGGAGATGCTGCGTCAAGTGGTCGAGGAGATGGGCGCGGCTACCACCCGACGATCTGGAACTCAGGAGTTCTCTCGCCCGCGCCTGCCAGCTTCAGGCTGAAGCGGCGCCCGTTTACGTCGGTGAGTTTTAGAGTGGTAATCCCGCCCGCGGGCGGATGAACGTTCGATTCTGGCGGCAGTGTAATAGTCGCCATAGCGCCCATCTCGGCGACGATCCCGTAGGGGCCCGTCTTGAACTTGTTGTACGCGAAGTCATTGTGGATCAAATCCGCCGGCAGTTGCGTGAGCGTATCGGTGTTCCAGGTTTCGAGCGGCTCGTTTTCGTCGCCGGTCAGTTCTGCCTTCATGATGTGGGCTGGTGCCTCGGGGGTGCCGCCATCAAGGTAGATGTGGAATTTGACGCCACCATCCGGCAGCAGAGCGCCGTCGCTGAGCGCAAAGTGGTGCCGCGTAGAGCCGACCGGCCCGCTGTGGAACGCGGTGACGACCGAGCCTCGGTAATAGCTGTAGGTTCCGATGTTGAACGCCAGAACCGCCGCCAGCACCGCGAGCCCGAGATTGCGAAACGCCATGTCCTTGAGCGGCAACGGTAGGCTGCCGGCGAGCCAGCGGAACCAGGCGCGGTCGGCCAGCTCGAATTTGCGCTTGAGCAGCACATTGTCGAGCGAATAGGCGCCACCGCCCGCGAGCACCAAGGTGGCACCCATCGCGAGATTGCAGGCCGCCATCGTCCATTCGTCGATGCAGGTGGCACCTTGCCAGCCGAACATCAGCATCAGCATCAGCGAGAGGCCAATCGAGACCAGGGCCGCGAAGCGCGTCAGCAGCCCGGCCATCAGCGCCGCGCCGGCGATCAACTCCACGGCGCTGAACAGGATCACGGCAGGATAGAGCAGCCAGAAGTGATGAAGCAGGGCGGCGATCAGGTGATCGGTGCCGAGCAGTGCACCGGGCATGGCCGTCTGGAGCTTATTTGCCATCCAGGTGGGAGCGTCGGGGTTGAGCTTCTCCGGGCCATAGATAAAGCGGCGCGAGCCTCCACCCCAGTAGATGAAGCCCTGGATGAACCGCACCGAGAGCAGCGCGATCGCCGCCATGCGCCACTGCCGCTCGCCGGGCGTGCACCCAGGAAAGCTGTCAGCCGGAATACGCATAATCGAAGCCGCCCCGCTGCAACTCCGGGATGGTGCCGACCATCCCCGGTGTCAGCACCACGCCGGCGATCAGGTGATTGGTCACCTCGGCCGCCAGAGCATCGTGTGGCAGTTTGTCAGGGTTCACGTCCGCGGCGATCAGCTTCTCCGCAAGTTCCCAGATCGCGTTATGACAGGCGAGGAAGACCACGCCGCGTCGCTGCAGTGCCGGGATGGAGTTGTCGTGCGGCGAGAACACGCCTTGTGGATTTTCGTAGTCTTTCGGGTCGGCGGCGGCACCGTTCTGCTCCGCGACCAGCGTGTTGTTTTGGAGCCTGCCGCCGGTCAGCGTCGCAAGCTGGTATTTCTCCCACATGGCCGGCTCGAACAGTGCCAGATGTGCGGTGCCGTGCGTCGCCGAGACGACGAGAAAATCGGGATGCCGGAACGACCACACCTGAGCGTTCAGCGCGTTGCGCATGAGGTTCAGCCACGGGCTCGAGATGTCGGTGTTGTCCCAGACCTGCTTCGGCGCGCCATAATAGGCGATCACCTCAGACAGCGCCGCGTGATCCCATTGATCCGGATCGTTCAGGATCATCGGCACCGTCTTGAAGTCCCGGCGCCGAGGCGTCCTGCTCAGGCGCGCGGTGAGGTCTTCCAGCGATTTTCCCCCGGGCGGCTGCAAGGACGCTTCGGCTGCGCTCGCCACCCCGCCATGCAGCGCGGCCAGACCAGCCACACCGGCGGCAATTCCGCGTCCCATCATCGTGAGGGCAGCCCGCCGTCCGGGCGTAGTATCCATGATATTTTCTCTAGTGTCGGCTTTCGCCTGCTCCAGAGTCGAACTGGGTCGGAAGCGACCCTCTTTGCAGCATCTGAAGGTATCCCCGCGTAACCAAAACAGCTGGGTTTTGGGTGCGGGCGACACTGGCCGATTAGCGCGCCTGCTTTTGATGACTGGACGTCGAAGTGGCACCGGGATACACGGGTTTTAAGTGCCCGACCGACCCACCGACAATTCCTCCCACATTTGCGCAGGCAAGGGGGTATTTGTTGGTTATTGCAGTAACTTAGATCGATCGGCGCAGAGTTTGGGGACTAGGGGCGTGGGTTCGAATCCGCAGCTCCGGCCATTCATCTTACGGGGGCACAATGGCGCGCGCTCAAACCACGCCTGTCTCGTTCCGCACCCGCCTCGCAGATTTCCTTGAATCATCGCCCTTCCAGACCGGGATCGTCTCCCTGATCCTGGTGAACGCGGTCATTTTCGGCCTGGAGACCATTCCATCGGTCGTGGCCCAGATCGGTCCGGTGCTCTTCGCACTCGACCATGCGATTCTCGTGATCTTCGTTGTCGAGATCGTGGCACGTCTGTTTGCCTTCGGTCCGCGCTTCTTCCGCGATCCCTGGTCGCTTTTCGATTTTGCCGTGATCGGCATCGCGCTTTTGCCCGCGACGGGCAGTCTCTCAGCTCTCCGTGCGCTCCGCGTCATGCGGGTGCTGCGCCTCGTCTCTGCTATGCCGGCGCTTCGGTCCGTGGTGGACGCACTCCTGCGCGCCATGCCGGCGATGGGTTCCGTGGCGGCGCTTCTGCTGCTCGTCCTCTATGTCGGCGCCGTCATCGCCACCAAGCTGTTCGGCGCGACGCATCCCGAATGGTTCGGCGATCTCGGCCGATCCCTGCTCACCCTGTTTCAGATACTCACTCTGGAAGGCTGGGCGGACATCATGCGCGAGGTCGCCGTGCAGCATCGGTTCGCCTGGCTGTTCTTCGTGCCCTTCGTGCTGATCGCGACGTTCGCGGTGCTCAACCTCGTAGTCGCGGTCATCGTCGATTCCATGCAGAGCGGTGTCCGTGCGGCCGTGGCCGAGGAAGAGGAGGCGCGCGACGCCGAGCTTCGCCGCGAGCTCGACCATGACCTCGGCGACGTATTGCGAGAGATCCGGAAGGATCTCGCAGAGCTGAAGGCCTCGATGTCCAGCGGACAATCCAAGGGCTGATGGCGATGTGGCGCAGCGTTGCGTCTGTCGGCGGGCTGACGCTTGTCTCCCGCCTGTTCGGCTTCATCCGCGACGTCGCCATGGCGGCCCTGCTCGGTGCAGGACCGTTGTCCGACGCGTTCATGGTCGCGTTCCGGCTGCCGAACCATTTCCGCGCGATCTTCGCTGAGGGCGCCTACAACGCCGCCTTCGTGCCCCGTTACTCGGCGGTGTTGACCGAACGGGGACCAGAGGAGGCGAAGCGGATTCGCCGGCGCGATCCTGACGCTGACGGTCGTGGTCCAGCTCGTGCTGATGGCAGTCGCCTTCGCGGTGATGCCGCTGCTCGTCCGACTGCTCGCGCCGGGCTTCGTGAACAATCCCGCGCAGTTTGCGACGACGATCGATCTCACCCGGATCACCTTTCCCTATCTCGCGCTGATCGCCGTCGCGACGCTCGTCTCGGGCATGCTCAACGCTCATGAACGGTTCGCAGCCGCTGCTGCATCGCCGATCCTGCTTGAACATCTTCATGATCGGCGCGCTGTTCCTGACGCCGTATTTCCCGACAGCGGCCCACGCGCTGGCCTGGGGCGTTACGCTGTCCGGGTTCGGCCAGCTCATCTGGGTGATCATCGATCTGCGCCGGACGGGTCAGACGCTTCGTTTCGTTCGACCCGTCGTTGACAGACGACATGCGGAAGTTCCTGAAGGCGTTCGGGCCGGCGACGATCGGCTCGGCGGGCGTGCAAATCGCGATGTTCGCTGACACCATCATCGCCAGCTTCCTGCCGTCCGGCTCGGTGTCCTATCTCTACTATGCCGACCGCCTCTATCAGCTCCCGCTCGCCGTCATCGGCATCGCCATCGGCGTGGTCCTGTTGCCGGCCCTTTCGCGGCGCGTCGCAGCGGGAGACGAGGAGGGCGCTCGCCGCGGGCTCAACCGGGCGCTGGAAGGCATCGTCGTCCTGACGCTTCCATGCGTGGTCGTCTTCCTGCTGGCGGCCGAGCCCGTAATGGCGGTGCTGTTCGGGCGAGGGGCCTTCGATGCGAACGCCGTTGCGGGTTCCGCTCGCGCTCTCGAAGCCTATGCGATCGGTCTCACCGCCGTCGTCGCGCTGCGCGCTTTGACGCCCGCATTCCACGCACGCGGCGACACCGCGACACCGGTCAAGGTGCTGGCTGTTTCGATCACCATCAACGTCGCTTCTGAAGATCGTGCTGATGGGTCACCTCGCGAGTGCCGGCCTCGCGCTCGCGACGTCGGTCGGCGCCTGGATCAACGCTACCCTCCTTGCGATCCTGCTTGCGAGGCGCGGGATGTTCGGGCCGACCAGAGGCTCTTCCGGGTTCTTCTGCTGATCGATCGCCGCCTCCTTCGCGATGGCGGCCGTCCTCGTCGGGCTTGAGCCGCAGATGGCCCGCCTGCCCAGTCTCATCCCTTCCATGCCCGATCTTCTGCCGACTGCGGTCAGGCTCGGGCTCGCGGCGATCGCCTATCTCGCCGTCGGCGCGGTCGGTTGGCGGCTGATCCGCCGAAACCTTCAGTCGGAATGATTTTTCCTCGCGATTAACAGTGTTTCAGCGTTGAACTTGTAAACTCCCCTCGATCGATAGAATTTTCGACGAATATTCGGGAGGCTTTCTTGTCCGCTGTTTCAAAATTCGACGTTGCCGATGATGTCGCGCGGCCTGAGATTGGCCCGAATTCCTCGCTTCGCAGCGTTATCGAGACGTCCGGATACCGTCCTTATGGCGACTGGTGCTGGGACGGCTACAAGCCGACCATCGTCGCTCTGGCCAAGGCCTACGGCCTGAAGCGCCTGCTGGAAATCGGCGGTGGTCGCGATCCGTCGTTCTCTCCGGAAGAGGCCGCCGAGCACGGTTTTCGAGGTGACGATCAACGACATCTCGTCGGTCGAACTCGAGAACATGAAGGCGAATTTCGGTACGGCCTGCTTCGACGTCTCCGGCGACATCAGCTTCGACCGGCATCGCCAAGGGCGCCTACGATCTCGCTTATTCGCGGATGGTCTTCGAGCACGTGAAGGACGTCGAGCGGGCCTGGACGAACCTGCTACCAGTTGCTGGCTCCGGGCGGCGTCGCCATCGCCTTCTATCCGACGCTCTATTGCCCGCCCTTCGTGGTGAACAAGCTGATCCCGGAGAGCGTGTCCTCGGCCATCGTGAACATACTCTACAAGCATCGCACGGCCGAAGAAGATCCGAAGTTCCCGGCCTTCTACGATCATTGCTATGGTGCGCCGGGCCTCGTCGAGCCGATGCTGCGCGATATCGGCTATAGCGACGTCGCGATCTGCCGTTCTACGGGCACGATTATTTCGTCAAGCTGCCGGTGCTGCGCGAGATCGACGCCATGGTCAGCAATCTTGCCCGCCGCACCAATTTCGGCCGGCTGTCCGCCTTACGCCTACGCGGTGGTCCGGAAGTAAGATCGGCAGGACTGCTGCTGCTCCATTTGCTGATGGCGGCGATGAAGCCCCAGATCAGGCCGAGCAGCAGGAAGAAATGACGCCAGTGGTCGGTGTCGATGATGATGCCCTGCAGCGATAGCACTGTGAAGGTCGCCATCACCGCACCGAACGGCCGCCGATAGGGGCTCGGCTTGAACAGCGCCTTAAAGCCGACGGCCCAGGTCAGGATGACCGTCGCTGCGTAGCTGAAGCCGCCGAGCCAGCCATACGAGAAGAAGGCGTTCAGAAGACGTTGTGCGGGTCGGCGTCGAAGATGCGCCAGAACATGTGCGGGCCGATGCCCGAGCGGATTGTCGATGAGGTAGCGAAGGCCGTGGACCTGATTCGCGAAGCGGCCGCTATCCTAGACGTCGTAGTCCTGGCTGGAGGCTGGCGCGGATTTCGAAGACCTTGCGATGGCCGGAATGGACGAGCAGCGCGACAAGGCCGAGCGCCACCGACACGCCGCCGACGACTGCTGACGACCATCACGCGCAGCCGCAGCCGCGCCGAATTCGAGAAGATCAGCAGGAAGAAGCACCGCCAGCGCGCTCGACAGGACGACGTGGGTCCACGCTGCGCGCGAGAAGCTGAGAAAGAGGCCGATCAGCGTGATCGTGTAAGGCAGCAGACGAGGATCGCGATGGTTCGCGCGCGACCGAGCAGCATGTCCTGCAGCATCAGGACGAGCGGCAGGATCAGGAATGGGCGAGTAGACGTTCGGGTCCTTGAAGAAGGCCTTGGCGCGGTTGTAGAGCGTCAGCAAGCTCGCTCGTGCCGGCGACATTGAAATAACCGATGATGTCCGACGAGGGCGGCCACGTCGCGCTGGGATATAGGCGGTCGGATGACCGCGAACCGTTGCAGCGTGTTGGTCTGAGCAGCGCCGTGAAGAAGATCGCGTTCGCCGACATGAAGGCAGAGATCACGACATACATCACGGTGCCCTCATACTGCAGCACGGCGGTCGCTGCGATCGCGCCGCCGATATTGAACAGCACGAGCAGAATGACCATCGGCATGGATCGAGACGTGCAGGCTAAGCCCGGCGATCATGAAAAAGAGAAGCGTCGGGATGAAGATCATCTCATAGGGCGACGGTTCGATCAGCACGAAGCTGCCGCTGAAGACGAACAGCCACAGCATGAACCGGGCAAGGCTCTCGCGAGACCGCCAGTCGCGGTGCGGCGATGCTGGTTGCGTCCGTTGCGCTCAATAGGCGCTCTTCGTGGTCGACAGCAGGGACAGCGGCGTCTTCGTAGGATTTTGACGTCGAACAGGACCGACCAGTTCTCGATGTAATAGAGGTCGTGTTCGACACGCTGCTGGATCTTTTCCTGCGTGTCTCGTCTCGCCGCGCCAACCGTAGATCTGCGCCCAGCCGGTGATGCCGGGCTTTACGCGGTGGCGCGCGAAGTAGCCGTCCACCGCCTCGTCGTAGAGACGATCCTCGGCCTTGGCGTGGATCGCGTGCGGACGAGGGCCGACCAGCGAGAGATTGCCTTTCAACACGACGTTGCAGAAGCTGCGGAAGCTCGTCGATGCTGGTGCGGCGGATGAAATGGCCGATGCGAGTGACCCGCGGGTCGTTGACTCCGAGACGAGCTTCGACGCGGTCGGGTCGGTATGTTCGGTATACATCGAGCGGAACTTGAAGACCTCGATCAGCTCGTTGTTGAATCCGTAGCGCTTCTGCCGGAAGAAGATCGGGCCACGCGAATCGAGCTTGATCGCGATCGCGGCCGCCAGCATCACCGGGGACAGGCAGATCAGCGCAATCGCGCCGACGACACGGTCGAACATCGCCTTTATCACCACGTCCCAATCGGCGATTCGGCGGTCGAAGATGTCGATGACCGGAATCGAGCCGAGATAGGAATAGGAACGCGGCCGGAACTGCAGCTTGTTGGTGTGCGCCGACAGCCGGATGTCGATCGGCAGGATCGACAGCTTCTTGAGCATTTGCGAGAATACGCGCCTCGGCCGTGATCGGCAGGGTGAAGATCACGAGATCAAGCCGTGTCCGGCGCGCGAATTCGACGAGATCGTCGACCGTGCCGAGCTTCGGCAGACCGGCCACCGTATCCGGCGAACGCTCGTCGGTGCGATCGTCGAACACACCGCAGATCGTCGACATCGCTCATCGCATCGGCCTGCATGGCGTTGATCAGGTTCTCGGCGGCAGGACCGCCACCCACGATCGCAGTGCGCCGTTGAAGCCGTCCCGCAGCCGTCCCGTGCCGTACCAGGGCGCAGACAATGCCACGCCCGACAATCAGTGCAAGAACGCCGCATCCCCACCAGGCCAGCATCCAGCTCGCTTCCGGTGTCGTGTAGCCAAGCGTCGCGAAGAGAACCCAGGGTGCGGCGACCGCCACCGTCCATGCGCAAGCGAGCCGCAGTGTCTGGGCACGCAGATCGCGGAACATCGGCACCGAATAGAGATGCGCGGCTTCGAACAGGACGATGGCGGTGATCGTCACGGCGGGCAGGAGCAGTGCTTCGAGCCAGAACCATTCGCTTGAGGTCGAAAATAGCGAAAGGGCCAGTACGCCCACCAGGAACAGGCCGATCGCCTCGGTGAACCTGACAAGGCCGGTGATGATGACGGAAGAATAGGTTGCAGGAACCGGAGTGCTGGCGATCATCTCGGCCAGAGGGGACAAAGGCGCCGACTTAGCGGTTTCGAATGTCTGCGCGGAAGGCGCTGCCGCCGAACGATTGCGCCCTGCATTCCTTGCACTTTCGACGTCGGCAACGCTCATAACAGACCTGTACAGACCCAGACATGGCTCGGGACGGAGCATTATTGGGCGACAGGGGTGGAAGAAGGCTTAATAGGAACAATTAGGCGCTTATTCTCAAGTCTTGTACGTCAAGGCTTCCCGGTATCCGGACAACACTCCGGCGACCATTTCCGAGATCGAGAAATTTTCTCGAACATAATTGGCAAGTGCGTCTGCCTGTTCGACTTTCTCCGGGGCCGACTTCGAAAGAAATTGCTCGATCGCATCCGCGAGAGCTTCGCTGTCATCAGGCGGGACGAGGCGGTCCGCGAACGGTCCGAAAATTTCGGGAATTCCGCCGACATTGGTCGCGATGAGGGGATGAGCGGCCGCCGTCGCCTCGATCACGACATAGGGAAGGCTTTCGGCACGTGATGGCACGATCATCAGCCCGGCCTGGTCGAGAGCTTTCCTGATCGGCTGGGGAGGGGAGAACCGAACCTGACGTCCAAGGCCGAGTTCGGCGACGAGATCGTGCAAATGCCGCTCGTCCGGTCCCGCGCCGACGATGAGAAGGGACAGTTCCCGGCCGGCCGCGGATATCTGCGCAACTGCCCGCAGCAGTACGTCGATCCCTTTCAGGACGCGCAATTCGCCGATGTAGAGCAGGTCGCCCGCGTCCTTTTGGAGCGGCACCGGCTCGAATTCCGCGGTGCTGACACCATTGCGGACGACGCGAATACGCTGCGACGCCTTCTCGCCGATCACCGGCTTCGCCAGCCGGGCGATGTAATCGCTTTCGATGAGGAAGATATCGGTTGTGCGTGCCAGCATGGTTTCGGTGGCCATATAGGCGCGAGCGCTGACGGATTTGGTCGTGTAGTGGAAGCTGCCGCCATGCGGCGTGTAGACCGTCGTGGGCCAGTTCCGGTCGATCAGTTTCGGGACCCTGGCATAGGCGCCGCCCTTCGAGCCGTGCCCATGCACGATGTCGGGCTTCGCGTCCTTGACGAAGGCGCGAACCGCCCGCGTTGCGGCGAGATCGGAGAGGCCCGGATTGCGGCCTATCGCGATGCGTCTCAGGCCCAGATCGAGAGCGCGGTTCGAGTTCCTGCAGGGCCGTCGCCGCGCGCTCGCCGCCCGTGCTCGCATCGCAGAGGATACCGACATGGTGCCCGAGTTCGACCTGGCCGCGTGCAACGTCGAGCACATGGCGAAAAAGCCCGCCGACGGGCGAGCGGAAGACGTGAACGATCCTGAGCGGCCGATCGGTCGCGTTCTGCATCAAAACCAGCGTTCTTTGACGGTGATGGTGTCACCGGGCCGGATCAATGTCGTCATCGGAACGGTCATGCTTGTGACGCCGGTCCGATCTCGGCGGCTGAGCACGACCTGCTTGCGGGAGGCACGCGGCGAGTAGCCGCCTGCAATCGCCACGGCCTGCTCCGCCGTCATGCCCGCGACGAACGGATATTGCCCCGCTGCCGTCACTTCACCCAGAATGAAGAATGGTCGGTAACTCTCGATTTCAACAGAGACATTCGGCTCCCGAAGGTAGTCTTTCCGAAGCCGAGCCTCGATCGCGCCCTTCAGCTCGAAAGGCGAGCGGCCGCTTGCTTCGACCGGGCCTAGGAGCGGCATGGTGATCAACCCGCTCGGATCGACTTGATAGGTCGCGCTGAGATTCGCTTGGTTCAGAACCGTGATTCTGAGTTTGTCGCCACTACCGAGCTGATAGGGCGTCTCTGCCATCGCAATCGCTAGTTCCGCTCCACGCGGTTTTGGCGCGCAGCCCGCAGCCATGCTGACGGCGGCGAGGAGCGGAATGACGGCCCAACTGAGACGCGGCATGACAGGCTTTCGATAGCTTTTCCTAATCAGCGAGTTAGCCAGGTTATAGTTAACAAACCCTTGGTTCTTCGTTGGGTTAACCCGTTCGAAACCATAAGCCGCGACAACAGGCTAGGTCATTCGAACAGGGGAGCGACATGCCGGGCGCCAACAGTTTCAGCGTACCGCCCAGCGATCAGCGACCGAGCGATATCGATCTCGGCGCACTCGGCCGTGCCATATGGGCAAAGAAGGTGCTGATTATCGGCCCGACGCTTCTCGTCGCGACTGCCGCGCTGTTTCTCGTGGGCAAGCTCACGCCGCTCTATAAGTCCGAGGCGAGCCTTCTCATCGAGACGAGCGAGAACGCCTATACGCGGCCGAGCACCGAACAGTCCCAGAGCGCGGTCGCCGAGGCCGACGAGCTCGCGGTGACAGAGTCAGGTTCAGCTCCTGATGTCGCGCGATCTGGCGCGCGAAGTCGTACGGGATCTCGATCTCGCCAATCTTCCCGAATTCAATCCGAACGGCGGTAGTCCTTCGCCGATCAACCGGGTGCTGTCGCTCTTTGGCGTCACTCGCGATCCGCGTCAGGATGAGTGCCGAGGAACGCGTCCTGAACGACGTCTATTTCAAGAAGCTGAACGGCGTTTACGCCGTCGCGCGCTCGCGCGTCGTCATCACGGAGTTCTCTTCGGGGAATCCCGATCTTGCGGCCAAGGTCGCAAACACCGTGACCGAGCGCTATCTGCAGATGCAGCAGACCGCGAAGCAGGAGAGCACACGCCAGGCATCCGCTTGGCTCGCCTACGGAAATCGACCACTCAGCCGCCGTGTCGCCGAGGCCGAAGCCAAGGTCGAGACCTTCCGCGCCGACTCGAATCTGTTCATGGGCGCGGTTCGAACAATGTCAGTTTGACCAGCCAGCAGCTTAGCGATCTCTCCGCGGAGATGTCCGCGCGTCCGCTCGCAGCAGGCCGACGCCCGCGCCAAGGCGCAGACGATCCGCGATGCGCTGAAGAGCGGCAGGCCGATCGAATCGCTCGATCTCGCCAATTCCGGCCTGATCGGCCGCTTCGCCGAGCAACGTGTGGCGCTTGCGTCCACCATCGCGCGCGACAGCCGGACTTATCTGCCGGCGCATCCGCGCATGAAGGAGCTGAACGCCCAGATCGAATGCGCTCGATCAGCAGATACGCGAAGAGGCCGGCAAGCTCGCCCGCGCCTACGAGAACGAGGCCGATGTCGCCGCCGCGCGCGTGGCTTCCGTCGAGTCCGCGGTCGTCGACGAGCGCAAAGTCATCGGTTCGTCCAACGAACAGGAAGTGCAGCTTCGCGCACTCGAACGCGATGCCAAGGCCCAGCGGGATCTTCTGGAACAGTTCCTGGCCCGCTACCGTGATGCGGCCGCGCGTGAGCGCATCGAAGCGACGCCGGCCGACGCCCGCATCATCTCGCGTGCCGCGGCCTCGAACACGCCCTATTACCCGAAGCCCATACCGATCGTGGCGCTTGCTGCCGTCGCGACGTTCGTATTGCTGAGCATCGCCGTCGCGGTGGCGGAATTCCTGCGCACACCGCCGACGCCGGAGGTGCGCGTGCCCGTTCCCGCGCCGGTGGTCGAATCGCAGTGCAGCTGTCGAAGCGTCGCGTTCGCGCTGGTCGCTAGGGAGTGCTCTCGCGGGCGCAACTGGTCGCTTCCGGCGTAAGGAACCGGAGGCTGAGCCGGCCGTCATTCCTCGCGAACCTAAGGTGGTCACGCCGGAGGCGCCTCCTGCTCCGGCGGCAACAGGTGAAGTGCCTGTGTTCGGCCGTCTGCAGGCTTCGGGCGCGACGCCGCTTTCGCCACAGATGCAAGTCGAGGCTGCCGATCTTCGTCTGCTCGGTGATCTGGCGAATCATCTCGCCGCCATGCCGAAGGGCGAGGCCGCACTGAACATCCTCACCGTCGGGGCGACTGGCGGGGTCGACGCCGGCTCGATTGCGCTGTCGCTCGCCCGCTCGCTTGCTGCCGCGGGTCGGAAGGTTGTGCTGATCGATGCCGCCGGATACGGATGCCATCTCGGATACGGTCGCCTCGCCGAAGGCCGGCGGAATTGCCGAACTCGTCAACGGTGATGTTTCGTTCGGCGATGCAATCCAGCGCGACCGCTCTTCGGCGGCGCACATCATAGCTCATGGAGCATCAGGCGCGCTGAACGTGCCGGCGATCCAGCGCATCGGCGTGGTCTTCGACGCTCTGGGCCTCACCTATGACTTCGTTGTCGTCCTCGCGCCGTCGCCGACACCAGTCGTGGCATGATCGAACTCGCGCAGAAAGACCGACGCCGCCATTCTCGTCGCCCCGACGGGCGCGAAGGAAGCGACCGCGACCGCGCATACCTCGCTGCTCGCCAGCGGTATCAGCGATGTGGTCGTGCTGCTCGCGCCCGAAGCTCCGCCGCGGGCTTCCTCTGTGTCGTCCGCCTGAGCGGCGAAGTCGATCTGCGCACTGGCCTTCTCCGACTGGGGCTGAACGCCATAGACGTCGCGGGCGCGCTCGGGATCACCGGACTGCTTGCGCCGCTCACGCACGGTTCCGGGCTGATCTTCACGCTGCACCACGTCAGGCCAGCGCGGCAGAAGCGTTTCGATCCCAATGGCATCCTGGAGATCACGCCGGAATTCCTCGACACCGCCATCGTCACAATGAGGGAGGCCGGCTACGACATAGTCACGCTCGGCGATGCGCTGCTGCGTCTTCAACAGAAGGATTCGCGCCGCTTCGCCGTCCTCACCTTCGACGACGGCGCCCGCGACGTCCGCGACCACGCATTGCCTGTCCTGCGGAAGCACAATGCGCCTTGCACCATGTTCATCGCCTCGGGCTTTGCTGATGGCACGGCCGAGCTATGGTGGCTGGTCCTCGAAGAGATGCTCCGTCGCCGCTCGTCATTGGCCTACGACTTCGGCGGCGGCCCGGAGCAGATCTCGCTCGTGAGCGACGCCGAGAAGACCGCCGCGTGGAGCCGAATCTACTGGCATCTCAGGAGCATCGCGGACGAGAAGGCCATGCGCACCATCATCAGCCGGATGGCGCAGGAATCCGGCTTCGACGGCCTGTCGCTGACCCGCGAAATCTGCATGGATTGGAGCGAGCTGCGCGCGGTTGCGGCCGATCCATTGGTCGAGATCGGCAATCACACCGTATCCCATCCGATGCTCGCCAAGGCGACCGAACAGGACGTCCGTGATGAATTGTCGACGTCGCAGCGACGCATCCGCGAAGAGCTCGGTATCACCCCGCGCCACATCGCCTATCCCGTCGGGGATCCGACGTCGGCCGGCCCGCGCGAGTTCCGAGTCGCCAGCGAGCTTGGTTTCGCCAGCGGGTTGACGACCCGGAAGGGCGTTCTTTTCCCCGAGCACAGGGCCCATCCAACGGCGCTTCCGCGTATTTCGTTGAACGGCAATTACCAGAAGCGCCGCTACCTCGAACTCTTCGCCTCTGGACTGCCGTTCGCGCTGCGGAACAGGTTCCGCAGGCTCGACGTCGGTTAGTCGGGCTTCGACATCCATTTGATGATGAGCCCGGCCGGGATCACCCAGCCGACGCCCGCCACGACGTAATAGATGAACTGCACGACGGCGCCCGCTTGCGCCACGCGTCCCTGTGCAACGGCCATGAAGAACAGCGCCCAGCTGAGCACTAGGATGATCATCAGCACGGTGCCGATGAGTTTGCGGGTGCGGATATGCACGATTGCTCCAATTGGCGCGGGGCGACAGGTCGCGTTGCCGCCGAAAGGCGAGGGGCCTATCTCTCCGGCGAACCCTCGAGGAATGCAAGCTCATGGCGGCCGCCGCCAAATCCATGCGACCAGTTCGCATCTGGCTCTACATCGTCGCGGCCATGGTCGCAGTCATGGTCATGGTCGGCGGTGCGACGCGTCTGACCGAATCGGGCCTCTCGATTACCGAATGGAAACCGGTAACCGGGGCGCTGCCGCCGCTCTCGAGCGAGGCGTGGGAGGCGGAATTCGCGAAATACCGCGAGATTCCACAGTACCAGCAGGTCAACAGAGGCATGAGCCTCGATGAGTTCAAAACGATCTTCTGGTGGGAATGGAGCCACCGGATGCTCGGCCGCTTTATCGGCTTCGTCTTCCTCCTGCCGCTCATCTTCTTCTGGTGGCGTGGATATCTGAACCGCAAGCTCGCCCCCAGGCTCGCTTTGCTCTTCGTGCTCGGCGGCTTTCAGGGCGCAATCGGCTGGTGGATGGTCGCCTCCGGTCTGGCGGGGCGTGTGTCCGTCGCGCCTTATCGCCTCGCGGTCCACCTGACTTTCGCATTTCTTCTGTTTGCGGCCCTCATCTGGATCGCCGGCAGTCTGCGCGAACGGGCAACGAGATCGGTCCCATCGTCGGTCCGAACCGGTGCCTGGATCGTGCTCGTCATCGCCTTCGTCCAGGTGTTCCTTGGCGCCATCGTCGCCGGGCTCGATGCGGGGCTGACCTACAATTCCTGGCCATTGATGGATGGCCATTTCATTCCGCCAGCCGATGGACTGCTGTTCATGGCACCGGTTTGGCGCAACCTGTTCGAGAACACCATGACGGCCCAGTTCATGCACCGCATGACGGCCTATCTGCTGTTCGCCCTAGCCGCGTTCTATGCATTCCAGGCGCGAGGCACCGAAACGGAGAAGTCGGCGAAAGTCCTGTTCGGCATGGTGCTCGGCCAGGCGATTCTCGGGATCTGGACCTTGCTTGAGATCGTGCCGATCTCGCTGGCGCTCGCCCATCAGTTCGGAGCGCTGGCCGTTATCGGCCATGCGGTGGCGAACGTGCAGCGCCTGACGTCGTCGGTGGAAACCCGCTCCGAGCCACTTCCCGCGACCGCCTGACGGAACCACCCCCGGAGGGGAGTGTTCATCCCGTACAAGCGGAGGACCATCAGATGGATTCCGATACCCAGACCAAGATCCACGCGGCGGAAAACCCGCTCATTGCGAGCGACCGCGTGCAGGGCTCGACCGTGCGCAGGCCGGACGGTGAGAAGATCGGCAAGATCGAGCGGCTGATGATCGACAAGATCAGCGGCAAAGTCGCCTATGCCGTCATGAGCTTCGGCGGCCTGCTCGGCGTTGGCGAGCGCTATTACACCATGCCGTGGACGAAGCTCGACTACGATCCGAACCTCAACGCCTATGTGCTGGACATCACCAAGGGTCAGCTACAGAGTGCGCCGGCGCTCAATTCCGAAGGCGAAATCGGACCGGACCGCAACGCGGAACGTGCGCTCCACGAGCATTACGACACAGATCCCTATTGGCGGATCTGACACGGACCACGAATCAAAAACGGCGCCGAGAGGCGCCGTTTGCGTCTGGATGCGAGACTGCTCAGGCGGCGTGCTGCATCGGCTCGGAGACAGCGGCGTCCAGCTCGGCGCGCAGGGCCGCGATACCGGCTTCGAGCGAGCGGCGACGCTTGAAGTAAAGATGACCGCAAAGCGCAGCCCAGCCCGCGACCGTAAGAACGAAAAACGAGATCGAAAGATAAAGAGGCAGCAGACCCACGTTTCGTTCCTTCCCCTGCGGCGACCAATACGCGGTCGACAAGCAACACCTACACACCCAACCTTTAACGCCGAGTATCGCGTTTGGTTGCCGACGATTAGTCGCCGGCCGCGAACCGAGCGTTCAAAGCTGCATCAGACCAGGACGTCCGATGCCCGGATCCGGGTGGGCTGTTCGAGCCATTCCGGGACGGGGAGACCCTTTTCGCGCAGGAAGGACGGTTCGAAAAGCTTAGTTTGATACCGGGTCCCATAATCGCAGAGCACTGTTGCAATCGTGCTACCCCGGCCTAGCTCGCGGGCGAGGCGTACGGCGCCCGCGACATTGATGCCGGAAGAGCCGCCGAGGCAGAGGCCTTCGTACTCCAGAAGGTCGAACACGATCTTCACCGCCTCGGCGTCGTCGATGCGGTAGGCGAGGTCGATCGGCGCTCCGACGAGGTTCTCGGTGATGCGGCCCTGGCCGATGCCTTCGGTGATCGACGATCCCTCGGACTTCAGCTCGCCGGACGTGTAATAGGAATAGAGTGCCGCCCCGTGCGGATCGGCCAGCGCGATCTTGATGTCCGGATTGTGCTTCTTCAGCGCGATCCCGACGCCCGCCAGCGTCCCGCCGGTGCCGACCGCGGCGACGAAGCCGTCGATCCTGCCGCCGGTCTGCTCCCAGATCTCCGGCCCGGTCGTTTCGATATGCGCCTGGCGGTTTGCGACATTGTCGAACTGGTTGGCCCAGACCGCGCCGTTCGGCTCGGTCGCCGCGAGCTTCTCCGCGAGACGGCCCGAGACCTTCACGTAATTGTTCGGATTGGAATAGGGGACGGCAGGGACCTCGACGAGCTCAGCGCCCGCCAGCCGCAGCATGTCCTTCTTCTCCTGGCTCTGGGTATCGGGGATGACGATGACGGTCCTGAGCCCCAGCGCGTTGCCGACGAGCGCCAGGCCGATGCCGGTATTGCCGGCCGTGCCTTCAACCACAGTACCGCCGGGTTTCAGCGTGCCGCGCGCCATTGCATCCTTGATGATGAAAAGCGCCGCCCGGTCCTTCACCGACTGACCCGGATTCATGAATTCGGCCTTGCCCAGGATTTCGCATCCCGTCTCGTCGGAGAGGCGATTGAGCCGGATGAGCGGCGTGTTGCCGATAGCATCGAGGAGGTTGGCGCAAATTGTCATGGCGGGGCTGTGAATTGGCGGGTTATGCGGAGCCGCACCGTACAAGCCGCAGGGGGCGCGAACAAGTAAGAGTATCCATGTTGGTGTGGACCAACGTCGTCGTTACCGGGTGTCGAAGAACCCAGACCCAATCTGCTACGGCTCCTGTCTCCGCGTCTGCACTCCGGCGATGAGGACGTCGACGAGACGCTGGGCGGACTGCTTCCAATTCGGACCGGCGCTCATATTGGCGACGCCTGCCAGCGCGCGGAGCAGATCGAGCGGCTCAAAGTCCAGGCGAATCTCGCCGCTCGAGACGGCGCGGTCGACCAGCATGGCGATGACCTGCTTCGCTTGAGTACCGGATGCCGCGTAGAGGTCGGCTGTTCCGCCGACGATCGAATTGAGCGCCTCGGACATGCCCTGTTTGGTGGCCATGTAGTCGATGAATAGCAGCATCCACTCGCGGAGCGCTTCCACGGGAGGATGTGTCTCGACCAGCCGCGCGGCCGCTTCGGCGAGCTGCTCTGTTTCGTTCCGATAGACCGCCTCGATCAGCGCATCGCGGGTCGGGAAATGGCGATAGAGCGTCCCGATCCCGACACCAGCGGCCCGCGCGATCTCATCGAGACTGGCGCTTGATCCCTTTTCGGCGAAGGCCGCTTTGGCGGTCTCCATCAAGTGAGCGCGATTGCGCTGGGCGTCGACGCGCAGTTTGCGGACAGCAGTCGGTTCGCCGTCATCGGCCACGGGCAAGCCACCTCTTGTAAACGGAGGGTTCCTCCGCATTTATGGTAGCGGAGACCTCCTCCTCTTAGCTCATACAAAGTAGGCGGACAATGGTTCGTGCCCTCCGGGAGGTGCCGATTGATGAAGGAAATCACCATGGCCAGAATTTTCGATGCGACGTCCACCACGGACGACGTGCTCACAGGGAACGACCTGAGCGGCAAACGCGTCCTCGTGACGGGCGTTTCGGCGGGGCTTGGCGTGGAAACGGCCCGTGCACTTGTGGCGCATGGAGCGCAGGTGGTCGGCGCGGCGCGTGATCTCGCGAAGGCTGAGAAGACGATTGCACCGGTCCGTGCCCAAGGGGCGAAGGGCGGCGGCATTGAACTCGTGCAGCTCGATCTCGCCTCGCTCGTAAGCGTCCGCGCCTGTGCCGATGCGCTTCTTGCCGATGGACGGCTGTTTGATCTGGTCATTGCCAATGCCGGCGTGATGGCGACGCCCTTCGGGCGCACAGCCGATGGTTTCGAAACCCAATTCGGCACCAACCATCTCGGCCATTTCGTGCTCGTGAACAGGATCGCTCCGCTTATCGCGCCCGGCGGACGGCTGGTGAACGTCGCCTCCTCGGGCCACCGCTTCTCGGATGTCGATCTCGATGATCCGAACTTCGAGCGCACCTCCTACGATCCCATGCTCGCCTATGGCCGGTCGAAAACGGCGAACGTCCTGTTCGCCGTCGAGTTCGACCGGCGCCACAAGGCGCGCGGCGTTCGCGCCACCGCGCTCCATCCCGGCGGCATCCAGACCGAGCTCGGTCGCCATATCGGCGTGGAGACGCTCCATCCGATGGTCGAGCGCATCAACGCCGAATTGGCCGCTGCGGGCCAGCCGCCGTTCCAGTGGAAAACGATCCCGCAGGGAGCCGCGACTTCCGTCTGGGCCGGCGTAGTCGCGCCGGCCGACGAGGTCGGCGGGCGTTACTGCGAGAACTGCCACGTCTCGGTCGTGACCGACGGGCTGATCAACCCGGTCAGCGAAGGCGTGCGTTCCTATGCGCTCGATCCCAAGCGGGCCCAGGCGCTCTGGGCAAAGAGCGAGGAGATGGCGGGCGAGCGCTTCTGATCACCCCGCGCTCGATTCATGTCTTGAACCGCCGCCTGCGCGGCGGTTCATCCAGACTCTGAGACCCCCGACGTCCGGGGTTGTCATCCGAGGTTGGGAGCGAAGTATCTGCCTAGTGACCCGTGGCCGGTCATCGTTTCGACGGGGATCCGGCGGCTCTAGCGCGCCGTAGCGTGTAAAGGCGAGTGGCTCCCTGAGCAGGACTCGAACCTGCGACCATTCGATTAACAGTCGAACGCTCTACCAGCTGAGCTATCAGGGAACGGGGCGCCTCGGCGACCGCGGGCCTGCATATAGCAGAGTTCGCGCGCATGCCAAGCTTTGTTTCGCGCTCGCCTCCTCCGCCATCCCCACCTATCTATGGGGAGAGGGCGCTGTTTCAACGGGATGTCATGTCGACGCACTTGAAGTTCGGTTCGCGACGCTTTGCTCTTCCGGCCTCGCGCCTCGCCAGAATCATCCTTGGTGCTCTGCTGATCTGCGGAGGTATTCTCGGTTTCCTGCCGGTGCTCGGATTCTGGATGGTGCCGCTCGGCCTCATCATCCTGTCGGTCGATATCCCGGCCGTTCGCCGGTTCCGCCGCAGGCTTGAGGTCAAATGGGGACGCTGGCGGCAGCGGCGCCGCGAAGAGAAGGCGCGCGAGCAGATCTGACGGATCAAGCGTGCGGCACGACCGCAAAGGCGTACCAGATCAGGCCGAAGTCGCGCTCATCGCGAACAGGCTCATCGCGAATTCTTCACCCGTATCCTTGTTCATGACCGATCCTCGAATTGCGTCGTTGACCATTGGTCGGCGAACCGAGGCAGCGGGTTCAGTGGAAATCGCGCGATTTCGGGATGATCCGCTCATTGCGCGGATGGTTGGAGGTTCGGGGATGCTGCGGGTGCGGGATCTCGTCGGCCCGCGTCAGCTGGAAATGCGGTCGCGATTCTTCCGACAGCAGGCGCAGATCCGCGCTGCGGTCGATCAGTTGCTGCGAGACGAGATGGACCACATCCTCCTCGCTCCGCTGAATGCGCCCGCGCACCTCGATCAGCCGCGAGCCCATCACCTCGCGGCGGAACTGCTGGAACAGACGCGCCCAGACCACGACATTGGTGACGCCGCTCTCGTCCTCGATGGTCATGAAGATGACATTGCCGTTGCCGGGTCGTTGGCGGACGAGCACGACGCCGGCCGTCCTGGCCCAGGCGCCGTCCTTCAACGCCACTGTTTCGGCGCAGCTTCTGATGCCCTCCGCCCGCAGCCGTTCGCGCAGGAACGCCATCGGATGCGCCTTCAGGGAGAGACGCGTCACCTGATAGTCGGTGACCACATGCTCGGCGAGCGGCATGGCCGGGAGATTGGCCTCCGGCTCGGCCGCGAGTTCTGCCGCGTCAGCCGCGGCGAAGAGGGGCAGGGGCTCGGTGCCGGGTAGTCGGCGTACCGCCCATAGAGCCTCGCGGCGGTCCATGCCGATCGAGCGGCAGGCATCGGCATCGGCCAGGAGTTCGAGCGCCCGGCGCGGCAGACCGGTGCGGCGGGCGAGCACTTCGAGATTCGGATAGCCAAGGTCGCGCTTTGCCACGAGAAGCTCGGCCCATTCCTCACGGAAGCCGTCGATCTGGCGGAGGCCGAGCCTGAGCGCCTTGCCCGTGCGGTACTCACGTTCCTCCAGCGTGTTGTCCCAGCGGCTGGAATTGATGTCGATCTCCCGGACCTCGACGCCATGCTCGCGCGCATCGCGCACCAGCTGTGCCGGCGCATAGAAGCCCATCGGCTGCGCGTTCAGGATCGCCGCGGCGAAAACGTCCGGGTGATGGCATTTGATCCAGGACGAGACATAGACGAGGTGCGCGAAAGCTGCCGCATGGCTCTCCGGGAAGCCGTAGCTGCCGAAGCCCTTGATCTGCTCGTAGCAGCGCTGGGCGAAGGCGCGCTCATAGCCTCGCCGGACCATGCCCTCGACCATCTTGGCCTCGAAGGTCTGGATCGTCCCGACATGGCGAAACGTTGCCATGGCTCGGCGCAAACCGTTTGCTTCCTCGGGCGTGAAGTCGGCAGCGACGATGGCGAGCCGCATTGCCTGTTCCTGGAACAGCGGCACGCCCAGCGTCTTGCCGAGCACCTGACGGAGTTCGTTCTGCGGATGGGGCGGGCGGGGCGAGGGATATTCCACATCCTCCTTGCCGGCTCGCCGTCTGAGATAGGGGTGCACCATGTCGCCCTGGATCGGGCCGGGGCGGACGATCGCGACCTCGATGACAAGATCGTAGAACTCGCGCGGCCGCATGCGTGGCAGCATGTTGATCTGCGCCCGGCTCTCGACCTGGAAGACGCCGATCGAGTCGCCCTTGCACAGCATGTCGTAGGTCGCCTCGTCTCCAGCCTCGATCGAGGAGAGGCTGTGCTCGATGCCCTTGTGGTCGTTGAGCAGCGTCAGCGCCTTCTTCAGGCAGGTCAGCATTCCGAGCGCCAGCACATCGACCTTCATCAGGCCGAGCACGGCGATGTCGTCGCGGTCCCATTCGATGAAGGTGCGATCGTCCATCGCCGCATTGCCGATCGGCACCGTTTCGTCGAGCCGGCCGCGCGTCAGGATGAAGCCGCCGACATGCTGCGAGAGATGGCGCGGGAAGCCCATCAACTGGTTGGCGAATTCGACGGCGCGCTTGATCTCTGAATTGGTCGGAGCAAGCCCGGCCTGCCGCACCTGATTGTCCGGCAGGTCTTCGCCCCAGCTACCCCAGACGGTCGAGGCGAGGGCGGAGGTCACATCCTCGCTCAGGCCGAGCACCTTGCCGACCTCGCGGATGGCGCTCTTCGGTCGATATGAGATCACGGTCGCGGCGATGCCGGCGCGCTCGCGGCCGTAGCGGCGGTAGATGTACTGGATCACCTCCTCGCGCCGCTCATGCTCGAAATCGACGTCGATGTCCGGCGGCTCCTCGCGCTCGGCGGAGAGGAAGCGCGCGAACAGGACGTCGATCTCCTCCGGGTCGACATTGGTGATGCCGAGGATGAAGCAGACCACGGAATTCGCCGCCGAGCCGCGTCCCTGGCAGAGGATGCCCCTGTCCTCGGCGAAGCGAACGATGTCGTGGATGGTCAGGAAATAAGGCGCGTATTTGTATTCGGCGATGAAGCTCAGCTCGTCGCGCAGGAGACCGCTGACCTTTTCCGGAATGCCTGCCGGATAGCGGATGTCGGCGCGACGCCAGCACAGATCCTCGAGATGCGTCTGGGGCGTCTTTCCCGGCGGCACCGGTTCTTCGGGATAGGCGTATTTCAATTCCTCGAGCGAGAACTCCATGCGCGAGAGAAGATGCTGAGTCTCTTCAATCGCTTCCGGTGTATCCCTGAACAAACGCATCATCTCGTTGGGGCTTTTCAGATGCCGTTCGGCATTGGCCTCCAGGACCCGCCCCGCGCTCTCTATCTTCAACCCCTCGCGGATGCAGGTGACGATGTCCTGCAGGGGCCGTTCCCTGGGTGTCTCATAGAGCGCGTCGTTGGTGGCGATGAGGGGTACGCGATGCGTCCGAGACATGGCCTTAAGCACGGATAGCCGCCGCCGATCGCGGCCGCTGCGGTGCATGGTGGCGCCAAGCCAGAGCGAGCCCGGTGCGGCCTCGGCCAACTGCGCCAACGCCTTGTCCGCCTCTCTGGGGTCTGGAGGTGGCATCAGGATCAGGAGGAGCTTGTCGGTGTCAGCGGTCAGGTCGCTGAGGGAGAGCAGGCATTCGCCCTTTTTCCCGCGCAGATTTCCGACCGTGAGAAGCTTGCAAAGCCGTCCCCAGCCATCCCGGTCCTGCGGATAGGCCACGACATCCGGTGTCCCGTCCACGAACGCGAGCCGTGCTCCGACGAGAAGCTTGAAGGGGAAGATCTTGCCTGTGTTCGCCTCGTCCTTCTTGAACTCCGCCACCGCATCGCGGACTGGCACATAGGCCCGCACCACGCCCGCAACAGTATTTCGGTCTGCGATGCCGATCCCGTTCATGCCAAGCAGTGCCGCCTGCTTCACGAGATCACCCGGATGCGACGCGCCGCGCAGGAACGAGAAGTTCGAGGCGGTGACGAGTTCGGCGAAGGCTGTCATGCGAACAGCCCGTGCAAGAACCAGGGCGGCTGGTCTCCGGACGTGACCACGCCTTCCCGGTAGAGCCAGAACCGCCGCCCCTCGCGATCCTCGACGCGGAAATAGTCGCGCGTCGGCATTTCCTTCTCGCGTCGCCACCATTCCGCGGCGATGCGCTCCGGCCCCTCGGCGCGCGCGACCTCGTGCACCACGCGCCGCCAGCGGAAGCGGATCGGCGGGCCGTCCGGAACTTCGAAGAGCGTGTTGTCGATCGGCTCCGGTGGGTCGAACAGGCGGAGAGGGCGGGCAGGGGGCTCTCCCGGTTCGCCTTCTATCCAGCTGCTACTGCCGGTCTCGGGCGAGATCGCCGGAATGGCCTCGGCCGCGCGTTCGGGGATATGGCTGTCCTGCGGCACGAACCGCGTCACCCGCGACGGGCCGAAACGGGCTCCGAGGCGGTCGATCAGTTCCGCCACCGCCTCGTCGCCGCTCTCCTTGCCATTGAACTCGGCCTGGACGTTGAGTGCCGCCTCCGACGACAGGGCCGCGAGGCGGATCATGTCGAAACCGAAACCGGGATCGACCGGATCGGCCAAAGTGTCGAGCCGCTCCGAGAACAGTCGTGTCAGCACTTTCGCGTCCCGCAACGGGCGGCCGGAGAGAACGGGAATCCGTCGCACCGCGCCGTCGGCCCGGAAGAAGCTCGCCTCGAACCGCCGGCCGCCATGCCCGCGTGTTTCAAGCAGCGCCCCGAGATCGCGACCGAGCTCCGCGATCGTCGCCTCGACATCCTCGGCGCGGCCGATCGGCTCGGCGAAGCGGCGTTCGGTAACCAGTTCCGGCAGGGGACGACGCGGCGAGATCGGATGCTCGGCTTCGCCGAGCGTGCGCAGAAGAAGGTCGAGAAGATCATCGCCGAACCGCGCGGCGAGCGGCGCGCGCGGTCGGTCGGCCAGATCGCCGATCCGTTTCAGGCCGGCGCGAGCCAGGGCAATGACGCGCGCATCGTCGAGACCGAGCGCCGCGACGGGAAGGGGGCGCACTGCCTCCGCTGTCTTGTCCGCCGGAATAACGCCGCCGCTCGAATAGCGGGCAAGTGCCCGCGCCGCATCGGGCGTAGAAGTCAGCGCCCCGCGGGGAGTGCAGCCGAATGCTGTCAGCCGTCCCAGTACCTCGTGCAACATCCCGGCCTCGCCACCGAAGAGATGCGCGCAGCCGGTGATGTCGAGCATCAGGCCGTCCGGATCATCCATGCCGACGAGCGGGGTCCAGCGGTCGCACCAGTCGGCGATGTGTTCCAGCGCGGCACGGTCGGCCGCTTGATCCTCATCCTCGATATCGAAGTCCGGCACCCGCGCCCGCGCATCCGCGAGGGTCAGGCCGGGCAGCAGGCGCGCCGCGTGCGCCCGGCGATCGGCATGGGCGATCCTGAGCGCGCTCCGGACCTTGGCGAGAACGACGAGCGGCTTCTCAGCCGGCGCGACGCCATTCGCCTTCCTGAGCCGGTGCAAACGGTCGGTCGGCAGCAGGGGAAACCAGAGCGCGAGATAGCGACGGCCTCCTGAAAACAGACTGCTCACGATCCCACTCCACACTGAAGCGGCGGGGCGGAAAGCCCGCCCGGTGCCGCAAAAGTTCGATCTCGAACACAGGCGCACCCGGCGCCCCGGTCGCCAGCGCGGTGCTCGATCCGCTCGTCACCCGCCAGCGGCTCAAGGCGGCGCTCGGCATCGGCTTCGCATCGAGCCGGATGACGAAGGCACCGACGCCCGAGCGAACCGCCCGCCGTGCCAGCCGCCGCGTTGCCGTCAGGTCGAAGGCCGGATGTTCGCCCCAAGCCTCGATGACGACCGCCCCCAGGGCCTGGCAGCGCAACGCCTCATTTGCCGCCCGCAGCACCGAGATTGCGTCGCGCACCCGCACCACGAGGAAGGACGCCGGATCGGCCCCGAATTCGGCGAGTCCCGGTGCGTAAAGTTCGCCGAACTCCCGCCCCGCCATCTCCTGCCGCACCCAAACGATCGTCTGTCCCGGCCGGCACGCCCGCAGAACCAGTGCGAGACCAAAGCCGCTGGCCGCCGGCCCGTCCGCGCTGCCCGCGGCGAACACCTCATGCAATGCCGCCTTGGGCAGTCCGCCTCCGACCGCAGCGTCCACTTCCTGCAGGCCGAGCTGGAACCGCGGCGACCTCTCGGTTCCGCCGTCTTCCGCTTCGATGGCGGCATGGCTCCGCCGGAGCCCGGCAAGTGTCTCGCGCGTGGCCTGCATTCCCTAGTGTTCCCTATTTGTTCTTATTAGGACTCCGGTCCGCTCAGGAGTCAATCGGCGAATCGCCGGGAGCGGTCGGCTCTTGAATCCGTTCTCCTCTCGTGAGCGAGCTAAAGCATGACAAGCCGTCTTCATTCCTTCGTGAACGGGCAGGGAGCAGACCATTGCGGCCGAACGATCGCGGACATCCTCGCTTTGCCGGATGCGCGGCTCGAAACCATCCACGATTACATCCAGTGGCTATTTCCGCTGCCTGAACGCAGCGGCGCCCAGCCGGACGCGCCGGTTCTCAGTCAGGAGGACATAGCGGCGATCCGCAACGATCCGGCGTCTGCGGCCAATCTCCGGGCAGCAACCGGGCGCATGCTCGCTTTCTTCAGGGCCAATCCGCATTGGTTGCGCGCGCACGATCATAATCATCTCAGGATCAGCCGCATCATCCGGAGCCTTGCTCTTCTGGTCGGTCCGGACGAGGCGAGGGCATTCCGGTCGGCTATCATGGCGATGAATAAAGAGGCAGGTTCCCCGGTGGACTCCGGTAATGTCAGATATTGGCAACAGGCTTGCCCGGATTAGCTGCGATACAACCTCAGACAACTTGACCTAAGTCGGGACACTCACAGACATTCCCGCGCAGTAGACTCGGGCGATAACGCCTGGATTGTTGATACGAACCGACCGGAACGTCCCGAGGCCCCATGTCAGCAGCAACTCTTGCAAGTCCACGCCTCGAGCCGGCGGCCGGTGGGCTGACCGCGAGCGGCACCTGGACTTCGTCCCATGCCACGGAAATGTATCGGCTGACCGACGAGGCGTCCCGCCAGCCGGCGAAGTCGCTGACGATCGATATCGCGGGCGTCGGCGAACTCGACACATTCGGCGCCTGGCTGCTCGAGCGTCTTCTGCGGAAGGCGACAGCCGAGGGGGGCGAGGCGAAGCTAGCCGGAGTTCCGGGCCGCTTTAACGATCTGATCGAGGAAGTCCGCCAGTCGAACCGCGCCGCGCCCGGGCCGGAGCTGCAGGAGACCTGGATCACCGCGCAACTGATCGCGCTCGGTCAGGCCACGGCCTTGACCATCTCGGACGGCGCTAAGCTCCTCGCTCTGTTCGGCGCGATCGCCGATTCAGTCGGCCGGGCGGTCGTCCGCCCCAGCACCTTCCGTTTCACCTCGCTGGTGCATCATCTCGATCGAGTCGCCTGGCAGTCGGTGCCGATCATCATGCTGATCACGTTCCTGATCGGCTGCATCATCGCGCAGCAGGGCTTCTTCCATTTCCGCCAGTTCGGTGCGGAGGATTACGTCGTCGACCTCGTTGGGGTGCTTGTCCTGCGCGAGATCGGCGTTCTGCTCGTGGCGATCATGATCGCCGGCCGCTCCGGCAGTTCCTATACGGCCGAACTCGGCTCGATGAAGATGCGCGAGGAGATCGACGCGCTGCGTACGATGGGCCGCGACCCGGTCGAGGTGCTGATCCTGCCGAGGATCGTCGCCCTTGTTCTGGCAATGCCGATCCTCACCTTCCTCGGCGGCATGTCGGCGCTCGTCGGCGGCGGCGTGGTTGCCTGGCTCTATGCGGGAATGAGCCCTGAGATCTATATCGGCCGCCTGCACGAGGCGATCACGCTGACCACGTTCCAGGTCGGCATGATCAAGGCGCCGTTCATGGCCCTGCTCATAGGGGCGGTGGCCTGCAATGAAGGCCTCAAGGTCAAGGGCAGTGCGGAATTGCTTGGCCTCGGCACCACGGCCTCGGTCGTCAAATCGATCTTCCTCGTGATCGTGCTCGACGGCTTCTTCGCGATCTTCTTCTCGTCGATCGGGATGTGAGCCGATGACACCTGACGAACAGATGGCCATCAGGGTCGGCGATCTTGTGGTCGGTTTCGGGTCCCGTACCGTCCTCAACCATCTGTCGCTTGATGTCCGACGCGGGGAAATCCTCGGCGTGGTCGGTGCTTCGGGCGGCGGCAAGTCCGTCCTGCTCAGGACGATTCTCGGCCTCGTTCCCAAGCGCGCGGGCTCGATCGAGCTGTTCGGCGTCGACCTCGAGCGGGCGACCCCGGCTCAGGCCGAAGCCACGGGCCGCCGCTGCGGCGTGCTGTTCCAGCAGGGCGCCCTGTTTTCCTCGCTGACCGCGATCCAGAACGTCCAGTTCCCGATGCGCGAATATCTCGATCTGCCGGACGAGATCCTCGACGAGATCGCCATCGCCAAACTGGAGATGGTCGGTCTCAAGGCAGACGACGCCATGAAATTTCCGTCCGAACTCTCGGGCGGCATGGTGAAGCGCGTCGCGCTGGCCCGCGCGCTCGCGCTCGATCCGGAAATCGTGTTCCTCGACGAGCCGACATCCGGCCTCGACCCGCTCTCGGCGGAGGATTTCGATTTGCTGATCCGGACGCTCCAGCAGACGCTTGGTCTGACCGTCTACATGAACACCCACGACCTCGACAGCCTCGTCACTGTCTGCGATCGCATCGCGGCGATCGCAGACGGCAAGGTCGTCGCGGTCGGGCCGATGGATACGATGCATCAAAGCGATCATCCGTGGGTGAAGGCATATTTCGGAGGCGAACGGGCGCAGCTCGTTCGCAGCGGGCACGCAGAAAAGGCAGGGGCTTAATCATGGAAACGCGTGCGCGATATCTCTTGCTCGGCGTCTTCACGCTTGTCGTCGTGGTGGCCGGATTCCTCTTCGTCTACTGGCTCAACAATATCGGCGGTGTTGGGGAGCGTGTGACCTACCGCGTCCGCTTCGACGCGGTTGTGCCGGGTCTTCGCGACGGCTCGCCGGTTCTGTTCAACGGCGTCCGGGTTGGCGAGGTGACCGGTCTCCGGATCGACCGGAACAAGCCGAAACAGGTCGACGTCATGATCGCGGTCGACCAGAATACGCCGATCGCGTCAGACACCCAGGCCGGCGTCGAAATGCAGGGGCTGATGGGATCTCCGGCGATCACGCTCGCCGGCGGCAGTGATGGCGCCGCGCCGCTTGCGACGACCGATGGTCCGCCAACTCTCATCGCCAGCTCAGGCGCCGCGCAGGATGCCATCCAAGCCGCCCGCGACGTGCTCCGCCATATCGACAGCGTGGTCATAGACAACGCCGATCCGCTGAAGAGCACGATCGCGGATATCAAGGTCTTCGCCGCCGCGCTAGCGCGCAATTCCGAGCGGATCGACACGGTCATGACCGGTCTCAGCAATACATTCGCCGCTCAGAACAAGCCTCCGGCGACCGTCTTCACCTTGGCAATTCCGGACGAGATCCCCGGTCCCGCGACCATGCCGGCCGGGCAATTGGCCGTTCCGGAACCAACGACGGTTCTCGCGCTTGATACCCAGAAGATCCTCGTCCAGTCCAACGGAGGTATCGCTCCGGCCTATCCTGATGCGCAATGGGCGGACAATCTGCCCAAGTTGATCCAGGCAAGGGTGGTTCAGGGGTTCGAGAACGCCAAATTCATGGGCGTGTCAAAAAACCCTGATGATTTCACCGCCGATCATCAGCTCGTGATCGATCTTCGTACTTTCGAGGTTTCGACTGCGGCTGACCCGCAGGTAATGCTCGAGTTCAGCGCCAAAGTCATGGCTGACGGCAAGGTCGCCGCCGCACGGGTCTTCAAGGCGACTGCGCCAACCAAGACCGACAATGCGGCAACGGTTGCGAAATCATTCGATACCGCTTTCCGCGGAGTTGTTTCGGACCTTGTCTCCTGGACGCTTGGCGTGCTCTGAGTGCACCCGGACGGGGCGGATAAGACAGGTATTGCTGGAGGTTCGCATGTTGAACATCGGTGCGGGACACGCTCGCTGGGTGGCGCTGGCCGCATTTCTTTTCGCTGGCGCCGCGCCCGCCGCAGCCGGTCCGTTCTCGGCCTTTCCCGGGACATGGAACGGCGACGGTACGATCGCGTTCAGCGACGGCACCAAGGAGCGCATCCGCTGCAAGACCGTCTATTCGGTCACGACCCCCGACGCCACCGATCTCGGCGTGTCCTTCTCCTGCAATAGCGACAACTACCGCTTCGAGCTCAATGGCAGGATGACTGCCGATTCATCAGGCGCTCTGTCCGGTCTCTGGTCGGAATCGACCCGCAGTGTGAACGGCAAGGTTACGGGCCAGGTGAGGGATCTGCGTATCATGATCCGGATTGACGCCGCGGGCTTCGGCGCGACGCTCAATCTCGTCACCAAGGACGACCGGCAGCAGATGAAGATGGATTCTGCGGGCGGCGGCAGCACCGCGACCGCGAACATCAATCTGAGGCTGGCGAAGTAAGAAGAAGTAAGAATAAGGGCGGCCGCGAAAGCGGCCGTTTCCGTTGCGTCCGCTATCAGCCTTCCCGGAAGCTCCGTGCGAGCTGATCCGCGAGCGGCTTCAGGACATAAGACAGCATTGTTCGGTCGCCGGTTGAAATGAACGCTTCGACCGGCATGCCGGGAACTGCCTTCAGGCCATTCTTGGATAGATCGTCCGATGAGAACGCGAGCCGGACGAGATAATACGACACCTGGGTGCGCTGGTCGTGCTCCAGATCGGCCGAGATGCGAGACACGCGGCCGTTGATCTCCGGTGTCGTGCCTCGGTCAAACGCCGAGAAATGTAGCGTAGCGGTCTGACCGACATACATCCTGTCGATGTCGGTCGGCGACACGCGCGCTTCGACCGTCAAGGCGTCGAGGTCCGGCACGATCTGCATCAGAACCTCGCCGGCCGCGATCACCCCGCCGACGGTATGAACCGCGAGCTGATGGACGATGCCATCCCTCGGTGCCCGGATGGCGATCCGCTTCAGGGATTCCTCTGCGGCGACGCGGCGCTCCGTGAGCTCGCCGAGCTTGGCCTGCGCCTCTCGGATATCGCGGGCCACTTCGCTCTTGATGTCCTGATCGATCTGCAGGATCTGGAGCTCCGTCTCCGTGATCTTGCCCTTGGCCGATGCGGCGGAGGCGATCAGCGCGCCGCGCTCGCCGCCGATCTTCGTCGCGTCACGTTCCAGCTGGCTGACGCGCTGGATCGGGATCAGGTTCTTTTTCCAGAGATCTCGAACTCCCACGAGCTCCTTTTGGACGAACTCTACTTCGCGTGCCTTGGCGTCGATCTGGGCTTCGATGCCTCCGGTCTCCTCGCGAAGCTGATTGATGCGTTCCCGCAGCTGCGAAATCTTGCTGTCTCGGACCGTCCTTCGGGTATCGAAGACTACCCGTTCGCCGTTGATGTTCTCGGCGATTTCGCCCTCGGATTGCCGATCGAGCAGGCTCTGGGGAAAGCTGATGCTGTCCTTTCCGTCCCGCTCGGCCTGAAGGCGAGCCAATCGGGCTTCGTACTGGTCCATGCTTTTGACGATCACAGCCAGATTGGCCTTGGTGACCGTCGCGTCCAGCCGTACCAACTCAGCTCCCGCCGAGACGCGGTCACCATCCTTTACCAAGATCTCGCCGATGATCCCGCCCTCGAGATGTTGGACCTGTTTGACGCTCAATTCCACGACGAGAGTGCCGGGCGCAATGATCGCGCCGCCAAGGGTGAAACCGGCGGCCAGTACCCCTATGGCGCCGAACAAAACCGCGGACAGCACCCCGCCGGCGATCAGCGTCTTACGCAATGACCGGAAGGACGAAAGTTGACGGATCATTCCGTCGTCGGAAAGGCGCGGTAGCATCAGGCGGCTCCCACTGGTCTGAGCGGCACGGCTGTCGGCTTGAGGATTTTTGGCAGAACCTCCTCTTTCGAACCGAATGGGCCTCCTTGGCCGTCCTGCATGAAGAGGATCATGTCGACGCCGATCAGTGCGCTGGGACGATGGGCGATCACGACTACGATTGCGCCACGAGTTCGCGCGTCCAGGATCGCCTGCGTGAGCGCTTCCTCGCCGGCCGTGTCGAGGTTCGAGTTCGGCTCGTCTAGAACGACGAGGAACGGATCGCGGTAGAGCGCCCTCGCAAGGCCGATGCGCTGGCGTTGGCCGCCGGAAAGCGCCGCACCGCTTTCCCCAATGACGGTCTGGTAACCGCCGGGCAGATGGACGATCAACTCGTGCACGCCGGCCGCCTTCGCCGCCGCGATGATGTCCGCCGCCCTGGCCTGCGGGTCGAAGCGGCAGATGTTCTCGGCGATCGTGCCGTCCAGGAGTTCCACATCCTGGGGCAGGTAACCGATATGCCGGCCGAGGATGGATGGAGCGAACTGGTCGAGCGTCGCGCCATCGAGCCGGATTGAGCCTCGGGCGGGCGTCCACACTCCAACGAGCGCCCGTGCAAGCGATGACTTGCCGGATGCCGTCGGTCCGATGATGCCGAGCGCGTTGCCGGCCCTGAGCTGGAATGACGCGTCACGGACCGCAAACGCCGTTGACCCTGGAGGGACCACGCTGAGGTTCTCCACCCTGAGCCAATTTCTCGGGGCGGGCAGTTCAACCGGCTCCGGGGTCTCGGGTATTGCGTTGAGCAGGCCCTGCAGCCGCTTCCAGCTCTGGCGGGCGGCAACGAACGAGCGCCACTGCGAGATGGCGAGCTCCACTGGAGCCAGCGCGCGTGCCATCAGGATCGATCCCGCGATCATGATGCCGCCGGTCGCATTCTGGTTGACGACGAGATAGGCGCCGACGGCGAGCACGGCCGACTGCAGGAGCATGCGGATGGCTTTCGAGATCGAGCCATAGAAGCCGGTCACGTCCGACAAACGCCGCTGGTCGGTGAGGAAAGACCGGTTCGCGACGTTCCACATGGAGGCGACGGTATCGACCATGCCCATCGCCTGCAGCGCTTCGGCATTGCGTCGGCCGGCCTCGACGATCCGGTTTCTGGCCGTGGCCGACCGCGCGGAGGCCTGCGAGGGCGTGCGGCTCGCCGTGTCCGTCAGCACTGTAAGGCCTATCAGCACCACGGCGCCGATCAGGGCCGTGAGGCCAATGAACGGGTGGAACAGGAAGCAGATGAGTATGTACAGCGGCATCCATGGCAGATCGAGCAGCGCCGCCGGACCGATCGAGGCCATGAAGCCGCGCACTTGGTCGAGATCTCGTAGGGCGCCCATGCCGTCGCCACTCGCCGCGCCGGGGGGAGCAGCGAGCAATGTTCCGACAATGCGCATGCCGACGAACTCGTCCATTCCCATGCTGATGCGCGCCAGGACACGGCTGCGGATCATGTCGAGGCCGGCCTGGAAACCGTAGAGAACAGCGGCAAAGATCAGGAGCCCGAACAGGGTCGGCAGGCTGCGGCTCGGCAGGACCCGGTCATAGACCAGAAGCATGAAGAAGGAGCCGGTCAGCAGCAGGATATTGATAAGGCCGCTGAATACGGCGATGGCGACGAATGCGCTCTTGAAAGCGCTTAACGCCGCGCGAAGATGGTCCGGGCGATCCAATGGTTCAGCCATAGTGGAAGGTCTTTTCCGCTCGCGTAAATGTTACTTCGTGCGAGCGATGGTGTTTCACGGAGACTGTCGAAATGCGTCGGTACAACGTCTTTCTCAGGGAAAGACGATTGCTTTTTGGGGTCCTCCCGATGTCGAAACTGAGACAGCTTCGACCCGGAGAATGAGGACTTTGATGCTCGCTGCGCGCCATAATAGTTAATTGTGTCTTTACGCTGCCCAAGTTTTCAACAAGAATTTCAACCGGGGTGCGGTGTTAAGGCCGTGTCGCGACTTATGGTCGTGACGCGCCGGAGCGGGCTGGTGTCATCATGGCCACTTTCAATGTTTTGGACTTCGGTGCGACGGCGAACGATGCAACTGATGACTCGCTCGCGATAAAAGCGGCCATCAATGCAGCACGGGCGGCCGGGGGCGGAACGGTCTACATTCCGACCGGAACCTTCCTGGTCAGCGGCGATCCGACCAATCCCTCAAAGGGCGCGATCGAGCTCTACTCGAACATCACCCTGACCGGCGACGGCGCGGGGGATACGATCGTCAAGCTCGTCGACAACTTCGACGCGCGCATCAACGGCATCGTCCGGACGACGCTCGACGAGGACGTGACCAACGTCACGATCTCGAACCTGACGATCGACGGCAACCGCGCGAACAATATCGAGCACCAGGCCGGCTTCATCTGCGGCGTGAAGGCGGATTCCGGCGAGACCCAGTCGAACATTACGTTGAGCGGGCTGGAGGTAAAGAATTGCAACGCCTACGGAATCAATCCGCACGAGATCACCTACGACCTCGTGGTCGAGAATAGCGTCGCGCACGACAATGGCCTCGACGGCTTCGTTGCGGATTACGTCGTGGGCGGCGTCTACAGGAACAACATCTCCTATGACAATGACCGCCACGGCTTCAACATCCAGAACAGCAGCAGCGACATCCTGCTGGAGAACAACGAGGCCTACGGCAATGGCAGCGGCGCGACTGGCGGTGCTGGCCTCGTCGTGCAGCGAAGCAACGTCTTCCCCGAGGGCGAGGACACGATCCCCTGGGTGACCGACGTGCAGGTCGTCGGCGGCAGCTATCACAACAACACCCGCGAAGGCATTCTCATCAAGCTGTCGGACAGCGTGACCGTCACCGGCGCCGAAGTCTACGAGAACGCCAGGCAGGGCGTCCGCATCGAGGGCGCCACCAATACGATCATCACCGCCAACGTGATCCACGACAATTCGCAGGAAGCGAATGGACAGTATGACGAGGTGAACATCCGCCTCAGGCTGGACGATGTCGTCGACCCGCCGCGTACGTACTATTCCACCGACACCCAGATCATCGACAACGAGATCTTTGCCGACGGTGCCATACGCGCCCGCTACGGCATCCGCGAGGAAGTCACCAATTCGCCGGCCGGCAATCCTTCGGGGACTTCGCTGGCGGGCAATGTGATCTCCGGCACGACGGCCGGCGCGATCTCCGTTCCGGCGCAACCTGGCACGCCTGGCGATGACCAGATGTTCGGCACGACCGGCGCGGACCAGCTGGTCGGCCACGCTGGCAACGACACCTATACGGTCAACCATTCCGGCGACGTGGTCGTCGAGCAGCCGAATGAAGGAAACGACACGGTCCTGTCGTCGCTCAACCACACGCTCGCGGCCAATGTCGAAAACGTGACGCTGACGGGCACGGCGATCCGTGGGACGGGTAACGGCCTGAACAACACGCTGATCGGCAATGCCTCGGCAAACGAACTTGAAGGTCTCGATGGCGCCGACATCCTCGACGGCAAGGGCGGCGCCGACGACATGGACGGCGGCAACGGCAACGACACCTACTACGTCGACAATGTCGGCGACCTGATCACCGAGAAGGCCAATGCCGGCCTAGGCGGCGTCGACACGGTCTTCTCGACCGCCAGTTACACGCTCGCCAACGACGTCGAGAACCTGACCCTGCTCGGCACCGACCATCTATCGGCAACGGGCAATACGGTCGCCAACACCTTCGTCGGCAATTCCGGCAACAATACTCTCAACGGCTTGGGTGGCGCCGATACGATGCAGGGCGGCCTGGGTAATGACCTCTACTATGTCGACCACTCCGGCGACGTCGTCACCGAACTCGCCAATGCCGGCACCGATGGGGTATTGAGTTCCCTGACCTATACGCTCGGGGCCAATGTCGAAAATCTGACGCTGACCGGGACACTCGATCGCGACGGCACCGGCAATGCCGCTGCGAATGTCATCGTCGGCAATGCCGGTATCAACCGGCTGAGCGGCGAGGGAGGTAACGACACGCTCGAGGGCGGGCTCGGCGCCGACCAGCTTTATGGCGGTGAGGGCAACGACACCTTCATCCTCCGCAAGGGCGAGTTCGGCGGAGACGTTATCGAGGATTTCGCCGGCAATGGCGCGGCCGAGGGCGACAAGCTGGTCTTCTCGGGCTTCAGCGCGGCCGCGGTTCTGATCGGCCTCGAAGACGGCTACTGGATGGTCAAGGACGGCGCCCACGAAGAGGTGTTCCGTCTGAAATCCCCCACGGGCACGATCGCCTCCCTGCATTCGAGCGACTTCGAGGGCGTGGCCGCGGCTCCGAGCACTCCGAATACGCCGCCGGTCGCGTCGCCGACTGGCAATTCCGCCTCCGGCAACGAGGACACGACGATCACCGGGACAGTCCCCGCCGGCACGGACACGGAAGGCGGCTCGCTCACCTATGAGCTTATCGCGGCGGTTCCTGGCCTGACGCTCAATCCGAACGGCAATTTCAGCTATGTCCCGCCGGCCAATTTCAACGGCACGACGGTCTTCCAGTATCGGGTCGTCAATTCTCTCGGCGCCATTAGCACGCCTACGAATTTCACGATCGGCTTTGTCCCGGTCGCTGATGCTCCGGCGGCCGCGACAACCGGCAATGCAGCATCCGGCAATGAGGACACGACGATTACCGGCAGCGTTCCGGCCGGCTCGGATGCCGACGGTGGAGCGCTCACCTATAGCCTGGTCGCGCCCGTCACGGGGCTGACGTTCAATCCGAACGGCACGTACTCGTATGTGCCGGCAGCTAATGCCAACGGCGCGGTGGCGTTCCAATATCGGGTCGCCGACAGCACCGGCCTCACCAGCGCGCCGCAGACTTTCACTATCACCGTCAACCCGGTGAACGACGCGCCAACGGCATCCTCCTCGGGAAATTCGGCCTCCGGCGTCCAGAACACGACGATCACCGGCGCCGTGCCCGCGGGCACGGACGTCGAGGCAGGGCCGCTGACTTACGCACTTGTCGCGCCGGTGACTGGACTGACGCTCAATCCGAACGGCTCCTTCTCCTACGTGGCCAGCGCGGCCGGAAATGTCTCGTTCTCCTACAGAGTGGTCGATGCTCAGGGAGCGCAAAGCGCGCCCCAGACCTTCGGCATCACCGTCACCGCAGCTGCGAACCAGCCGCCGGTAGCCTCCGGCACAGGCAACACCGTATCGGGCAACGAGGACACGCTAATCACAGGCACGATCCCGGCCGGTTCCGACCCCAACGGCAATACGCCGCTGACCTACCAGCTCGTGGCTCCGGTCGCGGGTCTCAATCTGAATCCCAACGGATCCTTCACCTATCAGCCGGCGGCCAATGCCAATGGCACTGTGGCGTTCCAGTACCGCGTCGTGGACTCCCTCGGCCTCCCGAGCGTCGCTGTGCAGACATTCGCCATCGTGATTGCCGCTGTGAATGATGCACCGGTGGCGGCTGCGGCCGGCAATTCGGTCACCGGCAACGAGGACACCACGATTACGGGCACGATCCCGGCGGGCTCGGATGTCGAAGGCGGCGCGCTGGCTTACAGCCTTGTTTCGCCGGTCTCCGGTTTGACGCTCAATGCGAACGGCTCGTTTAGCTATGTACCGGCGCCCGATTTCAACGGCGCGGTTTCCTTCCAGTATCAGGTAGCGGATTCCGCCGGACTGAAGAGCTCGGCGCAGGGATTCACGATCAACGTTCTGCCTGTCGACGAGCCCCCGCCGACCGGCGGCCAGACGATCGTCGGGACCAGAGGAGCCGACACGTTGAGGGGAGGCGCTGGCAACGACTCGATCGACGGCAATCACGGCTCTGACTCCATGTACGGCGGCGCCGGCAATGACACCTATTACGCCGATGCGTCGGGAGACCGGGTCTTCGAACTCGCCAATGAAGGCTTCGACACCGTGTACACCACGGCGAGCCACACATTGGTCGCCGGTTCTTATGTCGAGGCGGTCATCGCCACAGGCACCAGCGCCGTCAGCCTGACCGGAAATGAACTCGCGAATTCGCTCACTGGAAACGCCGCTAACAACTCGCTGTCCGGCGGAGGCGGGAACGACGTCCTTAATGGCGGGCAGGGCGCCGACATCCTGACGGGCGGGGCGGGGCTCGATCAGTTTGTGTTCAACACGGCGCTCGGCACTTCCAATGTCGACAAGGTGAAGGACTTCAATGTCAACGACGACACGCTCGTCCTTGATGACGTGATTTTTACCGCGCTCGTACCGGGTGGCCTCGCCGTGGCTGCCTTCGTAACAGGCGCCAATGCGGCCGACGTGCTCGATCGTGTCATTTACGACAAAAGCACCGGTGGACTGTTTTACGATGCGGACGGAACTGGCGCCCAACAGCAGATAAAATTCGCGGAACTAAGCAAGAATCTCGCTCTTACGGCGTCTGATTTCCTTATCGTCTGATTCTTGTATGTATCGACTGGTAAGGCCGCGATTGTTCGCGGCCTTTTTCACGTTCGGCGTTGTGCTGTTTTGAAAACCAACCTTCGTACATTTCGTCGCACCGCCCCTGGCTCCTCGCGATTTGGCCACGATTACCAACGAAAATTTTTAGTTTGTGGTCGGCTGTGCCCAAAATTTGGGCGACGCAATCGATGCGAGAAGTGAGTTCTGATTCGCATCTTCGAATAGCGTCGACATAGAGCGTGTCAATGATAATTTGTGTCTGTAAACACAATTTATAGTCGAGTGATCTCGCGGTTAACCTGTAGGTTAAAATTTGTTTAAATTTCACCGTGACCTCCGAATTCACGGTATATTCAATGTTTTGTTACCTCAACAATCGGTTAAATCTTCTTATAGCTATAGATGTTTATAATATCACGATAATGTGATCGTGCTAATCTATAGTATTATCGTGTTTAAACATAATCGCTCGTGAACAAACAACGTGCATTGAGGAGTGAAAACAGCGTGCTAGCGTAAAAATCTCTTGGAGCAATAGATGACGGATCGAACGGCAGCCGGTTCTTAAGTCGTCTCTAGAAAAGGGGGTTGCGCCATGGATATCAGCGTCTTTGGTATTGGTTACGTCGGGGCGGTATCCGCCGCATGTCTGAGTAGAGACGGCAACAAAGTCATCGCGGCTGATGTAAACCACGAAAAGGTGGACGGCCTGAATGCAGGTCTTTCCCCGATTGTGGAACCCGGGCTCGACGAATTGATCAGGGGCGGGGTCGCAAATGGCTCCCTGGCTGCAACCGAAGATACGGAACAGGCGGTACGCGAAAGCGATCTTTCCTTCGTCTGTGTAGGTACGCCCAGCGCGCCTAATGGCTCGCTCGACATCTCTTACCTGGTCAACGTCACCGAACATCTCGGCAGCGCAATCCGTAAGAAGAACAGCCATCATTCGGTTGTTTATCGCTCGACGATGCTGCCCGGAACCATGGACAGCATCATCATCCCGAAGCTCGAAGCTGCGTCGGGAAAGAAGGCCGGCGACGGGTTCGGCATTGCCTATTATCCGGAGTTTCTCCGCGAAAGCACGGCGATCCGGGATTACGACAATCCAGGTACGATCGTTTTCGGCAAGCGCGACGAGCTAACCTTCGATAAGCTACTGGAGATTCATAAGAAGATTCCGGTTTCCCCGATCGCTGTCGATATTCGCGCGGCAGAAGCGATCAAATATACGAACAATGCTTGGCACGCGCTGAAGATCAGCTTCGCCAACGAAATCGGCAATATCTGCAAGGCGGCGGGGATCGACGGCCATACGATTATGTCGGTGCTATGCGCCGACCACCGTTTGAATATCTCGCCGGCTTATCTGAAACCCGGCTTCGCCTTCGGCGGCTCATGCCTGCCGAAGGATCTTAGGGCGCTACGCTACAAGGCCCGCCAGCTGGAAGTGCCGACCCCAATTCTCGATGCCACGCTCGCCGCGAACGAAGTGCAGCTTGCCCGTGCGTATCAGATGATCGCCGCCACCGGCTCGCGTCGGATCGGCATGGTCGGACTGAGCTTCAAATCCGGCACGGATGATCTCCGCGAAAGTCCCTTCGTTGAACTTTGCGAGATGCTTTACGGCCGCGGATACGAGGTCCGTATATACGATCCGAATATCCAGATCGGGAAACTGACCGGCGCGAACTACCAGTATATTCGCTCCCGTCTCCCTCATCTTGCCTCTCTGCTGACCACTCAGATCGACGACGTCGTCGACCATGCCGAGGTTCTGGTCCTCGGCAATGCCGACGTGTCGCGGGAAGTGCTCAAGCGTGTCGACGACGATCGTCTCGTCATCGACCTCGTGCGTGTTGATCAAGGGATGGCGAGCAATGAGCGGTACCAGGGAATCTGCTGGTGATTTCTCGCAATCGGTCACGGCGCATGTGCTCTACCTCTCATGCGTCGCGGCTCTGATATGCGTGATCCCGCCGGGCGTTCTGAGCGATCTTGACCGCGGGGCGATCCTCGCGGTCGGTATCCTCGGAACCTGGCGATATAGCTGGAATCTGCTCCATTTCGCACGCGCGCTCGTCTACCAGAAATGGGTGTTCCCGCAGATGCGGGAACGGGCGAGTCGGCTGGCGCGGGAGACCGAGGCGCCGCACGCCTTTTTTCTGATCACCAGTTTCCGCATCAGTACGGACACAAGTGTTCGCGTGTATCGCGCTGTATTCGAGGCGGCGCTAGCGCATCCCGGGCGGTCGACGATTATCGCTTCGCTCGTGGAGATGGGCGACCAGCGGCTCGTGAAGAGCCTGTTCCTCGACATGGTCGGCGCCGATCACGATCGCATCAATCTCACTCTCACCCGCATTGGCGGAACCGGGAAGCGTGACGCTCTGGCGTTTGGCTTCCGGGCGATCTCCGCTAGCAAGCCCGGGCCCGCCGAGAACGACATCGTCATGGTTATCGACGGCGACAGCATCGTGCCCGCAGACATTGTCGAGCGCTGCGCGCCGATCATGCTGCTCGATCCGAATGTCGGCGCCCTGACGACGGACGAGATCAGCGAAGTCCAGAGCGGCGGAAAACGGATATTCCATCATTGGTATTCGCTGCGCTTTGCCCAGCGCCAGATCCTGATGTCGTCGATGGGGCTGTCGAAGCGCGTCCTGACTTTGACGGGGCGCATGTCGATGTTCCGCGCTCCTCTGGTCTGCGATCCGAGCTTCATCAGGCAGATCGAAAGCGATCGGATCGAGCATTGGCGCATCGGCCAGTACAGCCTTCTCACCGGTGACGACAAGTCGAGCTGGTTCTGGCTGCTGTCGCGCGGCTACCAGATGCTCTACGTGCCCGACGTCGTCGTCCGCACCGTCGAGGAACTTCCCGATCCGCGGTTCTTCACGACCTCGATCACGCTGATGAAGCGCTGGTTCGGCAACATGCTGCGCACCAATGACCGGGCGATCGCCGTTGGCCCGTCCAAGATCGGGTTCTTCACCTGGTGGTGCATCATCGACCAGCGACTGTCGATGTGGACCTCGCTGACCGGGATCATCTTCGCCGTCCTGAGCGCGATCTCGGTGTCCACCTGGGCGCTCGCGATCTATGCGGCGTGGATACTCGTTTCCCGCTACATGCTTTCACTGCTTCTGCTGTCGCAGCGAAATGAGATGTCGGTCTGGTACCCGCTCTTGCTCTGGTACAACCAGGTGGTCGGCTCGCTGGTGAAGACCTACGCATTGTCGCACCCGAGCCAGCAGAAATGGACGCGCCAGAAAACCACGCTGGCGAAGAACGCTGGCACTTTCCGCGAACGCTACATCGCACTGTCTTCCAACGTTTCCCACGCCGTGATGCTGGCGGCGCTGATCACCGTGATCGCGGTGTGGACTCGAACCCTTTCGTTCCCAAGCGGCGTGGCCTTCTAGGGCATGCCTACCTGCTGATGGAGAAGTCAAATGGCTATCAATCATGAAGCCGAAGTCCAGAGGCAACATGTCAGGATGCGGGTCCCAATCGAATGCACGATCGGGGGACAAAAGGTCGAAGTTCTAGATTGGTCAGTCGCCGGTCTCGGCGTCTCCAATGTCGACAAGAGCTGGGCTGTCGGACATATCCTTCCGGTCGCGATCACGTTCCCGTTCGCGCAGTTCGGATTGAACATCGATACGGACGCAGAGGTCCGGCATATCGACTGGAAGAACAGCCGCGCGGGCCTGCGTTTCGTGAATATGACGCCGCGGCAGACCAATATGCTGCGTTTCGTGCTCGATGCCGTGGTATCGGGCGAACTGGTCGATGCCGGTGACGTCATCGAAGTCGCGGCTCGCCATAATCAAGCTCAGTCGCGGTCGCGCGGCGGCAGTGAACCGAAGCCCGCGCATCCGATCGGCCACGGCATCAAGCGTGGATTGCAGTTCGCGGCGGCAGGTCTCGCTTCGGCGGTTCTGCTCAGCTTCGTCGTCAGCAGTGTCTATGACAGGTTGTTCGTCATTCCGGCGAAGTCGGCGGTCATTACCGCGGACCTCGTTACCGTCCCCGCGACCGTCAACGGAAATGTCGGCTTCGTCGCCGATGGCAAGTCGGTGGCTCGCGGCGAACCGGTGGCCGCCATCGAGAGCTCGGACGGCAAGGTTACCTTGATCAACAGTCCCTGCGACTGCGTCGTGCAGAACCGGGTGGCGCTTGCCGGCGATTTCGTGAACGCCGGCTCGCCGCTGGTCTCGCTGCGGCGCAAGGAGACCAAGCCCTACGTCGCGGCCTTCATCTCGCAGGAGGACGCGATCCGCATCATTGACGGCGCAATCGTCACGGTCGTGCTTGCCGATGGCCGCAGCATCGCGCCATCGAATCCGCGGCTGATACCGGCCAGCGATGGCGCGGTTTTCGGCGGCGAGTTCATGAAAATCGTCCTCGAAATGCAGGACGCGCTCGATGTCGCCGAGATCGGCCAGCCTGCGCGCGTGTACTTCGAGACATCCTGGCGAAGGTCGCTGCCAAGCCTTCCAGACTGGCTGAAGTCCCTCGTTTGACAAGTACTACGCCTGGGAGATCCGCAATGCGAATTGTCTGGCTCTGCCTCGTTCCGATCCTCGGCTTGTCGCTGCCTTGCGCGGCGGCGGAGGACGTCAACGGCGTTGTCCAAGCTCTCAAGGACCAGATCAAGGCCGCCGAGGCGATAGTTGACCCGGCGCAGCGGCTCCGTTCGTTGGATCGCGCCCGCATGGTCTACGAGGCGAAAAGCCGGACGGGGGCCGCGGATGCCCTCGCGGGCGCGGGCATAACCGCGGAAGCTCTCGCCGAGCGATCCATGGCGGCGAGGCTGAATCTCGTACGGGTGTCACGCGATCCCGCTGAGCGGAACTGGCACGAAACCGAGGCCGAGGCTCTCGCAGGCAGTCTGTCGTCCGAAAAGAAGCGGGCGGCCGCGCTTACCTCTATCGGTCGCGTCGTTGCCGAGAATGGCGACAGAGCGAGGGCCCGCGCGCTTCTGGAACGCGCTCTCGCCGACGCCGATCCGCAAAACGCACCGGATTTGACGCAGCTGGCCGTCTCGATCGGCGGCTTGATGGACATCGATCTGTTGCATGCTGTCCGGGTTTCTCCGGACATCGCCGCGCGGGCGGCCTTGCTTCGAGGTGTGGCGCGGGCCGACGCCCAAGCCAAGAACGAAGCCCCGCTGCAGGACGAACTTCGCCAAGCGGTTGGAAGCGCATTCTCGCTGGAACGGCAGGAGGCGCTTGATCAAATCGTCGATGAATCCCTGATTCAGCGGCGGGCGGATTTCGCGGAACTCGCGATCATCGCGATGGAGGATCCAGATCGCCAGGACCAAGCTTTATCGAGACTGATCGATGGCCTGGTTGCGCAGGGCAACACAATTCGTGCGCTGCAGATCGTGCGCGGCTTGACCGTGGTCGAGCGTCGGGCCCAGCGGTTCCGCGATCTTGCAATCACCTTCCACAAGGCCGGCTACAGGGCCTTGTCTGACGGCTGCTTCGAGGAGGCAATAGCCGCTGCCCGCGAAATGGGGCCGGACGCGACCGCCACGGTGGTCCGATCGCTGGCCAGTACTAAAAGGGAAACGCGGGCGCTCGCCGAAACTGCCTCGCTGACCGGAGCCGCCCGTTCCTATGCGCTAGCCGGCATTGCCCGTCGCCTCGCTGACGCGGGCAAGCTGGCAGAGGGCGTGGCGCTGCTGCCGGAACTCATTTCTGACAGCGATCGCTCCTTCGCGCTCAGTGGCATCTGGCGCGCCAAGGTCAAGGGCGCCGAACCGAAGGCGATCGAAGATGCGATCGCGGGTATGAGCGGCCCCGAGGATCGTGACCGTGTCCGCATGGCCCTCATAGGGGAAGTCATCGATCGCCGGTCCTATTCGAAGGCGCTGGATGTCGCTGCGGCGGTCGACGACGTCGATCTGAAGCTGGAGGCCATCCTGGACGTCGGTGTCGAAGCCGGGAAGGAGCGGGCGCTTCCAATGGCTCGAGAGGCATTCGCGAAGGCTATAGAGGTCGTCAAACTGGGCGGCGAGGCGCAGCGTGACAAGCGTCTCGTTCAGATCGTGGCAGCGCAGTCCCGTCTCGGCGAAATCGAGGTAAGCAGCACCGTCGCGGCCCTGATTACCAATCCCGAACAACAGGTCCGTGCCAAGTCGGAGATAGCCAAGGGCTTCGCCCGAGCCAAGAATTTCGCGAATGCATACCGCGCGGTCGACGACATCGGCGGCTCGGCGGTCCATGACGCGACTTTGGCTTCCGTTGCGCTTGAAGAGGCCAAGGGGTCGGAGGATCTGAGGCCGATCGTGGAACGGCTGCGCACGATCGGCGATCACAACGAACGGCGCGCTGCGTTCAGAAGCCTGGCCGAGGCCGCTTCGAAGCGGCTCACAAATCAGAAGAGCACGGCCGAGACCAGCGCCGAAGCGCCGGTCGTCCGCGAGCCCGTCAGCTATATCGGCGGCGGTGTCGAGGTCTCGCATATCGCCGGCCAGCCCGTTCTGAAGCCGTATACCCCTCCCGCAGGCAACGTGTCGGTGCATGACATTCGTGCGCGGGTACCGTTGCCGCGAGACGGCCGGTTCGGCATCGGTCTTCTGCCGGACGAGGCGCAGTTCAAGCGCTTCAGAAACGAGCGGCTGGTCAAGGAGGATGACGGCGACCTGCGGATCGCGACCAGCCTCGATCCGGCAATGTCCTCGCAAGGACTTCCGGCGGGCCGATATATCAATGTCGCCCAAGGCGTTGTGACGATCTCGGACATTGCCCGCACGTTCCCGGACGATGTCCGCATCTCCGGCGACAACATTACGATCCGGATTCCGATCAACATCGCGCGTGGCGCCACTCTGCTCATGCTCGGTGGCGATGCCAGGGAGTTCCGCCTGTCAGAAGAAGACGGCGCTTTCATCATGAATGGTGGACGGCTGTTTGTCGTCGACAGCGCCATCGTCGGCTGGAACATGGCGGCTAACGCACCGTCTTGGCGCAGCGACAAATACGGCAGCAAGACCTTCCGGCCTTTCATCGGCTCCTGGACCGCAAGCGACACCGTCGTCGCTGGCTCGCGCCTGACCGGGCTTGGCTACCAGATGACCAAAGCGTTCGGACTGACGATCACCACCGGTCCGCACTATGGCCAGATCGACGCGATGTCCGAGCCAACCGGACAGATCGTCGACAACACGATCGAGAACCTCGAATACGGCTTCTACTCGTACGAGGGTCGCGACATCGCGATCGTCGGCAACGAATTCCGCAATAACCTGGTCTACGCCGTCGACCCGCACGATCGGTCGCACCGGCTCATGATCGCGTACAACACGACCTATGGATCGCTCGGCAAGCACGGGATCATCGTCTCGCGCGAAGTCGACCGCAGCTGGATCATTGGCAATGTCAGCTTCGCCAATGCGGGCTCGGGCATCATGCTCGAACGTGAGAGCGTCGGTAACGTCGTCTATGCGAATGCGTCGTTCGACAACGAGCAGGACGGCATCACCGTCTTCGAGAGTTCGTGCAACCTGATCCTGCGCAACGACATGTTCCGCAACAAGAGATCAGGCCTGAAGATCCGCAACAGCGCCGATATCGGCGTCTACCACAATGCGATCCGCCAGAACGCCCAGCGCGGGATCGAAGCCTATATCGCGGACCTCTCGGCCAATGCCGACAGCCAGGACCGTGACTTCTCGCTCGATCCGTATAGCCCGGTCACGACCTTCTCGGCCGGCTGGAACATCATCGGTAAGAACACGGTCGGCATTTCCATGGCGGGGGTCAGTGGAGCGGCGCTGATCGACAATTCGTTCCGGTTCGCCGGGCGCCGTCTTCTGGGCGGCGATGCCGAACGCGCCACCGGCGCTGTGCTCGCCGGCCGTTCATCACTGGTCGCGAGCCAGTGCCGTCCGAAACGCATCGCCTATACCTGCCCATTGCGGGAGCAGGGGCTGCTGACGGCCGAGCTCATGCCGGACTTCTCCGATCCGGATGCGACCAACGACTGCACCTCGATCTCGGGCACAGTTCAGTCGACCGCGTTCATCGCAAGCCGTGACGGGAGCTGAGCCATGACGTCCGGCCTTCGTACCAATTCCTTCCGGGCGCTTCGCACAGGTTTCATCCTTGGCGCTCTTGCCGTCGGGTCGATCACGGCGGCCATCGCCCAGCAACCGACGGCGGGTGATCTTTCTGCGCTCGAGCGCGCGATGGAACTGCGCTCCGGCGAAGCTCTGGCCCCGGGGAATCCACTGCGTCTGCCCGACCTCGTCAGGGCTCGGGCGATCCTCGTCGATGCGATGAGAGTGCCGGGTTCCGATCACGCACGGATTTCCACGCGAACTCGCGGAAATGATGATTGCAGGCGAGGGCGGCAGCCAGGACACTGTCGAGGCGAAACGCCTTCTGGACCTTGCGGTCTCTGCCGGCGATGGACGGGCGGCCCTGATCCGGGCTCGATTGGCGAAAAGCTCCGGCAGCGCCACCGCCGCCGACATCGAACGCGACCTGCGTTTGGCCATGCGTTCCGGTCTGTCCGATGCCTATTTCGACCTGGCCTCGCTGAAGGGTCCGTTGTCGAAAGAGGGAAGGGAAATCTCCGCTACCGGTATGAAACTGCTCGAGCGCGACATCGCCATGGGCAAGAGCGGCGCGATGTCCGAGTTGGGCGATGTGCTGGCGGATGCCTCATACGGCTACGCTGACGTCAAACAGGCCCGCGACTTTTTTGAGGCCGCTTATCAAAAGGGAGACAGCTCGGCTGCCCTTCGTCTCGCGCGGCTTTATTCCCGACCCAAGGGGCCGCTCTTCGATCCGAAAGCCGCCGCCGAATGGCTGCAGCGCGCCGCCGAAGCTGGATCTTTGCCCGCGGCAAGGCAACTGGCGATCGCCGGGATGTTCGGCGGGCCAGTCAGCGTTCGGCGGGATATCGGTCGCAATTGGCTAGACCGAGCGCTCCAGCTCGGCGATCCGCTGGCCCACCTTTACGATGCCACGGCGCGCGGGATCGAAAACCCGGCCGTGAACGGCGAGGCGGAACTCGCCACATTGCTCGCGGATCCGCAGATCGCCGGCGACGATCTCCTCAAATTGGGCGATGTGGTTGCGCGATCCGGCGCGCAGAATGCGGGCCGCTTCTCCATCGTGATCTATCGCGCGGCATCGGCGAGAGGTGGGCTGGAAGCAGAGCATCGTTTTGCCCGCGCTGTGCTCCGAGGCAATGAGTCGGCCACGGAGGCCGAGCGGGCGGAAGCTGCCGAAGCGCTCCAGCGCTCTGCCTCGAAGGGGCACGTCTCGGCCTCGCTTCTCCTGTCGCGCCGTTACCATATCGGCGATGGAGCCGAACCGTCCTGGAACAAGGCGGTCGACGTTCTGCAAAACGCCGTGGATGCCCGCGGCGGCGACATGTCGGACGACCTGGCTCTCGGTCTGGCCAAGACTTTGATGTACGGCGATGCCGATGCTAGGCGGAAGGGGTTGTCGCTTTACGAGCAGGCGGCGTCTCGCGGCAACTCGGATGCGATGCTCGCGCTTGGCCAATTCTATGGCTCAGGCAGCGAGCCGGGCCGTGATCCGCTCCTGAGCCGTTACTGGCTCGAACTGGCGATCGACGCCGGCAATACTGATGCGGCGACGGACCTCGTCCAAAATCTGTCGCAGTCGTACGATCCGAACGATCTGCGGGATGCGGCCGACCTCGCCGCCAAGCTCGGCCGGGCAGGCGATCCTCAGGGCTTCGGTGAGCTTCTGCATGCCTCCAACCTCCTGGATGACGCGAAACTCGCCAAGACCGTCGCCACTGCGGCGCTGGCCAAGGACCGCGTGGCGACGCTCGCGCTCATCGAAAGCCAATTGGTCAAGGACCGCGGGAAGCCGCTGAGCGACGCGACGCTGAAGTGGCTGACGGTGCTCGAAAAGGCTTCGGACCTCACGCCCGCGGACAGGATCTCTTTCGCGCGGATTATGGTCGAAGCCAACCGCTCCGATCTGATGGCCCGGATCGAAGCCGCGTTGGCTGGACTCTGGCGCGATAGTGCTGAGGCTCAATCTTGGCTTGGCACGGCGTACATCGCGGGGCTCGGCGGTGACGACAAGAAAGCCCTCGGCCGTCAGCTGCTTGATGATGCGGGGCGGCGCGGATGGGACGGGGCGCGAGTTCAGCTCGCTACGGCTCTGCTCGACGCCGGCGGGCAGGATTCCGGCAAGCAGGCCGCGGATCTGTTAAGGCCGCTCGTTCGGTCCGACTCTCCGCTTCGTATCAAGGCGACCTTCCTGCTCGGCCGCGCCTACGAACATGGTCTGGGAACTGGGCAAGATCTCGGTCGCGCGCGACAGTTCTACTCGGCGGCGGCGATCGACGGGTCCGTTCCGGCGATGACGAAGCTCGGGCTGCTCTATGCCAATGGTGGGCCGGGCATCGCGATCGACAATGACCTCGCTTTGCAGTGGATGAGACGAGCCGCTGCCGGCTCCGACGCTGTCGCGATCATCCAGTATGCGCGGTTTTTGGCATCGAACGCCGCAGGCGGCGTCCGGAACGAAGACGCCTTCTCCCAATATCTCCGTGCCGCGCGATTGGGTTCGCCCGATGCGATGCTGCTGTTGGGCCGCACCTACCTCGCGGGAGCGGGTACAGCTCGCAACAAGGAACAGGGCATCCGCTGGATGAAGGAGTCCGCGAAGGCGCAGAACTCCGAAGCCATGCTCGAACTCTACGAGCATGCTCGTCTCTCCGGCGCGTCTGCGGAAGCGGCAACCTGGCTCAAGAAGGCCGCTGAACTCGGCAATCTCGATGCGATGTATCGCCTGGGTCTGTCGCCGTTCGTGCAATCCACGGCCTCGCTTTCCAAGGACGACGCACTTGCTTGGCTCCAGCGGGCCGGACAGGCCGGTCATCGCCCCTCGGAGAGGGCGCTCAGCGTGATCGTCAATAACAAGCCTGAAGAGGAGGTCGACGAATGAGTGCTATCGGTCGTCTCGTCCTCGTCGTCTCTGCCCTGAGTGCGATCGCTACTCCGGTTGCGGCCGCCACGACCGGCGAGACGTTTTCGGCGATCCTTCGTCCTGAATCGGACTTCAGCAAAGTTTGCAAGACGTCTCGGCCGGCTATGCAGGACCCGAGAGACTGGACCCAATGGCAGGGCGAGCCGATCGATTCAGGGGTGATGCTGAATGCCGCCCGGCGCCTGATTTCCGGTGGCCTGGACGGCCGAACCGATGCGCCGACGGCGCGGCGGCTGCTCGACCACCTGGTGAACGGGCGCTCCGCTGTCGCCGCCGAAGCCGAGATCGTTCTGGCCAAGCTGCTGCTCGATCCGGAAGCGGGCCTTCTGGACCAGGAGCGCGCGGTTGCGCTTCTACGAAGCTCGGCGCGCTCCGGCGAGACCAATGCGCTCCTGGAACTGGCACGGCTCCACGAGCGCGGCGAAGCCGTGGAGAAGTCCGCGGAGGCCGCGGCCGCCCTTTATCGCCGCGCTTTCCTCGGTGGCAGCGCAACGGCCGCGTTCCAATTGGTGCGCCTCTATGGCGAGGGCGAGGTGAAGCCACCGGCGCCAGATATTTCCGAACGCCTTGCGACCTCTGGCTTCGCGATGTTCGCCAACGAGCTGGCGCTTGGCGATTGCGCGACCCTGCGGCGAATTTCACAAGCCCTGGGCGACGAGAATTCGCCGCTGTACAACCCCGCGCTCGCTCGCCGGTGGCTCGAGGCCGGCGTGAGGGTTCGCGATCCCGAGGCCATCGTCTCTCTCGGCGAGATGTTCCTTGACGAAAATGGCGACGCTAGGGACCTGGCTCGTATTCTCGAAGCGCTTGACGCGATCCCTCCCTCGATCGGGGCAGCGAAGCTAAGGGTCGCAATTCTGCTTCGGCGCGGCGGCCCGAATGATTACGAGGCGGCGCTCCGCGTTCTTGGTCCGAGGGTAGGGGCCGGCGATCCGCAAGCCATCAGCCTGAGCGCAAGCATCCTGTCGGGTGCGTTCGGAGGCTTGCCTCATCTCGATCGCAAGCGTCTTTTGCTCCAGCAGGCTGCCAATCTCCCCGACCCTCACCCCGATCTCGTCGCCGACCTCGCCGTCATGGTGAGGATCGGTCTCGGCGGACCGGCAGACCCGGCGGAAGCCGAGCGACTGGTCGCAAGGGCAGCGGAACTCGGCCATCCGGGTTCGCTCCAGATCTTCGCCGGTAGAGGACACGAAGACGCGCTTGACGAACTTCGCCGCCAGGCGAGCCTGCAGGTCGTCGAAGCGCAGCGCAGCCTCGCGTCGCTGCATCTTTGCGGCCTAGGCGTGCCGATGGACCGCATCAAGGCGCGCGAACTACTCGAGGCCGCCGCGCCGCGTGATCCGATCAGCGCGCGCATGCTGGGTAACGAGCCGCGTCTCGTCCCGACCGAGCCTGAGCGGCAGCAATATCTGGAGCTTGCCGCGAACAGCGGCGATCGCTTGGCAATGGTCGATCTTGCCACCCTTCTTCTTTCCCATCGCAGTGTGCCGGACACCGAAACCGCCACGCATTGGGAAGAGACGGCATTGCGGCCCGGAGCGGGGCAGCCGAAGGCCGCCGCATATCTCGCGGCGCTGCAGTTGAGCCAATCGGATGCCGGGCCGGATCGTGACCAGGCGCTAGCGGGCTTGAAGGCGCTCGCGGATCTCGGCGAACCAGTCGCCGCGACGAAGCTTGGTCGCGCCCTCCTCAAGAGCGGTGCGGTGCAGGACGGCGTGACGTTGCTGCGTTATGCGGCCGAGCAGGGTCAGCCGGAAGCCATGCTTGCGCTCGGCACGATGGAAGGGCCTCCGGCCGGCATCGACCAGATGGCCACGCTGACCCGCGCCATGGATGCCGGCGAGGGCAAAGCGAGGATTCAGCTCGTCGCGCTCGCCAACGGTCGGGAGGATGCGCAAGCATTGCTTGCGACGTTGAACGATGGTGGCGTGTGCAGAGCTGCCGACATGGTTGGGGTGGCCCGAGTCCTGGCCGACAACAAAACCAAGGCATTCGACGCTCAGGCGGCGAGCGAGCTTTTCGCCCGCGCCGAAGCGATCGGCGCCGGTGATCCGGAGGCTGAATTCGCGCTTGGGCTCGCTGCTCGCGACAGCGTTTACGGACAGGTCTCGGATGCGAGGATTCGTCTGCAGGCCGCTTACGAGGCGGGGCACCCCTCCGCGGCGCTTGAACTCGGCCGGATGTTGGTCGGGGGCGGCGAACCGGCGCTGAAAGACGCCGTGGCGTGGTATGGCAAAGCCTACGACCGCGGTCGCAGAAGCGCACCGGTCGAGCTGATCCGAACGCTGACGAATGGTGAAGCGGCCGGATCGAAGCCTTTCACGACCGCCGTTGAGCTCTTGCAGCGCGCTGCCGATGACGGCCGTGCCGACGCCATGCGTCAGCTGGCTTTGATCTATGAGCGCGGGCAGGGCGTGGCGATGGACACCGATCGCAGCCGCGATCTCCTGCGCCGTGCAGCCGATGCCGGAAACACGGCTGCCATGCGCGATCTTGCGAGTGTCTACAGCGCGGGGCTGGGCGTGCCCATGTCCCTGAGCGAGAGCACGAAATGGCTTAAGCGCGCTGCGGAGAACGGCGACGTGAAGGCGATGCGGGAGCTTGCCTCGGCGCTTCGTGTCGGTCTCGGCGTCGACAAGGACCTTGCCGCAGCAGACCGGTGGCTCGCCGCCTCCAAATCCGCGTCCGTGAGGAGTACACAGCCATGACGCCGTTGCGCATCGCTGCACTCGGCTTCACCGCCGCTTCTTTCCTGTTCGCCGAACCGGCATCGGCCTTCGTCCGGACGCCAATTCCGCCAACGCCTGCCGTCCTGATCAAGATCCAGGCCCCGAGTTCTGGCTCCCACGCTGGCCGTTCCGACGCGCAAGAAGGTTAGGGTACCCAGAACGGCCAAGACCGCGAAGTCCGCCAAGCGGGCGAAGAGGATAGCGCCGACGGTCACGAGCCCGGTTCAGGCCGCCGCCTGCATTCCGGCCCGCTTGCGTCCGGGAACCGGACGCAAGGCCACACTCGCCTCCGTCGGCACCAGGGACCGCGCGGCGATCGGCACCTATGTCAAAGGTCTGACGCGCATCTATTGCGAAGGGCGCGATGATGACGTCGCCTGGGGCCTGATCGAGAGTTCGGCGCTCGCCAAATACCGCCCCGCGGTTCGTCTCCTGGCCTCCGAAGTCGCCGCCCGGCCGGAATTGGCCGCGCCGAAGTCGAAGGCGTACATCGCGATGTTCGAGAGTGAGGCGCGGAAGAAAGCGGCCGGTCCGATGGTCGCTCTCGGCGTGCTTTACGAACGGGGAATAGGCGTTCCCGCCGATCAGGCCAGGGCACTCCGCTGGTTTGAGCAGGCGGCCGCGAACAAGAACAAGCGGGGGCTGCAACGTCTGGCGATCGCATATGCGACCGGACTTGGAAAATCCGCCGATATTGAGCGGGCCAAAAAACAGCTGGCGGCGATGAAGGATCCCGGCGCGGCGGCGCAGGCGACGGCCGAGATCGTCGTGCGGCTCGCGGACCGCCCAAATCCCGACACGGCGACGATTGCCCAGTGGAGTGCATTCGGCTCGAAGACCTATCCCACATTCGCGATGGAGGCCGACCGCGCCTTTGGCGCTCAGATGCGACGATTGGAGGGAACGAACCGGGAAGCGGCGTTCCTGGCCACGGCCACCCGGGCCGAACTCCCCGCCGCATTGCTGCGTAGCGCACGTGAACTCCTCGTATCGGCGGAGCCGGCGGCATCGGCCAAGGCCATCGAATATCTCAAGTCGGCGGCGCTGCAGGGAGACAAGGAGGCGCCGCGTCAACTGGCGCAACTGATTGGCGATCCAACAGCTCCCGACCTCAACGCCAGCGCTCTCGCGGCGCTGAAAGCGGCCTCGGATGCCAAGAAGGTACCGGCCATGCTGGCCTACGCCTCCGTGCTCAACCAGCCGGCGCAGGGCAGCGGCTCATCCGACGCCGCGGTCGCCGTTCTCAGGAATGCCGCCGCAGCGAACGATGCCGACGCCCAGCAGCGTCTAGCCATAACCTATCTCCTGAAACGCGATGCGCCGGGAGACGTTCGCGCGGCAGCCGATCTTCTCAAGCGCGCAACCAAGAACGGAAGCGCCGTCTCGGCCCTCGTCCGGACTGATGCCGGTTCTGCCGTTCCCCAGCCCACGAGGTGATGCCATGTCGATTCTTCGCCTAGCCGTCCCCTTCGCCCTGATCACGCTGTCGGCCATGCCCGCCGCCGCGCAATCGACGTCGCTGGACCAGACTGCCTTCCAATGGATCCCGAGCCAGATGGGTCCGTGCATGCTCATCGCCGGACGCGGAAGAAGCGAGCCGTTGATCAACGAGACAAGCGCCGGCGTCCGCTACACGTTCGGAGCCGACAATGGTCGGACCTGTCCCCCTACCTACACGGACGCTAAGGGGCCGGTCGAAATTCGGCGCATCGCCGAAATGAGGTTCGGCCCGTCCTCGCTGCGCGTCAGGCTCGTCAGCGGCCGCTGGTACATCCTGCTGCGCGATCGGCCGAACGTGTATCAGATCCGCCAAGTCGCGGGTGCCAATTGAAGGAGCCCGCAAAGATGATCTGGCAGACGGTTCGGCTGTCTCTCCACGCCGCAGCGATCACGGTCGCGACGCTGGGATATGCCCACGCGGCGCAACTCATCGTCGACGCTCAGGGGAAGCAGGACGCTTCGGCTGGGCTCTTCAAAAAGGTGCAGGACGCACTGCAGGCGGCCCAGCCGGGAGATGTGATCGAGGTGCGGCCCGGCACCTATCGGGAAGAAATCAGGACCGTAAGGTCCGGTCTTCCCGGAAAGCCGATTACTATTCGGGGGCAGCCCGGCGCGCAGCTCGTCGCGAAGAATACCTATGACGGGCGTCTGTTCAGCATTTATCACAATTACATCAACGTCACCGGACTGAAGATGAGTCAGGCGGCGATACTTATGTACGTCTTTGGCGGATCGAATAATGAGATCAGTGGTAACGAATTCGTGGACGCGGGTGGCGAGTGTGTTCGTGTCAAATACTTTGCACGCAACAACCTGATCGAGAACAACAAGATCAGCAATTGCGGCAATCGCGGCTTCAACCCGGCCACCAAGAAGAAGAACGGGGAGGGCGTCTATATCGGCACGGCGCCCGAACAACTGCAGCGCAATCCCGAGGTGAAGGTTCCGGCAAACAGCCCGATCGGAAAGCCGACCAGCGAGCCCGACCGCAGCACAGCGAATATCGTTCGGGGCAATACGATTCACACGCCAGCGGAATGCGTGGACATCAAGGAATCCTCGTACGGCAATCTGGTCATTGGAAATAATTGCAGCGGTAATCGTGACCCCGACAGCGCCGGATTTTCGGCCCGCGGCGACAGCAACCGTTTCGAGAACAATCGCCTTTCCGGAGCCATTGCCGGCGCCGGTATCCGTCTCGGCGGAGACGAGGAGAATCAGGGCGTCAACAACGTGGTGGTCGGCAATGTGTTCATGAACACGGTCGGTTACGCCGTGAAAGACGTGCGCGAACCGCAGGGTGCCGTTTGCGGCAACAAGATCGGCAATAACGAGGCTGGGATTTCGAGGTCCGGCGTGGACCCGACGAGTGGGTGCAACTGATGGCGACCGATACTTCCGGCGCCTGGAGATCGCGCCGAACCCGGCTTTCGCTCAAAGGTCTTGGCGGCATCGGCAAGCTTTTGCCTACCGGACGGCAGGACGTGGCGCCGACCGGCCAGGCGGCGCAGGTCGATATCCTTCTCGACAAGATCCGCGAGCAGGAACGGCGGATTGCCGAACTCGAGGAAATGGCGGTCATCGACCCGCTGACCGAAGTACTGAACCGGCGGGGGTTCGAACGCTCTCTCGTTTTGGCCCTGGACCAGCACGTGCGCTATGGCACCGAGGTATCGATCGCCGTCGTCGATATCGACGACTTCAAGGCGATCAACGATCGTTTCGGCCATGCAGTCGGAGACGAGGTGCTCGTGCGCGTGGCGCGGCATCTCAGGTCCAGCCTGCGCGCGTCGGACATCGTGGCCAGGACGGGCGGCGACGAGTTTGTCGTTCTCCTCTGGCACCTCGACGCCCGCCGGGCGTCGCGTCGTCTCGCCAGCCTTCTGTCGGCGATCAAGGACATTCCGACGGGGAGCCGCCGGGTCGGCCCATCCGTCGGTCTCTCGTTTGGCGTGGCTGGGTTCGAAGACGGCGACAGCGCCGTCGACGTCCTGAGCCGGGCGGACAAACGGATGTATGCGCGCAAAAAGCGGCGTTCGCTGCGACGGAAGGAAACCGTCTCGGCAATGGCGAAAGAGAGCGGCGTCTAACCGAAGCAACAGGAGCGAGATATGAGCAAAGAGACCTCTAAGATCATCCCCGTCCTGCTGTCTGGAGGCACCGGGACCCGGCTGTGGCCGCTGTCACGGGAGGCATATCCGAAGCAGTTTCTGCCGCTCGTAGACCATGAGACCCTGCTGCAGCAGGCCGCGCTCAGAACGCTCGACCGCGCTCAATTTGGCAGCTTGATCGTGGTCGCCAACGCCGATCACCGCTTCGTCATTGCCGAACAGCTCCGGACCTTCGCACGGCCGGCGCCGCGTATCGTGCTGGAGCCCTTCGGCCGCAATACGGCGCCCGCGGCGGCGGTGGCGGCGCTGCTCGCCGAAGCCGACGATCCTGACGCCCTGATCCTGCTGATGCCGGCCGATCACGTCATCTCGGATGCCGAGGCGTTCCTCGCCGCCGTCGCAGCCGGTGAGCCGGCGGCACGCAACGGTTCCCTCATACTGTTCGGAATCCAGCCCGCCAGCGCAGCGACGGGCTATGGCTACATCCAGAAGGGCGATGTCCTCGAAATTGCGACGGGCGTCCATTCGGTCCGCCAGTTCGTCGAGAAACCGGACCAGCTCACAGCAGAGCGCTATCTGGGGTCCGGAGACTTCCTTTGGAACAGCGGCATCTTCCTGCTGCCCGCGCGTCGTTTCCTCGACGAACTGCAGATCCATGCGCCGGCCGTTCTCGATGCCGCGCGCGCGGCGGTCGCGAATTCCAGCCGCGACATGGATTTCCTTCGTCTCGATAGCGACGCCTTCAGCGCCTCGCCCTCGATCTCGATCGATTACGCGGTGTTCGAGAAGAGCGCCAATTGCGCGGTCGTCCCAACATCGATGCCCTGGACCGATGTCGGATCCTATTCCGCACTTTGGGATATCGGCGAGAAGGATGCGGCCGGCAATGTCGGCCATGGCGACGTTTTTCTGCAGGACTCTCACAATTGCTATGTCCGCAGCGAAGGTCCGCTCGTGGCAACCCTCGGCGTCGACGATCTCGTCGTCGTCGCAACTTCCGATGTGGTCCTGGTCGTGCCGAAAAGCCGCGACCAGGACATCAAGCGGATCGTCGAGCAATTGAAGGCGAAGGGACGGTCGGCGGCGACGCAGACGGTGCTCGTGCATCGGCCATGGGGCTTCTACGAGTTGGTCCATTCGGGCGATCGCTTTCAGGTGAAGCAGATCACCGTCCATCCGGGCGGCAAGCTATCGCTGCAGAAGCATCATCATCGAGCCGAGCACTGGGTGGTCGTTTACGGCACCGCGCAGGTGACCAGGGATGACGAGAAGTTCCTCGTCTACGAGAACCAGTCGGTCTTCCTGCCGCTCGGCTGCGTCCATCGGCTGGAGAATCCGGGCCTCGTTCCGCTCAAGCTGATCGAAGTTCAGTCAGGCTCGTATCTGGGCGAGGATGACATCGTCAGGCTGGAAGACATCTATGCGCGCGCCTGAACATTGGCCACGCAAAGCGGCAGGTGACCCATGTTGACGGTAATTCAGTTGAGCATCTCTTTGCTTGGAGGAGCGCTGCTGGTGGCTTCGTTTCTCTATTGGCTTCTGATCTAAATAAAACCGGGGCGTACAATATACGTGAAATGAGATTTCAGGCGACGTTATCCATTAGCTGAAGTTCAGCCAATTCGAGGGATGACCATGAACGACTTCAACAAGACTCTGGTAGGCTGGGATTTGTCTGCTGCTGCATCCGCGATGATCGGCGCAAAACTGTCCCCCGAAATGAGCGTGGCAATCGATGTCTGGATCGATCAGCAACCCGAACCCAAACCCTCGCGATCCGAAGTGGTGAGGCGGGCGCTGACCATGTTGTTGTCCGATCAGAAGTCGATCGGGGGGCGTTTCACGCGTCCCGGTGCCGGCCCGTCGAAGCGCGTTGGAACGCGGGCCAACGCCATGCGCAAGCGGGAGAGAGCGCCGTCGTAATCCGGGGGCGAGCGGCATATTGCGCCGCACGCCCCTCGGATCGTTCTTTCAGATGATCAGAAAATCCGACGCCGTCAGATGTGCGTGGTTCTGAAGCGTCGCGAACTGGACCGCGGCTTTGGAACCTGAGCCGTCTTCGTCGTAGAAGAGAGCGCCCGTCTTCTCGTTGTAGATGACATTGTCGTTCTTATCGACCGCCTGGCTGCCGTAGACGAACTGCGACGACGACAGGTTTCCGCTTTTCAGGTTTCCGAACGCCGTATCGTTCATCCTGATCGTGTCGTCGATCACGTTGAAGTCCGTGATCGTGTCGACGTTCGTCTTGCCGGCTTTGGTGTCGAAGGTGAAGTAGTCCTTGCCTGCGCCGCCGGTCAGGACGTCGTTGCCCAGCTTGCCGTAGAGCTTGTCGTCTCCTCCAGCACCGCGGATCAGATCGTTTGATTCCTTCCCGCTGATCGTGTCGGCCTTGCTGGTGCCGTCGAAGGTCTTGGTCGTGTCAGGCGTCGACGGCGTCGAAGTAGGCGGCTTCGGCACGGACGGAGTGGAAGGTGGAGTTTCGGGGGCCGTCTCCGTGGGCGGAGGGGTCGTGGGGACAGTGGTCGTTCCGTCGTGATTGAAGCCTAGCGAATAGAACGAGGTCTGGCCGCTGCCCGATCCGGTATCTTCGTTCACCCCGAGATACGCGCCTGCCTTGAAGTAGAGGGAGTCGCTGTCCCAGACGTCATTGATTTTGGTGACCGACTTGTACTCCTGCCCATCGGCATAGACGCGAACGTCGAGCACGTCGTCGTGCGCGTCGATCGAATAGGAGAACTTCTCGTTCAGCGAGACATTGGGATTCTTGCCGGAGCTGTCGACGAGCTTGAACGTCGTCTCCTTGTTACCCGAACCGGCCTGGTCGTTGACGAAGTAGACCGTCCCGTTGTCCCAGTAGAGCCGGACGAGTTCATGGTCTTCGCCATGGATCTGTCCAACCACGAGGCGGCCAGTCGTGCCGTCCGACTTGATCGGAGCCTTGTCGACTTCGAGGGTCGCCGACATGAAGCCACCGGTCTTGAGATTCCAAGCGGCGCGCTCGCCGTCGTCCATCTCGCGAAGCTCGGAGCGGGCATATTTCGAGCCGCTGGTGGTGGCGCCGTCGACCGAGGCGTTGAAGATCATCGCTCCGTCGGTGCCGGTGTAGAAATACTTTGAGTTTTGATACCCGCTAAGGTTCTCCACCTCGACGGCGGTGCCGGAGATCGAGCCTTTGGAATCCACCGGCAGGGTGATCTTCCAGTCGGAGAGATCGAAATTTGCACTAGGCGCGGTGCCCGGTTGTAAAGCCATGATCGTACCCCCAAAGTCTCTTGCAGTACTGAAGAGAATTGTATTTGATGGTGCTGAGATAAAATTCAGAAAGAAGGAAGTAATGTGATCTTGTTTTTAAGATTATTGTTTGTTGTGAGTAGAAACCTGGATTAAGACGGCGTCATGGAAGCAATGGGGCCGTCGAAAGGCGCTTTCCGGCACTAAAAAATCCTGGACCCAACTTGCTCAACTCGTCTTCGGCTAGGAAATATATGCTATTACAGAGACATGAGCGATTGACTTAAGGCGCGGTGCGAACGCTCCGGTTGCCTTAGTGCGTTTTGCAGTCGCCGGGGAGGTTTCGGTCGTCGCGGACTGCCGGAGGGGCTCGTGCCGCAAGCTGTGGCGCTGCTGGGCGGCATCGACCTTCTCGTCAACAATGCGGGCTACTCTCATCATTGGGAAAGATGACGGGCTTAGATGGCGACAACGTTCCTGACCGACGGTCCTGACCACGCGAAACATGCGATTCTCCTCGCCCACGGAGCTGGCGCTCCCATGGATTCCGTGTCGATGACGGCGACTGCGGAAGCTCTGGCTGGATCAGGATTTCGCGTTGTCCGCTTTGAGTTTGGCTACATGGCGAGCCGTCGAAGCGAGGAGGGACGCAAGCCGCCCCCGCGTGCGGAGAAACTCATTCCGGAATACATCGCTGCGATCGATGCGCTCGAATGGAAAGGCCCGCTCATCATAGGCGGCAAGTCGATGGGCGGGCGCGTCGCGAGCATGGTCGCCGATGATCTGCACGCAGCCGGCCGGATCGCTGGTCTGCTGTGTCTCGGCTATCCCTTCCATCCGCCGGCCAAACCCGACCAGTTGCGCACGGCGCATCTCGCTGGACTGAAGGCGCCGACGCTCATCGTACAAGGAACGCGAGATGAGTTTGGCGGCCGGGAGGAGGTATCGACCTATGCGCTTTCAAAGAGCATCGAGATCCTCTGGCTCGATGACGGCGATCACGACCTGAAGCCGCGAAAGACCATATCCGGCTTTTCGGCGGCCGATCACCTGAGGACATTGGTGCAAACAGTCTCGGCCTGGGTCGAAAGGATCGAGAGGCACTAATGGCGCGAAGCGGGCATTTTCAACCGTCCGCTCATAACTTGGTTTTCGGTGTGAGCGGCCCCGCCGGAGCGGCACGCATCAAGCCGATCAGCATCAGGCCAACGATGGCCGCCCAGAAGGCCACCGCAAACCCATCGATGGTGGACAGAACGTGGGCCTGGCGCCGCACGAGCGACGCCACCGTAGCTGTGGCGCGCGCCAGAGCCACTTCTGGTGATGCATCATGCTCGGCAAATCGGCCGACCAGACGCGCCAGGGTCTGCACAACCTCGTTGTCGCCGGCCGCCACGTGCAGGCCGATAAGATTTGAATGGACCTGCTCACGAACGCGAAGCCAAGTGGTCATCGCGGCCGAGGCCAACTGGATGGCATCGAGGCGCATCACCTGGATGTAGGCGACTAACGCGGTGGCTTGCGCCGGATTCGAGTTCGACATCGCGAAGATCAGCAAGCCGGTGAAGGTGAGCCCCTGGCCGATGGACTGTGCGAGCGCCATCGGAATGAAGTCGTCGGGCGCCCATTCGCTTGTGATACGCGTCCCCATCCAGCCGGCGATGGCAAAGCTGGTCAGGCCAAGCATAGCGACGAGCCGAGGATCGACCCGGCGCAGCAGATAGACAGCGGCGACCATCACGGCGATCAGCGGCAGTGCAACGTAAGTGACGAGTACGCCGCCGATCTGCTCAGGCCGCAGTCCACCGACATTGGTGAGGAAGCTCGTGACCAACATCGTGTTCGACAGGCTGGTGACCATGTAGGTCATCAGAGTCAGGAGCACCAAGATGACGTTGCGCGACATCAGCACCTTCGGGCTCGCCCAAGGGTTCGGCGACCAGCGCTTCGTTGACGATAAAGGCGCCCACGAGCGCTCCGCCGCCACCGAGCAGGGCGATCACCGTGCCCGAACTCGAGCCAATCCAGTCTGTTCCCCTGGTCGAGACCCGCATAGATCAGGGAGAGGCCGGTCCCGAGCAGGAGCATGCCGCCCCAGTCAGCATTGGCGAGGAACTGGTGATTGAGGCGTTCGCGCGGCGTGCCGAACCATGTCAGCAGCGCCATCAGCACGGCCACCACGGCATCCTGCCAGTAGAGCCACTGCCAGCCGAGATGTTGCACATAGAGGTCGACGAGCGATACGCCGCTATTGCCCGTGAAGGACAGTCGGAACGAATAGGCCGCGAGGCCGACGACCCACCACTGCACCGGCAGGTTCCGAAGCACGATCATGATGGTCGCCGGGATGAAGATCCCGAGCAGAAGGCCGTGAATGAAGTGCAGAACCAGGAGAGTCTGGTAGTCGCGAACGAAAGGGATGATCAGCGACGTCGCGATGTAGAGCAGGCTCGGCCCGATCAACACTCGGCGCAACCCGAATACCACCGCGCCAGGCGACTGCGGGCGCGACGATAAGCTGTGGCGCGGTCGCGACCGTGGCGAGCCACGCGCCTTCATCGAAGGACAGGCCGAACACGCCTCGCAGATCTGGCAGGCCGAGCGCGAACAGTCGTGTGTCGTAGCTCACGATGAAGGCGCCGAGCAGCACCGCGCCGACGGCCAGTAGTGGGCGCTGTGATGCCCGGGCGTCGGAGCCGTCGCCTTTATTGATGGCTTCCGCGGATAGGCTGAGCGCGCTCAACTCATAACGGCGCACGACGGGCGGGAAGTGCTCTCGACCAATCCTGCCGCAGTGACAGTCACAGTGTCTGGACCGAGATCGAGCGTGGATGATGACGGCTCGGCCATCCGAGGAATCGCGACCCAGGAACCAGGCGTCCCCGTTCGCGCTGCGATAGAGTTCCCGCCTATCGGGCATGCTGTCTCCGGCTAACTTTTGTTGTTACCGCGGTGCATCAGACGTCATGGCCGGAGCTGGAGTGTCGATGCCGTCGACCTGGGACAGGATGGCGAACCCGCCCACGCCTCCGATGATCAGAATGAGGGCGATCCAAACTCTTCGGCTCATGTGGCGCCCTCCGATCACCCTCAATCAGGCTCGAAGCGGGCCGTTCCTTCACAGTTGCGGCACCAAAGCCATGAGCAACACCTGAGATCGAGGCCGGCACGCACAACCGTCCTCGTTAGCTGGCTCGGCTGGATCAAGGGAAGCAAGAAGCGGGCGGGAGGAAAGTCAAGAAGGAGCGCCGCATGATCGACCGGGAGCACTACATCGTCGTTCGCCGCGAAGGCCTGGAATGGTGCGTATTCACCGAAGAAGGTTCGGTGTGCATGCGATTCCTCGATGCTGCTATCCAAGCCGCCATGACGTTCGCTTCCCGGAAATCGGAAGGACATCCGATCAGGGTCGAGATCAAGAATCCAGAGGCTGACGAAGCGGGCTTGACGTTGGACGCTGCCAGCGCGCGACAGTGATGCCCGAGCTGGCGCGCCTCATCCTGCGCCGCCCGGCAGCCGGGGCCAGATCCAAGCAGATCGCTCGTCGCGCGAATGTCCGCTTCTGATGCTGTGGACGGCTCTCCAACCACCGGGGCGTAAGCTTCCGGTTTGAGCTGGAGGAGAGCCATGGGTCAGGTCACCACGATCGGGTTGGACATCGCGAAGTCGGTTTTTCAGGTCCACGGCGTCGATGGTGAAGGCGCCGTCGTCCTGCGTCAGAAACTCACACGAAGGCGGCTGCTGGGTTTCTTCAGCAAGCTGGATGCGTGCCTGGTCGGGATCGAGGCGTGCGGCACGGCGCATTATTGGGCGCAGGAGCTCGGTCATGAGGTGCGGCTGATGCCGCCCAGCGACGTGAAGCCGTACGTCAAGCGCCAGAAGAACGACATGGCCGACGCGGAGGCGATCTGCGAGGCGGTGACGCGACCGAGCATGCGCTTCGTGCCGGTGAAGTCGCCGGCGCAGCAGAGCGTGATGGTGCTGCACCGCACCCGCTCGATCCTGATACGCCAGCGCACCCAGTTGTCGAACGCGATCCGCGGCCATATGGGAGAGTTCGGCCTGGCCGCCGCCGTCGGTCGTCAGGGCCTTCAGACGCTGATCGCGGTGATCGCTGACCCAGCCGATGAACGGCTGCCGCAGGAAGCGCGCGGCTGCCTGTCGATGCTGGTCGATCAGCTCCGGCTGGTGAACGAACAGATCCTGGAGACCGACCGGCTGATCCGCACCAGCGCCCGTGCGAGCGAGGTCGGCCGCCGGTTGATGGAGATCCCGGGCGTCGGCCCGCTGCTGGCCAGCGCCCGGGTCGCCACCATCGCCGATCCGAACGCCTTCCGCTCGGGCCGCAATCTCGCGGCCTGGATCGGCCTCGTGCCGCGGCAGAACTCCAGCAGTGGCAAAGAGCGGCTGAGCGGCATCACCAAGCAGGGCGACCGCTATCTGCGACAGATGTTGGTCGTCGGCGCTCTGGCGGTCGTCCGCTACGCCGTGCGCAATGGCACGCGCCGGCCCTGGCTGGTGCAACTGCTCGCCCGACGAACGCCGAAGGTCGCGGCCGTCGCGCTCGCCAACAAGACCGCCCGGATGGTCTGGGCGATCATGACCCGCGGCGAGCGCTATCGGGAGCCGGCGGCGGCCGAGCGATCAGGCCCGGCGGCACGCTGCGGCCCACCAACTTGGGAAGGGCGGACGCGATGTAATGCGACAGCCGGTCGATACCGGAAGACGGGACAACCCATTTGCGCCAAAGCGCCTCGAGCGCGTGCTTTTGGTCGGGACCCGTCTTCGCGGAAGGCATTATGGCCCGCGGTCATGCGCACCAACGGAGAGCCGTCCACACATGGCGCAAAACGGACATTGCGGGCCCAAAAAAAGCTAGCCAGCAGTCACTGCTGAAGACCGAGTTGAGACGGTACCCCTTGGCTCGATTCCGCGATCGGCGGAGGCCTAAACCTACGTATGGCGCATCTACAACGAATGCGCCGCGCAAAGTACCCATGTATAATCGACGGTATAGCTTGGCTAGTTATCTTCCTGCCCGAAATAGAAATCTATCGCGGCAAGCGTATTGGTGATCAGCGCGATCAGCGCGATCGGGGTCGTCGCGATCGGCCGGTCGGCGCCATTGCGGCGCTCGTCGTCCGCTGTATCAGGAGGACAGCCATGAAGTTGTTCACCGCCGCCTTGAGCGGCCTCGGCGTCGCAGGATCGGTATTCGCAGCTTCGACGTCGATGGCTCCGGGACGGTGGAGCCCGACTTTGCCTTCGACCTCTACGGACAATGCTTATGTGCGCGGCGATGTGACGCCGATGAGTCCAAAGATCAATGGTTACGTCGTCGACGTCGCCATTCGTGACAACCAGGCGGTCGGGGCCGGGGACGTCCTGTTTCGGATCGACGACAGCGATTATCGGGCCCGCGTGAACCAGGCCGTTGCCGGGGTTGCCACCCGCCGTGCGATGCTTGGCAACCTCACCAGCCGGATCGAATTGCAGCGCGAGGTCATCGAGCAGGCGGTTGCGGCGCTACGCGGCGCCGAAGCCGACGCCGATCGCGCCGCTCGCGATTTTGCGCGTACCCATGAGCTGACCCTGCGCAGTTGGAGTTCGCAGGCGAGGCACGAGCAGGCTGAAGCAGATCATCTTCGGGCTCGTGCGAAGGTCGCCGAGGCAACGGCGAACGTGGCCGCCGCTCGGCGGCAGATGGATGTGCTGGAGACTCAGCGCCCGCAGTTGCAGGCCGACATCGACGCTGCCGCCGCCGCCCTCAGGCTCACCGAGATCGAGCTTGAAAACACGGTCGTGCGGTCGCCGTTGGATGGCTGGGTCGGCGAACGGCAAGCCAGGGTCGGACAGTATGTGCAGCCGGGCACTCTCTTGGTCGCGGTCGTGCCCCAAGACTTCTGGATCATCGCCAATTTCAACGAAACGCAGATTCCGGCACTGCGGGTCGGCGACGGCATGGCGGTTTCCGTCGACGGCCTCCCGGGAATAGAGTTCCGGGGTCACGTCGACAGCCTGTCACCGGCCAGCGGCGCGCAGCTCGCGCTCCCGCCGCCCGACAACGCCACCGGCAACTTCACCCGCACCGTCCAGCGCATTCCGGTCAAGATCACCTTCGATGCGGGTCAGGCTGGCCTCGATCGTCTGCGGCCGGGCATGTCCGCGGTGGTGGCCCCGTCTTCCGCCGACCAAGCACTTTGACCACTCGGTCCAATTCAGGAACCTCGCCGGCGAGCGTCGCAGCGCGGGCCGGACTGGCCCCGCCGAGCAGCCCGGCCAGCAATCCGGCAAAGACCGCAGCGCCCCCGCCACAGATGAGTTCTCGCCGGTCCACGCCATCGCAGACGAACTGCGAAGGCGCAGCGTTGCAGCGGCAGAAACGTGGAGGGGAGATACCAACACGCATGGCGACCTCCTGAAGAACCGATGGTCATCAGAGGCGCCGGACGGAGCGAAAAATGCTCGGTGGTCGGGCGTCAATAGGGAGGAAGAGTACGCCTCAAAGTATGGCCGGAATGAGTCCATGGGCAGACCTCGTCGCCGTGGCCCCGGGCCGCGCTAACGTCTGCTCCTGACCCCAAAAGCGGTCCATCAGGTGGTCAAGGGGGTGGATCGGCTTACAACGTTATTTTCGGCGCTCAGACTGCCTGTCCCCACGACCGCAGTGGCGTCAGCCTTGTGGCTCAGGACCGCCCGGGCGCTGTCGGCGAGGACGAGCCACGCACCCGCCATCAAAGTGACGTCCTTGATCACCAGGCGGCCGCCGCCCGACAAATAGGGGAAGCCGTGCTGCGCGTCACCCAGGGCGTGCACCCAGGCCTCCGGCGTCGTCACCAGGAACGACAGCGTCACGAATGGCGTCAGGAAGGCAAGGGTGGCGCCGGCAAGCCCCCAACGGAGGGACATCAGCCCGGCGAGTGTCAGGAAACCGATCGTCAGCTCGACTATGCCGAGCCCCCTGGAAAAGCCGTAGGTGTCGTTGGCCGTCTGCCAAGCGCGCTCGGCGGGCTTCAGCTCCCCTTCGCGGGTAAGGTGCTGGGCATATTGATCGGGATGTTTGTAGAACAGCGACATCACCGGGTTGTTCGCGACAAACGGCGTGATGCTGTCGGCCTCGTAAGGGACAAACTTCAGGCCTCCAATCCACAGGAAGAGATGGCGATGGCAATGCGCATCCCGTGAAGGCCGATCCGGTCCGATCTCGAACTGGAAACGAGGCCAAGAATGCGACGGATCTGCATGTTCATCACGCAACTCCTTTGAGCAGCAGGTCAGCGTCAGCCGAGGCGGCAGAAGCATCGAGCGTGCGGGTCGAGTAGACGATGGCGGCACCGGCGTTGACGCTGACAGCGACGCCCAGCGCCTCCGCGACCTCCTCCTTCGTTGCGCCGAGTTTGCGGGCGGTGTCGGTGTGGACGGTGATACAGCCGTCGCACCGTAGGGTGACCGCGACCGCGAGCGCGATCAGCTCACGGGTTTTCGCGTCGAGCTGGCCGGTCTTCTGGCCAGCGCCACCCATTGCCGCATAGCCCTTGACCGTGTCTGGGCTGAGCTTGGCGAAGCCGCCGACCCCGGCGACGACCTGCTGGCGATATGTGTTCCAATCGATCATGTGCATGACATTCTCCTTCGTGGTGCAGTCAAGATAGGCCGCGGGGAGGTGGGAAAGCGGGTGCCATGACGAACCCGGACATCACCGATGCGCTGAGCGGCCTTGCGCCCCTGCTGCGCGTCCGGCCGGAGCTGACAGATTTCTGCCGGTTCGGCGGCGCCTGGGCGTCGTCGCACAGGGCTGAACCGGCGGGGTGGGCTCATTTCCATATCGTGACCAAAGGCAGCGTCCAGCTCGACCGGGTCGGCTTCGGGCCCCTGCGCCTGGAGGCGGGCGATATCCTGCTGCTGCCCCATGGGGACGCCCATACTGTGCGTGCGCCGGACGGCGCCGGGCAGGGGGCGCCGGTTACAACCGATTACCGCAACTCGCTCCGGGTGCGGGCGAGCATCGGGGCCGAGCCGGATACCGAACTGATCCGCGGCCGGCTGCATTTCGAAGCACCCCAGAACCTGATCGTCGCCGCACTGCCGGACGTCGTGGTCCTGCGCGTTGGCGAGCGCCCATTGGCCAGCCGTTTCCATCCAATCATGCTCGGCATCCGGGACGAACTCGACGGCCCGCGCCCGGGCGCCCCCGCAATCGCGGAGGACCTGGCGAGCGCGTTGTTCGTGATGATGCTCCGCGCCCATCTTGAAGCGTCGGCGCCTGCGGAGGGCCTGCTCCGGCTGCTCAATCAGCGCATGACGGCGCAGGCCGTCCTGGAGATGGTGCGCGACCCCGCACGGGTTTGGACGCTTGACGACCTTGCGCAGACCGCAGCCGCGTCGCGGGCGACGCTGGTGCGCGCGTTCCGCAAGGCGACCGGCGTGGCGCCGTTGGCGTTCCTGACCGATCTGCGCCTCGGTTTGGCCCGGCACCGCCTCGGCAGCGGCTCCGCGTCGATGGACCAGATCGCAGCGAAGGTGGGCTATCAATCCCAGGCCGGGTTCAGCCGCGCCTTCTTACGGAAATACGGCGTCCGGCCCGGCAAGCTACGCCACGACGCCCAGGCCTTGCGGGCAAGGCCTGACACGTAGCCGCCGACGGCGCGCGCTTAGATCTGACAGCGGCCCGCCCGTGGCGCCTTGCTGGCCATGAGAAAGACGCAGGGCGACAGCCGCTGGAGACGTGGCTAGTTAAATTGCGGTAGGTCCGCTCTTGATGCTGTGGACGGCTCTCCAACCACCGGGGGCGTTCCTGCTGCTCCTCAGCCTGCGGGCCCGCGCGTGGACCGGAACATTGAATTCCGATCCGGCCGCATGGGTCGGGATCGGACTTCTCGTCTTCGCTGTGGTTCTTCAGCCATTGCTCGGCCTTCTCGTCGGGCGACCATGGTCGCAGGTCGAGGTGTTCGGCCTCGCGCCGGATCCGACCGTCGTCGCGACCCTGGGCGTGCTGATGATGGGCCGCACCCTCGGGCAGTGGATGCTGATGGTGATTCCCGTCCTCTGGTGCGCGATCGGCGGTGCGACCCTCTGGGCGATGGGACGGCCGGACGCCGTCGTTCTGCCCGTCGTGGCAATCACCACCATCGCCACGTCCGTCCTCGGACGGAGGCGGGCTTTCGATCTGAGTGATCCCCAAGAATCGGACGGAAAGGCGGCCGCGGCGTCGCCAAACCACCGCAGGCACGGAGCGCGACGATATACATTCTAGTGGACCGGCTGAGATCGATGCCGACTGGCGACCCTGCCAAGCGCTGCCGCCACGCCAGGAGTGCGGCTAGGGGCGTGGCGGCCTTGCCTGCATGGGCTTGGTGGGGTCTCGGCAGGCAACCTAGCCTTGCACGCTGTTTTGACTACGTCATTACGTAGAATCCCCCCGCCCGGTGAAAGCCGAGGCGGGATTTTTGTTCGGCGGGGAGCGAAGAGCCGCCACGCTGGGATTGCGGTGCGGAGCGTGGCGGCTCCGCCTGCCCCCTGGTGTCGAGGGATTTAGCAGGCAACCTATACTTGCATTCTTATTCCACTACGTCAGTACGTAGATTCCCGCGCCGCCAGCAGGCGTTCGCCGGGACGCGCAGGGCGCTCAGTTCCGCGCGACAGGGCCGCCACGACAGCCACTGAAGTGGCGACCCTGCCTACGAGTGCTCGCTTGCAGGCAGGAGCATCTCGCTGGGGCAGAGACCGCGCGCAGGTTTGCTGTCCTCCTAATCAAATCGTTAGGATTGCAGAGGGGTTCGATGTCCGTCGCGAATGCGACCTGAAGCCCATCGGAGACCCTGAATGAAGGCTGGCATCATCGCCATGTTCGCCCAGCGAAAAGCCGCCACGCCAGGAGTGCGGTCGAGACGTGGCGGCTCCTGCCTGCGATACGCGTCCAGGTCACCCGCAGGCAACCTATAATTGCAAATTGCGCGGCTTGTGCATAGCAGTAGTTGTGCGCCAACTGTACACTCCCACTGTTGTCTTGGACTTGCCCTCCCGGGTCGCCAGAGCGGGACTTTTGTTTGTCACGGCGGCGTCAGCGGCGCGTTCTGCTCGCAGAGGACGCGGATCTTCTCCCGGCAGGTGATGTGATTGTTCGGGAACGCGCGGGCGACGTGTTCATAGGCGCCCATCGCAGCGTGGAAGTTGTTCAGCACGCCGAAGTTCTTCTTCAATTGCCCTCTGATGGCGCGCTCGGTCTCCCAGCTCTCGACCGCGTAGGTGCCTTGCTTGCCGCTCTCACCTTCCAGCGCATCGCCTCGACCAGGCGCAGGGCGGTCTCCGCCGTCAGCCGGATCGGCCGGCCGGCCTTCGCGCGCTGCTCCAGCTCCTGCGCGAGCATGAAATCGGTCAGCTTAGCCGCTTCCCGCGCGGCCTGTCCCGGTAATGACTTGATATCCATGTTCTAGGGTTGTTCTCGTCACGATCGAGAGTCAATCTGGGGGGCTTGCGCGCGGACCGATCACATTCGAAGGTTTCGGCCGATGTTCGGATTCCTCACGCGCTGGCTCAATGCGCCCCAAATCGTGGTGGACGACGCCGCAGACCTGATCGCGCGATACGGCAACGCCGCTTATCACGAGGCCCGAAATCGAGCGCGGCTCGCACGTTTGGGGCACGGCGACCGCCCCGACGAGCACTGGGGCAGAGTGGCGAAAGAAATCGCACGCCGTCAGGGGATAGAAGTCGGGCTCGATACCGCAACCCGATATGTAGGTGAGTAGTGAAGCTCGATATCGTCAGGCGTGATTTCGCGAAGGTCGGCGAAGCCTATTTCGAGACCGAGGATTTACGGGACAGGGGGCAGAACTTCGACCGCAAATGGTCGGCATTTTTGAGTCGGTCTTATCTGACTGCGACAGTTCCGAAGAATATTTCTGGAGGCCACGCCCGGAATCGAACCGGGGTGCAAGGATTTGCAGTCCTCTGCGTAACCACTCCGCCACGTGGCCTCAGGTCCGGCCAGTTCGGCGGACGTGGAGGCCATATCAGCCAGCCGCCGCGGGTTCAACCACCCGTTTCGGCTTTGTCGTGGCCGCGACATGGTGTCGACACAGAGCATGCTGAGTGTGCTTGCCTTCGTCCCGTCTTCGTCGCACATAGCCGGACGGGCCGTCGACAAGGGGCAGGAGCGAGGCATGTTCGATTTCGCGCAGGCGCGTCATTTCATGGTGGAAGGTCAGCTTCGCACCAACGAGATCACGAACCCGGGCATTGTAAGCGCGATGGTGACCTTGCCGCGCGAGCGATTCGTCCCCGAGCCCTGGGCGACCATGGCCTATTCGGAATGCGAGATTCCGGTCGCCGCGGCTCGTTCGCTGCCGACGCCGATGGTGCTCGGCAAATTGCTCGTCGCCGCGGACATTCGCGAAACCGAAAATATTCTTCACGTCGGCTGCACCACCGGTTACGGCTCGGCGATCCTGTCCAGGCTCGCCGCCTCGGTCATCGCGCTGGAGGAGGATACGACGCTCGCCGATCAGGCGAAGGCGAATCTGGCGGCGGTCGGCGCGGGTAATGTCACCGTGGTCACCGGTCCTCTCGTGGCCGGTTACGCACAATCCGGGCCGTTCGACGCGATTCTCATCGAAGGCTCCATCGAAGTCCTGCCGGATGCATTCGCCGACCAGCTCAAGGACGATGGCCGCCTTGTCGTCGTCAACGGCCGCGGGCGCACCGGGCAGGGCACGGTTTTCCGCCGGTCGGGCAATGAGTTCGGCGGCTTTCCGATGTTCGACGCGGCGGCGCCTCTGCTGCCGGGCTTTGAGCGCAAGGCCGCATTCGCGTTTTAGGTCTGTTGCAAAATTGCCCCAGTTCCGATGATTACGACCGGATCGGGGTTGTTCGGGTGTTCCCCTTCTTAATCGATCACTAAATTGAAGCGAGCCGGTGAGGGACTGGCTCTGTTGATGCGTTTTGGGGCAATTCGATCCATGAAGCCGACGACGAGAATGTCCGGTGCGCTTTGCACTGTACCGCTACTGGCAGTTGTCGGGTCGATAGCCTTTGCGGCTCCGGCAAGCGCGGAGACGTTGAACGAGGCGCTCTCCAGGGCCTACGAAGGCAACCCCACGCTTAACGCACAGCGCGCGAATACGCGTGCGACCGACGAAGCTGTGCCGCAGGCATTGTCCGGCTACCGCCCGACGGTGATCGGTTCGGCCGATGTGGGCTATTCCGACACGCGTGTTAAGAGTCGCACGCAGGGCATCCGCACGATCAACGACAGTGAGGTATTGACCCGCAGCGCTGGCGTCACGCTGAACCAGAACCTGTTTAACGGCTTTCAAACGAAAAACACCGTCAAGGTCGCCGAATCCTCGGTGCTCGCCTCCCGCGAGACGCTGCTGAACACCGAGCAGAACGTGCTCTTCGACGGCGTCGAAGCCTATATGAACGTTCTGCGCGACTTCGCGATCTTCGATCTGCGCCGTAACAACGTCGATCTGCTCGGCGAAGAACTGCGTGCCACGAACGAGCGATTCCAGGTCGGCGAGGTCACCCGAACTGACACCGCGCTCGGCCGAATCGCGCCTCGCCGGCGCGAAGTCGGATCTCAGCGTCGCCGAGGCAAATCTAAAGGCCAGCCGCGCGTCTATCGTCAGGTGATCGGCATCGAGCCGACGCAAGCTGTATCCCGGCACGCCGATCGACCGGCTCCTGCCGAACTCCCTCGATGCCGCGGTGCAAGTCGGCTTCAAGGAGCACCCGGCGACCCGTTCGGCGTTTCATGCGGTCGATGCTGCGGCGGATGCAGGTCCGGGTGTCGCAGGGCGTACTTTCGCCGACCTTCGAGCCTGCAGGGCACGGTCAGCCAGCAGTGCGACGACGAGATCGGCGGCGGAGGCGGTGGCGCTAACCGGACGCGATTACGACAGCACGTTCAATGGCTACCGTCCTCGGTACGCTGACCGTTCCGATCTATCAGGGCGGCCAGGAATATTCGCGTCGTCCGCGAGGCCAAGGAGACCTGGGTCAGCGCCGTCTCGAGGCCGAGATCGTGCGCGATCAGGTTCGCGCGGCCGTCGTCTCGGCCTGGGGCGCGCTCGAAGGCTCCAAATCCCAGATCATCGCCGCGCAGGCGCAGGTCGATGCCGCGCAGATCGCCTTGAACGGTGTCCGCGAGGAGAGCCCGGGTCGGTCAGCGCACCACGCTCGACGTGTTGAACTTCCGCAGGACCTGCTCGACGCCCGTGTGACCCTGATCACCGCGCAGCGCGACCGCGTCGTGGCCTCCTATGCGTTGCTCCAGGCGGTCGGCCGGCTGAACGTCGTCCAGCTCACCTGAAGGTTGCGACCTATGACAGTCGCGCTCCATTACGACCAGGTGCGCAACAAATGGGGTCGGCCAGCGCACGCCGGACGGCCGCTGAGTATCTGCCAACCCCCGGCCTCGGCCGGGAAAATGCCATCGGCGGTTCTTGTCTTCGTTTGAGCGGTGCGATACTCGCCGACCTTAGGGAAACAATGATTCCCCTTGAGGTTCGTGTTGCCGGGGCCTTAGGAAATGAGCAGCACCGCCAAAGCGCACGAACCCACATGGAGGAGATCCTTGCCTCCATCCGCCGGATCATCGCCGATGACGATCCGGGCGAGACGCCGGCTGCTGCCGCTCCTGCACCTGCCGCGAAACCTGCGCTGAAGGCTGTCGAGGCCGCGCCGCCTCCGCCTCCCGCGCCCGCCGCGCCCGCCGCGGCGGCTGAGGACGACGACATGGCCGGCATGAGCCAGGACGACATCGATGCGATGCTCGCGAGCTTCGACGCGCCCGCCGTTGCCCGGAAAGGATCCCGAGCCTGAACCGGCTGAGCGAGGCCGTCGACCCCTGGGACGCGATCGCGGGCGAGGAAGAGGACGAGGACGTTCTCGAGCTCACCAAGCCGCTGAAGTGGCCGTTGCCGGAGGCGAGGTCGAATTCCGCGATCCGCCGGCATCGGCGTCCGACGAAGACGACATGTCGGACTGGGCCGTGCTGCCGGAAGTAAGCGCAGCCTCCGCGCGCCCGCGCTAAGCGCGCCGTCAGGCGAGAGCCTGCTTGCGGCGGAGACGAGCCGCGCGGTCTCCGCGTCGTTCGGATCGCTCGACCAATACGATTCTTGGCTGCAGAATGCTCGCACACTGGACGATCTCGTTCAGGAGATGCTGCGGCCGATGCTCAAGGATTGGCTCGATACCAATCTGCCGACCGTGGTCGAGCGCTTCGTCCGGGCCGAAATCGAGCGTGTCTCGCGCGGCAATCGCCGCTGACCGTCGGGGTCTGCTGGTCGTCAGGCCTTCGGGACTTTCCCAAGGAACAGTGCGAACAGGACACCGAGTAGCGGCAGGCCGATCGCGGCCGTGACGAAACCGGGTACGGCGCCCCAGGTGTCGAAGGACACACCCGCGAGCGCAACGCCCGTCGTCTGGCCGATATAGAAAGCACGACGAGAACAGCGCCATCGCTGAGCCACGCGCTTCCGGCGCCCATCTGCGTTGCTTTTGTCTGCAACGTGTTGTGCAGCATCATCCAGCCGAGCCCCATGACAGGCGCGATGACGAGAAACGGCGAGGGGCCCGAAAAGGCCGCGCCCAGGAAGCCGGCTCCCAGCAGAAAGCCGCCACCCGAAGCGAGGCCACTCTCGCCCATAGTCCGGATGAATAGCGGCGCTACGAGTGAATAGATGACGCCACCTATACCGAATAGCGCGAGAACGAGGCCGACGCGGTCGAGGCCCAGTTCGAACCGGGCGTGCAGATAGCTGCCGACGAACGTGAACGCACCGAACAGCAGAAGGCCTTCGAGGAAGATCGACGACAGGACGGCACGCACCATCGGCAGCCGAAACAATCCGAACGCCTTCCGGTAGGACTGCGAGAAGTGGAGGCGGCGTGCCGGCCGGTCGCAGATCGCGCAGCGGTCCGAGCTCGCGGCGCAGGCCCGCGGCCGCGATCAGGAAGAAGATCGGCAAGGCCTACGAAGACCGCGCGCCAGCTCAGATATTCCGCAAGGAAGCCGCCCGCTGCCTGCCCGAGGACGAGGCCCAGCGTGTTCGCGACGACGAACCGGGCCAGCATGGTCTGGCGTCCCGCGAGCGGCACCGTGTCGCCGATATAGGCGAGCGAGAGCGGGATCAGTCCACCCGCGAAAACGCCGGCGAGAAAGCGCAGCCCCGTCAGCGCACTGAGCGACGTTGCGAAGATGCAGGCGAAGGTCGCTAGTGAGGCGCCGAGCGTGATGATGGTGACGACAAAGGTCTTCCCCATCCGGTCGCCGAGCGGGCCGTAGACGAGCTGGAACAGGCCATAGGCAATCGCGTAGGCCGTCACAATATGAGAAGCGCCGCCGATCGATCCGCCGAATTCGCTGGCGATCGAAGGCAGAAGTGGATCGGCCACGCGCACCGAGGCCGAGCTCGCGAAAGCCGCGGCCGCAAGCCAGAAAATCGTACGGATCGACGCTGCGGCAGTTTCGGCGGAGGCGGGAACGGATGTCATGAAGCTCGTGATTTAACGTCGATCAAGCGCCGCGTCAAATGCGTCTTATTGCGAGAATGAACTCCGCCTGCGTTGACACCCTCGTGCCGGTCCGCTTGTAAAGCGCCAAAATCCGACATTCCCTGCCGAGCCTTCGGCCCCCGTAGAAACAATCGCGATATTCGATGCCCATCGAGAAGACCTATCAGCCTGCCGAAATCGAGAAACGCATCGCCGAGGCCTGGAACAAGGCCGAGGCGTTCAAGGCCGGTGCGCAATGCGAAGCCTGGCGCGGAGAGCTTCTCCATCGTCATCCCGCCGCCGAACGTCACCGGCTCACTGCATATGGGCCATGCGCTCAACAACACGCTGCAGGACGTGCTGACACGGTTCGAGCGGATGCGCGGCAAGGACGTGCTCTGGCAGCCCGGCATGGACCATGCCGGCATTGCGACTCAGATGGTCGTCGAGCGCCAGCTTGCCGAACGGCAGGAGCCGTCGCGCCGCGATATGGGTCGTGAGAAGTTCATCGAGCGCGTCTGGGCGTGGAAGGAAGAATCCGGCGGCACGATTATCAACCAGCTCAAGCGGCTTGGCGCGCGTCGTGCGATTTCTCGCGCGAGCGCTTCACCATGGACGAGGGGCTGTCGCAGGCCGTCCGCAAAGTATTCGTCGAGCTTCACCGCAAGGGTTTGATCTACAAGGACAAGCGTCTTGTGAACTGGGATCCGAAGCTCCGCACAGCGGTCTCCGATCTCGAAGTCGAGACGCGCGAGGTCAAGGGCCATCTGTGGCGCTTCGCCTATCCGCTGGCAGACGGCCCGGTCGACGGCATCGAGGAAATCGTCATCGCGACGACGCGTCCCGAAACCATGCTGGGCGATGGTGCGGTCGCGGTTCATCCGAGCGACGAGCGCTACAAGAATCTCATCGGCAAGATGGTCCGCCTGCCGGTCGCCGAGCGCCTGATCCCGATCATCGCCGACGAATATCCGGATCCGGAATTCGGCTCGGGCGCGGTCAAGATCACCGGCGCACACGACTTCAACGACTTCGAGGTCGCCCGCCGTCACGACATCCCGCTCTTTATGCTGATGGATGAAGGCGCGCGCATGTCCGACAACGTGCCGGAGCGCTATCTCGGCCTCGATCGGTTCGAGGCCCGCAAACTGGTCGTCGCCGAGATCGAGGAGATGGGCCTCCTCGCGGCGTCGAGGACAAGGTCATTCCTCAGCCGTTCGGCGACCGCTCGGGTGTCGTGCTCGAACCGATGCTGACCGATCAGTGGTGGGTCGATGCGAAGACGCTCGCCCAGCCGGCGCTCGCGGCCGTCCGCGAGGGCAGGACGAATTTCGTCCCGAAGAACTGGGAGAAGACTTATTTCGAATGGCTGGAGAACATCCAGCCCTGGTGCGTCTCGCGCCAGCTCTGGTGGGGCCACCAGATCCCGGCCTGGTACGATCCGCACGGTCACGTCTATGTCGAGGAGAGCCGCGAGGACGCACTGCGTGCCGCGATCCTGCGCAACGAGATCGAGAACATGCTCTCGGATGACGAGGCCGAGAGTCCATCCATCAGGAACTGCTCGGCGGCCCGCAGAGCGACTTCCTGGTTCAGGACGAGGACGTTCTCGACACCTGGTTCTCGTCCGCGCTCTGGCCGTTCTCGACCATGGGCTGGCCGGACAAGACGCCGGAGCTGAAGCGCTATTATCCGACCTCGGTTCTCGTCACCGGCTTCGACATCATCTTCTTCTGGGTCGCCCGGATGATGATGATGGGCATCGAATTCATGGGCGAGGTTCCGTTCAAGGACGTCTACATCCACGCGCTCGTCCGCGACGAGAAGGGCGCCAAGATGTCGAAGTCCAAGGGCAACGTCATCGACCCGCTCGAACTGATGGACGAGTTCGGCGCTGACGCGGTGCGCTTCACGCTCGCCGCCATGGCCGCGCAGGGCAGGGACATCAAGCTGGCGAAGTCGCGCATCGAGGGCTATCGCAACTTCGCGACCAAGCTCTGGAATGCGACCCGCTTCGCCGAGATGAACCAGTGCGCCGTGGTGCCGGGCTTCGACCCGTCTTCGGTCACGACCACGCTCAACAAATGGATCGTCGGCGAGGCCGCACGCACGGTGAAGGAAACGAGCGCGGCGATCGAGGCCTACCGCTTCAACGACGCGGCCAACGCGGTCTATCAGTTCACTTGGTCGATCTTCTGCGACTGGTATCTCGAACTGGCTAAGCCCGTCCTCCAGTCGGAGACGGACAGCCCTGAGCGCACCGAGACCCGCGCAACCGTTTCGTGGACGCTCGATCAGATCGTCGCGCTGCTCCACCCTTTCATGCCCTTCATCACCGAGGAACTGTGGGCGCTCACGGCGCCGGCCAGCGGTCGCGCGAAACTGCTTGCCCTGTCCGATTGGCCGGAACTGCCGAAGAGTGACACGGAGGCCGCGGAGGCCGAGATCGGCTGGCTCGTCGACATGATTTCGGAAGTCCGTTCGGTCCGCACGGAGATGAATGTTCCGGGCGGCGCGCAGATCCCGCTTCTTCTCATCGGCGCCTCTGCCGACGTGAAGACCCGGGCCAGGCGCTATGAGGATGCGCTTCGCCGCCAGGCTCGCCTGTCCGGTATCGACTTCGCTGATTCGGCTCCGGCCGGCGCGGTGCAGCTGCTGGTCCGTGGTGGTGTCGCGGCGCTGCCGATCGCCGACGTGGTTGATCTCGGGGCCGAGAGGACCCGCCTCTCGAAGGAGATCGGCAAGATTGCGGATGAGATCGACAAGATCGACAAGAAACTCGGCAACCCGGACTTTCTGGCGCGCGCCAAGGAGGAAGTGGTCGAGGAGCAGCGCGAGCGCCGCGAGGAAGCTGAAGCGCGGCGCATCAAATTGTCGGATGCGCTGGAGCGGTTGAAGGTCGTCGCATGAGCATCGGTTGGCGGGATCGCGCCGTTCGGTTTCTCGCCAGACCACCTTTCGTCGACATCGAAGGCCGCAAGGGCGCCTTCGAGAGGTTCGCGCGATATCAGCCGCACGCGGTCACATCGATCCGTTATGAGATGCCTTCGCTGCCGGCATCCGTCAGAGGCGTGTTTCTGTCCGATTTCCATGTCGGATCGCATAGCGGCGACGTCGCACGCCTGGAGGCTATTGCCGAAGAGGTTGCACGCCTCGATCCGGAGATCGTCCTGCTTGGCGGCGACTACATGAACATGATGCCGTTTGGTGGCGGGCGGGTTCCGCCAACCACGATCGCATCGATTCTGGCGAGTATCCCGGCACGCTTCGGACGCTTCGCGGTCCTCGGCAACCACGACCGCGAGTATGGCAGCGTGGCCGTGACCGAGGCGCTGCAATCCCGGGGGATCGTGGTGCTGGCCGATGAAATTCAGCCTGTTGACGTCGGCGGCTCTGTGATTGCCATTGCCGGGATTCACGATGCGAGGCATCGGCGCCCGCCGGCCGTCGAACTGCTCCGAAATCTGAAGCCGGATACGCCGACGATCGTCATCGCCCATGACCCCGCCTGTTTCGCATTCATGACTGACGGGCCGCATCTGATGTTGGCCGGCCATACCCATGGCGGGCAGATCAGGCTGCCGGGAATAGGCGCCGTCGTGAACGCGAGCAGCGCACCCCGTAGTTGGAGCTACGGGTGGGTGCGAAGTGGCGCCCGCAGCATGTATGTGACCAGCGGCCTGGGGACGAGCGCGCTTCCGATCAGGCTGGGCATCCCGCCCGAATACGTCGTTCTCACCCTTTCCTGCGGTCGTAGCCGGATGGGACACGGCGCCTGAAACCGTCGGGTGCATTTAATCGACTAAAGGTTGTAGTATGAAGAGCTTAGCGTGCTTCATCTGTCTCCTTTTCATCACTTAAACCGCTCCTCTGTGGCAAGGCATCGCAAGTCGCTCGCGTTCGGACTCGGTGTCTGCAAAAAGTCCTGAACCGTCGAACGAGACTCGCGTTGGCGGTGACTTAAAGACGCCGTAAGCGAACTGAGTGCTAAGGACACGGAAAACTTGAAGCGTATCCTGCTGGCAGTGGCTCTCGTTGCCGCGTGTGCGGTAGCGCCTTCCCTGGCAGCTGCCGGGCTTCGGGTCGTGCCGGAAGGAAATCGGAGCAAGGAGCAGCCCAAGGTGCCGGGTGATTCCGTGCTGCGGACCCAGGCGGGCAAGACCACTTTCGACGAGAAGTACGAGAAAGTCATCGACCTTCTGGCGCACGACAAGGACCTGATCGCGAAGATCAAGTCGACCGCCGGGACGTACGGCATCGATCCGATCCATATGATCGGCGCCATAGTCGGCGAGCACACCTACAACGTCGACGTCTACGACCGGCTGCAGACCTATTACGTCAAGGCGGTGTCCTACGCCGGCGACGACAGTTTCCGCTTCGGCTATGGTTCTGAATCCGTTTCCCAGTTCGTGACCCGTCCACAGTTTAAGGGCTGCGCCGATATCACGGATTCCTATAAGCTCTGGTCGTGCCGCGAAAACGTCTGGGACAAGAGTTTCCGGGGCCGCACCGTCGACGGTACGGCATTCCCGAACAACCGCTTCAGCGCCGTATTCTTCCAGCCGTTCTTCGCCGGCCAGACCTTCGGCCTCGGGCAGGAAAATCCGCTGACGGCCCTGATGCTGTCGGACATGGTGGCGAAGACCTCGGGCTATCCCAAGCTCGACGCGAACAAGGCCGCCGATGTCTATGCGGCCATCATGGACCCGGACAAATCACTCGCCCACATGGCGGCGATCATCCGCCGTGCCATCGACGATTACAAATCGATCGCCAACGTCGACATCTCGAAAAACCCCGGCATCACCGCCACGCTTTACAATACGGGCGGTTCGGAGGTGCGCGCGGCTGCTCTCGCCGCGAGGGGCGCGGGCGCGCTGCCGGAAGAGAATTATTACGGCTGGCTCGTCAACGATAAGCTGTCCGAACTGAAGGCCCTGCTGGAAGAGCCCCGGCCGACGGCGGCCAACCGGCCGGTCAACCCCCGCAAGGAATAGATCCGGCCCCGACCCTGGGCGCGGAGGCCGTACCGCCCCGGAGCGGTACGGCCTTTTGCTCAGTTCGTCGTGTTGCGCGCGGCGACCGCTTGGTCGGCGAAGTCGCTGAAGATGCCGTCGACGCCGATGTCGAAGAAGGCGCGGTATTCGGCGGCCGGATTGCCTTTATAGGTCGAGGCCAGGCGGCGCGGCTCGCTCCGGAACGTCCAGGTCTGCACGAACAGGCCCGCCGCGTGCGCGTTCTTCACGACGTCGGTCGGCTTCGCGGCCACCTTGTCGCGCTCGTCCATCTTGCCGTCGGCGTTCAGGTCATCCGGCTTGCCGTCGCCGTTCGCATCGACCGGGATGTTCGGGATGAGGTAGGCCTTCCACGGCGAAATGCCGTCGGCATAGGTCGCCACTTCCTTCAGCCCCTCGGCGGTCAGCAGGTCGTTGTTGGTTCGCTTGTCACCGGTGACGACGAAGTCGTACGGCTTCACGTAGGGCGGCTCGGCGGTGTTCTTGCCCAGCGCGTCGGTCGAGCTGCCGTCGACGAGCTGGACGAGGCGGACATTGGTCTTGCCGCGCAGATATTTGAGATTCGCCGTCTCGAAGCTCTGGATGATCACCGGCGAGGTCTTCTCGGTCCAGCCCGCCTTCTGCAGCGTCTCGACGAGGCGGTCCTCGATCGGAAGGCCCATCGCGGTGTGGAAGGTCGGGTGCTTGGTTTCCGGCGCGATGCCGATCGTGCGGCCGGTGCGCTGGCTCTGTTCCTTGGCGAGGTCGATGACCTCCTGGAAGGTCGGCACGAGGAACTTGCCGTTGAAGCTTTGGTCGCGCTCGGCCAGCGGCTGCTTGGCGCGCAGTGTCTTGATCTCGGCCAGGGTGAAGTCACTGGCGAACCAGTCCTCGGTCGGGATGCCGTCGATGTTCAGGGTCCGCTTGCGGGCGGCGAATTCCGGACGGTCTGCGACGTCCGTCGTGCCGCCGAGCATGGGCTCGTGGCGGGCGACGAGGACGCCGTCCTTGGTCACGACGAGGTCGGGCTCGATGAAGTCCGCGCCCATCTCGATCGCCTTGGTGTAACCCTCGAGAGTGTGGTCGGGGAGGTAGCCCGGCGTGCCGCGATGGGCGATGACGAGCGCGCGCTGGCCGTTCAGCGTCTTCTCCTGGGCAAGGGCAGGGGCCGTGAAGGCTGCGGCGGCCACCGAGGCCGCGAGAATCGTGCGAAGGATCATGGTCCGATCTCCAAATCGGGATTTCAGCCGGGCGAACCTCTCCCGATTTGATGACGCGCAGACGACCCCCGTAGGACTTTCGACGGCGGCCCGCCAGGAGCGGTCCGAAAGGGTTGAAACAGTCCTGTGACACTTCCGCAACGCTGTTGCCGAATTGCTTCCAGAAGCCCTTCGTTAAGAGACATTTGCCCCAATTGCGCCATAGAGGAAGACGCATGTCGTGACCAGCTTGAGCGGGGCCAGGACGGCCGCTCCTCAGGTAGGCCGCCAAGGCGTAAAACGGTCGTCCAATCAATTGGTTGCGTACGTGTGCTAAAGTAGCGCGCGAAGGACAGAGATGGACGCCAAGGTTTTTCAGAAGAACAATCTTCCCAGCCGCCATGTGACGGAGGGCCCGACACGCGCTCCGCACCGCTCATACCTCTACGCGATGGGCCTCACCAAGGAGCAGATTCACCAACCGCTGGTCGGCGTGGCGAGCTGCTGGAACGAGGCCGCCCCCTGCAACATTTCGCTGATGCGCCAGGCGCAGGCCGTCAAGAAGGGCGTCACCGCCGCCAACGGCACTCCACGCGAGTTCTGCACGATCACGGTCACTGACGGCATCGCGATGGGTCATGAGGGCATGAAGTCCTCGCTGGCGTCCCGTGAGGTCATCGCTGACTCGGTCGAGCTCACCATGCGCGGCCACTCCTATGACGCGCTGGTCGGCCTCGCCGGCTGCGACAAGTCCCTTCCGGGCATGATGATGGCGATGCTTCGCCTCAACGTGCCGTCGATCTTCATCTATGGCGGCTCGATCCTGCCGGGCTCGTTCCGCGGTCAGCCGGTCACGGTCCAGGATCTGTTCGAAGCCGTCGGCAAGCATTCGGTCGGCGCGATGTCGGACGAGGATCTCGACGAGCTCGAATCCGTCGCCTGTCCATCGGCCGGCGCTTGCGGCGCGCAGTTCACCGCCAACACGATGGCGACCGTCTCCGAGGCGATCGGTCTCGCGCTGCCTTACTCGGCCGGCGCTCCGGCTCCCTATGAGATCCGCGATCGGTTCTGCATGACCGCCGGCGAGCAGATCATGGAACTCGTCGCCCGCAACATCCGTCCGCGCGACATCGTCACCAAGAAGGCGCTGGAAAACGCGGCGACCGTCGTCGCCGCGACCGGCGGCTCGACCAATGCCGCACTGCATCTCCCGGCCATGGCGCACGAGGTCGGCATCGACTTCGATCTGTTCGACGTCGCCGAGATCTTCAAGCGCACGCCCTATATCGCCGACCTGAAGCCAGGTGGCCGCTATGTGGCGAAGGATCTCTTCGAGGTCGGCGGCGTCCCGCTGATCATGAAGACGCTCCTCGATCACGGATTCCTGCACGGCGAATGTTTGACAGTTTCCGGCCGTACTATCGCCGAGAACATGAGCAAGGTTCGCTGGAACGATCAGCAGGATGTCGTCATGCCCGCGAACAAGCCTATCACGCCCACCGGCGGCGTCGTCGGCCTGTCCGGAAATTTGGCGCCGGACGGCGCGATCGTGAAGGTTGCGGGCCTGAAAAATCAGAAGTTCTCGGGCCCTGCCCGGTGCTTCGACAACGAGGAAGCCTGCTTCGAGGCCGTCAACAATCGCTCCTACAAAGAGGGCGAAGTCCTGGTGATCCGGTACGAGGGGCCGAAGGGCGGTCCGGGCATGCGCGAGATGCTGCAGACGACCGCAGCGCTTTACGGACAGGGAATGGGCGACAAGGTGGCTCTGATCACCGACGGTCGCTTCTCGGGGGCAACCCGCGGCTTCTGCATCGGCCATGTTGGGCCGGAGGCAGCGGTCGGCGGCCCGATCGCCCTGATCCGTGACGGCGACATCATCGACATCGACGCGGTCGAAGGCCTCCTCGAAGTCCGGTTGTCGGCGGAGGAATTGGAGGCTCGCAAGGCGCAGTGGACGCCGCGTGAGACAGGGTTCGGGTCTGGGGCTTTGTGGAAGTTCGCTCAGGGCGTAGGGGCGGCGCGTAATGGCGCCGTCACCCATCCTGGCGCAAAGCATGAGACACGCTGTTATGCGGATATTTAGCGCCAGCGCTAAAGCCTCTTTATTCGTGGCCGTCTTCGCGGCCGGCCCGGCGTGGGCTTTCGACGTCGGCCGGTCGAGCGACGGAACCCCGCTGCCGTTCGAGAGTGGCTCGAACGACATGGCCCTTGCCTTTGACGGCACGGCCTCGCCCGTTGACACCCCGCCGGCAGCCTCCGCTCCGGCGGGGTCGGCGGCCGTTACCGGCGCGGATTCGACGGGTGGCCTGTTCGATGCGACCGCGCTCGGAACCGCCGCGTCGTCCGCTCCCGTCGCGGACGGTTCGCCGCGCGACGCCTTCAACCGTGCCCGCAATGCCTATCGCGCGGGGGATAAGGCCTCGGCGCTGTCGGCTCTGCAGTTCGCGGCGGGGCAGGGGCATGCCGGCGCTCAGTGGATGCTGGGGCGCATGTATGCCGAGGGCGACGGCGTCAGCCATGACGACCTCAAGGCGTTCGAATATTTCCGTGAGCTCGTGAACAAGGCCGGCGACGATGCCGCCGACAGTCCGGAAGGCCGCAGCAATGCGCCTTACGTGTCCAATGCGCTGGTCTGGCTGGGCTCGTATTATCTCGAAGGCATTCCTGGCACGGCGGTGAAGCCGAACCCGCAGGCGGCCGTGCGTCTCTTCACCGACGCCGCCTCGAACTACGGCGACCCGAACGCCCAGTACAATCTCGCCCGCATGTATCTCGACGGGAACGGCGTGAAGCGCGATCCGGCCCAGGCGGTGCGCTGGTTGAACCTCGCTGCCCAGAAGAGCCACGGACCCTCGCGGGCGCTGCTTGGCCACATGATGTTCAAGGGCGAGGTCGTGAAGAAGCAGCCGGCCCGCGGCCTGATGCTGATGATGCTGGCCCGCCAGGCGGCGGAGCAGTCGGGTTCCTCGGACGCCCAGTGGATCATCGACCTTCACGAGAAGGCTCTGGCCGAAAGCTCCGAGGAAGAGCGCAGTGGCGCCCTCGGGGTACTCGACGGATGGCTGAAAGCGCGGAACTGAGTTTCCGTTTAAGGTCCCCGCTTTCAGTCAGGGACCTTTGTCTTGCCAGTCACCACGATCGATCCCAAGTCCGCGCTGATCGTCATCGATCTGCAAAAGGGCATTCTCGCCTATCCTACCGCGCATCCTTCCGGTGAAGTGCTGAGCCGCGCCAGCGAACTGGCGGAAGCGTTCCGGGCTCGCGGTCTTCCAGTTGTTCTAGTGAACGTCGCGGGCGGCGCGCCGGGCCGCACCGAGCAGGCGCCGCCAGCGTCGAGGCCGGCGGATTGGGCCGATCTGGCTCCGGAACTGAACCAGCAGCCAAAAGACCACATCGTCACCAAGCGGACCTGGGGAGCCTTCACCGGCACCGATCTCGGCGAATATCTCGACGAGCGGGGAGTAACACAGGTCGTCCTCTGCGGGATCGCCACGAGCATCGGCGTGGAGTTCGACCGCGCGATCAGCTTTCGAGCTCGGTTTCAATGTCACATTGGCCGTCGATGCCATGACCGACATGAACGCCGACGCTCACGTCAATAGCCTTACTCGGATTTTCCCGCGGCTTGGCGAGACAGGCACTGTCGCGGAGATCGTCGGCCTGCTGGATCGGCGAAGCGTCTAGCGCTGTCATGGCGGGACCAGCCCCGCCATGACAAAATGTCTGCTCAGTGCAGGCTCGTCGTCGACGTTTTTTTCTTCGCTCGTCTCGCAAACATGTTCAGAAGCTCGATGCCCGCCGAGAACGCCATCGCGGTGTAGATGTAACCCTTCGAGACATGCGCGCCGAAGCCTTCTGCGATCAAAGTCGTGCCGATCAGCAGCAGGAAGCCGAGCGCGAGCATGACGATGGTCGGGTTTCGGGCGATGAAGTTCGCCAGCGGATCAGCGGCGAGCAGCATGACGGCGACCGTGACGACCACCGCGACCACCATGATCGGGATATGCGGCGTCATGCCGACGGCGGTGATGATGCTGTCGACCGAGAAGACGAGATCAAGGACGAGGATCTGGCCGATTGCGGCGGCGACGCTCGGTGCGGCCGACGCCTTCTCGAACATGTCGCCTTCTTCCGGCGGATCGACGTGGTGATGGATTTCCTTGGTCGCCTTCCAGACGAGGAAGAGGCCGCCGGCGATCAGGATCATGTCTCGCCACGAGAAGCCATGGCCGAACACTTCGAAGACCGGGGCGGTCAGGCCGACGATGATCGCGACTGTTCCGAGGAGGGCAAGCCGGAGCACGACCGCCATGCCGATGCCAAGCCGGCGCGCGGAGCTCCGCTTATCTTCCGGCAGCTTGTTGGTGAGAATGGAAATGAAGATCAGGTTGTCGATGCCGAGAACGATCTCCATCGCGATCAGTGTCGCTAGAGCTGCCCAAGCTGCGGGATCCGACAGAAGTCCGATCGCATATTCCATCCGGTTTTAACCTCCACTGCGGTGGCAGAGAATTGAATGCGCGGCGAGCGCGCGGCAAGTCGTACCTTTACAGAAAAGTTGTGACGCGCATCACCGCGCCTCGATCGCGAACTCGCCGATCACCGGAACATGGTCGGACGGCTTGTCCCAGGCGCGGACATATTTGTCGATGCGCACGGCGCGAAGCCGGTCGGCCGCCTGCGGCGACAGCAGCAGGTGGTCGATCCGCAATCCCGCATTCCGCTGCCAGGCGCCGGCCTGATAGTCCCAGAACGTATAGAGCCCGGCTTCGTCGGTCGTGGCTCGCAATGCCTCTGTCAGGCCCAGATTGAGCAGGGCGTCGAAGGCCTGCCGCGTCTCGATCTTGAACAGCGCATCCTCGACCCAGGCTGCGGGATTGTGGACGTCATCGGCGGCGGGGATGACGTTGTAGTCGCCGGCGAGGATCAGCGGCTCTTCCAGCAGGAGACGCGCCGCGACGTGCTGGCGAAGCCGCTCCATCCAGGCGAGCTTGTAAGGATATTTCGCGGTGTCGACCGGGTTGCCGTTCGGCAGATAGATCGAGGCGACGCGCATGATGCCGTCCTTGGTCGAAATCTCGGCCTCGATGTAGCGCGACTGCTCGTCGGTCGAATCGCCGGGCAGGTCCACATGCCGCTCGTCGATCGGATGGCGAGACAGGATCGCGACCCCGTTCCACGACTTCTGGCCGTGCACCGCGCAGTTATAGCCGGCGTCTTCGAACGCCTCGCGCGGAAACTGCTCGTTCTGGCACTTGATCTCCTGAAGGCAGAGCACATCCGGCTCCGCCTCCTTTAGCCAGCGTAGGACGTTCTCCTGTCGGAGGCGGACGGAATTGATGTTCCAGGTGGCGATGCGCATGGCGTGTTTGTCGCCGGTTTGCCGCCGAGGGGCAAGCCGCCTACATGGTGATCAACGCCATGATGAAACGTCTGCTCCTCGCGCCGATCTGGGTCTACCGCAACGCGATCTCGCCCGTTATCGGGCCACGCTGTCGCTACGAGCCGACGTGCTCGACCTTCGCTGTTGAGGCGATCGAACGGCACGGCGCATGGGTCGGCGGCTGGATGACGACGGCGCGGCTCTGCCGCTGCCACCCGCTTGGACCGGCCGGGATCGACCCTGTCCCTGAGCAATTGCCCGTTAACGGACGCTGGTATATGCCGTGGCGCTACGGGCGCTGGACCGGCCGGCACATGGCCTTCCGCACCGATCGCAGGGCGCAACGCGCCTCCTCCCGATAACCGCTTACCTGCTTGGTTTGCAGGGCTGAGCGATTGAGGTTCTTTTCATGCCAATCCTGACCTTCCCCGACGGCGCCGCGCGCGAATATCCCGCGGGCTCCACTGGCCTTGACGTCGCCAAAGCCATCTCGCCATCGCTCGCGAAGCGCACCGTTGCGATGGCGCTCAACGGCACCCTTCACGATCTCAGCGATGAAATCGTCGCCGATTCGAAGATCGACTTCGTCGGCCGCGACGATCCGCGCGCGCTCGAACTGATCCGCCACGACGCTGCCCACGTGCTGGCGGAGGCGGTGCAGGACCTGTTCCCCGGCACCCAGGTCACGATCGGCCCGGTGATCGAAAACGGCTTCTATTACGACTTCTTCCGCGAGGAGCCTTTCTCGACCGAGGACCTGACCGCGATTGAGAAGAAGATGAGTGAGATCATCGGCCGCGACCGCCCGTTCACGAAGGAGATCTGGTCGCGCGACGAGGCGAAGGAGTTCTTCCGCAAGAAGGGCGAGACCTTCAAGATCGAGCTCGTCGACGCGATCCCGGCCGGCCAGGAACTGAAGATCTACAAGCAGGGCGAATGGCTCGACCTCTGCCGCGGCCCGCATATGACTTCGACCGGCAAGGTCGGCAATGCGTTCAAGCTGACCAAGGTCGCGGGCGCTTACTGGCGCGGCGATTCCAACAATCCGCAGCTCCAGCGCATCTACGGCACGGCTTTCGCCACGCAGGATGAACTCGACGCCTATCTGCACCAGATCGAGGAGGCCGAGCGCCGCGACCATCGCAAGCTCGGCCGCGAGATGGATCTCTTTCACTTCCAGGAGGAGGCGCCGGGCTCGGTATTCTGGCATCCGAAGGGCTGGACGCTCTTTCAGATGCTGATCGCCTATATGCGCCGCCGTCAGAACGCGGCCGGCTACACCGAGGTGAATTCGCCAGACATGATGGACCGGAGTCTCTGGGAGACCTCGGGTCATTGGCAGACCTACCATGACCACATGTTCACGACGAAGACTGAGGACGAACGCGTCTACGCCCTGAAGCCGATGAACTGCCCGGGCCATATCTGCATCTTCAAAAACGGACTCAAGAGCTATCGCGACCTGCCGACGAAGCTTGCCGAATTCGGCAAAGTGCATCGCTACGAGCCGTCGGGCGCGTTGCATGGCCTGCTTCGCGTGCGCTCGTTCACCCAGGACGACGCACATGTCTTCTGCACCGCAGAGCAGCTGCTCGAGGAGTGCCTGAAGGTCAACGACCTGATCCTGTCGATCTATCACGACTTCGGCTTCGAGGACGTGCGGGTCAAGCTCTCCACCCGGCCGGACAAGCGCATCGGCTCGGACGAGGTGTGGGACAGTGCGGAAGAGGCGCTCGAAGGAGCGCTCCGGAAGTCAGGCCGTCCGTATACGGTCAATGCGGGCGAGGGCGCGTTCTACGGGCCGAAGCTCGAATACGTGCTGCGCGACGCAATCGGCCGCGACTGGCAGTGCGGCACGCTGCAGGTCGACTTCAACATGCCGGGACGCCTCGGCGCTTTCTACATCGCTCCTTCGGGCGAGAAAGTGCAGCCGGTCATGCTGCACCGCGCGATGTTCGGCTCGCTGGAGCGCTTCACCGGCATCCTGATCGAGCAGCATGCCGGCGCGTTCCCGCTCTGGCTGTCGCCGGTTCAGGTCATGGTCGCGACCATCACCCAGGACGCCGATGACTACGCTCATGATGTGGTCGCGGCGATGAAGAAGGCCGGTCTGCGTGCCGAGGCCGATCTTCGCAACGAGAAGATCACCTACAAGGTTCGTGAGCACTCGCTGGCCAAGGTGCCGGTACTGGCGGTGATCGGGCGGAAGGAAGCCGCGGAGCAGACGCTCTCGATCCGACGCCTCGGTTCGCCGGACCAGACGCCGTCGACGCTCGACGATGCGATCGAGGTGCTCGTCGAAGAGGCAAGGGCGCCGGACGAGCGGTGAGCGGAGCGGCCTGCCTCTCCCGTTCACGGGAGAGGTCGAGTCGCCGAAGGCGACCGGGTGAGGGGAAATCACGGACTCAGCGCTGCCCTCACTCCGCTCGCTGCCGCGAGTTCGGCTCTCTCCCGCAAGCGTGAGAGAGAGTTCAGCGCGCCAGGACGTCGATCCGCGCGTTCTTGCCGGCTGTAACTTCAAACGGCCTCTGAAACGGCTGGGGCTGTCCGTCGACACGCGCCACGGCGACATATTCGCCTTCCGCCAGAATGATATCGCGCGTGTTGTTCAAGGTATCGGTCACGGCGTCGCCGCCGGGCGTCAGGATATTCCAGTTGGCGTTCTGGATCTCGATCCCGCCCGCGCCGACGAGACGAAACGCGACATGGGCCGCTTTGTGCAGAACCGCAGCGTCCGTCAGCTTACCGGGCTCGACCCGGACTTCGGAGACGATACGGGCATTAGCGAGTCCGTAGGTTGACGTGATCTGGTAGGAGCCTGCCGGCAGGCGCACGATATCACCGGCCTTGATCTTGTCGGCGATCAGCCGCTCCATCTCGCCGTCGGTGCGATGGATTTCGAAGCTGAGATCCTTCGCCGGGATTGCCTTGTTGGCGACGCTGCCGGTGAAGCGGATCGCGCCGGCATTGAGCACCACGCGCTGGCTTTCCGCGCCAGTCCCCAGCACCACAGGGCGGGTGACGGTCGCGAGCCCATAGCTGACATGGACGATGTAGCCGCCGGGATCGAGCGTCACCAGCGGGCGCGGATCGGTCGTTTCGACGACGAGCGCGTGGTTGCCGTTGACGTCCGCCTGATCGGAGAAGATACGCCAACGCAGGCCGGTATTGATGGCTTCCGATCCTTCGAAGAAGAAGGCTTGGAGGCTCAGCACCGTCTTCGTCATCGAAGAGGGGCTCACCGGAGCGAGCGTCCCGCGGCGCAGGCCGTCGGGGCTGACGATGCTGCTGCCCGGCGACAGGTCGATGCCAGGAGTTCGAAAGGTTCATGCCGGGATCGGCAAGCGAGTTCGACTGCGCATGGACGAGCGACGGGGCGGAGACCGCCACCAGCACCGAGACCAGAATCCTGCGCGCAAGGCGTCGCATTTCCGTGATCAGCATGGAAATGGGTTTTCACGAAACCGGGGCATTTGCAAGACAACGAGCGTCGGCGTTGCCCGTTGTGCCGGATTTTGCGAAGAGGTGTGACATATCTGGAGAGTACATGCCCGAAGCCATAGACCTTCTGCTCACCCGCCGCTCCGTCCCCGCGTTCACGCTGACCGAGCCCGGCCCCTCCAAGGAACAGATCGAGCAATTGCTCACCGCCGCGAGCCGCGTGCCGGATCACGGCAAGCTCGCGCCGTGGCGGTTCATTCTGATCGAGGGACCCGCCCGCAAGACCTTCTCGGCGAAGCTGACCGAGCTTGCCTTGGCTGAGCGGCCGGATGCCGATCGCCAGAGGCTGTCGGAGGACGAGAAGAAGTTCGATGCGCCGCTGACCGTCGTCGTCGTCAGCCGTTCCGGGCCTCATGTGAAGATCCCGGAATGGGAGCAGAATCTCTCGGTCGGCGCCGCTTGCATGAATCTCGTCGCGGCGGCTCACGCGCTCGGCTTCAAGGCCAATTGGCTGACCGGCTGGGGTTCCTACGACCGTCGTGTCGCCGACCTGCTCGGCCTGTCCTCGACGGAAAAGATGGCCGGCTTCATCCATATCGGTTCGAGCGACATGGTGCCGCCGGACCGTCCACGTCCGCCGCTCGACGAGATCGCTACCCGGTGGATCGGGTGAGCGGAGACGTCCACTTCTACGAACCGGCCAAGGGTCACGGCCTGCCGCACGACCCGTTCAAGGCGATCATCGCGCCGCGACCGATCGGCTGGATTTCGTCGGTAGACGTGGAGGGGCGGGTCAATCTCGCCCCCTACAGTTTCTTCAACGCCTTCTCGTCTGTGCCGCCGATCATCGGGTTCTCGAGCGAGGGCTGGAAAGACAGCGTCTCGAACGTCGAGGCGACGAAAGAATTCGTATTCAATCTCGCGACCAGGCCATTGGCTGAGGCGATGAACGCGACGGGAGCGGCGCTCCCACATGGCGTCGACGAAATGCAGCAGGCGGGGCTCGATCCGGCACCCTCGAACATCGTCCGGGCGCCCCGGGTGGCGAAGAGCCCGGCGGCGCTGGAATGCCGTTTGACTGACATTATCGAACTCAAGGACCTCAACGGGCAAAAGCTCGGCCGATACCTCATCCTCGGTCAGGTTGTTGGCGTACACATCGACCGCGCTTACCTGGTCGACGGCCTGTTCGACACAGCCGCCGCCCGTCCGATCGCGCGTTGCGGCTACCGGTCCGATTATGCCGAGGTCGCGAGCCTCTTCGAGATGAACAGACTTCAACGCTAGCCCTCGTTCTCCGCTATCGTCGGCGGCTGAAGTCCGCACCGCCGGTGCGTGTCTGCCTCTGACGTCTCGGCGAATGGGGGAGCGGAACAATGGTCTCAAATCGCATCGCGGCCGCGAACGAAGCCGCTTCGGCAATCGGCCGCTTTTTCATGGAATGCGGCGAACGGCGCCGAAATCCAGATCTCTCCGATCTCACCTTCGGAAATCCGAACGAGATGCCCTTGGCTGGGATTGGCGATGCGATCCGCGCGCGGGCTGTCCCGCAAAACAAGGACTGGTTCGCCTACAAGGCGAGCGAGGCGGAGCCGCAGGCCTTCCTCGCCGAACATGCCGGCCGCGAGTTAGGCTTGGCATTCGAGCCCGCCGATATCGCGCTGACCGCCGGTGCATTCGCGGCGATCAATGTGGCGATCCATATGGTGCTCGACGGCGGTGACGAGGCGATTTTCTCCGAGCCCGCCTGGTTTTGTTACGAACCGATGTTGCTCGCGGCCGGCGCGGTTCCGCGGAAGGTGCGCCTCAAGCCGCCAGCATTCGATCTCGACCTTGCTGCGATCGAGGAGGCGATCAGCCCGAGAACACGGCTGGTCATCGTCAACACGCCGCACAATCCGACGGGCCGCATCTGCGACCATGCCACGCTTACCGAACTGGCGAACTTGCTGGAGCGTGCGTCCCGACGGGTCGGTCACCGGATCTATCTGCTCTCGGACGAGCCCTATCGGCGACTCCGGTTCGACGGCAGGGGCTTTGTCAGCCCGGCTACCCTCTATCCCTGGACGCTGATCTCATACAGCTACGGAAAGGTCCTACTCGCCCCCGGCCAGCGTATCGGCTATCTCGCGATCTCGCCCTTGATGCCTTCGTCCGACCGCCAGGCCATCCGGGACTCCATGCTGGTCGCGCAGATGGCGCTGGGCTGGTGTTTCCCCAATGCCGTCATGCAATACGCGGTACCGGATCTCGAAACGCTGTCGATCGACCTGGAGGCACTGACCGGACGTCGTGACCGGCTGATTTCCGCGCTCGATGCGGCGGGATATGGGCCGCTGGTGCCGGAAGGCACATTCTACATCTGGAGCAAGTGGCCCAAGGGCGATCCCGACCTGTTCTGGCAAGCGCTGGCGCACAAGGACGTGCTCGTCCTGCCCGGCGACTTCATGAGCATGCCAGAGTATTTCCGCATCAGCCTCACAGCCTCGGATGCAATGGTCGACCGGGCGTTGCCGGTATTCGCCGAGGTGGCACAGAGAAATACTGACGATTGACCGGGCAACGTTAACCGTTGTTAACGTCTCGTTTACCATAAGCGGCCGAAGCTCGCCGCGGGCAGGAAAGCAGCCCGATTCCACCCTCTGGTGCCGCCGCGATTATGAGCAACTGGTCCGTCAGTTCAGTCACCCAAAGCGTTTCCGGCGCTCTGCGCAAGGCGGCTTCGGCGACCGGAGCGGGGTTCGATTACCTCGTCAAGACGGCGATGCGCGAGTTCGAGCATGGACCCGTCGGCCAAGGCCAAGGGGTCGTCCGCCGCCGGCATGTTCCAGTTCACCGAGCAGACCTGGCTGCAGATGGTGAAGGAGGAGGGGCCGAAATACGGTCTCGACAGCCAGGCCGACGCGATCACCAGGACGCCGTCCGGCCGGTTCACGGTCAAGGATCCGGAGCAGAAGGAAGAGATCCTCGCTCTCCGTTACGATCCGCAGATCTCGTCGGTCATGGCCGGCGCCTTCACCCAGCGCAATCAAGAGACCATGACGGCGGCGCTGCGCCGTCCGCCGAGCGACGGTGAGCTTTACGCGGCGCATTTCCTGGGCGCCCAGGGCGCGATCGACCTGATCAGGCTCGTTTCGACCAACCCCAGTGCTTCGGCGGCGAAGGCGTTTCCGGACGCGGCCGCCGCGAACCCGACGATCTTCTACAACAAGGGCCAGCCGCGCAGTTCCTCGGAAGTGCTCACGGGTCTGGTGAAGAAACCCGATGGCGCGCCGGCCGCGCCGAGCTATAGCAGCGGTCAGACCCTGATGGCGGCGAGCCAGGCTCAGCCGCTCTATCCGACAGCGAGCTATGCCAATCAGGGCCCGCTGTTCAATTCCCTGTTCTCGACCGACCGCCGTCCGCCGGTATCCGCCTATGTGCAGGGCATCTGGTCGGGCCTGCAGGCGCCGGCCAGCGCCTCGAACGGCGCGGGCTCCGTTCGCGCTACCAACAATACGGGCATGCCGCTCGATCTCTCGTCGTACAGAAAATCCGGCGAGCAGCAGACCGGAAACCAGACCACCAAAGGGGTGTAAGGCGATGATCGTCCAGCGTTTCCTTGCATGGGCGCCGACCGCGATGCCCGATCTCCGCGCGGAAGCCGCCGGGGCACTGGCCCGGGTCTATCTCTATTCCGACCTCATTCCCGGCGAACGCGAGCGTGCCGCCGCGGCGCTGACACTCCTTCTCGAAGATCGCTGCCTCGACGTCCGTCAGAACATCTCCGAAGCCTTCGCTTCGCACCCCGCCGCTCCCCGTCACATCGTTCTGGCACTCGCTCATGATGCACCGGATATCGCGATGCCGGTCCTGCAGCGCTCGCCGGTATTGAACGACCAGGATCTGATCGAGATTCTCGCCACGCGCGGAGAAGAGGTTCAGGCCGCAATCGCTTCTCGCCCGGATCTGAGCGCGGCTCTTGCTGCGGCGATCGGCGAAATCGCGGGCCCGCGTGCTTGCGTGGTCCTGCTTCAGAACGCCGAGGCGACATTCACCCCTGGCGTCTTCGCCCGACTGACACAGCGTTACGGCAACGATCAGGAGATCCGCTCGATCCTTTTGAACCGCAGCGATGTTCCGATCAGCGAGCGGCAGATCCTGCTTCTCAGGCTGGCCCATAGCCTTGGCCGGGTGGCGGAGAGGGAGTTCCAGATCGGAAAGGAGCGCGTCCGTCAGCTCACCGAGGATGCCGCCCAGCGCGCCACGTTGATGCTTGCGGGAGAAGAGGCCCACAACGTACCGGGTCTTGTCAGTCATCTTCGCATCAGCGAGCAACTGACCACCGGTCTCGTCCTGAAGGCACTTCTGCGTGGCGATCTCGGCTTCGTCCGCTCTGCATTCTCGGAACTCACGGGCATGGAGCTCCATCGCGTCGAACGCTTCCTCGAAGAACCGGAGCGCGCCGGGTTCCGTGCCCTTTATCGCAGCGCTGGCTTCCCCGACCCCTACCTCAGCGTTTTCCAGGCTGGATTGTCGAGCTGGTACGACAGCGACCGGCGCGGTCTTTCAATTGCCGCTGGTCGGAAACAGGCAGCGGAGCGGGCGCTGCAAGCCGCGGAAAGCCACCCGCGAGAGCTGGGGCAGGCGATCAATCTGCTGAGCCGGATTGCGACCGAAGCCGCCCGGTATGAGGCGCGCGAGAGGCTGCAGGCTTACGCCGAGCCGTTGAGGCTGGCGGCCGCATAGTCCACAGGCTTTCCACCGGATATCAACAGCCTATCCACAGGGTTTAACGATCTCTGTGGGCGGACCTCGCTCGGTTTACTGGAGCGGGGTTTTCCGTTCAGTGCTCGACGTTGATCTTCACGAAGCGATCCACGCCGATGATGCGCTCGCGCGCCGTCCGGAGCGATACGACCAGGTTCCGGGCAATGTCGTCTCCGCCATCGCGGACCTCGTTCCGGACGACCGCGCGGATCGCGTCGACATGGCCGTCGACAAGATCGAGCACGGTCTGGTCGATCTCCTCGGCCCCTTCGATCAAGTCGCACATCCCGTCCGCGAACACGGCCGCCAGCGGATAGCCGAACGTTTTGCCCTGGCCGCGGATATCGTGTCCCGCCCGGTAGAGAATCTGGCGAGCTTCGTCGTCAGCCGGAGCTTCGCGAAAGTTCCCGCGCGCTTCCTCGAGATGGTCGATTTCGAGCGCCATCCAGCCGGAGAACTCCTTCTCCAACTCCCCGAGAGCCGCTTCCGCGCGCTCCAGCGCCGCCATGTCGAACATGTCCGTTCCGCCCGGTCCGCCGATCGTCATCGTGCGTTTGCGGAGAGTGGCCGGGGGCGTGATGACCTTGTGGTCCTTGTGAACGACGGTCTCCACCTTGTCCTCGCGGCGGCTTCTGCTCTTCACGCTTCTCATATCGCTTCGCGGGCCTTGTGGTAGAGGGGTTGCTGTTCGATCAGTTCGACGACTTCAGCCGTGCGGCGCTCCGGGCCCAGATAATTGGCCGATTGGGTGCGCCGGCGGTCCGGTCCGAAATAGTCCTTGGTCTGGACGAACGGACGCGGGTTCACGACGACGTTGAGGATGCGCTGATAGAGCGATTTCGCCGAGATCGGCTTGCACAGGAATTCCGTTACGCCGGCATCGCGCGCGCGGAGCACGCGGCTTTTCTCCGAATGGCCGGTCAGCATGATGATCGGCGCGTAAGGGTTTGAATTCGCGCCAGGTTTCCTGATCATCGCGGTCAGTTCGAGGCCATCGAAGATCGGCATCGCCCAGTCGGTGATGACGATGTCGGGCAGATAGGTCGTGTAGGCCTCAAGTCCCGCCGCGCCGTCTTCCGCTTCGTAGACCTCGCGGGAGCCGAAGCTGTGCAGCAGCGTCCGCAGGATGCGGCGCATATGCGCGTTGTCGTCGATGACGAGAAAGCGGAGCTTGTTGAAGTCAACCCGGATCATAACGGTCCCGCGCACCTGCGAGGAATGCAGATGACAACTCTCGGAACTTTGCCTGTGGCAGGGTTAACGCAAGGTTTGAGCGGCCGCGAATTGTTCCGCGATGATCCGCTCGTCCATGCCGTGATCGGGATCGTGCAGCATCACCATGCTGCGATCGCGGTCGAGCCGGATCACGACTTCCTTGGCGTTTCGGAATTCGGTGTGGTCGGCAACGGCCGCGACGGGACGCTTGATCGGGTCGAGCACACCGAACCGGACTTCCGAACGGTCGGGGAGCAGTGCGCCGCGCCAGCGCTTCGGCCGGAACGGATTGAGCGGCGTCAGCGCCAGAAGGTTCGAGTTCAGCGGTACGATCGGGCCGTAGGCCGAGTGGTTGTAGGCGGTCGAGCCGGCGGGTGTCGCGACCAGCGCGCCGTCGCCGATCAGTTCCTTCATCCGGATCTGGCCATCGACCCAAAGCTCCAGCTTCGCCGCCTGGAAGGTCTGGCGATAGAGCGATACCTCGTTGATCGCGCGGGCGAAATGGCGATGACCATCGATATCGAGCACGTGCATGACGAGCGGCTTGATGACCGTCGGCACCGAGACCTCTAGCCGCTCCATCAGGCCTTCCTCGCGGAAGTCGTTCATCAGGAAGCCGACCGTGCCGCGATTCATGCCGTAGATCGGGATGCCGCGCGACATGAAGCGGTGCAGCGTCTGCAGCATCAGGCCGTCGCCACCGAGCGCGACGACGACATCGGCGCTTTCGGGCGCGGTGTTGCCGTATGTATGCGCCAGACGGCGGCAGGCCGCTTGCGCCTCCTCGGCTCCGCTTGCGATGAACGCGACGCGGCTGAACCGCGGGCCCGATTGGCGGGGCTGCGGCTGCAAGCCATCGAAATCGACTGTATCCATCGTGGTATGCGCGGAGCTCATACAGGAGCCTTACATGCAGGGAACGGTTCTCGTCTACACCACTTGGCCGCGCCTAATGGATGCTGAACAGGCTGGACGCGCTCTGGTGGAAGCAAAGCTCTGCGCCTGCGTCAACATCCTGCCCGCGATGGTGTCGATCTATGCTTGGCAGGGCGCCGTCGAGCGCGCGGAAGAGGTCGTGATGATCCTCAAGACCAGACGGGAACGTATCGAGGCGTTGATGGAGGCGGTGAGGGCGGCGCATCCCTACGACACGCCGGCCATTCTCGAATTGCCAGTTGGCCTGGTCGACCCCCGTTATGCGGCCTGGATCGCCGCCGAGACCGGTCCCTAGAGCACCGAGGTCCACGCCGAGGGGACGAAGGCGTAGCGATCACCGTCCTTGGCGATGTGACCAGTCGCCGGGAACGGGAAATGGTAGCTCTGCACCCGCGTCCGGTCTGCCGCCGCCATGTCCAGAATGCGTCGGCGCGACGCCTCGGCCATCTCCGGGTCCATGTCGAACATCGCATGCCAGCCCGGATTGCGGACGAACAGCGCGGGATGATTGGTCGTATCCGACAGGACGAGCAGGTGATCCGAGCCGGACGTCACGCGGAAGACCATATGGCCCGGCGTGTGGCCATGTGCCGAGATCGCCTCGATGCCGGGTAGAATCTCGGTGTTGCCGTCGTATCGCTTCACGACCTTGCGGATCGGCTCGAACGTCTTCCTGACGTTCTCGAACTGCATCCTCAGACTTTCGGGAGCGCGGCTGGCTTGGCCTTCATCGGTCCAGTATGCCCATTCGGGCTCCGGAACCAGGATTTCCGCGTTCGGGAATGCCGGCTGGCCGTCCCGGGTCACGAGGCCGAAGATGTGGTCGGCGTGGAAATGCGAGATGATGACGGTGTCGATCGCGCGCGGGTCGATTCCGGCCGCCGCCAAATTGTCCATCATCAGGCCTGCGGTCTCGAGCGAGATGCGCGCGCCCGTGCCCGCATCGAGCAGTACCAGCCTTCCACCAGTGTTCACGACCAGCTGGGTATAGGGAATGGTCAACCTGTCGGTAGGCAGAAACGCCTCCTCCAGCGCCGCCTTCACCTGATCTACGGTCGCATTGCGCACGAACTTGTCGTCCAGCTTCCGGATGCCGACACCGTCGCTGATCGAGGTCATCTCGAAATCGCCGACACGGTATCGATAAACTCCCGGCGCCTGCCGGCCGCTAGGCGGTGCGACGGCGAGGCTCGGAGTAGGGGAAATTAGGGACGCGAGCGCTGCGGCTGCTCCCGTGGCGAGAGCTGTGCGACGGGTAAAGTCAGTCATGCAAGGTCTCCCAACCTGCTGTGCAGACGCGGCGAACATGCGCTTTTTCTCGGCGCGAAAGCGTCACTTGTTCGTGTGCAGGAAGCCAGTCGAGAAGCTTTCTTTCAAGCTGGAAGGAACGTGATTTCACAGACCCGCGTTCTTCATTGGCGCCGTGACGTTTCAATGACGGGGCAGGGAAATCCAGATGAATGTCGGCGAACTGACCAATGAACAGTTGCAGAAAGCCATCTCCGGCCGGCTCACATCGGGCGAACTCGATCTGTTGATGCGCGAAGCGGGTCGACGCGGGCTCGATATCGACCTCTGCTACGAGGAATATCGTGGCGCGCGCCAGGAAAAAGCGCTGGTGATCCGCTCCAGGATCACGTTCCAGCCGATGCTGACCGCCTCCACGGCGCGTTGATCGATCCAATGGGGGCGGATGTGAACGACCAGACCGGAATCTCCCCGGACTCGCGCCTCATGGCGCGGCAAACCTGCCGAGCGTCGTGCTCGACAGCTACAATCTAGAGGTCAAGGACGAGGATGGTTTCGTCGGGGACCGTGCGTCGAACAAGGCGTTCCGCGGACTTCTGGAAGAGCTTCGGAAGCCGCACCGCAAGAACGGAACGGATCCCCTCGGCGAGGTGTCGAGCGTGGACGTTTCGAAGAAGGAGCTCGATAAGCTCCTCGTGAACGGCGACCTCGAAGCCGCCGGCATCGTCCTGGGCACGATCGAGAAATTCGCCAACGAACTCGCCTTCGTTATTCGGCGCTTCATGAAGCTCAAGGACTGGCAGGACACCGAGCGGATCGCGATCGGCGGTGGCCTGCGCGACAGCAGGGTCGGCGAACTCGCGATTGGCCGCGCCTCTGTGATGCTCAAGGAGCAGGGCCACGCGATCGACCTTCGACCGATCCACTATCATCCAGACGAGGCGGGGTTGATCGGGGCAATCCATCTCGCGCCGGCATGGATGTTCTCCGGCCACGACGGGATCATCGCCGTCGATATCGGCGGCACGAACATTCGCGCAGGCGTCGTCCGTACCAATCTCAAGAAGGCTCAGGATGCGTCCCGGGCGGAAGTCGCGTTCTTCGATCTGTGGCGTCACCGGGACGACAAGCCGACACGCGAGGAAGCGGTCGAGCGGCTGATCGCAATGCTTGAGGACCTCATCGCGAAATCGAAAAAAAATGACATCCAGCTTGCGCCGTTCATCGGCATCGGCTGCCCCGGCCTGATCAATGATGACGGCACCATCGAGCGCGGATCGCAGAATCTCCCCGGCAATTGGGCATCGAGCAAGTTCCACCTGCCGACGCTGCTCAAGGAGGCGATCCCGAAGATCGACGGTTACGAGACAGCGGTCGTCCTGCACAACGACGCGGTAGTGCAGGGGCTAAGCGAGAATTCCGTTCATGCTCGACGTTACTAGCTGGGGCGCCCTGACCATGGGAACGGGCCTCGGAAACGCGAGATTCACCAACCGGAAAAAGCCCACCAAAGCCTAGCGCGAACTTCGAAATCCGACATCAGCGGTCACTGTTCGGTTGACCGCGCCTCCCCCGGGCATTCTAAATCCCCAAGCTCGTATGAGTCTGTGTTTACCGGGTGGGGCCCTGGCAGTGCTGAACAGCAAGCCTCTGATCACGACGATCCGCGGCCGCCTCGCTTTGTTGACGCTCGGCCTCTTGCTGCCCGGCATCCTCATCGGCGGCCTGCTGATCTGGGATTCCTACCGGCAGTCTCGCGCTTCGTTCGAGCGGCAGCTGGCCGAGACTGCACGAGCGCTCTCGCTGGTCATCGACCGTGAGCTCGGGCAGGCGGCGGCCCTGAGCAAGGCGCTGGCGACCTCGCCGCATGTCGCCAACGGCGATTTCATCGCGTTCGACCAGCAGGCGCGCAGCGTCACCGATGGAAAGGAGACCTGGATCGTCCTGTCCGACCGGGATGGCGATCAATTCGTCAATACGTCGCTTCCTGTTGGCTCGCCGCTGCCAAGTTTCGCGCCCGATCCGAGGGCCTGGCGGAAACTGCAAACTGGTGAAACGGTCGTTTCCAATCTTCTGCGCAACCGGACACTCGATCAGGCGGTCATCAAGATCGACACCCCGATCAGGATCGGTGGGCAGACACGCTATGCCCTGTCCTACGCGATGACGCCCGCCGTCCTCAGCAAGATCCTAGCCGAGCAGGATCTTCCCGCTGGCTGGAGCGGCAATATTCTGGACAACGAGAAGAACATCGTCGCGCGAAGCTTTCGCAGCGAGGTCGTGATGGGTAGCCGGCCGAGCGCGCCGGTCATGGCCGAGATGGAGAGGGCCGACGAAGGCATCGTCGAAAGTTCATCGTCCGAAGGCCGTCCGACTCTCGTCGCCTTCAGTCGCTCCCCAACCTATCGTTGGACCTTCGGCGTCTCGGTGCCGCGTTCGCAATTGCTGACCACGATCACGAGCACGCTCGCGCTGGCGGCACTGACCGGGATCATCTTCCTGCTCTTGGCCGCTCTGCTATCCGCAAGCGTGGCGCGTAGCATTTCGGGACCGGTCGAGGCACTGGCGCGTGGAGCGAGCGCGCTCGGTGCCGGCGAACCGGTCAATGTCCCGCACACCAAAATCCGCGAGATCAACGCCGTCGCCGACAGTCTCAGGAGCGCGGCGGACACTCTGGCACTTCGTCAGGCTGATCTCAGGGAAAGCGAGTACCGCCTCAGGCTCGCCGTCCAGGCAACCGGCCTCGGAATCTGGGACTTCGATGCCAAGACCGGCGTCAGCACATGGTCGCCCGAGTTCCGGGCAATTCTCGGCCTGCCATCGGACAGCCCGGCTAATACCGAACTGTTCGCGGGGCGGATCCATCCGGAGGACCGCGGTTGGGTACGGGCGGAATACGATCTGTTTGGCAGTGGCAAGGGCAACGGCCAGTACGAAGCCGAATTCCGCATTCTTCGCGCTGACACGGGCGAGGAAGTGTGGGTGACGGCAACCGGCCGTCTAACCACGGACGACGAGGGCACGCCAATCAGTGCGAACGGCACATTGATCGACGTGACTGAGCGTCGCCGTTCGGAACAGACATTGCGCGAAAGCGAAGAGCGATTCCGCACCATGGCGGACAGCGCACCGGTGCTGATCTGGCTAAGCGATCGCGCAGGCCACATCATATTCGCCAATCGGCATTACGAACAGGTCTTCGGCCGTCCGCCTGTAGAGATGTTGGGCAATGGCTGGGAGCAGATCGTGATTCCCGACGACTTGTCCGATTTCCAGTCCGCGTTACTGCGTGCGGTCGCGAGCAGGAATTCTTTCGGCGGCACGTCCGCGTTCGCGATGCCATGGGCGAGATCCGCTGGCTGCGTTGCGAGGGCGCGCCGCGCTTCTCGGGACCGGACGACCGGTTCCTCGGTTATGTCGGCTGCAGTGTCGACATCACCGAAGGCAAGCTGACGGAAGACGCGCTTGAGCGGCGCATCGAGGAACGCACCGGCGAGCTTGCGCTCGTGAACCCCCAGCTTCAGTCGCAGATCGACGAGCGCGAGCACGTCGAGGCGACTTTCCGCCAGGTCCAGCGCCTGGAGGCGGTCGGCCAGCTGACCTCCGGCGTCGCGCACGATTTCAACAATCTGCTGACGGTCATTCTCGGCAATCTGAGCTTCGCGGAGCGGACCATCACCGAGGGGCCGCTGCTCAAGCGTCTCGCCAATATGCGCATGGCGGCAGAGCGCGGCGCATCGCTCGTCGCGCAGCTTCTCGCATTTTCGCGACGCCAGAGACTGGAGCCGAAAGCGGTCAATCTGAACGAGACGGTGGTCGGCATGCGAGAACTGCTGCAAAGCTCGATGGGCGGCAGCGTGGCGGTCGACATCGTTCTGGAGGAGGATCTGTGGCCGGCTCTGGTCGATCCGACGCAGATCGAACTCATCATCCTCAATCTGGCGATCAATGCGCGCGACGCGATGGAGGTCGGCGGCTTGCTGAAGGTCGAGACGTCGAATGCCGAGGTTGCCGATCAGGCGGCACGGCCCGAAGGGCCAGCGCGGGGCGACTATGTCGTCGTCTCGGTCACCGATTCCGGTTCGGGTATGAACCAGGAAGTGCTGTCGCGCGTGTTCGAGCCGTTCTTCACGACCAAGGAAATCGGCAAGGGTTCGGGGCTCGGACTCAGCCAGGTGCTCGGCTTCGCCCAGCAGTCGGGCGGCGGCGTGAGGATCGAGACGGGCGAGGGCAAGGGCACGACGGTGCGGGTATTCCTGCCTCGTTCCACTGAAGACGTGACGGTGGCGAAGACACCGAAAACGGCGCGCTCGCGCCTCCACGACGGTCCCTTCCATCCTTCTCGTCGACGACGACGATCTGGTGCGCGAGATGACCGCGATGAAGCTGGAGGAATTCGGCTATGCGGTGAAGCAGGCGGCCAACGGCCCGGCGGCGCTCCTCGACTTCGAGGAGGATTCCGGTTTCGACATCCTGATTCTCGATTTCGCGATGCCGGGAATGAACGGCGCCGAAGTCGCCCGCGCCGCCCGCAAGCGACGGCCGAATGTGCCGATTATCTTCGTGACCGGCTATGCGGACCTGACCGCGCTCGGCGAGTTTGCGTCCGAGCCGATTCTGCACAAGCCTTTCAAGGACAGCGACTTATCGGAGCAAGTTGCCGAATTGCTGAAAGGAACTCGCCAGCCGCAGCGCGCCAAGGCCGAACCCGCGTAAAAGCCCGTTTCTCGTCAAAACTTTGAACCACTTCATCTGCCTGTACCGACGACAATTTACGTCGGACATGGCAAGACCGCGCGAAAGGGGCGCCGCGAGTGGGTGAGTTCTGGATCTACGGCTCGATGTTCATGGCGGCGCTGATCGCCGGCACCTTCCTGCCGTTCCTGCCGGGATCGTCGGAAATCGTCCTCGCGGGCCTGGTGGCGAACAAGCAGGGCGACACAGCGCTTCTCGTGGTCTCGGCGACAGTCGGCAACGTGCTCGGCGCGATCGTCAACTACGTCGTCGGCTATTTCGTCTCCGAACTCGCCGGCAAGAAGTGGTTCCCCGCCAACGAGGCTCAGATCGAGCGCGCTTCGGACTATTTCGAGCGTTATGGCAGCTGGATCCTGCTGATGTCGTGGGCGCCATTCTTCGGCGATCTGATCACCGCGATCGCGGGCCTGCTCCGCACCAATTTCCGGCTGTTCCTGATCCTCGTCACGATCGGAAAGCTTGCCCGCTACGTGGTGCTGGCAATGGGCGTCGATCTCCTGAACTAGGCGTGAACTGGCCGGTCTTCCGGGCTGCGGTCGTCAGGGTCGCGAAGGGCGCGCATCGCAAACAGCGCGGTCGCGAGCGCGATCAACGCACAAATTGCCGAGGTCATGACCAGCGACTGGACGAAGGCGTCGCGTGCCAGATCGGCGAGCTGGGCCGTCGACGGGTTCGGTGCTTCGGCCGCGACCGACAGCGCGCCGCCGAGCGTGTCTTGCGCGTCGGCGAGTTGTTCCGCGCCTACTCCGGGAATCTGAATGTCGTTCATCAGCGTCCGGTAGCTCGCCGTGAACAGGCTGCCGAGAACGGCAATGCCGAGCGCGCCGCCGAATTCGAAGCTCGTTTCGGAGATCGCCGAGGCCGCGCCAGCGCGCTCCGGCTCGACCGACGCCATCACGAGGTCGGTCGTGATCGTTGCGATCGGCGAGAAGCCTACGCTCATCACGATAAGGCCGGCCAGCATGAACCAGGCCTGGCCAATGCCGACTCCCGCCATCAGCACGAAGCCGAGCGTGGCCGAGAGAAAGCCGCCGACGATGATCTGGCTTGGGCGGAAGCGCGCCGTCAGCCACGGCGTGATTAGCGAGCCGAGTGCGAAGGAGACACCGGAGGGCGCCATCCAGATCCCCGCTTCGAGCGGCCCCATGCCGAGCACGAGTTGGAAGTACTGCGTGATCACCAGGAAGATGCCGAAGATCGCGAACAGGCCGAGGATGTTGACCGTCAGCGACACGCCGACCGCGGGGATGCGGAACAGTGACAGGTCGATCAGGGGTTCCGGCAACCGAAGCTGCCTGTGGACGAACAGCGCACCGACGAAGAGGCCGACCACAAGCGCCGTGAATGCCAGGACGCCTGGTCCATAGACCGCGATATGCTTCAGGCCCCAGATGACCGACAGGACCGCGACGACCGACATCGCCGCGCTCAGAATGTCGAGGCGGCCGGCGTTCGGGTCCTTGAACTCGGGCAATAGAATCGGGCCGAGCACCAGCAGTACCAGCATGACCGGGCCGTTGATCAACAGCACCGAGCCCCACCAGAAATGCTCCAGCAACAGGCCGCCTACGAGCGGCCCGATGGCGCCCCCAGCCGAGAAGCTTGCGATCCACAGGCCGATCGCAATCGTGCGCTCGCGGTCGTCCAGGAACATGTTGCGGATCAGCGAAAGGGTGGACGGCGCGAGCGCCGCCGCCGAAATGCCCATCAGTCCACGGGCGAGTATCAGCATGTTCGGGGTGGTCGCGAATGCGGCGAAGACCGAGATCGCGCCGAAGGCGGCCGCGCCGACGAGCAGGACCTTGCGCCGGCCAATCCGGTCGCCGAGCGTGCCCATCGTCACCAGCGATCCGGCGACGAGGAAGCCATAGATGTCGACGATCCAGAGGAGCTGCGCCGCCGTCGGCTTTAGGTCCGCCGTCAGATGCGGAATCGCAATGTTCAGGACCGTCAGGTCCATCGAGTAGAGCAGACAGGCGATCGCCAGAACGCCGAGCCCGATCCAGTCGCGCCGGGTCGCATTGGGCGTCGTCGGAATCACATCGGCCATGGCAGCAGTTCCTGCGGGTGCGTTCGTTCTGTTGCAGTGCGGGTCCGCCGAGCGGACATCGAGATGCCTGTAGTCCTCTCGCGAAACGAGGCGGCGTCCCGCTCTGGCTCGCGCGTCTGACGCATCGGCCAAGGCGCCGGGAGATTGCCTCCAAAAGAGGCACAAAGGCAAACCAGCTTTCGTGATGGGCCGTATTCACAGCCTTTATGGTTGGTGCCGAAACGAGGGAACCCGGCGGCCCTCCGCGCGTAGTCAAAGCGAGGAGATCACATGGGAAACGACAACAATCCGGCTGGCAACGGCCATGGTGGCGATACCCAGCCGACACCCAATCCGGGTCATAAGAGCTACGGCAGCGAGACGCGCAACGAAGTCGGCGGTGGACCTGCCGGACGCGGAAACGACACCGGCGCGACCGTCGACACAAGTCGCGATTGGGGTCGAGGTCTGGACGTCGACGACAAGTCGAAACCCGTCGACAAGCCTGCGGCCGGGAAGAACCCGTTCTCGCCTTAGGCGACGGTCGACAGCACGGGCACGACGCGCAGGCTGGTGCCCGTATAGGGTGCAAGGGTCAGTGTTAGTTCGCCGCTCTCCGTGAGGTCGCCCGCGACCTGTTCGTTGATCATGTCGACGACCGGGCCGGGCGGCACATCGGTCAATACGATCGTCTCCATGATGAGCGCCGCACTGAAATTGAGCGCGGTGACTTGCATCCCGCGTTCGGCGGGCAGTTCGTGCACCATGACCAGAAGGCCGGGCGACGTGACATCCGGAATATGGACCTGCCGCGCCTGCGCGATGTCATAGGCCGCGCGTACCGACAACAGCCGCTTGAGCTGCGACGCAAACGATTCCGGATCGTTCATTTGCTGCTGAAGCGGCCCGTACAGAGCGCGCGCCTTCGGCAGGCCGGCCGCCGAAGCCAGGGCCTCCGGCGCGACGTTGACGAGGTCGTAGGCGCCGCGCTCGATCCAGCGGGTGTCGCCGTCGCGCATGAGGTCCGCGACCTGGTCCGGCTTCAGGGGCAGGGCGCCGACGAGGTCCCAGCCGGAGAGGGCGAAAACGCCGGGCTGGAAGGCGTTGTACATCACGAGCAGAAGATGGATATCGCGTATCCGCGCGATGTCCTCGCTCGTCAGGTCATCGAGGTCGTGCACCTTCAGCGCCGCCGCGATCAGGCTCGCGGTGGTGCAGGCCACGCCATTGGTCGTGAACTTGAGATTGTAGGGCGTCGTCTCGCCCGACAGCGCGTCATACATCGCGTTGCGGACATGGTCGCGCAGCACGATACCCGGCATTTCCTGGCCCTGGAACTGGTAGCGGTCCGCCGCGTGCCTGGTCCAGAAATGGACGAGTTCCAGCGTCAGTTCGTCGTGGTTCTGCAACGCATGGATCAGCGAGGCCGGATCGATCCTGTACTGATGCGCCTTGCGCAGCATCAGCCGCAGAAATTCGGTGTCGCCGGTCACCAGTGCGTGGTGGTAGGCGGGGCGGGTGATGAAGTCGTAGGAGAGGTCGGCGCCGCCGGTCGACATCTGGGCGATGTCGTCGATCGTGAGGTTCAACTCCTGGAAGCTGAAGCCGCCGATCTTGCGCAGCATTCCGCTGATGAGCTGGTTGCCGACGACGGCGAGCGGGTGGCCCTCCGAGAGCACCGTCCCCGCAGGCTGCCGTTCGACGCCGAGGAAGCCGTTGGCGTCGAGGCGGATGCCGCGCGCGCCGAGCACATCGTGCGAGTGCAGCGCGTCGCCAACGATCATGGTCTGGGCGGCGAAGGTCGGGTCGAGCCAGTTCAGCGCCGGCTGGCCTTCCTTGAAGTAGTGCAGATAGACCCAGCGTCGTTCGGTTCCGTCCACGCCGGTTACGACGCCGGTTGCGCTCCAGTCAGTCTCCTTGACGCCCGGCTCGAAGAAGATGACACGCTGAAGCTGGCCGACGATGTAGCCCTTGTCGCGAAGCTGATCCACGGCGGCCGGCGAAATGTTCGCGGCGTCCCGTCCTTCGGGAATGGCGGGCAGCAGCTCCCAGTCCTCGGGCCGGATTTCCACCATGTGGTAGAGGCCCGGGTAGTCGCCATAGGCCATCTCGGCCAGCCGCCAGTCGGCCCCCTTGCCGGTATGGGCGGGGATGACGTCGTCGATGACGATGGCGTTATGCGCCGCGGCCATGCGGCTCATCGCAACGAATTCTTCCTGTGTCCCGAAAGCGGGATCGATCTCGACGCTGATGCGGTCGAAATTGCCATCGACGGTCGGCGTGTGGTCGCGGCCGTTCAGGCCGCCCGCGCGCTTCATCGGCCCGGTATGGATACCCTGCACGCCGATGCTGGCGAGCGTGCGCCAGAGAGCCTCGTCGCCGAGCGCCTTCAGCACGAATTCCCCCGGCCGGGTCACGATCGAGGCGGGGTAGGCGGTGAACCAAACCGACGCCATCGCCGATGCCGCGCGCGGCCGGCTGTCGCCGTAGGGACGCTGCCACTGGCGCCCATGTCCCGTATAGCGGACGGCGCAGGTTCGGGCGTGGTGCAGCATCGACTGGGACACCAGCCAGTCGATGTATTCCTGGTCGGGACGCGGCATCGAAAACTCGCGGAAGGACGGCGCGTGAAATCAGCGTCGTAAGTCGAACGTCCCGATATTAGCGACGAAGACGACACTGCCACGGCAAAGATCGCGTTCTCGTCGTCGCAGCATGCTGGTGCCGGCTGAGGGGATTGAACCCCCGACCTTCGGTTTACAAAACCGCTGCTCTACCGCTGAGCTAAGCCGGCGCCCGGGCGATCTACGCTGTGGCCGGAGATCGCGTCGAGCGGGTGGGGCGCACGGCTGTCGAGCGCTCGCAGCCCGGACGCCTTCTCGGGAGGAAACGGGGAAGGCGGTCGTCTAATGCCGCGCATCTCCTGCGCGGGTCCAAGATGAGTTACTGTCTCTAGCATCAGCGCTGGGATCGCCGAGTACTCTCGGAGGCCCGACCCCAGCGGAATGACGCCAACTGATTGACGGCGGAAAATCCCGTCTCACGCGGCTTGCGTCCAAGAATGAGCAGACCGCGCGCGACGTTTCTGAGGAACCTGATCGGATTTTGAAGCGTCTTCCGCGCAAGTCTCGAAACGGAGATAGGGATGGAAACGTTTGCCGCACCGAAACCGGATACTTCGGCTCGCATCACTGTCGATCCTTTGCTGGCTCGGTTCATAGAAGACGAGGTGATGCCCGGCACCGGTGTCGACCCAGCCCGCTTCTGGGCGGAACTCGATACCCTGATCGCCGAGTTCGAGCCGCGAAATCGCGCCCTGCTGCGCGAAAGAGACCGGCTTCAGGCAGAGATCGACGCCTGGCACGTGGCACGCCGGGGTCAGGCATTCGACGCGGCGGCATATCTCCGTTTTCTCGAAAACATTGGCTACCTCTCGCCTGAGCCCCCGCATTTCGAAGTCGACGTGCAGGGTATCGACGCCGAGGTGGCCGACCTTCATGGCCCTCAGCTCGTCGTGCCGGTCACGAGCGCGCGTTATGCGCTCAACGCTGCCAATGCGAGGTGGGGCAGCCTCTATGACGCCCTTTACGGCACGGATGCGCTTCTCCCGAAAGGCGACGGCGCGGGACAAGAGCTCGACGCATCGCGCGCGACGCTGGTCATCGACCACGTCAAAGGTCTGCTCGATCGCTGGATTCCGCTGGCCGGAGGCGCGAGCCATTCCGACGCGGTCTCATATCGGGTCGAGGATGGCGCGCTCGAAGGCCGGCTTTCGGACGGCGAGGCGAGGGGGCTGCTGGACTCAGCGGCGTTCGTCGGACATCGCGGCCCGGAGGAACGTCCGGAGCACGTGTTCATCAAGCACCATGGCCTGCATATCAACCTGGTGTTCAATGCGGACACGCCGAGCGGGCGCCTGGATCGGGCGGGCATGTCCGATGTCGTGCTGGAATCGGCGTTGACGACGATCGTCGATTTCGAGGACAGCGTCGCCACAATCGACGTGCAGGACAAGATCCCGGCCTACCGGGATTGGCTGGGCCTGATGATTGGCACGCTTCGCGCCGCGGTGCGCAAGGGCGGCGGCGAAATCGAGCGTCGTTTGGCAGACGACCGGAGCATGATCGGAGCCGACGGACGCGAGAATGCCCTTCCTGGCAGAAGCCTGCTGCTGGTTCGCAATATCGGGCAGCACGTAAAGACCGACATGGTGTTGACCAGGGATGGCGACCCGGTCTCGGAGACCTTCATCGACGCCGCCGTGACGACCCTGATCGGCCTGCACGATCTACGCGGCGAGCATCGTCGTCTGAACAGCCGCGCGGGCTCGATCTACGTCGTGAAACCGAAGATGCACGGCGCCGATGAGGTCCAGCTCGCGGTCGATCTCTTCGCCCGGCTCGAGGAGATCTACGGACTGCCGCCTAACACGATCAAGATCGGCATCATGGACGAAGAGAGGCGGATGAGCGCCAATCTGCGGGCGGCACTCAACATCGCCCGCCGCCGGGTGTTCTTTATCAACACCGGTTTCCTCGATCGAACGGGAGACGAGATCCACACCGCCATGGAGGCGGGACCAGTCGTCCCCAAAACGACGATGAAGTCCCAGCCGTGGCTTCGAGCTTATGAGGAGCGGAACGTCGTGACGGGGTTGGACGCCGGTCTCGATCGGAGTGGCCAGATCGGGAAGGGGATGTGGACCGCGACGGATCGGATGGCGGACATGATCGCGCAGAAGGGGGCTCAACTCAGAGCCGGCGCGAGCACCGCATGGGTGCCGTCGCCGACCGCGGCCGTTTTGCACGCGATCCATTACCACGACATCGATGTGCCGGATGTGCAGTCAAGGCTTCGGTCAGCCTCCTTGCCTGCTTTGACCGAACTGCTGGCGCTTCCCCTCGTCGATGCTGAAAGCCTGACTGAAGCCGTGGTGAGAAGCGAGCTGGACAACAATGTGCAGAGCCTTCTCGGCTATGTCGTCCGCTGGATCGATCAAGGGGTCGGATGTTCGAAGGTGCCGGACATCAACGGCGTCGATTTGATGGAAGACCGCGCGACGCTTCGAATCTCTAGCCAGCACATCGCGAACTGGCTGCTGCATGGCGTCGTGTCTGCGGCCCAGGTCGACGAAAGTCTGCGCCGCATGGCCGTCCTGGTTGATCGGCAGAATGATGGAGACGCGGCGTATACGCCGATGAGCCCCGGCTTCGATGGCATTGCGTTCCGAACAGCGCGGGCTTTGATCTTCGAGGCCCAAACCCAGCCGAACGGCTACACGGAGTTTCTTCTGAAGGCCGGGCGTGCGGATCGGAAAAGGTTGGGGTGAGACCCGCAGGAGCGAGGATGAGCCAGTCGGAAGGACTCGATCACGCTCGTTGCCGCAAAACTGTCGACAGTTATCAGTTGGCGCGCTAGCCTTCGCAAAAATGCGGGAGGTGAGCAATGCTGCAGGATCTGGAAGTTCCGGAGCTCGTAAGGTCAAAGACGCTGATGGAAGGGTTCGAGCGTCGGCGCATCAAGACGCGCGGTGCCGAGATCAACGTCGCGATCGCTGGTAACGGGCCGCCACTTCTCCTGATCCACGGCAATCCTCTGACGCTCGTCAGCTGGCACAAGATCGCGCCGTCGCTCGCGCGCGATTTCACGGTCGTTGCGATCGACATGCGCGGCTATGGCGACAGCTCGAAACCCGATGGCGGCGAGGACCATTCCGGCTATTCGTTCCGTGCAATCGGCGAGGACGCGTTCGAGGTGATGGACACGCTCGGCTTCGACAAGTTCTCCGTCGCCGGCCACGATCGCGGCGCCCGTGTCGGCTTCCGCATGGCGCTCGATCGTCCGGATCGTATCGTCCGCTATTGCGGCGCTCGACATCGTCCCGACCCACTACGTGCTGAACAACATCACGCTCGGCTGGGCGTCGGAGAGCTATCACTGGTTCTTCATGGCGCAGAAGGCGCCGTTCCCGGAAAATCTGCTCGGCGCCGACCTCGATTATTACATGCGCTACAAGCTCAACAAGAAGGGCGTCGGCCTCGAGATCTTCACGCCGGAAGCGATGGAAGAATATGTCCGCTGCGCGACCCGCGAGCAGATCCACGCGGTCTGCGAAGACTACCGCGCGACGATCACCGTCGACCTCGCGATGGACACCGCCGATTACGGCAGGAAGACGATCGCCTGCCCGACGCTCGTCCTCTGGGGCGACAACAGCCATTGCGGCCGGCACTTCAAGGTGATGAAGGCCTGGTCGGAATGGGCGGACGACCTGACCGGCTTCTCGATCCCGACCGGCCACTATCCGGCCGAGCATCGCCCGGATCTCGTCTACGCCGCCTTCTACCGGTTCTTCCGCGGCGAAACCGTGGGATGACGGATCCGCTCTATGTCGCCGGAAGCAGCGAAGGCGCTGCTTCATAACGGCTGCGAAATCGCATTGCTGGATGTTCGGGAGGCCGCGGCCTATGGCGACGGACACGCGCTGTTCGCCGTGCACTGCCCGTACAGCCGGCTCGAGACATCGGCCGTCGCGCTCGTCCCTCGGGCCGACGTGCCGATCCTGCTCCTCGACGAGGGGGACGAACTTTCCGATCGCGCGGCGGAACGCCTCCTGTCGTGCGGCTACCGGGATGTCCGCGTCGTCGAAGGCGGGATGAAGTCGTGGGCGGCGGCCGGATTCGTCGTGTTCGCCGGCGTCAATGTGCCGAGCAAGACGCTCGGCGAATTGCTGGAGCACGCCTGGCATCCGCGGACGATCGACGCCGCGACGCTCCGCCGATGGCAGGAGCGAGGGCAGGGCTCTCAGGTTCTTCGATGCTCGGCCGCCGGCGGAATACGGAAAGATGAGGGTTCCGGGCGCCGAATGCCTGCCCAACGGTGAGCTGGCGCATCGGTTCGCGCATGCGGTCGCTGACGACGAGACACCTGTCGTCATCACTTGTGCCGGCCGCACGCGCGGCATTGTCGGCGCTCTCGGCCTCGCCGCCCTGGGTGTCGACAATCCGGTTTATGCGCTCGAGAACGGAACGCAGGGCTGGGCACTCGAAGGCCTTCCGCTCGATCGCGGCGCTAACGCCGATCCCTTTCCGACGCTGACCGATGGCGAGCGGAGTATCAGCACCCGCCGCGCCCGCGATCTCGCGCAGCGAACTGGCCTGTCAAAACTATCGAGCGAGCGAGCCACGCAACTCGCCGCCGAACCGGGCCGGACCACCTATCTGTTCGACCTCCGGACGGCAGAGGAACGCGCCGTGCGGCCGTGCCCGGGCGCGGTGCCAGCTCTCGCTGGCCAGATCGTCCAGGCGACCGACCAATACGTCGCCGTTCGCCACGCTCGGTTGATCTTCATCTGCGATACCGGGCTGCGGTCCGGGCTTTCCGCGCTCTTTCTCCGCGCGCTCGGTTACGAGACGCACGTCGTGGCACTGGACGAGGAGATGGAACTTCCGAAGGTGCCGGTGCGGTCCTTCACGCTGCCGGAGACGCCACCGGAACTGCCGCCGACGCGGGCCTTCGCCGCTCTCGCCAAAACGGGAGTGACCCTCGTCGATATCCGTCCATCGCTGGAGAGGGATGCGGGCCATCTGCAGAGAGCGCTATGGGCCGTGCGCCAGAACCTGCTGGATGCGATCCCCGCCAGGTACAGAGACGGTCATCCTCCACACACCCGATCCGGCGGTTGCGGCCGCCGCAAGCCAGGATATCGCTGAGGCGAGTATCGATGTGCGTTGGCTCGCAGCCGGACTTGATGAGTGTAGGCAGGCGGGCTGGAGCGTGGTGCGCGACGCACCTTTGTCACGCGATGTGGCTATCGACCGGGTCTGGTTCGTCCACGATCGGCACGACGGCAATCGCGAGGCGTCACTCCAATACCTCGTCATGGGAAATGGGGCTGATCGCGCAGCTCGATTCGCAGGAGCGTGCCGAATTCGCCGAGATCGAGAGATTGCGCCCGTAAAAAGTGCTGGGGGTGCAAATGAAACGGGCGGAGCTTCGCGGCTCCGCCCGTTTTTGTTTCCGACTTCGTCCGGTTAGTGCTTGCCGGCGGTGGCGAGTTCCTCGCGGTGGAGCGCCTGTATGGCGGCTTCCTCTTCCGCTTCCTGCTTGGCCTGCTTGCGCTTGCCCCAGGCGGTCATCGCCAGCGACAGCAGCATGACGCCGACGATCGCCATCGCGCCCGGCCGCTGCAGGATGTAGAGCGGATTGCCGCCGCTGAGCTGGTAGGAGCGCAGGAACTCGGTCTCCAGCATGCGTCCGAGCAGGATGCCGACCACCACCGCCGCCACCGGATACTCGTACCGCACCAGCGCGAAGCCGATCAGCGAGAAGATGAACAGCGTGATCGGGCCGCTCGACCGAGCCGCTCGACCGCGTAGGTGCCGAGCGTCGCGATGACCAGGATCGCCGGCAGGATGTAGCGCGTGCGCACCTTCACGACGTTGCTGGCGACGTAGATGAAGCCGATGCCGACCACGAGCAGCACGATCGCCTGGACGATGTTGTTCAGGATGATCGCGTAGACCATCGGCTTCTGCGTTCTGGATGAAGCTCGGGCCCGGCACGATGTTGTGCATCATGAAGGCGGCGAGCAGGATCGCCGTCGCGCCGCCGCCCGGAATGCCGAGCGCCAGCATGGTCGCCATCGAGCCGCCCTCGGCGCTGGCGACCGCCGATTCCGCCGCGATGACGCCCTTCGGATTGCCCTTGCCGAAGGTGGCGCTGTCCTTCGCCGTGCGCTTGGTTTCGGCATAGGCGATGAGGTTGCCGACCGACGAGCCGACGCCCGGCACCGCGCCGATGATGATGCCGATGATCGAGCCGCGGAGCAGCACGCCGGGATACTTCATCGTGCCCCAGCAGCCGGCGAGGATCTTCCGCACGCTGACCGTCGCGGGCGCTCTCGGCGTCGAGGATGTAGTCCTTGCCGGCAAGCGTCAGCAGCTGGCCGGCGGCGAGCAGGCCGATCATGGCCGGGCATCGGCGAGATGCCGTCGAGCAGGACCGGCAGGCCCATCGTGCCGCGGATGAAGCCGGCGGTGTTCATGCCGACCGTGCCGAGCAGCACGCCGAACGCCGCCGGCGAGCAGGCCGCGCGTCACGTATTTCGAGCCGAGCGAGCCGAGCAGCAGCATGCCCCAGATCGCGACCGCGAACATCTCGACCGGGCCGATGCGGAGCACGATGTCGGCGAGCGGCTCGACCACGAGCAGCAGCAGCACATAGCCGAGGATGCCGCAGATCGTGGAGGCGAAGAGCGCGTAGCCGAGCGCCTCGTTGTGCTGGCCCTTCTTCGACATGGCGTAGCCGTCGAAGGTCGTCGCGTAGGAGGACGGCGAGCCCGGGAATGTTCATCAGGATCGCCGGCACCGAGCCGCCGAAGCCCGCGCCGGTATAGACCGAGGTCAGGAAGACGACGGCCGAGAAGAAATCCATGTAGAGCGACATCGGCAGCACGATCGCCATCGCCATGGTGATCGAGACGCCCGGAATGGCGCTGAAGACGAGGCCGACGATCAGGCCCGGGAACGATCCAGCCCCAGGACCCGGCCGATGTGGCCATGATGCCGAGGGCATCCGAAAAGGCCGGAAAGTCGATCATCGCGCGCTCCTACAGAATGCATGTGAACATCGGATAGGGCATCAGCGCCCGGAATCCGTAGATCGCCGACGACGGCGACCGCGGCCGGATACGGCGATGAGGTGCAGCGGCCGGCGCTCGCCGCAGATCGCCATGGTGGCGGCGGCGAACAGGAAGATCGCGATGTCGAAGCCGATGATGTTGAGCGCGAAGACGAAGACGCCGAGCGCCGCGCCGAGCAGCAGCCATGCGGATGACCTGCGCTGCGCTCCGTCGGCAGCTTCGGCGCGAGCGGATCGTACTCCTCGGGCTTCTGGCCTGCGACCACCGCGTCGGCCCGCTGGAAGCATTGCGGAATGATCGAGCAGCGACATGAGCCAGCGCGAAGATCGCGAGCGGCTGCGACCAGGAGCAGGTTGTTGACGCTGGCGCGACACGCCGCGCGCATCGAACAGGTACCAGATGATCGCCGCCGGCGATCAGCGTCAGACGAAGGCCAGATGGCCGTAGTCGACCGGTATTCGTGTGCCGTCCGATACGCATGCGATCTCCTCCGCGAGCTGAAGGATGGCAGGGCGCGGGCGGCGCGAATGGCCGGCCCGCGCCGGATGCGTCTCACTTCAGCAGGTCGACGTACTTCGCCATCTTGGCGGCGTTGTCGAGGATAGGCCTTGTTGGACGCCTCGGGGCCGTACCAGGTGGTCGCGAGCTCCTGCAGCTTCAGGGCCTCGACCGCCTCCGGATCCTGGCTGGCGCTTGCTCGACCGCGCCCTCGATCGACCTTGTAGATGTCGGGCTGCCTCGTTCTTCAGCGCCGTCGAAACCGCCCAGCCGCGCTGCGAGCCTTCGACGAAGTCGGTCTTGATGCCGCTTGCGCCGATCAGCGGCGCTTCCGGGATACCAGTCCGACCTTCTGCGCCGGCGTACATCGCGAGCGGCTTGATCTTGTCCTTCAGCGGCAGGAAGCCCTCGCCGCCGACGAAGCCGACATCGACCTGCGCGCCGGCGGTCGCGTTGCGGGCCGGGCCGCCGCCGTCATAGGTGACGATGCGCAGCTTGCTGCGGATCGATGCCGGCGGCCTGCATGCGTCAGCACCATGTTGGCGTAGTCGGCGGAGGCCGGCTGGACGCCGATCGCTGAGGCTGCGTCGGATCCTTCTTCAGCTTGTCGATGACTTCCTCGAAGTTCTTGATCGCGCTGTCGCTCGACGTCGCCGCGAGCGTGTAGTCGCGCGACGGCAGGTTGATCATCGCAGAAGTCTTCGACCTTGTACGGCGCCTTCTGAAGCAGAACCGTCAGCGGGATGTACGGCGAGGCCGAGGTGCAGAGGATCGTGTAGCCGTCGTTCGGCTGCTGCAGCGCATAGGTGTGGCCGAGCTGCGTGCCGGCGCCCGGCCTTGTTGACGATCACCAGCGGCTGGCCGAGCTCCTTCTCGAGGTACGGAGCGAAGGCGCGCGACAGGCGGTCGTTGTAGCCGCCGGTGGCAAACGGAACGATGACGTTGATCGGCCGGTCCGGATAAGTTGCCGCCCGCACGATACCGGCATGCCAAGCGAACCGCCCGCGACGAGACCGCCGCCGGCGTCAGTTTAAGCGCATCGCGTCTCGTAAATTGCTTCATCGCATTTCCTCCCAGCCGGTTCCAATTTTGGCTTCTGTGGCCGTCAGCATTGTTTGCTGATCAGCGGCCATTTTCGCGGACCGACGAAACCGAGGTTCCTACTGCTCGCGTCAACTGTCAACAGATTTGAAGGTCCATTGGCCGTAGATTTACGAGTTATGTAGCGACGGATCGGGACAGCGAGGCGAAGCGGGAAAAGCGCCTTGTCGACAATCGACAGGACGTTAAATATTTGTCCGTTGAAACCGTATGCGGTTTCTGTGTCACTCAATTGATGCGCAAGTGACTGTGCGGCGTGATCATTCTTTCCGGAGCACCTCGTGAATCATCCGACCGACGCCTGTGGCACGGTTTCCCCGTTTTTGAACGATCTCGATATCGTCAAGACGGCGTCGCTGACGACCGTCCTCGAAAAGGAGATAGAACGGCTGATTCTGACCGGCGAACTCGAGCCCGGCGATCCGGATCAACGAGATCCATCTGTCGAACCGGTTCGGCACCAGCCGCGGTCCGCTGCGCGAGGCGACGCGCAGTCTCGAGGCGAAGGGCCTTGTCGAGGTGATCCGCAATCGCGGCGTCTTCGTACGTCGCCTGTCGGTCGAGGACGCGATCGAGATCTACGACGTCCGCGCCGCTCTGTTCGGACAGGCCGGGCGCCTGCTCGCCGAACGGATGACCGACGAGCTGCTCGGTGCAATTGACCAGCCTCGTGACACGAGATGGATGCGATCGCCGAGACGCGGCAACTTCGACGCCTATTACCCGGTCAATCTCGCATTCCATAATCTGATCGTCACGTCGTGCGGCAACCGCACGCTCGCGGCCGAGTACCAGCGTTTCGTCAACAAGCTGCATCTGTTCCGCGACCCGCGCTCTGGTGCAGTCCGGCGGGCTGACGGTCTCCAACCGCGAGCATCGCGCAATGCTCGAGGCACTCGCGTCGGGCGATGGCGATCGGGCCCAGCTTGCTCACTGGCGTCACGTCTCGCGCGGCAAGAAGCGCGTGCTGACGGCATCGGCCTAGGCCGCGCGGGCACGTTCCTCGATCTTCCGGGATGCGATACGGGCGGCGAGCTTGATCGCGGCCTCGTAGGCGCCGATATCCGCGATGCCCTTGCCGACAATGTCGAAGGCGGTGCCGTGCGCGGGCGTCGTGAAGACGGTTTCGAGACCGGCCGTGATCGTCACGCCCTTGTTGAAGCCCTTGAGCTTCGTCGCGATCTGGCCCTGGTCGTGATACATCGCGAGCACGCTGTCATAGTGCCCGGCAAACGCCTTCAGATAGACGGTGTCGGACGGGAAGGGACCTTCGCAGTCGATGCCCTCGCGCTGCATCGCCTCGATCGCCGGGCGGATGATGTCGATCTCTTCGGTGCCGAACAGTCCGCCTTCGCCCGCATGCGGATTGAGCGCCGCGACCGCGATCCGCGGCTTCTCGATGCCGGCCTTGCGCATCGTGTCGTCGGCCAGGCGCAGCGCGCGCGCAGATCGATCTCGATGTTGATCTGTTCGACCGCCGTGCGCAGCGAGACATGCGAGGTGACGCGTGTCATCCACTGGCCTTCGAGCACGTTCATCTCGCTGAACGGGCCGGTGTGATTGAGGAGGTGGGCGAACATCTTGTGCTCGTCCGGGAAGCGCCAGCCGCCCTTGAACATGGCCTGCTTGTTGAGCGGCGCGAAGGTCACGCGCGTCGATCTCGCCGGCCTTGGCGAAGTCGATGGCGCGCGACGAGCGTGTCGCCGGTCAGGCGACCGGATTCGGGGCTGGCAGACGCCGAGTTCGAACTGCGCTGGATCGGTGTTGCCGAGGTCGACGACCGGCACGCGCGGGTCGTTCCAGTCCACCGCCGACACCGACGGATAGACCACGTAATCGACTGTCACACCGGCATGTCTGGCGCCCATGTCGAGCACGCGCTTGTCGCCGACATAGACGAGGCGGGCGACATGGCGGAGCCGCCCGTCATGCAGGATGCGGGCGGTCTGCTCTGGGCCGATGCCGGTGCAGTCTCCGGGTAGGATGGCGACGACGGGGAGCGATTGAGCGGCCATGTTTCCTCACCTGTCTTTGTTGTTCATGCGCCCGTTTGATCGAGCGTCCGGATGAAGCGGGCTTTGCCCGCCAGGATGTGTCGTTCCATCAGCCGCCCCGCGACCGTCGTGTCGGCGACGCGGAGCGCGTCGACGATCGCGCGGTGCTCGTCGTTCGAGACGCGCATCGAGCCCGGCAGGATAAGTCCGCGGCGGCGGAAGAGATGCAGCTCGGCTTCGAGCGTCGGATAGAGCTCGATCAGCTTGGCGTTGTCGGACGCCTCGATGAGCAGTTGGTGGAATTCGTTGTTCAGCGGGTAGAAGGCCGCGATGTCGGAGGCCGTGATCGCCTTGTCCATCTCGGCGATCAGTGCATCGAGCCCATTCAGCTGATGCGTGGTGATGATGCTCGCGGCGAGCCGGCCGGCGAGGCCGAACAGGCCCGCGCGCGTGTCGTAGATGTCGAGCGCCTGCTTGGTCGAGATCTCGCGGACGAAGAAGCCGCGATTGAGTTCGCTTCTGAGCAGGCCGAGTTGCTCAAGCGTCCGGCAAGCCTCACGGATTGGTCCGCGGCTGACGCCGAGCTTCAGCGCCAGCGTGCTTTCGTTGATGCGCGTTCCGCCGGTCAGCTCTCCTGAGCCGATCATCCGCTCGATCTCGCGCTGGACGACAGGCACGAAGGATGCGGTGCGGGGATTGCGGTTGGCGGTCATTCAAGGGCTCCGACGTCAATTCAATCTGACACAGCGCTTCATACTGTCAACACATATAACGTGCTACTCGACGCTGTGCTGCCCCGCGCGTAGGCCCACTTACGTGGTCGTCTCCAGCTGAGATTGCGCCCTTGAATGGGTTCGGAATAAATCACGGCGCCGTGATTTATAGTGTTGACAGTTTGTGTGTGCGCGGACCAATCTGCATCTGCCCGGCGCGATAAATTCGGCCGGTCGAAAGGCGCCTGTCAGAGCGCCGCAGCACGCCTGGAGGACAGCATGAAAAAGTATTCGGTCGCGGTTATTCCCGGCGACGGCATCGGCAACGAGGTCGTGCCGGAAGGGCAGAAGGTGCTGGAGGCCGCGGCGCGCCTCGGCGGCGATTCTCAATTCGAATGGCTCGACTTCGACTGGAGCTGCGAGCGCTTCGCCAAGACCGGCCGCATGATGCCGAAAGACGGCCTCGACCAGATCCGTCAACCTCGACGCGATCTATCTCGGCGCGGTCGGCTATCCCGGGCGTGCCGGACCACGTCTCGCTCTGGGGGCTGCTGATCCCGATCCGCCGCGGCTTCCAGCAATACATCAACCTGCGCCCGGTGCGCTGCTGAAGGGCGTCGAAAGCCCGCTGAAGGGCCGCGAGGCCGGCGACATCGATTTCTACGTCGTGCGCGAGAACAATGAGGGCGAGTATTCGTCGATCGGCGGCCGGCTCTATGACGGCAGCCGAGAACGAGCTCGTCGATGCAGCAGTCGATCTTCACGCGGCGCGGCTGCGACCGGGTCATGCGCTACGCCTTCGAACTGGCCAAGACGCGCAAGAAGCACGTCACCTCGGCCACCAAGTCGAACGGCATCAGCCACACGATGCCGTACTGGGACGAGCGCTTTGCCGCGATCTCGGCGGAATATCCGGACTTCAAGACCGACCAGTTACCACATCGATATCCTGACCGCGCATTTCGTGCGCAATCCGGACTGGTTCGACGTCGTCGTCGGCTCGAACCTGTTCGGCGACATCCTGTCGGATCTCGGCCCGCGGTGGTCGGCTCGATCGGCATCGCGCCGGCGCCAACATCAATCCCGAGAAGGAATACCCGTCGATGTTCGAGCCGGTGCACGGCTCGGCGCCCGACATCGCCGGCAAGGGCATCGCCAACCCGATCGGCCAGATCTGGTCGGGCGCGATGATGCTTCGCCATCTCGGCGAGGAGGCCGCCGCGCAGCGCGGTCGAGGCGGCGATCGAGGAGGTGCTGGCCAACGGCGATGCCCTGACGCCGCGATCTCGGCGGCAACGCGAATACCAAGCGAGCTCGGCGACGCCATCACCGGCATTCTCAGATCCAAACTCGACGCCCGCCGCGAGGCCGTGGCCTGTAGACGCTGGCACGTCGACGCGCCGCATCGATCGGCGCGGCAAACAACAAAATCAGATGCGGAGGAGCGCCATGAACGCCCATACGAAGCCGTCACCGAGGATCTGACCCGCTACGTCGCCGACTTCGTGGTCAACGACCAGCGACGTGCCGCAGGACGTCGCCGAGCTTGGCAAGAAGTCGATCCTCGACGGGCTCGGGCTCGCGCTTTCCGGCTCTGTCGCGAAGAGCGGCGAACTCGTCCGCAGGCATCTCGACGAGATCGGCCTCGCGTCCGGACCGTCGACCGTGATCGGCTCGAACCGCAAGGTCGCCAGCCGCTTCGCGGCCTTCGCGAACGGCGTCGGCATGCATGCCGACGATTATGACGACACGCAGCTCGCCGTCGCGCCGGACCGCGTCTACGGCCTGCTGACCCATCCGACCGCGCCGGCTCTGCCGTCGGCACTGGCGGTCGGGGAGGCGCGAGACGCTTCCGGCCGCGACGTGATGCTCGCCTATCACGTCGGCGTCGAGGTCGAGTGCAAGATCGCCGAGGCGATCAATCCGCGCCATTACCAGACGGGCTTCCACGCGACCGCGACCTGCGGGACCTTCGCCTCGGCCTCTGCGGCGTCGAAGCTGATGGGCCTCGATCGTCGAGACCACGACTCCGCGCGCTGTCGATCGCCGGCAGCCAGTCGGCGGGCCTGCGCGAGAATTTCGGCACGATGACGAAGCCGTTCCACGCCGGACGTTCGTCGGAGAGCGGCGTTGTCGCCGCGCAGTTCGCGGCGATAGCGGCTGGACCGCTGCTCCGACCATCCTCGAAGCGCCGCGCGGCTTCTTCAGTGCGGCGGGCGGCGGCTACGATCCGCGGCGCGATCTTCGGCCGGCTCGGCGCGCCGTGGACGTTCGCCTCGCCCGGCGTCTCCATCAAGCCGCATCCGTCGGGATCGCTGACCCATCCCGGGCATGACCGAGATGCTGCGCTCATCCGGAGAACGAGCATCCGCGCCGATCAGGTGAAGCGGGTGCGCGTCGGCACCAATCCAACATGCCGAACGCGCTGATCCATCACCGGCCGACGAACGAGCTTCAGGCGAAGTTCTCGATGGAATTCTGCATGGCGATCCTCCTCCTCGAAGGCCACGCGGGGCTCAACGAGTTCACCGACGAGGTCGTCGATCGCGCGGATGTGCAGGCGATGATCGAGAAGGTCGACTTCGTGATCGACGACGAGGCGGAAGCCGCCGGCTACGACAAGATGACGACGATCATCGACATCGACCTCGACCGACGGGCGGCGCATCTCCGGCCGCTCCGATTTCGGCAAGGGCAGCCCGGCCAATCCGATGACCTATGACGAGGTCGCCGACAAATTCCGCGAAATGCGCGGACTTCGCGCGCTGGCCGAAAGCCCAGGGCGAGGACGTCATCGCGATGGTGCGGGATTTCGAGGAGCTTCCCGACATCACCCGCCTGATGAAGCCCTGACGAAACGCGGCCTGACGGCGGAGGTCGAGGTGCCGCGCTCGGCAGAAGGCGCTCGCGCGTCGTGGCCGCGATCGCGGCCTATCCGGCTCGCGCGGCTTGTCGCTGACGCTCGCGATCGGAACGCTCGGCGGCTTTGCCGCCTCGGCGATCCATATGCCGCTGGCGTGGATGCTCGGTCCGTTCCTCTTCTGCGCCGCGGGATCGCTTCTTGGGCTGCCGCTGATGAGCGTGCCGCACGGTCGCGAGGCCGGCCAGGTCGTGGTCGGGCTCGCGATCGGCCTGCGCTTCACCGCGGCGGTCCTTGTCGCGACGCTTGCGCTGTTGCCGGCGATGGTCGTGTCGACGTCTTCGTCATCGGCGTGACGATGATCGCGGCGTTCCTGCTCGTGCCGCTCGCCGGGTCGACGCGTCCACCGCGTTCTTCTGCGACCGCCGCCGCCGGCATGGCCGACATGGCGACGATCGCCGCGCAGCGCGGCGGCGATCCGAATGCCGTGTCGGTCGTCCATGCCGTGCGCGTGTCGACGGTGGTGCTGACGGTGCCGCTGCTCGTCTTTCGCATTCGGCGAACATGGGCACATCGTCCACACCCATGTCGACATGCGCGATGACGTGCTCTCGAGCCTGATCCTGCTATCGGTCTCGCCTATGGCGGAGCGCGGCTGCTCGGCCTGACGCACTTTCCCAATCCCTGGCTGATCGGCGGCTGCGTTCTGGCGCGATTCTCGCCGCGAACCGACCTTCTGCGTGATGTCGGCTGCCGCGCCTGCTGATGATCGTCTGCCAGCTCGTTATCGGTGTTTCGCTTGGGTGTCCGGTTCGAGCGCGACCTGATGCTGAAGCTGCCGCGCGTGGTGTTCGGCGCGTTCGTCATCACCGTCTACCTGATCGTCGTGACGGCGGCCGGCGCGATGGTTGCTCTCGACTGGCGACCGGACTGCCCTATTCGGAACGAGCTTCCTGTCGATCGCGCCGGCTGCGGTCACCGAAATGGTGCTGACGGCGCAGGCCATGAACGTCGACGCCGAAATCGTCACCGCGTTCCACGTCATGCGGATCGCGCTGATCGAGGCCATCGATTCTCGTCGCGTTCGCGATCTTCAAACGCCTCGAGACCTGGCGAGGCGGGGCCATAATCGTGAAAAGGAAGGGGAGTTCATGCGACTTACAAGATCGCGGTCATTCCCGGCCGACGGCATCGGAACGGAGGTCATCAATCCTGGCTGCGAGGTGCTCGAGACCGTCGCGCCGCGCAGATGGCGGTTCGGCTTCGAGTTCACCCATTTCGATTGGGGCTCGGATTATTACCGCACGCACGGGGTGATGATGCCGGCTGACGGCGTCGACCGGATCCGCGATTTCGATGCCATCTATTTCGGCGCGGTCGGCGATCCGAAGATCCCGGACGCGGTCACGCTCTGGGGGTTGCGCCTCGCGATCTGCCAGGGCATCGACCAATACGCCAATGTCCGGCCGACGCGGCTTCTGCCGGGCTTGACCGGCCCGCTGCGCGCCGAACTCGGGCGCGAGACGTCGACTGGGTGATCGTCCGCGAGAATTCGGAAGGCGAATATGCCGGTGTCGGCGGCCGCGCCCACAAGGGGTCTGCCGATCGAGGTCGGGTATCGACGTCTCGGTGTTCACGCGCGCAGGCGTCGAGCGCATCTGCCGCTTCGCCTGCGATCTCGCCCGCTCGCGGCCGCGCAAGAAGCTGACGATCGTCACCAAGTCGAACGCGCAGCGGCACGGAATGGTGTTCTGGGACGACATCTGCCGCGAGGTGGTCGACGGACTATCCGGATCTCGACATCGACTGGATGCTGGTCGACGCGATGACGACGCGCATGGTGCTGAAGCCCGGCACGGTCGACACCGTGCTGGCGACCAACCTGCACGCCGACATCCTGTCGGATCTCGCGTCTGCGGTCGCCGGCAGCCTCGGCATCGGCGCAACGGCCAACCTCGATCCGAGCCGCGCGGGACCGTCGATGTTCGAGCCGATCCACGGCTCGGCGTTCGACATCGTCGGCAAGGGGATCGCCAATCCGATCGGCTCGTTCTGGACGGCGGTGATGATGCTCGACCATCTCGGCGAGCACGACGCCGGCGACCGGCTGATGCGGGCGATCGAGGACGTCACGGCCGCGGCACTGTCCTGCCGCCCGATCTCGGCGGCACGGCCGGTACCCGTGCGGTGACCGACGCGGTTCTCGCTAGCCTCGAGAGCATGGCGATCGCAGCCGAATGAACAAACGAAAAGGGACGCGCCGCGGCGCGTCCCTTTTTCACAGCCTGAGACGTCGGATCAGCGAACCGAGTCGAAGGCGTTCTTGTCGATGCCGAGAACCTTCAGGTCTTCCGCTTCCGGATGACGATGGGCGCGCAGCGCATTCGAAACACGAACCGCGGCGCCGAACGATTCAAGGAAGCGTCGCAACGGCACCGAGGAAATCGAACGAACCGCCATTGGTTGCGCGGGCGGTCATCACTGCAGCGTTCGACATTGGGTCCTCCTTAAGGTCAGCGCTTCTTACTTTGCCGATTGTCGACAGCTAGCAGACGCGACGTATGGGAGGGTTGCAGTCCATGCGCGACTGCGCGGTCGAGCGATGCGTTATTCGCCGGTCCAGCGAGGCGAGCGTTTAGCGAGAAAGGCCTCTACGCCTTCACGAAAATCCTCGCTGAGGTAGCACATCAGATTTATCTCCTCGGCGAGGGCAGGGGAGATGTCCGGACGAATGGCGCCGAGCGCTTTCTTGGCGGCTCGCAGCGTGAGCGGCGCATGACCGGCGACCTGGCGTGCGATCTCCATTCCTCGCGGCATGAGCTGGCCGGGTTCGGTGACCTCGATAACGAGGCCCGTCGCCTTGGCTTCCTCGGCGCCCATGAGACGCGCAGTGAAGACCAGATCCTTCAGCTTGGCGGGACCGAGCAGGGCTGCGAAGCGGGTGTAGTTCTGAAGCGAGAGTGTGTTGCCGAGGGTGCGGGCGATCGGCATGCCGAATTTCAGGTCACTTGCCGCAATCCTGAGATCGCAGCAGGCAGCAATAGCCGGCGCCGCCGCCCGTGCAGGAGCCCGGAATGAGCGCGATCGTCGGCACCGCGCAATTTTCGATTGCTGTCAGAACGCGGCCGATCCGCGCCTCATAGGCAAGCGCGTCTTCTGCGGTCGTGACATTGCGGAACTGCGCGATATCGGTCCCGGACGCGAAGGCCTTGCCGCCCGCACCGGTCAGCACGATGACGCGCAGATCCGGATCGTTGGCCGCTGCGTCGCAGATTTCGGCGAGACGATCGTACATCTCGAATGTCATCGCGTTGCGGCTCTCCGGCCGGTTGAAGGTTACAAGGGCAATGCCGTCCCGGACCTCGTGCAGAAGGTCTTCGTTCACCTGATCCTCCGTCCCCTAAGGGCGAGGATTATCACGGAAGATAGATTCCGCCGTTCACGTGGATCGTCTGGCCGGTGATGTACTGTCCGCTCGGACCCGCTAGGTGCACGACCATCGCCGCCACATCCTCCGGCGAGCCTTGCATTCCGAGCGGGGAGTTGTGCGCCTGAATGATGGGTCGGACTCGGCGCGCCGGTCTTCTCGCGATTGGTGTCGATGCGGCCGGGGGCGACGAGATTGACTGTGATGTGGCGTGGCGCGAGTTCCATCGCCAGCGCCTTGGTCAGCCCGACGAGACCTGCCTTGGCGGCGACGACATGGGCGCGGTTCGAGGCTCCGGTATGAGCGCTCAGCCCGCCCAGGCTGATGATGCGCCCTCCGTCCGGCATCATCGCCGCGGCGGCCTGCGAACAGAAGAAGGAGGCATCGAGGATGCTCGACATCACGATCCGCCATTCGGCGGCCGAGATGTTGGCGAGCGGCGTCTCGCGCCGCACCGCAGCATTATTGACGAGGATATCGAGCTTGCCGTGCTCGTCCTTGATCTGCGGCGAACAGATCCTTGACCTGGGACGCCTCGCCGAGATCGGCCATGATCACGCTGGCGCTGCCGCCCGCCGACCGGATCTCGGCCGCGACTTCCTCGACGTCTGCGCGTGAGCTTGCGCGCATTGACGACGACATGAGCGCCTTCCGCCGCCAGCGCCGAGTGCGATGGCGCGACCGATGTTGCGCGCCGAGCCGGTGACCAGCGCGACCTTACCTTGCAGAGTTCCCATCACGCCGTCCTGAGGCCAGTGTAGCTGGACAGATCGGGCTGCTTGAACAGTTCGCTGCTGGCCGTCTTCAACCGGCTCGCGACATTCTCGTCGAAGCCGCCATACAGCACATTGCCGACGAACTTCGCCTCGAACTCTTCTGGCGGCAGCGGATCGTGGGCGCCGCCGCGCATGTTCTCGCGGCGTACCTCGTGGACGGTGCCGTCCTTCAATGTCGCGCGGATGTGGCCGGTGAAGCGGGTGGGGTAGGGGTTATCGGGGTCGACGACGTAGGAGACCTTCTGGGCCAGCGCGAGGATCTCCGGATCGCGCGACCATCTCGTCGCTGAATTCGGCCAGGCCGGCGGCGTTCTTCACGAAGCCAACCGAGATGCAGTAGGGCGAGCTGAACTTGGCCGCGTAGGACGGTCGGCGGATTGCGCTTGTCCTCCAGCGTCTCCCACAGGCGGTGCACCGTGCCCTCGCCGACCTCGCAGACCATGCGACACGACGTCGTCGGCCTTGATGCCGCGCCTGGATAGTTCGATGGCGCAGTCGACATAGGGCTGGGTCATGGTCCCGCAGGCGTATTGCTTGAAGGCGATCGTGGTCAGCATCCAATGATCGCCGAGGCCGTCGAGAAGCTTGTTGAAGTCCGGCGTCTTGCTCGGCGCGAAGCCGTGGAAGAAGCCGTGCTCGCCTTCGAGCACGAAGACGGGACCCATGAAGCCGCCCTTTCCGAGCAGCGCCGCGCGGATGCCCGACTGAGCCGCCCAGCCGGCGTGCATCCGCTTCGTCCAGCTGCCGTCCTTCAGATATTCGATGATGCCCGAGGACATCGAGCCGGCGATGCCAAGCGTCGAGGTTAGCTGGTCGCGGTTGAGTCCGAGCGCCGCGCCGACGCCTGCGGCGGCCGCCAGAGTGCCGATGACCGCTGTCGGGTGGAAACCGGCTTTGTGGATCGCGCGCGGCGCGACGAGGCTGAGGCGGCAGAGAAGCTCGATGCCCACCGCGCAGCCGAGCAGCGCGTCCTGACCCGATCGGCCGAAGCGCTCGCAGGCGGCGAGGACTGCCGGCATCACGACCGCGCTGGAATGAACCGGACCGCCCTCGAACGTGTCGTCGAAGTCCTCGCCATGAGCAGCGGTGCCGTTGATGAGCGCGGCGCTGTACATGTCGTAACGCTGTGTGTGGCCGATCGCGGTGCATTGACCGGACTCGGCGGCCGCGAGCGTCGCCTGGACATAGTCCGTATCCCGGGCCGCGACGCAGAGACCGGTGACATCGAGCAGAAGACGCTCGCACATATCCGACGACGTCTGCCGGAAGCGGCTTCTCCGCAGTGCGGACGATCCAGTCCGAAATCTGGCGAGGCGATGCTCATCTGCGCGCGGCTGCTCATGTCGTTCATGCCGAAACTTCCTTGTCGTGCGGGCGCAGCCTGCGGTTTCTGAATTCACGGATGAGCGAGCCGGCTAGGAACAGGACGGCCAGCGACGAGGAAGATCACGGAGACCGGATCCTCGATGAAGATGTGATGGTCGCCGCCGGAGATGACGAGCGAGCGGCGGTAGTTCGACTTCGATCATGTAGCCGAGCACGAGACCGAGGATGGTCGGCAGCATCGGCATGCCGAAATAGCGCATTCCGTATCCCAAGACGCCCGAGGCGAGGACGAGGCCGAGATCGAATGGACTGTTGTTGATCGAGTAGGCGCCGGAAAAGACGAGCGCGGCTATGAAGGCGAACAGAAAGGGCTTCGGCCGGTTCACCAACCAGATCGACGCCGACAGGGTGATATAGGCGACCGGGATTAGCGCGAGCGAGGCGACCAGAAGACCGGAGAACATTCCGTAAAGGATGGTGGGGTCGCGGTTGAACAGGACCGGGCCGGGAATCAGGCCGTGGATCAGGAAGCCGCCGAGAAGCACGGCCGTCGAATTCGACGCTGGGATGCCGAAGCTCAGCAGCGGAATCAGGCCGACGCCCGCATCGGCATTGTTGGCGCATTCAGGAGCTGCGACGCCTTCCTCTGAGCCCTTGCCGAACTCTTCCGGATGTTTCGAGAAGCGGCGCGCTTCCGTGTAGGCCATGAAGGACGCGACGGTTCCTCCGGCGCCCGGCATGATGCCGGAGAAGATGCCGATCACCGAGCCGATCAGATTGGCCTTTGCGGTCTTCACTCTGCACGGCCCAACTCGGCCATTTCAACTTCGTCGCACCGCCGCTGATATGAGCCGTCGGCTGACGATTGGCGACCTGTTCCAGCACTTCGCCGACGGCGAACAGACCGACCATGACGAGGATGATCGGTACGCCGGTCAGGAGGTCGGCATTGCCATAGGTGAAGCGGCCGACACCGGTCACCGGGTCGGTGCCGACGGTTGCGATCATCAGGCCGATCAGGGCGCCGATGATGCCCTTGAACAGCATGCCTTCGGACACCGAAACGATGACGCTGAGGCCGAGGATGCCGAGCGCGAAATAGGAGCTGGGCCTGAAGGCGAGAGCGAGCTGGGACAGCGGTGCGGTCAGGAGGATGACGCAGAGGATGCCGACGAAATTGCCGACCGAGCTCGCCTGGAGCGAGATGCCGAGCGCTTCACCTGCCTTGCCCTGTTTCCGCATCTCGTAGCCGTCGATCATGGTCGCGGCCGACGCGCTCGTTCCGGGCGTCCGAATGAGGATGGCCGGGATCGACCCGCCATATTCGGCGCCGACATAGGTCGAGGTCAGAAGGACCAAAGCCGGGATTGGGTCCATCGTGTAGGTGAATGGCAGAAGCAGCGCCATGGTGATCGATGGTGAGAGGCCGGGCGTGGCGCCGCCGAAAATGCCCCAGGTCATGCCAATGATGGCCATCGGTATGATGAGCGTCGTGCCAAGCAGTTCGAAGCTCGTGATGATCGCGTCCATGACGGCTTTCAGATCAGGTCCGCCCAGATGCCGAGGGGCATGTGGACGCCGAGAAGCATGACGAAAATGAGCCAGAAAACGACCGCACCGCCGACCGCGATCGCGGCGAGGCGGAAGTCGGGTTTGACGCCTTGGTAGACGCACATCGCGAAGATCAGCAGGGCGACCGACAGGAAGTATCCGGCGGTTTCGAAGAAGAAGATGAACACCGCGCAGATCGCGGCCGCCCCGGCCGCCCATGCGAAGGCTGCGAGCGGATGGTCGAACACGCCGCGAGACTCACCCTCTTCCTCGACGGCGGGGCCGATGCCGGCCCGCATCACAAGGAGACGCTGGCCGACATACAGAGCCGACATGATTGCGAGGCCATAGCCCAGCAGGTGGGGCACGCCGGCGGCTCCAACCGTATCGCCGATGGCGTTTTCCGGAATGGTGGCCGCCGCCGTGAGATAGGCGAGCGCGATGGCAAACGCGATCACGCCGCAGACAAGATCCCTGTCCATTGCGCTCGTCCTGTTTGCGTTACTTCTTCTTGACGACGCCGACTTCGGTCAGAAGCGTTTTCTGCTCGGTCGCGAACTGGTCGACAAACTTCGCGTACTCGTCGTGAGGGATGAACGCCGGGACAAGGTTCGCCGCTTCGTATTCAGCCTTGTACCTGGGGTCGGCGAGCAGCTTCGGGATTGCCTGATCCCAGACCTTGGTGATCTCCGGGGGCAGGCCCTTCGGACCGGCAAGGCCGCGGAACTTGCGGACCGTCAGATCGATGCCGAAATCCTTGGCGGTCGGCACGCCCGGCAGAAGGGCGAGAGGAGCCTCGGACAGAACCGCCAGCACTCGGACCTGCTTGCCCTCGAGCTGCGAGCGCAGTTCCTGGACTTCGCCAATGGCGATATCGAGCGTGCCGTTCAGCACGTTGATCATCGTCTCACCGCCGCCTTCGCTGGTGACGATCGCGGCATTGACGCCGGTGATCTTCTTCATCTGTTCGAGCGTGATGCGCTCAAGCGAACCCGGGTTCGCGGCGCCCCAGGCGCTGCGGCCGGCCTTCGCCTTGTCGAGCACGTCCTTCAGCGTTTTGAAGGGGGCGTCGGCACGGGTGTAGATGACTTCCGGGTCGTAGAAGAAATTCGCCAGTGGTTCGAGCGCAGTGTAGTTCGCGCTCAGCTCGGCCATATGCGAGGTATAGATGTAGGTCGGAGTCGTCGCATAGAAGACGCTGCCGTCGGGCTTCTGTTTGGCCATATGCGCCATGGCCTTGGCACCCGAGCCGCCCGAGACGTTCTCGACCACGAAGTCGGCATCGATCACCTGCTTCAGATACTTCGTCATGTCGCGCAGGAAGACGTCGCTGCCACCGCCCGGGCTCGAATGGGTGACGAGCGTCACGACCTTGTGCGGATAGGCGATCTTGTCCTGGGCGAGAGCCGGCAGGGCGGCCGCGCAGGCCAATCCCAGGGTCGCGGCGAAAAGCGAGCGCGCGAGCGTATTCGTGTGTTTGACCAACATCTTTTTCCTCCCGTTTTGTCATTTTTATCGGGCCCGTTTCGGCCTCTTGTTGTTGTGGTCGGTTTGTTTTTGTCGTGGTCAGGCAGTCTTCGTGGCGTATGCCTCCAGCACCCGCTCACGGGCATTCATGACGTGATTGAAATGCGCGTCTTGGGCACGCTGCTCGTCGCCGGCGGCGAGCGCATCGACCATTTCGGCATGCTCGCGGTTCGATTCGCCCATGTGATCGGCGCGGCCGAGATTCTTCATCCGGAACAGGTGTAGTTCCTTGACCAGGCCCTGATAGGTCTGGGCCAGCCGGTCGTTGCGCGCCGCGGCCAGGATCGCGGCGTCGAGCGCGATATTCGCCTGGTAATAGGCCTTCCCGTCGCCACCGCGCTTGATGCATTCGTCCATCTCATGAACGAGCCCGCGCAGGCGGATGACCTCTTCCTTGCGGATGCGCGTCGCGGCCAGGCGGCCGGCGAGGGCGAACAGCCCGGCGCGAACCTCATAGGCCGCCAGCGCTTCTTCCAGGCTGATCGGCCGAATGAAGACGCCTCGGTTCGGGATGAATTCCAGAAGCCCAGCCTCAACCAGGGCGCGAAAGGCCTCGCGCACGGGGCCGCGGCTGACCTGGAATTTCTCGGCGAAGTAATTCTCGTTCAGACGCTCTCCCATCGGGAGGTCGCCCTGCAGGATGATGCGCTCGATTTCCGCGCGGAGCGCCATGGGCAGGGATCGCACGCCGAGAGGCTGCGGGGTTAGTCCGATACCATCTGATGCGTCTGACAACATGCGGGGCAGCCTAGCCCTCCACCACAAATTGTCAACGATTGACAAAATGGTCGGGGACAGGGATTGAATGCAGACCCAAAGGGTGGTGCTGGCGGCTCATAGAAAGTCGCGTGCGAACTGTCGACAAACAAAAAGTCCCGGGAGGAAAGACGATGGCCCAACGAACCGACGTGACGCGTGCGCTTGCCGAATGGATCGTTGACTGCGACATCGCGAAAATCCCGGAGGCGGTGCAGCAGGAAGGCGTCCGCACCTTCGTCAACTGGCTCGGCTGCGCGGTCGGCGGCGCCCGGCATGAGACGGTCGACCGCGCGCTCGACGCGCTGACCCAATTCTCCGGCGCGCCCACCTCGACGGTCATCGGCCGGGGCGAGCGGCTCGACGCCCTTCACACGGCACTGATCAACGGCATCAGCTCGCATGTCCTCGACTACGACGACACGCATCTGAAGACGATCATCCACCCTGCTGGCCCGGTTGCCTCGGCCGCGCTAGCCGTCGCCGAACGCCACGGCATTTCCGGCCATGAACTCCTCAACGCCATGATCGTGGGCGTCGAGGTCGAATGCCGGATCGGCAATTCTGTCTATCCTGATCATTACGATCGCGGCTGGCATATCACCGGCACTGCGGGCGTGTTCGGCGCCGCCGCCGCCGTCGGCCGTCTGCTGAAACTCGATGTCCAGAAAATGGTCTGGGCGCTCGGCCTCGCGGCGACACAGTCGTCGAACCTGCGCGAGATGTTCGGCACGATGACGAAGAGCTTCCATCCGGGACGGGCGGCGCAGAACGGCGCGGCGTCGGCCTATCTCGCGGCGGCCGGCTACGACTCGTCCAATCAGGGCATCGAGGCACCGCGCGGCTTCGCCAACGTCCTGTCGACGAAACAGGATTACAACGAGATCCTCGGCGGCCTCGGCGAGAGCTGGGAAGCGGCGCTCAACAGCTACAAGCCGTTTGCCTGCGGCATCGTCATTCATCCGACGATCGATGGCTGCATCCAGCTTCGCAACGAGACCGGTGTCGGAGCCAATGAGGTCGAGGCGATCGAGTTGACCGCCCATCCACTGGTGCTCGAACTGACCGGCAAGCGCGAGCCGAAGACCGGCCTCGAATCCAAGTTCAGCGTTTTCCATTCCGCCGCCTGTGCGCTCGTTCGCGGCGACGGCTCGCCGACGGCATTCACCGACGAGGCGGTCAGCGATCCGACCCTGATAGCCCTCCGCCACAAGGTCCATGTCGCGACCGATCCGAAGGTCCACGAAGCATCGGTCGATATCGTGCTGAAGCTCAAGGATGGCCGGACGATCGAGAAGAAGATCGAACGCGCTATCGGCAGTCATGAGAAGCCGTTGTCGAACGCCCAGATCGAGGCGAAATTCCGTGGTCAGGCGGCTCCGGTCATCGGCGCCGAGATTTGCGATAAGCTGCTCGCCACCGCCTGGAAGCTGCCTAGCCTCGGCAAGGCCTCCGAGGTCACAGCGGCCAGCGTGCCGGCTCCCGTTCAGCTTGCAACGGTGTGAGCGACATGGCGCATCTCAGCCTTGGAATTCTGAACGGCGACGATATTGGCCACGAGATCGTCCCGGCTTCCGTCGAGGTCGTGAAAGCAGCAGCGGCAAAGACCGGTCTGGAAATTGACTGGATGCCGATGCCGATCGGTAAGAAAGCCTTCGACGAGCTCGGCCATACGATGCCGCCTGGAATGCTGGAGCGGCTGGGCGAACTCGACGGCTTCATCCTCGGGCCGATCGGTCATCGCGCCTATCCGAAGCATCCGAACGCGATCAACCCGCATCCGATCCTGCGCAAGCACTTCGACCTGTTCGCGAATGTCCGCCCGACCCGGTCCTATCCCGGCATCGATTGCCTCTACGACAATGTCGACCTCGTCATCGTTCGCGAGAACAATGAGGGCTTCCAGCCGGATCGTAACGTCGTCGCCGGCTCGGGCGAATTCCAGCCGACCGAGGACGTGACGATCTCGGTCCGCGTCATCACTCGCGCCGGCAGTTCGAAGGTCGCTCATGCCGCGCTGCAGCTGGCGCAGAACAGGCGAAAGAAGCTGACTGTCGTTCACAAGAACACGGTCTTCAAGCTCGGCTGCGGCATGTTCGTCGAGGAATGCCACAAGGCGGCGAAAGACTATCCGGACGTCGAGGTCGATGAGGTGATCGTCGACACATTCGCGATGATGCTGGTTCGCGATCCCCACCGCTTCGACACGGTTGTCACGACCAACATGTTCGGCGACATCCTGACGGACGAGGCGGCGGGCCTCGTCGGCGGACTCGGCATGGCGCCGGGTCTCTGCATCGGCCGTGGCAATATCGCGATGGCGCAGGCGACCCATGGGTCGGCGCCGGACATCGCGGGGAGGGGGATCGCCAATCCTTATGCGATGATCGAGTCGAGCCGCATGCTGGTCGATTGGCTCGGCCGCAAGCGCGACATCGACAGCGCGGTCCGCGCGTCGAAGCTGATGTCGATCGGCATCGAGGCGGCCTTGGCCGATCCGAGGAGCAGGACGTCCGACATCAACGGCTCGGGCGGCACCGCGGACATGACGCGGGCGATCGTCGAGCGCATCAACGCGTCCTGACATAAAAAAGGCGGCGCCCGTCGGCGCCGCCTTTCGACTCCTCAGTCCGAGGCGATCACGCCCAGGTCTTCAGGGCCTCGAACTGGGCGACCTGATCGGCGAGGAGGTTCTTCTCCTCATCACGTCGCACGAACACCTTGAACATCGCATCGCCACTCTTGTTCACGAACTGAACCGAGCACGACCGGCGTCCGCCGGGCGGGGCACGGTCGAGCAGGACGATCTCGGCGCAATTCTCCGCCTTGATGTGACCGCCGATCGGGCTGTCGCCGTGGATGTTGAAGTAACCGTGGCCATGTGTGCCCGCAGGCAAGCTGCCGGTGACCTCGGTGACGACATCCTTGGTATGGACGAGGAAGAGCACGTCGCCCCAGCTCGTCATCGCCGACCAGATGTCGTCGAAGCGCTCACCGGGAATGATCGTGGCTTCGCCTTCCGGAAGTTCCGCCAGAACGGCGCGGAGCGGTACGTTCTGGTCGCGAGCGATGAATTCGAGAATGCCGTTCGGCTTCTCGGCAAGCGCGTTGCGAATGCGCTCCTGGTCGGGGCTAACAGCGATGGTCATCGGTTACTCCGCCGCAACGGCGTGTTCCGCCGTGATGTGCTGGAACACCTCGAAGCCCTCGAAATTCGGATGGCCAAGATAGGTCGGCTTGCGCTCGCTCGTATTGGCGCGGGCATGCGACGCGCGGAACTGGTCGGACTTGGTCCAGGCCTCGAAATCGACCTTCGAATTCCACACCGTGTGCGAGGCATAGAGCACATGATCCTCGTGCTCCGGGCCGCGCAGCATGTGGAATTCGACGAAACCGTCGAGCTCATGCAGGTTGCTCTGGCGCGACAGCCAGATGTCTTCGAAGTCCTTGGTGGACTCCTTGGCGACCTTGAAGCGGTTCATGGCGATGAACATTAGATTTTCCCTCTCGTTAGCTGGGTAGCCCGGCGGTTCGACACCGCCGGGCGAATTCCTGGCTGGTGTCAGAACTGATAAGTGGCGGAAACCTTAAAGGTCCGGCCCGGCTCGGTGTAGTAATCCTTGTTCTGAATGCTCGACGCCAAGTCCAGCGTCTTGAAATAAGTTTCATCGAAGAGGTTATAGATGCCCGCGCGGATGGTCAGGCCCTCGAATGCGGCCGGCGAGTACCAGGCCGTTAGATCGACGAGCGCATACGCCGGGGTCGCTGAGTTCAGCGTTTCAACATCTGATCCCGGCAAAGGCAGGGCCGGACCGGAACCCTTGAAGTCGCGGCGCGCCACGCCAGTGAAGATCGCATCCGCGCCCCACTGATCGGCCGCATAGCCGACGCCAAGCATGATCCTCGCTGCCGGTATTGTGTTCAGGCCGACGTCGAGATCCATGTCCTCGCCGACATAGGCGCCGACGGTTGTCCAGCCATGCCAGCCTGATGGATCATAGTAGTGTGCCGTCGCTTCGGCGCCGTAGATCTCGACGTTGGCGCGGTTCAGAGACTTCTGAACGAACATATACTCGCCCGAAGGGAAGCCGAATTCTTCAGGGCTTCCCGTATATTGATCGATGAAATTCTTGTATCGATTGTAGAACAGATTGACGGAGCCGCCGGCCAGCTTGTCGCCGAGAAGGGCACCGACTTCGAAGCCGTTGCTGGTTTCGGTCTTGAGGTTCGGATCGCCAATCGCGATGTAGCTGCCCGGAACGCCACCGGAGCCGCCATAATTGAGATAGAGTTCCGTCGGGGTGGGCGCGCGGAAGCCCTGCGCCCATTGAGCGAACAGCGTGATTTGGTTGGCCGGATCGAATTCGGCGCGCAATTTGCCGGAGACCCCCGCATCGTTCGATGCATCGGGCAGCCCATAATCCAGATAGACCGGATTGCGGGCGAACTCGGCGTCGAGCTTCGGCGAATAGTCGTAGGCGTCGACTCGCAGTCCGGGCGTGATGCGCAACTGGCCGTTCAGCAACGCGATTTCATCTTGCACAAATGCGCCGAACGTTACTCCGCCGACATCCGGCATGTCCGATTGGTTGGTGCGCAGGCTGGCGCAGGAAGAAGGTGTCGGAGTGATCTCGTCGCAGCGATCGTCGCCGCTCGAATATTGCTGATCTCTGCTTCCGAACAATTCGCCGCCGAAGCTGACCGCATGCAGCACGCTGCCAGTCTCGAATGCTTTGAGAAGGCTGCCATTGATGCCGAAGATCTCCGCCTCCCGCTCGTTGTCGCGGGTCATGACACCGGGAAGTGCATTTGTCGGCCGCCGCACGGCGTAAGAGTTGGTTTCAAGCTGCTGGCGCTGCCAATAGACGATGGCTTGCGCCGCATCGACCAAGCCGTCTCCCTCATATTCGTAGTTGGCCGAGACGCGCTGACGCTTGACGATTTCCTCATTCGTCGACGTTCCGGGGATGTATGTGGTCGTCGAGGCTGTCCTCAGGTCGATGTCCTCATCCCGGTTGAAGATCTCACCCGTCAGCCCGAACATGTGATTGCCGTCGACGTAGTGATGGACCTTCGCGAGAACGTTCTCCTGATCATAGTCCGCAGGGTTTTTGTCCGTCCTGGTTGGCCCGTCGATGTCGTTGCCACCCTCGTTCTCGATTTCGTGGCCCTGGCGATAGCCGCTCTGGACGAGAACCCAGGTGTTGTCGACACGCGCGGCAACGGCCTGGTTCGCTGACCAGGAGTCGTCGCGGCTGTCGAACGTACTTTTGGTCAGGCCCCCCCAGCTGTTGCCAGGCTGGATCAGGTCCTCAGGGTCGAGCGTGCGAAGCGCGATTACGCCGCCAAGGCCGCCGCTGCCGAAAATGCTTGAATCTGAACCCTTCACGATGTCGAGCGAGGACAACGTATCGAAGTCGAAGCTTGCGATGCCGCCCTGGACGCCGCGCGCGCCATCGTCGAACCATGGCAATCTTATACCGTCGACTGTGGTGAGCACGCGCGTCCGATCGAGGCCGCGAATGTTAAAGCTCCGTGAGCTTTCGCTGTAGGAGACGCCGGGTGACAGCCGATCGATATCTCGGACATTGGTCACCTGCTGGGCCTCCATTGTGTCGCGTTCAACGCGTGTCGTGAGCACCGTCACGGCTTCGGTGGCCACAACGGGCTGTTCGTTGCGACCTTCTCCCGGGGACGGACCCTGACTTGCGCCCCGATTTCTCTCAATGACGATCGGCTCAAGCACGATCTCGCCGTCCGCGTTCCTCTGCGGCGCCTGCTGCGCGAATGCAGCTCCAGTGCTGATAGAAATCAACAAAGCCGACGCCGCAGCGCCGGCGTAAAGCCGGTTCTTCATACTCAACCCCCACCCCTGTTCCATTGAAGGAAACAGGCTGTGCTGGCTGGGTTCGGAGCGTTCCGGAGCCTGGCTTGCTTCGCCGTGCTGGAGCGCGGCGTCTTCGCCGTCGCCCCCCTTCTTTAGTTGACGCTCCTATAGAAAGCTGAGAAGACGTGTCAAATGGTTTTGCTGGTGGTCTGCAAAATAAAAAGTATTCTAATTCTAAAGAACATGATCGACGATAGTGAAGAAACGGATCTTGTGTCGAGCAATTCAAAACGAGACGCTATGAATGCATTGCAAGATGCATTGGAGCGCGTGATAGAGAGTCGTGACTTGTTCGGTGAGGCAAATGAAATCGGAATTATGCATGAGGGAGCGTTGTACAGGCTTCGCGTTACTCGCGCCGGTAAGCTGATTCTCAACAAATGACCGATCTCAGAAGGGGCGCTGCGGTGTCCGAGGCAAATATGACAATTCGAAAACTTCCTTTCGTGCGTTCCCTCAGCCACTTGGTGGCAGTGGGAGCGGTCGCCCTTTCGCTTTCCGTGCCGGCGGTGGCTGCGGATGCGCAGAGGATCGTGTCCGTGGGGGGTGCGGCGACCGAGGTGCTTTATCGCTTGGGCGTCCAGGATCGCGTGGTGGGCGTGGACACGACAAGCCTTTACCCGGCCGAGGCACGGGACAAGCCGGATGTCGGCTATATCCGTTCGCTGTCGGCTGAGGGTGTTCTCTCGCTCTCGCCCGACCTGATCATCATGGAGGAGAGCGCCGGTCCTCCCGAGACGGTTGCCATTCTCGATAAGGCCGGTGTGAAGGTGGTCCACGTACCAACCGGCTATGACGCTGGCGGCGTTCCGCAGAAGATTCGCGATGTCGCTACAGCCGTCGGCAAGGCTGAGGAAGGCAACAAGATCGCCGCCGAGGTCGATGCCGAGCTGGCATCGCTCAAGAGCGCTATTGCCGGCGTGAAGACCAGGAAGAGGGTGCTGTTCATCCTGTCGCTGGTGGACGGTCGTCCGATGGCGGCCGGAAGCGACACTGCCGCGAACGGCATCATCGAACTCGCGGGCGCCGAGAACGTCTTCGCCGACGTGAAAGGCTACAAGACCATGTCGCCCGAGGCCGCCGCGGCGATGAAACCCGATGCGATCCTGATGATCGAGCGGAGCGGCGCGCCGCACGAAGGCATAGATCTTCTTTCAGTGCCTGCCTTCGCCGCGACGCCGGCCGCGGCGACCGGTTCGCTGTTCAAGATGGACGCGCTCTACCTTCTCGGTTTCGGCCCCCGCACCGGGCAGGCGGCGCGCGAACTCGCGAGCAAGCTCTATCCTGATCTCAACCTGGCTGCGGCGAAGTAACAGATGAGCGTGACAACGATGGATCTCGCCGTCGAGGGTGACCGCTCGCGGACGGCCGCCGCGGGATTGCTGTGGCTAACGATGGCCCTCGCAGCCGTTGCCGTGATCTCGCTCGGCGTCGGCCCGGCCGGCCTTTCGGTCGGCCGGGTCCTGAGCATCCTGATGGCGGGTCCACAGTCGACCGACCAGCCGATCGGCGAAGTTCTGATCGTCTGGCAGGTGCGCATGCCGCGCATCCTGATGGCGGCTCTCGTCGGCGCGTCGCTGGCGGTCGCGGGCGCGGTTCTGCAGGGCCTGTTCAGGAACCCGCTGGCCGATCCGGGCCTTGTCGGCGTCTCCTCGGGGGCGGCGCTCGGCGCGGTATCGACCATCGTTCTCGGCAACACGATTCTCGCACCGTTGCTCGCGATCTTCGGGGCCTATGGCTTGCCGCTGATGGCGTTCCTAGGCGGCCTTGCGTCGACGATCATCCTCTACCTGATCGCTACCCGGCAGGGGCGAACCTCAGTGGCGACCATGCTGCTCGCCGGCATCGCGCTCGGCGCATTTGCTGCCGCCGGCACAGGCGTACTGATCTACATGAGCAGCGAGCAGCAACTGCGCGACATCACCTTCTGGACCCTCGGTGGTCTCAGCGGTTCGTCATGGGCCAAGCTTGCCGTCAGCGGGCCGATCATGGCGCTGGTGATCATCGCTGTGCCCGTGCTCGGCCGTGGCCTGAACGCAATCGTGCTCGGCGAGGCGGAGGCATTCCACCTCGGCGTTTCCGTCCAGCGGATGAAGAGGCTGGCGATCTTCCTGGTCGCGCTCGCAACGGGCGCCGCCGTCGCGACCAGCGGCGTCATCGGCTTCGTCGGCATCGTCGTACCGCACCTGCTTCGACTTGGAATGGGAGCGGATCACCGTCCGCTGCTCCCGGCCTGCGCGCTGCTCGGCGCGATCCTCTTGCTGTTGGCCGACATGGCGGCACGAACGATCGTCGCACCGGCGGAACTGCCGATCGGCATCATCACGGCGTTGCTCGGTGCGCCGTTCTTCCTCTGGATGCTGCTTCGGCAGCGCAATCTGATCGACCTCTAGGCCCATGTTCGAACTTCGTGACGTCTCGGTGAGCTTCGGCTCCCGCCCCATCCTGCATGGCCTGACGACTCGCATCGAGGCGGGCATGCTGACCGTGGTCGCCGGGCCGAATGGCGCCGGAAAATCGACTGTCCTCAAAGTGCTCACCGGGGAACTCCCGCCGGATTCCGGCGAGGCGCTTTTCGAGGGGCAGAGCCTGGCGCGGATGTCGCCGGCCGCGATGGCCGCGCGACGGGCTGTGCTGCCGCAGAGCGCGCAGCTCAGCTTTCCGTTCACGGTGCTCGAGGTCGTACGGCTCGGCCTCGAAACTCGCCACGATCTCACATCCGATGCGCGCAACCAGATCGCGATAAAGTCCCTCGAACGGGTGGATCTTTCCGGCTTCGGCGGGCGGCATTACCAGCAGCTTTCCGGTGGCGAGCAGCAGCGCGTCCATCTGGCTCGTGTGCTCTGTCAGCTTGGCGAGCCGGTGGTCGACGGCCGGCCGCAATTCATCTTCCTCGACGAGCCGACGTCCAGCCTCGATATCCGCCACCAGATCTCGACGCTCGAGATCGCCCGCGGCCTCGCCCGGGCCGGTGCGGGGGTCCTTGCTATCCTGCACGACCTCAATCTCGCGGCCGCGTTCGCCGATCGCCTTCTGGTGATGCGCAGCGGCCAGCTCTATGCCGATGGGCATCCTCGCGAAGTGCTGACGAACACCCTGATTTCGGACGTATTCGGCATCCCGCTTCAGGTCGGCCACTTGCCGACGGGAATGCCTTATATCCTGCCGCAGACGATGATCGGCGTTGCCGCGTAGCTAGTCCCGGTCTTCCGGGGTGCCGGCATGGCCGCGCCGCCAATAGGCGGCGGCGAGGTGCTGCTCCTTGCTCAGCCCGCGCTCCTTGCGGAGATATTTGCGGATCGCCCGAGCGGCGGTCTGCTCGCAGCCGACGAGCACGAAATCCGGCGCGTCGTCGGCCCATTTGAAATCGCGAACAGCGGTGAGGAGGGTGTCCGTGCTTCCGGCTTCGGCGCCGTTGCGGTGCAGCCAGCGCAGATCGAGCGTCGCGGCCGATCGTATCGGCTGCTCTTCGCTTGCATCCGCGACTTCCAGAATGATCGTCGCGCGAGCATGCGCCGGAAGTTCCGCCGCGATGCGGGCGATGACGGGCAGGGCGGTCTCACACCCGACGAGCAGATACGACCCGACCTCTGGGATGTTTCCGCCGCCCGGGCCCATCAGTCCGACGCGGTCTCCGGGCGTGGCCTCAATCGCCCAGGCGGAACCGGGCGTATCGCCATGCAACACGACGTCGATGTCGAGTTCGCCCCGTTCGTGATCGAACTCGGCGGATTGTGTAGATGCGGCGAGTGATTTCGTCCTCGCCCTTTGGCCATACCGCGCGGGCATCGGCTCCGAGATAGGGCCAGACCGGTGCGCGGCCACTGGGCGGGATCAGGACGCCGACATGCATGCCGCCGGTCTCGTAGTTGTGGGTATCTGGGCATGCGACAGTAACGCGGCGCATCCTTGGCGTGACGTTGTGCGCGCTGCGAACGACGACCTCCCGGAAATAGGGGATGTCGCGGGCATCCGCCCGGTCGCCTGTCCAGAAGAGATCGATGGCCTCGTCTTCAGCGAACATGAAGATGTGTTCGGCGATCGAGGATTTGACGATGAATAGCGCGCCCTCGTTGGGACACTCCGCCTTCACGCAAAGGGAATCGCCCTCGACGTCCAGAATGGCCGTTCCGAACGAACTGTCGATCCGGCCGCCAGCGGCGGTACGGGTCACCGTGCCGTGCTCGACGAAGTGCTCGCAGAGCTTGTCCAGCATGGCTTGCGGATCGGGATGCATGACCCGCGTCGCCGCGACGAGCGTCTCGGTCTCAGCCATGATGGGTCTCTCCGCGGCGCAGGAGCCAGATGAGGTAGGGGCCGCCGATCAGCGCGGCGAAAAGGCCGACCGGCACCTGATAGGGAAATGTCAGGACCCGCGAGAGCCAGTCGGCCAGCACCATCGCAGCGCAACCGGTCAGCACGGACGCCAGCAATTGCTGGCCACGCACGAAGCCAAGCAGCCGCGCGAGATGCGGCGCGATCAGACCAATGAGGCTGAGCGGGCCGATCAGGAACGAGGCGAAGGCGGTCAGGATCGCGGCGAACACCGAAAGGGTCAGGCGGCTCGCGGTGAGCGGCAGGCCGAGGCTGCGCGACGTGCCTTCGCCGAGCGGCAGGATGTCGAGCCAGCGCCAGAAAATCAGGAGCGGCGCGATGAAGACGACGGCTGCGAGAAAGCCAGTCCAGGCCTCGATCTCACTGATGCGGTTGGTCGAGCCCGACATCCAGACGAGCAGGACGTAGGAGCGCACATCGCCCTGGGCGAGCACGGTCGAGAGAACCGCCATGCACAACGAGCCAATGGCGACACCGGCAAGAAGCAGCCGTTCCGCGCCGAAGCCGGAGCGCGAAGCGACGGCCAGCACGATCAGCAGCGTGACGAGGGAGCCACCGGCGATACCCATCACCAGATAAGTGGGGTTCATGACCGGCAGGAGATAAAGCACCACTGCGAGACCGACGCCTCCGCCGGCACTGACGCCGAGGATTTCCGGACCGGCGATGGGATTGGCTGTCAGCCGCTGCATCAATGTTCCGGCGGCGCCGAGCATCGCTCCTGCTGCGCCGGCCGCGACGAGGCGCGGTCCACGAAAGGGCAGGAGGTCGGTGAAGAGAGCGCCCGTCGCGGTGGTCCAGCCGTCCGGTCCTTGGCCGAAGACGAGCGCGACAAGAGCTACCGCGACAGTTGCCGAAGCGAGCATCCCAAGCGCCAACCATGGCCGCTTGACGCGCGAGAGTGTCACCTGCGGCAGGCCCGCGAGGCGCCCATCGGTGCTACGGACGCGCGGCAGGAGCCAAAGCAATATCGGTCCGCCGAATAGCGCGGTGGCAGCTCCGGTCGGAGCGATATCGGCGGTGCCTGAGCCGAGGAGTTGCACCGACGTGTCGGTCAGCGACAGCAGGATCGCGCCGATGATGGGCGAGGCGATCAGGATCTGGCGCGGCGTCCGGGCGCCGCCAGCGCGCGCCAGAGCCGGCGCGGCAAGGCCGACGAAGCCGATAATACCGACCTCCGCGACGACATTCGCCGCCAGCCAGATCGCGACGCCGAGGATCAGGAAACGGGACGTGTGAAGCGCCACGCCCAGGCTTTTCGCGCCGGCATCGTCGAGACCGAGCACGGCGAGCGGTCGAAGTAGGAGAGCGGCGGCGACGCAGCCGATCGCAAAGCGCGGGGCGATAGCGAGAGCGGCATCCCAGCTCTGCTGGTTCAGCGAACCCGCACCCCAGATGTAGAGCGACATCACATACTCGCCCTTGGCGAGGATGATCGTTGCTCCCAGCGCCGCGGCGACCATCGAGATCACCATGCCGGAGATCACGACGGTGACCGGGTCGAGCCCTCGACGCCAGCTCAGACCAAGGATCAGTGCGACCGCGACTACACCGCCAGCGAAGGCAACGGCTTCGCGGGAAAACTCGATGAGCGAGGGAACGAAGGCGGTCGCGAGTGTCAGCGCCAGCTGGGCGCCGGAGGCGATGCCGATCGTCGACGGATCGGCGATCGGGATTGCGCAATACGCGTTGCAGAAGCGCGCCGGAAAGGCCGAGCGCCGCGCCGCAGAGCAGCGCTGTCACCGCGCGCGGCATCTCGCTGTACCAGAGCAGTACGCGGTCGAGCTCGCCCGCAATGTGAGCTGGCCCGGTCAAGGGCACGCGCGTTTGCAACAGCGCCACGAACAAAGCGGTGGCGAAGGCGGCGAGCCCCGCCCACGCCGCACTGGATCGAGGCGATAACGGCAGCCAGCTAGCCATTCGCCTTCTCCGCGAAGGGCAGCGCATCGACGAGAAGCCGTGCGAAGCGTGCCGCGGCGGGCAGGGCGCCGAACGGATTGATCGAGCCGAGCGTCACCACGCGTCCCTCTCTCACGCTCGGCAGCGAGTTCCAGAAAACGCTACGCGGCAGCACGGTCCTGGCATCCGCGGGGATCGGCGGGATGAGCACGATCCAGGCGTCGGGCACGGTGGCGAGCGCCTCCAGGCCGATCGGCGCCCAGGCCGAATAGCTGGTCTTGTTGGTCCAGGCGTTCTGGAGGCCCAGCCGGCTCAGCACTTCGCCGAACATGCTGTCCTCGCCGAAGACGCGGAAATGGCGCGGATCGCCGAGATTGATCGGGATCATCGGCCGCCCGTCGCCGCCTTTCAGGCGCTCGCGTAGACGAGCGAACTCATCGTTTGTCGAGGCGATTAGCGCCTCGGCTTTATCCGATACCTGAAGACGTTCGCCGATCATCCTCGTCATTGCGACGCAAGGCTCGAACGGCTTCTGACCCGCGACGTAGATCGAAAAGCTCTCGACCGGCGCGATGCGTTTCAGCCGGGGTTCGGATGGCACATAGAAACTAGAGCTGAAGATCAGATCCGGCTCCGTCAGGCGCAGCAATTCGAAGTTGACCGTGCCGCGCAGGCCAAGATCGACGACGGAAGAGCGGAACTTCGGGTTCGACCGAAACCTCCCGGAACTGCCGGAGCTCGGTGGCTGCGACTGGCGGCGCGCCGAGCGCGAGCATGGTTTCGAGGACCGACCAGTCGACCGTCGCCACGCGTTTCGGCGCGGCGAAAGCCGGCCCGCTGGCAAGAACAGCGGCCGTGCCGGCCAGAAATCCGCGTCGTGTGATCAAGGAATAGGACATCAGAGGACGTAGGCGATCGGCTCGCCGCGTGTCGGATGGGGCAGCACGCCCATCGGCACGCCGTAGATCTCGGCCAATGTCTCGGGCGCCATGATCTCCGTTGCCGGACCGTGGGCGACGAGTTTTCCGGCACGCAGAGCGACGATGTCGTCGCAGGTGCGGGCGGCGAGATTGATGTCGTGAAGGACCACGACGACCGTGACGCCACGCTCGCGGCTGATCTCTTGGACGAGGGACAGAACTTCGCCTTCGTGGGCAATGTCGAGCGCCGACGTCGGCTCGTCGAGCAGGATGCAGCTCGTATCCTGCGCCAGCATCAAAGCGAGCCAGACGCGCTGGCGCTCGCCGCCTGAAAGCGTGTCGACAAGCCGCTCGGCGAACGGCTCAAGCCCGGTTCGTGTGATCGCCGCCTCGACCTTCTCGGCATCCTGCTCCGTGAAGCGGCCGAGCGTGCCGTGCCAGGGGAAACGGCCCAGCGAGACGAGTTCGCGCACGTTCATGCCGTCCGCGGCCGGAGTGAATTGCGGCATGTAGGCGACCCGGCGGGCGAAGGTGCGGTCGCTCCAATCGGACAGCGGCTTGTCATCGAAAGAAATCGTGCCGCCGCTCGGCTGGATCTGCCGCGCCAGCATCTTCACGAGCGTGCTCTTGCCCGAGCCGTTCGGTCCGATCAGCCCATAGATACGACCCGGCGCCAGACCGAGATCGAGCGGCTCGAGAATGACGCGGCCTGGCACCGAAAAGCGCACGCCCGAGAGATGGAAAAGCGGACTGGTCATCGCACTCTTTGAAAACGGTTCGGGCCGCGCGGAGAACGCGCGGCCCTGATCGATCGGATATCTTAGATTACCATTTGTAGTGGGCCGATAGGGTGACGGTCCGGGCCTCGCCGTAGAAGCAGGCGTTGATGCCCTGACAGCTCTTCACATATTCTTCGTCGAAGAGATTCTTGACGTTGAGGGCGACGCCCCAATCGTCGCGGTCATACCGCACTGCGGCATCGATCAGCGCGACGTCCGGCACTTCGAGCGTATTTTCGTTGTCGACCCAGGATTTGCCGATGTAGCGGACGCCGCCACCGAAGCTGACGCCTTCGAACATGCCAGTGGAATGGTGTAGTCGAGCCACAGGGATGCGAAGACCTCCGGGACGACGAATGGAGTTTTTCCTACGATGCTCGGGTCGAATCCTTCGTCGTTTCGAGGTCGTAGGCGGTGAAGGCGCCGAGAACCTTGAAATTCTTCGTGACGTTTATCTTGCCCTCAAGCTCGAATCCGGTCGATGTAACCTGTCCAAACTGCTCGCTAATGCCCAGGGTTGCGGCGTCGAAATCACCGCATTATTCTTCACGATGTGAAATACCGACGCTGTAATCAAAGCATCGACGAATGTCGGGCTATATTTGAATCCGCCTTCGAACTGATGGCCGTCCTCCGGCTCGAAGGGGCTACCACCCACGCCGTTGGCATCCAGGACGGGATTGAAGAATGTCGCGGCGCTCACATAGGGAGTGAGGCCATTGTCGAATTCGTAGGCAAGGCCGACGCGACCGCTCAACGCTTGATCGTCCTTCTCAAACGAGGGAGTGGCGGACGAGCCTGTGAGGTTATTGTCGAAGTCGGTTAGCACCCAGTCGTTCCGGAGATTGAGCGTAACGAGCCAACCGCCGCCGAAACGCAGCTGATCCTGAGCATAAAGGCCGATCTGATTCTGTGTCCGGATATCGTCCGCGTAGACAAGAGTGTTCGGACCGACGGGCGTGCCGTAAACCGGATTGGTGGGATCGATATCCAAGACTGTGCCGCAGCAAGCCTCAACCCGCTCGATATTGAAGTATTTGTAGTCGATGCCGAAAAGTAGGTTGTGCTCGACAGCGCCAGTCAGCACCGTTCCATTTATGCGATTGTCGACAAGAAAGCTGTCGACTTCGGTGTCCGCCTCGAAGCCGGTACGCTTGAGATTGTAGTCTGCCACCGCCGGATCCGGATCCGGATTCCGATAACCGCTGCCGAACGGCCCGGACCGCTCGTCCGTCAACCGCCCGAACCTCGCATTCTGGGTCACCGTCCAGTCGTTGTCGAAGGTGTGCTCGAATTCGTAGCCGACCATGAATTGACGATGCTTGAGATCGTCAGCGTCCGGCTCGCCCGGGAAGAAATCCCGATCGATCTTACCAAAAGGTGCTTTTATCACTGTGCCCTCGTACGGGAGGAAGCCGGCGGCGTTACCTTCTTCGTCCAGCGCAAAATACTGGGCGTAGGCGGTCAACCTCGTCGTATCGTCGGGCTGGTATGTGATCTGCGGCAGGACCGCGCCGCGAAGATCTTCGGTGAAATCGGTTTGATAGCCGCCACCGGCGATGCGGCTGGTCACTCGATAGGACCATTTGTCGTCCTCTCCAGACACCCCGCCGAAATCACCCGCGACGTAGGCGTTGCCCCAATTGTTCACCCCCGCTTCGACGTAGCCGAAATTATCGCCTGTTGGCCTTTTGCTGATCAGGCTGACGATACCGCCGGGATTGGAGCCGCCGTACAGCACCGAGGCAGGGCCCTTCAGAACTTCGACGCGCTCCAGCAGGAAGGGGTCGATGACGAAGCCGCCGAAGCTATATGCCGGTAGTGACAGGCCGTCGAGGTAGACCCCGGTCTGAGTAGCCTGGAAGCCGCGGATGAAGAACCAGTCGGTATCGGCATCGGTGCCGAACGGTTGGGCGGCAACGCCTGCCGTATAGGCGAGGGCCTCATCGACCTTTAGCGCCTTGCGGTCGTCGATCTCGTCGCGACCAATCACCGAAACGGACTGAGGGATCTCGGTAATCGGCGTGTCCGTCTTCGACCCGGTCGTCGTTTTGGTCGCGACGTATCCATTGATCGGGCCGGTTCCGGTCTCCGCGGCCTGCGCCGGTCCACCTTCGTTGCCGTTTTCCTGGTTCTGGTCGCCCTCGACGACAATCGTTCCGAGTTCGATCTTCTGCTGAGATTGCTGAGCGGTGGCAATCGACGGAATGAACAGAACAGCCAATGCTGCTCCGTTCATAAGAATATATCTAAACTGATTTCCACTATTGTAAGTCATTGATACGCTCACTTGTGCGCCGCACAGCCACTTAAGAACGCTTCAAAACTGAATAACTAACTTTGTGGCAGGCTATGATCGTTATCGCGGCTCATAACAACTGACAACAATGGCGGATTGATCGATCTTATCGTGGATTGTATGTTCTTGGGCTTCGGGTTTGTTTTGATCCACGTTCAATTCTGTTTGCGGCGAGCTATGGCAAAAAAGCCACACACGCCGGGGAGCCGCTCATGACGTTCCAACCTCGCATGACGTCCATCCGCGAAGGCGTGACGGTGATCGGCGAATTGAAGTGGCGTTCCTGGAATGGAGTGGTCGCGGATCTCTGGGATGCCCGCTGCACCTCCGGAGCGCGGGGGGAGTACATTTCGAAGGACCCGCGCCTCTTCATCCTGCTCGACAGCGTGGGCGGCGATGTCGACGCACGTTTGAGCCCCGGAGGAGAGGTGCGGTCGTCCGCGCGTTGCCGCACTCCGATCTGCTACGTCCCTGCCAATGTCCCGCTATGGGGCGGCTCGCGGGATGTCACCCGCATCCGTCACCTCGATCTGCATTTCGACCCTGTCGCCCTGAGTGAGCGGCTTGGTGAGGATCTTGATCGGGATCAGCTGGCGACGCCGCAGATCATGTTCGCCGACGAGCGGATTCTGGGTCTCGCCCGGCTCATCGCCGAGGAATGCGCCAATCCCGGAGAGCGGCATGATCTCTATGGCGACGGCCTGACGACGGCGCTTCTTATCGATCTCCTCCGGCTCGGCCAGAAAAAGGAGAGGTCGCGGACCCCACTCGCCTCATGGCAGCTGAAGCGCGTCACCGATTTCATCCAGGAGAATTGCGTCCGCAGCATTCGCCTGCAGGAATTGGCCGATCTGGTCGAGCTGTCGCAGTCCTATTTCAGCCATGCGTTCAAGGCTTCAACCGGGTTGCCGCCGCATCAATGGGCGATGAACGCGCGCATTCGAAAAGTACAGGACTTGCTGCTCATGGGTGAGATGGCGCTGACCGAGATCGCGGCCGAGACCGGATTTTCGGACCAGGCGCATTTCACCCGGGTCTTCCGCCGCATCGTGGGCGATACGCCCGCCGCCTGGCAGCGGACACATCGAGCCTAGATCCTGTCCGCGCCGGAGAAGGTGCGTCCGGCTTCGTCGTTCGGTCACGACCCCCAAATGAAAACGGCCCCGCAGAAGCGGGGCCGCCTCGTTTCTTGCTCTGATCTCAGTGCCAGTCTTCGAGATTGCGATCCTTCGTCTCCGGCAGGAGGAAGAAGCCGATGATGAGCGTCATCACGGCAATCACGATCGGATACCAGAGGCCCGAGAAGATGTTGCCCGTGGCAGCCACGATGGCGAACGCGGTCGGAGGCAGGAACCCGCCGAACCAGCCATTGCCGATGTGGTAAGGCAGCGACATGCCGGTGTAGCGGATGCGGGTCGGGAACAGTTCGACGAGCAGGGCCGCGATCGGGCCGTACACCATCGTCACGTAGAGGACGAGGATGAACAGGAGGCCGATCAGGGTCAGCGTGCGGCTGTCGGAAAGGACGCCGCCGATCGACGGCTGCTTCACGATGGATGCATCGCCCGCCTTTGGATAGCCGGCAGCCTGGGCCGCCGCCACCGTCGCCGTGCCGACGGCCGCGCCGGTCGCATCCGCCGTGACCGGCGTACCGTTGACCGCCACCGTGACCGGCGAATCGGCCGGGCCTTCCTTCAGCTCATAATGCATCGAGTTGGTCGCAAGCGTGCGGCGGACGACGTCGCACGGCGCCGTGAAGGTCCGGACGCCAACCGGGTCGAACAGCGTGCCGCAGGTCGCGGGATCGGCGGTAATGTCGATCTTCACGTTCTCAGTTGCGGCGATGAGGGTCGGGTTCGCCGTCTTCGCGATCATGTAGAAAAGCGGGAAATAGGTCAGCGCCGCGATCAGGCAGCCTGCGAGCAGGATCGGCTTGCGGCCGATCTTGTCCGACAGCCAACCGAAGAAGATGAAGAACGGCGTGCCGATGAGTAGGCTTGCCGCGATAAGCAGGTTCGCCGTAGTGCCGTCGACCTTCAGCGTCTGGGTGAGGAAGAACAGCGCGTAGAACTGTCCGCAATACCAGACCACCGCCTGGCCGGCGGTGCCGCCGAGCAGAGCGATGAGCGCGATCTTGGCGTTCTCCCAGCGTCCGAAAGCCTCGGTGAGCGGAGCCTTCGACCGGCGGCCTTCCTCCTTCATCTTCTGGAAGGCAGGAAATTCGTTGAGCGAAAGCCGGATCCAGATCGAGAAGCCGAGGAGGATGATCGAGAGCAGGAAGGGGATACGCCAGCCATAGGCCGCGAAGTCTTCCGGTGTCATGTTCAGGCGCAGTACCAGAATGACGAGCAGCGACAGGAAGAGGCCGACCGTCGCGGTCGTCTGGATCCACGAGGTGTAGAAGCCGCGCCGTCCATGAGGCGCGTGTTCGGCTACGTAGGTCGCGGCGCCGCCATATTCGCCGCCAAGGGCGAGGCCTTGCAGCAGGCGGCAGATGATGAAGATCACCGGAGCGGCGTAGCCGATCGTGGCGTATCCGGGCAGCAGGCCGACGACGAAGGTCGCGATGCCCATAAGTGTCATCGTGATGAGGAAGGTGTATTTGCGGCCGATGAGGTCACCCAATCGTCCAAACACGAGCGCGCCGAAGGGCCGCACCGCGAAGCCCGCGGCGAAGCCGAAGAGGACGAAGATGAACTTGGCGGTGTCGTTTGTCCCGGGCACAAAGGTCGCCGCGATGTTCGCCGCAAGCGAGCCTGCCAGATAGAAATCGTACCACTCGAATACGGTGCCAGCGGAAGAGGCAATGATCACCTTCCGCTCTTCTTTGGTCATTGGCTGAGTACGAGCGGGAGCTTGCCCGACGTCGCTTGCTGTCGTCATGCGTTGTCCTCCGGCATCCCTGCGCGAAGAACGGGACCGTCCTTCACCCGGACGCGATTGTTGTTGCGGGCTTTTTAGCCCATGCGCCTCGTTGGACGCATTCGGAACCTAGACCGGGAACCCAGCCCATGTATTCAATTTTCGTACAAGAGGCTCGTCTTGTGAACAGGCTATCTCCAAGTAAGTCAGATGATTCTTCGCTCGCGTGACCTTCTTGTTCCGGTAGTCCTCCTCATCGCCGGGACGTCTTTCGCCGAAGCTCAGGCGCTCGCCCCGCAGCGCTGGGGGCCGAACTCGATGCGTCCCTATGTGCTGGACAGGCCCTCGAACACATTGGAGCATCGCAATCGTCCACGGCCACGAGCGAAACCGCGGCCGGTGGAGCCCGGCGTTCGCCAGCCGGATCTTAGTAAACCCTCCTACGGAACGCCGCCCCGCGCGATCGACCGAATTCCTCCAACCTGACGACTTGATAGGCCGCTGGTTTTCCTGATAGATCGCCGCCAGCATCAAGAGTTGAGCCGACGCTCAACGCCAACCTGCCCCGAGCAAGGTGGTGCCTCCGAGAGGAGGGATGTGGCCGGACCGGCAATTTCGGGAAGCAGCCACTCGATCGTCGGTTCTCTTGCGAGCGTGATAATCGAGGTTCTACTTCCCCATGACTGATCTTCCGCAGCAATTCGCCAGCGACAATTATTCCGGCATCTGTCCCGAGGCATGGGCGGCGATGGCCGACGCCAATCGTGGTTCGGCTCCCGCCTATGGAGATGATGGTTGGACGACACGTGCCGCGGATGCGTTTCGTGCTTTGTTCGAAACGGATTGCGAGGTTTTCTTCGCGTTCAACGGTACCGCCGCGAATGCCCTGGCTCTCGCCTCGCTCTGTCAGTCCTACCACAGCGTGATCTGCGCCTCCTCCGCCCATGTCGAGACCGACGAATGCGGCGCGCCGGAATTCTTCTCCAATGGCTCGAAGCTGCTGGTCGCCGAGACGACTGACGGCAAGCTGAGCCCGGAAACGCTGCGCGCACTCGCGCTGAGTCGCAGCGACATCCATTTCCCGAAGCCGCGCGCGGTGACGATCACCCAGTCGACCGAGACGGGGCAGGTCTACTCCGTGGAGGAGGTGAAGGCGATTTCGGCCGTCTGCCGCGAGCTTGGCCTCCGCCTCCATATGGATGGAGCGCGATTCGCCAATGCGGTGGCGAGTCTGGGCTGCAAACCTGCCGATATCACCTGGAAGGCCGGGGTCGACGTGCTCTGCTTCGGCGGCACCAAGAATGGCATGGCCGTGGGCGAGGCGATCCTGTTCTTCGATCGCGCACTCGCCCAGGACTTCGATTACCGCTGCAAGCAGGCGGGCCAACTCGCCTCGAAGATGAGGTTTCTGACCGCGCCCTGGGTCGGCATGCTGGAAAATGGCGCTTGGCTCAACAATGCAGGCCATGGCAACGCCGCTGCCCAGCGGCTGGCCTCCCAGGTCGCCGACATTTCGGGTGTGAAACTGATGTTCCCGGTTCAGGCGAACGGGGTTTTCCTCAGCGCTTCTGAAGAGCTCCTGGGGAAACTGCGTGAGCGTGGCTGGCGCTTCTATACCTTCATCGGCGGTTCGGCCCGCTTCATGTTCGCCTGGGACGCCGACTTTTCGCGGGTCGATGCACTGGCCGCCGATCTTCGAGAACTGGCCAGCTAGGCTGATTTCCCGGCGCGATGCGCGACATGCAGGGCGATGGCCGCGGCGTTGGAAACGTTCAGGCTGCGGATCGCGCCCGGCATATCCATTCGCGCGAGCACGTCGCAGAATTCGCGGGTCTTATGCCTGAGACCCTTGCCCTCGGCGCCGAGTACGAGAGCGAGCGGACGGGGCAGGGCGATGTCATCCAGATTCTCGGGCGCGTCCGAATCGAGGCCGACCCGGTGGTAGCCTTGCTCGGCAAGCTCTTCGAGCCCGCGCGAGAGATTGGTGACGGTGATGAACGGCACGTGCTCAAGCCCGCCCGAGGCGGACTTGGCGAGCACGCCGGTGGCGGCCGGGCTGTGACGATTTGTGCTGATGATCGCATCGACGGCGAAGGCGGCCGCAGTGCGGACGATCGCACCGACATTGTGGGGGTCGGTGATCTGGTCGAGGACGAGGACAAGGCCGTTGGCCGGAAGATTCGAAATCTTTGGCGCGAGCAGGGCGTCGGCCTCGATATAAAGTCCCTGATGCACCGCGTCCGGCGGAAGCAGCCGGTCGATATCGCCGGGGCGCACCTGCTCGGGCTCGAATCGGATATAAACGCCCTCCTCGCGCAACCTGTTCAGTGCGTTCTCGGTGGCGAGGAATTTGCGAATCTTACGCTTCGGATTGCCTAGCGCCTCCACGACCGGATGCCAGCCGTAGAGGATGGGCGTCTCGCCGCCGGTGCCGAGCGGACGGCCGCCGCGTCCCTTGAAGACCGGGCGCGCATTCGATTTCGGACGTTGCGGAGGACGGCTCATATGCCGGTTCTTGTCATGGGGCAGGGCGTCTTTGCAATGCGGATGCCCGCTGCCGCTGCGAACTGGCTCAGGAGATGGGAGAAACTGGAGCGGGTGAAGGGAATCGAACCCTCGTATTCAGCTTGGAAGGCTGCTGCTCTACCATTGAGCTACACCCGCGCCGCGCCTCTTTTAATTGGCGAAACGGCATTCGCCAAGGCGGGTTTGCACGATCGAGTCTCTAAAAAGAGGAAGCTGGTGGGGGAGGTAGGACTCGAACCTACGAAGGCATAGCCAGCGGATTTACAGTCCGCCCCCTTTGCCGCTCGGGACACTCCCCCGCGACTACTCAACACCTGAAAAGTAAGGCGGGTCGCAGACGCTTGTTTCCGGCGACCCGTGAGCCACCTTCAGCGGCGGCTCTTATGGTGAGCCGCGACTGCCCTGTCAACCTGCTCTCGGCCCGGATCGTACTGCGCCGGGGCCGCTCTCCATTCCGCCTCATCCAGCGTGACGCAAGATTTCTGGAAGAACATCCGGATTATGGGCCAGGGAATGATTCGATGAACACGACTGTTGTCCAACTTTCCGACGTGCTGAGCCGGGTAAAGGCCTCGGAGCAAGAGGGAAGGCGTCGCCTGCAGGAGTCCATGCCGCGGGTCACCCTGACCGAGCGGCATACGGCCGGCGCGATGTTGCTGCCCTCACGTGAATCAATGTTGGGGAAGCTTCCCAAGAACGCCATCGTCTGCGAAATCGGCGTCGCGAACGGCGACTTCAGTGCTGCGATCCTGCAGCTGACAGAGCCGAGCATGCTGCATCTGGTCGATGCGTGGGACGACCCGCGCTACGCCGCCGACCTCGCCGTGGTCGAATACGGCTTCAGGAACAAAATTCTCGACGGCACGGTCAAAATTCATCGCGGCTTTTCGACCGACGGGCTGCCCGGATTTCCCGAGAATTACTTCGACTGGGTCTACATAGACACCGATCATTCGTACGCGACCACGGTGCGGGAGCTCGAGATCTGCGTCCGGAAGGTGAAGCCGGACGGTTTGATCGCCGGCCACGATTTCTGCACCGGCAATGTTGTGACGCCCTATCCGTATGGCGTCATCGAAGCCTGTCTCGAATTCTGCGAGCGGGAGGAGTGGGGCTTCAAATATCTCACCCTCTCACCCGATGGGCATTTCTCCTTCTGTCTTCACCGGCTCTCGCAGGAAGCCTGAGCGCCTGTCTCTTCATCGGGTTGATTCCGGCCAAGCCGGGGCTTTCAAGAGAGCATTGGCAAGTCATCACGCTGTCACCATATCAATCGCAACAGGCTGACGGTGGCCGAGCGTCCGGCGCCACTGCTCCTCGGAAAGCCTTGCGGTGCGGCTCGAAAACGCTTATCGAACCCGCCGCCAAGCACCCATCGAACATATTGAATGCAAGGGAACCTGGTTCGCCATGGCCAAAGAGAAGTTTTCGCGGAACAAGCCGCACTGCAACATTGGAACGATTGGTCACGTTGACCATGGCAAGACGTCGCTGACGGCGGCGATCACGAAGGTTCTGGCTGAGACGGGCGGCGCGACGTTTACGGCGTACGACCAGATCGACAAGGCGCCTGAGGAGAAGGCCCGCGGCATCACGATCTCGACGGCGCACGTCGAGTACGAGACGGCGGCGCGGCACTATGCGCACGTCGACTGCCCCGGCCACGCCGACTATGTGAAGAACATGATCACCGGCGCGGCGCAGATGGACGGCGCGATCCTGGTTGTGTCGGCGGCCGACGGCCCGATGCCGCAGACCCGCGAGCACATCCTTTTGGCGCGTCAGGTCGGCGTTCCGGCGCTGGTGGTGTTCCTCAACAAGTGCGACATGGTCGACGATCCGGAGCTTCTGGAGCTGGTCGAGCTCGAGGTCCGCGAACTGCTGTCTAAGTACGATTTCCCGGGCGACGACATTCCGATCGTCAAGGGCTCGGCGCTGGCGGCGCTCGAGGATTCCAACAAGGAACTCGGCCACGACGCGATCCTCGCGCTGATGGCGGAAGTCGACAAGTACATCCCGCAGCCCGACCGTCCGATCGACCAGCCGTTCCTGATGCCGGTCGAGGACGTGTTCTCGATCTCGGGTCGCGGCACGGTGGTGACCGGCCGCGTCGAGCGCGGCGTGGTCAAGGTCGGCGAGGAAGTCGAGATCGTCGGCATCCGCCCGACGCAGAAGACGACGGTGACCGGCGTCGAGATGTTCCGCAAGCTGCTCGACCAGGGCCAGGCCGGCGACAACATCGGTGCGCTGCTGCGCGGTACCAAGCGCGAGGACGTCGAGCGCGGCCAGGTGCTGTGCAAGCCGGGCTCGGTGAAGCCGCACACGAAGTTCAAGGCCGAGGCCTACATCCTGACCAAGGACGAGGGCGGCCGTCATACGCCGTTCTTCGGCAACTACCGTCCGCAGTTCTACTTCCGCACGACCGACGTGACGGGTGTGGTGACGCTGCCGGAAGGCACCGAGATGGTGATGCCGGGCGACAACATCGCGATGGAAGTGACGTTGATCGTTCCGATCGCGATGGAAGAGAAGCTCCGCTTCGCCATCCGCGAAGGCGGCCGCACCGTCGGTGCAGGCGTCGTCGCAAGCATCATCGAGTAATTTCGACCGGGCGCGGCATGCCGCGCCCGCATGGCTTCGGCCTGGAATGAATCATTTTCCGGCATCTCTGGAAAATGACGCGGGTACGACACTTGAAAATCGGGGCGGGTGCGTGTTTAAGAAGCACGCAACCGCTTTCCCCGCGGAGGAGTGTAGCTCAATTGGTCAGAGCACCGGTCTCCAAAACCGGGGGTTGGGGGTTCGAGTCCCTCCACTCCTGCCATCGGGCAGGACGATCAGGACGAGTGGACCGCCGGCATTTCTGGCGGGAAGCGAGCAGGAATTGAAACAAGGGGCACGCGGTAACGCGCGAGGCCCCTTTCATGCGTGACAAGAGGCCATGGCCAGGACAAGTCCGTTTCAGTTTTTCCAGGAAGTCCGCAACGAGGCGGCCAAGGTAACTTGGCCGACGCGTCGCGAAACCCTGATCACGACGGCCATGGTCTTCGTGTTCACGATCATCGCGTCGATCTTCTTCCTCGTGGTCGATCAGGTGCTGATGACGGCCGTGACGTTCGTTCTTGGCGTCGGGAACTGAGTAGGTCCATGGCGAAACGTTGGTACATTGTCCACGCTTACTCGAATTTCGAGAAGAAGGTGGCGGAAGCGATCCGGGAAGCGGCCGATCAGCGCGGCCTCGCGGATCACTTCGACGAGATTCTGGTCCCGACCGAGAAGGTCGTCGAAGTCCGCCGCGGCCGTAAGGTCGATGCAGAGCGGAAGTTCTTCCCGGGCTACGTGCTCGTGAAGATGGAGATGACCGATGAGGCCTATCACCTCATCAAGAACACGCCGAAGGTGACCGGCTTCCTGGGCGCAGACAACAAGCCGACGCCGATTCCGGAATCCGAGGCGATGCGCATCGCGCAGCAGGTTCAGGAAGGCATCGAGCGGCCCAAGCCCTCGATCGCGTTCGAGGTCGGCGAGCAGGTCCGCGTCTCGGATGGCCCGTTTGCCTCGTTCAACGGCATCGTCGAGGAAGTCGACGAGGGCCGTGCTCGACTGAAGGTGGCGGTGTCGATCTTCGGCCGCGCCACTCCGGTCGAACTGGAATACGGCCAGGTCGAAAAGGTCTGATCGTCGAATCCCGTGGGAGGCAGGCGTCCGGTTCGCCAATCGGATGTCGGAGCTGGACCACGGTACTCAATGCCCGCCTCGGCAGGCGATTTGGGAGTGTAAGTTATGGCGAAGAAAGTAGCGGGCTATATCAAGCTCCAGGTTCCGGCAGGCTCGGCCAATCCGTCGCCGCCGATCGGTCCGGCGCTCGGTCAGCGCGGCCTGAACATCATGGAATTCTGCAAGGCGTTCAACGCGGCGACCGGGCAGATGGAAAAGGGCATGCCGATCCCGGTGGTCATCACCGCGTATCAGGATCGCTCCTTCACGTTCGAGATGAAGACCCCGCCGATGAGCTACTGGCTCAAGAAGGCTGCGAAGCTCCAGAAGGGCTCGCAGACCCCCGGCAAGGGCGCGACCGTCGGCAAGGTCACCAGCGCGCAGGTGCGCGAGATCGCCGAGCAGAAGATGAAGGATCTGAATTGCGACGAGCGTCGAAGCCGCCATGCGAATGGTTGAAGGCTCGGCTCGCTCCATGGGTCTTGCGGTGGAGGGCTGAGACGATGGCAAAGATCGGAAAGCGCATCGCTAAGGCCCGTGAGGGCATCGATCCCACGAAGCTCGTCGGTCTCGACGAGGCCGTGAAGCTGATCAAGTCGCGTGCCACCGCCAAGTTCGACGAGACGATCGAAGTCTCGATGAACCTCGGCGTCGACCCGCGTCATGCGGACCAGATGGTCCGCGGCGTCTGCAACCTGCCGAACGGCTCCGGCCGTACGCTGCGCGTTGCGGTGTTCGCTCGCGGCGCCAAGGCAGACGAGGCCAAGGCCGCTGGTGCCGATATCGTCGGCGCGGAAGACCTGCTGGAAATCGTCCAGGGCGGCACGATCGACTTCGATCGCTGCATCGCGACCCCGGACCTGATGCCGCTCGTCGGCCGTCTCGGCAAGGTGCTCGGCCCGCGCGGCATGATGCCGAACCCGAAGGTCGGTACCGTGACGATGGACGTGAAGGCTGCGGTCGCCGCTGCCAAGGGCGGTGCGGTCGAGTTCCGCGTCGAGAAGGCCGGCATCGTGCAGGCCGGCATCGGCAAGGCCAGCTTCGACGAGAAGAAGCTCGCCGAGAACATCCGCGCCTTCGCCGATGCGGTGGTCAAGGCCAAGCCGACCGGCGCCAAGGGCACTTATGTGCAGAAGGTTGCGGTGTCCTCGACCATGGGTCCGGGCGTTCGCGTCGAGCCGCTTCGCGTTCTGCAGGCCCAGGCCTGATCTAGAGTTTCGCGCGCTGCCTTCGGGCGCTGCGCTCAAGAGCTTCGTCCGGAGCGATCCGGGCGAGGGGCCTGCGGGAGAAATCCCGAAGGCTGAAGTCCTGTCCGAGACTGCAGGTGTTCCGGGTTCGCCCGGCGCTTAAGCCGTCTGGGCCTGCATAGACGGGTAAGACCGGTTTCCGGGGCGAATGCCTCAAAAAATGGTTCGAACCTCGATGCACCCGGGTTCCGCGTCTCAAAGCGCGGCTCCAGGGGGACAGGGCAAGAGCGTCGCTTTCGTGCTTGGCACGAAGGCGCGGCATAGCCCACCCGGTGGTTTGGCTTCGGCCTGATCACCTGACTGGAGAGTGCGCGTGGATCGTGCGGAGAAACGTGAATTGGTTGCGACGCTGAACCAGGTGTTTTCGAACGCCGGGGTCGTCGTCGTCGCCAACTATTCGGGTCTGACCGTTGCCCAGATGACGTCGCTTCGCCGTCAGATGAGTGCGAGCGGCGCGAGCCTGAAGGTCGCGAAGAACCGCCTTGCCAAGATCGCTCTCGAGGGCACCGACGTCGCTCACATCTCGGCACCCTTCTCACGGGTCCGACGGTTCTCGCTTACAGCGATGATCCGGTGGCGGCGCCAAGGTCGCAGTCGACTTCGCCAAGGCCAACGACAAGTTCGTGATCCTTGGCGGCGCTCTGGGCGCCACCTCTCTGAATGCGGACGGTGTGAAGGCTCTGGCCACACTGCCGTCGCTCGACGAGTTGCGTGCGAAGATCGTCGGCCTGGTTCAGGCTCCGGCGACCAAGCTCGCTCAGCTCTCGACCGCGCCTGCTGCAAAGCTGGCACGCGTGTTCGGGGCATATGCCAACAAAGATGCGGCGTGAGGCCGTTCAACAACCCATCTTGTTTGAACTTAAAGGAATACCTACATGGCTGATCTGTCGAAGCTCGTTGACGAGCTGTCCAACCTGACCGTTCTCGAAGCCGCCGAGCTCGCCAAGCTTCTCGAAGAGAAGTGGGGCGTTTCGGCTGCTGCTGCTGTCGCCGTTGCCGCTCCGGCTGCCGGTGGTGGTGGTGCCGCTGCCGCTGCCGAAGAGCAGACGGAATTCTCGGTCATTCTCGCCGCTGCCGGCGAGAAGAAGATCGAAGTCATCAAGGAGGTCCGTGCCATCACCGGTCTCGGCCTCAAGGAAGCCAAGGATCTCGTCGAAGCTGCGCCGAAGCCCGTCAAGGAAGGCGTGTCGAAGGACGAAGCTGGCAAGCTCAAGGAGCAGCTTGAAAAGGCTGGCGCCAAAGTCGAGCTTAAGTGATTGGTGCGGGCTTGCGCCCGCTCCTTGTTTCTGGAACATCCGCTCCGGACAATGTGCCGGAGCGGATGTGGCTCTCAAAGCGAGGCCAATGTTCCAAGAAACATACGAGTTTTGAGTTTTAGCCGCTGGGCGGCGCCTTAAGGGCGCGCGCCCACGCGGCTTTTCGGCCCTCCGGCAGGGCCGCATACGAGGACCTGACGAGGTCCGCCCGCGTGTCCATTCGGGATACGGGGATAGCGAAAGCGAAGCGAGAGACGCCACATGGCTCAGACGTTCACCGGCCGCAAACGTGTCCGCAAATCCTTCGGCAAGATCCATGAAGTCGCCGAGATGCCGAACCTCATCGAGGTTCAGAAGGCGTCTTACGACCAGTTCTTGCAGATCGACGGCCAGGAGCCGCGTGCGGACGAAGGTTTGCAGTCGGTCTTCAAGTCCGTCTTCCCGATATCCGATTTCTCGAACACGGCGATGCTGGAGTTCGTGAAGTTCGAGTTCGAGCCGCCGAAATATGACGTCGACGAGTGCCGTCAGCGCAGCATGACCTATGCCGCGCCGCTGAAGGTCACGCTTCGCCTCATTGTGTTCGATGTCGACGAGGAGACCGGCGCGAAGTCCGTCAAGGACATCAAGGAACAGGACGTCTACATGGGCGACATGCCGCTCATGACGATGAACGGCACCTTCATCGTCAACGGCACCGAGCGCGTGATCGTCTCGCAGATGCACCGTTCGCCGGGCGTGTTCTTCGACCACGACCGCGGCAAGACGCATGCGTCGGGCAAGCTCCTGTTCGCCGCCCGCATCATCCCGTATCGCGGCTCGTGGCTCGACATCGAGTTTGACGCCAAGGACATCGTCTACGCGCGTATCGACCGCAAGCGTAAGATCCCGGTCACGTCGCTGCTTTACGCGCTGGGCCTGGACGGCGAGGAAATCCTCGACACGTTCTACAACAAGATCCTCTACAAGCGCACCAAGGACGGCTGGCGCACGCCGTTCGACGCCGAGCGGATGAAGGGCTTCAAGGCCGCCACCGACATGATCAACGCCGACACCGGCGAGATCGTGCTCGAGGCCGGCAAGAAGCTGACCGTCCGCGCTGCCCGCCAGCTCAGCGAGAAGGGCCTCAAGGCTCTCCGCGTCACCGATCAGGATCTGATCGGCGCCTACATGGCCGATGACCTCGTCAACGAGAAGAACGGCGAGATCTATGTCGAAGCCGGTGAGGAAATCACTGAGAAGACGCTGAAGCTGATCGAGGAGATCGGCTACAACGAGATCAGCATTCTCGACATCGATCACATCAACACCGGCGGCTACATCCGCAACACGCTCGCCGTGGACAAGAACACGGGCCGCGATGGCGCGCTGTTCGACATCTACCGCGTCATGCGCCCGGGCGAGCCGCCGACCCCGGACACGGCCCAGGCCATGTTCCAGTCGCTGTTCTTCGACAGCGAGCGCTACGACCTCTCGGCCGTCGGCCGCGTGAAGATGAACATGCGTCTCGACCTCGACGCTCCGGACACCCAGCGCACGCTGCGTCGCGAGGACATCCTCGCGGTCATCAGGACGCTGGTGGAACTGCGCGACGGCAAGGGCGAGATTGACGACATCGACCATCTCGGCAACCGCCGTGTCCGCTCGGTCGGCGAGCTGATGGAGAACCAGTACCGCGTCGGCCTGCTCCGCATGGAGCGCGCGATCAAGGAGCGCATGTCCTCGGTCGAGATCGACACGGTCATGCCGCAGGACCTGATCAACGCCAAGCCGGCGGCTGCCGCCGTGCGCGAGTTCTTCGGTTCCTCGCAGCTCTCGCAGTTCATGGACCAGACGAACCCGCTGTCGGAGATCACCCACAAACGCCGTCTCTCGGCGCTTGGCCCGGGCGGTCTGACCCGCGAGCGCGCCGGCTTCGAGGTGCGCGACGTGCACCCGACGCATTACGGCCGTATCTGCCCGATCGAGACGCCGGAAGGCCCGAACATCGGCCTCATCAACTCGCTCGCGACCTTCGCTCGCGTGAACAAGTACGGCTTCATCGAGACGCCCTACCGTCGCGTTCGCGATGGCGCCGTGACCGACGAGGTCGCGTATTTGTCGGCGGTCGAAGAGGGCAAGTACACGGTCGCGCAGGCGAACTCGCCGATCGACGCCAAGGGCAAGTTTACGGAAGACCTCGTGGTCTGCCGTCATGCTGGCGACGTCAGCCTGATGCCGCACGACCGCGTGGACTTCATGGACGTGTCGCCGAAGCAGCTCGTTTCGGTGGCGGCCGCGCTCATCCCGTTCCTCGAGAACGACGACGCGAACCGCGCGCTCATGGGCTCGAACATGCAGCGCCAGGCGGTGCCGCTCGTTCGTGCGCAGGCCCCGCTCGTCGGCACCGGCATGGAAGCGATCGTTGCCCGTGACTCCGGCGCGGCCATCGCGGCCCGCCGCGGCGGCGTGATCGACCAGGTGGATGCGACCCGTATCGTCATCCGCGCGGACGAGAACGATCCGAACCGTCCGGGCGTCGACATCTACAACCTGATGAAGTTCCAGCGTTCGAACCAGTCGACCTGCATCAACCAGCGTCCGCTGGTGAAGGTGGGCGAGAAGGTTGCGAAGGGCGACATCATCGCCGACGGCCCGTCGACGGACCTCGGCGAACTGGCGCTCGGCCGCAACGTGCTCGTCGCGTTCATGCCGTGGAACGGCTACAACTTCGAGGACTCGATCCTCCTGTCCGAGAACATCGTCAAGGACGACGTCTTCACCTCGATCCACATCGAGGAATTCGAAGTCGCGGCCCGTGACACCAAGCTCGGTCCGGAAGAGATCACGCGCGACATTCCGAATGTTTCGGAAGAGGCGCTGAAGAACCTCGACGAGTCGGGCATCGTCTACATCGGCGCCGAAGTCCGCGCCGGCGACATCCTCTGCGGCAAGATTACGCCGAAGGGCGAAAGCCCGATGACGCCGGAAGAGAAGCTCCTCCGCGCCATCTTCGGCGAGAAGGCCTCGGACGTTCGCGACACCTCGCTCCGCGTGCCCCCGGGCGTGCAGGGCACGGTCGTCGAAGTCCGCGTCTTCAACCGGCATGGCGTCGACAAGGACGAGCGTGCCCTAGCGATCGAACGGGAAGAGATTGAGCGTCTGGCCAAGGACCGCGACGACGAGCTCGCGATCCTCGACCGTAACGTTTATGCGCGTCTCGGCGAGGTGCTGAACGGGCAGAACGGCGTGGCCGGTCCGAAGGGCTTCAAGAAGGACACCAAGCTCACCAAGGATGTTCTCGACGAGTATCCGCGGTCGCAGTGGTGGACGTTCGCCGTCTCCGAAGATCGGGTGATGAGCGAAATCGAAGCCATGCGGAAGCAGTACGACGAAGCGAAGAAGCGCCAGGAGCAGCGCTTCCTCGACAAGGTCGAGAAGCTGCAGCGCGGCGACGAACTGCCCCCGGGGGTCATGAAGTCGGTCAAGGTCTTCGTCGCTGTGAAGCGCAAGATCCAGCCGGGCGATAAGATGGCCGGCCGTCACGGCAACAAGGGTGTCGTGTCGCGCATCGTTCCCGTCGAGGACATGCCGTTCCTTGCGGATGGCACGAACGTCGACATCGTTCTGAACCCGCTCGGCGTGCCTTCGCGCATGAACGTCGGTCAGATCCTTGAGACGCATCTCGGTTGGGCCTGCGCGGGTTTGGGTCTCCAGATCGGCAAAGCGCTCGACGCCTATAAGGCAGGTGCAGGCGAGGGCGAGCTTCGCGACACGCTGAAGAAGGTCTATGGCGACGACGAGACGGTGAAGTCCCTCAAGGGCGACGAACTGATCGAGATGGCCTCGAACGTCCGCAAGGGCGTGCCGATTGCCACGCCGGTCTTCGACGGTGCCAAGGAAGCCGATATCGAGCGCCATCTCGAGATGGCGGGCGTGCGGCAGAGCGGTCAGTCGACGCTGTTCGACGGACGTACCGGCGACCAGTTCGACCGTGACGTCACGGTCGGCTACATCTACATGCTGAAGCTGCATCACCTGGTGGACGACAAGATCCACGCCCGGTCGATCGGTCCGTACTCGCTCGTCACCCAGCAGCCGCTTGGTGGTAAGGCGCAGTTCGGCGGCCAGCGCTTCGGCGAAATGGAGGTGTGGGCGCTCGAGGCTTACGGCGCGGCGTACACCCTGCAGGAGATGCTGACGGTGAAGTCCGACGACGTCGCGGGCCGTACCAAGGTCTACGAGGCGATCGTCCGTGGCGACGACACGTTCGAGGCGGGCATTCCGGAGAGCTTCAACGTTCTCGTGAAGGAAATGCGCTCGCTTGGCCTGAACGTCGACCTGTCGAACAGCGACCGTCTGCCGGAAGCCCCGGCCGACGCGGCCGAATAAGCACCATGCTCAAAGCGAGGGAGGGCGGATCAGTCCTCCTTCGCGAACTTCCTGACCCGTGCGGGGCAGGGCGAACTCGACATTGCCGGCGGACGGCAGGGCTAGGCCCGAAGTCCGCATTGAGGAGATAAAGATGAAATCAGGAAGTGATAAATCTTTTCAACACGGCTGCGCCGGCTCCGACTTTTGATCAGATCAAGATCTCGATCTCGAGCCCGGAGAAGATTCATTCCTGGTCCTTCGGCGAGATCAAGAAGCCGGAGACGATCAACTATCGTACCTTCAAGCCCGAGCGCGACGGTCTGTTCTGCGCGCGCATCTTTGGGCCGATCAAGGATTACGAGTGCTTGTGCGGCAAGTACAAGCGGATGAAGTACAAGGGCGTCATCTGCGAAAAGTGCGGCGTTGAGGTCACCCTCTCGCGCGTGCGCCGCGAGCGTATGGGCCATATCGAGCTTGCCGCTCCGGTTGCCCACATCTGGTTCCTGAAGTCGCTGCCGAGCCGCATTGGTTTGCTGCTCGACATGACGCTGCGTGACCTTGAGGCGATCCTGTACTTTGAGAAGTACGTCGTTCTGGAGCCGGGTCTCACTCCTCTGAAGGAGCGTCAGCTCCTGACGGAGGAGGAGTATGTCATCGCCCAGGACGAGTATGGCGAGGACAGCTTCACCGCACAGATCGGCGCCGAGGCGATCCGCGAGATCCTCAAGGCGATGGATCTCGAAAAGATTGCGGGCGACCTGCGCACCGAGATCGCGGACACCGACAGCGACATCAAGAAGAAGAAGCTCACGAAGCGACTGAAGATCGTCGAGGCGTTCATCGAGTCCGGCAACAAGCCGGAGTGGATGATCCTGACGGTCGTGCCGGTCATCCCGCCGGACCTGCGCCCGCTGGTTCCGCTCGATGGCGGCCGCTTCGCGACTTCGGACCTGAACGATCTCTATCGTCGCGTCATCAACCGTAACAACCGTCTGAAGCGCCTGATCGAGCTTCGTGCACCGGACATCATAATCCGCAACGAGAAGCGCATGCTTCAGGAGTCGGTCGATGCGCTGTTCGACAACGGCCGTCGCGGCCGCGTCATCACGGGCGTCAACAAACGTCCGCTGAAGTCGCTCGCCGACATGCTGAAGGGCAAGCAGGGCCGGTTCCGTCAGAACCTGCTCGGCAAGCGCGTCGACTATTCTGGCCGTTCGGTCATCGTCGTCGGTCCGGAACTCAAGCTGCACCAGTGCGGCCTGCCGAAGAAGATGGCGCTCGAACTGTTCAAGCCGTTCATCTATTCGCGTCTCGACGCGAAGGGTTTGGCTTCGACCGTGAAGCAGGCGAAGAAGCTCGTCGAGAAGGAGAAGCCCGAGGTTTGGGATATCCTCGATGAGGTCATTCGCGAGCATCCGGTTCTGCTGAACCGCGCTCCGACGCTTCACCGCCTCGGCATCCAGGCCTTCGAGCCCACGCTGATCGAGGGCAAGGCGATCCAGCTGCATCCGCTCGTCTGCGCGGCGTTCAACGCCGACTTCGACGGCGACCAGATGGCCGTGCACGTCCCGCTGTCGCTTGAGGCGCAGTTGGAAGCGCGCGTCCTGATGATGTCGACGAACAACATCCTGCACCCGGCGAACGGTCTTCCGATCATCGTGCCGTCGCAGGATATCGTGCTCGGCCTCTACTACCTGTCGCTCGTTCGCGAGAACGCGGTGGGCCAGGGCTCGATGTTCGCCGACATGGGCGAGATCGAGCACGCGATCTTCAACAAGGCGGTGACGCTGCATTCGAAGATCAAGGGCCGCTTCGTCACGGTCGACGAAGAGGGCAACAAGGTCTCGAAGATCTACGAGACCACGCCCGGTCGCATGATGCTCGGGCAGCTCCTGCCGAAGAACCCGAAGGTTCCCTTCGACGTCGTGAACAAGCTCATGACGAAGAAGGAAATCTCCAACATGATCGACACGGTGTATCGCCACTGCGGTCAGAAGGAGACGGTGATCTTCTGCGACCGCGCGATGGCGCTCGGCTTCCACAACGCGTTCAAGGCCGGCATCTCGTTCGGCAAGGACGACATGGTGGTGCCGGACACCAAGCCGAAGATCGTCGAGCAGACCCGTTCGCTCGCTGCCGAATACGAGCAGCAGTATCAAGACGGCCTCATCACCCAGGGCGAGAAGTACAACAAGGTCGTCGACGCCTGGGCGAAGTGCACCGACAAGATCGCTGAAGAGATGATGGGTCGCATCTCCGCCGTCCAGAAGGACGAGAACGGAACCGACAAGCAGATCAACTCGATCTACATGATGGCTCACTCGGGTGCGCGCGGTTCGCCGGCGCAGATGAAGCAGCTTGCGGGCATGCGTGGCCTGATGGCCAAGCCTGACGGCTCGATCATCGAGACGCCGATCATCTCGAACTTCAAGGAAGGCCTGACCGTGATGGAGTACTTCAACTCCACCCACGGCGCCCGTAAGGGTCTGGCCGACACCGCCTTGAAGACCGCGAACTCGGGTTACCTGACGCGTCGTCTCGTCGACGTCGCTCAGGACGCGATCATCAGCGAGCAGGATTGCGGCACCGAGAACGGTATCCGCGTCCGCGCCATCGTCGACGCGGGCCAGGTCGTTGCCACACTCGGCATGCGCATTCTCGGCCGCACCACGGCCGAAGACATCGTGCATCCGCAGACCGGCGAAGTCCTCGTCCCGAAAAAGACGATGATTCAGGAGTCGGACGTCGACCGCGTCACTCTGGCGGGTATCCAGGAGGTCAAGATCCTCTCGGTGCTGACCTGCGAGACCAAGTCCGGCGTCTGCGTGCAGTGCTATGGTCGCGACCTTGCTCGCGGCACGCCCGTCAACATGGGCGAGGCCGTCGGCGTCATCGCGGCGCAGTCGATCGGCGAGCCGGGAACGCAGCTCACCATGCGCACCTTCCACATCGGTGGTACGGCGCAGCTGCGCTAACTCTTCGTTCCTCGAGGTCGAGCTTCGAGGGTACGGTTCAGATCAAGAACCGCCACGCAGCCCGCAACTCGGACGGCGACCTGATCGTCATGGGCCGCAATGTCGCCGTCGCGATCATCGACGCGAACGGTGCCGAGCGCTCCACCCATCGTCTGCAGTACGGCGCACGCCTGAAGGTGGACGAGGGTGATGCGATCAAGCGCGGCCAACGTATCGCTGAGTGGGACCCCTACACCCGTCCGATCGTGACGGAAGTGGACGGTTCCATCGACTTCGAGGATCTGGTGGAGGGCGCTTCGGTCGCCGAAACCACCGACAAGTCGACCGGTATTACGAAGCGCGTCGTCATGGATTGGCGTACGTCGACCCGTGACGCCGACCTCAAGCCCGCGATTGTGCTCAAGGGCAAGGATGGCAAGGTTCTGAAAACTCAGAAGGGCAGCGATGCTCGCTACCTCCTGCCGGCGGAAGCGATCATCTCGGTCAATCCGGGTCAGACGATCAAGGCAGGCGACATCGTCGCGCGTATCCCGACGGAAAGCGCCAAGACGCGCGACATCACGGGCGGTCTGCCGCGCGTGGCGGAGCTGTTCGAGGCACGCAAGCCGAAGGATGCGGCGATCATCGCCGAGATTTCGGGCACCATCCAATTCGGGCGCGACTACAAGAACAAGCGTCGCCTCTCGATCGTCCCGCACGAGGACGGAGTGGATGCGGTCGAGTATCTGATCCCGAAGGGCAAGCACATCTATCTCCAGGACGGCGACGTCGTGGAGAAGGGCGACTACATCGTCGACGGCAACCCGGCACCGCACGACATCCTGGCGATCAAGGGCGTGGAGGCACTCGCGGCCTACCTCGTCAACGAGATCCAGGAGGTCTATCGACTGCAGGGCGTGCAAATCAACGACAAGCACATCGAGGTGATCGTTCGCCAGATGCTGCAGAAGGTCGAGATCGACGATGCCGGCGAAACCGATCTGATCGCAGGCGAGCAGGTCGACCGGATCGAGCTCGACGAGGTCAACGCCAAGATGGCCGAAATCGGCAAGAAGGGCGCGACCGGCAAGCCGGTTCTGCTCGGCATCACCAAGGCGTCGCTGCAGACCCGCAGCTTCATCTCGGCGGCGTCGTTCCAGGAGACCACCCGCGTGCTCACCGAGGCAGCCGTCAACGGCAAGTCGGACACGCTGGACGGCCTCAAGGAGAACGTCATCGTGGGCCGCCTGATCCCGGCTGGCACGGGCGCCGTGATGAACCGCATCCGCGAGGTTGCGACCCATCGCGACGACCTGATCGTTGCCCAGCAGCAGAAGGACGAGGGACGCGCCCCGAGGGACGCGGCCCTGATCGAAGGACCGGCCGAGTAATCGGACCGCACAATGTGAAAAGGGGCTGCTCGCGCGGCCCCTTTTTCGTTTCAGGGATTGAAAGGGACGTCAGATGGAAACCCGCAAACTCGGATCCGAACTTAAAGTCTCTGCGCTCGGCCTCGGCTGCATGGGCATGAGCTTCGCCTATGGCGGCCAGGAGGAGCAGGCCTCGTTCGATACCTTCCGCCGCGCCCTCGACCTCGGCATCACATTCTTCGACACGGCCGAGATCTATGGTCCCTTCGATAACGAGAAGGTGGTCGGCCGCGCGCTTCGCTCGGTCCGCGACCAGGTCGTGATCGCGACCAAATTCGGCTTCCGCTTCGACGACAAGGGCGCCATCACGGGCACCGACAGTCGGCCGGAGCATGTCCGCGAGGTCGCCGAGGCCTCGCTGAAGCGCCTTGGCATCGAGGTGATCGACCTCCTGTATCAACACCGTGTCGATCCCGACGTACCGATCGAGGAGACGGTCGGCGCGATGGCCGATCTTGTGAAGGAAGGGAAGGTGAGGGCACTTGGACTTTCCGAAGCAGGTGCCTCGACGATACGCCGGGCTCATGCCGTCCATCCGATCGCGGCCGTTCAGTCCGAGTACTCACTCATCACCCGTGACCCGGAAGCCGAGGTCCTGCCGACCTGCCGCGAACTGGGAATCGGCTTCGTACCGTTCTCGCCTCTGGCCCGCGGCCTGCTTTCGGGCCTGATCCGCAGCAAGGATGAGCTTCCGGAAGGCGATGCCCGTCGCAATTATCCGCGATTCTCGGACGCTAACATCCAGTCGAATCTCGCGCTCGTCGATCGAATCGCTGAGATAGCGAAGGCCAAGAACTGCACGGCGGCGCAGATCGCACTCGCCTGGGTTCTGCATCAGGGCGACTTCATCGTGCCGATTCCCGGCGCCAGGAAGCTGAAGAACCTTGAAGATAATGCCCGGGCCGCCGATATCGGGCTCACCCCGGAGGAGGTGGCGTCGCTCAGCGAAGCCGTGCCGCCGTCCGAAGTAGCTGGGGAGCGCTACGGCGCAGCGGCCCTGTCTATGGTGAACAAGTAGTCCGAAGGGCTGAGAAATCGGACCCGGAGGGGTTGACTGCAACAGTGGGCGTGGGTAGAACCCGCCCACTTCGGCAGGCAGGTAGGTTCTGCTTCTCGACGCGACTAGCGACGAGACATCAAACCTAGACGCTGCTGATTACAAGCTTTGGTCCAATCAGGTCACATGACTGCGGCGCTTCGAGCGTGGTGGTCCTCTGTCTGGGCAGTCGCCCGCCGCCTCTCAACAGGGGACGGCTGGGCGATAAACGTGTTTGCAGCGCGAAGACGCGCGCTTTGAGGAAAAGGCGAACGATGCCGACTATTAGCCAGCTGATCCGCAAGCCGCGGCAAGCTCCTGTCTATCGCGAGAAGGCGCGCCATCTTGAGGCGTGCCCGCAGAAGCGTGGCGTTTGCACCCGTGTCTACACGACGACCCCGAAGAAGCCGAACTCGGCTCTCCGTAAAGTCGCGAAGGTGCGCCTCACCAACGGCTTCGAGGTCATCGGCTACATTCCTGGTGAGGGTCATAACCTCCAGGAGCACTCGGTGGTCATGATCCGCGGCGGCCGCGTGAAGGACCTTCCGGGCGTCCGCTATCACATCCTCCGCGGTGTCCTCGACACCCAGGGCGTCAAGAACCGTAAGCAGCGCCGTTCGAAGTACGGCGTGAAGCGTCCGAAGTAAGGAGAGAGATCCATGTCGCGCCGCCATCGCGCCGAGCGCCGGGAAATCATCCCGGACCCGAAGTTCAGTGACGTCGTCGTCACCAAGTTCATGAATGCCATCATGTATGATGGCAAGAAGTCGGCCGCCGAGGCGATCGTCTATGGTGCCTTCGACTCCGTCGAGACCCGCGCCAAGGCGAACCCCATCGAGGTGTTCCACGCCGCGCTCGACAACGTCGCTCCGTCGGTGGAAGTTCGCTCCCGCCGCGTCGGTGGTGCGACCTACCAGGTTCCGGTCGAAGTTCGTCCGGACCGCCGTCAGGCTCTCGCGATCCGCTGGCTCATCACCGCGGCCCGCGCTCGCAATGAAAAGACCATGGTCGACAAGCTGTCGGCCGAACTGCTCGACGCCGCGAACAACCGTGGCACCGCCGTGAAGAAACGCGAAGACACGCACCGCATGGCGGATGCGAACCGCGCCTTCTCGCACTACCGCTGGTAAGCGACAGACCGGGATTTGAGGACTCGATATGCCCCGTACGCATAAGATCGAAGACTACCGTAACTTCGGAATCATGGCGCACATTGACGCCGGGAAGACGACGACCACGGAGCGTATCCTCTATTACACCGGCAAGTCGCATAAGATCGGCGAAGTCCATGAAGGCGCTGCCACCATGGACTGGATGGAGCAGGAGCAGGAGCGTGGCATCACGATCACTTCGGCTGCCACGACCGCGATCTGGAACGACAAGCGCCTGAACATCATCGACACCCCCGGGCACGTCGACTTCACCATCGAAGTCGAGCGTTCGCTGCGCGTGCTTGACGGTGCTGTTTGCGTTCTCGACTCCAACCAGGGTGTCGAGCCGCAGACCGAGACGGTTTGGCGCCAGGGCGACAAGTACCACGTGCCGCGCATCGTCTTCGCCAACAAGATGGACAAGACCGGCGCTGACTTCTTCAAGTGCCTCGACGACATTGTGAAGCGTCTCGGCGCGAAGCCTGTCGCGATCCAGCTGCCGATCGGTGCCGAGAACGACTTCAAAGGCCTGATCGACCTCGTTCGCATGAAGGGCGTTGTCTGGGAGAACGAAGGTCTCGGCGCGAACTATCACGACATCGACATTCCGGCCGATCTGCAGGCTCAGGCCGAGGAATATCGTGCCAAGCTCGTCGAAGCCGCGGTCGAACTCGACGACAAGGTTCTGGAAGATTTCCTTGAGGGCAACGAGCCCGACGAGGCGACCCTCAAGCGCATGATCCGCAAGGCTGTGCTCACGGGCGCTTTCTACCCGGTTCTCTGTGGTTCCGCCTTCAAGAACAAGGGCGTGCAGCCGCTGCTCGACGCGGTTGTCGATTATCTGCCGTCGCCGGTCGACGTTCCGCCGATCAAGGGCATCGATCCGCGCAACGATGAGGAAGTGGTTCGCAAGTCGTCCGACACGGAGCCGCTGGCTCTGCTCGGCTTCAAGATCATGGACGACCCCTTCGTCGGCACCATCACATTCTGCCGCATCTACTCGGGCAAGCTCGAGACCGGCGCGAACCTGATGAACTCGACGCGTGACAAGAAAGAGCGCATCGGCCGCATGCTGCTGATGCATGCGAACAACCGCGAAGACATCAAGGAAGCCTATGCCGGTGACATCGTCGCTCTGGCCGGCCTCAAGGAAGTCCGTACCGGTGACACGCTTTGCGATCCGCTGAAGCCCGTCATCCTCGAGAAGATGGAATTCCCGGAGCCAGTCATCGAGATCGCGATCGAGCCGAAGTCGAAGGCCGACCAGGAGAAGCTGGGCGTCGCGCTGCACAAGCTCGCCGCCGAGGATCCGTCCTTCCGCGTCTCGACCGACCAGGAGTCGGGCCAGACCATCCTGAAGGGAATGGGCGAGCTTCATCTCGACATCAAGGTCGACATCCTGCGTCGCACCTACAAGGTCGACGCGAATATCGGCCAGCCGCAGGTCGCTTATCGCGAGCGCATCTCGAAGGCAGTCGAACTCGACTACACCCACAAAAAGCAGACCGGCGGTACCGGCCAGTTCGCGCGGGTGAAGTTCATCGTCGAGCCGAACGAAGCCGGCAAGGGCTTTGAGTTCGAGTCGAAGATCGTCGGCGGCGCGGTTCCGAAGGAATACTTCCCGGGTGTCGAAAAGGGCCTGCAGAGCGTGCTCGGCGCGGGCGTCGTGGCCGGCTTCCCGGTCGTCGACCTCAAGGTTTCGCTGATCGACGGCGCCTATCACGAAGTCGACTCGTCGGCACTCGCCTTCGAAATCGCTTCGCGTGCGGCTCTTCGTGAAGCCCTGACCAAGGGCAATTCGGTTCTTCTCGAACCGATCATGAAGGTCGAGGTCGTGACCCCGGAAGAGTACACCGGCTCGGTCATCGGCGACTTGAACTCCCGCCGTGGCCAGATCCTCGGTCAGGACATGCGCGGCAACGCGAATGTCGTGAACGCGATGGTCCCGCTGGCGAATATGTTTGGTTACGTGAGCCAGTTGCGGTCGTTCAGCCAGGGCCGCGCCCAGTTCACGATGCAGTTCGATCATTACGAGCAGGTGCCGTCGCACGTCGCTCAGGAGGTTCAGGCGAAGTACGCCTGAGTCTCGCGATAGACGGTTCCACTCACAAGTAAGGACGGAGAATTCCGATGGCCAAAGAGAAGTTTTCGCGGAACAAGCCGCACTGCAACATTGGAACGATTGGTCACGTTGACCATGGCAAGACGTCGCTGACGGCGGCGATCACGAAGGTTCTGGCTGAGACGGGCGGCGCGACGTTTACGGCGTACGACCAGATCGACAAGGCGCCTGAGGAGAAGGCCCGCGGCATCACGATCTCGACGGCGCACGTCGAGTACGAGACGGCGGCGCGGCACTATGCGCACGTCGACTGCCCCGGCCACGCCGACTATGTGAAGAACATGATCACCGGCGCGGCGCAGATGGACGGCGCGATCCTGGTTGTGTCGGCGGCCGACGGCCCGATGCCGCAGACCCGCGAGCACATCCTTTTGGCGCGTCAGGTCGGCGTTCCGGCGCTGGTGGTGTTCCTCAACAAGTGCGACATGGTCGACGATCCGGAGCTTCTGGAGCTGGTCGAGCTCGAGGTCCGCGAACTGCTGTCTAAGTACGATTTCCCGGGCGACGACATTCCGATCGTCAAGGGCTCGGCGCTGGCGGCGCTCGAGGATTCCAACAAGGAACTCGGCCACGACGCGATCCTCGCGCTGATGGCGGAAGTCGACAAGTACATCCCGCAGCCCGACCGTCCGATCGACCAGCCGTTCCTGATGCCGGTCGAGGACGTGTTCTCGATCTCGGGTCGCGGCACGGTGGTGACCGGCCGCGTCGAGCGCGGCGTGGTCAAGGTCGGCGAGGAAGTCGAGATCGTCGGCATCCGCCCGACGCAGAAGACGACGGTGACCGGCGTCGAGATGTTCCGCAAGCTGCTCGACCAGGGCCAGGCCGGCGACAACATCGGTGCGCTGCTGCGCGGTACCAAGCGCGAGGACGTCGAGCGCGGCCAGGTGCTGTGCAAGCCGGGCTCGGTGAAGCCGCACACGAAGTTCAAGGCCGAGGCCTACATCCTGACCAAGGACGAGGGCGGCCGTCATACGCCGTTCTTCGGCAACTACCGTCCGCAGTTCTACTTCCGCACGACCGACGTGACGGGTGTGGTGACGCTGCCGGAAGGCACCGAGATGGTGATGCCGGGCGACAACATCGCGATGGAAGTGACGTTGATCGTTCCGATCGCGATGGAAGAGAAGCTCCGCTTCGCCATCCGCGAAGGCGGCCGCACCGTCGGTGCAGGCGTCGTCGCAAGCATCATCGAGTAATTTCTTTTAACGGGCGAACGGTCGCTACGGCGGCCGGTCCTCCCCATTGAGGCTGATCATGAACGGTCAGAATATCCGTATCCGGCTCAAAGCGTTCGACCATCGAGTTCTCGATAGTTCGACGAAGGAGATCGTCTCGACCGCAAAGCGGACGGGTGCGCGCGTGCGCGGCCCGATCCCGCTGCCCACGCGGATCGAGAAGTTCACGGTCAACCGCAGCCCCCACGTCGACAAGAAGAGCCGTGAGCAGTTTGAAATGCGCACGCACAAGCGTCTTCTCGACATTGTCGATCCGACCCCGCAGACGGTGGACGCGCTGATGAAGCTCGACCTCGCCGCCGGCGTGGACGTCGAAATCAAGCTCTGAGAGGGACCACGACAATGCGGTCCGGAGTGATTGCAAAGAAGGTCGGCATGACGCGCATCTTCACGGATGCGGGCGAGCATGTTCCGGTCACCGTTCTGGAACTCGGACAGTGTCAGGTGGTCGCCCACCGCACCGTCGAGAAGGACGGCTACGCCGCGGTCCAGCTTGGTGCTGGCCTCCGCAAGACGAAGAACGTCTCGAAGGCGCAGCGCGGCCAGTTCGCCGTTGCCCAGGTCGAGCCGAAGGCCAAGCTGGTCGAATTCCGCGTTCCGGCGGACGGGCTCATCCCCGTCGGCGCCGAGATCACGGCCGACCACTTCGTCGCCGGCCAATTCGTCGACGTGACGGGAACCTCGACCGGTAAGGGTTTCGCCGGCGCCATGAAGCGCTGGAACTTCGGCGGTCTGCGTGCCACCCACGGCGTGTCGATCTCGCACCGTTCGCACGGTTCGACCGGCGGCCGTCAGGATCCCGGCAGGGTCTTCAAGAACAAGAAGATGGCCGGTCACCTGGGTGTCGAGCGCGTCACCACGCAGAACCTCAAGGTCGTCCGCACCGATGTGGAGCGCGGCCTGGTCCTGGTCGAGGGCGCCGTTCCTGGTCCGGCCGGCGGCTGGATCGAGCTGCGCGACGCCGTGAAGCGGAAGCTTCCGGACGGCGTTCCGACGCCGGGCAAGTTCCGTCTCGCCAATGAAGAGAAAGCGTCGCCGAAGCAGGCCGCCGAGGAGTCCCAGGCTCCGGTCGAAGAGACCGATGCCGTGACCCAGGCTCCTGAGACGACCGACGGGGAGCAGGCGTAATGGATATCAGCGTCAAGACATTCGAGGGCAAGGACGCCGGCAAGGTGACCCTGTCCGACGAGATCTTCGGTCTCGAGCCGCGCGCCGACATCCTCGCTCGCGTCGTTCGCTGGCAGCTCGCAAAGCGCCAGGCCGGAACGCACGTGACTCAGGGGCGGTCCGATGTGAACCGTACCAAGTCGAAGATGTACAAGCAGAAGGGCACGGGTCGTGCTCGTCACCATGCCGCGTCCGCTCCGCAGTTCCGCGGCGGTGGTCGTGCGCACGGCCCGGTCGTTCGCAGCCATGCGCATGATCTGCCGAAGAAGGTGCGCGCTCTCGGTCTTCGCCTGGCTCTCTCGGCCAAGGCCAAGGACGGCGGTCTGATCGTCGTCGACAAGGCTGGTCTGACGGAAGCCAAGACAAAGGCGTTCAAGGAGACCCTGACCAAGCTCGGTCTGGCGTCGGTCTTGATCGTCGACGGCACCGAAGTCGAAACCAATCTTGGGCTGGCGGCCCGCAACGTTCCGTTCGCGGACGTGCTGCCGGTTCAGGGCATCAACGTCTACGACATCCTGCGCCGCGACACGCTCGTGCTGACGCGCGCCGCTGTCGACGCCCTCGAGGAGCGCTTCAAATGAGCAAGGATCCGCGCCATTACGACGTGATCCTGTCGCCGGTCATCACCGAAAAGGCGACGCTCGCTTCAGAGCACAACCAGGTCGTCTTCAAGGTGGCCAGGACCGCGACCAAGCCGCAGATCGCGGAAGCAGTCGAGAAGCTGTTCGACGTGAAGGTCCTCGGCGTCAACACGCTTGTCCGCAAGGGCAAGGTGAAGCGCTTCAAGGGCCGTCTGGGACAGCAGAGCGACGTCAAGAAGGCCGTCGTGACCCTCGCCGAGGGCCACACGATCGATGTGACGACGGGTCTGTGAGGCATAGATCATGGCACTGAAACACTTCAAACCCGTCACGCCGAGCCTTCGCCAGCTCGTGATCGTGGACCGTTCGGAGCTCTACAAGGGTAAGCCCGAGAAGAGCCTGACCGAAGGTCTGTCCTCGAACGGCGGCCGCAACAACACCGGCCGCGTGACTGTCCGCTTCCGTGGCGGCGGTCACAAGCGCACCTATCGCATCGTCGACTTCAAGCGCCGCAAGCTTGACGTCCCCGGTACGGTCGAGCGCATCGAGTACGATCCGAACCGTTCGGCTTTCATCGCTCTCGTGAAATACACCGACGGCGAGCTCGCCTACATCCTGGCGCCGCAGCGCCTGCAGGTTGGCGACACCGTGATCTCCGGCCAGCAGGTCGACGTGAAGCCGGGCAATGCCATGGCTCTGTCGTCCATCCCGGTCGGCACGATCGTGCACAACATCGAGATGAAGATCGGGAAGGGCGGTCAGATCGCCCGTTCCGCCGGCGCCTACGCTCAGATCGTCGGCCGTGACCAGGGTTACGTTGCCGTCCGCCTGAACTCGGGCGAGCAGCGTCTGATCAACGGTCAGTGCTTCGCGACGGTCGGCGCGGTGTCGAACCCGGATCACGCCAACGTCAACTACGGCAAGGCCGGTCGTTCGCGCTGGCTCGGCTTCCGCCCGCATAACCGCGGCGTTGCGATGAACCCGGTCGATCACCCGCACGGTGGTGGTGAGGGTCGTACCTCGGGCGGCCGTCACCCGGTCACGCCGTGGGGCAAGCCGACCAAGGGCAAGAAGACCCGCAGCAACAAGTCGACCACGAAGTTCATCGTGTCCAGCCGGCACGCGAAGAAGAAGTAAGGAAGAGAGATGGCACGCTCGCTCTGGAAGGGTCCGTTTGTCGACGGCTATCTGCTCAAGAAGGCAGACGCCGTCCGTGGATCCGGCCGCTCCGAGGTCATCAAGACCTGGAGCCGTCGCTCGACCATTCTGCCGCAGTTCGTGGGGCTCACCTTCGGTGTCCACAACGGCCAGAAGCATATCCCGGTCTTCGTCTCGGAAGAGATGGTAGGCCACAAGCTCGGCGAGTTCGCGCCGACCCGCACCTATTACGGGCATGCGGCGGACAAGAAAGCCAAGAGGAAGTAATCGATGGGCAAGCAGGCTCGTGATCGCCGCCTTCCGGAGAATGAAGCGCAGGCGAAGACCCGGCTGATCCGCGTCAGCCCTCAGAAGCTGAATCTCGTCGCGCAGCTGATCCGCGGCAAGGCGGTTGCGACCGCGCTTGCCGATCTGGAATTTTCGCAGAAGCGCATCGCCAAGGACGTCAAGAAGACGCTCGAGAGCGCGATCGCCAACGCGGAGAACAATCACAGCCTCGACGTCGATGATCTCATCGTCGCCGAAGCACATGTCGGCAAGGCACTGGTGATGAAGCGGTTTTCGCCGCGCGCCCGTGGCCGCGTCGGTCGTATCGAAAAGCCATTCTCGAACCTCACGATCGTGGTTCGCCAGGTCCGGGAGACCGCCTAATGGGTCAGAAAGTCAATCCGATCGGGCTGCGTCTCGGCATTAACCGCACCTGGGATTCGCGCTGGTTCGCGAACAAGGGCGAGTACGGCCAGCTGCTGCACGAGGACATGCGCATCCGCGACGCCCTACTGAAGGATCTGAAGCAGGCCGCCGTCTCGAAGATCGTCATCGAGCGCCCGCACAAGAAGTGCCGCGTCACGATCCACTCGGCTCGCCCGGGTATCGTCATCGGCAAGAAGGGCGCCGACATCGAGAAGCTTCGCAAGAAGGTCGGCTCGATGACCGGTTCGGACGTGCACATCAACATCGTTGAAGTGCGCAAGCCCGAGGTCGACGCGCAGCTCGTGTCCGATTCGATCGCTCAGCAGCTCGAGCGCCGCGTGGCTTTCCGCCGTGCGATGAAGCGCGCCGTTCAGTCGGCGATGCGTCTCGGCGCCGAGGGCATCCGCATCACCTGCTCGGGCCGTCTCGGCGGCGCCGAAATCGCTCGTACCGAGTGGTATCGCGAAGGCCGGGTGCCGCTGCACACGCTGCGCGCGGACATCGACTTCGGCGTCTCCACCGCCCACACGGCGATGGGTACCTGCGGCGTCAAGGTTTGGATTTTCAAGGGCGAGATCATGGAGCACGACCCCATGGCTCAGGACAAGCGCCTGCATGAGGGCGAGCAGTCCCAAGGCCGTACGCGCCGCGAGCGCGAAGCGGCCGAGTGATCCCGTCTAGGATTTGGTGAGGACAGAACATGCTTCAGCCGAAGCGCACGAAATTCCGCAAGCAGTTCAAGGGCCGGATCTCCGGCGCTGCTAAGGGCGGCACGAACCTGGACTTCGGAGCCTTCGGCTTGAAGGCCATGGAGCCTGAGCGCGTGACCGCGCGTCAGATCGAGGCTGCCCGTCGCGCGCTGACCCGCGAGATGAAGCGCCAGGGTCGCGTCTGGATCCGAATCTTCCCGGATGTGCCGGTTTCGAAGAAGCCGACCGAAGTCCGCATGGGTAAGGGCAAGGGCGCTCCGGAATACTGGGCCGCGAAGGTCAAGCCGGGCCGTATCATGTTCGAGCTCGACGGCGTCAGCGAGGAAGTTGCCCGTGAGGCGCTGCGCCTTGCGGCTGCCAAACTGCCGATCCGCACGCGATTTGTCGCGCGCATTGCTGAATGAGGTTGACTTCCATGACGAAAATCAGCGATGTGCGGGCGCTCAGCGCCGATCAGGTGAACGACGAGATCCTGAAGCTGAAGAAAGAGCAGTTCAACCTGCGCTTTCAGCGGGCGACGGGCCAGCTCGAGAACACGTCACGCTTCCGTCAGATCCGTCGCGATATCGCGCGGCTCCAGACGGTAGACCGTGAGCGTGCACTCGGCATTGAGGCTCCGGTCGCGCGCGCCAAGGCTGAAAAGCCGACGAAGGCTGCGAAGCCCGCAAAGAAGGCAGAGGCTTCTGCCGAGACGACTGAAACCAAGCCGCGTGCCAGACGCGCGGCCGCGAAGGCGAAGGCCTGAGGATAGACAATGCCGAAACGCATTCTCCGTGGCGTCGTCGTGAGCGACACCAACGACAAGACCGTGGTCGTGAAGGTTGAGCGGCGCTTCACGCATCCTCTTCTGAAGAAGACGGTGCGGCGCACGAAGAACTATCACGCGCACGACGAGAACAACGTTTTCAAGATTGGCGATCAGATCGCGATCGAAGAGAGCGCACCGATTTCGAAGCAGAAGCGCTGGCGGGTCGTCGAAGACCAGGCCGCTTCCGCCAAGAGCTGAACAAGTAGCGGCGGACGAGGTCCCGAGAGGGAAACCGGCCCGTCAGATAAGGGAAAGATGCCATGATCCAGATGCAGTCGAATCTCGACGTCGCCGACAATTCCGGCGCTCGTCGAGTTCATGTGCATCAAGGTGCTCGGCGGCTCCAAGCGCAAATATGCCGGCGTGGGCGACATCATCGTCGTCTCCGTCAAAGAGGCTATTCCGCGTGGCCGCGTGAAGAAGGGCGAAGTCCTCAAGGCCGTCATCGTGCGGACCGCCAAGGACATCAAGCGTGCGGACGGTTCGGTGATCCGTTTTGACCGCAACGCCGCCGTTCTGATCAACAAGGAAGGCGAGCCGATCGGCACGCGCATCTTCGGACCGGTGCCGCGCGAGCTTCGCGCCCGCAACCACATGAAGATCATCTCGCTCGCGCCGGAGGTGCTGTAATGGCTGCCAAGATCAAGAAGGGCGACCGCGTCGTCGTTCTCACCGGTAAGGATAAGGGCAAGACTGGCGAAGTCCTGCGCGTCATCCCGACCGAGGACCGTGCTGTGGTCAAGGGTGTCAACGTCCATGTCCGCCACCAGCGCCAGACGGCGCAGCAGGAGGGTGGTCTGATCCGCAAGGAAGGCACGATCCACCTGTCGAATATCGCGCTCGCCGATCCGTCGACCGGCAAGGCGACCCGCGTCGGTTTCCAGACGCTCGACGACGGCCGCAAGGTCCGCGTCGCCAAGGCCTCGGGAGAGCGGATCGATGCTTGATACGGTGAATTACGAACCGCGCCTGAAGCGCGTCTATGAGGACCAGGTCCGCAAGGAGCTGAACGAGAAGTTCGGCTACAAGAATGCGATGCAGGTCCCGGCGATCGACAAGATCGTCCTGAACATGGGCGTCGGCGAAGCTGTCGCTGACTTCGAAGAAGGTGCAGTCGGCCGCGGCCGATCTCGCCCGTATCGCCGGCCAGAGGCCGGTGATCACGAAAGCCCGCACCTCGATCGCGACCTTCAAGCTTCGCGAAGGTCAGTCAGTCGGCTGCAAGGTTACGCTGCGCAAGCAGCGCATGTGGGAATTCCTGGATCGCCTGATCAACGTCGCGCTACCGCGCGTCCGCGACTTCCGCGGTCTGAACCCGAAGAGCTTCGATGGTCGTGGCAATTATGCCCTCGGCATCAAGGAGCACATCGTGTTCCCGGAGATCAATTACGACCAGGTCGAGCAGATCTGGGGCATGGACATCATCGTCGCCACTTCGGCGCAGACGGATGACGAGGCGCGTGAGTTGCTCCGCGCTCTTGGCTTCCCGTTCCGGACCTGAGCGGCAGGAGAGAGCCACATGGCTAAGAAGAGCTCGATCGAGAAGAACAAGAACCGCAAGGCGCTCGTCGACCGTTTTGCCGCCAAGCGCGCCGCGCTGAAGGCGATCGCCGACGATCTGTCGCTGCCGATGGAAGAGCGGTTCGAGGCACGCCTCAAGCTGGCGGAGCTTCCGCGCAATTCGGCGAAAACCCGTCTGCGCCTGCGGTGTGAGGTGACGGGCCGTCCGCGCGCCAACTACCGCAAACTGAAGATGTCCCGTATCGCGCTTCGCGAACTCGGGTCGAAGGGCCTCATCCCCGGCCTCGTAAAGTCGAGCTGGTAAGGAGAATACGACCATGAGCATGGTTGATCCGCTCGGCGATATGCTGACCCGCATCCGGAACGCCCAGATGCGCCGCAAGAACTCGGTCAAGACACCGGGCTCGACGCTGCGCGCCCGCGTTCTCGACGTCCTCAAGACCGAGGGCTACATCCGCGACTACTCGACGACCGAGTTCGACGCGGGCCGTACCGAGTTCGAAATCGAACTGAAGTACTACGACGGCGCGCCGGTGATCCGTGAGATCTCCCGCGTGTCGAAGCCCGGCCGCCGCGTCTATTCGTCGGTGACCAATCTGCCCCGCGTGTCCAATGGTCTGGGCATTGCGATCGTCTCGACGCCGAAGGGCGTGATGGCTGATCACGATGCACGCGACCAGAACGTCGGCGGTGAGGTTCTCTGCACGGTCTTCTGATCGGGCATACAGGAATAAGGAAGAGCGCCATGTCGCGCATTGGCAAGAAAGCGATCCCGGTCCCGCAGGGCGTGACCGCAGCTGTCGACGGCCAGACCGTCCGCATGAAGGGTCCGAAGGGCGAACTGTCCTTTGTCCTGCATGAGGACATCGAGGGCGTGGTCGAGAACGGCGAAGTCAAGGTCAGCCCGCGGTCGAAGACCCAGCGTGCGCGCTCCATGTGGGGCCTGTCGCGCAGCATGGTTCAGAACATCGCGACGGGCGTGAGCTCGGGCTTTGAGAAGAAGCTCGAGATCGAAGGTGTCGGTTATCGTGCGTCGGTTCAGGGCAAGAACCTCGTTCTCGCCCTCGGTTACAGCCACGACGTGAACTATGCGATCCCGCAGGGGATCACGATCACGACGCCTAAGCCGACGGAAATCATCGTTGCCGGCATCAACCGGCAGCAGGTCGGCCAGGTGGCCGCCGAGATCCGCGAATGGCGTCCTCCGGAGCCCTACAAGGGCAAGGGCGTCCGATATGCGGGCGAATTCATCTTCCGCAAGGAAGGCAAGAAGAAGTAACGGAGCGGACGATGGTCAAGGATCTCAAGGCGGAAGCCCGACGCAAAGCGCGCGTTCGCCGCAGCCTGAAGAAGGTTGCGTCTACCGGACGTCCGCGTCTGTCCGTGTTCCGCTCGTCGAAGCACATCTACGCGCAGATCATCGACGACGTGCAGGGCCACACTCTGGCTGCTGCCTCGTCGAACGAGAAGGACCTGCGCGGCAAGACGGGTGCCGATACGGCGGCTGCGGCCGAAGTGGGCAAGCTGATCGCCGAGCGCGCCAGCAAGGCTGGCGTCAAGGACGTGGTCTTCGACCGCGGCGCTTACATCTATCACGGCCGCGTCAAGGCGCTGGCAGAGGGTGCCCGCGAGGGCGGCCTCAACTTCTGATCCCAGACGGGAAGAGGACAAAGATATGGCAAACGAGCCGAGGGGTCCGCGCGGCGGCGACGGGCAGCGCCAGGGGCGCGGCGAAGGTCGCGGTCGTGACCGTGGCCGTGGTGGCCAGCAGGAAGAGCGCGACAGCGAATTCGTCGACAAGCTGGTCCACATCAATCGTGTGGCCAAGGTTGTGAAGGGCGGACGTCGCTTCGGTTTTGCGGCGCTCGTCGTCGTCGGCGACCAGAAGGGCCGCGTCGGCTATGGTCACGGCAAGGCGCGTGAAGTGCCGGAGGCGATCCGCAAGGCGACTGAAGCCGCCAAGCGCGCTCTGGTCCGCATTCCGCTCCGTGAGGGCCGCACACTTCATCACGACGTGTCCGGCCGTTGGGGCGCGGGCAAGGTGATCGTTCGCGCGGCTCCGGCCGGTACGGGCATCATCGCCGGCGGTCCGATGCGCGCCGTCTTCGAGACGCTCGGCGTCCAGGACGTTGTCGCGAAGTCGCTTGGCTCGTCGAACCCTTACAACATGGTTCGCGCCACGTTCGCTGCCCTGAAGGCTGAGGACAGCCCGCGTTCGGTCGCGGCGCGCCGCAGCCTCAAGGTCTCGGTTCTGCAGTCTCGCCGTCGCGACGTCGACGCCAGCGAAGCTGTCGAAGCCTAAGGCTCGGGAGAAAAACGATGGCAAAGAAGCCTGTAGCCAAGAAGACGGGTCCGAGCATCACGGTCGAGCAGACCGGAAGCCACATCCGTCGCCCCGACCATCAGCAGCAGACGCTGATCGGTCTTGGCCTCAACAAGATCGGCCGCCGCAAGACGCTCCCGGACAATCCGGCGATCCGCGGCATGATCGCCAAAGTCGCCCACCTCGTGAAGGTGGTCGACTAAGGTCAGGTGAGACATCCGGTCCCGGTCGGCTAGCCGAACCGGGATCGTTCTCTTAGTAAGACCCCTGAGGCTCCTTGCTGGCGCGGGAGCCTTTTTCGAGTGATGCGCCAAGAGCGCTTAAGCGAGCCAGACGGAGCGAACGATGAAGCTGAACGAGATCAAGGACAATCCCGGTTCCACCAAGTCGCGCATGCGCGTCGGTCGCGGCATCGGCTCCGGCAAGGGCAAGACGGGCGGACGCGGCGTCAAGGGTCAGAAGGCCCGTTCCGGCGTTGCGATCAAGGCTTTCGAGGGTGGCCAGATGCCGTTGCATCGCCGCCTGCCGAAGCGTGGCTTCGTCAACATCTTCCGTCTCGACCTGAACGAGCTGAACCTTGATCGTCTGCAGTCGGCGATCGACGCCGGCAAGCTCGACATCAAGGCCGCGATCACGAACGAGGCGCTCGTGGCCGCCGGCGTGCTGTCGAAGGCCCGTGACGGCCTGAAGCTGCTCGGTAACGGCAAGTTCACCGCCAAAAACATTGCGTTCGAGGTCACCGCGGCTTCCAAGTCCGCGATTGAGGCCATCGAGAAGGCTGGCGGTTCGGTGAAGATCCTCGCCAAGAAGAAGGCAGACGCAGAGCAGGCCTGACCGCCTCGCCGAGGCGGCTTCTCCTAAGCGGAGCGTTGGGACATGGCATCAGCAGCTGAACAGCTTGCTGCGAATTTGAACCTCGGGGCCTTTGCGAAGGCGGACGAGCTGAAGAAGCGCATCTGGTTTACCCTGGGTGCGCTCATCATCTACCGCCTCGGCACCTACATTCCGCTGCCGGGCATCAATCCGGACGCTCTCGCCGACGTCTTCCGCCAGCAGAGCGGCGGCTTCCTCGGCCTGTTCAACATGTTCTCGGGCGGCGCGGTCGGCCGCATGGCCATCTTCGCCCTGAATATCATGCCGTACATCTCGGCATCGATCATCATCCAGCTCATGACCTCCGTTGTTCCTTCGCTGGAGCAGCTGAAGAAGGAGGGCGAGCAGGGCCGCAAGATCATCAACCAGTACACCCGCTACGGCACGGTGCTGCTGGCGACGTTCCAGGCCTACGGCATTTCGGTCGGCCTCGAATCGGCGGCGAACGTCGTCACCGATCCGGGCATGTTCTTCCGCGTCTCGACGGTCATTACGCTCGTCGGCGGCACGATGTTCCTGATGTGGCTCGGTGAGCAGATCACCGCGCGCGGCATCGGCAACGGCATCTCGCTGATCATTTTCGCGGGCATCGTCGCGGAACTCCCGCGTGCGATTGTCGGCATGTTCGAACTCGGCCGCCAAGGTGCGCTGTCGACGCCGATCATCCTCGGCATCTGCGTGATGGCGATCGTCGTCATTGCCTTCATCGTGTTCTTCGAGCGCGCTCAGCGGCGGATCCTGATCCAGTATCCAAAGCGGCAGGTCTCGGCGACGCGCATGACGGGCGGCGAGAGCTCCCATCTGCCGCTGAAGCTCAATACCTCGGGTGTCATTCCGCCGATCTTCGCCTCGTCGCTGCTTCTGCTGCCGACGACGTTCGCGGGCCTGGCCGCGACCGGCGGTCCGGAATGGCTCACCACGCTCACGACCTATATCGGGCATGGCCGGCCGCTCTACATGGCCCTCTATGTCGCCCTGATCGTGTTCTTCGCCTTCTTCTACACGGCGATCGTCTTCAATCCGCAGGAGACGGCCGACAATCTGAAGAAGTATGGCGGCTTCGTTCCGGGCATCCGTCCGGGCGAGCGGACCGGACAGTATATCGACTATGTCCTGACCAGGATCACGGTGGTCGGCGCGGCGTATCTCTCGATCGTCTGCCTTATTCCGGAAATCCTTGTCTCTTACGCCGCTGTACCGTTCTATTTCGGTGGCACCTCGCTCCTGATCGTCGTCAGCGTGACGATGGATACGGTCGCGCAGGTGCAGGGGCACCTCTATGCATCGCAGTATGAGGGGCTGATCAAGAAGGCGAAGCTGAGGGGGCCGCGTCGATGAGATTGATCCTTCTCGGACCGCCGGGAGCGGGCAAGGGCACCCAGGCGCTTCGCCTCGTCGAGCGTCATGAGATCGTCCAGCTCTCGACGGGCGACATGCTGCGCGCAGCTGTCGCCGCCGGCACCGAGATCGGCCTCAAGGCCAAGGCGATCATGGATGCGGGCGAACTCGTTCCGGACGCTGTGGTCGTCGACATCGTGGCCGAGCGCATCGAACAGGACGACGCCAAGAACGGTTTCATCCTCGATGGCTTCCCGCGCACCGTGCCGCAGGCCGAGGCGCTGGATGAGATGCTCGCGGAGAAGGGTCTTCGTCTCGACGCCGTGATCGAGCTGAAGGTCGACGAAGGAATCCTGTTGTCGCGCATCCAGAAGCGGGCAGGGGAAACACCCGGCGGCCCGCGCGCCGACGACAATGAAGAGGCACTGGTCAAGCGACTCGCGGTCTACCGCGAGCAGACGGCACCGCTCGTCGACTACTTCCGGTCGAAGGGCTTATTGCAGACGGTCGACGGCATGGAGCCGATCGACGAAGTCTCCCGGCAGATCGATGCGGCGCTCGGCGTCGGAATTGAGGCAGCCAGAGGTTGACGAAGAGGGGCGAAAGCTCCTATATCCCGGCACTTGACAGCCGACAGCTCTGCTTCGGTGCCGGTTCCGCGCGGATCCGGCATCGTTTCGTTTTGCCAGGCCCGCATTTTGGGGCGGTGTGAGCCGCCATTGAACAAGGCCCGAACCGGCCATTTGGGAGACTGCACGTGGCGCGTATCGCTGGTGTGAACATTCCGACGAACAAGCGCGTCATTATCGCGCTGCAGTACATTCATGGCATCGGCGCCAAGAAGGCCCAGGAGATCACCGAGAAGGTGGGCATCCCGGCCGAGCGCCGCGTCAACCAACTGACGGACGCGGAAGTCCTTCAGATCCGTGAGACGATCGACCGTGATCATCTCGTGGAAGGCGACCTCCGCCGCGACGTCGCGATGAACATCAAGCGTCTGATGGACCTTGGTGCGTATCGTGGCCTGCGTCACCGTCGTGGCCTGCCGGTCCGCGGTCAGCGCACGCATACCAATGCGCGCACCCGCAAGGGCAAGCCGAAGGCAATCGCCGGCAAGAAGAAGTAATCCGCATTTAGCGGTCTGGCCCTTGGCTCGTCCGGGGGTCGATTACCTGTTTCCCCAGCGCCTGGCATTACGGGCGCGCCAGAAGGACCGAAGGAAGAAGAATGGCCAAGGAAGTCCAGCGCGTTCGCCGTCGCGAACGCAAGAACATCGTGTCCGGCGTCGCGCATGTGAACGCGACCTTCAACAACACGATGATCACCATCACCGACGTTCAGGGCAACACGGTGTCGTGGTCGTCCGCCGGCACGATGGGTTTCAAGGGTTCGCGTAAGTCGACTCCTTACGCGGCGCAGTTGGCCGCAGAGGACGCCGCCAAAAAGGCGTCGGAGCATGGCATGCGCACGCTGGAAGTCGAAGTTCGCGGTCCCGGTTCGGGCCGTGAGTTGGCGCTCCGCGCGCTCCAGGCCGCGGGCTTCACCGTCACCTCGATTCGCGACGTGACTCCGATCCCGCACAACGGCTGCCGCCCGCGCAAGCGCCGCCGCGTCTGATCAGTTTATGCGTGGCGGGCTATGGCCCGCCTTTCGGCGCCCGATACCGAGGCGCCGCGCCACACTTCTAAAAGGTGCCGCCGTGATCCAGAAAAACTGGCAAGACCTCATCAAGCCGAACAAGCTCGAAGTGAGCCCCGGCAGTGACAAGCAGCGCTTCACGACGGTCGTCGCCGAGCCGCTGGAACGCGGCTTCGGCGTTACGCTCGGCAACGCGCTTCGTCGTATCCTCCTCTCGTCCCTCCAGGGCGCCGCCGTGACGTCGGTGCAGATCGATGGCGTTCTGCACGAGTTCTCGTCGATCGCCGGCGTTCGTGAGGACGTGACCGACCTCATCCTGAACATCAAGGACATCGCGATCCGCATGCAGGGCGAAGGCCCGAAGCGGATGACGCTGCGCAAGCAGGGCCCGGGCGTCGTGACGGCCGGCGATATCCAGGTGACGGGCGATGTCGCGATCCTGAACGCCGACCACGTGCTCTGCACGCTGGACGAGGGCGCGGACATCCGCATGGAGTTCACCGTCGACACCGGCAAGGGTTATGTCCCGGCCGACCGCAACCGTGCGGAAGATGCGCCGATCGGCCTTATCCCGGTCGATAGCCTCTATTCGCCGGTCCGCAAGGTGTCGTACCGCGTCGAGAACACCCGTGAGGGCCAGATCCTCGACTTCGACAAGCTGACCATGACCATCGAGACCGATGGCTCGGTGAGCCCGGACGACGCGCTGGCCTACGCCGCGCGCATCCTGCAGGACCAGCTCGAAGTCTTCGTGAACTTCGAAGAGCCGAAGAAGGCCGAAGAGCGGACCTCGATCCCCGAGCTCGCCTTCAACCCGGCCTTCCTCAAGAAGGTCGACGAACTGGAGCTGTCGGTCCGTTCGGCGAACTGCCTGAAGAACGACAACATCGTCTACATTGGCGACCTCGTGCAGAAGACCGAGGCCGAAATGCTGCGGACCCCGAACTTCGGCCGCAAGTCCTTGAACGAGATCAAGGAAGTGCTGGCGCAGATGGGTCTGCACCTCGGCATGGAAGTCAGCGGGTGGCCGCCGGAGAACATCGAAGAGCTCGCGAAGCGCTTCGAGGAACATTACTGAGCGCCGAACGGCGACGAAACGGCGTTGAGGAGATACTGAGATGATGCACGGCAAGCGCGGCCGCCGGTTCAACCGGACCCAGAGCCATCGGAGCGCGATGTTTTCCAACCTGGCGATCTCGTTGATCGAGCACGAGCAGATCACGACGACCCTGCCGAAGGCGAAGGATCTTCGCCCGGTGGTCGAGAAGCTGATCACGCTCGGCAAGCGTGGCGACCTTCATGCACGCCGCCAGGCGATCGCTGAGCTTCGCCATGTCGACACGGTCAAGAAGCTGTTCGACGTGATCGGCCCACGTTTCGCGGACCGCAACGGCGGCTACACCCGCATCATCAAGGCGGGTTTCCGCCATGGTGACAATGCGGCCATCGCCGTGATCGAGCTGGTCGACCGCGACGTCGACGCCAAGGGCTCGGTCGATCGCGCCCGCACCGAAGCTGAGGCCGAGGCGGCAGCCTGATCAAGGCTTCTTTCGGAAACGAACAAGGCGGCTCTCGGGCCGCCTTTTTTGTTGTCTAATTTCAGGCGCCCCTTGTGCAGGGCATGGCATCAGTCTCCGGCGGCGACGATGCCAAGAATGATCCAGGTCCGCGAGAGGGGCAAACGAACAGCTTCATTCCCTGACGGTGCATGCCTATAAGTCGCGCCGGGGCGTGTTCAGGTTCAGCGAGAGTTTCATGAGGACATCGATTATGCGGAAATCTCTGGTGCTGGCTCTGGCGGCGACGGCAGCGTTAGTGACTCCGGCTTCCGCGCAGCAGCGTGTCGTACCGACCTCGCAGGCCGAGGTGAGGCTGTCCTACGCGCCGCTGGTGAAGCAAGTCACCCCGGCCGTCGTGAACGTCTATGCCTCTCGCGTCGTGCAGCAGCGTCCGCGCGGCTTTCCGTTCGAGGACCCGCTGTTCCAGGAATTCTTTGGTGGCCAGATGGCCGTGCCGCGCGAGCGGGTGCAGCGCTCGCTCGGTTCCGGTGTTCTCGTTGGCGCCGAGGGCATCGTCGTCACGAACAATCACGTCATCGAGGGCATGACCGATGTCCGCGTCGCGCTGCAGGATCAGCGCGAGTTTGATACCGACATCATCCTGACCGACGCCCAGAGCGACATCGCGGTCCTGCGGATCAAGGACGCGAAAGGAAACTTCCCGGTCCTGCCATTGGTCGAAACCAATTCAATCGAAGTTGGAGACATGGTGGTTGCCGTCGGCAATCCGTACGGCCTCGGTCAGACGGTGACGCAAGGCATCCTCTCAGCCGTTCGTCGCGTCCAGAAGAAGGGTGGGGAGCAGGCGGTCTATCTGCAGACCGACGCCGCCATCAATCAGGGCAATTCGGGCGGTGCGCTGGTCGACATGCAGGGCCGGCTCGTCGGCATCAACACGTCGATCTTCTCGAAGTCCGGCGGCTCCGACGGCATCGGTTTCGCCGTGCCGGCCTCCATTGTCCGCCTGGTGCTCACTGCGGCCCGCGCGGGCGACAAGGTGGTGCGCCGTCCATGGCTGGGCGCCGAACTTCAGCCGGTGACGCGCGAGATCGCGGACAGCCTTGGGCTCGACCGTCCGATCGGCGCGCTGATCGCCGAGCTGGATGAAAACTCGCCTGCTGCCAATGCAGGCTTGAAACCGGGCGACCTCGTTACGGCCGTCGATGGCAAGCCGGTGGAAGATCCGACCGCGCTGACCTACCAGATGACGATCAAGCCGCTGGGCGGCCAGGCGAAGCTCTCCGTCATGCGCGACGGTAAGGAGCAGGCGATCAGTGTGAAAGTGGAGCCCGCGCCAGAAACGACGCCGCGCGACGAGCAGGTTCTGGACGGCAAAGGCCCGCTTAACGGCGCGAAGGTCGTCAATCTATCGCCTGCGGTCGCCGAGGAGATCGGCGAGGATGGGCCGCCCAAGGGCGTCGTAATCATCGACATCGCTCGCGGCTCGATCGCGTCGAGGACCGGATTCGCGCGCGGAGACCGAGTGCTACAAGTGAACGATGAGAGGATCGACAGCACCAAGGAACTGGCGGCAGCCAATAGCGAGAAGTCAGCGGTTGTGGAAGATCACGATCGAGCGCAACGGTCAGGTACTGACGCAGGTGTTCCGCTTCTGATGGCGAGAAGTCCCAATCTGTTCGAGGCCGCCGGCCTCGAACAAGGGGCGCCCCGGCCTCTCGCCGACCGGTTGAGGCCGACGACGCTCAGCGAGGTGGTCGGGCAAGATCATCTCGTGGGGGACGGCGGCGCGCTGGCGCGGCTTCTCGGCGCCGACAGTCTTGGGTCTCTGATCTTCTGGGGGCCGCCGGGGACCGGCAAGACGACTGTTGCCCGGCTGCTCGCCAACGAGACCGACCTGCATTTCGAGCCGATCTCGGCGATCTTTTCCGGGAGTCGCCGATCTCAAGAAGATATTCGAAACGGGACGCGCACGGCGGCAGGCTGGGCAGGGGACGCTACTGTTCGTCGACGAGATCCATCGCTTCAACCGTGCACAGCAGGACGCCTTCCTGCCGGTCATGGAGGACGGCACGATCACGCTTGTCGGCGCGACCACGGAGAATCCGAGCTTCGCGCTGAACGCGGCGCTTCTCTCTCGCGCCCGGGTGATGGTGTTCAAATCGCTCGACGACGAGGCGATAGCGAAACTCCTGATACGGGCCGAGGAAGTCGAAGGCCGGCCGCTTCCTCTCGATGAGGAAGCGCGCGCCTCTTTGGTTCGGATGTCGGATGGCGATGGCCGCGCCTCGCTCACGCTTGCCGAAGAACTCTGGCGCGCCGCTAGGCCCGACGAGGTGTTCGATCTCGCCGCGGTGCAGGACGTCATCCAGCGTCGCGCGCCGATCTACGACAAGTCGCAGGACGGCCATTACAATCTGATTTCGGCGCTGCACAAATCGGTTCGCGGCTCGGACCCCGACGCGTCGCTCTATTATCTCGCGCGCATGCTCGATGCCGGCGAGGATCCGCTCTATCTGGCCCGCCGGCTGATCCGGATGGCGTCCGAGGACATCGGCATGGCCGATCCGCAGGCACTGGTCATCGCGATTGCCGCGCGCGACGCCTATGAACAGCTCGGCACGCCTGAGGGCGAACTCGCTCTGGCCCAGGCCTGTGTCTATCTCGCGACGGCTCCGAAGTCCGCGGCCGTCTACAACGCCTACAATCAGGCACGCCGGGTCGCCAAGGAACATGGCTCGCTGGTGCCGCCGAAGCACATCCTCAACGCGCCGACTAAGCTGATGAAAAACGAGGGGTACGGCTCCGGCTATCTCTACGACCACGACGAGCCCGATGCGTTCTCCGGCCAGGACTACTTCCCGGAAGATCTCGGCCGCGAGACCTTTTACGAGCCGGTCGAGCGTGGCTTCGAGCGGGAAATCCGCAAGCGCCTGGAATACTGGGCGCGGCTCCGTGCCGAGCGCGGCGGGAGCTAGCCCGCGTGCTAGACCGTCGCGAAGCCATCAAGCGCTCGCTACGCTACGCGTCGAGGACGCTGATCGGCGCCGCGATCTGCTGGTACGGATTGCGGTGGGCGGGAATCACCAATCCGGTTTGGGCGGTGATCACCGTGATCATCGTCAGCGATCCGGATATTGCGACCACAGCGGAACTCGCCAAAGCGCGGGCCGTCAACACCGCCGTCGGCTGTCTCGTCGGGCTGATCATCCTGCTGGTCTTGGGCTACAGCCCGTTGGGCGCCATCATCGGAGCGGCACTGACGGTCATGGCGGTCATGTTGATCGATCGCTATCCGACGAACTGGAGGCTCGCCCCAGTGACGGTCATCATCGTCATGGACGCAGGGCGGCTCGCCCAGACGCACGCGGAGGAGATCAGTTATGCGCTGCTCCGGATGGTGGAGATCGCGGTCGGCTGCGCCGTCGCACTGTGCCTCGCGGCGATCTACACCCGCTGGTTGGCGCTGGGGCGAAAGCCTGTGACAGGAGTTGAAGACCACGTCGCGGATTGAATGCAGAAGCGGGAAAATCATCGTTCCGCCAATGGTTCGTCTTTCCCGAGGCACCTAGAACTCTCTACGGTTTTCGGCATGCAGGACCTCGATTCTTCCGAGGCGAATCCAGAGCCGCCGGACCTTTTCAATCTCTTCACGGGATTTCTCACGATCAGTCTGATCGGCTTCGGCGGCGTCATGCCGTGGATCCGATGGCTGGCGGTCGAGCGGCGGAAGTGGATGGGGCCGAAAGAGTTCAGCGAGCTCTTGTCGCTCTGCCAGTTCCTGCCCGGCGGCAACATCATGAACCTTGCAGTCATCATCGGGCATCGGTTCCGAGGACCGGTCGGATCGATCGTCAGTCTGGTCGGATTGATGGTGGCTCCATGCACCTTGGTCATCGGTCTTGGATGGCTCTACACGCGCTATGCCGACTATCCGGGCGTCGCGGACGCCTTCAAAGGTCTGGGTGCCGCGGCGGCCGGCCTCATCATCGCGATGGCGCTCAGGCTGATCGCCGGAATTGGTAAGGAGCCTGTCCCGCTTCTGTTCGTGGCAGCGGGCTTCGTCGCGGTCGGCCTTCTGCGGCTTCCCCTCGTTCCGACCATGCTCGTGCTCGCGCCCTTGAGCATCGCCTATTCCTGGACGCGGGTGGCATGAACGACCGCGATCCGCTCATCTCGCTGGCGATCGAGTTCTTCATCATCTCGTTCGTCGCGTTCGGCGGGCTGAACGCGATGCTGCCCGAGATGCACCGGCAGGCGGTCGACGTCTACGGCTGGATGAGCGATGCGGAGTTCCGCAATCTGTTCGCGCTCGCCCAGGCCGCTCCCGGCCCGAACGCGATGATCGTGACGTTGATCGGCTGGCACGTTGCGGGCCTTCAAGGCGCTCTCGTGGCCACGCTGACCGTGCTCATACCGAGCTCCACGCTCGCCTACGTGGTGTCAGGCACCTGGCAGCGCTTCAGCGAGGCACGCTGGCGGAAGGCGATACAGGCCGGGCTGATACCTGTCACCGTCGGCCTCGTCTGCGCCAGCGCGCTCATCATCACCAGCACCGTGGGTGAAAACTGGCGCTTGCTGGCGATCACGGCCGCGACCACACTGATCGTGATGCGGACCAAGCTGCACCCTCTCATCGCGCTGGGATGCGCAGGGCTGCTTGGCTATGTCGGGCTTCTGTAGGGCTGGGATAAAATGAACGCGCTTTTTCTGGTCTTCGTCGGAGGCGGCATAGGCGCGTCGATCCGGCATATCGTCAACGTTGTCGCGGCGCGTCTGTTCGGCATCTCGTTCCCCTGGGGCACGATGGGGATCAACATCGCGGGTTCGCTTGCAATGGGCCTGCTGACAGCATGGCTTGCTGCTCGCTACGAGGGCATGGGGCAGGGGCTCAGGCTCTTCCTGGCGACCGGAATCCTCGGCGGCTTCACGACCTTCTCTGCGTTCTCGCTTGATGCAGCCGTACTGTGGGAACGCGGCGACCATGGGGCCGCCGCCTTCTATGTGATCGGCTCCGTTGGGCTGTCGCTCGCTGCGATCTTCGCCGGGCTGCTGATTGGAAGAGCGGTCGCGTGAAGCTTCGCTTGGTTCTTCTTGCGGTCGCCGGTCTGGTCGCCACTCCCGCCTATGCGCAGGAGTGCAACGAATCCTCGAACCAGCACGAGCTGCATGTCTGTGCGGACGAGGCGTACAAGAAGACGAATGCCGAGTTGAACGCGACCTATCAGGAGATAATGGGCCGCCTGAAGGACGATGGACCGACCCGGGACATGCTCGTCAGAGCCCAGCGGGCCTGGCTCACCTTCCGTGACGCCGAATGCGACTTCGCGACGTTCGCGGCCAAAGACGGTTCGATCTGGCCGATGCTCAACCTGCAATGTCTGGATGGGCTGACGGCAAAGCGGATCACCGATCTGAAGGCCTATCTCAATTGCGAGGAAGGCGACATGAGCTGCCCGGTGCCGGCCGCACAGTGACCGCATCGACCGCCGCGACTATCTATTTGCGAGAAGGACGCTAAAAGCGCCCTTCGCATTTTGCTGGAGTAGCGTGCAATGGCCGGGGTCGAAACCGTAACAGTGAAGGAAAGCGAGGACGGGCTCAGGCTCGACCGCTTCCTCAAGGCACGGTATCCCGCGCTCGGGTTCGGCCAGCTTCAGAAAATTCTCCGTACGGGCCAAGTCCGCGTCGATGGCGCTCGCGCCAAGCCGCAGACGCGGCTGGAAACCGGAATGAATGTCCGCATCCCGCCGATGGACGAGAACGCGGCCGACAAGCCAAAGCCCGCGAAATCTCCGGTCGCGGCGCAGAAGGACGCCGAATTCATCAAGTCGCTGATCCTGTTCGAGGACAAGGACCTGATGGTGCTGAACAAGCCGCACGGGCTCGCGGTGCAGGGCGGTTCCGGCACGACGCGGCACATCGACGGCATGCTTGCCGCTCTCGCCAGCCCTGACGGCGAGCGGCCGAAGCTCGTCCATCGCCTCGACCGGGACACGGCCGGCTGTCTGATCATCGCCAAGACGCGCAAGGCGGCTTCCGAACTCGGCAAGACCTTCGGCTCGCGGTCGGCGCGGAAGATCTACTGGGCGCTAGTTCCAGGCGTGCCCGAGCCGAACCAGGGGCGCATCTCGACCTATCTTGCCAAGGGCGGGGACGCGGGGAACGAGAAAATGCGCGTCGCCAAGCACGGCGACCGCGATGCGAGCCACGCCATCACCTATTACGCGGTGGTCGATCAGGCGGCCCAGCGGGCATCCTGGCTATCGCTGAAACCGGTGACCGGCCGCACGCATCAGCTGCGCGCCCATCTTGCCCATATCGGCCACCCGATAATGGGTGATCCGAAATACAGCAACAACGACATCGACCTGTCGGATGAGCTTCCGAAGAAGCTGATGCTGATGGCTCGCCGGATCACGCTACCACATCCTCGCGGTGGAACGCTGGACGTCACCGCGCCCCTGCCGGAGCATTTCAAGCAGGCGTTCTCTGTCTTCGGCTTCAGCGCATCGGAGCACGATCCGATCCTCGAAGCCCCGGAAGACTAGGCGGCGAGCGCCGCCTGCACGCCGCGCGCGATCTCTTCGATATCGCTATTGATCGCCGAGGTCTTTCGCCAGGCGAGACCGATCGTCCGTTCCGGCTGAGGATCGGGGAATTGCAACAGCTTTACGCGCGGATCGGCGCGGGCTTCTGTCGAGACGAAGAGCTGCGGCAGGAGCGTGATGCCTTGGCCGTTGGCGACGAGTTGAACCAGCGTCGAGAGGCTGGTCGCCCCATAGCTTCTGAGTCGGCCCGTATCGAGCGTATGGCACACTGCCAGCGCCTGATCCCGGAAGCAGTGGCCGTCTTCAAGCAGGAGCAAGTCCGGACTGTTGAGCATGTCGCTGTCCGCACCGCTGGCCTCCGCGAACGGACTTTCTCTGCCAACCGCCAGGATGAACGGGTCGCTGAACAGCGGTAGTTCGGCAAATTCGGGATGTTCGAGCGGCAGGCTGGCAATGACGGCGTCGAGCGTTCCCGCCAGCAGTTCGTCGACCAACTGTGCCGTCATCGTCTCGCGGAGCGTCAATCGCGCCTGGGGGACGTGCTGCATGATCGCAGGCAGCAGGCGCGGCAGGAGATAGGGCGCAACCGACGGAATGACGCCGAGCCGGAAGGGACCGGACAAAGGTTCGCGACCGCGACGGGCTTCCCCTTCAAGATCAGCCACCGCGCTCAATATACGATCGGCGTGGCGCAATACGTTGCGGCCGGTGTCGGTCAGACGGAGACCGTCTCGATTGCGCTCTACAAGCTTGGTGCCGAGATGCGCCTCAAGTTCCCGAATTTGCATGGAAAGTGCGGGTTGCGTCACGGCGCAGGCCTCTGCCGCCCGGCCGAAATGGCCAAGCCTGGCGAGCGTCTGGAAATAGCGGAGGGCACGGAGTGTCAGCATAGCGTCATCAGATAATCTTATCTTAGAACGCATTCAATCTGATTTGTTCTTATGTCTCGATAGGGGCATCCTCGCCGCGAGAATCCACGTCTGTGGAGGCCACCCATGACCAGTCCATCAGAGGAAAGCAAAGCCGTGTCAGATGAAGCCAAGTGCCCGTTTTCGGGTGACGCCCCCAAGCCGACTGGCAACCGCAGTCGCGGGATCCGGGATTGGTGGCCGGAAATGCTGGACCTTCAGATGCTCCATCGCAATTCGGATCTGTCCGACCCGATGGGAGAGAATTTCGACTACGCCGAGGAGTTCAAGACGCTCGATCTCGACGCCGTCATCAAGGATCTGCATGCCCTGATGACGGATTCGCAGGAATGGTGGCCGGCCGACTTCGGTCACTACGGCGGATTGTTCATCCGCATGGCGTGGCACAGCGCCGGTACGTACCGCATCACGGATGGCCGTGGCGGCGCAGGCGCCGGTCAACAGCGCTTCGCGCCGCTGAATTCATGGCCCGACAACGTCAATCTCGACAAGGCGCGTCGTCTGCTGTGGCCGATCAAGCAGAAATACGGCCGCAAGATCTCTTGGGCCGACCTGATGATCCTGACCGGCAACGTCGCGCTGGAATCGATGGGCTTCAAGACCTTCGGTTTCGCTGGTGGCCGCGCCGACGTGTGGGAGCCTGAAGAACTCTATTGGGGGCCGGAAGGCACTTGGCTCGGCGACGAGCGCTATAGCGGCGAGCGCGAGCTATCTGAACCGCTCGGTGCCGTGCAGATGGGCCTCATCTATGTCAATCCGGAGGGTCCGAACGGCAATCCCGACCCGATTGCCTCTGCTCGCGACATTCGCGAAACCTTCTTCCGCATGGCGATGAACGACGAAGAGACCGTTGCGCTGATCGCCGGCGGTCACACCTTCGGCAAGACACACGGCGCGGGTGATCCCTCCTTCGTCGGCGTTGAGCCGGAAGGCGACGCGCTTGAAAATCAGGGCCTAGGCTGGAACAGCAAGCACGGCACGGGCGTCGGCGCCGATGCGATCGGCAGCGGTCTCGAAGTCATCTGGACCTCGACGCCGACCAAGTGGAGCAACAACTTCTTCTGGAATCTGTTCGGCTACGACTGGGAGCTGACCAAGAGCCCCGGTGGCGCCCATCAGTGGAAGCCGAAGCACGGCGCAGGCGCCAACAGCGTGCCGGACGCGTTCGACAAGTCGAAGCGCCATGCACCAGCGATGCTGACGTCGGACCTCGCGCTGCGCTTCGATCCCGAATACGAGAAGATTTCGCGGCGCTTCTACGAGAATCCGGACCAGTTTGCCGACGCCTTCGCCCGCGCCTGGTTCAAGCTCACGCACCGCGACATGGGTCCGAAGGTCCGCTATCTCGGCCCGCTCGTGCCGAAGGAAACCCTGATCTGGCAGGACCCGGTTCCGGCCGTCGATCATGAGCTTGTCAGCGACCAGGACATCACGGAGCTGAAGGCAAAGATCCTCGACTCCGGCCTTTCGGTCTCGCAACTGGTCTCGACCGCCTGGGCGTCGGCCTCGACATTCCGCCGTTCCGACAAGCGCGGTGGCGCGAACGGCGCGCGTATCCGCCTTGCGCCGCAGAAGGACTGGGAGGTCAACCAGCCCGAGCAGCTCAAGACCGTTCTGTCGAAGCTTGAAGCCATCCAGAACGAATTCAGCAAGAAGGTCTCGCTCGCCGACCTGATCGTTCTCGGCGGTTCCGCGGCTGTCGAGAAGGCGGCCAAGGATGCGGGCGTGGACGCGAAGGTGCCCTTCACGCCGGGACGCACGGATGCCTCGCAGGAGCAGACGGATATCCAGTCCTTCGCACCGCTTGAGCCACGCGCCGACGGCTTCCGCAACTACATCAACGGCGGCAAGCTCCAGTTCATGAAGGACGAGGAGGCTCTGGTCGATCGAGCGCAGCTCCTGAAGCTGACCGCGCCCGAGCTGACGGTTCTCATCGGCGGCCTGCGCGTGCTCGGCGCCAATGCCGGGCACTCGACCCACGGCGTGTTCACCGAGCGTCCCGAGAAGCTGACGAACGACTTCTTCGTTAACCTGCTCGACATGCGCACGGCATGGGCGCCGTCGGCCAATGTCGAAGGCGTGTATGAGGGCCGCGATCGCAAGACCAACGAGCTGCGGTGGACGGGCACGCGCGTCGACCTGATCTTCGGCTCGCACTCGCAGCTTCGCGCCTATGCCGAGGTCTATGCGACCGGGGACTCGCAGCAGAAGTTCGTGAAGGACTTCGTGGCGGCTTGGACCAAGGTGATGAATCTCGATCGCTTCGATCTGCGCGGCTGATAACCGGGCGGATCGAGCAATACGGATCGCGAGAAGAGAGCCCGCCGGAGCGATCCGGCGGGTTTTTCTATGTGACGATGGTCTTGCCGATCTTTCGCAGTGAGAGCGCGAACATCGTCAGCGCGACACCGTGAAAGACGAGATCGAAGGCCAGCAGGAATCCCAGGATCCAGAGGCTGTTCACCGGCCAGCCCGCAAGCAGGATCGCACCGACGAGAAGCGTCAGCACACCGGCGGCCACCAACCAGCCCCAGTTCGATTCGGGCCTGATCTGGAAGCCGGCGACGATCCTGACGATACCGGCCGCGATGACGCTGAACGCGAACATCAGCGTGAAGGCGGCGGAGGCGAGAAGCGGGTTCATGAAGGCGAGGAAGCCCGCCACCACGTAGAGCACTCCGACGAGCACCCATAGCAGCGACTGCTTCCACGTCTTCACCTGGAAGGCGTGAATGAGCTGAACCACGCCGCCGATGATCATCATCGCGCCGATGAAGAAGATCGAGGCGACCGTCGCCGAGACGACGTTGACCGCCGCGACGAAGCCGACCGCGACGAGCGCTATGCCGGCGAGAAGCAGCCATACCCATTTTGAACGCAGGACTTCCACGTTTCTTGTGGTGTCGAGAACAGCTGAAGGTGATGTCATGACGGCGTACTCCACCTTGGAAGCGCACGCCGTGATTCTGCTCCTCTTTCGCTCATCTTCATAGGGGATGGTTGGCGGGCCGGTTCCGAGGCGTTACATCACCTCGCAACCGAGAGATTACGCATTTTGAATATTGTCATTTTCGATGTCGACGGCACGCTGATCGACAGCCAGCAGATGATCGTTTCGGCTATGGAACGTGCGTTCGGCGCGCAGAGTCGGCCGGTGCCCAGCCGCGACAGCATCCTTTCGATCGTCGGTCTGTCTCTCGAAACGGCGATGGGCGTCCTTTGCCCGGAAGAGCCCGACGAGATTGCGGTGGAACTCGCCACTGCCTACAAGGCTGCATTCTTCGAACTCCGCCACAGTCCCGAACATCACGAGCCGATGTTTCCCGGCGCGATCGAGGCACTGGACCGCCTCGCGAAGCGCGAAGACGTCGTGCTGGGCATCGCGACCGGCAAATCGCAGCGCGGGGTCAGGGCGATCCTGGACCTTCACGACCTGCACGGCCGCTTTGTCACGATCCAGACGGCGGATTTGCATCCGTCCAAACCAGATCCGAGCATGGTCCTGGCCGCATGCGCCGAGGTCGGTGTCCTGCCTCAGCACGCGGTGATGATCGGCGACACCAGCTACGACATGGAAATGGCGCGTGCCGCCGGCGCCTCGGCGATTGGTGTCAGCTGGGGTTACCACGCCGCCGAATCGCTGAAAGCCACCGGTGCCACCGCCCTGATCCGGCATTTCGACGAGTTGGACGTGGCGTTGGCCAATTGTTTTGCGGAGACGGCAACGGCATGAGCGATACCGACGGCCCGATGCAGGCGGCGCAGCGGCTGATGCGGCCCACGCTGCCCAAGCGATTCTACGAGAAGGCCGAGGCGGCCGAGGTCGAAGGCGGCTGGGGGGTGATGCTGGATGGCCGGCCGGTCCGCACGCCGGCCAAGGCCATATTGTCGGTGCCGCGTCGCGAACTGGCGGAGGAACTGGCGCAGGAGTGGCAGGCTCAGGTCGAGGTGATCGATCCGAACAGGATGCCGCTGACCCGGCTGGTCAATTCCGCACGGGACGGCGTGAACCGCGAATCGGACGCCGTTCGTGCCGAGATCGTCAAATATGCCGGTTCGGACCTCATCTGCTATCGCGCCGAAGGGCCGGAGCGTCTGGTCGCCCAGCAGGCGGCGGCGTGGAATCCCGTGCTGGATTGGGCGCACGACCATCTGGGCGTCCGAATTCGTGCTGGCTGAGGGCGTCATGTTCGTATCGCAGCCCCCGGAAGCGCTCGACGCGGTGGCGAGGGAGGTGGAGAGCCTGGACGTGCTTAGGCTCTCGGCGCTCAGCACTGCAATGACGCTGACCGGTTCGACCCTGATCTCGCTGGCGCTTTTGCGCGGGAGATTATCGCTGCAGGAAAGTTGGGCTGCCGCTCACGTCGATGAGGATTGGAACATCGAACTTTGGGGCGCGGACGACGAAGCGATGGAGCGCCGGGCGACGCGCTTCGAGGAAATGCAGGCAGCAGCGCGACTGATGGCGCTGGCCTGAGGGATCATGCCCGGCGACCGGGCATGATCCGATTCGCGTTAATTGCGGTGGACGAGGCGCATGCACTTGGCGGCGTCTTCGCCGACCTTGCGTGCTTCCTGCTCGGTAATCTTGCCAGCGGCGTGGAGCGGCTCGAGATAGGGACGGATCGCCTGTTCGAGCGTCCGGTTCTGTTCGACCAGGCCGATGCCGGCACGATAGGTCTTCAGCGCTTCACCGCTCAGGCCCTTTGCACAGGCGTCAGCGTCCGCCCTGTCGGCGAGGGCGGCGGTCGGGAAGGCGAGGAGCGAAACGACGAACAGTGTGCGAAGCATGATTCCCCACGGGGCTGGGTGAAAAAAGGAATGCGACCAATGGCGGCCGGGCCGTCATCTGCGGGCGCATTGCGCCCTTTTTTAGTCATCGGTCCGAGGACTACAACGACAAACGGCGGCTGAGGGGGCCGCCGTTCCGTCTACTCTGTGGATTTTATGGTGCGGTCGAGAAGACTCGAACTTCCACGGGTTGCCCCACAGCGACCTCAACGCTGCGCGTCTACCAATTCCGCCACGACCGCTTATCTGCCGGAGCAAGTCCAGCGGCGGCGTCTGTAACAAAAGGATTGCAGCGCCACAAGGCCTGTAATCAGCGTTGATCTGGCGCACGCCTGAGAATGCGCTTGACCTCGACCGCGATGCGGTTGCCGATGACGACGATTGCGCCTGAGGCGACGGGCATATTGTTGGCGAGGATGGTGACCTCGTCATCCTCGGTCGCATCGAGCTCGATGACCGCACCGCGGCCCATGCGCAGGAGCTGATGAATCGGCATGGTCGTTTCGCCGAGCATGACGGAAATATCGAGACGGATATCGTCGAGAACGGCCATAACTACCTTCTGCCGCACGGCGGCGCTGACCCTCAGAGGTCATCAGATCATGGTTACCGGGTGGTTAATTCTCTTCATCTGACATCTGCTGCTGGTGACGCACTTCCGGAATGGCGGGTAAGCGAAGGCCTTGTCGGTTATGCGGAATCGGTTGCCACGATGGAAGCGCGCGCGGAGGCGATCGCCGCCGGAAAAGCGCCGGAGCTCATATGGCTCGTCGAGCACCCTCCGCTTTATACGGCAGGGACGAGCGCCCAGGACGCGGACCTGCTCGACGCGGGCCGATTTCCGGTGTTCCGCACGGGGCGGGGCGGGCAATTCACCTATCACGGGCCGGGCCAGCGCGTGGTCTATGTGATGCTCGATCTGAAGCGCCGCGCGCCCGACGTGCGAGCTTACGTCGCGGCACTGGAAGAATGGATCATCAGGGCACTGGCCGGTTTTACGATTCGCGGCGAGCGCCGCGAGGGGCGCGTCGGTGTCTGGGTCGGCCGCCCCGAGCGAGGGGCCGGCGCCGAGGACAAGATCGCCGCAATCGGCGTGCGGGTGAGGAAATGGGTCACTTTCCACGGCATCAGCCTAAACGTTGAGCCCCATCTCGGGCATTACGCCGGCATCGTGCCGTGCGGAGTCAGCACGGCGGGCGTGACGAAGTCTTGTCGATCTCGGCCGGCCAGTCGGCATGGATGACGCGGACGCAGCACTGCTGACCGCTTTCCGCGAGATCTTCGGCGAGGTGAGGGCGGTCGCGGGCGATCCGCCGGAACTTGACCGAGCGGAGGTCGAGCTAGCCTAGAAGTCCGGCAGGACGTCGAAGCCGTCGCTATGCGACGCGGTTTCTTCGTCGGTTGCCGGACGAACAGCCACGTTCTCCGGCCGCGACCCTGGCGGGCCGCGTTCCATGAGCGCGACGATGGCGTCGATCTGGTCCGTCGGGCCGGAAATCACCGCCTCGACCCAGCCGTCATGGCGGTTGCGTACCCAGCCGTTGAGGCCGAACATGGTTGCGACCTGCTGCAGCCAGGCTCGATATCCGACGCCCTGCACGCGTCCGTAAACTTCCACCTGAACGGCTGTGTCCGCCACGTTCCGACTCCCGTCCCACGCTGCGGGAGTTATAGGATTTTCGCGGTTTTGGAGCCAGCGGCGGCTACCCGCTGCCGCCATCCTGAGCCATAGTCCGCGCCAATAGCCAGGAGGACAAGAAATGGACGTTCGTGCTGCAGTCGCAATCGGCGCCGGTAAACCGCTCGAGATCACGACCGTCCAACTCGAAGGCCCCAAGGCCGGTGAAGTCCTGATCGAGATCAAGGCGACCGGCATCTGCCACACAGACTGGTTCACTTTGTCGGGCGAGGACCCGGAAGGCCTGTTCCCTGCGATTCTCGGTCACGAGGGCGCCGGCGTCGTCGTAGAGGTCGGAGCGGGCGTCACATCGGTGAAGCCCGGCGATCACGTGATTCCGCTCTACACGCCGGAATGCCGCCAGTGTCCGTCCTGCCTGTCGCGCAAGACCAATCTCTGTACCGCGATCCGCGCGACACAGGGGCAGGGGGTGATGCCGGACGGGACGTCGCGCTTCTCCATCGGCGGCCAGAAGCTGCACCACTACATGGGCACCTCGACCTTCGCGAATTACACGGTCCTGCCAGAGATCGCGGTGGCGAAGGTCCGCGAGGACGCTCCATTCGACAAGATCTGCTACATCGGCTGCGGCGTAACGACTGGCATCGGCGCGGTGATCAATACCGCCAAGGTCGAGCCGGGCGCGACGGCCATCGTCTTCGGCCTGGGCGGAATCGGCCTCAACGTCATCCAGGGCCTGCGTCTCGTCGGCGCCGACATGATCATCGGCGTCGACATCAACAACGACAAGAGAGCCTGGGGCGAGCGGTTCGGGATGACGCAATTCGTCAATCCCGCCGAGATCGGCACCGACCTCGTCCCTTATCTCGTCAACATAACCAAGCGCGGCGCCGACCAGATCGGCGGCGCCGACTACACCTTCGACTGCACGGGAAACACCAAGGTGATGCGCCAGGCTCTGGAGGCATGTCATCGCGGCTGGGGCGAGAGCATCGTCATCGGCGTCGCGGGCGCCGGGCAGGAGATTTCGACCCGTCCGTTCCAGCTCGTCACCGGTCGCTCCTGGAGAGGCACCGCTTTCGGCGGGGCGCGCGGGCGCACGGACGTTCCGAAGATTGTCGACTGGTACATGGACGGGAAGATCGAAATCGACCCGATGATCACCCACACGATGCCGCTCGAAGACATCAACAAAGGCTTCGAGTTGATGCATCACGGCGAGAGCGTTCGCGGCGTCGTGGTGTTCTGATCGAGCGATCCCGTAGAGCTTGTAGGTCTTTGCGGTGCGAGTTAGGTTCCGCGCCGGCTGCTACGGCCTGCCGCTCGCGCCCTTACAGGGTCTGGTGAACGTATCTCGATACCGCTTCCTGTCCTTCTGACGGCGGATGCGTCGGCAATGCGGGCACTGACCGGACATTCCGCCGTGAGAACACGGATGGGAACGTATGAGCACTTTCATGAACGCCAAAGCGATGGCGAAGACGCTCGAATCGTCTCTCGCCGCTCGCAACATCGACCTGCCGCACAGCGCCGCTCTCGAAATCGTCGCCGCCCAATTCGGCTGCAAGGACTGGAACGTCCTGTCGGCCCGAATCGCATCTGAAACGCGGACTGACGACGGCTCGATCGCCATCCAGCCCGCGATTCCCGTGGTGCGGACCTTTTCGGAGGAGAAGGCGCGGGAGTTCGACTGCGACTGGCCCGGCTTTCGCGTCGACTGGGAGCATCGCTTCGCGCCCGGAATGCCGCTGTATCAGCAGATATCCTGCTCGAAGCGCTGTTGCATCTCAGCGAGCATCACGGCGATGCGACGCCGGGATCGACGTGCTTCGTCAGGGTGGTCGGTATCGAGGTCTATCACCGCGAATTGCATGCCAAGCGCTACGCGACATGCGTCCCGGCATCGAGAAGGTGGACTGGGGTCTGGAAATGACGGTGATCGACCCGTTCGGCAACCGCATCCGGTTCTGCGAGCAGCGGCACGCCTGACTTTCGCTCACGACGAGACACGATTCGAAACACCACGGCGGCGGAAGCACCGTGGTGTTTTAACGACTGTCCGGAACTAGTTGAGGAGCTGGAACATCTCCCATTGCCCCCCAGCGTGACTTCGCTACAAGACCGCTGATCTTTTCCCTCTCTCCGGAGCCCGACCATGGCCGAGCCTGAGCTCCCGACGGAGGAACCGGAGGTCGAGGGCGACGAGGAGCAGGCGATTACGGCCGCGCTTGTCGAGGCGGTCGCGGAGACGATCCGGACCGGAGACGCAGAACGCCTCCGGACGCTGGCCGGCGACCTCCACGAGGCAGACCTCGGCGAACTTGTCGCCGCGCTCCCCGCCGATCTGCGTCCGGGCCTGGTCGAGCTGCTGGGCGAGGACTTCCACTTCGCGGCGCTGACCGAGGTCGACGAAAGCGTCCGCCTCGAACTTCTTGAAGACCTGCCGACCGAGACGATCGTCGAGGGCCTCAAGGAACTCGACTCCGACGACGCGGTCTACATTCTCGAGGACATGGAGGACGAGGATCGGGCGGAGATCCTCGGACGCCTCCCTCTGCCGGACCGGGTGGCGCTGACCCGAGGTCTTGATTTCCCGGAAGAGTCCGCCGGCCGCCTGATGCAGACGGATTTCGTCGCGGTGCCGCCGTTCTGGACGGTGGGACGGACGATCGATCATCTGCGCGAGATGGAAGACGCGCCGGAGACCTTCTATGAGATCTTCGTCATCGACCCGTACTTCAAGCTGATCGGAACGGTGCCGCTCGACCGCATCCTGCGCAGCACCCGCCATACGCGGATCGAGAAGATTTTGAACGAGGATGTCCACTCGTTCGAGGCGACGCAGGACCGCGAGGAGGTCGCCCGCTCGTTCCAGCGCTACAACCTCGTTTCCGCGCCGGTGACCGATCCCGACGACAGGCTGGTCGGCGTGCTGACCGTCGACGACATCGTCGACGTTATCCAACAGGAGACGGAAGAGGACCTACGCGCTCTCGGCGGCGTCATGGGCGACGAGGAATTGTCAGACACCGTCGCTGAGACCGCGCGCGGCCGTTTTCCCTGGCTCGTGGTCAATCTGGCAACGGCGTTCCTCGCTGCGAGCGTGATCGGCCTGTTCACGGAATCACTGGAGCGCATGGTGGCGTTGGCCGTGTTGATGCCGATCGTCGCGTCGATGGGCGGCAATGCCGGCACGCAGGCGATGACGGTCACGGTGCGCGCTCTGGCGACGCGCGAACTTGGGCGGCGTAACAGCGGCCGCATCGTTCTCCGCGAAGTACTGGTCGGCGCCGCGAACGGCGTTCTTTTGGCTATTCTCCTCGGCACCGGTGCCGGTCTCTGGTTCAAGAATATGGACCTTGGCGCCGTCATTGCGGCAGCGCTGGTTGTGAACATGATCGTCGCCGGATTGTTCGGCACGATCATTCCGCTGACATTTCACAAGCTGAAACTAGACCCTGCGGTAGCATCGGGCGTTTTCCTGACGACATTTACCGATGTTTCTGGTTTCTTTGGATTTCTTGGCCTCGCCACATGGTGGTTCGGGTTGTAAAACGCCGGAGTTCACATGCGGAAGATGCAGCACGGGCGGCGATGTTCCGCATTGCGGCGGATTGTCGGCGAGTTTATATCACCGCGCTCTTTGGCGGCGGGAGCTTTTCTCTCCTGGTCGCGTTCTGAGGGTGCAGGCGCCGCTGCGGCGCGATTGGACGTTCGTCCCTAATGGCCGATTCTTCGCCGAGCTTTGTCGCCGCTGACGTCGGCGCGCCCCACGCCCACACCCATTCGCATGGCTCCAACTGGATGCTGATGCTGGGTAGCCTGGGCGTGGTCTATGGTGATATCGGTACGAGCCCTCTCTACGCCCTCCGCGAATCCCTTCTTCACGTCGGCCAGGCGCCGACGCGCGGAGAGATGATCGGCGTCGTCTCGCTCCTGATCTGGGCGCTGATCCTCGTCGTCACGATCAAATATGTCGTGCTCGTCATGAGGGCCGACAACCAGGGCGAGGGCGGTACGCTGTCGCTGATGGCTTTGGCGCAGTTTTCACTCAAGAGAGCGAGCCCACTCGTCACCGGACTGGGCATCGTCGGTGCGTCGCTGTTCTACGGCGACTCGATCCTGACGCCGGCGATTTCGGTTCTCTCCGCGGTCGAAGGCATGACGACCGTCTCGCCGCTCTCCGAGGACTATGTGGTCGCGGTGACGCTCGCGATCCTGATCGCCGTCTACACCGTGCAATCCTACGGGACCGGACGGGTCGCCTCGTTCTTCGGCCCGATTATGCTGGTCTGGTTCGCCACCCTGACCATTTTCGGTCTGATCCACATTTCGGATTCGCCGGATATCCTGCTGGCGCTGAACCCCTATCACGCGCTCCGCTTCATGTTCGGCCACGGCCTGCTCGGCTTCACCGTGCTTGGCTCGGTGTTCCTCGCTGTCACCGGCGCCGAGGCGCTTTATGCGGATATGGGGCATTTCGGGCGCTCGCCGATCCGCAAGGCCTGGCTGTTCTGCGTTCTTCCGGCTCTCGTGCTGAACTATCTCGGGCAGGGCGCGCTGGCGCTGGCGCACCCGAATGAGATCGGAAACCTGTTCTTCCAGACCGCTCCCGAGCCACTGCGGCTCCCCTTCGTCCTCCTGGCGACGGCGGCTACCGTCATCGCGGCGCAGGCGGTGATCACGGGCGCCTATTCGCTGACGCAGCAGGCGATGCAGCTCGGCATCCTGCCGCGCCTCGAGGTCCAGCACACCTCGGAGACCCAGCTCGGCCAGATTTACATGCCGAAGGTGAACTGGCTGATGCTGGCGGGCGCCATCGCGCTCGTGATCGTCTTCCAGACCTCGAGCAATCTGGCCTCGGCCTATGGTATCGCCGTGGTCGGAACCATGGTCATCACCAGCCTCTTATCCGTGGCCGTCATCGCGAAGGCCTGGCGCTGGGGATGGTGGCTGGCGGCCCTGATCATCGTGCCGTTCATTCTCATCGATTTCGCGTTCCTCGCGGCCAATCTGCTGAAATTCTTCGACGGCGGTTATGTCCCGCTGCTCCTTGGTGCAGCCATGTCCGTGGCGATGTGGACCTGGGTCAGAGGAACACACATCATCGCAAACAAGGTCCGGCGCGACAGCGTGCCGTTCGAGACCCTGATCAAGACGCTCGGCAAGAGCTCCGCAGTGCGGGTGCCCGGCACGGCGATCTTCATGACCTCGGATCCCGAGATTGCACCGGCGGCGATGCTTCATAATTTGAAGCACAACAAGGTCCTGCATGAGAAGAATATCCTTCTGACCGTCAAGACGATGCAGCGGCCCTATGTGGATGAGGAGGGCCGCTTCACTTACGAGAAGGTATCGGAAGACTTCTCCAAGCTCGAAATCTGCTACGGCTATATGGAGAGCCCGAACATCCCGAAGGCGCTGACGCTCGCAAAAGCTCGTGCCGGGATGAAGTTCGACATCATGTCGACATCCTTCTTCGTCGGTCGCCGCTCGCTCCGCGCCTCGCCCAAGGGCGGGATGCCGCTCTGGCAGGACAATCTCTACATCGCGCTGTCACGGCAGGCTGACGACCTGGTCGAATATTTCCGCATTCCGGCGGGGCGCGTCATCGAGCTCGGTAGCCAGGTCACGCTGTAAACTGTGGAGGTCCGTTCCCTGGACAAGTGCGTGGCGCGCACGCCGATCCGGGGTCCAGCGCTTAGGCGCGCCGCAGGCGCTCAGTAGCTAAAGAGCTTCGCGAGTATGCGCTGGGTTCCGGTGCTCGGGATGTCGCCTTGCTGCACCCACCCCAACCGGAACATGGGTCCTATTCAGGCGCTGCCAGCCGATAGACGCCCTTGAACGTCTCGGGGTCCGCCGGCTTTCCCTTCCGCAAAATCACGATGCGACCGTCACGGGCAAGCCGGACGGCGACGCGGCGGACGGGGACCAGCAGGCCGTGCCAGTCGATGCCGGCTTCCGAGGCGAGCGCCTTTGCCGCCTCGGCGGGGTCGATGCTCTTTCGGACGCCGCGCTTGAGGGTCATGTCGAGGATGGTTTCCTCGATCGCCTGTTCGGAAACACTCACGCTTCACCACCGAAGCTGGCAGCCTCGACCGAGTCCGAGGCGAACTGCCGACGCCAGAGAACAATTGTGACGATCAAAGTCGTCAGCATCAGGACGAGCGGACCCGCGAACCAGCCGAGATAGGCGATGGCGAAGAAGAAGGCGCGGAGGCCGCGGTTGAACTGCCGCGCGGCCGCCATGTTCATCCGTGCCGCGCGCTGGATCGCGATCTCGGCCTCGGCGTCGGAGACGCTGCCGGCGATCGGCGTCGCGCCGATGAGGATCGCGACATAGTTGAACAGCCGGTACGACCAGACGAGCTTGAAGAAGGAATAGGCGAAGATCAGCGCGAGGCCGAGCACCTTGAGCTCGAAGGTCCCGCGCGTCGTCTGCGAGGCCAAGGGGAGGTGTGTGAGGACTTCGAGAGCGGTGTCGGTCGTGCCGAGAGCTGAGAGCGTGCCGCCGATTGCGAGCAGTGAGCTCGATGCGAAGAAGGCGGTGCCGTTCTGCAGCCCGCCCATGATCTGGCCGTCGATGATGCGGTTTTCGCGGTGATACATCTGGCGCATCCAGGTGACCCGCGCCTCATGCATGATCGCATTGAGGCCGCCTCGCTGGGTGAATTCGAGGTAGACGTAATAGACGACCCAGGCGAGGGCAAAGAGGCCGAGCGCTACGTAGTCGAGCGGCGTGAAGTCGAGCAATGATCAGTCCTCGCGAGCAGGCGCGATTTTAGCGAGGGCGGCGATTCGAGGCGATGACGGCTAGAGAAGTCCCAGTTCCTTCAGCTCCACGACGATATGCGCCGGCAGGCCGGCATCCTTCGTCGCGTCCCGCATATCGCTCGGGGCGTCGGCGTGGGCGAGGTAGCGCCAGCCCTGGAAGGGGCGTGAGGAGCGGGGTACAACGCGGACGAGTTCGGGATCGAGGACGAGCTGGCAGCGGGAGATGCCGTCGGCTCCGGTTACGGAACGTAGCGCGAGCAGTCTCTGGCGCGCCTGCATGACGCCTTTGATGACCCAATAGAGCGAACCGCCGTCGAGCAGTTCCTCAGCGCGGCTCGGCGCCATGCGGGTCGTATGGACCTGCTCAACCGCGAGGTCGCGCGAGCGCTTCTCCTCAAGTGTCTGCGCGATCCACTCTTCGAGATCCTCGAAGGACTCGGCGCCGACGCAGAGCTTTTGCAGGTGAAGGGGCATGCCCTCTACCTGCGCCCGGATAATGGCTGCTGCAAGAGGGGCTGTGGACAGTCAGAACTCGTATTGGGGCAGGACCCAGGTCTCGGCCTTGGCGCCGTCGTACCATTGCTGCATCGCGGGCAGGGTCAGGATCGCGTCGACATAGGCGCGGGCTTCCGGCATGAGCTTGATGTTGTAGGTCTCGAAGCGGGTCGCAACGGGGGCGTACATGGCGTCCGCTCCGGAGAATTCGCCGAACAGGAAGGGGCCGCCCTGACCGAACTTCCCGCGGGCCTCGGCCCAGATCTCCTCGATGCGGGCGATGTTCTCGTTGGCTTCCGGGTCGGTCGGGAAGTCGGTGTAGGACCGGCGGACATTCATCGTGTAGTGGCGGCGGAGCGGCTGGAAGCCGGAATGCATCTCGGCGGAGATCGAGCGCGCCATGGCGCGGGCCACAGGGTTTTTCGGCCAGATGCCGGCGTCGGGATAGGTCTCGGCGAGGTATTCGATGATCGCGAGCGAATCCCAGACCGTGATGTCGCCGTCCTTCAGGATCGGCACCTTGCCGGCCAGCGACTGGGCAAGGATCTGCTCGCGCGAACCCTCGATGTAGATCGGGATGACCTTCTCCTCGAACGGGATCCTTGCCTGCTTCAGCGCGATCCAGGGTCGAAGCGACCACGAGGAATAGGCCTTGTTGCCGATGACGAGGGTGAGGGACATCGCGCCGATCCTTGCCGGAGAAACCGGCGCGACTGTTGCGTCAATGCGCGGCGCGAGAAAAGCGAATTTTGCTGAACTCGCGTATTCGCTCTGCTGATCGGCGATCAGTGGATCGTAACGATCCCGGATGCGATGCCTATCAGGATTCCGGCGAGGCGAATGTAGTGCGAGACGAATCCGTCAATTGCGATGTGGCTGTCCATCGAATTGTCCTCCGTACACGATGCTTTTGTATGGAGGGTGGGTTGCGGGATGATTTCACGCCTGGAAACACAGGTTTCGTCCGTAACAATTGGACGACGATTGTATGGAGGTGGTTTCACGTTTGCTGCGGCGACTTGAAAGCATTGTAGGCAGGTCCTAAATCTGTGCCGCGAGGACGCCCTCCCCGATTCTGGGTTGCAACGCTGGGACGGCCCGGCCCTTTTGAAAGGGGTCGTCCATGCCCTGGATCATGTTGTTCGCTGCTGGCCTGCTCGAAATCGTCTGGGCCTTTTCCATGAAGCAATCGCACGGCTTCACGCGGCTCGTGCCAACCGCAATCACCCTCGTCACGATGCTGGCAAGTTTCGGCCTGCTCTCGGCGTCGATGAGGACTTTGCCGCTCGGTACCGCCTATACGATCTGGACAGGCATCGGAGCGATCGGTGCCTTCGTTGTGGGCGCCGTGTTCCTGGGAGAGCACGTCAATGCGACGCGTGTTTTCGCGGTCGTGCTGATCGTGTCCGGTCTCGCCCTGATGAAGCTGACGACTGCGCACTGACCGCAATGCGCTAGTCCAATCCCTTCGGCACCGGCACGTTATCGATCAGGCGCGTGCCGCCGACAGGTGTCGTTCGCGCAACGCTGGGCCGCGTTATGACACTCCGGCGCGGCTCGTCGCGGGGATAAGCCGGGACCTTCCAGTGACAGAGAATCCCGGCGCAATCACGCTGAACGCCTCTGATTCCAGGAGGCCTTCATGCTGCGTGTATCGTCTGTCGTTGCTCTCGTTCTCCTCGCTACTCCCGCTCTCGCCGACCGGTCCGATGCGGACGCGTGCGCGCGGAAGCTCTCGGGCCTTTCGCTGCAGACCTACAATGCCTCGATCGGAAAGGCCGAGAATGGCGCGACGCTGAAGCAGGCGATCGGCTCGCATCTCCGGCCGCTCGTCGAACTCGGGAAAGGTCGAGGAATCGGCAGGCAAGAAAGCCGGCTTCCAGGCCGCGATGTGCGTGCGGCTGGTTCATCGCTGACCGATCAGTCCTGCCCTCGCGGCACCGGCACGTTGTCGATCAGTCGCGTGCCGCCGATCCGCGCCGCGACGAGGAGGCGGATCGGGCCGTCGTGGGTGCTGGCGATCGGGTCCAGGGTGAGGGCGTGGCGGGCCTCGACATAGTCGACCGCAAAGCCCGCCCTGGTGATTGCCTCATGCGCGTCGGCCATGACCACGCCTATTGGCGCGCCATGGCCGATGAGGGCAGCGCTCTCGGTGAGGATGCGATGCAGCGCAGGCGCGGCGGCGCGGTCTTCCGGGGAGAGGTAGCGGTTGCGGGAGGAGAGGGCGAGGCCGTCGTGCTCGCGGACGGTCGGACCGGGGATGATTTTGACGTCGAGATCGAGGTCGATGCTCATCCGGCGGACGACCTGGAGTTGCTGCCAGTCTTTCTCGCCAAAAATCGCGACGTCCGGACGGACCTGGCCGAACAGTTTCGCGACGACGGTCGTGACTCCGCCGAAGAAATGCGGTCGGGCATCGCTTTCGAGACCGGCGGCCGGGCCACCCTGCGGCGCGACGTGGGTGATGAAGCCTTCCGGATAGATCTCCTGGACCGCGGGCGCGTAGATCAGGTCCACGCGCTCGGCGGATAGAGCGGCGCTGTCGGTGTCGAGCGTCCGCGGGTAGCGGTCGAAATCCTCATGCGGCGCGAACTGGGTCGGATTGACGAAGATCGAGACGACGACGCGGTCCGCATGGTCTCCCGCCTGCTTCACGAGCGCGAGATGGCCGGCATGAAGAGCGCCCATGGTCGGGACCAGCGCGACAGTCACGCCGGCCGATTTCCAGCTTGCGACCTTGGCGCGGAGTTCGGCCTTGGTGTGGACGATCTCAGGCATCGTGCTTGTCTCCGAATGGGCTGCACGCCATAGCAAGGTGGCACCCGCGCGCCAAGGCGTGTGCCTTCGGAGAAAGGTTTGAGACCGTCGTGACGCTGACCGTTCTTGTCGGGTTCGCCGTGATAGCCCTCGTTCTCTGGTCGGCGAAGAGCTCGATCGATCATAGCCCCGGATCGAGAAAACACCTGTTCCTGCTCGGCGGGGCGGTGTTCGCGCTTCTCATCGGCGGTCTGCTCGCGCTGACGGGTAAGACGATCTACGGGCTGCCGCTGCTGTTCATCGGAGCGACGGTGCTGGCGAAAACGAAGAATCCCGGCTTCAGGCTGTCGCTGAAGAACGCCTCGATCGTCCGCCGCCGCACGGCCATGCTGGCGATGGCGATCGACAGGACGAGCGGGGCGATGCGCGGTTCGGTTCTGGCCGGCCGCTACGCCCACAAGAATCTGGATGCCTTGTCGGAATACGAACTCGTCGATCTCGCGCGTGAAGTCTCGGCGCGAGACCAGGCCGGCTTCGCTTTACTCGAAGCTTATCTGGACGGCCGGGTGCCCGGTTGGCGAGTACACCTGCAGGGCGACGCGCATCCGGGGGGCCGACACGCGGCGGGCCAGAGCGCGATGACCGAGGATGAGGCGTACCAGATCCTGGGGCTTGATCCGGGGGCTGGAGCGGCCGAAATCAGCGCCGCGCACAGGGCGCTGATGAAGAAGCTGCATCCCGACCAGGGAGGTTCGACCTATCTGGCGAGCAGGGTCAACCAAGCCAAGGACGTCCTCTTCCGCACTCAACGCTGAACTTTCGGCGGTCGGCTGCATGGTTCTTCTCGTCAGTTCTTGATCGTGAAGCAGGAGAGCGCTGATTTCTTCAGCGCCTTACAGGCGGCATCGGCGGTTTTCTCGCTGAAACCGGCATAGCGGGCGCGATAGAGCGTCTGTTCGCCCTTCGCGACTGTTTCGGTGAACGCCTCGGCGCGGCCGTCGACCTTGCGCACGGTCGGCGCGGCGCGATCGATGAGGGCCTTGGCTTGGGACGGGTCCGGCGTGGCGCCGATCTGGATGATCCAGCCGGAGCGAGCGATGGATTTGGACGAGGTGGCGGCGGCAGCCTGCGAGGGCACGGCGGCCTCGATCGCCTGGGTGGCGAGGGCCATCTGGTTCGGATGGGCCGGAGCCGGGAACATACTGGCCTCGATCGGCGCGGTGCTGGCGACGCGGACGGGCGGCGGAGAAGAGGCGGAAGCGCGCACTGTCTCGCGGCGAACCGGGGCGGAGCCCGGCGTGGTGCCGCCGGCATATGCCGTTGCGACCGAGCCGGTCTGCTTCGGCTGAGCGCCGACGACCCAACGCATGCCGTCGTCCGACGAGCCGGGAGTCGTGGTTGCGACGGCTGTGGCCATTGCGATACGGCGCGAGACGGCTTCCGAGGACATGGTCGCGGGATCTGGGACCTCGGCGGAGGCAGCGAGGTCCACAGGCTCGGCCGCAACAGGTGCGGGAGCCGGAGTTGCGGGCGACGTCGTATTTGCGGCCGCGGCGACGACGGCGGGACGGACCTGCGGGACGAGCGGGCGCGGCATCGGCGTGAGGACGGCAGTGCTCGGCGTCGGCGTGAGGACGGCAGTGCTCGGCATCGGCGGGGCGATGCGGGCGGGAGCGGCGACCGGAGTGGGAACGGACATGGCGACTTCTGGGGCGGCGGCCGAGACGGGTGCTTCAGCTATCGCCGGCGCGGTGCGGCCGGTCCCAGCCTTCGGCAGGTTCTGGGCGACGAGTTGGCGCATGGCCGCGTCACGCGAGGCGCCGGAACGACCGCCGAGCACAGTGGCGACGATGCGGCGACCGCCGTCATTGGCCGAGGTCAGAAGGTTGAAGCCGGAGGCGCGGACATAGCCCGTTTTGATGCCGTCGACGCCCTTCACCGAGCCGACCAAGCGATTGTGATTGCCGATCGTGCGGCCCTTCCAGACGAAGCTCTTCGTCGAGAAGTAGCGGAACTGGCGCGGATAGCGGTCCTGGATGGCGCGGCCGAGGACGACGAGGTCGCGGGCCGTCGTGATTTGGCCGTCGTTCGGCAGGCCCGAAGCATTGCGATAGACCGTGCGCGACATTCCGAGGGCGCGGGCCTTCTGTGTCATCCGCGCGGCAAAGGCGGATTCGGAACCGGAAATATTTTCGGCGATGGCGACGGCGACGTCGTTCGCCGACTTCGTCACGAGTGCCTTGATGGCGTCCTCGACACGGATCGTCTCGCCGGGCACCAGGCCGAGCTTCGACGGTGCCTGGCGGGAAGCCTCGGAGGAAACCTTGAGCGGGGTATCGAGGGTCATCGAGCCGCGCTCCAGTTCCTCGAAGAGGATGTAGAGCGTCATGACCTTGGTCAGCGATGCCGGGTGACGGAGCTCGTCGGGGCTGTCGGCGAACAGGACCTTGCCGCTGTTGGCGTCGACGACGAGGGCCGCATAGGGCGGATTGTAGCCGCCACCACCGCCCTTGGCGCGCTGCTTGGCCTTGCGGGAAGCCTCTTTCTTTTGGGCAGGCTTCTTCGCGGCGTCGGCCGGCTCGCTCGCGAACACGAACATGAGAGCCGTAGCCAGCACCGAAAGAACGATCTTCGAGCGGAAGAAGGAAACGCCACGCACCATCAAAACCCTCTTATCCGACCCTGCTCGCGGACCGGTTGAAGCACCCCTGTGCGACGGCTCCCGTTGCCACCCCACACAAAGGGAGGATGGCTGGGTTGCGGTTACGGAGGGGTTAAACGGAATGATTAATTCCGACGAAGAATCTCTCTCCGGGACAGGCCGCTTAAGAGTTCCTACCGGTCGTTATCCCGAAGGTGGTGCTCATACGCTCTGGCGAAGCGGCGGGGGCAGTCTTAGATTAAGCAGCGAGAGCGTTCCACAGGACTTACGTCCAGAGGGACAGGGGAATCCACGTAGGCTGCGGATTGGAAATGACCGACTACAAGGCCAACTGGATGGCCGGACCCGCAAAGCGGGACGACGAGGGGAACGGGTCGGGGGCTGGAACCGCCGTTATCCCCAAGACGCGCACGAAGACCAAAAAGCCGAGCATGTACCGCGTTCTACTGCTGAACGACGACTACACGCCGATGGAATTCGTGATCCATGTCCTGGAGCGTTTTTTCAATAAGGACCGCGAAGCAGCCACACAGGTGATGTTGCATGTGCACCATAACGGTGTCGGTGAGTGCGGCATTTTCACCTATGAAGTTGCTGAAACAAAAGTGACGCAGGTCATGGACTTTGCGCGCAGGCACCAGCACCCTTTGCAATGCGTCATGGAAAAGAAGTGAGGCCGAGTTGCCGACTTTCTCACATAGCCTAGAGCAGACTCTCCATCGCGCGCTGGCGCTCGCCAACGAGCGCAGCCACGAGTATGCGACCCTCGAACACCTGCTTCTGTCGCTGATCGACGACAGCGATGCGGTCGCGGTGATGCGCGCCTGCAATGTCGATATCGACCAGTTGAAGCGAAACCTCGCCGAATATGTCGACGCGGAACTCGACAATCTCGTCACGGACGGTCACGAGGATTCCAAGCCGACGGCGGGCTTCCAGCGCGTCATCCAGCGCGCGGTGATCCATGTCCAGTCGTCCGGCCGCGAAGAAGTGACCGGTGCCAACGTGCTCGTGGCGATCTTCGCCGAGCGCGAAAGCCATGCCGCGTATTTCCTGCAGGAGCAGGACATGACGCGCTACGACGCGGTCAACTACATCAGTCACGGCATCGCCAAGCGGCCTGGTTCGGGCGACGCGCGGCCGAAGACCGGCAATGACGAGGAGCAGTCGACGGGCAGCGACGACGGCGGCAAGAAGAAGGCCGACGCACTCGACGCCTACACGGTCAACCTCAACAAGAAGGCGCGCGACGGCAAGATCGATCCCCTGATCGGCCGTGACAGCGAAATCCAGCGGACGATCCAGATCCTCTGCCGCCGGCAGAAGAACAACCCGCTGTTCGTCGGCGATCCCGGTGTCGGCAAGACCGCCATCGCCGAAGGCTTGGCGCGACGCATCGTGCGCGGCGAGGTGCCGGATGTGCTGGACGACGCAGTCGTCTTCTCGCTCGACATGGGCGCGCTGCTCGCCGGCACCCGCTATCGCGGCGACTTCGAGGAGCGCCTGAAGCAGGTAGTGAAGGAGCTGGAGAACACCCCCGGCGCGATCCTGTTCATCGACGAGATCCACACCGTGATCGGTGCGGGCGCGACCTCTGGCGGCGCCATGGATGCTTCGAACCTGCTGAAGCCGGCGCTGGCCAATGGCTCGCTCCGCTGCATGGGCTCGACGACCTACAAGGAGTATCGCCAGCACTTCGAGAAGGACCGCGCCCTGGTGCGGCGCTTCCAGAAGATCGACGTAGCCGAGCCGACCATCCCGGATGCGATCGAGATCCTGAAGGGCCTGAAGCCCTACTACGAGAGCTTCCACCGCATCCGCTACACCAACGAGGCCATCAAGGCCGCGGTGGAGCTGTCGGCACGCTACATCCATGACCGCAAGCTGCCGGACAAGGCGATCGATGTGATCGACGAGACCGGCGCCTCGCAGATGTTGCTGCCCGAGAACAAGCGGAAGAAGACGATCGGCCTGAAGGAGATCGAGGCGGCCGTCGCATCGATCGCCCGCATCCCGCCGAAGTCGGTCTCGAAGGACGACGCCGAGGTGCTCCGCAGCCTGACGGCGAACCTGAAGCGGGTCGTCTACGGCCAGGACAAGGCGATCGAGGCTCTGTCTTCGGCCATCAAGCTTGCCCGCGCCGGCCTGCGCGATATCGAGAAGCCGATTGGCTCGTACCTGTTCTCGGGTCCGACCGGCGTCGGCAAGACCGAGGTCGCAAAGCAGCTCGCCGATATCCTCGGCGTGCAGATGCTCCGGTTCGACATGTCGGAATACATGGAGCGCCACACCGTCTCGCGGCTGATCGGCGCGCCTCCCGGCTATGTCGGTTTCGACCAGGGCGGCCTGCTGACCGACGGCGTCGACCAGCATCCGCACTGCGTGCTCCTGCTCGACGAAATCGAGAAGGCGCATCCGGACCTGTTCAACATTCTTCTGCAGGTCATGGATCACGGCAAGCTCACTGATCACAACGGCAAGACGGTCGATTTCCGCAACGTCATCCTGATCATGACAACGAATGCGGGCGCGTCCGACATGGCCAGGCCGCCGATCGGCTTCGGTCGCTCGAAGCGCGAGGGCGAGGATACGGAAGCGGTGAACCGGCTGTTCGCGCCGGAATTCCGCAACCGCATCGACGCTATCGTTGCCTTCGCCGGCCTGCCGGCCGAGGTGGTGCAGCGGGTGGTGGACAAGTTCGTCCTGCAGCTCGAGGCGCAGCTCGCCGACCGCAACGTCACGATCGAGCTTTCCGACGAGGCGCGTACGTGGCTGGCGGAAAAGGGCTACGACCCGGCGATGGGCGCGCGGCCGCTGGCCCGCCTCATCCAGGAGACGATCAAGAAGCCGCTCGCCGAAGAGGTTCTGTTCGGCAAGCTGCAGCACGGCGGCGCAGTGAAGGTGGTGCTGGAAGCGGACGGCAAGGACTCGAAGCTCGGCTTCGAATTCCCGGAAGGCCGCATCGAGCCGAAGCCGGAGAAAATCGTCTCCGAGCCGCGCGTGGCCAAGCCGAGGGCAAAGGCCAAGCCAAAGGCCGCCGTGAGGCCAAAGAAGGGCTCGGTTCCGAGCGTGAAGAGGTCACTGCCGAAAGTGGTGACCGAGGAATGAGCGAAGCGCCCCGGAGAAATCCGGGGCTTTTTATTTGGCTCGGCAGGGCCTTGATCCCATCTTTTTTGCTGGCCGGCGTGCATCGGGATCGCTTCTCGAATATTTCGTTGCGCCAGAAGCGCCATTCCCAACGAAGAGAGGAAGTGAATGACTGCTTTCACAAGGGCGGTCACGCCGCTTGCCGTGGCCATCACCTCTTCCTGCCCGCTCCCGACTGCGCTCCAGGCTGCCGACAGTTCCGACAAGATCACGGCCGCAGTGGATGGTGCCTTCCGCCCGCTGCTGCAGGAATATGGCGTGCCGGGCATCGCCGTAGCGGTCACGGCAAACGGCCAGCAATACTTCTTCAGCTACGGCGTCGCCTCGAAAGAGGCGAAGACTCCGATCACGAAGGATACGCTTTTCGAGGTCGGTTCCGTCAGCAAGACGTTCACCGCTACGCTGGCCTCCTACGCGCAGACGCTAGGCAAGATTTCTCTGGACGATCATCCGGGAAAAAACATGCCGCAGTTGCGCGACAGCGCCGTGGATCGGGCTAGCCTGCTCAACCTCGGCACCTATACCGCGGGCGGGCTACCGCTGCAGTTTCCCGAGGCCGTCACCGACACGGCCGAGTTGGCAACCTATTTCCGGCAATGGAAGCCGTCCGCCAGTCCAGGGACACAGCGGCGATATTCCAATCCCAGCATCGGCCTCTTGGGACATCTCACCGGCCTGGCAATGAACGGCGATTTCGCCGACCTGACCGAAACCGAGCTCTTCCCCAAGCTCGGACTCAGCCACACCTACATCCGGGTCCCCAAAACCGAGATGGGCAAATATGCCTGGGGTTACAACAAGGCCGGCAAGCCGACGCGGGTGAATCCAGGCGTGTTTGCTGCGGAAGCCTACGGCGTCAAATCGACGGCGGCCGACATGATCCGTTTCGTCGAGGCCAACATCCAGCCGGAGACTCTGGAAACGTCGATACGGAGCGCCGTCCGGGGCACTCACATTGGATATTTCAAGGCGGGCGAGATGGTGCAGGGGCTGGGCTGGGAGCAATACCCCTATCCAGTCACTCTGGACCGTCTATTGGCCGGCAACTCCGCCACGATGGCGATGGACCCGCATGTCGCGACAAAGCTCAGCCCTCCGCAGGCTCCGTCGGTGCCGACCCTGTTCAACAAGACCGGCTCCACGAACGGCTTCGGGGCTTATGTCGCTTTCGTGCCGGAGAAAAAGATCGGCATCGTGATGCTGGCGAACAAGAACGTCCCAATTCCGGCACGCATTACGGCCGCATATGCAGTGCTCGATCGGCTTTCGTTGGAGGTGCCTTAATCCCGAGGTGCACCTTATTTCCCACCGCCGATTTGATCCGGGCCGCGTTCGCCTCCAGAACCTACTTCTCGAACTCGACCTCTCCCGCTTTGTGGGAGAGGTGAAAACGGCGTCCGGAGGAGCCCCTGCCAATCTGAAGCAGGAAGCATCCTGCGGCAACCTGCGCCGAGCTTCGGATACCCAAGAGATATCAGTAGGCTGACCAAGCAAGCGCCGAGCGCGCTGTCGAGGTGTTCAAGACTCCTGTCAATTGGGACTTCGGTCCGTGAAAACTCACTCAGTACAGTTTTCGGCTTCCGCATTGGACAAATGGACCTAGACCGACCTTGCACCAGAGACTATAATTATTTGCAATTTTGAGGCGGTAACTTGACGCAGGACTTTCATGGTCCTGTGGGTTCTTCGTTTGTCGCTTCACTAAGCTCGAAGGAAAAATAGACGATAGTCGAAATTCCTTAGAGATACCTAGGGAGGGCGCAATGACTGCTATACTTGCCAAAATAGCACTTCTCTCTGGAGCACTCATGATCCTTGCAACTGGGGTTGCCCTGGGAGATCCGATAGAAAAGAAGGGCACCACGCCCTACGTGACGCACTTCATCTTTCGGCCTTTGATGAGCATTGATGTTCCCGGCCTCGGTACGGCCACCCATCTGGAGGCGGTTGGGACGACCGAGAACATGAAGGGCGAGAAGATGCTCGACAAGATGTCAGCCCATTGCGCAGCGCTGAACGTTGCGTCGGGCGACAAGAAATACATCGACGGTGCCTGCGTGCTGGCCGATGCTGACGGCGACAAGATCTTCTCGACGTTCGATACTCGCGATGTCGACAAATCACAGCCGGAAATGAGTTGCGGCACCCACATCATCACTGGCGGCACTGGGAAATATAAGGGAATTACCGGAAGTGAGCCGTTCGCCTGTATAGCAATGCCTGCTCTGGCTGGTCCTGGCGGCTATACTGCGATGGACATCCCGCACAACACGAGCTGGGAGATCAAGTAAGCCTCCAGGCAAAGGGACCCCGGCTATACGCTTTGCTGTAGCCGGGATCCCGAGAGGAGTGTTTATCTCCCCATCGCCGATCTGATCCGGGCCGCGTTCGCCTCCAGAATTTCCTTCTTCTCGAACTCGCCCGTGTGCGGGCGCAGCGGCTGGCCCGCATGGCGAGGCAGGACGTGGAAGTGAAGGTGGAAGACGACCTGTCCGCCGGCTTCCTCGTTGAACTGCTGGATCGTCAGGCCGTCGGCGTTCATCGCCGTGCGCACCGCCCTGCTGACCATCTGGACCACGCCCATGACGTAGCCGAGGTCTTCCGGCGCGACGTCGAAGATGTTGCGGGCGGGGCTCTTCGGGACGACGAGGACGTGGCCGTCGGCGCGGGGCATGACGTCCATGAAGGCGAGTGCCCGGTCGTCCTCGTAGACCTTGTAGGACGGCACTTCGCCCGAGAGGATCTTGGCGAAAACATTGCTGGGATCGTAAGCGGGCATCATTCCTCCGAAGGTCAGTCTCGTTGGGCCGTAGCGGCCTTAAATGGCGTTTCTTCGTCCAAATCTTCCTGCGCCGCGAGTATTTCGTGCCTTTCGCGCTTCAGGAAGTCCTCGACGGCACGCGACAGGCCCGGATGGGCGAAGGCGTGGGCGGAATAGGTGAGGGCGGGGCGATAGCCGCGGGCGAGCTTGTGGCCGCCCTGCGCGCCGGCCTCGACGCGCTTGAGGCCGTTGGCCAGCGCGAAGTCGATCGCCTGATAATAGCAGACCTCGAAATGCAGGAAGGGGTGCTCCTCGATCGAGCCCCAATAGCGGCCGTAGAGCGTGTCGCCGCCGATGAAGTCGAGCGCGCCTGCGATCGGCTTTCCGCAGCGATAGGCGAAGATCAGGAGGATGCGGTCCGCCATCGTTTGGCTGACCATGCTGAAGAAGGAACGGGTGAGATAGGGCGTGCCCCATTTTCGCGAGCCTGTGTCCTGATAGAACTTCCAGAACGCGTCCCAATGGGCCTCGGTGATGTCCTTTCCGGTGACCCAGCGGATATTGATCTCGCCGCCGGCCAGAGCGTCGCGCCGTTCGCGTTTCAGCACCTTGCGCTTGCGCGAAGCGAGCGAGGCGAGGAAGTCGTCGAAGGTCGAAAAGCCTTCGTTCTCCCAGTGAAACTGGATGTCGGTGCGCGGCAGGAAACCGATTTCGGCTTTCACGACGGCCCGCTGTTCCTCCTCGGTCATGAAAGTGATGTGGACCGAGGAGGCCTCGATCTGCCGCATGAGTCCGGCCATGCCCTGAGCGAGCGCGAGGCGGGCCTGCTCGGCGTCCGGGCCCGGGCGAACGAGGAAACGGCGGCCTGTGGCCGGGGTAAACGGCACGGCGGCCTGTAGCTTGGGGTAATAGTCCCCGCCCGCGCGCTCATAGGCGTCTGCGAAGGCGTGATCGAAGACGTATTCGCCCTGGCTGTGCGTCTTCGCATACATCGGCGCGACGCCGACGAGCTCTCCCTTCGCGTTCTCGACGGCGAGATGGGCGGCGGTCCAGCCCGTCTCCGGGACGGCCGATTTCGACTGTTCCAGCGCGAGCAGGAATTCGTGCGAGGTGAAGGGGTTATAGGTCGGAAGTTCACATGCCGAATCGACGCTGCCGGTCGGGAATTCCTGCGGGTTGGCGCAGGCGTTCCAGGCCAGCGGCACGATGGCGGTCATCGAGGGCATGAGATTGACGCGAAATTTCTCGCGCGTCGTGGCGGTGTCGGACATCGCACCAATCTAGTGATGCCAGCGCCGACGCCAAGCGGCACGGCGTCTCAGGGTTCCTAAACTATGGAATGAAGCCCTCGAAGATCATCTGATCTGCGTAGAGGACCGCGCGAGCCTGGTCCTGCGGGGTGCGAACCGTCCAAGTCATGACCGGAACATCGGCGACCTTGCGGAAGAAGCTGACGGCCGGGCTCGGCAGGTCGCGAACACCGAACGAGATGAAATGCGGCCGCGTCATCGGCCAATGCAGGAGATTGCGGGCGGCGAAGCGGCGGGCGGCCGACATGGTCTGCCAGTCTGGATCGTCGCCGCTGAACGCACAGGCGACGACGCCGCGCGGAACCCCGGGCGCGGCGCGGCGGAATTCGGCGACCATGCGCGGATCGAAACTTTTGGCCGCGCAGGGGCCTTTGGATGCCGAGAGCAGTTCGGCGGTGCGGCGGACGAGCGCCTTGCTGTCGCTGTTCGGCGCCGATTTCATCTCGATGACGAAGGGCGCGCGGCCCGCGACGAGGGTGAGGAGATCGGCGAGCCGCCAGATGCGGTCGCCGTTAGCGCTGTCCAGCAGGGGGATCTGGCAGAGATCCGCCGCGGTCCGGTCAGCGACGCGGCCCTTCTCGGGGGTCAGGCGGTCGAGAGTGTGGTCGTGGAAGACGACGGCTTCGCCGTCCGCCGTGACCTGGACGTCGACCTCGAAGCCGTAGCCGGCCTCGACCGCGCGGTGAACCGCGTCGGCCGAGTTCTCAATGACGCCCGAGGCGCGGTCATGCAGCCCGCGATGGGCGATCGCATGCGCGAAAAGCCGGCCGAGCGCGCACGTCATGCGATCTCGAAGATCGCCTCGACTTCCACCGACGCGCCGAAGGGAAGGGCGGCGACGCCGACCGCTGAGCGGGCATGACGGCCGCGATCACCGAGCGCTTCGACGAAGAAGTCGGACGCGCCGTTGACGATCTTCGGCTGTTCGGTGAACGACGGCGCCGAGGCGACGAAGCCGACCACCTTTACGAGGCGGACGACGCGGTCGAGGTCACCACCGAGTGCGGTCTTGGCCTGAGCGAGAACGTTGATGGCGCAGAGTCTTGCCGCTTCCTTCGCGGCGTCGGCGTCGGTGCCCGTGCCGAGCTGACCCGTCACGCTTGGCTTGCCGTCGACCATCGGGAGCTGGCCGGAGATGAAGAGCTGGTTGCCGGTGATCACGGCCGGAACATAGTTCGCGACGGGCGGCGTCGGAGTGGGGAGCATGATGCCGAGTTCAGCGAGGCGCGCGTCTGTCTGTCCAGCCATGATGGGTCTCCAGAAATCACGTCGGTCATCGCCGAGAACAGGGCGGACCGCAAGACGGAACCGCCAGTCACGAGCAGTGTTCCACCTTCAGGCAGGTTAACGTCTACGCATTGCCCGAGCGCGATGGGCCGTTTATCGTCCGACCGATCCTTGGGGAGGGCTGTATGCCCCGTTTGTACGGAGTCCGGCTTGCAGGCTCTGCTGGCCGCGTGCTCGCGGCGGCAGTCGCCCTCGCTTGCTCGGCAAATGCGCTGGATGCCGCGCCGATCATTCCGCCCGACGTGCTGGCGCCGCATCGCGCGATCTACGACCTGTCGCTGCTCGAAAGCCGCGACCGCTCGGGCGTGAAGCAGGCGAGCGGGCGGCTGGTCTATGAATTCACGCGGACGGGCTGCCATTCGTTCACGCTGAACTACCGGCAGGTCCTGTCGATCGCAGGCGGCGACGATGGGAAAGGCGGTGTGATCGACTTCCGTTCCTCGACCGTTGAGGACGACGAGGCGAAGACGTTCTCGTTCACCTCGACCAGCCAGATCGCCGGCGGCCAGGTGACGAAGATGGGCGGGTTGGCCGAGCGGTTGGCCGACGGCAAGATTCACGTGACCATCCAGGATCCCGCGCCCAGGGAAGTGACGCTGCCGGCCTCGGTGCTGTTTCCAACGGAGCATCTGCGGCGGATTCTTGCCGCCGCGCGCAACGACGATTTCTCGCTCCAGGCCGACGTCTACGACGGCGGCGAGCCGGGAGACGCCGCGAGCCCGTCGCTGACGATGATCGGAGCCGTCCGGCAGCCGGGGGAGACCAATCCGGACGCACTCTCCGCTCCGGCCGGTCTCGACAAGCTGCCGCGCTGGCCGATCTCGGTGAGCTATTTCGACCAGAAGCCGTCGACCGGCGGCGAGCAGACGCCGAAGTTCATCTTCGCGGCCGAGGTCTACGAGAACGGGATTTCACGCGCACTTCGCCTGGATTACGGCAGCTTCGTCGTCTCCGGGAAGCTCGTGGGGCTCGAGAAGCTGTCCGCCGACGACTGCCCGATCAAGCATTAGCGCTTGAAGACGATGCCGCGTTTCACGGCGTCGGCGCCGAACTTTCCTTTCAATTTGTCGACCGCGGCTTCCGCAGCGATACGGCGTTTCAAGTTCGGATCGAGGAGGCTCGGCGGGTCGGCCTCGGCGATCGGGCAGAGCTCCTCGACGCCGATGCCGATGAGGCGGAAACGCTCGCCGCGGGCTTCGGTCTTGAGGAGCTCTCGGCCGGTGTCGAAGATGCGGCCGGCGAGGCGGGTCGGGCTGTCAAGCGTGCGGGTCCGCGTTCGGCTTTTGAAGTCCGGGCTTTTCAGTTTCAGCGTGACCCGCGAGCCGGCGAAATCGGACGCCTTCAGGCGTGTCGCGACGCGTTCCGACAGCGTCCAGAGGATCGCCTCGAGCTGTTCGCGGTCCGAAATGTCCTCGTTGAAGGTGGTCTCGGCGCTGACGCTCTTCGTCTCCCGCTCGGGCTTTACGCGACGATTGTCCTCGCCATGGGCCAGGTTCCACAGCGACAGGCCGTAGGCGCCGTAAAGCTCGGCGATCTCATGGGGAGAGAAGCGACGGACGTCGCCGACCGTTCGGATGCCCTTCTTCTCCATGCGGATGCGTGCGGCCGGACCTATGCCCGGGATGATGGTGATCGGCTTGTCGTGGAGGAAATCGCGGGCATCGGCGCGACCGATGATGGCGAAGCCGCGCGGCTTGTCGAGATCGGACGCGATTTTGGCCAGGAACTTGTTCGGCGCGAGGCCTACCGAAACCGTGATGCCGAGCTCGTTCTCCACGCGCCGGGCGAAACCGGCGAGGACGCGGGCGGGAGGCATTCCGTGCACCCGTTCGGTGCCCGCGAGGTCGAGGAAGGCCTCGTCGATCGAGACCGGCTCAACCAGAGGCGTCAGTTCGCGCATCAGGGAGCGGATCTCGCGGCCAACGGCGGAATATTTGGCGTGGTTCGGCTTCACCACCACCGCTTCCGGGCAAAGCTCAAGCGCCTTGAACATCGGCATCGCCGAACGGACGCCATTGATGCGGGCGATGTAGCAGCAGGTCGAGACAACACCGCGCTTGCCGCCGCCGACGATGACCGGCTTGTCGCGAAGCTCTGGGTTGTCGCGCTTCTCGATCGTCGCGAAGAAGGCGTCGCAATCGATGTGCGACACCGTGAGCTGGTTGATCTCGGAATGACGGGCGAGGCGAGGGCTGCCGCAGGCCGCACAGCGGGGGCTATCACCGGCTTCGGTGAGGCAATCGCGACAGAAGCCCGGCGCGGCCATCAGTGTTGAGTCGGACCCGCAAGGGTCGTCTTGGCCTCGGCGACCATGTCCGGCCGGATGCCAGCCTCGGCGGTGAAGGCGATCAGCAGGCCTTCGTCGGCGAGCATATGATCGAGCACTCCGATGAGGAAGTTCGGGTCGCTGGCAGCCTCTCGAATCTTCGAAGGATCAAGGCCGGAAAGAGCCAGGAAACGGCCGAGCCTATCCATGTCCTGCGCCAGGAAAACCAGAGCCGAAACGGCCAGATGGCTCGCGGCGCCGTGATCGATAGCCCTTTGTTTCATTGAACCCATTTGTCCTTCGTCAAGGATTAGATGCTAGTATTTTCATCAACACGAAGGAATTTCCGACTTCTCCGAACTGGATGAGTCAAGATGGCTTTCGGGCAGGGAGTGTGTGAGTCGATGGCGAAAACCATCCTCATCGTGGAGGACAACGAGCTCAATATGAAGCTCTTCAACGACCTCCTCGAAGCAAATGGCTACAAGACCGTCCAGAGTCGCAACGGCATCGAGGCGATCGCGCTCGCGCGCCAGCATCGGCCGGACCTGATCCTGATGGATATCCAGCTTCCGGAAGTCTCCGGGCTGGAAGTGACGAAATGGCTGAAACAGGACGAAGACCTGCGCGCCATTCCGGTGATCGCTATCACCGCTTTTGCGATGAAGGGCGATGAAGAACGTATCCGTGAGGGTGGCTGCGAGGCCTATCTCTCCAAGCCGATCTCGGTGACGAAATTCATCGAGACCGTGCGCCATTTCCTGGCCTGATCCAGAAGAGAGAAGAGCCGAATGCCTGCCCGCGTCCTGGTGGTTGACGATGTCCTGGCGAATGTCAGGCTGCTGGAGGCGCGACTGACCGCGGAATATTTCGAGGTCATCACCGCGATGAACGGGCATGAGGCGCTTGATGCCTGCGCCCGCTCCCAGTGCGACATCGTCCTGCTCGACGTGATGATGCCCGGCATGGACGGCTTTGAGGTCTGCCGCCGGCTCAAGGAAGACCCGGCGACGCATCACATCCCGATCGTCATTTTGACCGCGCTCGACCAGCCGGCCGACCGCGTGCGCGGCCTGGAGGCCGGCGCTGACGACTTCCTGACCAAGCCGGTCTCGGATGTTGCGCTGTTCGCCCGTGTCCGCAGCCTGACCCGGCTGAAGATGATGACGGACGAATTGCGCATGCGCGCGGTGTCGGGCCGGCAGGTCGGCATGGGTGCGGTGTCGATCGAAACGATCCTCGACAACGGGTTGAACGGCAAAGTTCTGGTCGTCGACGACCGCGCTTCGTCCTACGAGCGCATCCAGGCTGCTCTGCGGGACGTCCATAAAGTCGATATCGAGACCTCGCCGCAGGAGGCTCTATTCCGTGCCTCCGAAGCCGATTACGACCTGATGATCGTGAGCCTCGGCTTCGACGAGTTCGACGCGCTCCGACTCTGCAGCCAGATCCGCTCGGTGGAGAAGAACTCGTAACCTGCCGCTTCTGATCGTCGCCGAGCCCGAGGAGACCGCGCGCGTGCTGCGCGGGCTGGACCTCGGCGTGAACGACTACCTGGTCCGGCCGCTCGACAAGAACGAGATCGTAGCGCGGGTGGCGACTCAAGTCCGCCGCAAGCGCTATGCCGACCGGCTGCGCATGAACGTGCTGCAGAGCATGGAGCTCGCGCTGACCGACCCGCTGACCGGGCTGCACAATCGCCGCTATATGGAAACCCATATCGAGACGCTGCTGGAGCAGGCGGCGAGCCGCGAGAAGCCGCTCGGCGTGGTCATCGTCGACATCGATTTCTTCAAACCGATCAACGACAATTACGGCCACGATGCCGGGGACGAAGTGCTGCGCGAGTTCGCGGTGCGCGTCAGGGCGAGCGTGCGCGGTATCGATCTCGCCTGCCGGTTCGGCGGCGAGGAATTCGTGATCGTGATGCCGGATACCGATCTCGCGACGGCGCAGATGGTCGGCGAGAGGCTTCGCAAGAAAATCGCCTCGACGCCGTTTGGCATCAATCACGGCCAGAACCAGCTCGACGTGACGATCTCCGTCGGCATCGCGATGCGCGAGAACGGAGACACGGGAGATACCGTGCTGAAGCGCGCAGATCAGGCGCTTTATCGCGCCAAGCGCAGCGGCAGGAACCGCGTGGAATGCGACGCCGCCTGAGTAAAGGCGAGCGATAGTAACCACGAAAAGTAAGCTTAAATTTTTAGGTTTATTTCAGGGACCTGGCGTCCTCACGCGAATTCACATTGCGCGTGAGGACGTGGACTATAGGTTGTGAACCAGACGAGCCAAACGACCTGCAGTCGGGTGGCCAACGTTGGTTTCACGATCCAGGTCCGCCGCATCTCCTGCGTCGTGAAGCCGGTCGGCGGGGACGGTCTTGTGGCCTCAAACAAGAGGCCGTCCCCGTCCGGCCACAGTGACAAATTCCGTTGGGTCAAAACAAAAGGGCCGGTGCTTAGCACCGGCCCTTTTGCTTTTGCGCTATCGCGCCGAGATCACTTGATCTTGGCTTCGCGGAACTCGACGTGCTTGCGAGCCACAGGATCGTACTTCTTCTGCACGAGCTTCTCGGTCATCGTGCGAGCGTTCTTCTTGGTGACGTAGAAGAAACCCGTGTCAGCCGAGCTCACGAGCTTGATCTTCACCATCGCGGCCTTGGCCATCGGGGTAACCTTTTTCAATCGCGCGCGCGATGCACGCAGGGAAATTGGAAGGGCGCAACCTACTCATCGCGCCGGACAAGTCAAGGATTCTCGCCGACGGCCTCCGGATCGACCGCATCCGCGCGTCGTTTCATCAGGCGCATGGCAACGATGACGACATAGACCGCGAACAGGATCGCGATCGTGATCGGCAGGCCGTGGGGATTCCACAGGTCGAGACCGAAGCCCATGATCGGAGGGCCGGCGAGGATGCCTAGACTGTAGAGCATGATGAAAGTGGCGTTGGCGCCGGCAAGCTGCGCGCCGCGGAACTGCGCGCCGAGATGAGCGAGGCCGACGGTGTAGAGACCGGCGACGAGGCCGCCCCAGACGGCGACGATGGGGAACAGGACCTCGGTGCGGTGGGCGACGAATGGCATCAGGGATGCGCCGATGAGGCCGATGATTCCGAGGGCGAGGAGCAGCTTGCGGCGGTCGACCTTGTCGCTGATCAGGCCGAGCGGGATCTGCACCAGCACGTTTCCGAGCGCCAGGATCGAGACGAGCAGAGCCGCTGCGACGTCGCCATAGCCCATGCGGAGACCGTAGAGCGGCAGGAAGCTCATGCCGCCGGTCTCGACCGCGCCGAAGACAAAGGCTGCTGCGATGGCCGATGGAGCCGCCAGAAGATAGACCATGATGTTGCTATGGCCGCCCATTTCGATCTTCGGAGCGAGGCCGTGGGCGAAGGCGACCGGGATCGCGCCGCCGACGAACAAAGCGGCGCCGATGGCGTATGGCAGGATCGACGAGCGGTCGACCATCGCCAGCACGGTCGGACCGGCGGCGAAGCCAAGCGACAGCACGGTCGCATAGATGCCCATGACCAGGCCGCGCGATTTTTCTGGAGCCGCAGCGTTGATCCAGAATTCGGACAGGACAAACAGGACCGCCAGCGAGGCGCCCATCAGAAAGCGCAGCGGGAACCACAGCCAGAGCGGTTTTGCGTACCAGAAGCCGATGAAGCTCGCCGCGCCGAGAACCAGCGCGAAGATGAGAAGGCCGCGCACGCCGAGCCTGGCGGCGGCCTGGGGGATGAACGGCGCGACGACGATCGTGGCGATGCCTGCCATCGCGGTATTGATGCCGATCATCGTGCCGGAGACGCCACGCGCTTCCAGCGCGAAGGCGAGCAGCGGGACGGACAGGCTGAGGCCGATGCCGACGACGGCCACACAGGCGATCGCAGCCGCGATGGCCTGCACCTGCCGGCGCCTGTCGTTCTCGAACACACTCATATGGAGAAACTAAACCCTAAATCTCGTCGCGGACGATGACCCCGTTACGGGGCCTGAGGAACGGAACGGGGAGGTCCCGGTCGATTCCCGCGTGAATACGCTGATCGAGTTCCGAAAGTATGACACGCGTGATCTGATGCAGCGGCATATCAACGGTCTCGGCGATCGTCACCCATTTGAGGTCGACGAGTTCAGCGTTGTCATGAACTAATCCGTCAATCATGTGAATGACACGTGACGCATCGGCCGCGAAGAAGCGGGTGTCGAAGCGACGCGGCAGGCCGGGCGGCGTGATCGAGCGGGCGACCAGCCAGATGTCTGACAGCGACGGCGCGATGCCGTTCTCGCCGAAATCCTTCCAGTCAGGCGCGGTCGGAACGACGTCCGAGCGCTCTCCGAGCAGGAGGCCGGTTTCTTCCGCAAGTTCGCGTATCGCCGCCAGTGCATAGGCACGAGCGCGGGTCGCGGACGGACGGGCGATTGCGGTCATCAAGCGCCGCTCGACATGTGCGGGAATGGCGCCCACTGCGGAAGCGCGGCCGTCAGCGGCTTCGACGCGGCCGCCCGGGAAGACATAGACGCCCGGCATGAAGGCAAGGCCAGGATGGCGTTGGCCGAGCAGAATTTTCGGCTCGGGGCCGGTGCGGTCGAGCAGGATGATCGTCGCCGCATCGCGCGGCTTCCGCTGGGAAGGGTGGGGAGCGGGGCGGGGCGCGTCGGCCAAGCCAGGATTCCAATCCAGCACGGTACCGATGGGCTTCACTCGCCCCTCGCTGCTTCGGCATCGCGCGGGCTCTCAAGCGCCTCGGGCGAATTCGGATCGAAGCCGTGCATCCTCAGCGCCCACTGGAAGCCGATCAGTGCGCCCTTGATATTGGGGAGCATGGCGAGCGACATCGCGATCGTTAGCGGAATCCAGAGCGCCACATGAACCCAGAGTTCCGGACGATAGGCCTTTTCAACGAAAAGCATGCCGCCGACGATGATGTGGCCGACAATGGTGATGACGACATAGGGCGGCGCGTCATCTGCGCGGTGGTGGTAGAGCGCCTCGTGGCAGACCGGGCAGTAGTTGTTCACCGTCAGGAAGGCGCGGAACAACCGGCCCTCGCCGCATTTCGGGCAGCGGAGGCGTAAACCGCGCAGGGCGGCGGTGGTGATATCGCGCTCGGGGGCCGTTGCGGCCGGAGTGCTCATCGGCGTCTGGGTGTCCTGTGCTTCGGCTTCGGGCCCGGCCGCTGGGCGGCACGGGTGCGCCTGAGCCCGCGCTTGCCACGGCCCGGCGCCTTCATTCGACGCCCCTCACTTAGGACCTCGAAGCGCAAAGCGCCAGCAACCGGGATGGCCTCGACGAGCTTCACCTCAACCTCGTCGCCGAGCTGATAGGCCTCGCCAGTGCGTTCGCCGATCAGGGCGTGCTGCTGTTCGTCATGGACGAAATAATCGGAGCCGAGCGTCGAGGCGGGGACGAAGCCGGACGCGCCGGTCTCGAACAGGCTCACGAAGAGGCCGGAACGGGTGACGCCCGAGACCTTGCCCTGGAACGTGGCGCCGATCTTCTCCGCCATGTGATGGGCGGTCAGCCGGTCGACCGTCTCGCGCTCGGCGGCCATCGCCCGGCGCTCGGCGGCCGAGATGGAGGCGCCGATCTCGGCCATGATCTCGTTGGTGAAATGCTCGGGCAGGCCGTATTCGCCGAGACCGAGCGAGCGGATCAGCGCGCGGTGGACGATGAGGTCGGCATAGCGGCGGATCGGCGAGGTGAAATGCGCGTACCGGCGGAGATTGAGGCCGAAATGGCCGTAATTGTCGGCGGCGTACTCGGCCTGCGCCTGTGAGCGCAGCACGACCTCGTTGACGATCTGGGCGTGCTCGGTGCCCTCGACGCGCTTGAGGATGCGGTTGAAATGCTCGGGCTTCAGGTTCTCGCTCTCGGCGAGCTTGATCTCGAGGCTTTCGAGGAATTCCCGAAGCGCCGCCAGCTTCTCCATCGATGGTGAGTCGTGGACACGGAAGACGAGCGGGATCTTCTTCTGCGTCAGTGTCTCGGCGGCCGCGACATTGGCGAGGATCATGAACTCCTCGATCAGCCGATGGGCGTCGAGGCGGGGCGGGACGATGACGCGGTCGACCGCGCCTTCGGCATCGAGCTGGATCTTGCGCTCGGGCAGATCGAGGTCGAGCGGGCCGCGCTCGTCGCGCGCCTTCTTGACCGTCGCATAGGCGGCCCAGAGCGGCTTCAGGACCGGTCCGAGGATCGGGCCGGTGATGTCGTCGGTACGGCCGTCGATTGCCGCCTGCGCTTGCTGGTAGGCAAGCTTGGCGGCGGACTTCATCATGATCCGGTGGAAGGTGTGGCTCTTCTTGCGGCCGTCCTTGCCGATGACGAGCCGGATCGCCAGGGCCGGACGGTCTTCGAGCGGGCGCAGCGAGCAGAGATCGTTGGAGATGCGCTCGGGCAGCATCGGCACGACGCGGTCCGGGAAATAGACCGAATTGCCCCGGTTCAGCGCCTCGCGGTCGAGCGCGGAGCCTGGCTTGATGTAGGCGGCGACGTCGGCGATGGCGACGGTGACGATGAAGCCGCCCTCGTTGGATTCGCTGGTGTCCGGCTCGGCGTGGACGGCGTCGTCGTGGTCCTTGGCGTCGGCCGGATCGATGGTGACGAGCGGGAGCTTGCGCCAGTCTTCGCGGCCCTTGAGCGTCGCAGGCTGGGCCGCATCGGCCTCGGCCAAGACGTCCTTGGGGAAGACGTGCGGGATGTTGTGGGTGTGGATCGCGACGAGGCTGATCGCCTTCTCGCTGTTCAGCGAACCGAGCTTCTCGCGGACGCGGGCCGAGGGCGCGCCGTAGCGGCCCTGCTTAATGATGTCGACGGAGACGAGGTCGCCGTCCTTGGCGCCGCCTTCCTCGCCGGGTGCGACGTCGAGCGGGCGGCCGAGCTTCTTCTTGTCGACCGAACTCGACCCAGCCGCCGCCGCCCTGCTTGGCGTGGAAGATGCCAAGCTGGCGCTGGCTTTCTCGCGACAGGACCTTGATGACGCGGCCGACATGGCCGGGACCTTCATCGTCGTCGCGCTTCTCGGTGCGGAGCAGCGCGCGATCGCCGACGGACGGTGCGAATTCCGGCTTGCCTCGGCCGCGGCGCGGAAGCTCGATGAGGATTTTCGGCGCCGGGCCGAGTTCTTCTTCGTCCCAATCGGCCGGGACGGCGACGAGTTCGCCATCGGTCGTGCGGCTCGTGATGTCGGCGAGGACGACGGGCGGCATCTGGCCCGGCTTGTGAACACGGCCGCGACGGCGGTCGATCGAGCCCTCATTCTCGAGCTCGCGGAGCATCGCCTTGAGGGCGATCTTCGCCGCCCCGCCGCGGATGCCGAAGGCGCGGCCGATATCGCGCTTGCCGACCTTGCCGGACTGCTCAGCGATGAAGGCCGCGATCTCCTCTTTTGAAGGAAGGCCGGTCGGCCGGGGCTTTTTCGGTAACGCCAAAGCGTGGTCCGTCAGCTCGAAGCGCGCCGGCTTTTCGCCGCCGGCTTCTTGGCAACGGCCTTCTTGGCGGCGGGTTTCGCCTTCGTCGCGGTTTTTGCCGAAGCGCTGGCCTTCGCCCGGCCGCGTGCGGGCTTACCGCCGCCGTTCGCCGCCTTTGCAGCGATCAGCGAAATCGCTTCCTCAAGCGTGAAGCTGTCCGGATCACGGCTCTTCGGGATCGTCGCGTTGATCTTGCCGTGGCTGACATAGGGACCGTATTTGCCCGCACGGAGCGTCACCTGGCCGCCTTCTGGATGATCGCCGAGCACTTTGGCCGGCGCGCTTTCGCGTCCGCCGCGACCAGCCTTCTTCTCGGCGATGACCGTGACGGCGCGATTGAGCCCGACCTCGAACACCTCTTCGGGGGTCGGCAGGTTGGCATAGGTGCCGTCGTGCGAGACGTACGGACCGTAACGGCCAATGCCGGCCTGGATCATCTTGCCGGTCTCGGGATGCGGGCCGACATCGCGCGGCAGCGAGAGGAGGGCGAGTGCCCGGTCAAGCTCTAGCTCGGCGGCGGACCAGCCCTTCGGCAGGGACGCGCGCTTCGGCTTTTCGCCCTCTCCGAGCTGCACATACGGGCCGAAGCGGCCGTCCTTGACGGTGACGTCGACGCCGGTGTCCGGGTCCTGGCCGAGCACGCGGCTGCCGTCGCCGCCGAGGCCTGCCTTGTCGTCCGCGCCCTCGGCGGGCGTCGCGAGCTGACGGGTGTAGCGGCATTCCGGATAGTTTGAGCAGCCGATGAAGGCGCCGTATTTCGAAGTCTTCAGCGACAGCCGGCCGGTACCGCAGACCGGACAGGAGCGCGGGTCGCCGCCGTCGGCGCGCTTCGGGAAGATGTGCGGGCCGAGGATCTCGTTGAGCGCCTCCAGCACTTCGCCGGTGCGCAGATCCTTGGTACCGGCGATCGCCGCCGCGAAATCCTTCCAGAAGTCGCGAAGGACTTCCTTCCAGTCGAGCTCGTGGTCGGAGATCAGGTCGAGCTTCTCTTCGAGCCCGGCAGTGAAATCGTATTCGACGTAGCGGCGGAAGAAGCTTTCGAGGAAGGCCGTCAGCAGGCGTCCATTGTCCTGCGGGACGAGGCGCTTCTTGTCGATCTCGACATAGCCGCGATCGCGCAGCACGCCGATCGTCGCCGCATAGGTCGACGGGCGGCCGATGCCGAGCTCTTCCAGCTTTTTGACAAGCGTCGCCTCGGTGTAGCGCGGCGGCGGCTCGGTGAAGTGCTGGTCAGCGGCGATGTTCTTGGCGTCCAGCGGGTCGTGAGCCGCGAGCGGAGGCAGACGGCGCGCATCCTCTTCGTCAAAATCGTCGTCCTTGCCTTCGTTGTAGAGGGCGAGGAAGCCGTCGAACGTGATGACGGTGCCGGTGGCACGCAGTTCGAGGCCGCGACCGCCGGCCTGGGCGACGATCTCGGCGGTGGTGCGCTCGACCTCGGCCAATTCCATCTGGCTCGCGACGGTGCGCTTCCAGACCAGTTCGTAGAGGTCGAACTGATCCTTATCGAGATATTTGCGGACGTCGGCCGGACGGCGCGTGACGTCGGTCGGGCGGATCGCCTCGTGCGCTTCCTGGGCGTTCTTCGCCTTGGTCTTGTAGATGCGCGGCGCGCCCGGCAGGTATCGCCTGTCGAAGCTCTTGCCGATGAACGAGCGGACCTGCGTGATCGCCTCCGGCGCGATCTGCACGCCGTCGGTTCGCATATAGGTGATCAGGCCGACCGTCTCGCCGCCGATATCTACGCCCTCATAGAGCCGCTGCGCGGTGCGCATCGTGTTGGTCGCCGAATAGCCGAGCTTGCGCGAGGCCTCCTGCTGCAACGTCGAGGTGGTGAAAGGCGGGTAGGGGTGGCGCTTGCCGGGCTTCAATTCGACCGAAGCGACGGTGAACTGTGCGAAATCGAGCGCGCGCTTGAAGGCTTCCGCCTCTTCGCGGGTGCCGACATCGAGGCGGCTGATCTTCTTGCCGTCGGCGCCGACGAGGCGGGCCTCGAACTGCTCGCCCTTTTTCGTGGCGAGCGTTGCGACGAGCGACCAGTATTCCTGGGTGACGAAGGCCTCGATCTCACGTTCGCGATCGCAGACGAGGCGAAGCGCCACAGACTGGACGCGACCGGCCGAGCGGGCACCAGGCAGCTTGCGCCAGAGGACCGGCGACAAGGTGAAGCCGACGAGATAGTCCAGCGCGCGGCGGGCGAGGTAGGCATCGACGAGAGCCGCGTCGATCTCGCGCGGCTGCTTCATCGCGTCGAGCACGGACTGCTTGGTGATGGCGTTGAAGACGACGCGCTCGATCTTCTGGCTCTTCAGCGCCTTCTTCTCGCGCAGGATCTCGAGGACGTGCCAGGAAATGGCCTCGCCTTCGCGATCCGGGTCGGTGGCGAGGATCAGCCGGTCGGCGCCTTTGACGGCGCGAGCGATGTCCGACATCCGCTTCTGCGCCTTGGCGTCGACCTCCCATAACATGCGGAAATCGGCATCCGGGTCGACCGAGCCATCCTTGGGCGGCAGGTCGCGGACATGTCCGTATGATGCCAGGACCTCATAGCCCGAGCCCAGATATTTATTGATCGTCTTGGCCTTGGCCGGCGACTCGACGATGACGAGATCCATGATCGCAATCTAATTTGGGAGGAGGGGGCCGCAATCCCCGAAGCGGCCGTGAAGATGGGGAAGCGGTGCCTGCGTGTCAAACGGGACGATACGGCGGGTGAGGTTTCCCCTAATGGGGAACACGTTCCGCGTCGACCACGATCGCCACCGCACCGATGACGGATTCGCCGTCGACGACCGGCAGCGCCGCCTGAATCAGCAAGCGGCCGTCGCCGGTTTCCGGGGCCGACAGGGCGACTTTGTCGAGCTCGGCGGAGATTACCGACTGCCAGGCGCGCTCGTCGCCCTGATAGAAATCCGAAGTGAGGCTCGTCTGAGCGACGTTCCAGCCATAGCCGTCCATCACCTGAATATCGATGACGGCTCCACCGGGTGCGGAGGCGACGATATCCTTCAGCTTCGCCGAGATTGGATTGTTCGATACCGAATCGACCAGCGGGCGCGGACCCTTGCGATCGGCGGCCATCTCGTCGCGCCAGCGCGCGTCTTCGGCAAGCGTCTCCGGATAACCGAATTTCCGATGTTGCTGGGTGGAGGCGCGGATGGCGTCACGTAGCGCGGGATCGGAGGTGAAGGTCGCTCCCAGATCGCTTGCATAACGCTGGACTTTCTGGCGCGCCGCAGGGTCAGTCTGCGCCGCGGTCGGCGAAGCGAGCGTGACGACAGTCAATGCGATCAGGAAACGATGACAAACGCGCATGAGAAAGCTCCGACAATAAAAAGGGCGGCCGAAGCCGCCCTTTTCCGGATCGATCAGAGACCGATCACTTAACCTTGCTGACGTCGACGCCGATCGTGACCGCGCCAATGTTCTTGTCGCCGTCCTTGATCGGGAGCGAGACCTGGGAGTAGCGCACGCCGTCCTCTTCCACGATCGGAAGCACTTCGACGCCCTTCTCCTTGATCTTGTCCTTCTTGTCGATGTTGTCGCCGCCGCGCTCGACTTCCTGGTCGAGGTAGGTCTTCTGCCACTTGCCTTCGTCACCCTGGTAGAAGTCCGAGGTGCCATCGGTCTGGCCAACGTTCCAGCCGTTGCCGTCCATGATGAAGATCTCGGTGACCTGGCCCTTCGACTTTTCCTTAATGTCGGTCACGGCCTTCGAGGTCGCGCTGCCGCGGATGCTGGCGACGAGATCGGCGCCCTTCTGCATCGAGACTTCGGCCGGGTCCTTGACGCCGTTTTCCTTCATCGTGTTCAGGGCCTTGTCGATGCCCTTCTTGGTATCGGCGTCGTCCTTGCCCTTGGCGCGGCCGAGCGTCCACAGCTGATCACGGATGATCGTGTCGTCGTAGCCGAGCTTGCGGGTTTCCTTGGTCGAGGCCTTGATGGCTTCGATGAGCTTCGGATCCTTCTCGATCTGCGCGAGAACGGTGCGAGCATATTTCTCTGCCGCCGGGCTCGGAAACTCCGCCATCTTCGGAGCTGCGGCCGGAGCCGTCTGAGCAAAAGCCGCGCCGGCGCCCATCGCCAGCGACAAAGCGACCAGCGAAGCAAAATGCATTTTCTTCATTGTAGGCGTTTCCCCTGTTTTATTTGAAGGATCTTGCTGATCCTTCTGGCGGGGAACGTAGCACAAACTCCCGGTGCGAAATCAAGGGCTTCCTCGGCACCGGGAGTAGTAGATGTTAACGCCGCATGGCCAATGCTTTAGGCGGCTCGCGGGGCGGTGTGGTCCAGGTGATGGCGGGAACGATCTTTCATCGCCGCTCTCGCTGCCCGCTGCGCCTCGTCGGCGGTCTTGAAGATCTGTCCGTCAATGCAGAACACACCCGGTTCCGCTGCGTGGAACCGGTAATTCGTGCCGTCGCTCTCGCGAGCAACGAGACCGACCGCCCGCCCCTCGACCTCGATCAGGTAAACGTCCGACATGTGGTACTCCGTACTTGGCCAATTCCCCTGCCTCGCCACCATGCGTAGATGGTTTCGATGACAAGGCGTTGGCCGCGCATACAACGGGTCTGGGGCCGCAAAGTTCCGCTAAAAATTCATCCATTCGATTGATGCTGCCGCAAGGCGGAACGTCGCTCTCAAACAATTGATTCCAGAGGTTTTCTTCGCCTCCGATGCTGACCGGAATCTTGCTCAAAATTTGCTCGGCCTTCGCCTTCACTGTGATGGCGGCGCTGATCCGCATGATCGGCGACGATGTGCCGACTGGCGAGATCGTCTTCTTCCGGAGTGCGCTCGCGCTCGTGCCGATTCTGGTCTGGTTCGGGCTTCATGGCGAGATCCGTTCGGCGGTGCGTACGACGTCAATCGGCGGACATCTGATCCGCACGACGGTCGGCGCTTCGGCCATGTTCTGCATGTTCGCCGGCCTGGCCCGCCTGTCGCTGCCGGATTCCACCATGCTGACCTATGCGTCGCCGCTGATGGTGGTCGGCCTGGCCGCCGTGATCCTCCGCGAACCTCTGCATCTGCCCGGCTGTTCGCGGTGCTGATCGGCCTCGTCGGCGTCGCCGTGATGCTCTGGCCGCATCTGGCCAATGGCGATCTGGTCGCCTCGCTGAGCGGCGGCTTAACCGATGCCAGCCGCACGTCGGAGGGTTTCCTGTTCGCGTTGGCGGCGCCTTCTTCACCTCCTGCGCGATGATCCAGGTGCGCCGCCTCGTCCAGAGCGAGACCACGGCGTCGATCGTGTTCTATTTCTCGAGCTTTTCGGCGCTGTTCGCCCTGTTCACCCTGCCATTGGGCTGGGTCGTCCCCGACCTGAAGACGACCGGGATTCTGGTCGACGATCGGCTTTCTCGGCGGCGTCGGCCAGATCCTGCTGACACAGGGATATCGTCTATGCCGAAGCCTCGGTCATCGCCCCGTTCGAATACACGACCCTGATCTGGTCGCTCGACATCGGCTGGTTCGCGTTCGGCGACCTGCCGGACCTGTTTGCGCTGTTCGGCGGGCTGATCGTCATCGGCTCGGGCATCATCGTCATCGCTCATGAGCGCCGCCGCGGCATCGAACGGGCGAAAGCGCGCGAGGCCGAGGCGCCGCCGGGCTAGCAGTGGTGGGGCGAGCCGCTTGCGTGCCCGAGAGGCAGCCTTTATGTGACGCCGCAATCTGCTTGGGGTGCACTCTGAGCGGCTGAGAGGCGCCGTTGACCGGCCAACCCACGAACCTGATCCGGGTCATGCCGGCGGAGGAAAGCGGGATGGCCGACACGGCATCCACCATACCGATTGCGCTCACCATTGCCGGCACCGATCCTCGGGCGGTGCGGGCATCCAGGCCGATCTCAAGACCTTCTCGGCGCTCGGCGTCTATGGCGCGACGGTGATCACCGCGCTCGTCGCCCAGAACACGAGGGCGTGCGTTCGATCCACGACGTGCCGCCGCAATTCATCGCCGAACAGATCGCGTCGGTCTTCGACGATCTCGACGTGAAGGCGGTGAAGATCGGCATGCTGTCGCGGCCCGGAGGTCATCGAGACGGTGGCGGCCAGGCGCTCGAACGCTACGACGCCAAGACGGTCGTTCTCGATCCGGTGATGGTCGCTGCGTCGGGCGACAGGCTGCTCGTGCCGGAGGCGGTCGAGGCGCTGCGCGACCGTGCTGATGCCGAAGGCGCTGCTGATCACGCCGAACCTGCCGGAGGCGGCGGCGCTGCTCGAGACGACGATCGCCGAGACCGAGGCGGAGATGATCGCCCAGGCGGAGACGCTGCTGCGGCTCGGCTGTCGCGCGGTTCTGGTCAAGGGCGGCCATGGGCATCGGGCCGCAGAGCGTCGACATCCTGCTGGGCGAAGCCGGGCCTGACGCGGTTCCCGGCGCGGCGCGAATCGCCACCAACAACACCCATGGCACCGGCTGTACCCTGTCGTCGGCGATCTGCCGCGGGACTGGCGAAGGGCAAGGACGCTCGGCCGAATCAGTTGCCGACGCGAAGGCGCTATATCAGCGCCGCGATCGAGGCGTCGGACCAGCTCGGTCGGCAAGGGACACGGTCCCGTTCACCATTTCCACGCTCTGTGGAGGCTGAATCCGGGTAAGCCGGGAACGAATTCGGTACTGTCATAATCCTGCGATGTAACGCATGGTTCTATGACGGATATGACTGCTACACGCACCCAGCCACGACCGGTTCCGGACGCTGTTCATTTCCGACGTCCATCTCGGAACGAAAGGATGTCAGGCGGACCTGCTTCTCGATTTTCTCCGCGTCCACGACGCCGATACGATCTATCTCGTCGGCGACATCGTCGACGGGTGGCGGCTGAAGGCCGAGCTGGTACTGGCCGCAGAAGCATAACGACGTGGTGCAGAAGCTGCTGCGCAAGGGCCGGGCAGGCACCCGGATGATCTACATCCCCGGCAACCACGACGAATTCCTTCGCGATTACTACGGCTCGCATTTCGGCGGCATCGAGGTCGCAGAGATCGGCGATCCACGAGGCGGTCGATGGCACGGCGCTATCTCGTCATCCACGGCGACATCTTCGACATGGTGGTGCGCCACGCCCGCTGGCTCGCGCTGCTGGGCGACTGGGCCTATGTCGCCGCGCTGACGATCAACCGCTACGTGAACATGGCGTGCGCCGCTCGCCTCGGTCTGACCTACTGGTCGCTGTCGGCCTGGGCGAAGCTGCAGGTCAAGAACGCCGTCAACTATATCGGCGAATTCGAGGACGCTCTGTCGGGCGAGGCGCTGCGCGTCGGGTGCGCAGGGCGTGATCTGCGGACACATCCATCATGCCGCCATCCAGCGACATGAAGAGCGGCATCCGCTACGTGAACACCGGCGACTGGGTTGAAAGCTGCACGGCGGTGGCCGAGCATCAGGACGGCACGTTGGAGATCATCCGCTGGAACCGCTCGGTCCGCATGATCCAGGAAGACGCGCTGGAAGCTGCGAGACGCGGCTCAGGAGCAACCAACGGCGTCGACGCTCGACGCGGCGTGAGCCGCACAAGGTTCAGGACCGCTCATGCGCATTCTCATCGTCACCGACGCGTGGCATCCCCAGGTGAACGGCGTCGTGCGCACGCTGGAACGCGTGGCGGACGAGGTGCGCGGCGATGGGACATCGACGTCCTGTTCCTGACGCCCAGCCTGTTCCACACCGTGCCTCTGCCGAGCTATCCGGAGATCCGGCTGGCGATGACGCCGCCGGGAGCGGTGGCGCGGCTACGTCAGGAAATTCCGCCCCGACCATCTCCACATCGCCACCGAGGGGCCGCTCGGACAGGCGGCGCGGCGTGCCTGCCTCAATCGCGACTGGAGCTTCACGACCAGCTATCACACGCGTTTCCCGGAATATCTGCGGGCGCGGCTGCCGATTCCGGAGAGCTGGACCTATGCGTTCCTGCGCCGCTTCCACAATGCCGGACGCGGCACGCTCGTCGCGACGAAATCTCTGGCGCGGGAACTAGAGGGCAGGGGTTTCACCAAGGTCCGCCCGTGGACGCGCGGCGTCGATGCGGAGACTGTACCGCCCGCGCGAGAGGCGCGTGCTCGATCTGCCGCGCCCGATCTTCCTGTCCGTCGGTCGGGTCGCGGTCGAGAAGAATCTCGAGGCCTTTCTGTCGCTCGACCTGCCGGGCACCAAGGTCGTGGTCGGCGAGGGACCGGCGCTCGCCATGCTCGAAGGCGCGCTATCCCGACGCCGTGTTCCTCGGCAAGCGGACCGGCGAGGAACTGGCGCGCATCTATGCTCTCGGCCGATGTGTTCGTGTTTCCGAGCCTGACCGACACATTCGGCATCGTCATTCTCGAGGCGCTCGCGAGCGGCGTGCCGGTCGCGGCCTATCCCCGTGACGGGACCGATCGACGTGCTGGATGGCACCAAGGCGGGCGCGCTCGACCGCGATCTCCGGACAGCGGCGCTTGCCGCGCTCGATCTGAAGCGGGAGGACGCGCGGGCGCTTGCGCTCAAGCACAGCTGGCGCGAATGCGCCCGCATCTTCATCGACGAGATGGAAGCGGCGAAGGCGTGGACCGCAGGCCGAAACGGCGCCGCAGCCGCCTAGGCGAAATAGACCGATTTCAGCTCGAAACTCATCGCGTCGATGTCCGCCGGGTCCACGGGCGGTGGCGAGGAACCGGATGGGAGCGGGGTAATCTCGGCCTCGACGAGCGGTGGCGCAGCGGCCTCGATCAGTCGGCTTTCCGGAGCAATGAAGGATACGTTCGCCGGTTCTTCGGCGACAGGTTCCGGCTCGGACCCGATCGTCTGGACAGGCGCGGCCTCGATCGGCACCGCCTGGATCGAGACGACGGGACCGGCGACGGGTGGGAGTTCGGCCGTCGTCGCCTGTACTTCGATCTCCGCAATTTCGGCGCTTGCGATGTCTGAGAGTTGGGTGGACGCCGGCGCGGGGTAGGCTTCGACAGCGATCAGTTCGGCGTCGGCCACGGTTTGCGGAGGCCCTGTATCGCCAGAAACAGGCACCCAAACGATGTCGTCGAACCATTCCGGCTCGCCGGCATCGAGCGTGATGACCGGTGCGGGCTCGGGTTCTTGAGGCGCGACTGCGGTCGGCGGAATCTCGGCGACTTCGTGTGGCGCCGCGACGGCAAAGGAAGGTGCCGGCGGCTCGACCGGCTTTTCGATCGCGACGGGTTCCGGCGCCGGGGGAGGTGCTTCCACTGCGGCCGACGAAATCGAGAACGCGGCTGGTTCCGGTGTGGGGGCGACGACCTGGGAGAGGGGCGCGGGCTCGACCGCCGGCTGGGCCGCGACCAGCTCGGGTTGTGGCGCGGCGAGGGTCGGCGCCTGTTCTTGTGCGGCGAGAGCTGCAAGCACCGGGTTCGCATCGGGCGAGGGCAGTGCAAGAGGTGCGGGTGGTGCCGGCCGGAGAGCCATCATCCGCTCGATACGCTCGATCGCGTCGAGCAGCAGCGCGGTGTCGGCGTTGCGGTTGCGACGCGCGAATTCGGCTAGGAACCAGCGGCCACGCGCCGTGTCCATTACGGCGGCCTCGATGGCCTCGTAATCCTCGTCTGGCATGGGCGGGTGCCGCTCCATCCGCTCTACCAACCTCCGGCGGTCCGCCACCGCCGAATCGAGTTGGGCAATCTCCCTGGAGAATTAGAGCTCAAACCTCTGACGTCCAATCGAACAAGGAGTTGAACCTACCCCCAAAGCTGCCGTCCGGGCGGATGGACGAGCGAGCCGTCATAGACCAGCCCCTGCTGCCGGTCGCGTGCGAGGAGGAGTGGGCCGTCGAGATCGACATAGCGGGCAAGCGGCGCGAGCATCAGCGCGGGCGCCATAGCGAGCGAGGTGCCGACCATGCAGCCGACCATGATCTCGAAGCCGAGATCCTCGGCCTCTCTGGCCATTTCCAGCGCCTCGGTCAGGCCGCCGGTCTTGTCGAGCTTGATGTTGACCGCGTCGTAGCGATTCCGCAGGCCTTTCGAGGCCGTCGCGGGTATGGACGCTTTCGTCGGCGCAGATCGTGACCGGGCCGATCGATGCCGATCGAGCGCCTCGTCCGCGGAGGCGGGCAGGGGCTGTTCGATGAGGGTCACGCCGGCATCCGCGCAGGCGCGGATGTTCTCGGTTCGAGGTTCTCTGGCGACCAGCCCTCGTTGGCGTCGACGATCAGTTCCGCATTAGGCGCGCCGGCGCGGACCGCCCGATGCGCTCCACATCGCCCGGTTTGCCGAGCTTGACCTTCAGGAGCGGGCGGGCGGAGGCGGCCTCGGCCGCCGCGCGCATGGCATCCGGCTCGTCGATGCTGAGGGTGTAGGCGGTGATGGCGGCAGTCGGCGCCTTGATACCGGCGAGGTCCCAGACGCGCCTTCCGAGCGTTTCGCCGCCAGGTCCCACAGCGCGCAATCGAGCGCGTTGCGGGCGGCGCCGGGTGGCAGGATCGATTGAAGATCGGCGGTCTCGATGCCGTCGCTGATCCGTGCTGCCAGGTTTTCGACTGGCTCGCGCCACGTCTTCCACCGTCTCGCCATAGCGGGCATAGGGCACGCATTCGCCGAAGCCCGGAACCTGTGGCCGTCTCGATCTCGGCGACGACCACCACCGCTTCGGTGTTCGCTCCGCGAGCGATGGTGAAGCGTCCGGCGATCGGCCAATGCTCGATCCGCACCACCAGTTCGCGGCTCATGGCGATCTCCACCGTTCATGTCTTGTCCGCAGCGCTGCGCGTGCTAGCTTACAGGTGAACGAAGCCGCCTTTCCGACGCGGCCAATCCAGGTAGAAGCGTGACGGACAATCCATCTGGGTGAAACACATGGGCGCAGTGGCGGCCGGTCCGAACGTTGTGTCGACCTCGCTGGGTCAGGCGCATCGGTTGCGTCTCTCCGGCGAGTGGACGGCGAGCCACGCCAACGATCTCGAACAATTGGTGGAGGAAACGGCGAACCAACTTGCCGGCCGGCAGGTCGCGCTCGATCTCGGACAGGTATCGCGGGTCGATACGGTCGGCGCGCTCCTGCTCGACCGACTGCGCCGGCAGATCGTCGCCAGCGGCGGGGCGAGCGTCATCGAAGGCGGACGGCCCGAACAGCGCATCCTGATCGACGCCGTTTCGACCGACGACGCCGCGCGAGACCGTTCCGCCGGCGAAGCAAGGGTAACGCCGTGCTGGAACTGGTCGCCGATATCGGCCGCGGCGTCGTCAATGCCGGCCACGATCTCGGTCCTGGATGTCGTTCCTCGGCGCGATCGTGGTCGACGCTCGGCCGGGTCATCATCCACCCGTCGAAGTTCCGGTTCACGAGCTTCGTCCATCACCTCGAATTGGTCGGGCTGCGCGCGGTGCCGATCATCTGCCTGATCTCGTTCCTCGTCGGCGCGATCATCGCGCAGCAGAGCATTTTCCAGCTCCGCTATTTCGGCGCGACCATCTTCGTCGTCGACCTCGTCGGCATCCTCGCTCTGCGCGAACTCGGCGTGCTGCTGACCGCGATCATGATGGCCGGCCGCTCCGGCTCCGCGTTCACGGCCGAGATCGGCTCGATGAAGATGCGCGAGGAGATCGACGCGATCCGCGTCATGGCGCTGGACGAGGTCGAGGTGCTGATCCTGCCGCGCATGCTGGCGCTGATCATCAGCCTGACGCTGCTGGCCTTTCTCGCCGAGATCGCGGCGCTGGCCGGCGGCGGCGTGGTCGCCATGGTCTATGGCGGCATCTCGCTCGAGGTCTTCCTCGTCCCGCCTGCACGAGACCCTGACCATGGATAGCTTCCTGGTCGGCATGATCAAGGCGCCGTTCATGGGGCTCGTCATCGGCCTGATCGCGACCATCGAGGGCATGGCGGTGGAGGGCTCGGCGGAGTCGCTCGGCATCCGCACCACGGCCTCGGTGGTGAAGGCGATCTTCATGGTGATCGTGCTCGACGGCATTTTCGCCATGTTTTTCGCTGCAATCGGTCTGTGACGACATGGACGAGACCGACAGGCATCTATCTCCCGCAATCGGACCCGCAGCCCGGCTCGCGCGAGGCGGTCATTCGCGTGCGCGACCTTGCGGCTGGCTTCGGCGAGCGGCTGATCATCGACGGGCTGAATCTCGACGTCTGGCGTGGCGAGATTCTCGGCGTCGTCGGCGCGTCGGGCACCGGCAAATCGGTGCTGACCCGCACGATCATCGGCCTCGTGCCGAAGCGGCGCGGCACGGTCGAGGTGTTCGGCGTCGATCTCGACAAGGCGACGCTGCAAGGAAGGCCTGGCGGTCGAGCGGCGCTGGGGCGTGCTGTTCCAGCAGGGCGCGCTGTTCTCCTCGCTGACGGTGAAGCAGAACATCCAGGTGCCGCTCCGCGAGCACACCAAGTTCTCGCCGCGTCTCCTCGACGAGATCGCGATGCTGAAGATCGAGCTCGTCGGCCTGAAGCCGCGGGCCGCCGATCTCTACCCGTCGGAGCTGTCCGGCGGCATGATCAAGCGTGCGGCTCTGGCGCGGGCCCTGGCGCTCGACCCCGAACTCATCTTCCTCGACGAGCCGACCTCGGGCCTCGATCCGATCGGCGCGCAGGACTTCGACGATCTCATCCTGACGCTCCGGCGAACTTTGGGGCTGACCGTTTTCATGGTAACCCATGACCTCGATAGCCTTGCGCGCGCCTGCGACCGGATCGCGGCGCTGGGTGAGAAGAAGGTGCTCGCGGAGGGCCCGTTTCCGAAATGCGCAAGGCCACCCATCCGTGGCTGAAGGACTATTTCCAGGGACCGCGTGCGCGGGCGGCGCAGGATTGAGCTGACCGATGGAAACGCGCGCAAATCACGTCTTGATCGGCTTCTTCACGCTCGCGGTGCTTGTCGGTGCGTTCGTCTTCGTCTGGTGGTTCGGCGGCAGTTCTTCCAGCGACCGGACATCCTATCGCGTGGTGTTCGAGGGTTCGGTATCGGGTCTGACCGCGGCTCCGCCGGTTGTTCAACGGCCTGACGGTGGGTGAGGTCACGGAAATCCAGTTTTCGTCGAGCGAACCGGGCAAGATCTATACGAAGATCGCGGTCGATCCGGCGTGCCGGTGCGGACCGACACCAAGGCGCGGCTGGAATCGCAGGGCCTTACGGGAGTGTCCTCCGTGATGCTGGAGGGCGGCAAGAACGATGCGCCGGTGCTGGCCGCGTCGATCTGCCGGCGATCTCCCGACGATTGTCGCCGAGCCGGGTGGCTATGCCAGCGTGTTGGAAGGTGCCCGCAAGATCATGGAACGCGCCGACGGCATCCTCAATCAGGTGCAGAAGGTGGTCGAGACCAATACGGGTCCGATCAACCAGTCGATCGCCAATGTCCAGAAGTTCACCGACGCGCTGGCCAAGAACTCCGACGGCATCGACGATTTCCTGGCCGCAACCGGCGAGATGGCGAAGGCGGTTTCGGCCGTCGCCGGGCCGTTGCAGGAGCTGACGCTCGAAGCACGTCAGATCGTGAAAGCGGTCGATCCCGGCAGAAGGTCGCCAATATCGTCGGCGGTGCGGAGAAATTCGCGATCGAACTCGGTGCCGTGGGACCGAAGCTCGGCGTGGTTCTGGATCAGGCCGGCGATGTGACGACCAATCTGATCGCGGCGAGCGACAAGCTGAATGACGACGCTGGCTGGCGTCCAGTCGGTGGTCGCCGCGGTCGATCCCGAAAAGATCAGGAAGGTCGTCGACAACGCGACCTTGTTTTCAGAGACGTTGGCCCGCAACGGGCCGTCCGTCGACGAGATCGTCTCCGATGCCCGCGAACTGTCCGACCGCCTGAACAAAGCCTCCGTCCGCGTCGACGGTATTCTCCAGCGTGCCAACTCGCTGCTTGGCGAAGGTCAGAATGCGGGCGTGTTCGATGAAGTGCGCGAAGCGGCGAAGTCGATCCGGGCTCTTTCCGACAATCTCGACAAACGGACAGCGTCGCTTTCCGGTGACATTACGAAGTTTACCGGCACCGGACTGCGCGATCTGAGTGGACTTATCGCGAATGGTCGGGAAACTCTGGCCGGGGTGGACCGTGTGGTCCGCGAACTTGAACGAAATCCCCAACGGTTCCTGTTTGGTGGCGGCGGTGTTTCGGACTACTCTCCGCGCCGCTGATGCTGGCTCGATCTGGGGAAGGCTCGCGGCCAGGGCTGGAGAACGTCAGAGTGCTGCCGACACAAAGTGAGCTTGGTTCCGCGCGGCGCGTGCTCGCGGTCGCATCGATTGCCCTCATGATGGGCGGCTGTCTGGCGGAACGTCCCAACGCGACCTTCGATCTTGCCGCCGCCCGGGATTCGAGGGCAGGGCGGCGTCCGGCAGGGGCGTCCTCGTCGTGGCCGAGCCAACGGCGATCCAGACGATCGATTCACAGAGCATGGTCGTTCGCAGCGGCGATCAGGTCAGCTATGTGCCCGGCTCGCAATGGTCCGATCGGCTGCCGAAATTGCTGCAGACCCGCATCGTCCAGAGCTTCGAGAATGCTGGGCGGATCGGCTCGGTCGGCCGCTCCGACGACCGGCTGTCCGGCGATTATCAATTGTTGACCGACATCCGCACGTTCGAGATCAATGCCGGCGGCGGTGCGCAGGCCAATGTCGAGATCGCGGCGAAGATCGTCAGAACGCGCGACGGCCGCGTTGTGTCCGGCCGCGTGTTCTCGGCCCAGGTTCCGACCGGCGGTGCGATCAACGGTTCGTCCGCCTCGGCTTCGCTCGACAGGGCTCTGTCCCAGGTGCTCGGCGAACTGGTCAGCTGGACAAGCGGCATCGTCTGAGACGGACTTGATAGGCTAACGGGTAAGGGCGCTCAGGCGCCCTTTTTCTTGTCTGGGTCCGGGAAGCCTAACAAAAAAGGGGCGCCCCAAGGCGCCCCTTTTCCTCTTTTCTTTGCGTTTCCTTAGCTGTCAAAGCGTCCCGAAGCGTGGGCGAGCAGGGTGTAGACCTTGCCCGTCTCGGACGAGATGTAGCCACGCGCGGTCGCCGGATCCCGATCACTGCGCGAGATTTCCTCGAGCAGACGCTCGAACTCGCCCACGTAGCGATCGACGGTCTGGCGGAAATCACGGTTCTGGCCGTAACGGCGACGCACATCCTCGAAGGTCTGGGCGCCGTCCGCCGTGTAGAGGCGTGTCGGGTTGAAGGCGTTGGCCTCGCCGCGGCGATACCGCTCCCACATCTCCAGCATCGCGCGGGTGTTGATGAGGGTGTCGATCTCGTTGGCCAGAGCTTCGAGCGATTCCGTCGAACGCGACTGGCGACCGCGAGTAGGCGTCTCAGCCGGACGAGCGGCGGGTTCGCCGGCTTCATCGCGCGAAGCGCGGGCAAGGAGACCAGATAGCCAGCCGCCTTCGGTGCTGCCGGCGTTTACCGGAGGCGTGGGCTCTTCGGCCGCACGGCGTGACGAACGTGCAGCCGGAGCAGCGTCATTCGAGCGGCGGGCAGGAGCCGGGGCCGGCGGCGGAGCTTCTGCCGGCTGGCGGCGTTCGGCACGCGGACGCGGCGCCTCGGCGAAGCTGTAATCCGCCTGGCGCGGCTCGACGGCGTCGTGCAGGCCACCCTGACGCGCAGCGATCTCGCTGAGCGCGTTAAGTGCCTTGATCTGCTCCGAAACCACGCGGCGGATGGCGGAGGTGTTCTCCTCTGTCTCCTTCGGCATCGCGAGGACGCCGCGACGAAGCTCTTCGCGAGTGGTCTCGAGCTCCGTCTGGATCGAGGTGGTCATCTGCTGCATGTCCGAGGCGACCGAACCGAGGCCGTCCGACGCGCCTTTCAGCAGGCTGGTCATCTCCGCGATGGTGGCTTCATAGGTCGAGCGCAGTGCACGCGTGGTCCGTTCGCGCTCATCAGTGGACACAGAGCGAAGCTGCTCGAACTGGTCCTTGAAGCCAGTGGTCGCCGCCGAAAGCTGGTCGGCGAGGGTGGCGCTCGCATCGCGGGCGCGGCCTTCCGCCTGGGCCAGGCTCTCGTCGATCAGCTTGGCGAAGCCGCGCAGGACGTCGTCGAGGTCGCTGGTGCGGGAGTCGATCGTTACAGCGAGCGTTTCGAGGGCGCGACGACGATTGTCGAGCGTGTCCTCCAGCGAATGCTGGGTCGAACCGAGCGCGTTCACTGCGTGAGCCAGAGCATGGCCCTGCTGGTCGAAGCGATCGGTGAGATTGGCCAAGTCGTTCAGCACTCCACGGCCGACGGTGCGGAGCGCATCGACCTGGTCGGAGAGCGTCGCGCTCTTCTGGGTCGTCGCACGGCCGAGTTCGTCGATCGTCTGTTCGGCACGGACGACCAGTTCGCCGATCGTGTTGCTGGCTCCCTGGATGTTCTGGACCGAAGTCGAGATCGCTCCACGGAGCTGGTCGCCCGCGCCACGGAGTTCCTTGGCCGCGCGCACTGCTTCGGTGGAGATGGAGTCGGCGACACCTGAAAGGGCGTCCTCGGCGTCCTGCTTCACCTGGGCGCTGAGCGACTTGATCTCGGCGCTGGCGCGCTGAGTTTCCCCGGCGATCGCACCAGTCACGCTAGTGAGCGATTGGGCAACCTCCTCGCGCATGCGGTCGATCGAGGAGGAAAGGGCGCTCTGGGCCATGTCGGTCTGCTGCTGGACCACCTGGACCACGGAGGCGCCGACCTTCTTGACCTCGTCGGACAGTTCGCTGCGGCGCTCGGCCAGCGTCTGGACGAACCGAGAGCCGTTCTCGTCGAGCACGCGGGCGAGTTCATCGGAGCGCGCGCCGAGTGTCTCGGCGAGACCTTCGGTGCGCTCGCGGAGCGTCGTGACGGTCTCGGACGACAGCTTTTCGAGCGACTTCTCGATTTCGGTCGCCGTTCCCAGGAGGGTATCGGAGACCTTCTGCACCTTGTCCGACAGACGCTCGCTGAGCGCGTCGCTACAACTCTCCAAGGTCGAAGAGACAGCGTCGAGGCGGCCGACGACCGTCATCTCGAAGCGCTCGATACGGCTGTCGAGGGTCTCCGCGACCTCCATGGCCTTCTGGCCGAGGACGGAGTTTACGGCGTCCGCGCGTCCGGTGAGCGCGTCGACCACTGCCTCGGCGCGAGTCGAGACGTCCTCGGCGAAGCGCTGGGCGCGATCGTCGAGGCTCGATGTCAGCTCACGGCCGCCATCGGCGAGCGTGCGGGACAGTTCGAGTGTGCGGGCCGCGAGCATCTCGTTGAAGCTCTCCGTGCGGGCGTCGAGCCCGTCGCCGATGCGCTGCAGGCGGCCTTCCAGCTCTTCGCTGATTTCCGTGACCTTGCCCGAAGCCTGGTCGCCGAAGCCATCGAGGCGAGAACGGACCGCACTTTCGAGTTCCTCGGTGCGGCGGGCAAACAGCGTCTCGAACACTTCCGAGTGCTTGGTCAGGGCCGCGTCGACGTTCTCGGCGCCAGAGAGGAAGATCTGGTCGACGGCCTCGCCGCGGCGGTGCAGGACGTTCTCGAACGTCTGGACATAGCGGCCGAGCGTAGTGTCGAGCGTGTTGGCGCCGCTGGCGATCGCCTGCTCGACGCCTTCGCTGCGGCTGTTGAGGACGGTCTCGAAGCTTTCGACGTAGCGGCCGAGCGTGGCGTCGAGGGATTCCGCTCCGCCCTGGAGTGCCCGCTCGATGGCTTCGGCGCGGGTGGTGAGCAGGTCGACGACGGCCGGCCCGCGAACGTTGAGGACCTGTTCGAGATCCTGCACGCGGCTCGCGAGCGTCGAGTCGATGAAGGCTGCATCGCTCGAGAGCTTCTCGGCGATTTCCTGAGCGCGGACCGAGATCAGGCCGTCGAGCTCGGAGATCGATGTCGCGAGAACGTCGGTAACGGCGCCGCCGCGGGTCATCAGGAGGTCGGAAAGCTGTTCGGTGGTCTCGGTCAGCTGCTCGTTGATCTTCGCGCTGCGGCGGGCGATCGACTGCGCGAGTTCGCCACCGACGAAGGTGACCTGCTGCGCGAGTTCGTTGACGCGGCTGACGAGCGTCTCACCGAGACCGGTCGCGGCACCCTCAAGTTCTTCGCGGGCATGCTGGACGCTCGAATGGACGCGCTCGTTAAGACGCTGCTCGAACGTCTCGGCGGTGCTGAGAATGTGCTCGCCGGCATTTGACGCCGCAACGGACAGGCGGTTTTCGAGCTCGTCGCCACGCGTGACGATGAGGTCGTGGATGCGGTCGACTGTCGAGGCGAGGGTATCGGTGAGGATACCGCCGCGGTCGGCGATGGTCTCCGAGATACGGTCCGTTGCAACGCTGAGTGTACGCTCGACCGCGTCGGCGCGCTGGGCGAGGACCTGCTCGGCAGCGTGAGCGCCGGCTTCGAGCGCATCGCGAGCAATGGTGATGCGGGCGTCGAGCGTGTCGATCATGCGACCGGCCGCGTCCTGCATCGTCATTTCCAGCGCTTCGCTGCGGTTGATCAGCGTTTCGTGGACGCGATCGCTGACCGTGGCCATACGGTCGCTGGCGAGGGAGATGACGCGCTCGATCGCTTCGCTGCGCTCGGCGATGATCTCTTCCGCCGAACGGGCGCCGGCCTCCAGTGCGTCGCGAGCCGTGAGGATGCGGGAATCCAGGGTTTCGACCATGCGGTCGCCGACGGCCTGCAGGCCCATCTCCAGCGCGTCGCCGCGGCCGACAATGGCTTCGTGGATGCGGTCGCTGGCCGATTCCATACGTTCGGCGAGGCCCATGCCGCGCTCGTCCAGAATGGTGGTGAGGCGAGCGCCGGTCTCGTCGAGCTTCGCCGTGACCTCGGAGCCGCGGAGCGAAAGGTCGAGCAGCAGGCTGTCGCCAGTCGACTTCAGCGTCTCGTTCACGTCGGTGACGCGATCGGTGATCGTCTTCGACACGTCGGCGCTGGTCTCGTGCAGGGTCTGCGTGAGAGCCTCCGCGCGGTCGATGAAGGTCGCCGCGAGTTCCTTGCCCGAACGCTCCAGCGTCTCGTTGACCAGTTCGCCGCGGCTCGAAATCGTCTCGGCAATGCGGGCGCCGGTATCCGAGATCGCGTCCGTCATTTCGCGGGCGCGTTCGGTCAGGGTGACGGTCAACGCGGTGCCGGTCGTGACCATGGTCTCGGCGATGTCGCGGGCGCGCTCGGTCAGGGTCGAGGTAGAGAGTCGCGCTCGACTCGTTCAGCGCGCGCGACACGCTCTCGCCGCGCTCGGTGAGCGTGGAGGTGAGATTGACCGTCGTCGACGACAGCGTGTCGACGATGATCTGGGCGCGGCTGCCGAGGGCCTCGGTCAAATCCGACGTCGTCTGGGACAGGGCGTCGGTGAGAATCTGGGCACGGGTCGTCAGCGCATCGGTCAGCGAGGCGCTGGTGCTGCTGAGCGCCGAAGTGATCGACTGCGAACGATGTTCCAGCGAGTCCGAAATGCTGTTGCTGGTAACGATGAAATTGTCGGCGACGGCCCGCGAACGCTCATCAAAGGTGCGCGTGATCTCGTTGCTCGTGGTGAGCAAGGTTTCCTGGATGCTCGTCGCACGGGTGCCGAGCTCCGAGGTCAGCCGCTCGCTCGTCACGGCGAGGCTCTGGTTGAATTCCGAGCCGGTCTCGTTGAGGCGGTCGATCAGGCCGTGGCTCTGCGTCGTGACGGCCGAGATCAGGCTCTCGCCGGCGCTCGAGACCATCTGCGTGATCTGCATGCTCTTGTCGCCGAGCGCGCGGGTGACGCGGTCGCCGGCCTGGGTGATCGACGAGGTGAGCTGGTCGGAGGCGAGCGCGATTTCGCGCGAGAGGCCGCTATGCGCGCCCTCGATGAAATCGCGGAGTTCGCCGGCATTCGTGACGAGGGCCTCGCGCTGCGAACGCAGATCGTCGATCAGGACGCGCATGCGCGTTTCATTGTCCTGATAGGCGCGCTCGAGCGTGACGACTTCGCCGCGCACGGTGGCTTCGAGCTCGGCTGCGCGGGCGAGCATACGCTCCAGCCCGCTGTCCATTGCGCTGATTTCGCGCCGGACGGCATCGCCAAGCGACGCGACGGAGGCGATGCCGGTGCGGTCAGGTTCGGCGAGGCGGATCGCGACCTGCGTCATCGAGCGGGCGACAGTACGCATGTCCTGCGCGCGTTGCGCGAGCGCTCCCACGACGAAGAAGAACAGGATCGGCGCGGCGACGAGAGCGACCATCATCGCGCCCTGGGCCATGCCCTCCGTCGAGGAAAGGTCGAGCGGCGACTGGCCGATCTGCGCCGCAATGTAGACGATGCTCAGAGCCGCCCAGACGGCGGACGCAAGGAACGCCGCGACCATCGGCCCGGGGGACGAGCGGCGCTGCAGGCCATGCAGGACATGGGAGAAAGAGCGGGCGTCGTCGTTCGCCGGCCGCTGCTTGGCCCGGAGTGAGCCGGATTCCGGAGTCTTCGGAGCGAAAAGGTCGTCGTCGGCGTGTGGAGTTGGACTTTCGAGGAGAGCTTCCTCGAGCGCGGACAGAGCCGCGTCGGAATGATTTTGCGCCGTGACGGGATTATTCGCCATTTTTGCCTCGCTGCCGCATCCGCAATACTCAAGTCGGCCGCGTCCTGGAGGAAGAGACAGGACTGCCATGCCATAAACGCTGGCACGCCATTCCAATTCTCCGGGTAAGCCCCGTCCCCCCACCGACCATGGGTCTCAAAACCCACGCCCGGCTATAGTTCGCCGCACCTCAATCTAGCCAAGCACAGAGGGGATGGGAACCGTTCGTGACACAAACCCGACAACGTCGTTAACGGTCTATTCACCATAAAATGGAGGTCGGGACCAGACGTATCTGGGCAACAAAAGGGCTGTGGAAGGGCGAGAATTGGCTGGCTAAAGCACCAGTTTTCGCGGCGACGGCAAGGTGCTTTTGCTTCGGGTGTGCTTGCCTGGTGGCCGTAGCCCGCCTTTTTGGGCGGCCCGGGTCCTATGTGTGATCAGGCCGCGCGCGTCTGACGCTTCCAGATATGCGGGGCGTGGAATCCGTAAACGGCGAGCGCGGCCGCAAGCGGCGCTCCGAACAGGATCGAGAAGAGGCCCGCAAGCGAAATGAATTGCCCCGAACTGGCCTCCCAGGGGATCAGGTTCGAGCCGAACGCGAAGATCGCCATCGACAAACGGACGAACAGCACGCTGGCGAGAAACTTCCAGACGAAGGGCCGGAACAGCGGCCAGGACTTCAGGAAGCAGAAGAAGCCGACGATGTCGGCGAGGTCCATGACGAGGATGGCGCCGTTGAAGGCGAGCGTCCGCGGTGTGCCGTGGAAGCCGTGATGGATGAACGTCACCAGCCCGACAAAGAAGAACAGGACGAGCAGGCTGAAATAGGTCCAGACCACGATCTGCTTCTTGGTCGGCGCGTAAGGATTGATGACGTGACTGGCCAAAATGAACTCCTTCCTTTCTTTCCGGTTGGTGCGGAGCGAACCGCTCCTTGATCGTTGCGGCCTGTGCCTCGGATGTTCGTTTGCCGGTTCACGGCATTAAACCTAACGCGAGGAAGGCACTTGGCGACTGCGGGTCGCATCTGTTTACGATTGATTAACCAATCGATCGCAGGGGGCTTTTGCTCGCCGTGGGCATTTCAACATTCGCGGAATGGCTCGTGCCATTCGCAGTCTTCATAGCTTTCGCCGTCTGGTGGTCGGACAGTGTGGTAAGGCGCTGGGCAGCGGTAACCACAGTGATCGTGCTGCTCATTCTCACTCACCGCTGGGACACGTTCGTCGCAGATCACGGTGTGAGCTGTTATTCCGAGCGAAACGGGCCCTTGGCCTGCGGTTAGATGACAGTTTTATGTCACAATCAACAGAAAGGGCGCCCGAAGGCGCCGCTTTTTACTTTCAGAGACGGCCGGTCTGAGCTCAGGCGACGCCGAGCTTCTTCTGCAGGCTGGTCGAGGAGGTGGTGTACTGGAACACGATCCGCCGCTCGGGATCGATGTGGTGCGCCACCGCCTGCGACATCAGGGCCGCCTCGTGGAAGCCCGACAGGATGAGCTTCAGCTTGCCCGGATAGGTGTTGATGTCGCCGATGGCGTAGATGCCGGGCTCGCTCGTCTCGAACTTCTCGGTGTCGACCGGGATCAGGTTCTCGTTGAGGTGGATGCCCCATTCGGCCAGCGGGCCGAGCTTCATGGTCAGTCCGAAGAAGGGCAGCATGGCGTCCGCCTCGATGTCGAACAGCGTGCCGTCATTGCCCTTGATCGCGGCGGCCTGCAGCGTGCCGTTCGGGCCCTTGAGCTCCGTCACCTGGCCGAGCTTCAGGTCGATCTTGCCGTCGGCGACCAGCGCCCGCATCTTGTTGACGCTGTCCGGCGCGGCGCGGAACTCGTCGCGGCGGTGGAGCAGGGTGACCTTGGTCGCAGACCGGCGCGAGGTTCAGCGTCCAGTCGAGCGCGCTGTCGCCGCCGCCGACGATCAGCACGCCGGCGGCCCTTGAAGGCGTCCATCTTCCGCACGGAGTAGAACACCGAATTGTTCTCGTATTCGTCGACGTTCGAGATCGGCGGCTTCTTCGGCTGGAACGAGCCGCCGCCCGCCGCGATGATGACGGCCTTGGTCTCGAACACCGTGCCGGCATTGGTGACGAGGCGGAACGAGCCGTCCGCCAGACGCTCCAGGCTCTCGACCATCTCACCGAGATGGAACTCCGGCGCCGAACGGATGGATCTGCTCCATCAGATTGTCGGTCAGGCCCTGGCCGGTGACGATCGGCAGGCCCGGAATGTCGTAGATCGGCTTTTCCGGATACAGCTCGGCGCATTGGCCGCCGACCTTGTCGAGGATGTCGATGACATGCGCCTTGATGTCGAGCAGGCCGAGCTCGAAGACAGCGAAAAGTCCGCACGGGCCAGCGCCGATGATGACCGCATCGGTCTTGATGATTTCAGTCATATGTATCGCATCGTCTTGATTGCGGGCGTCCGCACACGCCACGGGAAGGTGCGGCTCTAATAAACCGGCTCAGCGCGATGGGGAAGCCCAAACGTTCTCCCGGAGCGTGCGTGCAAAGCGCACTGCATGATCCGGGGTTGAGCGCGTAAATCGCGACGAGGCCGCTCTGTATATTGTGATTGTGCTTCGCGAATTTAATGCCGGATTTTCAAATCCGCACGGTGTGTCCGGAATGCGTCAGCCCTGGCGCGGCGGGGGTGTGGACCACCAGCCCGTCGAGCGCGTCCGAAACCTTGATCTGGCAGGAGAGGCGGCTGGTCGGGCGGACGTCGAAGGCGAAGTCCAGCATGTCCTCTTCCATCGGCGAAGGTCCGCCGACGACCGCGGCCCAGGCCTCGTCCACATAGACATGGCAGGTCGCGCAGGAACAGGCGCCGCCGCATTCGGCCTCGATCTCGGGAATGGCATTGCGCAGCGCGGTTTCCATCACGGTCGAGCCGTTTTCGGCGCTGACGGTGCGGCTTTCGGAATTGGAATCGATGTAGGTGATGTTGGCCATGAGATCTCGCGGATATACGCCGAAGGGCGGCAACGCCGCCCTCCGAAAACGCCGGGTCGTGGTTTAAGACGAAAATCCGGCGGGCGCCAGACCGTCGCGAGCCGTGTCCCGAGGCGTCAGCCTTCGGTCAGAAACTCGTCGATTTCGCCGCAGACCTCGGAAATGCATTCCGCAAGGTTGGCGACGGCCTCACCGGCCGGAAGGCCGTTGCGGGCCGCTTTCTCGAGGGCCGCGGCGGCGGTCGCGACGCGCCACGCGCCGACACCCTTGGCGGAGCCGTTGAGGGCATGCGCAATCTCGAGCCGGTTGCGCGGATCGGTCAGCGCTTCGAGCTGGAACAGCACCTGACGTGCCTGCCTGCGGAAGAGGGCAAGTACCTCGCGCTCGACAGAACGGTCACCAAGTGTCTGGCGGGAGAGGTGGACAAGATCGATCGGACGTTCGAACGTCGAAGACTCTACGCGTTGGGCGAGCAACATCGGAAAAGGTTTCCTCGTGAACCCTTAGGTGTGTCCTCTGCGGGACGGGGCTGTTGTTTTCCCGCCAGCAATGTCGAATTTAAGGCGCTTCCGTGGAGAGAAGGTTAAGGAGTTCTGATTCGCGAGCGACTGTCGTCATATGGTCGCTTTTCCGTTCACCATTGTCATAAAAGCCACACCCCATGCGTCGTCTCGTCCTGTTCCGCCATGCAAAGTCCGACCGGCCCGCCGGGATCGAGGATCATGATCGGCCGCTTGCCGCGCGCGGCCGCGAGGCTGCGCAGGGCCATGGGGGAATGGATGAGCGAGCAGGGGATCGTTCCCGATCTCGTGATCTGCTCGACCTCGGCGCGCACCCGCGAGACCTGGCGACGGGCAAAGCCCGCTTTCGAGCCCGAGCCGGAAACCGTATTCGACGAGCGCGTCTACGAGGCGAGCGCGGAAGAGCTGCTGGCCGTGGTCCAGGACGCCGATTCCGACGTGCAGACGCTTGCTTCTGGTCGGCCACAATCCGGGCCTCGAACTCCTGACGAGCATGCTGGCCGAGAGCGGCGAGCCGGAGGTCGTCGAGCGGTTCGAGAAGAAGTTTCCGACGGCGGCCGTGGCGGTGCTCGATTTCGAGGACGTGCCCTGGGCCGCCATCGAGGAGAAGACCGCCTGGCTGTCCGCCTTCGTAACGCCCAAACTGCTCGGCATCCGGGGCGAATGAAGGTCTCCGATCTCCCGCACGAAGCAAGGATCGTCGCCTCGAGCGTGCTCGATGCCGCGGCGGAGGCGCTCAATCCCACCGTCCGCCTCGGCGTCACCGGCCTCTCGCGCGCCGGCAAGACCGTGTTCATCACCGCGCTGGTCAATGCGCTGGTGAACGGCGCGCGCATGCCGCTGTTTCGGGCCTATGCCGACGGGCGGCTGATCGGCGCCCGTCTCACGCCGCAGCCGGACGATGCCGTGCCGCGCTTCGACATCGAGACGCATCTCGCGGCTTTGCTCGACGAGCGCCGCTGGCCGCAATCCACCCGCCGCATTTCGGAACTCCGGCTGGTGATCGATTTCCAGTCCGAGACCTTTCTCGGCCGCGCGGCGCGGCGTCTCGCATCTGACGCTCGATATCGTCGATTATCCCGGCGAATGGCTGCTCGACCTCGGCCTGATGGGAAAGACCTATTCGCAATGGTCGGCCGAGACGGTGGCATGAGCCGCCGGGGCGCCCGCAAAAAGCTCGCCGCCGACTGGCACAAGCACCTCAAGACGCTCGACGCGGCAGCGCCGGAAAACGAAGCCGAGGCAAGGACTTCGGCTGAGCTCTTCACGTCCTATCTGCGCGCCTCGCCGCGCCGCGCGAGACGCCCTGTCGGCGCTGCCGCCGGGGCGCTTCCTGATGCCGGGCGATCTCGAAGGCTCGCCCATGCTGACCTTCGCTCCGCTCGACGTCGCGGCCGACGCGGAGCCGCAGCCGGGCACGCTGCACGCCATGATGGCGCGCCGCTACGACGCCTATGTCTCGGGCGTGGTGCGGCCGTTCTTCCGCGATCATTTCGCCCGGCTCGACCGCCAGATCGTGCTGGTCGACGTGCTGGCCGCGCTCGATGCCGGCCCGGATGCGGTGGCCGATCTCGAAACCGCGCTCGCCGACGTGCTGGCCGCCTTCCGCCACGGCCGGAATTCCTGGCTCACCGCGCTTTTCCGCCCGCGCGTCGACAAGATCCTGTTCGCGGCCACCAAGGCCGACCATCTGCACCACACCAGCCACGACCGGCTGGAGGCCATTCTCGGCCGTCTCGTCCAGCGGGCCCGCGAGCGGGCGGCGTATGGCGGCGCCGAGGTCGACGTGCTGGCGATCTCCGGCCGTGCGCGCCACCCGCGAGGCCATGCACAAGCGCGGCCGGCAGGACCTCCCGATCATCGCCGGCACGCCGGAGCCGGGCGAGCGCTCCGGCACACAGATCTTCACCGGCGAGGAGGAGATCGGCGTCTTTCCCGGCGATCTTCCGGCGGATCCGGAAGTCGCGCTCGCGCCCGGCGGCTATCGCGGCCGCGCCGAAACCGGGGAGGGCGATGTCGGCATCATCCGCTTCCGCCCGCCCAAGGTGAAGGGCACCGCGGAAAGACCCCGCCTGCCGCATATCCGCTTGGACCGCGTGATGGAGTTTTTGCTGGGGGATAAGCTGGCTGACCGTGTTCCGGACGCCTGCAGCGAGCCTTGCGAGCGGAAGGCGATCCGGAACCCAGCGCAACAACTTGCGGCGAAGCCGCTAACAATCCACTCGCTCGCAAACCGGCGAAGCGGGCATAGATTATGCGGCGGCTGCCGCCACTTACGCGCTGGACCCCGGATCGGCGTCGCTTGCGCATGTCCGGGAACAAGGAGACCGATGCCCCAACGCCCCCGCAACCCGAGACCTTCCGGCTCGACGATCCGAACTCGTCTTCGCCGAGCCGGAACCCGAGATCGCCGAGTCTCCGGTCGATCCGCCGCCGGCGAGCGGCGAGATCGCGAAGTTCCGCCGTCGCCACCGCCACCGCGCCGAAGCGCTCGCGGCTCGGCACGCTGCTCTGGTCCTCGCTCGGCGGGCTGGTGCGCTCGCGTTCGGTCTCGGCGTCACCAACTTGGTCGAGGATCTGTTCGCCCGAGCGCAATGGCTCGGCTGGGTCGGCGCTCGGCCTCGTCGGCCTGTTCGTTATCGCGCTCGTCCTCATCATCGGCCGCGAACTCATCGCGCTGCGCCGGCTCGGCCGCATCGACGGCCTGCGCGCCCGCGCCGAGACGCGATCCGGACGACGACCGCAAGCTCGCGCTCGGCGTGGTCGGCGATCTCGAAAGCCTCTATGCGCGCCACGCCCGCACCGCCCGGGCACGCGCCACCCTCGCCCGCGAGAAGCGCGAGATCATCGACGGGGCGGACCTCGTCCGGCTCGCCGAGCGCGAACTGATGACCGGGCTCGACGCCGAGGCGCGGCGTCTGGTGTCGAACGCCGCCAAGCGCGTCTCGGTCATCACGGCGGTCGCGCCGCGCGCCATCATCGACGTCGCGGTGGTGGCGTTCACGGCGGCTGCGCTGATCCGCAAGATCGCCGATGTCTATGGCGGGCGGCCGGGCACGCTCGGTTTCCTCCGGCTGATGCGGCATGTGCGTGGCGCATCTCGCGGTCACCGGCGGCATGGCGGCGGGCGAGGGTTTCATCGACCAGATTGTCGGCCACGGCCTGGCCGCGAAACTATCGGCGCGGCTTGGCGAGGGCGTCATCAACGGCATCCTCACCGCCCGCATCGGCCTCGCCGCCATCGCGGTGTGCCGACCGCTGCCGTTCGCGGAGCGCAACGCGCCGACCTTGCGCGAAGTCGCGAGCGGATTGTTCGACAAAAGTCCGACCTAGCCGGCCCCGGTTCCAGAACCATATGAAGGTCGCCGGCCCCGTCTCCGGCCCTCCAGGTTTTCAAGGACACTGCCATGCCCACCAACGGCAAACCCGTCTGGTTCATCACCGGATGCTCGACCGGATTCGGCCGCGAACTCGCGAAGCATACGCTTGAACTCGGCTATCCGACTGTCGTCACGGCCCGCAACCCTGCGCAGGTCGAGGACCTCGTGAAGGGCCACGAGGACATCGCCCTCGCTCTCAAGCTGGACGTTACCAAGGCCGAGGACATCGAGGCGTCGGTAAAGGCCGCGACCGAGCGTTTCGGCAAGATCGACGTCCTCGTGAACAATGCCGGCATCGGCTATTTCGGGTCGTTCGAAGAGAGCGAGATGGCCGAAGTCCAGAAGATGTTCGACATCAATGTCTGGGGTCTCGTGAACATGACCCGCGCGGTGCTGCCGCTGATGCGCGAGCAGCGCTCTGGCCACATCGTCAACATCTCGTCGCAGGGTGGTATCGTGTCGTTTCCCACCTTCAGCTTCTATCACGGCACGAAATACGCCGTGGAAGGCATGTCGGAATCGCTGTCGCAGGAAGTCGCGCCGCTCGGCATCAAGGTGCTCCTCGTGGAGCCGTCGGCTTTCCGGACCGACTGGGCAGGCCGCTCGGCCAACGAGGCTCCACAGACGATCGACGATTATCACGAAACCTCGGGCACTCGAACCGCGACCGTGCGCGGCTATTCCGGCCGGCAGCCGGGCGATCCGGAGCGTGCCGCCCAGGCGATCGTGAAGGCCGTCGAGGCGGAAAGCCCGCCGCTGCGCCTTCTTCTCGGCAAGGGTGCGTTCCAGAACGCGAAGGCGAAGATCGCGCTTCTGAACCGGGACTTCGACGCCTGGGAAGATACGACCAAGGGCGCCGACTTCCCCGACGCCTGACGGATACTGGCCCGGATACCCCCATTTGCGAGGTGTCCGGGCAATCGGCATTCCGCTAACACGCATCTGCCCGATGGAGGTTTGGATCGATGCGTTTTCTCCGAATTCCGACAATTGCCGTGGCAGTTCTTCTCGCCAGCCTCGCGGCCGCGCATGCCGACCCTGCAGCGGAAGCCTTCCTGCATTCGATCTACGACGCCTATAGCGGCGAGAATGGCGGCGGGGTCATGCTCGATGATGCCGCTCTGCCGAACTACTTCACGCCGCATCTCGTTGGGCTGATCCAGGACGACATCAAGACCGCCGAGGCGAACAGCGAGGTTCCGAAGCTCGACGGCGATCCCTTCATCGATGCGCAGGATTGGAAGATCAGCGATCTCGACATCAAGGTCGAGGACAAGGATGCGAGCCACGCCCTCGGCGCGGTGAACTACAAGAATTTCGATCAGCCGCAGGTGATGAAGCTCGACCTTGTGAAGGGGGCGGATGGCTGGAGGATCGAGGAGATCACCGGGCCGACGGGCAAGCTCACGGCGATATTCCAGCACTGATCAATCGAGCGGGCCGTCCGGTGGCTCCGCGCGTTTCTGGCCGCGCCGGACGATGAGGCGGGCGATGTTCGGCCCGATCATTAGCACGACGAAGAAGCGCAGCGTCTGCATCGCGACGACGAACGCCACGTCAACTGGAGTGGAGGCGGCGATGATGGCGACTGAATCCGCGCCGCCAGGACTCGTTGCCAGATAAGCCGTCAGCGGATCGACGCCTGCGAACTTCACCAGCAGGAGGGCGAAGCCACCGCAGATCATGATCAGGATCAGGATTGATGCGAATACCTTCGGCAGCACCCGGGCGACATGCTTCAGGATTTCCCGAGTGAAGCCGAGACCGTTGTTCCAGCCGACCAGCGCGTAGCCGATCGCAAGCAGCCATGGCGGCAGTGAGATTTCGATCAGGCCGAGCGGGTGCAGGATCGAGCCGATGATCAGCGGCGTGATGAAGGCACCGGCCGGGACCTTGAGCCGGCCGCCGATCAGCACGCCGAAGCCCGCGAGCGCGAGTGTCCCGGTTAGCGCGAACCAATCTACCGGCGGGAACCAGACGATGGGAGGCACCTCGCCGAGATCGACGAAAAGGCGAGCGACGATGGAGGCGACCAGCGCCACCATGGCGACGCGCAAATATTGCATGAAGGCGACGAGCCGCGCGTCTGCTCCATAGGCTTCGGCCATCAGGATCATCGCGGTGGCGGCGCCAGGCCAGCAGCTCCAGATCGCAGTCGTCCCGGGAAAAACCTGAAAGCGTGCAAGGAGCCAGCCCAGTCCGCCGCTCGCCCCCAGAATACCGATGATCAGCGCCGCGAACAGAAGCGTATGACTCGTCACAACGCCTAAAGTGGTCGGTGTGATGCTCTGAACGAGCAGACAGGAGATCACCGCCTGCGCGCAGTGATACGGCAGGCGCGGCACGCGCAGTACGCCGCCATTCGTGGCGACAATGATGCCGGCGATCAGGGGGCCCAGAAGCAGTGCAGCGGGCAGGCGCGCTAGCTCCAGGAGGGTCGCGAGAACGGCAGAGAGTGCGACGAGGAGGGCCCATTGCGGACCGCGACCGAGGCCCGCAATCACCTTGTCAGCACTCCTGGATGTCGGTCGCTTCGATGTCGATGCCGAAGCCGGCGAGGCCGACATAGTGGCGCTCCTTGGAGGCCAGCAGCCGGATCGAGGAGACGCCGAGATCGCGCAGGATCTGCGCGCCGAGACCGACTTCGCGCCATTGCTCGTCGCGCTTGGCTTCGGTGGAGTCGCGCAGCGCATGGACCGGCACGCCGGCGGTGCCGTCGCGCAGATAGACGAGGACGCCGTTGCCGTTCTCGCCGAAGGCGCGGAAGGCCGACTTGATCGCCTTGGCGTTGCCGAACACGTCGGTCAGCGCGTCGGCGCGGTGGAGGCGGGCGGGGATGCCACGGCCGTCGCCGAGGTCGCCGTAGACCAGGGCGATGTGGTGCACCGCGTCGAACGGCGTCGTGTAGGCATAGCCCTTGAGGATGCCGATCTCGGTGTCGACCGGGAATTCGGAGACGCGGGTGACGAGCTTCTCGCGCGCCTGGCGGTACGAGATCAGGTCTGCGACCGAGATGCGGATAGCTGGTGCGTCTTGGCGAAGGCGTCGACCTGCGGACCGCGCATGACCGTGCCGTCGTCGTTGACGAGTTCGGCGATGACGCCGACCGCCGGCAGGCCGGCCAGCTTGCAGAGATCAACCGCGGCCTCGGTATGGCCGGAACGCATCAGAACGCCGCCCTCACGGGCGATCAGCGGAAAGATGTGGCCCGGACGGACGAAGTCGGTCGCGCCCATATTGCCGTTGGCGAGGGCGCGGACGGTCGTCGTGCGCTCTTCGGCCGAGATGCCGGTCGTCGTGCCGTGCTTGGCGTCGACCGAGATCGTGAAGGCCGTGCTCATCGGTGCGTCGTTGTCGGCGACCATCGGCGACAGGCGCAGCCGCCGCGCCTCATCGCCCGTCAGAGGCGCGCAGACGATGCCGGAGGTGTTGCGGATGGTGAAGGCGAGCTTCTCCGGGGTGGCGAGCGAGGCGGCGAAGATAATGTCGCCCTCGTTCTCGCGGTCGTCGTCATCGGTGACGACGACCATGGCGCCCTTGGCGAAGGCTTCGATTGCGCCGCGGACGCGGGCGATAGGGTCGTTGCTCATGATGTCCTGTTCGGCCGGGACGGATTCGTCAGCCGTTCTGTCCCCGATGGCGCAGATAGTGATCGGCGAGCACGCACGCCATCATCGCCTCGCCGATCGGCACGGCGCGGATGCCGACGCAGGGGTCGTGGCGGCCCTTGGTCGAGACTTCGACGTCGTTGCCGGCGCGGTCGATGGATTTGCGCGGTGTGAGAATGGAAGAGGTGGGCTTCACTGCGAACCGGGCGACGACCGGCTGGCCGGTGGAGATGCCGCCGAGAATGCCGCCGGCATGGTTTGCCAGAAACACCGGTTTGCCGTCATTGCCCATTCGCATTTCGTCGGCGTTCTGCTCGCCGGTCAACCGCGCAACGCCCATGCCGTCGCCGATTTCGACGCCCTTCACCGCGTTGATGCTCATGAAGGCCGCCGCGAGATCGGCGTCGAGCTTGCCGTAGATCGGCGCGCCCCAGCCCGGCCGGCACGCCGTCGGCGACGACCTCGATCACTGCGCCGATCGAGGAGCCGGATTTCCGGATTCCGTCGAGATAGGTCTCCATCTCCTTCGCAGCGACCGGGTCGGGGCAGAAGAAGGGGTTCTCGTCGACCGCGTTCCAATCCCAGCGCGAGCGGTCGATCTCGATCTCGCCCATCTGGACGAGCGCGCCTCGGATCGAGACGCCAGGCATGACCTTGCGCGCGATCGCGCCGGCCGCTACTCGCGCCGCCGTCTCGCGGGCTGAGCTGCGCCCGCCGCCGCGATGGTCGCGCAGGCCGTATTTGGCTTCATAGGTGTAGTCGGCATGGCCCGGCCGGTACTTCGCCTCGATCTCCGAATAGTCCTTTGAGCGCTGGTCGGTGTTCTCGATCAGCATGGCGATCGGCGTGCCGGTCGTCACGAGGACGCCGTCATGCTCCATCGCGCCGGAGAGGATCTTCACCTCGTCGGCTTCGCGCCGCTGCGTCGTGAAGTTCGACTGGCCGGGCTTCCGCTTGTCGAGATAGCCCTGGATCTCCGCGAGATCGACCGGGAGGAGGGGCGGGCAGCCGTCGACGACGCAGCCCAGCGCCGGCCCGTGGCTTTCGCCGAAGGTGGTGACGCGGAAGAGATGACCGAAGCTGTTGTGGGACATGGCCGGCGCGGGGAAAAGGTGAGCTTCTTCTAGGCGCGGCAGCGGTGGGGGTCAAACCGCGATTGCATGCATTTTCGCAATGTGGGTAAAGCGCGTTTCGCGATCAGGCGTGGTGCCGATTGCTCGTCATCGCAGGGCTCGTCCCTGCCATACACGTCCTTTCCTCTCTCCGCCCCCACAACTGGTGAAGAGGGGTCTCCTCAGTTATACGATCCTCATGGCGGACGATAATCCTGTTTCGAGCGTTGCGGCGGTCCGGCAGATCGCGGCAGTGCCGACGATTCTCGACGTGGTCTGCCGCACGACCGGCATGGGTTTCGCGGCGGTGGCGCGGGTGACCGAGGATCGCTGGATCGCCTGCTCGGTGAAGGACGACATCGCGTTCGGCCTCGAGCCTGGCGGCGAACTGAAGGTCGAGACCACGATCTGCAACGAGATCCGCGACAGCCGTGGCCCGTCATCATCGACGACGTCGCGAACGACCCGGTGTTCTGCCGCCACCACACGCCGGCGATGTACGGCTTCCGCAGCTACATCTCGATGCCGATCGTGCTGTCGAACGGGCGAATTCTTCGGCACGCTCTGCGCGCATCGATCCGAGCCCGCGCAGCTGAGCCGGCCGGAGACGATCGGCATGTTCCGGCTGTTCGCCGATCTCATCGCCTTCCACCTCGACGCCTGCAGCAAGTGGCAGCGAGCGAGGCCGGACCTGATCAGCGAGCGCGAAAGGCGCGAGCTGCGCGAGCAGTTCATGGCCGTGCTCGGCCACGATCTCCGCAACCCGCTGGCGGCGATCGCACGTCCGGCGCGAAGCTCCTGGAGCGGACGACCGCTCGACGACCGGGACGCGGAATCGTCGGCTGATCCAGAAGCGATCGACCGCATGGCGGCGCTGATCGACAACGTGCTCGATCTGACGCGCGGCCGTCTTGGCGACGGGCTATCGGTGCGTCGCGATACGGAGAAGCCGCTGACGCCGGTGCTCGATCATGTGGTCGACGGAGCTGGGCGCGGCCTGGCCGAACCGCGTCATCGACAGCGCGTTCGACCTGACCCGTCCGGTCGCGGTGCGATCCCGTGCGGATCGGCCAGCTTCTGTCGAACCTCGTCGCCAACGCGCTGACCCACGGCGCCCCGGACAAACCGGTGATCGTGCGCGGCTCGACCGAACGCGGCGAATTCGACCTGACCGTCGTCAACTAGGGTCGGCCGATCCCGCAGGCGGTCGCCGACCGGCTGTTCCAGCCCTTCTTCCGCGCCTCCGCCAACCCGAGCCAGCAAGGCCTCGGCCTCGGCCTCTACATCGCCAGCGAGATCGCCAAGGCGCATGGCGGCACGCTGAAGGTGACGTCGAGCGAGGAAGAGACGCGGTTCGTGTTCAGGATGGCGGTGGGGTGAAGGGCGCCGTTGCGAAGTTGGACGATGTTGGTTTTCGTCCCGCCCAAGAATGAGCGTCCAGACCACCAACCGTCGATCGCTAGCTGATAGCGACATAGGTCTGGAAGAATTGTTTTCTGCGGCAGTTTCTTTGGCGAAATCTGACCACCACGAAGATCAAGGCGAGATCGCGGTTTTGCGGCGGATCGTTGCCACCGCGAAGAAGCGCCGAATGGAATAGCTACGACTGAAGCACAGCGCGGTTATCGATCCGCGCTGTGCATTTTTGGGCGGACTTTACTGCCCCGTCTGCGCGACGATGAAACCCGGGTCCGTCTCCACGTTCAGCAGCGCATTCACCTGCTTCACCGAGGCCTCGTCCAGCGCGCCGTGCATGGCGCCGATCAGGGCCATTGCGGCGGATTGGGCGTCGCCCATGCGGGCGGCTTCCTTGTAGGAGGCGAGCGCGTTGACCGTGCCTCGGCCGAAGGCTTCCGCCGCGGTCGAATGACTGGCTATGATGCGCGCGGAGACCGGGACAGAGCCATCCGGCGGCGGCAACTCGGCCACCTCGTCCGGCGAGGCCGATTGCGCCTTTTGCGCCAGGAGCTCGATGTCGGAGACGCCGAGATCGATGTCCATCAACGCGTTGAGACGGACGACGGAGCCGGTGTCCGACGGTTGGCCGAGCTCCTTCGCCAAAAGGCTGCCGGCGCGCTCGAAATTGCCCGCATAGACGGCCTCGCGATAGGCAACGAGCGGCGCGAGTGGCGAGGTGGCCTCGATCACCGAGACCGGGGCCTCGACGATGACCTGCTCCGCAGTCGCGGTCTCGGCGGGCGCCGGCTCTTCGGCCGGCGGCGGGACGTTTGCGGTGGCGCGGCCAGTGTTGGGCGACTTCGACTTCGCCTTGGCGATGCGAGTTCCTGCTGGCCTTTCTCGCCGATTTCTTCTTCGAAGATTTGGCCTTGGCCTTCGGCTGCACTGGAGCGGGCGCCGCCTGCGCGGTCTGCGGCGCGCCTGCTGCCGGCGCCGCGACGGTCTTGCCCTTGGCGGCAGGAACGGCTTGCGCGGCGGTGGCCGGTTTTTGCTGCGCGGCGTTGGCCGCGGCCTGCTTCTGCTGCTGAGCGGTCCCGGGAGCGGCCGGCTTCTGCGTGACCTTGCCCTTCTGTGCGGCGGTCTGCTCTGCCGCATAGGGTAGGCCACTGCCGGGCGGCGGCGGAACCGGTTCCGCCGGCTTCTTGCCGGTGACGGCATTGTAGATGCCGGTAAGCGGATTGTCGGGGCCCGTCTGCGCCTCAGCGGACGCGACCGCGCCCACCCACAGGGCCAACCCGGCCATGGGATAGAGAATCTTTTTCATATGCCCACCCTCACGGGCCCCTTCGGCCCGCATCCCAGGCCGCGCGGACGCGGTCCCTCAGGAACTGGGTAAGAGTTGTGGCAGCGCAAGGGGGCGACCTTGCGGCCCAAAAAAGGCAAAAAACGCTGACTTTCAAACGAAAAAGGCACGGCACCCAGTCTGGGAGCCGTGCCTCGGACAGTCCGGACTCTGCGAAGGATCAGCCGTGCTGGCTGCCCTGGATGGTCGCGCGGAGGTTCTGCTCGTCGCGCAGGCTGCGGGCATGGGCCTGCCAGGCCGAGCGGCAGAGCGCATTGGCGACGCTAAGCTCGCCGACGATCTTCTCCAGGCCGGCGAGAACATGGCCGCTCTCTTCGAAAACGCCGTCGAGGTCGTGGCCGAGATCGCCCTTGTTGTAGACGTTCAGCGCTTCCGAGAGCTGCTCGGCGGTGCGCTCGACATCGGCGGCGATCTCGGCGAGCGAGCGATAAGCATTGTCGCGGGCATCCTGCGCGGCGACGAGCTGCTTCAGATGATGTTCGGCGACGCGGGCGACGACGCGCCATTCGCGGGCCTGGCGCTCGAGATCGTGGATCGCGGCGAGGTCGGAATGCTGGGAGCGGATTGGCAGGCCCTCGGCCTCCGCATTGGTCGGCGCGTCGACGCGAAGGCGATCGGCAACCGGGGCGAGCGGCACACGCTCTTCCTCGACCGGTGCAACTGGCTCGTCGTTGGCGGAAGGCATAGTCATCTCCCGCAGCAAGGCATCTTCGTCGATGACTGGAGATAGATTGGCGTGAGCTGACATGTAATTTCCCCTCATTGTGCTGGCAGCGACAATGTCCGCCGCCAACAAACGCAGACAATGGGGCGAGAATTCGACCGGCTGTTATTAAGATACTGTTGATGGCCTCCGTCCGCCCCCAGTGAGGGCGTTGACGGAGCGGATTCGATTCGACTTCAGCGTTATTTACGGTGACCGAATCAGGGACTGGGTAAGCTTCAGATTGCGAAGCTCGTTCCGCAGCCGCAACCGGACGTGGCGTTCGGATTTTTGATCTGGAAGCTCGCGCCGATCAACTCGTCGACGAAGTCGATCTCGGAGCCCTGCATGTATTGCAGCGAGACCTCGTCGACCACGACGGTGACGCCGTCGCGCTCGATGACGAGATCCTCATCCTGGCGGATCTTCTCGACGCCGAACTCGTAGCGGAACCCCGAACAGCCGCCGCCCTCGACGCTGACACGCAGCATGGAGCCCTCGGGCTCCGAGGACAGGATCTGCTTGATCCGCCGGGCCGCGTTGGCGCTGACCGTGACGGGGGTGAGGGTTTCAGTGGAGGACATCTGTGCTCCGGGACTCGTTCTGTTGGCCGATTATGTGAGGGCGAGGGCATGGTTAGGCAAGGGGAAGCGCCGGAGCCCTCCCTTTTCGTCGTGATTTCGAGCCTATAAGGCCGCGCAACGACGAAAGACGCCTATGGACCCCGAACTCGGCTTTCTGATCCGCCCGCGCGCGCGCTACGCGGTCGATCCTCTGAACAACCGGGGCCGGCTCGTGCCCGAACCGACGAGCCCGACGCGGACCGAATGGCAGCGCGACCGCGACCGCATCCTGCATTCCTCGGCGTTCCGGCGGCTGAAGCACAAGACGCAGGTCTTCGTCTATCACGAGGGCGACCATTACCGGACGCGGCTGACGCATACGCTGGAGGTGTCGCAGATCGCCCGTTCGATCGCCCGTGCACTCGGGCTGGACGAGGACCTCGCGGAGACTTTGGCGCTCGCCCACGATCTGGGGCACACGCCGTTCGGCCATGCCGGCGAGCGGGCGCTTGATGCCTGCATGGCGGAGCATGGCGGCTTCGACCACAACGCGCAGACGCTCAGGATAGTGACCCAGCTGGAACGGCGCTATGCGGCGTTCGATGGCTTGAACCTGACCTGGGAGACGCTGGAAGGCCTCGTGAAACACAACGGGCCTTTGCTTGGCGAGGGGAGGCTAGAGATCGACCTGCCGTTCGGAATTGCCGACTATGCCCGCGTGCAGGATCTCGAACTCGGCAGCTTCGCCAGTGCCGAGGCGCAGGTGGCGGCCGTGTCTGACGACATCGCCTATAACGCCCACGACATCGACGACGGCCTGCGGGCGGGGCTGTTCGAGATCGAGGATTTGCGCGCGGTGCCGTTTCTCGCGGATTTGCTGGCGGACATCGACCGACTCTGGCCGGGACTCGATCGCTCGCGGAAGATTCACGAGTTGACGCGACGGGTCATCACGCGGTTCGTGGAGGGGACGATCAGGGAAAGTGTGGCCCGGATCAAAGCCCTCGAACCGAAAAGCGCCGAGGAAATCCGCGCCGCTGACCATGCCGTCGTTGCCTTCGCCGTCGACATCGCGGCGGCGGACAAGGCGATCAAGGCCTTCCTCTATCCCCATATGTACCGGCACGACCGGGTAATGCATGTGATGGGCGACGCCGAGAGGATCGTCGCCGATCTTTTCGCGATCTACCGCGCCGACAATGAGGAAATGCCGGAGGAATGGCGCGACCTTGGGGATGGACCGGCGCGGGCCGCGGCCGACTTCATCGCCGGCATGACGGACCGCTATGCGATCCAGGAGCATCGACGCTTGTTTGACGCGACGCCTGATCTGCGTTAGGCGGCGCGACCTTTCCGGACAGTGTTGCAATGAACCTTTTCGCCATTTTTTCCGAGCGGGTCGAGACCGCGATCAACGACATAGTCGGTGAGCGGACGGGCGCGGTCGCGCTCGATCTCTCCCGAGTCGTTGTCGAGCCGCCGCGCGACGCCTCACATGGCGACATGGCGACGAACGCCGCGATGGTCCTGTCGAAGGACCTCGGCGAGAAGCCGCGAGATCTCGCGGAGAAGATCGCGGCGCGGCTGCGCGAGGATGCTGATGTCGCCGCTGTAGAGATTGCCGGACCCGGCTTCATCAATATCCGGCTCAAGGACGGGGTTTGGACGCGGGTGCTGGCGAGCGTGATCGGCGAGGGGGCCGATTTCGGCCTCAGCGTGATGGGCGCCGAGCGGAAGGTGAACGTCGAATACGTCTCGGCGAACCCGACCGGTCCGATGCATGTCGGCCATTGCCGCGGCGCGGTGTTCGGCGATGCGCTGGCGAACCTGCTGGCCTTCTCCGGCCATGACGTGACGCGAGAATATTATGTCAACGATGCCGGCGCGCAGGTCGATGTGCTCGCGCGGTCGGCCTATCTCCGCTACCGCGAGGCGATGGGCGAGAACATCGGCGAGATTCCGGAAGGGCTCTATCCCGGCGACTATCTCAAGCCCGTCGGGCGGGCTCTCGTGGACCTTCACGGCGCGACCCTGGTGCACATGCCGGAGACGGAATGGCTGCCGATCGTCCGCGCCGCCGCCATCGAGAGCATGCTGGAGATGATCCGCGGGGATCTCGGCGCGCTCGACATCCACCATGACGTCTTCTTCTCGGAGCGGACGTTGCACGGACAGGGCGGCGCGATCGATATGACGCTGGAAGCACTGCGCAAGAGCGGCCATGTCTATCAGGGCACATTACCGCCGCCGAAGGGGCAGGTGCCGGAGGACTGGGAAGACCGCGAGCAGACCCTGTTCCGGACGACCGATCTCGGCGACGACATGGACCGGCCGTTGGTGAAGTCGGACGGCAGCTACACCTATTTCGCCTCCGACGTCGCCTATATGCGCGACAAGTGGGAGCGCGGCTTCAAGGACCTGATCTTCATTCTGGGCGCCGACCATGGCGGCTACGTGAAGCGCCTGCAGGCTGTCGGGAAGGCGATCTCGGACGGCGAGGCGCATGTCGACGTGAAGCTGGTGCAGCTCGTCCGGCTGTTCCGGGCCGGCGAGCCGGTGAGGATGTCGAAGCGTTCCGGCGACTTCGTGACCCTTCGCGAGGTGGTTGATGAGGTCGGCCGCGACGCCGTGCGGTTCATGATGCTGTTCCGCAAGAATGACGCGGTCCTGGACTTCGATTTCGCTAAAGTGGTCGAGCAATCGCGCGAGAACCCGGTGTTCTACGTTCAGTACGCCCATGCGCGGGCGCGCTCGGTTCTTCGTAATGCGGGGGTTGAACCCTCGACAGATCATCTCGATCTGCTCAGCGACGCCGGCGAGATCGGCCTGATGCGGAAACTAGGGGAATTTCCGAGGGTGATCGAAGGGGCCGCTTTGGCGCATGAACCTCATCGAATCGCTTTTTATCTGCATGAGCTTGCCTCGGACTTCCATGGACACTGGAATAGGGGCAATGATGCGCAAGGTTTACGCTTCATTATCGCTGACGATGCAAAGTTGACCTCGGCCCGGCTGGCGATGGTGCAAGCAGTGTCTTTGGTTCTGAAGAGCGGGCTTGGCCTGCTCGGCGTGACGGCTCCGGAGGAAATGCGCTGAGAAGCGCCCCCGGATGTTTCCGTTTTGGCCACATTATGCCCGTGATTTATGACTAGGCACGGGTAGGGGACAAGGGATGAACGACACACCGCGCCGCTTCGGCTCCGATTTTGACAGCCTGCGTGGCACACCTGCCGCACCCGGCCGTGGAGACGTGTACGGCGACGATCCGCTGGCCGAACTCGCACGCCTCGTCTCGCAGAGCGATCCGCGCCAGCAGCACGCGTCGCGCCACGACGATTACGACCGCGCCTACGGGGCGACGAGCAATCCCGACTACGATCCGGACGATCTCTACGCCGAGCAGTTGCGCGGCGGCGGACACGACGATTTCGACGACCGTTATCAGCCCTACGACGAGACCCAGTACGACGGTGAAGAACACGTCTATCCCGGTGAGGACGAAGATCGCGGCTCGTTGCGCCGTCCCGGCGGCCTGACGATCGCGGCCGTGCTGGCAGTCGCCGTCATCGGCGGGGGCGGTGCCTGGGCGTATTATTCGTTCAGCGGTGGCGGCAACTCGTCGAACGGCGCGCCGCCTGTGATCCAGGCCGCCACAGAGCCGGCCAAGACGGTTCCAGAGGGTTCGGCCAAGGACGTGCCGCACCAGAACAAGCTGATCTATGACCGCGTCGGCGCCGAGCCTTCGGGCAATGCCGTTGTGGTCAACGGCGCCGAGGAGCCGGTCGAGCGTCCGGCCGCTACCCGGCCGCAGCCGTCGCGCGTGATTCCGCTTCCCGGCACCCAGCAGGCGGCCGAGCCGCCGGATGCGACGGCCAACGACACGCCCCAGACTGCCGATAACGGAACGACCGACGACAGCCAGAACGGCGCGAGGATGGTTCGCACCATCACGATCCGTCCACCGGGAGCGCCAGCTGCCCCGCAAGTGGCTCCCGCTCCGGCGCCGGTGCAGCAACAGCAGGCCTATGCCGAGCCGGAACAGCCGGCCGAGCCACAGCCGATCGTCGGCACGGGCCCTGCGGCCGAAGGCATGTCGATGAGCCCCGGCCGCGAATTCGGCATTATGGCGAGCGACACGCAGAGCGCTGCCGCGCCGCAGGCTCAACCGCGTACGACTTCGCAGGTGCCGGTGCCGCCGGCCCGTCCGGCAGGGCTTCCGGTTCGGACCGCAACAGTCCAGCCAATCGCTCCGGTCGCGCCGCCCGTGGCAACACAGCCGCGTCCGACCGCCACCGCTCCGGCGGCGTTGACGCCTCCGCGCCCGGTCCAGCAGCAACAGGTGGCGACCGCCGCGGTGCCAAGCGGCCCGGCGGGTGCGTTCGCGGTGCAGGTGACCTCGCAGCGCTCCGAGGCGGAGGCCCGCGCGGCATTCTCCTCGCTACAGCAGCGCTATCCGCAGATTCTTGGCGGCTACCAGCCGAGCCTGCAGCCGGTGACTCTGCCTGATCGCGGCACGTTCTATCGGGTGCGCATTGCGACGCGCAGCCAGGCCGACGCGACCAATCTTTGCAACAACCTCAAGGCTGCCGGCGGCGACTGCATCGTCCAGCGGAACTGATGCGATAGTCCGAAATGGACGTCGCATGCCTCCGATTTGATGCGAGTCCGTTGTGTCGGCGGGCGTCGATCCTATGAAGCCCGGTCCTTAACTGTGGCGGATCGAGGATCGAGGAATTTAAATCGGAAAATCTACGGCCTATCCCGCCCGACTAAGCAGTACGGCAGGCGTGTCGCGAATCTTCTTGGTGGTAGGCCGTATCGGCGAAGCACGCCCCTAGGCTTCCCGCTGCATTCACCGGAAGCTTGTGCGAGCCGTCAGGGGAGGCAGGAGAATTACTCCGACCATCCTTGAAAACGTCGCCGTTTCAGACCTGAATGGTCGCGAACTTGAACTTATAAGGGAAGGTGGCTCACGCAATGTCCCGCCGTTTGGTCAAAGGCTCGCCGATCGCTCATTCCCCGGTTCCTAAGGCCGGATCATGATCCCTCGCGCCTTCATCTGCGGGCTCTCGGGCACCGAACTTACTGACGCCGAACGCCGTTTCGTCGACGAGGCGGAGCCGTGGGGCATCATCCTGTTCGCGCGCAATATCCGCGACGCAGCGCAGGTGAGGGCGCTGGTCGACGAATGTCGGGCGTTGCTCGGCCGTAACGATATGCCCGTCCTGATCGACCAGGAGGGCGGGCGGGTACAGCGCGTGCGTCCGCCGCTCGCTGAGCGCCACCCGCCGGCTGGCGCCTATGCGGCCCTCTACGAAAAAGATCCGGTAGCCGGCGTTAACGCGGTGAAGCTCGGCGCGCGGCTGATCGCTCACGAACTCGTCTCGCTGCATGTGAACGTCGATTGCCTGCCGGTGCTCGATCTTCTTGTCGACGGCGCGCACGACATCGTCGGCGATCGCGCTTACGGCGCCACTCCGGAACAGGTAGCGAAACTCGCCCGGGCGGCGTGCGAAGGGCTGTTGGCGGGCGGCGTGCTGCCGGTGGTGAAGCACGTGCCGGGACACGGCCGGGCGATGGCCGACAGTCATCTGGAACTGCCGAAGGTTCATACCGGCCTGCCGGAACTGCAGCGCACCGACTTCGCCTCTTTCCGCTGGATGAACGACATGCCGCTCGCGATGACGGCGCATGTGCTTTACACGGCGCTTGATCCCGACCGGCCGGCGACGCTGTCCCGCGCGGTGATCCAGGACGTAATTCGAAGCTTCATCGGCTTCGACGGCGCGATCATGAGCGACGACCTGTCGATGAAGGCGTTGTCGGGCAGCTTCACCGAGCGGACCGAAGAAGCCTTTCACGCCGGCTGCGATCTCGCGCTGCACTGCAACGGCGATCTCGACGAGATGCGACAGGTCGCAGCGTCGTCGCCCCGGCTTAATGGGGATGCGGCGCGGCGTTGCATGGCAGCACTATCGCGGCTTGGCGCTCCACAGGCATTTGATGTGGAGAGCGCGCGCGCAATGGTACGGAGCCTTCTACCGGCCAACGTGGCGTGATGGACTAGCGCCTTGGGCGCTCAGCGGACGGGATGCGTGGCGGCACAAGAGCAGCAACCGGAATTCGAAGCGGACGGACCGGGGATCGGCGAGCGGGCGTTCGTGGTCGATCTCGACGTGTTCGAGGGGCCGCTCGACCTGCTGCTGGATCTCGCCCGGCGCGAAAAGGTCGATCTGGCACGGATGTCGATCGCCCGGCTGGCCGAGCAATATCTCCAGTTCATCGAAGAGGCGCGGAAGCTCCGGCTCGAACTCGCCGCTGACTATCTCGTGATGGCGGCGTGGCTCGCCTACCTGAAATCGCGGCTGCTGCTGCCGGCTCCGCCGAAGGGTGACGAACCCTCCGGCGAGGAAATGGCGGCTGCCCTGGCTCACCGTTTGCGGCGCCTGGAGGCGATGCGGAAGGTCTCGGAACAGCTCGCTAGCCGCGACCGGCTGGGACGCGACGTCTTCCGCCGTGGCGCGCCCGAGGGCGTGCGGGTGGAGCGGAAGAGCCTTTGGGACGCGTCGCTCTACGATCTTCTCTCGGCCTATGCGCGGCAGCGGTCCACCCATGCGCTCAGCCACGTCACCATCCGCCGCCAGCCGGTCTGGCCGCTGGCGGAGGCACGGGCGGCCTTGGAACGCCTGATCGGCAAGATCGCCGAATGGACCGCGCTCGACGCCATTCTTCTCGCTTATCTGGCGCCGCCGGAGGAACATCGGACCGTGCTGGCATCGAGTTTCAGCGCGAGCCTCGAAATGGCAAAGGAAGGTCACGTGCAACTGCGTCAGGAGCGGCCGTTCGCGCCCTTGTTCCTGCGAGCGAAGGATGCCGGAGGCGGGAGTGTCTGAGTTCGGTCCGCTGTTTCGCCGCGACGGCCTGCGCGATGCCACCGCCCCGGATGCGGTGAACTTCGAGCATGTCCGCATGGCCGAGGCGCTGCTTTTCGCGGCGACCGAGCCGCTCGACGAGGAGACTCTCGCTTCGCGGCTGCCGGATGGCGCTGACATCCCGGCCATCATCTCGGCGCTGAAAGCGCATTACGCGGTGCGCGGCGTCAACCTGGTCGCTACTGGGGGGCGCTGGTGGTTTCGCACCGCGAGCGATCTCGGGCCGCTGCTGCGCCGCGAGACCGAGGAAACGAAGAAGCTGTCCCGCGCCGCGTTGGAAACGCTGTCGATCATCGCCTATCACCAGCCGGTGACGCGCGCCGAGGTCGAGGCTATTCGCGGGGTCTCGGTCGCCAAGGGGACCCTGGAAGTGCTGCTGGAGACCGGCTGGATCAAGCTGCGCGGTCGTCGGCGGACGCCGGGACGACCTGTGACGTTCGGAACGACGCCGGAATTCCTCGATCATTTCGGCCTGGAACAGATTTCCGATCTGCCGGGCATTGACGAGCTTCGCGCGGCGGGCCTCTTGGATGCGCGCGTGCCGGCGGGTATCGACGTGCCCATGCCATCCGACGATCAGGCGCTGCGCGAGGACGAAGACATGATCGAGCCCGACGCGCTCGACTTCCTGACGCCGCTCGACGCCGACGACGAACAGGACCGCACGACGTGAGTTCTCCCGATATCGCGGCGCCCAAGAAGGCCTCCGCATGGGCGCGCTGGGGACAGCGCGGCACGGCCGGGTCGGCCATTCCCTCGCGGCTGACCTTCGACGACGTGACCCACGTCTACGGGACGACCGAGGCCGTGAACGGACTTTCGCTCGACGTCTCTCCGGGCGAGATCGTGGCGCTGCTCGGTCGCTCCGGCTGCGGGAAGACCACATTGCTGCGCGTTGCGGCGGGTATCGAGCGCCAGACCGGCGGACACGTTCTTCTGGACGGCCGGGTGATGGCGGGCGGCAACGAATTCCTGCCCCCGGAGAAGCGCGGCATTGGCCTCGTCTTCCAGGATTACGCGCTGTTCCCGCATATGAGCGTCGCCGAGAACGTGGCGTTCGGGCTCAAGAACCTGCCGAAGGCGGAGGCGAGGGCGATTGCGCTCTCCGCGCTCGGCCGGGTCGGTCTTGCAAGGCACGCTGACGATTATCCGCACCGTCTGTCCGGCGGCGAGCAGCAGCGCGCGGCGCTCGCCCGCGCCATTGCGCCGCGCCCGGGCGTGCTCCTGATGGACGAGCCTTTCTCGGGTCTCGACCGCCGTCTGCGCGACAGCGTGCGCGAGGAGACGCTGGCGGTGCTCAACGAGAGCGGCGCGACCTCGCTGATCGTCACGCACGACCCGGAAGAGGCGATGAGGATGGCCGACCGGATCGCCCTGATGCACGAGGGGCGTCTGGTTCAGGTCGGAACGCCGGAGGATCTGTTTCTGCGCCCGCAAACCTTGTTCGCCGCACGGTTCTTCAGCGACATCAACGAGTTGGACGCCGTGGTGCGAGATGGCGTGGCGCACGACCGCGCTCGGCGAGATCGCGACTCCGAGCCTGCCTGATGGAAAGGCGATCATCGCGGTTCGCCCGTCCAGCGTGCGGGTGAACCGCAGGGGCCCCGGACGCGCCGGGCGCGTCGTGTCGGCGCGGTTTCTCGGCGAGTCGACGAGCTCGAAATCGTCGTCGACGGAATCGGATGCGCGTCTTCGCGCGCGGGTCGAGGCCGGACATGGTCGGAAGGCTCGATGATGTCAATGTGTCGTTCGATCACACGCCAAGCGCTTGTCTTTCCCTTGTCTGAAATCTAGCTTGGGATAAGGGACAAGGGTCGGAGCTTACGTTCCGCGCCGAAGATAATGTTTGCAAGGAATGCGTCATGAGTCTCACGCACTGGTTGGTCGTTGCTGTTCTGGTGCTGCTGCTGTTCGGACGCGGCAAGATCTCCGATCTCATGGGGGATCGTCGCCAAGGGCATCAAGAGCTTCAAGAAGGGCATGGCTGACGACGAGACGGCCGATGCGCCGCCGGCTGCTCCGGCACGCACCATCGACCATCAGCCCGCGCCGCCGCCTGCGGCCGCGCCTGCACCCGAGCCACTGAAGTCCGGTCGTAATTCGCCGCCGCATAGCGCGGCGATAGGACTGACATGTTCGATATCGGCTGGTCTGAAATGCTGGTCGTGGCGGTGGTCGCTCTCGTGGTCATCGGCCCGAAGGACTTACCCGCGGCTCTACGCCAGGCAGGCAAATGGGTCGGCGCGCTTCGCACGCATGGCCGCCGACTTCCAGGGCCAGTTCAACGAGGCGCTCAAGGAAGCCGAGCTCGACGATCTTCGTAAAGAGCTTCACGACCTGAAGCGCACGGCGCAGGGTTTCACCGATCCGGCCCAGACGGTGAAGCACGAAATCCGCACCGCGATCGAAGCCAAGCCGTTGACCGACGTGCAGTCGGCGTCCGGTGCAGTCGAGCCGGTGGCGCCCGACACCGTCGCGACGCCGCGTCCGGCCGATTTGCCCGCGCCCGCTTCGCCCCAGGCGAAGTTCATTTCAACCAGACGGCGGCCGTGGGTGTTGGGATCTCGGCGGCCGGAGAGCCGCCCGCTCCGAAGCCCAAGCCGAAAGTGCGCCGCGCCGCCAAGAAGGCGCCGGTCGCGCCTGCACAGGACGCTGCTTCCGGGAGACCAAACCGTGACCACCGAAGCGGACGACGTCGAGGGCTCCCGCGCGCCGCTGATGGATCATCTGATCGAGCTGCGGTCGCGGCTGATCCGGGCCTCATCGCCATCGCCATCGGCTTCGCGCTCTGCTTCGCCTTCGCCGGGCACATCTTCAATATCCTGCTCTGGCCCTATGAATTCGCGGCCGGCCCGCAGGCCGACCTGCAGCTGATCTACACGGCGCCGCAGGAATATCTGATCACCCAGATCAAGCTCGCTCTGTTCGGCGCGGTGTTCATCGCCTTCCCGATCATCGCGATCCAGATCTACAAGTTCGTGGCGCCCGGTCTCTACAAGAACGAGAAGGACGCGTTCTTCCCGTATCTGATCGCGACGCCGATCCTGTTCTTCCTGGGCGGCGGCGTTCGTCTATTTCGCGCCATGCCGCTGGCGATGCGGTTCTTCCTGTCGATGCAGCAGGGGGGCGCGCCCGGTCAGGCCTCGATCCAGCTTGTGGCGCGCACCTCCGAATATCTGTCGCTGATCATGACGCTGATCCTGGCGTTCGGCATCTGCTTCCAGACGCCGGTGATCCTGACGCTGCTGGCGCGCGCGGGCTTCATCGACGCGGCCTGGCTCGTGGCGAAGCGCAAATATGCGATCGTCGTCGTGTTCGCGGTCGCCGCCGTGCTGACGCCGCCCGACGTGATCAGCCAGATCGCCCTTGCCGTGCCAACACTGCTGCTCTACGAAGTCTCGATCTTCGTGGTCCGGATGGTCGAGAAAAAGCGTGCCGCAGAAAGGCCGCCACCGCGACCTGATGGACTCGGATTTCCGACATCGATTTCAGCAGTTTGCGCGGCCTTTCTCCATGCATGACATCAGGTGGATTCGCGAGAATGCAGGACGTCTTTCAGGAGCGCCTGATCGCGCGCGGCATGGCTCCCGACGAGGCGAGGGCGACGATCGCCCGGCTTGCTCGAACTCGACGAGGCGCCGCCGCGGATCATCGGCAGGCTGCAGGCGCTGCAGGAACGCCGCAACGCCGCCTCCAAGGAAGTCGGCGCGGCCAAGGCCTGCGAAGGACGAGGCGCGCGCGGCAGGCTCTGATCGACGAAGTGGCGCAGCTGAAGGGCGATCTCGCGTCCGCCGAGCGGCAGGAGCGCGACATCGACATCGAGCTTGCAGACGGCCTAGCGCGAGATCCCGAACCTGCCCCTGATGGACGTGCCGGTCGGCGCGGACGAGCACGACAACGTCGAATACCGCCGGTTCGGTGAGGCGCCGAGCCTCGGCTTCGCGGCCAAGCAGCATTTCGAGATCGGCGAAGGCGCAGGGCGGCATGGACTTCGAGAGCCGCCGCGAAGCTCTCCGGCGCGCGGTTCGTCGGTGCTGAAGAGGGGGATCGCGCGACTGGAACGCGCGATCGGTCAGTTCATGCTCGATCTGCATACGAATGAGCACGGCTACACCGAGGTCGCGCCGCCGTTGCTGGTGCGCGACGAGGTGATGTTCGGCACGGCGCAGCTGCCGAAGTTCGAGGAGGATCAGTTCGCGACGCGGCGTCAGCCGCTGACGAGCGGCTATGTGACCTCCGACGTGCTGATTCCGCTCTCGCGAAGCTTGAGCGCAGCTCGGCCGGATGGCGCGGATGCAGACGTGCTGGCGGCTGTCGGGCAGGACTCGACGCCTATCTCAAGCACGATCGTCTCTGGCTCATCCCCACGGCCGAAGTGCCGCTGACCAACCTCGTCCGCGAAAGTCGATCCTCTCCGAGGACGAACTGCCCGCTCCGCTTCACCGCGCTCACCCCGTGCTTCCGCGCCGAGGCCGGGGCCGCCGGGCGCGATACGCGCGGGCTGATCCGCCAGCACCAGTTCAACAAGGTCGAACTCGTCTCCATCACGACGCCGGAGCAATCGGCCGACGAGCACGAGCGCATGCTCTCCGGCGCCGAGACCGTGCTGCAGCAGCTCGAGCTGCACTACCGGGTGGTGACGCTCTGCACCGGCGATATGGGCTTCGCCTCGCAGAAGACCTATGACATCGAGGTCTGGCTGCCGGGGCAGGGCATGTTCCGCGAAATCTCGTCCTGCTCGGTCTGCGGCGAGTTCCAGGCGCGGCGCATGCAGGCGCGTTACAAGCCGGCCGAGGGCAAGAACACCCGCTTCGTCCACACGCTGAACGGCTCGGGCGTCGCGGTCGGCCGCGCGCTGGTCGCGGTGCTGGAGAACTACCAGAACGAGGACGGCTCGGTGACCGTGCCGAACGTGCTGCGGCCGTATATGGGCGGGCTCGAGCGGATCGGGGCGGGGGTATGAGTGGTGCACCTCTCCCAGACGGGACGAGGGATCAAGGCGACACGATGCGCATCCTGATCACCAATGACGACGGCATCCATTCGCCGGGCCTCGACGCGCTGGAGACCATCGCGCGCGAGATCTCGGACGATGTCTGGGTGGTCGCGCCGGAATATGACCAGTCGGGCGTCGCGCATTCGCTGTCGCTGAACGACCCGCTGCGCCTGCGGCAGGTCGCGGAGCGGCGATTCGCGGTGAAGGGCACGCCGACCGATTGCGTGATCCTCGGCGCCCGCCACGTGATGAAGGGCATGCGCCGCCGGAACTGCTGCTGTCCGGCGTCAATCGCGGGCACAATCTCGGTGAGGACGTCACCTATTCCGGCACGGTCGCAGGCGCGATCGAGGGCGCGCTGCTCGGCATTCCCGCCATCGCCATGTCGCAGGCCTATCCGCCCGGGCAGCGCGAATCAGTGAGCTATGCCACCGCCGAGGCGCACGGCGCGCGGGTGATTCGGCAGATCCTCGATGCGGGACTGCCGCCCGGCGGGCTGGTGAACATCAATTTCCCGAACGCTGCCGCCGGAGACAGTGGGCGGCGTGCGCGCCACCCGGCAGGGCCAGCGGCCGCAATGGCAGGCGCAGGTGGATGAACGGCTCGACGGCCGCCACAATCCCTATTTCTGGATCGTCTATGGCCACGAGATCGGCGATCCTGGCGAGGACACCGACTCTGCGCGCCGTGGCCGACAAATGGATCTCGGTGACGCCGCTGAAGATCGATATGACGGATCATTCGCTGTTGGCCCGGCTGGGCGGGGCCTTCGATACGGGGCTTGACAATGTTCGGACAGGGGCCGCGCGGACACGGAAGACGCGCGGGAGCGCGCCGCGTTCGTGCTGTTCCTGCGCCAGCGCGGCATCCGCGACACGCGGGTGGTGCGGGCCATGGAGACGGTGCCGCGCGCGCTGTTCGTGCCGCGGCGAACTCGCGAGCATGCCTATAGCGACCGCGCGCTGCCGATCGCCTGCGGCCAGACGATCAGCCAGCCCTATCTCGTCGCCTACATGACCGAGCAGCTCGATGTCGGGGAGCGCCACAAGGTGCTCGAGATCGGCATGGGCTCCGGCTACCAGACGGCGGTGCTGGCGCGGCTCGCGCGGCGCGTCTACACGATCGACCGCTACCGCACGCTGGTGGCAGGCCGCCGAGAGCCGGCTGAACCGCGCTGCGCATCACCAATGTGACCTCGATGGTCGCCGACGGCGCGCTGGGCTGGCCGCAGCAGGCGCCGTTCGACCGCATCATGGTGACGGCCGCGGCCGCCGACGTGCCGCCGGCGCTCGTCGATCAATTGGCGGAGGGCGGCGTGATGATCATCCCGGTCGGCCCGCAGGGCGGCGACCAGCGGCTGCTGCGCATCGAGAAGACGAAGGCACGGCCTGAGACGAGAAGGACCTGATGACGGTGCGCTTCGTGCCGCTGGCGGCGGGCAAGGCGGTGTCACTCTGAACCGCGAAGTGCCGGGGCGACTGACCTGTGTCATTACGAGGTGAACCTTCTTACCCGTTACGGAAGGCTCGGCTCCCGCGTCGTTGACCGTCCAGGCGGCGCTCGGCTGCGGGAGGCCACGATGGGTATTTTCAGCAAGATCATGGGTGCGATTTTCGGCAGCGGCGCGGAAGCGTCGTCTGAAGCCGCAGGGCGGCACCATGACTGCAGCAGGCGCACCATCAGGCAATGCTTCGGCGCTCCCGTATCGGCCGGATCGTCCTCCAGCTCCCGTCCGCCCCCGCCGCCGGCGGCCAGCCGGTCGACGTCGGCGAAAGTGCTTGACGACGCTGTGAAGGCCAAGGGCCAGAAGCTCGAATGGCGGACCTCGATCGTCGATCTGCTGAAGGCGCTCGACATCGACAGCAGCCTTGCGGCCCGCAAGGAGCTCGCCAGGGAGCTGAATTACACCGGCGACACGAACAATTCCGCCACGATGAACATCTGGCTGCACAGGCAGGTGATCGTGAAGCTCGAGGAGAATGGCGGCAAGGTGCCGGCCGACCTGAAGGACTGATGCAAATGCGCGTGCCGCTCCGGCGGCACGCATCCTCCACGCGCACGGGGTTTGCACCGCGCGCGCAGCTCACCCATATCTAAGCCACGGAAACCGCGCTATTCTCGCGTGTTTCGCACCGGCCTTGAACCGGCAGGGGAATTGCAGATGGGATTTGCTGTCATGAGCCTCACCGAACGCGCCGCGGCCGGGTGAGGGACATCATTTCACGGTCGAGACACCCCGGTCGCCGCGCTCCGCGTCGGCGTCAAGAAGGGCGGCTGCGCCGGCATGGAATACACGATGGACTATGCCGCCGAGGCCGAGCCCGGCGACGAGGTGATCGAGGACAAGGGCGTGAAGGTCCTGATCGATCCCAAGGCCGTGCTGTTCCTGCTCGGCACCGAGATGGACTACGTGACCGAGAAGATGACGTCGCGGTTCGTGTTCAACAATCCGAACCAGACATCGGCCTGCGGCTGCGGGGAGAGCATCGAGATCGTACCGGCCAAGCCGGAAGCGCTGAAGGCTGCCGCAGACGCGCGCTGATCGTCGTGGACGCCGAGTGATCCGAGACGTCTTTTCCGGTTTTGGTTCTGTTCGATCCGCCGGATGTTCGGCGGTTACGGCATTTATGCTGACGACGTCATGTTCGCATTGTCCACCGGCGGCGACCTCTACCTAAAGGCGGATCGCGATACGCAGCCTGGTTTCGAAGCCGAGGGCTCGGAGCCGTTCAGCTATGAAGCTAAGGGCAGGCGCGTCGTGCTGTCGTATTGGAGCGTGCCCGACCGCTTGCTCGACGATGCGGACGAAATGGCGATATGGGCACGCATGGCGCTATCCACCGCCAAACGCGCCGCAAAAACGAAGCCTGGTACGAAGAAGAAAGCCTAATCACGCCACGCGGTTGGCGCCGGCTTCGACTTCGGCATCGGTTTCGCAGACCACGCGGTTGCGGCCCGCGCGCTTGGCTGCGTAGAGGCACATGTCGGCGCGCTCGATCATCGTCGCGGCATTGTCGTTGGGGTGATAAGCTCGCGACGCCGATCGAGATCGTGACGCGGCCGAGATTTTCGCCGGTCGAGCGCTTCACCAGTTCCTTGCCCATCACCGCACGACGGATGTGGTCGGCGACGGTCACCGCCGGACGCAGCGTCGTGCCGGGCAGAATGATGCGCGAACTCCTCGCCGCCGTAACGGGACGCGATGTCCTGGCCCTTGACGTTCTGCTTCACGGAGGTCGCCACGAGGCGCAGCACCTGGTCGCCGGTGAGGTGGCCGTATTTGTCGTTGAAGCTCTTGAAGTGGTCGATGTCAGTGACGAGCAGCGAGAACGGCTTGCCCTCGCTCAGCGCCTTTTCGAGCGCCATGTCGAAGATATTTGCGGTTCGACAGCAGGGTCAGCGGATCGGTGAGCGACTCGGCGCGCAGCGCTTCCAGCGTGTCGTGCATCTTCAGCATCTCCTCGCGCGAGGCGAGGAGCTGGGTTTCGAGCTCGCCTATTGGCCGTCTGCATGTCGACGGTGGCGCGAACCAGCGTCTCGACGACCATTTTGATCTTGGTCGGCTCGGCGGTGTCGAGCGTCTGGTGACGCCGTCGAGCGTGTCGCCATAGGCGTTGGCCGAGCCGCGAGCGGCGTCCAGCATGGAGACGATCTGGTCGACTTCTTCGCGGATCTTGGTGCCGACCTCGTCGTAGCGGGTCGGGAACCGCGAAGCCGACAGATGCATGTCGTAGAGCGCGTCGAGATCCTGCTCGGAAAGTGTGCCGCGCTTGCGAAGGACGTCGTTGATCGCCTGATTCAGCAAAGGGTTGTAGCAGGTCGCGTAGGTGTACCAGACCTCGTAGATGCGAGGATAGGCAGGATGACGATAGGCCCGAATGCGGTCCAGTGCCGACTCGCCGAACACTATCGTTCGTTCGAAATCGTCTCCGCTGTCAGACATTGCCGTTCCCCCAGCCGTTCGGGACCAGCGTTGGCTCCCGAAATCCAGCGAGGGTCAAATTGCTCCACAACACTTAAACGCCCGTTAATTCGGGTCGATACCCAAGGGGCCAAAAGTGCATCAATTTCAGGCTTATGCGCCCTTAATTCGGACAGGGCGAAGCAGGAATTGAGGCACGTGATCGCCGAGCCCGACGGGTGTCGGTTCGTCGTCGCGTTCATGCCTGTTGCGGTCCCTGTGACCGCCGTCGCGGCGGGCCTCGTCGCGCGGCGCACGCTCCGGACGTGGAGGTCTGGGAGCGCGGGATTCCGCGAGAGATGCAGAGGCTTCCCGTGGCTCGGAACGTTGAGGCTGATCGACCTTCTTGTCGCCGCGGCCACGCGACCGGCGGTTGCGGTCGCCGCGCCCCTGACGGCCGTCGCCCTCCGAACTCGGCGGGACGATCATCACCGCGCCACGGAATATCCTGGGCGGTTACTTTCTCGATCGCTGCCAGATATTTTTTGTCGGACGGTGCCACGAACGTGATCGCGGTGCCGCTGCGTCCCGCTCGGCCGGTGCGGCCGATGCGGTGGACATAATCCTCGGCATGGATCGGAACGTCGAAGTTGAAGACGTGGCTGACGGCCGGGATGTCGAGGCCGCGCGCGGCTACGTCGGATGCCACGAGAAGCTCGGCTTCGCCGGTCTTGAACTGGTCGAGCGCCTGCATGCGGGCGCGCTGGTCCATGTCGCCATGGAGCGCGACAGCCTTGAAGCCGTGCTTTTCAAGCGAGCGATGAAGAGTGCCGATGTCGCGCTTGCGATTGCAGAAGACGATGGCGTTCTTGAACTCGGTCTCGGCACGAATGGCGCGCCGGAGAGCGTCGCGCTTCTCGGCGTGATCGCTGCTGCAGGCGATCAGCGCCTGGGTGATCGTGGACGAGGTGGTCGAGGCCTTGGCGACTTCGATCTTCACCGGGTCGTTGCAGGAACTGGTCGACCAGGCGCTGGATTTCCGGCGGCATGGTTGCGGAGAAGAAGAGGGTCTGGCGACGCGGCGGGATCAGCTTGCAGATGCGCTCGATGTCCGGGATGAAGCCCATGTCGAGCATGCGGTCCGCCTCGTCGATGACGAGGATCTCGATGCCGGTCATCAGCAGACGGCCGCGCTCGAAATGATCAAGCAGGCGGCCGGGCGTGGCGATGAGGACGTCGACGCCGCGTGTCAGCTTTGCGTCCTGGTCGCCGAAGGACAGGCCACCGATGAGGAGCGCGACTGACAGTTTGTGGTTGGCGCCGTAGCGGTTGAAGCTCTCCTCGACCTGCGCCGCGAGTTCGCGGGTCGGTTCGAGGATGAGCGTGCGCGGCATGCGGGCGCGCGGCCGACCGGTTCGAGCCTGGTCAGCATGGGAAGCGTGAAGCTCGCCGTCTTGCCGGTGCCAGTCTGTGCGATGCCGAGAACGTCGCGCTTCTGCAAGACATGCGGGATCGCCTGCTCCTGGATCGGAGTCGGCGTCGTGTAGCCCGTCGCTTCAACTGCGGCGAGGACCTTGGGGCTCAGCCCGAGAGTATCAAAGCTCATATGGATGATGCCGGATCCGCAGGGAAAAGGAAGTAGCTTCTGCGGGCGTTTCCGTTGGGCGCAACATAGGGAACAAGCTTGTGGAGTCAAGCTTAGCCAGAACTTTGCCCGTTGCCCGCCGCGCTCCCGCCAAGATTAAACTGCAAGGCTGAGCCGGAAACACCACTCAGGGGCTAGGCACTCAAAAATGGCCAACGATCGAAACGACGATCTCGCCGGCATCGTTTCCGAGCCGGGACGCGGCGCACCCGAGGTAAAGCCCGCACGGAGCCTTTGGCCTCGTCCGCATGAAGACGTGAAGATCGAGCCCGTGCTTGACGAGCCGAGCCGGATCGAACCGCTCGTGCCGCGCATCGAGCGGGATGGCGATTTCGAGACCGTGCCGAGCGAAGGCTACCAGGCCGTCACGCCGCCCTGCGCAGAGGAGCATATCGCGGCCTCGGAGCCCGTCGCCGAACAGGTCGAGACCCCGACCGAGAGTGGGTCCGCCAGCGCCGACGAATTGCTGGCGGAGATCGCCCGCCGCCTTGAGCCGAGCTTCGAAAAGAAAGAGCCGGTGGCCGAAAGCACCACGGAAGTCGAAGCTCCCCGTGCAGAAGAACCCGCTGTAGATGCCGCTCCTGAGGTCGTGGCGATCGATCCGGAATCCGTCCGCGAGACGGAGTCGGAAGACGCACCTGTGATCGGGCCGAGCGTCGAAGAGCCGGTTGCCGAACAGTTGGCGACCGAAGAGCCGACCGTTGAGGACGTCATAGAGCGTTCCGAAGAGGATCGCGAGCCCGAGCCGACGATCGAGGACCTCGCTGCGGCTTCCGGACCGCGCACGCCGAACCGTATCTCGGTGCTCGACGCCGACCGCGCTTCGGATTCCGTCGATCTCGACGAAAATAGTGGCCGGAGCGGCCGCTTCCTGGCCATGGCGGCCGGTATCATCGTCGCGCTGGCACTCGGCGCGCTCGGCTTCATCTATCTCGCGCCGCCTTCGGCATCAGCGGCACACAGACCGCGTCGAACAAGGCCGAGAAAGTGGCTGAAGCAGCTGTCGTTCCTGTCGCCGCTGCCGGACCTGCGTCTCCCACTTCGGTGCCGACGCCGGTGGCGAACGCCAGCCAGTCCGCCAATGTATCGTCGGACGACCTGAAGGCCATCCGGGATCATCTCGAGCAGCTCGAACAGCGCTTTGCAAAGATGGAGGGCGAGCTCGCGGCCACGAACAGGACCGTGACCGAGGCGAGCGAGAAGCACCTCAAGGAGCTCTCGGCGCGAATCGAGCGGGTCGAGAAGCGCGGCTCGCCGTCGGCCACCGCGGCGCCTGCGCCAGCGCCGACCCCCGTTGCTGCCACCGCCTCGCGCGAGGCGGCTCCGGCTCCGCAGACGACGGCTTCTGCGCCGCGCGATATCGCGCCGAGCTCGACGTCCAACTCGCAGGGCACGCCGGCCGAGGCGCGTTCTGCCGGACCGATCGCCAATGAGGCCCCGGCTTCCGAGACGCCGCCGGCCATTCCCACGCCGCGTCCGACCGCGACCGCGCGTGCCGAACCGGCCCCGCCACCGACACCGCGTCTCGGCGCTTCGCCGGATAGCCCGGTGGTCAACGGCTGGGTGGTTCGCGACATCTACAACGGCATGGCCGTCCTTCAGGGCCGCCGCGGTATGGTCGAGGTCGAGCCGGGTGACGAACTTCCGGACGGCAACAAGGTACTGGCGATCCGGCGCCTCGGCGGCGACTGGGTGGTCGTCACCGAACAGGGCATCATCGCCAGCCGTCAGTAATTCGAATAGCTGGGTTGGCGAGCGCGCCAACCGTCACCAGATAGATAAGGCGGCCAAGCATTGGCTCGGCCGCCTTTCCTTTTGCCGGCTCGAGCGCGTGCTGCGCTTCCGCCTGCCGGTGATTTCTGGAGACTGCAATGCATAAAGTTTCAGCCAATGGCGCGGAGATCCCGGCGCTTGGCTTCGGCACGTTCCGCATGGACAAGCCGGACACCGCGCGGATGGTGCAGTTCGTTCTGAACAACGGCTATCGGCACATCGACACCGCGCAGATCTACAACAATGAGGACGCCGTGGGCGAAGGCATCGCCCGTTCGGGCGTCAAGCGCGGCGACATCTTCCTGACGACCAAGATCTGGGTCGACAATTTCCAGAAGGGCCGGTTCGCAGCGTCGCTCGACGAGAGCCTGAAGAAACTGAAGACCGATTATGTCGATCTTCTCCTTCTCCACTGGCCGAATGCGGCCGTGCCGCTCGCCGAGCAGATCGCTTCGCTGAACGAGGCCGTCGATGCCGGCAAGGTCCGCCATATCGGCGTCAGCAATTACAGCAAGAAGCTGATGGAGCAGGCGGTGAAGCTGTCCGACGCGCCGATCGTGACCAATCAGATTGAGTATCACCCCTATATCGACCAGGGTGTGGTACTGGCCTCGGCGCGGGAGCACGGGATCGCGATTACCGCCTATTACGCGATGGCCGATGGCAAGGTCCTGGAAGACCGGACGATCAAGGCGATCGCCGAACGGCACGGCAAGACAGTGCCGCAGGTCGTGCTGCGCTGGTTGGTCCAGCAGCGCGGTATCGTGGTGCTATCGAAGACGGTCAATGAGAACCGCGCGACTGCCAATGCGGCGATTTTCGACTTCGAGCTCTCTTCCGACGAGATGGGTGCGCTGCATGATCTGCGTCGGCCGTCGGGGCGGCTTGTCAGCCCGCCCGGCCTCGCGCCTGTCTGGGACGCGGCCTAGTTCGTCGCCGGGCCGAAGCGGGCATCGTCCGGCTGGCCGACGATGAGGACGAAGGTCTCCCGGAAGCCCTGCGCGTCTTCCGGGGTATCGAAATAGACGGCCGAATTTTCCTTGCCGTTCTCGGCGCGGACGGTGGCGAGCGCGAGCTGCGGCGCCTCCGCGCTGCCTTCCAGCTCTCGCGTGGCGACGATCTCGCCGGTGTCGGAAATCCACTGCACATGCATCGATAGCTGCCCGCCGAAGGCGGTGGCGACGAGACGCGAGAAGCCCTTCCTGCCGTCCGCTTCCCATGGGCCTACGATGCGGACCATGACGACGTCCGTCGGCACGGAACCGATGGACGGTGGCTGGTTTGCGACGGGAGCCGCGGCCGGTGCCACCGGAGCAGGCGCGGTCTGCGCCGGCGCGACGGTCTGAGGCGTGGCAGGCGAGGGCGCCGGTCCAGGTCTGATCTGGCGGGCGGGCTGTTTCTGCTGCTGTGCCGGACGGCTGGTGGCCGAGGGCGTCGTGTCCTGCGCGACGGCGGGCATGGTGAAAGCCAGTCCCGTAGCGAGGGCAATAACGATGCGCACGGGTGAAGCCTTCAGAACCATTGCGATCGGAACCTAAACGTCGAGCTCGCCCGCGAAGGCAGCACGTTCCTGGATGAAATGGAAGCGCGCCTCGGCCTTCGAGCCCATCAGCCGCTCGACGGCGTTGCGGGTCTCGATCTCGTCGTCCTCGGCGATCTCGACACGCAACAGAGTGCGCTTCGTCGGGTCCATCGTGGTCTCGCGCAGCTGCTGCGGCATCATCTCGCCCAGGCCTTTGAAGCGGCCGACATCGACCTTCTTGTTCTTGAAGGTCGTGGCGATGAAGCTGTTCACGTTCGGCGTCGTCGCGGGCGTAGACGGTCGTTGCCCCCGCGGTGATGCGATAGAGCGGCGGAACCGCGAGATAGAGATGTCCACCGCGAATGAGGCCCGGAATCTCCCGGTAGAAATAGGTGACCAGAAGCGAAGCGATGTGGGCGCCGTCGACGTCGGCGTCGGTCATGACGACGATCTTCTCGTAACGCAGGTCCTCATCGCGGTAGGACGATCTTGTGCCGCAGCCGAGCGCCAGCAGCAGGTCGGCGAAGCTGCTGGTTCTGGGCGAGCTTGTCTCGACGCCGGCATTGGCGACGTTGAGGATCTTGCCGCGTAGTGGCAGCACTGCCTGGTTCTGGCGCTCGCGGGCCTGCTTCGCGGAGCCGCCTGCCGAGTCACCCTCGACGATGAAGAGCTCAGCGCCCTTGGCGTGATCCTGCGTGCAGTCCGCGAGCTTGCCGGGGAGGCGGAGCTTGCGGGTCGCGGTCTTGCGCAGCGTCTCCTTCTCGGAGCGGCGGCGCATGCGGTCTTCGGCGCGCTCGATGACGCGGTCGATCAGCTTGCGTGCCTGCGTGGGCGAGGCTGCGAGCCAGTGATCGAACGGGTCGCGCATCGACGGTTCGACCACGCGGACGGCCTCGCTGGACGACAGCTTCTCCTTGGTTTGGCCCTGGAATTCGGGCTCGCGGATGAAGATGGAGAGCAGGCCGACGCAGCCGGACATCACGTCGTCCGAGGTCACGTCCTTGAACTTCTGGTTGCCGATGAGATCGGCATAGGCCCGCAGTCCGCGCAGCAGAGCCGTGCGGAGGCCCTGTTCGTGCGTGCCGCCCTCGGGCGTCGGGATGGTGTTGCAGTAGGAGCGGGTGACAGCTGTCGCCGTCCTCGGTCCAGGCCGATAGCCCATTCGACGGCGCCCGGGCCATCATCGATCTCGACGCGGCCGGAGAAGATGTCGGACGTCAGAAGCGGACTGACCCTCGATCGTGGCGCGGAGATAGTCCTTGAGACCGCCGGGAAAGCGGAAGGTCTCCTTCTCCGGCACGTCGTCGATGCCGACCAGAAGGTCCGGCGTGCAGGACCAGCGGACCTCGATGCCGGCGAAGAGATAGGCCTTGGCCCGTGTCATCGCGAAGAGGCGGGCGGGCTTCAGATGGGCGCTCGACGCCGAAGATCAGCGCGATCCGGCTTGAAGCGGACGCGGGTGCCGCGCCGATTGTGGACCGGACCGACTTCTTCGAGTTCCGATCGCCGGAGCACCGCGCGAATAAAGTCTGGCGATAGAGCTTCTGAGCCGCGGGCGACCTCGACTTCGAGATGCTCGGACAGCGCGTTGACGACCGAGACACCGACGCCGTGCAGGCCGCCGGAGGTGGAATACGCCTTCGAGCCGAATTTGCCGCCGGAATGCAGCGTGGTCAGGATGACTTCGAGCGCCGATTTGTCCGGGAATTTCGGGTGCGGATCGATCGGGATGCCACGGCCGTTGTCGGAAACCGCGACGATAACCGTCCGGCTTCCATTTCGACCGAGATGAAGGTGGCGTGGCCGGCAACCGCCTCGTCCATCGCGTTGTCGATGACTTCGGCGAAGAGGTGGTGCAGCGCCTTCTCGTCGGTGCCGCCGATATACATTCCGGGACGGCGGCGGACCGGTTCGAGCCCCTCCAGGACTTCGATGTCCGCGGCGGTGTAGTTCGCCTCGCTGGGACGTGCCGCGGGTCTGCGGCTTCGCGCCGCTGGTTTGCGGGCGAGGGGACCTGCGCCGAAAAGGTCGCTGGAACTGGCCATGAACTCCGTAGGTGCCGATTTGTCGTTGATGCAATTATCGCATAGCCGTGTGGCGGGCGACAGCGGGCACGCATCCGGGGCGGAAAATGAAAGCGCTCCCGTGGTTTTCACCAGGGAGCGCTCGACCGTTGGGTTCGCTCGAGTGAGGTCGCCGGCACTAAGGCTCTGGCGACGGTTAGAACCTCTGAGAGGTCGTTTTGCCTATCGTAACTGCATTACGTTCCATTCGAGCGAAGTATCGAAAGACACCTGTGCGCTCAGAAATGCATGTCGCTCCGCTAGTTTACGATGTTGGTAATCAATTGTCGGTCGGTCGTAGACGGTATTCGTCGCTCAGAGTTGGACGATCCGTTGTCCGACGAATTCTGCTGCGGGGGAGTCAATTGTCTTAAACCTCCTCTTTCAGCGACTGACATAACAAATGTGCGACTGTCAGGCGGAGGCGTCAAGACAGATGCGACGATATATGAAAAGCCCGCCGGCCACAGGCCAAGCGGGCTCCCATAAACACCTGAGCGGAAAGGAAGACCCGGTGTATGTACGGCTCTTCACAGAGCCGTGAGTTAGGCGATTTTGCCTCCGCCCTTCTTGGTGATCACGAGGACGGACGGGCGAGGCGGGCATCCCCTCCTTGAAGTCCGGCCAGCGGGTCAGCGGAGTTTCGAACGTCGCGGGCTTCTTGTCGTCTTCGGATTCGCCGGGATGCTGAACCGCGAGGAACAGGCTCTCGTCGTTCGAAGTGAAGAACGGACCACACATTTCGGCGCCCGCCGGAACACGGAAGAAGTGCTTGGACGTGCCCCGCTTCTCGCCTTCGGTCTCGATCGCCCAGAGGCCGTCGGCCCGGCCGGTGGCCTTCGCGTTGTTGCCGTCGGTCGAGATCCAGAGGCGGCCCTCGTTGTCGACGGCGCAGTTGTCCGGCATGCCGAACCAGCCGTTCTTCGTGGTCTCGGACGAGAAGCGTCGAGCCGACCTCGGCGACCGACGGATCGCCGCAGCGCACCAGCACTTCCCACGCGAACTTGGTCGAGGCGTGGTCGTTGTCCTCCGGCAGCATCTCGACGATGTGGCCGAACTTGTTGTCGGCGCGCGGATTGGCGGCGTCGATCTGTTCGGCCGTGCGCTTGTTGTTGTTCGTCAGCATCACGTAGACGCGGTTGGTCTTCGGATTGGCCTCGACGTCCTCGGGACGGTCCATCTTGGTGGCGCCAAGAAGATCGCCCGCGCGACGGGTTTCGACCAGGACGTCGGCCTGGCTCTTGAAGCCGTTGGCTTCGGTCAGTGGGCCCTGACCGTGAACCACCGGAAGCCACTGGCCGGTGCCGTCGGCATTGTATTTGCGCGACGTAGAGCGTGCCGGAATCGAGCAGGTCGGCGTTTGCTGCGCGGTTCGCCGGGTCGACCTTGCCGTCGGTGACGAACTTGTAGACGTAGTCGAAGCGCTCGTCGTCGCCGAGATAGACGACGTAGCGGCCGTCCTTGTTGATGAGGCCGGCGGCGCCTTCATGCTTGAAGCGGCCGAGCGCGGTGCGCTTCTTCGGCGTCGAGGTCGGATCGAACGGGTCGATCTCGACGATCCAGCCGAAGCGGTTCGCTTCGTTCGGCTCCTTCGAGATGTCGAAGCGGTCGTGGAACTTGCCCCAGGCATAGGCCGGGGTGCCGATGCCGAGACGCTTGAAGTTCGCGGCCTCGACGCTGGCCTTCCGGAAGCTTGCCCCAGAAATAGCCGTTGATGTTCTCCTCGCCGGAGAGCCAGGTGCCCCACGGGGTGACGCCGCCCGAGCAATTGTTGATCGTGCCGAGGACCGACTTGCCGGCGGCGTCGGCCGAGGTCTTGAGGCGGTCGTGGCCGGCGGCCGGGCCGGTGATCGTCGATCGGCGTCTCGGCGGTGATGCGGCGGGTGTATTTCGAATCCTTGACCTGCTCCCAGCGGCCGTCGGGCGCGGCGGATCTCGATGACCGAACCGCCATGCGCGGCCATTTCGATGTCGACCAGGTCCTTGGTCATCTTGCCGAAGGCGACGGTCTTCGAATCCTGCAGCTCGACGCCCGGGAACATCAGTTCCTCGTTCGTGTATTCGTGATTGCAGACGAGAAGGCCGTGGTCGGCGAGCCGTCGATCGGGAGGAAGCCGATATAGTCGCTGTTGTAGCCGAACTGCTTGGCCTGCTTCTCGGCCGTCTGGGCCAACGGGTCGAATTCCGGCGCGTCCGGGAAGATCGGATCGCCCCAGCGGAACAGGACCTGGGTGTCGTAGCCTTCGGCGACGTGGTGGGTCTCGTCGACGCCGGCCTCGACCTCGACGAAGTTGAAGGTCGGCTTGCCCTTGCGACCGCGGCCGCGGGAGCCGCGCCCTGCGCGCAGCGCGCGGCTGCCGACGGTGGCGGAGATGGCGGCCACGGCGAGCGAACCGCGCAGAAGATCGCGGCGGTTGAAGCGGGCGGCGATGATCTCGCCCATCGTGGCGTTGGGGCTCGGATTGCAGCCGTCGTTCCGGAATCTTCGAGCTCGCTCGGCGAAGACGATCGGGTGAAATTGCATTGGAACGCTTCATGAAGCGCCTCGGCGCCGGAGGCCGAAACTAGAAACGTTCCACGTATCGCAAGTGACAGATTTAGTCCGACTTCGGAACCGCCGCGAGCGGCGCGCGATCGCATTTTTCCGCCGCGGAACGCGGAGTAGGCGATCGCGAGCCGATCGAGGCGAAACCTATTGCAACCGTAAACCAAGCTAGCTCGGGTGACAGACGCTCACCGTGACATACGCGGGAGTAACGATGTTGACGAAATCTGCTGGACATTAGGCAAGAAAAAAGCCGAGGCGAGGCCCCGGCTTCTCTCTGCCGTCGAACTGAACCCTGCGGATCAGTGCGAGTAGTACATCTCGTACTCGACCGGGTGCGGGGTGTGCTCGAAGCTGATCACGTCCTGCATCTTCAGCTCGATGTAGCTGTCGATGAAGTCGTCGTTGAACACGCCGCCGGCCTTCAGGAACTCGCGGTCCTTGTCGAGGCTCTCAAGCGCTTCGCGCAGCGAGCCGCAGACGGTCGGGATTTGCTTCAGCTCTTCCGGCGGCAGGTCGTAGAGGTCCTTGTCCATCGGCTGGCCGGGATCGATCTTGTTCAGGATGCCGTCCATGCCGGCCATCGTGAGCGCCGCGAAGGCGAGGTACGGGTTCGCCAGCGGATCCGGGAAGCGGACTTCGACGCGCTTGGCCTTCGGCGTTGGTCGAGAACGGGATACGGCAGGACGCCGAACGGTTGCGGGCCGAATAGGCGAGCAGCACCGGAGCCTCGAAGCCCGGGACGAGACGCTTGTAGGAGTTCGTCGACGGGTTGGTGAAGGCGTTGATGGCCTTGGCGTGCTTGATGACGCCGCCGATGTACCACAGGCATTCCTGCGACAGGCCGGCATACTTGTCGCCCGCGAAGAGCGGCTTGCCGTCCTTCCAGATCGACTGGTGGCAGTGCATGCCCGAGCCGTTGTCGCCATAGATCGGCTTCGGCATGAACGTCGCCGACTTGCCGAAGCTATGGGCGACGTTGTGGATGCAGTACTTGTAGATCATCAGCTGGTCGGCCATCAGCGTCAGCGTGTCGAACTTCATGCCGAGTTCGTGCTGCGCGGAGGCGACTTCGTGATGGTGCTTCTCGACCTTCACGCCCATCGAGGCCATGGCGGCGAGCATTTCGCCACGGATGTCCTGGCCGCTATCGACCGGCGGAACCGGGAAGTAGCCGCCCTTGATCGGGATACGGTAGCCGATGATTGCCGCTTCGTACGTCGGTGTCGGAGTTGGTCGGCAGTTCCGGATGGTCGACCTTGAAGCCGACCTTGTACGGCGTCGCCGAGTACTTCACGTCGTCGAAGATGAAGAATTCGGCTTCCGGGCCGAACGAGATGGTGTCGCCGACGCCCGACGCCTTCACGTAGGCTTCGGCCTTCTTGGCCATGCCGCGCGGATCGCGGTCATAGGGCTCGCCGGTGGTGGGCTCGAGAACGTCGCAGACGATCGACAGGGTCGAGGCGGCGAAGAACGGGTCGAGGCAGGCGGTCTCCGGGACCGGCATCAGCAGCATGTCCGACTCGTTGATCGCCTTCCAGCCGGCGATCGACGAGCCGTCGAACATCTGGCCTTCGTCGAAGAATTCCTCGATCGACCATGGTGATGTCGAAGGTGACGTGCTGCCACTTGCCCCTCGGGTCGGTGAAAGCGCAGATCGACGTACTTGATGTCCTTGTCCTTGATGAAGGTCAGGACTTCCTGGACTGGTCTTCATTTGCTAGTTCCCCTGTCTGAAACTGATTTTGCTTTGAGAGACGCGGCCGGACGCCGCGAATGGCGGGGATCAGATGGCGTCCGCGCCGGTTTCGCCGGTGCGGATGCGGATGACTTCCTCGATCGTGGAGACGAAGATCTTGCCGTCGCCAATGCGACCTGTCTGCGCAGCCTTGCGGATGGCGTCGATGGCCCCCTCGACCATTTCGTCGCCGAGCACCACCTCGATCTTCACCTTGGGCAGGAAGTCCACGACATATTCCGCGCCGCGGTACAGCTCGGTGTGGCCCTTCTGACGTCCGAAGCCCTTGGCTTCGATGACGGTGATGCCTTGCACTCCGACTTGCTGCAGCGCTTCCTTCACTTCGTCGAGCTTGAAGGGCTTGATGACGGCCTCGATTTTTTTCATGATTTTCCAACTCTCCTGGAACGCCGGAGCGAACGCCGGGCTAAAAGCAGCATTCGTGCCACGGGATGGCGCGAGCCGCTTATTCGCGATCCGAAGGGCGATCCCGGCCTGATGACGGGAAAAGCGCGCAAAATCTAGCCGTTTGCACAATATGTAGGCAAAATATTTGTGCAGAAGATTTTCATCCTGCATGCCGATTGGGCATGGCGGCTGAGCGATTGGCAAAAGTTCACCTGAGTGGTTTTCTGCCGCGATGAAGGTTCTCCGGATCGACCATCTTGTCCGGACCGTTTCCTCGATCCCCCGCGCCGTTGCATTCTATCGTGACGTTCTCGGGTTTGAGGAGAAATTGTTCGGCGAGGACCGTATCGCGTTGTCGTTCGGCGAACAGACGATCAATTTGCACCAGGTGAACCACACCTTCGAACCGAAGGCCGCATGTCCGCTGCCGGGGTCTGCCGATCTCTGTTTCGTGGTCGACGATCTGGATGCCGCCGCTGACCGTATTGCCGCGGCGGGGATCGCAATCGAGGAAGGGCCGGTAGCGCGCACCGGCGCGCTAGGGCCGATCCAGTCGATCTATATCCGCGATCCGGATTTGAACCTGATCGAGCTGTCCGTCTACGGGACCGCCGCGTGATCGAGCTTCTGACCAATGAGGAGATGAAGACGGCCGACGCCGCGACGATCGCGGGTGGCGTGCCGGGAATCGACTTGATGGAAGCGGCCGGCAGGGCGGTGGCGGACGTCGCGCGCCGTATGTGCCCCGTGCCGTGCACGGTCGCGGTGGTTTGCGGGCCGGGGAACAATGGTGGCGACGGTTTCGTGGCGGCGCGGCTTCTCGCCGAATGGGGGTATCCGGTCCGGCTGATGCTGCTCGGCAATCGCGCCGCGCTGAAAGGTGACGCTGCTCTCGCGGCGAAAAGATGGGCTGGCGAGGCCGAGCGGTTCGATGGCGGGGGGCTGAAAGCCTGCGGCCTGGTCGTGGATGCGCTCTTCGGCGCGGGTCTGACACGCGATCTCGACGGGGAGGCGAAGGCGGCTGTCGAGGCGATCAATGCTTCCGGCTGCCCGGTGCTGGCAGTCGACGTGCCATCCGGCGTCGACGGCGACAGTGGTCGGGTGCGCGGTGTGGCGGTCAAGGCGGCGAAGACCGTGACCTTCTTCCGCTACAAACCCGGACATCTGCTGCTGCCGGGCCGGATACTCTGCGGCGAGAGAGTACTAGCGCAGATCGGCATCCTGGATGCGGTGCTTCCTGAGATCGGGTCGCGGATTTTTCACAATGGTCCGGCGCTGTGGTGTGCGGCCTATCCGGTGCCGGGGCTGGACAGCCACAAATATACGCGCGGGCATGCCCTTATCGCCGCCGGTTCGGAGATGACCGGCGCGGCGCGTCTGGCATCGCGGGCGGCGCTCCGGATTGGGGCCGGTGTGGTGACGGTCGCGGCGTCGACCGAGATGCTGCCGATCTTCAAGGCGGCGCTCGAGGCGGTAATCGTTCACGCGATGGATGACCTTGACGATTACGCGCATCTCCTTGAAGACAAACGCCGGAATGCACTGCTCGTCGGGCCCGGTGCAGGACTTGGCGAGGACACGCGCGACCGGGTGCGAATGGCGCTTGGCGCCGGTCGTCCGGTGGTGCTGGATGCCGATGCGCTGACCAGTTTCGAGGCGCAGCCGCGCGCACTGCATCAGGCGGTCACGGCATCTGATCGTCCGGTCGTGATGACACCGCACGAAGGCGAATTCAGACGATTGTTCCGCCAGATCGCGGAAGGTTCTGACTCAAAACTTGAACAGGCGAGAGCGGCGGCAGCCCTGTCCGGAGCGGTGATCGTGCTCAAGGGTGCGGACACTGTCGTGGCGTCACCGGACGGGCGGGTTGCTATCGCAGACAATGGCACGCCCTGGCTCGCGACCGCGGGCTCCGGCGATGTGCTGGCGGGGATCGTGACCGGGCTGCTCGCGCAGAAAATGCCGGGCTTCGAGGCCGCATGCGCAGCGGTCTGGCTACACGGAGAGGCCGGCGAGCTCGTTCGGGCCCGGCCTGATCTCGGAAGATTTGCCGGACGCTCTACCGGGGGTGCTGAAGCGGCTGCTCAACTGACGACGAAGAAGGCACGCGCGGACGGTGCCTCGCCTTCGAGCGGCATCAGGTTGACCGCGTAGCGGCCGGGCTCGCCGGCGATGAAGGCGAGCCGCTCGGTCGCGCCCGGTTCGATCAGAAGCGTGTCGTTCCACCACGGCTTCCAGCCGTCGTCCAGCGCATCGAGATGGCGGGCGGAGTGGCCTTCGATGGCGACCGCGCAGAGTTCTGTGCCATTGGCGATGCTGATCTGGAGGGTCTGGCCTTTTTTGGCAGTCACGAGAGGATCGACCGGCGCCGAGCCGGTTTTCCATGTCGCCCGCGCGGCCTTTTGCAGCGGCAGTTCCTTTGGCAAAGCCGGATTGTCCGGTAGGACGCCTACGAGCTCACGCGGCGTGGCGGGTTCGCCCTCGACGGTGATGCCGACCAGGACACGGCCCGCTTCGAAATCGTCCTCGATCTGCATCAGGCCCGACGGCGCGGTCTCGATCAGGATGTCGGCACGGCCCAGCGGCGGCAGGATGAGGCGGCGTTCCAGCGGGGGGAAGGGCGGGCAGGGCTGACCGTCGAGCGCGATGATCGCGGCGCCTTCGGGGAGGACGGCGGCGGCCGGAGCAAAGGGATTGAGGTTGATGAGGCGCAGGCGCAGCCGCTCGCCGGGACGCGCCTTCAGCTTGAGGTCCTGTGTGCCGTTGACCAGAGCGAGGCGGCGGGGCGGCTTCCCAGCCTCCTTGTCGGGAAGGGCAACCGCGTTGAGCGCGACGACCACATCCTGATCCGCGATCGATGGTTCGTTGGCCGAGACCGTAATCGGACCCGCGAGAAGGATGGTGTCGCCCTCGTGCGAGGCATCGGCCGCTATGAGGCGATAGAGGAAGCTGCCGGGGTCAGGCGCGGTAAAAACGAGCTTGCGCGTTTCGCCGGGCGCGACCGGAGTGTCGGCCCCGTCGATCGCGCGACCTCGCAGACCCTGCGTAGCAAAAGTCACCGCGAAATCGAGATCGTTGGTGAATGAGGCCGTAAGGGCCGTGCCGCGCTGGAGCTTGAGAATCGGGCCGGCGGCGGCGCCGAAATTCGGAGCTTCCAGCGCTTCTGCCGGCGTCAGACGGGCCGGGGATTTGACGGTGCGGAGCTTGAAGCCCGGTTCGCGCAGGGCGGAATAGGGAATGTCCTGCGCTCGGACGCTTGTAGCGAGGAGGGCGGCGCCAGCGCCGGTAAGAAGTTCGCGGCGGGAAGGACGGACTAAGATCATGCCGCATCTATAAGCGGGCGGCGCGGCGTTTCAACCGCGCCGGGAGCGTGTCACTTGGGAAACGCGAGGAGGGCCGTGTCGACGACGCGGTTCAGATCGGCGCGGCAGGCTCCGCTGGAGGCCTGAAGGGAGATGCCCTGCAGCACGGTCATGACGTATTGGGTCAGAGCTTCGGGGTTCGAATCCGACGGAAGGTCGCCTTCCGCCCGGGCCCTCTCCAACCGGCCCTGAAGTGCGGCCGCCTTGGCGGCGTGGTGCTTCATGATCTCCTCTCGGAGTTCTTCGGTGCCGCAATCGCAGGCGAGCGTGGCTTTGGCGCCGAGGCAACCGCCTGGATTTTCCGGATCGCTGACCACGTCGACGGTGCGGCGCATCATATATTCGACGACCTTGCGGGCGGTTGGCTCTGCGAGCGCGACCTGCAAATGCGAAGTCGGGCCTTTGCCGTAGCGGTCGAGCACGGCACGGAACAGACCTTCCTTGTTGCCGAATGCTGCGTAAAGGCTCGGTGGGTTGATACCCATGGCCTTGGTCAGGTCGGCGAGGGATGCTCCCTCATAGCCTCGACGCCAGAACACGCGCATCGCTTGATCGAGCGCCGTGTCCACGTCGAACGACCGTGGCCGTCCCATTGCCATCTCAACTCACTCCTTTTGGGTTCGTCGCTACCTATGCGGCTTGACGTATTTCGTCGAGTTATACATTTGTATCGTTCGATACATTATTAAACGCGGTCCGCGCCGAAAGGGCCAGTCCGTATCTTCCCGGAGTACATAGTAATGATTGATACAAATCGCGAGGGTGAGGCCTCGCGTTCTTCTTCGTTGCGTTCGTGGCTCGCCGTGTCCTCCGTCGCCGTCGGCACCTTCGGCCTTGTGACGACGGAGTTTTTGCCGATCGGGCTGCTGACGACGATTGCCCGCGATCTCGGGATCACGGACGGGGAGGCGGGATTGCTGGTGACGATGCCGGCTTTGGTCGCGGCCGTTGCTGCGCCAAGCCTGGTGCTTCTCGCCGGAAAGCTCGATCGCAAATTCGCGCTGCTCATCCTCTCGGGCCTGCTGGTGGCGACGAACATTCTTGCGTCGCTGGCGCCCAATCTTGTCACGATTCTCTTTGCCCGCTTTCTGCTCGGCATGGCGGTCGGTGGATTCTGGGCGATCGCGGCCAGCGTCGGCGTCAGGCTCGTGCCTGCGGAGCAGGGGGCGAAGGCGACCTCGCTGATCCTCGCCGGTGTTTCGCTCGGCACGATCCTCGGGGTTCCGGCCGGCTCGATGATCGGCGAACTGTGGGGATGGCGCGCGGCCTTCGTGACTGCCGGCACGCTCGGAGCATTTGTCTTTATCGCTCAATTCTTCTTCCTGCCGCGCCTTCCGGCGCTCGCATGCGATCGTGTTTTCGGACCTGATCGCGCCGTTCAAGGACCCAGTCGCCCGGCTCGGCATCATCGCCTCGATCTTCATGGCCGTCGGCCAGTTCTCGACCTACACGTACATGGAGCCATTCCTCCGGCACGTTTCGGCGTTCGGGCCGAACCTGATCGCGGCGGCGCTGGTGGGCTATGGCGTGCTCGGCCTGCTCGGCAATGTGCTCGGCGGCATGGTTGTCTCGAAGAGCGTCCGTACGGGCATGATGGGAACCTCGGCGCTGCTCGGCACGACCATGCTGCTGATGCCGACCATTGGCTCCTCGCAGGTCGGCGCCGGTATCCTCGTCCTAATCTGGGGGCTGGCTTTCGGCGCGCTGCCGGTCTCGGTGCAGACCTGGACGCTGAAGGCATCGCCCGAGACGCCCGAAGCGGCAATGGCCGTCATCGTCTTCGTGTTCCAGATCGCGCTCGCCTCGGGCGCCTTCGTCGGCGGCTCGGTGGTCGACGGTCTGGGCGTGTCGAGCGTGATGTATCTCGGCGGTGCGCTGATGGTGCTCGCGGTCGCCGCACTGACTGTCAACCGCAAGTCACCGGACAATGCCGTGGTGCTGGCGGCTGGCACGGCAGCGCACTGACGTAACTCCCGCCCCGACGGCCGCGTACATCCCCCGGGGCGATTGCGCTTTCCGCCCGGCTGGCGGAGGTTAGCCGTCGCTGTCGCGGCGGCGGAGGAGAATGATGGTCACGCGTGGATTTTCCGGACGGCAGCAGCCGCCCGACATTTCGAGCCGGGTTCCGCCGGGACAGGCGCTGACGGACGATTTTCCGGTCCTGTCCGCAGGGCCGACACCGAAAGTGCCGCTCGATACGTGGAAGTTCACGCTGAAGGTCGGCCCGCGTCCGGTGAAGACCTGGACGTGGGAGGAATTCAACGCACTGCCGCAGACCAAGATGACGCGCGACATCCATTGCGTGACGACCTGGTCGAAGCTCGACACCCCCTGGCAGGGCGTGATGATCGACGATCTCCTCGGCGACGCGAACATCGAACCGCCAACCGGCTTCACGCTGGCGCATTCCTTCGATGGCTATACGACCAATGTGCCGACGGCCGACCTCGTCGGCGGCAAGTCGATGGTCGCGACCCATTTCGGGGGCAAGCCGCTGGCGCCCGAGCATGGCGGGCCTGCGCGTTTGCTCGTGCCACACCTCTATTTCTGGAAGTCGGCAAAGTGGGTCAACGCGCTCCAGTTCACTGAGCGTGACGAGCTCGGTTTCTGGGAGCTGCGCGGCTATCACACCTACGGCGATCCGTGGCGGGAGCAGCGCTATACGGGCGACCCGTAGTGGTGGTTCACTCCAGCACGCGGATCGAGTGGCAGACAGCGACGGTCAAGGAGATCGTGCCGCGGACGCCGCGCGTGACGAGCTTCGTCCTGACGCCGTCGGAACCGTTCGCCCACAAGGCCGGACAGCATGTCGATGTGCGGCTGACGGCGCCTGACGGCTATCAGGCTCAACGCGGCTATTCGATCGCATCCGGCGCCCGAGAGCGCGCCTGACATCGAGCTTGCGATTGAGCGGCTGGAGGAGGGCGAGGTCTCCCCGTTCTTCCACGAGGTCGTCCAGACTCGGAGATGAGATCGAACTGCGTGGGCCGCTCGGTGGGCATTTCGTCTGGTCTGTGGAGGAGGGCGGTCCGATCCTCCTGATCGCCGGAGGCTCTGGCGTTGCGCCGCTCATGGCTATGGCGCGGCATCGTGCAGCGAGCGGCTCGGCCGTGCCGATGGCGATGCTCTTTTCATGCCGGACATGGGACGAGGTGATCTTTCGCGACGAACTGCTGACGATGCACGGTAAACGAGATGGTTTCGAACTGGTCCTCACGCTGACCCGCGATGTCGAGAAGCGGGACGGTTTTCGCGCTCGCCGGATTGATTCCGCGATGGTGATGGCAAGCTCGTCGGCCTGTCTGCCGATGCCGCCTAAGCCTGACATTCGTCTGCGGATCTAATGCGTTCGTCGCGGCGGCGTCCGAGGGCGCTGTCGCCGCGGGGGTTCCGGCTCGGATTCATCAGGACGGAACGGTACGGGGTGTTAGTTTCCTTAAACCTCTTGCGCCTCTGGAACGGCCGCATACCTAGGCGGCACATTCCCTCGTTCGGAAACGTCCAATGTCCCTTTCCATTTATGACGCGTCGACGCCCGTTTTCGTGCGCGCGCTTCGGTAATCTCGGCAGATCCTCGACAAGGGCGAGGCCCACGCCGAGGCAGGGCATTCCGTCCGAAGGAACCTGATCGAGACGCGGCTTATCGACGACATGGACCCGCTCCGCTCCCAGGTCCAGCGGGCCAGGACAGCGCGAAGGGCTGCGCGGCGCGTCTCGGCGGGCATCGACAATCCCGAGCTTCCCGATCACGGAGACGACGTTCGAGGAGCTCCACGAGCGGATCGCGCAAGACCGTCGCGTTCCTGAACAGCGTTGACCGTTCGCAGATCGACGGTAGCGAGGAGCGGGAAGTGACGATCAACACCGCGGCAGGCACCACGATCACGGACGAAGATCCTATCTGCTGCGTTCGCGCTTGCCGAACTTTTTCTTCCACGTCACCACGGCCTACGACATTCTTCGCCACAAGGGCGTGCCAGTCGGCAAGATGGATTATCTCGGCGATCTTTGAGACCGCGCTTCACAAGTGATTTCGCCGCTCGACTTTTTCGGTGCGAAGCGCGGACGCCATGCTATAGACGCCCCGCACCCGTGAGGGGCGCGCCCGGCGCGGGCGTGGCGGAACTGGTAGACGCGCTGGATTTAGGTTCCAGTGGCGAAAGTCGTGGGGGTTCGAGTCCCTCCGCCCGCACCAACGGCCGGTCTCGCGAGACCATTTGAAGACGGCGCTCGTCAGAGAGCCGCACGATCCGGAAGATACACCATGCAGGTCACAGAAACCCTCTCCGAGGGACTGAAGCGCGAATATCGCATTACCGTCCCCGCCAAGCGATCTCGACAGCCGCGTCTCCGAACGCCTGAGCGAGCTCAAGGACAAGGTCCGGATCAACGGCTTCCGTCCCGGCAAGGTGCCGGCCGCCCACCTGAAGCGCCTGTATGGCCGCTCGGTGTTCGGCGAGGTCCTGCAGGAGGTCATGACCGAGGCCGAATCAGCGGATCGTCGAGGAACACAAGATCAAGCTCGCGATGCAGCCGAAGGTCTCCATGCCGGAGAATGACGAGGAAGTCGAAAGCGTCGTCAGCGGCAAGCCGATCTCGCCTACACGGTCGAGGTCGAGGTGCTGCCGGAGATCACGGTCGGCGACCTGAAGAAGATCAAGATCGAGAAGCCGGTGGCCGACGTCGCCGATGCCGAGATCGACGAGACGCTGGAGCGCCTCGCCGAGCAGAATTCCGAATACGAGCCGAAGACCGGCAAGTCGGCCAAGGCCGCGAACAAGCGACCGTGTGACGATCGACTTCGTCGGTTCGATCGACGGCGAGACGTTCGAGGGCGGCGCGGGCGAGGATCATCCGCTGGTGCTCGGCTCGGGCAGCCTTCATTCCGGGCTTCGAGGACCAGCTGGTCGGTGTGAAGGCCGGTGACGAGAAGGTTGTGAAGGTCAGCTTCCCGGCCGACTACCGCGCGACCGATCTCGCCGGCAAGGACGCCGAATTCGCCGTGACCGTGAAGGAAGTTGCCTCGCCGAAGAGCGGCGCGATCGACGACGAGCTGGCCAAGAAGCTCGGCATGGAATCGCTCGACAAGCTCAAGGAAGCGATCCGCGAGCAGACTGACAAGAACTACCAGCAGGCCTCGCGCATGAAGCTGAAGCGCGCTCTGCTCGACGCCCTCGACGAGACCCACAAATTCGATCTGCCGCCGACCCTGGTCGAGCAGGAATTCGCCAATATCTGGGCGCAGGTCGAGCGCGAGATCGCGAACGGTTCGGCGGGCGAGGCAAGTCCGAGGACGAGCTGCGGACGGAATACAAGGCGATCGCCGAGCGCCGCGTGCGCCTCGGCCTGCTCCTTGCGGAGATCGGTGAGAAGAACGATATCCAGGTCACGAACGACGAAGTCACTCGTGCCGTCGTCGAACGTGCCCGCCAGTTCCCCGGCCAGGAGCAAAGGTTTGGGAATACTACCAGAAGACTCCGGAGGCTCTCGCCGAACTCCGCGCGCCGATCTACGAGGAGAAGGTGGTCGACTACATCGTCGAGCTCGCCAAGGTGACCGAGAAGAAGGTCTCCAAGGAAGAGCTCTTCGCCGATCGCCGACGAGACGAACGCGGCCTGAGCACCGCCCTGAGGAGGAACCGAAATGCGCGATCCGATTGAAACCTATATGAATCTTGTGCCGATGGTCGTCGAGCAGACGAGCCGCGGCGAACGCGCCTTCGACATTTTCTCGCGCCTGCTCAAGGAGCGGATCATCTTCGTGACGGGACCGGTCGAGGACGGCATGTCCTCGCTGATCGTCGCGCAGCTGCTGTTCCTCGAGGCCGACAATCCGAACAAGGAAATCTCGATGTACATCAACTCCCCGGGCGGAGTGGTGACGTCGGGCCTCGCGATTTACGACACCATGCAGTACATCCGGCCGAAGGTTTCGACGCTCTGCGTCGGCCAGGCGGCCTCGATGGGCTCGCTTGCTACTCTGCGCCGGCGAGAAGGACATGCGCTTCGCGACGCCGAACGCACGAGTCATGGTGCATCAGCCGTCGGGCGGCTTCCGCGGACAGGCCTCTGATATCGAGCGCCACGCCGAGGACATCGTTAAGCTGAAGCGCCGGCTGAATGAAATCTACGTGAAGCATACGGGTCAGCCGTACGAGCAGATTGAACGGACGCTTGACCGCGACCATTTCATGTCGGCTGATCAGGCGAAGGAATTCGGGATTATCGACCAGGTCTTCGAGACCCGTCCGATCGACGGCGAAGGCGCTGCGAAGATTCAGGCGGCCTGATTAGGACAACGGTACGGCCTGCGGCGTACCAACGCAGGCCGTACAGCCGCCGCCCGAAGGGGAAGTGTGGCTGGCGTGCTACTTGCACATAAAGCTGAGGGACGACGGTCTATCCACCGGGTTGATCTGGTGAGCCTCAGCATGGTCACATTCCCGTTGAGTCTTGGTTCGTTCGCGGCGATCCGCGAGGTATGCGTGGGGGTGATGCCCGTAAGGTTCGGGCATTGGCTACACGGATTGTTAGGCCGGCGGGTCTACCGTTTAGGGTTACGGCCCTAGATAAAAAAGGACGCCGTCGGAAGGAAATGGAAGACATGAGCAAGGCCGGCAGCGACTCGAAGAACACGCTCTACTGCTCGTTCTGCGGCAAGAGCCAACACGAGGTCCGCAAGCTGATCGCGGGACCGACGGTGTTCATTTGCGATGAATGCGTCGAGCTCTGCATGGATATCATTCGCGAGGAGAACAAATCCTCGCTGGTGAAGTCGCGCGACGGTGTTCCGACGCCGAAGGAAATCCGCAAGGTCCTCGATGACTATGTCATCGGCCAGGACCAGGCGAAGAAGGTCCTCTCGGTCGCCGTCCATAACCACTACAAGCGCCTGAACCACGCGACGAAGCACAACGACGTCGAGTTGGCCAAGTCGAACATCCTGCTCGTCGGTCCGACCGGCTCGGGCAAGACGCTCCTTGCGCAGACGCTCGCCCGCATTCTCGATGTGCCGTTCACGATGGCCGACGCCACGACGCTCACCGAAGCCGGCTATGTCGGCGAGGACGTCGAGAACATCATCCTGAAGCTGCTGCAGTCGGCCGACTACAACGTCGAGCGCGCGCAGCGCGGCATCGTCTACATCGACGAGATCGACAAGATCTCGCGTAAGTCCGACAACCCGTCGATCACGCGCGACGTGTCGGGCGAGGGCGTGCAGCAGGCGCTTCTGAAGATCATGGAAGGCACGGTTGCTTCCGTGCCCGCCGCAGGGCGGCCGCAAGCATCCGCAGCAGGAATTCCTGCAGGTGGACACGACCAATATACTGTTCATCTGCGGTGGCGCTTTCGCGGGTCTCGAACGCATCATCTCCTCGCGCGGCAAGGGCACGTCGATCGGGTTCGGCGCCAAGGTCTCGGCTCCGGAAGATCGCCGCACTGGCGAAGTGTTCCGCGAGGTCGAGCCCGAGGATCTGCTGAAGTTCGGCCTGATCCCGGAATTCGTCGGCCGCCTGCCGGTCATCGCCACGCTGGAAGACCTCGACGAGGCGGCGCTGGTGAAGATCCTGTCGGAGCCAAAGAACGCGCTCGTGAAGCAGTATCAGCGTCTGTTCGAGATGGAAGGCGTCGAGCTCTCGATGCATGAGGACGCGCTCGGTGCGGTGGCCCGCAAGGCGATCCAGCGCAAGACCGGCGCGCGTGGCCTGCGGTCGATCCTGGAAGCGATCCTGCTCGATACGATGTACGACCTGCCGGGTCTCGAAGGCGTCGACGAGGTGGTGATCTCGGACGAGGTCGTCGAGGGCAAGGCCGAAGCCCCTCTACATCTACTCGGATCGCGGTGCCGATGCGACCGAGGCCAGCGCCTGATGGATCCAGAGCCGGCTCCTGTTCGCCGGTTTCTGCAGGCCCTGCAAACCAGGGTCGCGTGCCTTGAAAGCTCGCGACCCGGCAACCAATTAAAAATCAACACAAGGATCCGTCCTGGACTGTCAGGACGGGCCTTCGCTCCCGGGGGGCGCACGCGGCTTTCAAAGCGCGTCACGCATCTCCGCGCGCAATCGGCGACGGGCTACCCGGCCGGCGCCGTGAAAGGACACCCATTATGACCAGTTCGAAGGTGCGCACGCCGGTTCCGGGCGAGACGGACGTTTATCCCGTCCTGCCGCTTCGCGACATCGTCGTGTTCCCGCATATGATCGTGCCGCTGTTCGTAGGGCGCGAGAAGTCCATCCGCGCTCTAGAGGCGGTGATGCGGCTCGACAAGCCGATCTTCTGGCAACCCAGCTCAACCCGGCCGATGACGATCCGGCGCCCGAGGCGATCTACAAGGTCGGCACGGTTGCGACGGTCCTGCAACTCCTGAAGCTCCCCGACGGCACCGTGAAGGTGCTGGTCGAGGGCATCGGCCGCGCGCGCGTCGGCAAGTACCGTGAGCGCGAGGACTTTTACGAGGCCGAGGCTGAGGCACTCGACGACATCGGCGCCGAGGCGGTCGAGAGCACCGCTCTGGCGCGCTCGGTGATCAACGAGTTCGAGAGCTATGTGAAGCTCAACAAGAAGATTGCCTCCGAGGTCGTGACCGCGGTGACGCAGATCGAGGATTCCTCGAAGCTGGCGGACTCCGTCGCCTCGCACCTCTCGGTGAAGATTCCCGAGAAGCAGGCGATCCTGGAGCTTCTGAACGTCGGTGAGCGTCTTGAGCGCGTGCTTGGCCTGATGGAGAGCGAAATCTCCGTGCTGCAGGTCGAGAAGCGCATCCGCACGCGCGTCAAGCGCCAGATGGAGAAGACCCAGCGCGAATACTACCTCAACGAGCAGATGAAGGCGATCCAGAAGGAACTCGGCGACGGCGATGAAGGCCGCGACGACACCGCCGAGCTCGAAGAGAAGATCAAGACCACCAAGCTCTCGAAGGAAGCCCGTGAAAAGGCGACCGCCGAGGTCAAGAAGCTGAAGCAGATGTCGCCGATGTCCGCAGAAGCCACGGTGGTACGCAACTATCTCGACTGGCTGCTGTCGATCCCGTGGGGCAACAAGTCCAAGGTCCGCAAGGATCTCGACTTCGCCGAACAGGTGCTCAATTCCGATCACTTCGGCCTCGACAAGGTCAAGGAGCGTATCGTCGAGTATCTCGCGGTGCAGAGCCGCGCGAACAAGCTCGCCGGCCCGATCCTGTGCCTCGTTGGACCTCCCGGCGTGGGCAAGACCTCGCTCGCCAAGTCGATCGCCAAGGCGACCGGCCGCGAATATGTCCGCATGTCGCTCGGCGGCGTGCGCGACGAGGCCGAGATCCGCGGCCATCGTCGCACCTATATCGGCTCGATGCCCGGCAAGGTCATCCAGTCGATGAGGAAGGCGAAGAAGGCCAACCCGCTCTTCCTGCTCGATGAGATCGACAAGATGGGCATGGACTTCCGCGGCGACCCGGCCTCGGCGCTACTCGAAGTGCTGGATCCGGAGCAGAACCACGCGTTCAACGACCACTATCTGGAGGTCGATTACGACCTGTCGAACGTGATGTTCATCACCACGGCGAACACGCTGAACATCCCCGGTCCGCTGATGGACCGCATGGAGATCATCCGTATCGCAGGCTACACCGAGGATGAGAAGGCCGAGATCGCTCGCCGCCATCTGATCCCGGAGCAGGTGAAGAAGCATGGTCTGACGCCGAAGGAATGGTCGATCGACGACGCGGCTCTGAAGACCGTCGTCCGTCGCTACACCCGTGAGGCCGGCGTTCGTAATCTGGAGCGCGAGATCGCCACGATGGCCCGCAAGGCCGTCAAGGAGATCGTCTCCAAGAAGGCCAAGTCCGTGAAGGTCACCGAGGCCAATCTCGATACCTATCTCGGCGTGCCGAAGCATCGCTACGGCGAGGCCGAGCTGGAGGATCAGGTCGGCGTCGTGACCGGATCTCGCGTGGACGGAAGTCGGCGGCGAGCTGCTCACGATCGAAGGCGTGATGATGCCAGGCCGCGGTCGCATGACGGTGACCGGCAACCTCCGCGACGTGATGAAGGAATCGATTTCCGCGGCTGCATCCTATGTGCGCTCGCGTGCCGTCGATTTCGGTATCAAGCCGCCGCTGTTCGAGAAGCGCGACATCCACGTGCACGTGCCGGAAGGTGCGACTCCGAAGGATGGACCGTCGGCCGGTGTCGCCATGGCCACCGCTATCGTCTCGGTGATGACCGGCATTCCGGTCCGCCGCGACATCGCGATGACCGGTGAGATCACGCTACGCGGACGCGTGCTGCCGATCGGCGGTCTTAAGGAGAAGCTGCTGGCGGCGCTACGCGGCGGCATCAAGACAGTGATGATTCCGGAGGAAAACGCGAAGGATCTCGCGGACATCCCGGATAACGTTAAGAGCGGACTGGAAATCATTCCGGTGACCCACCTGAATGAAGTCCTGAAGGTGGCGCTGCTGCGCCAGCCGGAGCCGATCGAATGGGAAGAGGAAGCCGAACCTCTTCCGAAGCCCATTGTCGAGGAAGACGGCGCCGCCCTGACGGCACACTGACGTCACTGTGACACTTTGACCATCGGAAACGGCCCGCATTTTGCGGGCCGTTTTTGTATGTGCCGTGCTTACCACACACGGCCCTTCTTGGACCGAATCGCAGGCCGGATTCCCTTGCGTTCACGGGCGTTTCGCGAAACTTTGCCATCACGGGCCGCGGGGGTTAGGCCCAATCTACAAGAATGCGGAGAGCAACATGAATAAATCGGATCTCATCGCGGCCGTTGCCGACAAGGCAGGGCTTAGCAAGGTACAGGCGTCGGCAGCGGTCGAGGCCGCAATCGATTCGATCGTCGATAAGCTGAAGCAGGGTGAGGAGGTCCGGCTCGTTGGATTCGGCACGTTCGAGGTGGTGCAGCGCGCCGCCGGCGTCGGCCGCAATCTGCGCACGGGCCAGGCTATCAAGATCCCGGCGTCCAAGTCGCCGAAGTTCCGGGCCGGCCAGGTCCTGAAGGACGCAATCAACCGCTGAGAACGCCGAGCGACTTGCGCTACGGCCCCGAACCCCCTTAAAGCGTGCGGCAGAGGGCGGTTAGCTCAGCTGGTAGAGCATCTCGTTTACACCGAGAGGGTCGGCGGTTCGATCCCGTCACCGCCCACCATCATCCAAACGCCGGTCCGTCATGGTCCGGCGTTTTTTATGTCGCAGATGGTGATTTCGTCGCGTTCTGTCCGTTGACTTGGGGGAGGGGGTGTCGTAGTCACGCCCACCTCAGAGCGGCCGCGGCGCGGTCCTCTCCGGGGGTGTAGCTCAGTTGGTTAGAGCGCCGGCCTGTCACGCCGGAGGTCGCGGGTTCGAGCCCCGTCACTCCCGCCACTATTCAGTGGCCTAAAAGACATCCCAAAAGTTGGTGCATGGAGATCGACCGGTCGCCGCCCGGCTCCGTTAGAGCTAGAGCGCGGCGCTGTAGAGCACGCATATCGCGCCGAGGACCATCAGCGCCACGCCCGGCCAGTTCTTCGTCAGTCCAAGGAAATCGAGGCCTTGCCGCCTAGGCTCAAGGGTTTGCTCGCCTTGGGATAGACGGGACGGATCGGTCAAGGGTCGCCCGCCAAGGGCTTGCCACAACGTGTAAAGAACACCGCAGATCAGCATCAATGCACCAAAGAGAACTATCGACATATCGGTTCTCCTCGACAGCGCGGCCGACTCCCAGGGATTTGGGGCCTGCTTTGATAGGAGTCCTCGCTATGATGAAATGTTCCATTCGAACGATTGGGCCGGAACGGTTTAGAAGAAAGCGGACGCCGGCCATGAGAATGCGCGTGACCGCGTTAAGAGCTCGCGGTGGATACCCGAGTGCTTCTGTGGATCAACTTTGCCGACTGGCGTAATCTTTCCCCGCAACGATAAGGGGAGGACAAGATGTCCAGGAAACTCGCAGCTGAGTTCTTCGGTACGTTCTGGCTCATTTTCGGCGGTTGCGGCAGCGCGGTGCTGGCCGCTGGATTTCCCGAACTCGGTATCGGTTTCGTGGGCGTTGCGTTCGCATTTGGTCTGACCGTCCTCACCATGGCTTACGCCGTCGGCGGCATTTCGGGCGGTCATTTCAACCCGGCGGTCTCGCTCGGCCTGGCGATGGCCGGGCGCTTCGAGTGGAAGGAGCTGGTCCCGTATTGGATCACCCAGGTGGTTGCGGGTCTCGTCGCGGCGTTCGTGCTCTACACGATCGCTTCCGGCGCACCGAACTTCACAGCAGGTGGATTTGCCTCGAACGGTTACGGCGACCTCTCGCCTGGCAAATACGGGATGATGTCGGCGCTGCTCATCGAGATCGTGCTGACTGCGGCGTTCCTGATCATCATCCTCGGCTCAACGTCGCGCGCGGCGCCGGCGGGCTTCGCTCCGATCGCAATCGGCCTCGGCCTCACCCTGATCCATCTCATCTCCATCCCGGTCACCAACACCTCGGTGAATCCGGCACGCTCCACTGCGGTGGCGTTCTTTGCGGAGACCGCGGCGGTGCCGCAGCTCTGGTTGTTCTGGGTTGCGCCCCTCATCGGCGCGGCGCTCGGGTCGCTAGCCTATACGCTCCTGCTCGCGCCCGGTGAATCGCCCGGCAAGATCGGCCGCGAGGACAACTGACAGATCTAGGCCGCAGACCTCTCGAAATGTCTGCGGGCCCATTTCCTATCCTAAGAGATGGTGTCGGCGCGCAGCCGCGAACCCTAAGATGGCCGCACGAATTGTGGGGTCGTCACGATGGCAGATGCTGGTACCGAGGAAGTCGGAGAACATGTCGTCATCGCCGGCGGCGGCTTCGGCGGCATTGAGGTGGCGAAGGCGCTCGGTGCCGCCGGCATTCGGGCGACGGTGATCGACCGCCAGAATCATCATCTGTTCCAGCCGCTGCTTTACCAGGTTGCGACCGCAGCTCTTTCGCCAGCGGATATCGCCGAGCCGATTCGCCGGATTCTGCGGCCTTATCCCAGCACGGATGTTCTCCTCGCCGAGGTTATCGGCGTCGACAAGCAGGCTCGCACGGTCATCCTGAAGGGCCATGCACCCATCCGCTTCGATCGGCTGGTGATCGCGACAGGCTCACTGCCGAGCTACTTCGGGAACGACGACTGGGAAAAGTGCGCCCCAGGCCTCAAGACGATCGACGACGCCCGCAGGCTTCGGACCCGCCTTTTGCTGGCCTTCGAACGCGCCGAGATCTGCGACGATCCCGTAGAGCAACACCGCCTGATGACCTCGGTCGTCATCGGAGCGGGTCCCACGGGGGTCGAGATGGCGGGATCGATCGCCGAACTCGCGCGCTACACGCTGGCCCGGGACTTCCGGAAGATAAAACCGAATCTTGCCCGTACGATTCTCGTCGAGGCAGGCCCGCGAGCGCTGCCGGCATTCACGCCGGAGCTGTCGCGCTATACCGAGAAGGAGTTGCACGATCTCGGTGTCGAGATCCGGATGGGCCAGAAGGTCGAGCGGATATCCGATGGCTCGGTCACGGTCGCGGGAGAAACCATCGAGGCCGGAACGATCGTCTGGGCGGCGGGCGTCAGGGCGACCGGCGCGAGCGGGTGGCTGGATGTCGAGCCTGACCGGGCAGGGCGGATCGCCGTTAATCCCGATCTCTCGGTGCCAGGTCTGGATCGCATCTACGTGCTGGGCGATCTCGCTTTGCTAAATGGCGAAGACGGCGAGCCGCTTCCCGGACTTGCGCAAGTGGCGAAGCAGCAGGGCCGGTTTTTGGGGAAGGCGCTGGCGGCGAATATCTCCGCAGGGACGCCGCTGCCGCCGTTCCGTTTTCACGACCGAGGCAATGTCGCGATCATCGGCCGCCATGCCGCTGTATTCGAGACTGGCCGGCTGCGTCTGAAAGGATGGCCGGCATGGTTCGCGTGGGCTGTGGTTCACATCTATCTTCTGGTTGGCTTCCAGCACCGCGTAATCGTCTCGCTGCAATGGATCTGGCGCTACCTCACCTATGACAGAGGCGCGCGTCTGGTCGCGGAGGATGCGAACAAGCAGAAGTAAACAGGCCGCCGCGTCTGCGGCATCCATTCTGTTGTGGGGAGGCCCATACGGATGTTAGCTGCCGTACGGGGGAACGAATGTCCGGACGGAGCCAACTGACGAGAGCGGTGATCGCGGGGTTCGCAGCCTATGCGCTGCTGCTCCACGCGTTCGTCATGGCTGCTGCCGCTACGCCGCATGCAGGAGAGGCTAAGCTTCTCTCGGCCCTGCAGGTCGTCTGCTCCGGCCAGACCGCCGATAGACCTGATCTTCCCGCACCCGCGCACAGCCGGCACGTCCCGCCATGTGTCCTTTGTACGTTCGGCCACGCGGTACTTGAGGCACCGTCCGCCGCCATCGTGGCCACGCCGGCACCTCAGGCCGACCGAGAATTCGTCTTCGTCCCGCGAGCGGAGGAATCGCGTCCGCGCGACCCGAAACTTGCGACGAGCGCCCGACCGAGGGCTCCTCCCTCTTTCGCCTGAACGACCGTCTTCCGGACCTCCGTCGCGTCAGCGGCGGCCATCCCACGTTCAACGAAAGCTTTCTCATGACCATTCATCAACCCGGCGCGGGCCATTCGGCCACGCGCGTCAGCGGCTCCGAATTCCGAGCCTTCGTCACCCGACTGCATTTCTACATCGGCCTGTTTGTCGGGCCTTTCATTCTCGTTGCGGCGATTACCGGCACGCTGTTCGTTCTGACGCCGCAGATCGAGACGCTCATCTATGCGGATCAGTTGCGGGCGCAAACTCAGGGCGAACCCCGACCTCTGGCCGAACAGGCGCAAGCCGCGCGGTCCTATATCGGCCAGGGCCCGCGGCTGTTTGCAGTGCGGCCGGCGGCGGAGACGGGCGCGACCACACGGGTGATGTTCAGCCAGCCGGCCCTTGGCGATTCGGAAAGCCGGGCGATCTTCGTTGATCCGGTCTCACTGAGGATACAAGGCGATCTGATCGTATACGGGACCAGCGGGAACCTGCCGTTGCGAACGACGATCGACTACCTGCACCGCCATCTGCTTCTCGGGGAGATCGGGCGCGTCTACAGTGAATTGGCGGCCTCATGGCTCTGGATGGCGGCGCTCGGCGGCGTGCTGCTCTGGCTCTGGCAGAGCGACCGAGCGGCGCGCTCCGGCGTGGGCAACCTGCGCCGCCTGCATGCAAGGACCGGCATCTGGTTGGCGGTTGGATTGGTATTCCTCTCGATCACCGGCCTGACATGGTCGAAATGGGCTGGGGACCACATTGATCAGGCGAGGGGATATCTCGGCTGGACGACCCCCTCGGTCTCCACGAAGCTGGTCGGCGGTTCGTCCGGAACTGGATCGGGTGAGCATGCATCTCATGGCGCCGGCGACCCGGCCGCTTCGTCGATCGCTGGCGATCCAGCGATCCTGCTCGACGATATCCAGTCTGTTGCCCGACAGGGCGGCATCAATTCGCCGTTCATCGAGATCAGGCCGGCCAAGGCGGCAGATCAGGCGTGGCTCGTCCGCGAGTATGATCGAAGCTGGCCGACGCAGGTCGACACGATCGCGATCGATCCAAGCACGCTGTCGGTGGTGAGCCGCGCGGATTTCGAAACGTTTCCGCTCATCGCTAAGCTGATCCGCTGGGGGATCGATGCGCACATGGGCGTGCTTTTCGGGCTGCCCAACCAGCTTCTGCTCGCGGCGACGGGTCTCGCGCTGACGACGATGATCGCGATTGGTTATGCGATGTGGTGGAAACGGCGCCCGTCTGCCGGCGTGATGCCGAAGACCCTGATCGCGGTGTGGGTGAGGTTATCGCCAGCGATCAAAGGGGCGACGGTCGCGGTGGCGATCGGCCTGGGCTGGGCGCTGCCGCTGATGGGCGTCAGCACCCTGGCTTTCATCTTGGTCGATGCCTTGCGCTGGAAAATCGCGCTCTCGATACGGGACGCGCAACAATCCGCGATCTGACGGGGCATGGCGGAGCATCCTGCTCCGCCCATTCCCTCGTTGTCAGCCGAACATGCCGACGGCGTGGCCGAGCTTCCAGAGCACCGTGCCGAAGGCGAGACCAAGGGTGATAGCGGCGGCCTGCATCATCAGGACGTTCTGCGAGACATCGATGCGGATTGCCTTGGCGCGAGCGTGCGACTGAGGACGCGGATGATTCCACGGGTCCTCGTCGGCCCGGTGATCGTGTTCAAGCCAGTTCTTGGCGACTGCAATCGGCACCATTTGATACCCCTTCTGGGTGGTCGACCCCGGTTGCAACCGGAGATCCCGTGCAGCCTTACGCTGCAGATTGACTAGATTGCTTTGAACTCACACGTAAAATTTGAGTGATCGGCGCGAGTTCCCGAGGCTTGCTCACCTCCGCAGTCGGCAGCGTCGAGCCATCGTGGCAGACGCTCGCTTACCAGTGTCACTTATGGCAGGCGCATGTTTCCGGCGAGCCACGTCGCGCGGCTTCTTTGTTTCCGCTGGGAAACAGAAGGTTCAAACGCGGGAACTGGCCTAACAAGACAGGGGTTTGATGGTCGAAGGAGAGTTTGCCGATGACCGACGTGACCTACGAGATCGTCCAGCACAATGGCGGTTGGGCCTACAAACTCGGAGACGTCTTTTCCGAAACCTTCGAGACTTACGACGAGGCACGCTTCGCTGCCGAACGGGCAGCAAAGGAGCAGGAGCGACCGGGTGAGACCGGGACGATCGAGTACCAGGACGAAAAGGGCAGGTGGCACGAGGAGCTCGAGGAAGGCTCCAACAGGCCGCACACTCACGTCAGCGAAACTACGGACTGACGGCCAGGCGCGGCGTCTCGCCACACCGTGCTCGCGAAAGCTGTAATTGGAGGCATTAAAAGCTCGGTTTGGCTTGCTTCGGCGTCGTGGCATGGAGTATGCCTCGCCCTGCCGATTGTGTCGCCTGCGCCAAGACTTGCAGGCGTTCCCGGTGTGTGGCGGGACCGCCTTTTCTGGCATGCGCGGGGATCGGCACGGGCGGAGTTTGGCCCGAAGTCACCTCAAAGGCGTTGCCATGAACGCGCTGCTTGCCGACTACCTTCCGCTCGCCATCTTTATTGCCGTGGCGCTCGTGATCGGTCTGGCCCTTCTGGTGGCCCCTTTCTCGTCGCTTACAGCAGCCCGGACCCCGAGAAATTGTCCGCCTATGAATGCGGCTTCAACGCGTTCGACGACGCGCGCATGAAGTTCGACGTCAGGTTCTACCTGGTGGCGATTCTGTTCATCATCTTCGACCTCGAAGTGGCCTTCCTGTTTCCGTGGGCCGTCGCGTTCCGCGAGGTCGGGCTGCTCGGCTTCTGGTCGATGATGGTGTTCCTCGGCGTGCTGACGATCGGCTTCGTCTATGAGTGGAAGAAGGGTGCACTGGAATGGGATTGAACATCGACTCGACCCGCGCCCGCCGGACCAGATCGCACCGGAGCCTCGAGGCATGCTTGATCCCGGCGACCGGAAAGCCGATCGGTGCGAACGATCCGTTCGTGTCCGACATCAATCGCGAACTCGCCGACAAGGGCTTCATCGTCACTTCGACGGAAGACCTCATCACCTGGGCGCGCACCGGCTCGCTGATGTGGATGACGTTCGGTCTCGCGTGCTGCGCGGTCGAGATGATGCACTGTCGATGCCGCGCTACGACGCCGAGCGCTTCGGTTTCGCTCCGCGCGCCAGCCCGCGCCAGTCGGACGTGATCATCGTGGCCGGTACGCTGTGCAACAAGATGGCGCCAGCGTTCCGCAAGGTCTACGACCAGATGCCGGAGCCGCGCTACGTGATCTCGATGGGCTCCTGCGCGAACGGCGGCGGCTACTACCACTATTCCTATTCGGTCGTGCGCGGCTGTGACCGGATGGTGCCGGTCGATGTCTACGTGCCGGGTTGCCCGCCGACGGCCGAAGCGCTGCTGTATGGCGTGCTTCTTCTGCAGCGGAAGATCAGCCGCACCGGCACGATCGAACGCTGAGGAAAGAGGGGGGCGGTTCAGAGCAGATGGACGAAAGTCTGAAGGAACTGGGTGAACATATCGCGACGTCGCTCTGCGAAGCGCGGTGCGCGGATGGACGTTGCCGGTCGGACAGCTGACGCTGGATGTCGAGAGCGCCGACATCCTAACGGTACTGCAGTTCCTGCACGACGATCCGCGCTGCCAGTTCTGGTGCTTGATCGACATTTGCGGCGTCGACTATCCGCAGCGCGAGAAGCGCTTCGACGTTGTCTATCACCTGCTGTCGCCCAAGCAGAACGCGCGCATCCGCCTCAAGGTGCAGACCGACGAGGTGACGCAGGTTCCGAGCGCGGTCGACCTGTATCCCGGCGCCAATTGGTTCGAGCGCGAGGCATACGACCTCTACGGCATGCTGTTTGCCGGACATCCGGATCTGCGCCGCATCCTCACCGACTACGGCTTCGAGGGGCATCCGCTGCGCAAGGACTTCCCGCTGACCGGCTTCGTCGAGGTGCGCTACGACGACGTGCAGAAGCGCGTGATCTACGAGCCGGTGCAGCTGCCGCAGGAATTCCGAAACTTCGATTTCCTCAGCCCGTGGGAAGGTACCGACTACCTCTTCCGGGCGACGAGAAGGCGAAGAACTGATCATGGCCGAAGCCGAACTTCGCAATTTCACGATCAATTTCGGACCGCAGCATCCGGCGGCGCACGGCGTTCTTCGCCTCGTGCTCGAACTCGACGGCGAGGTCGTCGACGCGCGTCGATCCGCATGTCGGCCTGCTGCATCGCGGCACCGAGAAGCTGCTGGAATACAAGACCTATCTCCAGGGTCTGCCGTATTTCGACCGGCTCGATTACTGCTCGCCGATGTCGCATGGAGCACGCCTGGGTTCTCGCGATCGAGAAGCTGGTCGGCGTCGATGTTCCGCGCCGCGGCCAGCTGATCCGCACGCTGATGGGCGAGCTGACCCGCATCAGGTCGCATCTCCTCAACGTGACGACGTTCGCGATGGACGTCGGCGCGCTGACGCCGCCGCTGTGGGGCTTCGAGGAGCGCGAGAAGCTGATGGTCTTCTACGAGCGGACCTCCGGCGCGCGCATGCATGCGGCCTATTTCCGGCCGGGCGGCGTTCACCAGGATCTGCCGAACGAGCTGATCGACGACATCTACGACTGGTGCGATCCGTTCCTGCAGACCGTGCAGGACCTCGAAGACCTTCTGACCGGCAACCGCATCTTCAAGCAGCGCAACGCCGATATCGGCGTGGTCTCGCTGGAGGACGCGTGGAAGTGGGGTTTCTCGGGCGTGATGGTCCGTGGCTCCGGCGCCGCGTGGGACCTGCGCCGCGCGCAGCCCTATGAGCTCTATTCCGAGATGGAATTCGACATTCCGGTCGGCAAGCACGGCGATTGCTACGACCGCTATCTCGTCCGCATGGAAGAGATGATCCAGTCGGCGCGCATCATGAAGCAGTGCTGCGACAAGCTGCGCTCGGCCGATGGCGGCGGACCGGTCTCGTCGTGGAACAACAAGGTGGTGCCGCCGAAGCGCGGCGAGATGAAGCGCTCGATGGAAGCGCTGATCCACCACTTCAAGCTCTACACCGAGGGCTTCAAGGTGCCGGAAGGCGAAGTACTACGCCGCGATCGAAGCGCCGAAGGGTGAGTTCGGCGTCTATCTCGTCTCCGACGGCACCAACCGTCCTTACCGTGCGAAGATCCGCGCCCCGGGTTTCGCGCATCTCGCCGCCATGGATTTCCTCAACCGTGGCCACATGCTGGCCGATGTGAGCGCCATCCTCGGCTCGCTCGATATCGTGTTCGGCGAGGTTGATCGCTGATGTCAGTTCGTCGTCTCGCAGCCGTCCAGCCCGAGAGCTTCGCCTTCACGCCTGAAAACGTGAAATGGGCGAAGGGCATTATCGCCAAGTATCCGGAAGGCCGTCAGGCCTCTGCCGTCATCTCGCTTCTGTGGAAGGCACAGGAGCAGCATGGCGGTTGGCTGCCGGAGCCGGCCATCCGTGCCGTCGCCGATATGCTCGGAATGGCCTATATCCGCGTGCTCGAAGTCGCGACATTCTACACGATGTTCGCGCTGCAGCCGGTCGGAAAGCATTTCGTGCAGGTTTGCGGCACCACGCCGTGCCTGCTGCGCGGCGCCGACAAGCTGATGCATGTCTGCGAGAAGGTGATCGGCCACCAGAATCACGTCACCGAGGACGGCCAGCTGTCCTGGCTCGAAGTCGAGTGCCTGGGTTCGTGCTCGAACGCGCCGATGGCTGCAGATCAACTACGACTATTTCGAAGACCTCGATCCCGAGAGCTTCGAGAAGCTGCTCGACGATCTCCGCAATGACCGCCCGGTGACGCCCGGCCCGCAGGTCGAGCGCGCCTGTTCGGCGCCCGTCGGCGGCCCCACCACTCTGCTCGACCAGTCGCTCTATGACGGCTCGGTGGTCGGTTCGTGGAGGAAACGCTTCGACGAGGCCAATGCCGCGAAGGAAGCCGCCACCGCGCAGCCCGCGACCGAGGCTGCGAAGCCGAAGGACGACGAGCCCCGGCGAGAAGCAGGCTGCCAAGCGGCCTACCGACCAGACGAAGGGCGCCTGAGATGCTGCACGATCGCGATCGCATCTTCACGAACCTCTACGGTCTTCACGATTCCGGCCTCGAAGGCCGCGATGAAGCGCGGCTCGTGGGACGGCACCAAACTGCTGCTCGACATGGGCCGCGACTGGATCGTCGACGAGATGAAGGCGTCCGGCCTGCGCGGCCGCGGCGGCGCCGGCTTCCCGACCGGCCTGAAATGGTCGTTCATGCCGAAAGTGTCGGACGGCCGTCCGCACTATCTCGTGGTCAACGCCGACGAGTCCGAGCCGGGCACGGCGAAGGACCGCGAGATCATGCGCAATGATCCGCAGACGCTGATCGAGGGCTGCCTGATCGCGTCCTTCGCGATGGGTGCAAACGCCTGCTACATCTACATCCGCGGCGAATATGTCCGCGAGAAGGAACGCCTGCAGGCCGCCGTCGACGAGGCCTATGCCGCGAACCTGATCGGCAAGAACAACATCCACGGCTGGCCGTTCGACCTTTACGTCCACCACGGCGCGGGTGCTTACATCTGCGGCGAGGAGACGGCGCTCATCGAGAGCATGGAAGGCAAGAAGGGAATGCCACGGCTGAAGCCGCCGTTCCCGGCCAATATGGGCCTCTACGGCGCGCCGACGACCGTCAACAACGTCGAGTCGATCGCCGTTGCACCGACCATCCTTCGCCGTGGCGCGGCCTGGTTCGCCGGCATCGGCAAGCCGAACAATGTCGGCACCAAGCTCTTCACGATCTCCGGCCACGTCGAGCGGCCGTGCAATGTCGAGGAGGCGATGGGCATCGACTTCCGCGAACTCGTCGAGCGTCATTGCGGCGGCATTCGCGGCGGCTGGGACAATCTTCTCGCGATCATTCCGGGCGGCTCGTCCGTGCCGCTGCTGCCGGCACCTCAGTGCCAGGAACTGTCGATGGACTTCGACACGCTGCGCAATCTGAAGTCCGGCCTCGGCACGGCGGCCGTGATCGTGATGGACAAGTCGACCGACGTGATCCAGGCGATCGCCCGGCTCGCGCACTTCTACAAGCATGAGAGCTGCGGCCAGTGTACGCCGTGCCGCGAGGGCACCGGCTGGATGTGGCGCGTGCTCACCCGCATGGTCCGCGGCGAGGCTCAGAAGAAGGAGATCGATCTCCTGCTCGAAGTCTCGCTGCAGATCGAAGGTCACACGATCTGCGCGCTCGGCGACGCTGCGGCATGGCCCGTGCAGGGCCTGATCCGGCATTTCCGCCACGAGATCGAGAAGCGTATCGACGACTTCACGGCGCGGAACACGGGCGACACCGTGATCCCCGTGGCGGCGGAATAAGGCGAGGGGAAAGAAGCCGAGATGGCTAAGATCATCGTCGACGGAATCGAGCTGGACGTCCCGCCGGACTTCACGCTGCTGCAGGCGGCGGAGCAGACCGGCGCGGAGATTCCACGCTTCTGCTTCCACGAGCGCCTGTCGATCGCCGGCAATTGCCGCATGTGCCTTGTCGAGGTGAAGGGCTCGCCGAAGCCGGTCGCGTCCTGCGCCATGGCGGTCAAGGACCTACGCCCCGGCCCGAACGGCGAGCCGCCGGTCGTCATCACGAACTCGCCTTACGTCAAGAAGGCGCGCGAAGGCGTGATGGAGTTCCTGCTGATCAACCATCCGCTCGATTGCCCGATCTGCGATCAGGGCGGCGAGTGCGACCTGCAGGACCAGGCGATGGCCTACGGTTCCGACTCGTCGCGCTTCGCCGAGAACAAGCGTGCGGTCGAGGACAAGTATATCGGCCCGCTCGTGAAGACGGTGATGACGCGCTGCATCCAGTGCACGCGCTGCGTCCGTTTCTCGACGGAAGTCGCCGGCGTTCCGGATCTCGGCTCGATCGGTCGCGGCGAGGACATGGAGATCACGACCTATCTCGAAAAGGCGATGACCTCCGAGTTGCAGGGCAATGTGATCGACCTTTGCCCGGTCGGCGCGCTGACCTCGAAGCCCTATGCGTTCGCGGCGCGGCCGTGGGAGCTGTCCAAGACCGAGACGATCGACGTCATGGATGCGCTCGGCTCGAACATCCGCGTCGACGCGCGCGGCCGTGAAGTGCTTCGCATCATGCCGCGCCTCAACGAGGACGTGAACGAGGAGTGGATCTCGGACAAGACCCGTTTCGCGTGGGACGGGCTCAAGACCCAGCGTCTCGACCGCCCGTATATCCGCGAGGCAGGCAGGCTGCGTCCGGCGACCTGGAACGAGGCATTCGCGCTGATCGCCGAGAAGGTGGCCGCGACGAAGCCGAAGAAGATCGGCGCGATCGTCGGCGACCTCGCTTCGGTGGAAGACATCTTCGCGCTCAAGGGCCTGATGTCTAACCTCGGGGTGAAGAATCTCGATTGCCGTCAGGATGGTGCCGCGCTCGACCCGTCGCTCGGCCGTGCAAGTTACATCTTCAATCCGACCGTGGCGGGTATCGATACCGCCGACGTGATCCTGCTGGTGGGTTCGAACCCGCGCTGGGAAGCCCCGGTGCTGAACGCCCGCATCCGCAAGGCATGGCGTCTGCACGGTACCAAGGTCGCGTTGATCGGCGAGCAGGCCGACCTTACCTACGCCTATGACTATCTCGGCGCCGGCGTCGATACACTGAACGGCGTTATCGACGGCTCGCACTCGTTCTCGAAGACGCTCAAGGACGCCAAGCGCGCCATCGTGATCGTCGGTCAGGGCGCCCTGACCGGTGAGAACGGCGCGAGCGTGCTGTCGCTGGCGGCCAGGGCTGCCGATGCGATCGGCTCATTGACCGACGAGTTCTCGGGTCTCGCTGTCCTTCATACGGCGGCTTCGCGCGTCGGCGCGCTCGATCTCGGCTTCGTGCCGGGCGAGGGCGGTCTCGGGCTCGCGGGTATGCTGAAGCCGAAGGCGCTCGACGTCCTGTTCCTGCTCGGTGCCGACGAGGTCGACGTGCCGGCCGGTCCGTTCGTCGTCTATCAGGGCACGCACGGAGATCGCGGCGCGCATCGCGCCGACGTCATCCTGCCGGGTGCTGCCTACACCGAGAAGCACGGCACCTGGGTGAACACCGAGGGCCGCGTCCAGATCGGTTCGCGCGCGACCTTCCCGCCGGGCGATGCCCGAGAGGACTGGGCGATTCTGCGCGCACTCTCCGACGTGCTCGGGGCGAAGCTGCCCTACGACAGCTTCGCCCAGCTCCGTGCGACGCTCTACGGGGCCCATCCGCATATGGCGGCCGCCGACCAGATCGTTGCTGGCGATGTGGCTTCGCTGAAGAGCCTTGCGGGGCAGGGTGGTTCGGTCCAGGCCGGGCTCACGTTCCGCTCGAGCATCGAAAACTTCTATTTCTCGAACCCAATCGCCCGCGCGTCTGCCCTGATGGCTGAATGCGCGACGCTTGCCGAAAACGGCAAGCTCGAAGCGGCGGAGTGAGGACCTGATGTTGCAGGAAGCCTGGACAAGCTGGCTCTGGCCGCTGCTGCTGATGGTGCTGCAGAGCGCGCTCGTGCTCGTTCTGCTGCTCGTCTTCATCGCCTTCTATCTGCTCGCGGACCGCAAGATCTGGGCGGCTGTGCAACTTCGCCGCGGCCCAAACGTGGTGGGACCCTTTGGCCTGTTCCAGAGCTTCGCGGACTTGCTGAAGTTCGTGTTGAAGGAGCCGATCATCCCGTCGGGCGCCAACAAGGGCGTGTTCCTGCTGGCGCCGCTCGTCACTGCGGTGCTGGCGCTCGCCGCCTGGGCCGTGATTCCGTTCAATGAGGGCTGGGTGATCGCCGACATCAATGTCGGTGTGCTCTACATCTTCGCGATCTCGTCGCTCGGCGTGTACGGCATCATCATGGGCGGCTGGTCGTCCAACTCGAAGTATCCGTTCCTCGGCGCGCTCCGCTCGGCCGCGCAGATGGTCTCTTACGAAGTCTCGCTCGGCTTCGTGATCATCTCGGTGCTGCTTATCGTCGGTTCGCTGAACCTTTCGGACATCGTCCGCGCGCAGGACACGCCGTACGGCCTGCTCGGCTGGTACTGGCTGCCGCTGTTCCCGATGTTCGTGATCTTCTTCATCTCGGCGCTGGCCGAGACGAACCGTCCGCCCTTCGACCTGCCGGAAGCGGAATCGGAACTCGTCGCGGGCTTTGCGGTCGAATACTCGTCGACGCCGTATCTGCTGTTCATGCTCGGCGAGTACGTCGCGATCATGGGCATGTGCTCGCTGACGTCGATCCTGTTCATGGGTGGCTGGCTGTCGCCGATCCCGTTCGCGCCGTTCACCTGGGTGCCGGGCGTGATCTGGTTCCTGCTGAAGGTCAGCCTCGTTTTCTTCATGATCGCGATGGTGAAGGCGATCGTACCGCGCTACCGCTACGACCAATTGATGCGTCTCGGATGGAAGGTGTTCCTGCCGATCTCGCTCGCGATGGTCATTATGACGGCTGCGGTGCTCCATTTCACCGGCTGGGGGGCGTAAGGCTATGAGAATGGACCAGGCCGCCCGCTCGATCTTCCTCGGTGAGTTCGTGTCCGCCTTCTTCCTGGCGATGCGGTACTTCTTCAAGCCGAAGGCGACGATCAACTATCCCTTCGAGAAGGGGCACATCTCGCCGCGTTTTCGTGGTGAGCATGCCCTGCGCCGCTATCCAAACGGCGAGGAACGCTGCATCGCCTGCAAGCTCTGTGAGGCGATCTGCCCGGCGCTCGCGATCACGATCGAAGCCGGCCCGCGCCGCAATGACGGCACGCGCCGCACGACGCGCTACGACATCGACATGGTGAAGTGCATCTATTGCGGCTTCTGCCAGGAAGCATGCCCGGTGGATGCGATCGTCGAGGGACCGAACTTCGAGTTCGCCACCGAGACGCGCGAAGAGCTTCTGTACGACAAGGAAAAACTGCTCGCGAACGGCGATCGCTGGGAGCGCGAGCTTTCCCGCCGCATCGCTCTCGACTCGCCTTATCGCTGACGGGTGTTCAAGAGTATGCAACGCATTTCAAGACACGTTCCGCACCGGGACGGGGGGATCAAATGACCTTGGCTTCGGCCTTCTTCTACCTGTTCGCAGGGATCGTCGTCGCATCGGCCTTCATGGTCATCGCGGCCAAGAACCCGGTGCATTCGGTTCTCTACCTCATCCTCGCGTTCTTCAACGCGGCGGGCCTGTTCGTGCTGATGGGCGCCGAGTTCCTCGCGATGATCCTGGTCGTCGTCTACGTCGGCGCGGTCGCGGTGCTGTTCCTGTTCGTCGTGATGATGCTCGACGTCGACTTCGCCGAGCTGCGGGAGGGCTTCCTGCAATATCTGCCGATCGGCGGCCTGGTCGGTCTGCTCGTGCTGGTCGAGCTCGTGCTCGTCGTCGGCAGCTGGGCGGTATCGCCCTCGGCGCCGCAGGCGATCGCTCGAACGCACGCCGACCGACATCACCAACACCGAGGCGCTCGGCCGGGTGCTCTACACGGACTATCTGTTGTTCTTCCAGCTGTCGGGGCTGATCCTGCTCGTCGCGATGATCGGCGCCATCGTGCTGACGCTTCGCCACAAGGAAAACGTCAAGCGCCAGAGCATCGCCGCACAGATCGCGCGTTCGAAGGCGGCCGGTCTTTCACTTCATGACGTAAAGCCCGGACAGGGCATCTGAGGCGGGGCAGGGGATAATATGGACGTCGGTCTCGGACATTATCTCACGGTGGCAGCGATCCTGTTCACGCTCGGCGTGCTCGGGATCTTCCTGAACCGCAAGAACGTCATCGTCATCCTGATGTCGGTCGAGCTCATCCTGCTCGCCGTGAACATCAATTTCGTCGCGTTCTCGACCTTCTCCGGCGATCTTGTCGGTCAGGTCTTCGCGCTGCTCGTGCTCACCGTCGCCGCCGCCGAGGCCGCGATCGGCCTGGCCATTCTCGTCGTCTTCTTCCGCAATCGTGGATCGATCGCGGTCGAGGACATCAACATGATGAAGGGCTGAGACAGCCGCCATGTATCAAGCGATCGTTTTCCTGCCCCTTATCGGCGCGATCCTCGGCGGCCTGATCACGCTGATCGGCGCCAATAGCGTTCGCCGCGCGGAACTCGCCGAAGCCGGCGACGGCCATGGTCACGACCATCACGGCCACGACCATGTCCACCATGTTGAGCAGCCGCAGGACCCGACCCTCGGCCACGACGCCCATGCTGATGCACAGATGACCATGGTCACGACGACCATGACAGCCACGGCCCGACGCAGCCGGTGGCGCCGGGAGCGCGCGCGGTCGAGCTCATCACGACCGGCTTCATGGTCGTTGCCGCGGTGCTGTCCTGGGTCGCGTTCATCCAGCACGGTCTGGGCGAGCACGAAGCCGTCCGCATCCAGGTCCTGCGCTGGATGACCTCCGGCCCGCTCGAAGTCGACTGGGCATTGCGCATCGACAGCCTGACGGCGGTCATGCTGGTCGTGGTCAACACCGTGTCGGCGCTCGTGCACCTCTATTCGATCGGCTACATGAACGAGGATCCGCAGCGGCCGCGCTTCTTCGCCTATCTGTCGCTGTTCACCTTCGCCATGCTGATGCTGGTGACGTCGGACAACCTCGTCCAGATGTTCTTCGGCTGGGAAGGTGTCGGTCTCGCGAGCTATCTCCTGATCGGCTTCTGGTACACGAAGCCGTCGGCCAATGCGGCCGCGATCAAGGCCTTCGTCGTCAACCGCGTCGGCGACTTCGGCTTCGCGCTCGGCATTTTCGGCGTCTTCGTCGTGTTCGGCACGGTGTCGTTCGACACGATCTTCGCCGACGCGCCCGGCAAGGCCGAAGCCACGATGCGCTTTCCTCGGCTGGCAGAAGGCCGAGCGCTGACGGTGCTGTGCTTGCTGCTGTTCATGGGCGCGATGGGCAAGTCCGCGCAGTTCCTGCTGCACACCTGGCTGCCGGACGCGATGGAAGGCCCGACCCCGGTGTCGGCGCTCATCCATGCCGCGACCATGGTGACCGCCGGCGTGTTCATGGTGGCGCGTCTGTCGCCGCTGTTCGAGCTGTCGCACACGGCGCTCGAGTTCGTCATCTTCATCGGCGCGACGACGGCCTTCTTCGCGGCGACCGTCGGCCTCGTGCAGAACGACATCAAGCGCGTCATCGCGTATTCGACCTGCTCGCAGCTCGGCTACATGTTCGTCGCGATCGGCACCGGGCCTATTCGGCCGGCATCTTCCACCTGTTCACGCACGCCTTCTTCAAGGCGCTGCTGTTCCTAGGGGCCGGCTCGGTCATCCATGCGATGCACCACGAGCAGGACATGCGCAGGATGGGCGGCATGCGCCGGCTGATCCCGCTGACCTATGGGATGATGATCGTCGGCACGGTGGCGCTGACCGGTCTCGGCATCCCCATGACCATGATCGGCACCGCGGGCTTCTTTTCGAAGGACGCGATCATCGAGGCGGCTTTCGCCAGCCATGCCTCGATGTCGACCTACGCCTTCATGCTGATCGTCGTCGCGGCCGGCTTCACAAGCTTCTATTCGTGGCGGCTGGTGTTCATGACCTTCCACGGTACGCCGCGCGCGTCGTTCGAAACGATGAAGCACGTCCATGAATCGCCGACGGTGATGCTGGTCCCGCTGTTCATCCTGGCGATCGGCGCTCTTCTCGCGGGCCTGCTCTTCCACGATGCCTTCATCGGCGAGGATTACGCCGAGTTCTGGAAGGGCATTCTCGCGGGCGGCGCTGAGCCGGAGATCCTCGAGCATATGCATCACGTCCGGCCTGGGTGAAGTCGTCGCCTTTCGTGATGATGGCGATCGGTTTCGCGGTGTCCTACTGGTTCTACATCAAGGATCCGCGCTCCCGGTCCAGTTCGCCCGCCGTCACGACGTGCTTTACCGCTTCCTGCTGAACAAGTGGTACTTCGACGAGCTGTACGACTTCCTGTTCGTGCGGCCGGCCAAGCGGCTTGGCTACTTCCTCTGGAAGACCGGCGACGGACAGATCATCGACGGGCTCGGCCCGGATGGCGTCTCGGCGCGGGTGATCGACGTGACGCGCGGCGTGGTCCGTCTGCAGACCGGCTACGTCTACCATTACGCATTCGCGATGCTGATCGGCGTCGCGGCCCTGTTCACCTGGTTCATGCTGGGCGGAGTTCACTGAAATGACGGACTGGCCCATGCTCTCCGTCATCACGTTCCTGCCGCTCGTCGGCGCGCTGTTCATCCTGATGCTGCGCGGCGAGGAGCGCCGCGGTGATCGCAATGCGCGCCACATCGCGCTCTGGACGACGCTCGTCACCTTCGCGGTGTCGCTCGTCATCGTTGTGAACTTCAACTACGGCACGCAGGACTTCCAGTTCGTCGAGAAGCAGCCGTGGCTCGGCGGCACGATCACCTATCACATGGGCGTCGACGGCATTTCCATGCCGTTGGTCATCCTCACGACCTTTCTGATGCCGCTCTGCATCCTGGCGAGCTGGCAGTCGATCGAGAAGCGCGTGAAGGAATACATGATCGCGTTCCTCGTGCTCGAAACGCTGATGATCGGCGTGTTCTGTGCGCTCGATCTGGTGCTGTTCTACCTGTTCTTCGAAGGCGGCCTGATCCCGATGTTCCTCATCATCGGCATCTGGGGCGGAGCGCGCCGCGTCTATGCGAGCTTCAAGTTCTTCCTCTACACGCTGCTCGGCTCGGTGCTGATGCTGCTCGCCATCATGGCGATGTACTGGCAGGCCGGAACGACCGACATCCCGACGCTGCAGGCCTATGACTTCCCGGCCTCGATGCAGACCTGGCTGTGGCTCGCCTTCTTCGCCTCGTTCGCGGTGAAGATGCCGATGTGGCCGGTGCACACCTGGCTGCCGGATGCGCACGTCGAGGCACCGACCGCGGGCTCGGTCATCCTGGCCGCGGTCCTGCTGAAGATGGGCGGCTACGGCTTCCTGCGGTTCTCGCTGCCGATGTTCCCGGATGCGTCCGAGTTCTTCGCGCCGCTTGTCTTCACGCTGTCGGTCGTGGCGATCGTCTACGCCTCGCTCGTCGCGCTGATGCAGGAAGACATCAAGAAGCTGATTGCCTATTCGTCGGTCGCCCATATGGGCTTCGTGACCATGGGCATCTTCTCGCTGAACCGTCAGGGCATCGACGGCGCGATGTTCCAGATGATCTCGCACGGCGTGGTCTCGGGAGCGCTCTTCCTTTGCGTCGGCGTGATCTACGACCGCCTGCACACCCGCGAGATCAAGGCCTATGGTGGCCTCGTGAACCGGATGCCGGTCTACGCCACTATTTTCATGTTGTTCACGATGGCCAATGTCGGCCTTCCGGGCACGTCAGGCTTCGTCGGCGAATTCCTGTCGCTGCTCGGCGCTTTCCAGGCCAATACCTGGGTCGCGTTCTTCGCGACGACCGGTGTGATCCTCTCAGCGTGCTACGCACTCTGGCTTTACCGCAAGGTGATCTGGGGCGAGCTCGACAAGCCGAGCCTAAAGTTCATGACGGACCTGTCGCTCCGCGAATTCGTCATCCTGCTGCCGCTGGTCGTGCTGACGATTCTGCTCGGCGTATGGCCCGAGCCGATCTTCCACGTGACGACGGCCAGCATCGAAAACCTTCTCACGCAGTCGGCGACCGCGTCGGCTCCCACAATTGAACCCGCCGCACTTGCTGCGCGCTGACCTCGGACAGTCTCGACCATGAACGGCCAATCCTTCGCCGACCTCACGCCAGCCCTGCCGGAAATGATCCTGGCGGGCGGAGCGCTCGTGATGGTTCTGGTCGGCGCGTTCGGCGGTGACCGATCGGCGGGCTTGATCAACGTCCTGGCGGCGATTCTCCTGCTCGCGGCGGGCGCGGCTCTCGTCACGGCGTCGCCCGAGACCAAGGTGCTGTTCGACGGTGCCTTCACCTGGGACGCCTATGCCCGGTTCATGAAGGTTCTCGTCATCGGCGGCGCGCTGATCGCGCTCATCATGAGCTTCGATTATCTGCGTCACGAGAAGCTGCAGCGTTTCGAATACGCGATCCTCGTCGTGCTCTCGACGACCGGCATGCTGATCATGATCTCGGCATCGGACCTGATCGCGCTCTATCTCGGCTTCGAGTTGCAGAGCCTCGCACTCTACGTCATCGCCGCGATCCATCGCGACAATCTGCGGTCGACGGAAGCCGGCCTGAAATACTTCGTCCTCGGCGCGCTGTCGTCGGGCATGCTGCTCTACGGCTGCTCGCTGATCTACGGTTATGCCGGCACGATTTCGTTCTCGGGCATTGCGCAGTCGGTCCAGGCCGGAAACGCGCCGACCGGGCTGATATTCGGCCTCGTCTTCCTGTTCGCCGGCCTCGCCTTCAAAGTGTCCGCCGTGCCGTTCCATATGTGGACGCCGGACGTCTATGAGGGCGCGCCGACGCCGGTGACGGCGTTCTTCGCGGCGGCTCCGAAGGTCGCGGCGATGAGCGTGTTCGTCCGCGTCGCCATCGACGCCTTCCCGAACATCCTCGACCAATGGCGCCAGATCATCGTCTTCATCTCGATCGCCTCGATGATGCTCGGCGCGTTCGCGGCCATCGGCCAGTCGAACATCAAGCGGCTGCTCGCCTATTCGTCGATCGGCAATGTCGGCTACATCCTTATCGGCCTCTCGGCCGGCACGTCCAATGGCGTGCAGAGCGTCCTGATCTACCTCACGGTCTATGTGATCATGACGCTCGGCTGCTTCGCGGTCGTGCTCTGCATGCGCACCAAGGACGGCCAACTGGTTGAGAACGTCGATGATCTCGCCGGCTTGGCACGCACGCAGCCGCTGATGGGCTTCGTCATGGCGATGATGATGTTCTCGCTGGCCGGCATCCCGCCGCTCGCGGGCTTCTTCGCCAAGTTCTACGTCTTCCTCGCCGCGATCGAGGCCCAGCTCTATTGGCTTGCGGTCATCGGCGTCGTGACCAGCGTCGTGGGCGCCTTCTACTACCTGCGCATCGTCAAGATCATTTACTTCGACGAGGCCAAGATCGAGTTTCAGCGCATGCCGTTCGAACTGAAGGCGATCGTCGCCCTGACCGGCGCGTTCGTGCTGTTCTACTTCATCTTCCCGGCGCCGATGGTGGCTGTCGCGGGTGCCGCCGCCAACAGCCTGTTCTGATGGGATTTGAACTCGGGACACTCGCTCGGGACGCAGGATACGACCTCCTAGCTTTCGATACGGTCGGCTCGACCAATGCCGAAGCTCTGGAGCGTGCACGCGCCGGGGAAGCGAGTCCGGTCTGGGTTGTAACCAGGCAGCAGACGGCGGGCCGTGGCAGGCGCGGGCGTGCCTGGGAGACGCCTGCGGGCAATCTCGCCGCCAGCCTTCTGATCTCCGTTAGGGCCGAGCGTCCGCTGGCCGCGACGCTCGGCTTCGTCGCCGGGCTTGCGCTCAACCAGGCGATCCGCGCGGTTGCTCCGAATATCGCGATCGCGGTCGGCGTGGACGGCCTTGACGAGCCGCGCGGCCCGAAGCTGACCCTGAAATGGCCGAACGACGTCCTCGCAGACGGTGCCAAGGTGGCCGGCATCCTGCTCGAGGTCGAAGCTCTGACTGATGGGCGGCTGGCGATCGTTATCGGGCTCGGGATCAATGTCGCGGCGGTACCGGACGGCCTGCCTTATGCTGCGACCAGTCTGAGGGGGCTCGGCGCCGATACGAATGCCGAGCAGCTTTTTACGGCCTTGGCGGATGCCTGGGTTGGTGTCCACGCGATCTGGGACGAGGGCAGGGGGCTGCCCGAGATCCGGCGTCTCTGGCTGGCCCAGGCCGCCGGGCTCGGGGCGCCGGTGGCGGTTCGGCTCGGCGATGATATTCTGCGCGGCACATTTGAAACGCTCGATGAGGATGGACGGTTGATTGTTCTGACCGCTGACGGGGCGCGTCGCACGATTGCGGCGGGCGAGGTCCATTTCGGGGCCGCGGCCACGGCAGCACCGCAATGAGCACGACAGACGGAAACGAACTCGTCTTCCTGCCGCTTGGCGGCGTGGGCGAGATCGGCATGAATATGGGCCTCTATGGTTATGGCCCGCCGCGCAATCGCCAATGGATCATGGTCGATTGCGGCCTGACCTTCGGCAATGCCGCGGAGACGCCGGGCGTCGACCTGATCTTCCCGGACATCCAGTTCGCGCTTGGCCTGAAACACAACCTTCTCGGTCTGATCATCACGCACGCGCACGAGGACCATTTCGGCGCGGTCCTCGATCTTTGGCCGAAACTGAACATCCCGCTGATCGCGACCCCCTTCACCGCCAATCTGCTGGCGGCGAAATCGGCGGGCGAGAAGCGCGGCCCGCAATTGCCGGTCCAGGTCGTCTCGCCAAGCGGCAAGATAGAGCTCGGTCCGTTCAACATCGAATTCGTGCCGGTCGCTCATTCGATTCCGGAAGCCAATGCACTGGCGATCCGGACGCCTGCCGGCCTCGTCGTCCATACCGGCGACTGGAAGATGGACAAGAAGTCCCATCATTTCGGCGTCACCGACGAGTCGCTGTTCCGGGCGCTCGGCGAGGAGGGCGTGATCGCCGTCATCGGCAATTCCACCAACGCGACGAGCGACGGCCACTCGCAGTCGGAAGCAGATGTTCTCGAAGGCATCAGCGAGCAGATCCGAAGCGCGCCGGCGCGTGTGGCCGTGACGACATTCGCGTCGCATATTCCGCGCATCCGGACGGTTGCTGAAGCTGCGATCTCGGTGGGCCGCGAGATCGTGGTCGTCGGCCGGGCTATGGAGCGCACCGTGATGGCAGCACGGGAAACCGGCTGGCTCGACGGCGTGCCGGAATTCCGCTCGCCGGACGTGTTCGGCTACCTGCCGCCGGATAAGGCACTCCTGCTCCTCACTGGCAGCCAGGGCGAGCAGCGGGCGGCTCTTGCCCGCATCGCCAATGACGACCACCCGGAGATCAGCCTGTCGCGCGGCGACCGAGTGATTTTCTCTTCGCGCACCATTCCGGGCAATGAGCGTGAGGTGAACAAGATCATCAATGCGCTGATCGATCTCGGCATCGAGGTGGTCACCGACCGCGATGCGATGGTCCATGTATCGGGGCACCCCCGGCGTGGCGACCTCGAAGAGCTTTATACTTGGTTGAAGCCGCTCGCGGTCGTGCCGGTGCACGGCGAGGCGATGCATCTGCACGAGCACGAGAAGCTCGTTCGGAAAATGGGTATTCCGTTCGTCGGCCGCGTGCGAAACGGCAAGATGTTACGGCTCGCACCTGGCGCACCCGAGGTCATCGCCGAGGTACCGGCCGGGCGGCTCTACAAGGATGGCGATCTGGTCATGGCGAGCGACGAGCCGCTCCGCCAGCGCCGCCGTCTGGCCTTCGCTGGCGTGGCTTCCGTGGCGATCGCGATCGATCAGAAGGGCGAGATCGCCGGTGATCCGGAGATCGAGCTGAGCGGGTTCCCTGAGAAGGATGCGGAGGGCGAGAAGTTCGACGACATCGTCCATGACGCCGTCCTCGATGCGCTGGAAAGCCTGCCGCGGCCGAAGCGCCGCGATCCGGTGTTCGTTGCCGACGTGCTCCGCCGTGCCATCCGTGCCGAGATCAACGCCTGCTGGGGCAAGAAGCCGGTGTGCCACGTTCTGGTGGTGGCTCTCTGATGGAAATTGGCAGCGCGATCGCGATCTATTTCCTGATCTGGTGGATCGGCCTGTTCGCCGTCCTGCCGTGGGGTGTTCGATCGCAACATGAAGCGGGGGAAGTCGTCCCCGGTACCGACCCTGGAGCACCTGTCACGCCGCGCCTTCTGCGTATCGTGATCATCAATACGATCTTCGCGAGCGTCATCTTCGTGGCATTTTATTGGGTCTATACCCGCCACTTGATCTCGCTGGACGACATTCCGTTCCTTCCCTGAAGAAACAGCCGCAAACCGGTCGTACAAAAGAAAAAAGCAAGGCTTTCGCCTTGCTTTTTTACGAGTTCCTGTGGGCTCGTTAGGGTCGAGATGCGGGATCGACCTTTCGTCGTAATCGCCGTGTGCGGGACAGCGATTAAAGAGCCTCTTTTCCTCCCAAGACTTGAACCCGTTCACGCAGTGAGCGTGGCAGGCCTCTTTTTGTGGCAATGATGCTAGCCAAGGACCAACCCATTGTCACTATGGGGAAATGGGTGTCATGAAAGTTTTTTAATGTCATGGAACCGCCTCATTTTCGGGCGGTCTATCGGGTGATTTGCGAAATAAATCAAACCCTTAAACTCGATGGCGTGTTGCTGGAAAGCAGCAGTGGCTAAAAAACGACCTGCTCAAATTTTCGCCACATATGATTAGAGGCTGAATTTCAGCCCCGACGAGGCGAGACTCGGTTGAGTTGCGCGATTTCCTCCGGCGACAGACGGATCGGATCTTCCTCGGGGCGCAGGAAGCGGATTCCGAGCTCTCCCTCTCGCATCCAGACCACGGCCGCGGGTGAAAGCGTCGCGAACGCCTCGTCGTAGATGCGGATCTCGACAGGCAGCGGGCGAACGGATTCGAGTCGCAGGCGCGCGCCGCTTTCCGAGCGGTCGGAAATCCAGCACTCGGCCAGAAAACGGTTCGAGCGGTCGAAGACTTTTCCGGCTCGAAGGCGCGTAGGCCAGCGCTTCGTGTTTCGCTTGTTGTCGTACTCGGCCATGAACCCCGCCGTATTTAATCGGCCGGTTATCGTGCGCGAGGATGGATTGAGGCTGACTTCGCGGATCAGGCCTTGGTAAGTTCGGTGATCTGCTTCTTGAGCGCCTTCGTCTCCTCGAACTTCTTCGTCACGTCGCGGACGACAGAGGCCATGCCGATCACCAAGCCACCGGTGTCCTTCATGAGAACGATTGTGAACTCGATCGAGATGCGGTGCCCGTCCTTGTGCAGGCCCGGGACTGCGAGGAGGTCACCCGCGCCGTAGCGGCTTTGGCCGCTCGCCACGGTCTCGTGGTAGCCCTCCCAATGCCGGTCGCGGAATGCTTCAGGGATGATGATGTCGAGCGACTGGCCGACCGCTTCTTCCTTGCCGAAGCCGAAGATGCGCGTGGCGCCGGGGCTCCAGAAGACGATCGTGCCTTCGCGGTCGCTGGCGACGATGCCGTCCGAAAGGCTTTCCAGCAGGGCCTGGCCGATATCGGGCACGCCAAGACCGGCGCTTGGAGTGAATGTCGTCTTGGCTTCCAAATTCGCATGCTCTTTCGGGGCGGGCTTGCTCTCTTCTTCGATCAGTTCCTCGACCGGGCCAAAGAACTCGTAATGGATACGGTCGGTTGGAACGCCGGCTTCGGTCAGGCCATTGACGAATGTGCGCATGAACGGGATCGGGCCGCATACGAAGTAGTCGGCGTCGGAGACCGGCGTGTTAGCTTTGAGCCAGTCCGTCGTCGGGCGACCGGCTTGGTCGTAATCACGACCCGGGACGTCGGCATCGCGCGGCGACGTATAGAAGATCGTCGAAGAGGCGTTTGGCAGCCGGGAGACGAGTTCGCGGATATGCTTGCCGAAGCCGTGGGTCAAGCCGCTCGTCGTCGTATGGACGAACTGGACCGGAGTCCGGCTATTCTCGGCGGCCAGGGCCTCGAGCATGCAGATCATCGGTGTCACGCCCACGCCTCCGCTCAACAGGACGACCGGGCGCGACTGGTCTTTTGCGAGCACGAAGCTGCCGGAGGGCGGCATGACGTCGATGATCGCCCCCTCCGTGGCCTGTTCGTGCAGCCATTTCGAGACGATGCCGCCCGCCTCTCTCTTGACGGAGATTCGATAGGTTGCGCCGTTCGGCGCGGAGGAGATGGTGAAGTTACGCTTCTGCGGAGCCTCGCCGGGGATATTGAATACGAAGCTCAAATGCTGGCCCGGACGATGAAGCGGGACCGGCCTGCCGTCGACGGGACGCAGGACGAAGGAGGTGATGATGTCACTCTCGGGCTTCTTGTTATCGATCGAGAATTGCCTCGTGCCGGTCCAGGCCGTCGCCTTCTCGGCGGGTTCCAGTGAACTCATCTGCGCCATCGAACTCCGCTTTCCTTTGCGTCGGAAGATAACAGGTGAGGCGTCTGACGCCATCCGTCCACAGCCGCGGGGCAGCGACCAAAGGCCCAAGACATGCCGCGAGCCATGGCGTGCTAATTGCTTCTCGCTCTTGGATGCTGGGGGATTTTAGTGCTGCGTGTGCTTGTCGTCGATCAGGATCGGAAGCGCGCCGAGATCGTGGAGCAGGCGCTCAAACAGGATCCGAACCTGGACGTGCAGATCGCCGCAGGAGGCACCGGCTATCTGCTCGATCTGCTGCGGCAGGCGGAACCGGATGTCCTGATCGTCGATCTCGACCTGCCAGACCGTGACACGATCGAACAATTGAGGGTCGCCAGCCGGGAGCGGCCCCGGCCGATCGTCATGTTCGTCGATCAGAGCGATACCGACGCGATGAAGGCGGCGGTCAGCGCTGGTGTCAGCGCCTATGTCGTCGATGGACTTAAAGCCAGCCGGGTGAAGCCGATCGTGGATGTCGCCGTCGCGCGTTTCCAGGAGTTCGAGAATCTTCGGCGCGAACTCGACCTCGCCAAGACCTCGCTTGCTGAGCGCAAGCTGATCGACCGCGCCAAGGGCATTCTCATGAGCGCGAAGGGGCTGAACGAGGAAGAGGCCTATAATCTCCTGCGCTCCAAAGCGATGAACGAGCAGAAGAAGGTGGCCGAGATCGCGCAGTCGGTCATCACCGCTTCGGAGCTGCTGAAGTGATCAAGCTACGCGCCGGTTTCGTCCAGCTCGTCGACGCGGCGGTTCTTATCGCAGCTGCCGATCGGGGCTTCGCGGACGCGGAAGGCATCGATCTCGAACTCAACCGCGAGGTTTCCTGGTCGAACGTCCGCGACAAGCTCAATCTCGGCCACTATGAGGCGGCGCATATGCTGGCGCCGCTCGCAATCGCCGAGAGTCTGGGGCTCGATTATGCGCGGGTGCCGCTGACGAGCCTTCTGGTGATGAACCAGAACGGCAATTCGATCTTGTTCGGCAACGAGACGTTCGAGGCGCTGCAGCGGTGCGCGGACGGCGATCTGGACGATCCAGCGGTTTCGGGAGCGGCGCTCAAAAGGCTGATCCAGACACGTGCGAAGACCGGCGAGGAACCGCTGACCTTCAGCATGACCTTCCCGTTTTCGAGCCACAACTATCTGCTGCGGTTCTGGATGGCAGCGGCGGGGATCGATCCGGACGAAGATGTCAGGCTCGTCGTCCTGCCACCGCCTTACATGGTCGAGAGCCTGAAGAACGGGCATGTTCACGGTTTCTGCGTCGGCGCGCCGTGGCCCGGTGTGGCCGTCGAGGCTGGAATCGGCCGGATTGTGCATCTCGGCGCGGATATCCTTGCGACCTGTTCCGAAAAGGTGCTGGCGGTGCGTTCCGCATGGGCCGAGGAGAATCGCGAAGCAGCTCTGGCGCTCACGCGTGCCCTTATTCACAGCACCGGATGGTGTGCGACCCCCGAAAACCGGGTGGAGCTTGCACATATTTTGGCCGCCCCGAGCCGCATGAATCTGTCCCCGGACCTCATTCTCCGGGCGCTGGAGGGCAGGCTCCGGATGGACGCTAACGGCCGAGTCCGGGAGAACGCGCAGTACCTCGTCCTGTCCTCTGCCGCGGCCCGACCCGATGCACGTCAGGGACTTTGGCTTTATGCCCAGATGGTCCGTTGGAATCAGGCGGAATTCTCGTCCTTGCACATGGATGCGGTGAGCGCCTGCCTGTCGCCGGAGCTGTTCGACGCTGCGCTGTGCACGATGGCGCGGAAAACGGTACTCGACGACGGAATAGGCGCGTTCAGCGGGCCGGCCTTCGATCCGACAGACATTCCGGCCTATCTCGCCGCGTTCGATGGCAAGTGACTGCTCATTCAGCAGGCATGCACAAAAGTTGATCTTGCGATTGGAGCTCGTCTAACAAGATAAATAAGGGCTGCTGACAAGCGCAGCGATTTGCGGTGGCTGTGCGGCCACTTAGGTGCCGACCTCAGTTTTGGCACGGCGCTTGTAAGTGCCAGATTTGCTCGCTCCGTCCTCCCAGGAGAGCGCGCTTCGCACCCAACGATGGGTGCTTTCATAAGCGATGCCGCTGTTTCGTCCTGGCCTCTGGCCAGGTGCGGACAGCGGTTTTTTTGTTTTTCGGCTTCGCGAAAGGACGGGCAATGAGCGACGAGATCGAGAGCGGCAAGGGCATTACGCGGCGCGGATTGATCGGAACGGCTTCGACGGCGGCATTGCTCGCCGCGGCCAAGACCGCGCTACCGTTCGGAGCCAGCATCGCGCACGCGGCCGGCCCGGAAACGACCAAGGCCGTGCTCGGCTTCATCGCGCTTACCGATGCTTCTCCTCTGATCATCGCCAAGGAAAAGGGCATCTTTGCCAAACACGGCATGCCGGATGTCGAGGTGGTGAAGCAGGCGTCGTGGGGCACGACGCGCGACAACCTCGTTCTCGGCTCGCAGGGATCGGGCATCGACGGCGCCCACATCCTGACGCCGATGCCGTACCTGATCTCGGCCGGCAAGGTGACCCAGAACAACATCCCATTGCCGATGTACATCCTGGCACGGCTGAACCTTGATGCGCAGGCGGTGTCGATCGCCAAGGAATATGAGGGCCTGAAAGTCGGCGTCGATTCCTCCGTTCTGAAGGAGGCCTTCGCCAAGAAGAAGGCGGCCGGTACGCCCGCCAAAGTGGCGATGACCTTCCCGGGCGGCACCCACGATCTGTGGATCCGCTACTGGCTCGCCGCCGGCGGCATCGACCCGGATTCGGATGTCGAGACCATCGTCGTTCCACCGCCCCAGATGGTGGCGAACATGAAGGTCGGCACGATGGACGCCTTCTGCGTCGGCGAGCCTTGGAACGAACAGCTGATCCATCAGGGTATCGGCTACACCGCCTGCAACACCGCCGAAATCTGGAGCCGGCACCCCGAGAAGAGCTTCGCCATGCGGGCCGACTGGGTGGACAAGAACCCCAACGCCACCAAGGCGCTGCTGATGGTCGTGCAGGAAGCGCAGATCTGGTGCGACGACATGGCGAACAAGGAAGAGATGGCCGACATCGTCGGCAAGCGCGCCTGGTTCAATGTGCCGAAGAAGGACATCATCGAGCGCATCAAGGGCAATTACGATTACGGCAATGGCCGGGTCGAGGCGAACAGCCCGCATTTCATGAAGTTCTGGCGCGACCAGGCCTCCTATCCGTTCCAGAGCCACGATGCGTGGTTCCTCACCGAAGACATCCGCTGGGGCAAGTTCGCGCCCGACACCGACGTCAAGGGCATGGTCGCCAAGGTCAACCGCGAGGACATCTGGCGGGCAGCCGCCAAGGAAATCGGCGCCAAGGCCGAGGACATTCCGACCTCGACCTCCCGCGGCAAGGAGACCTTCTTCGACGGCAAGGTCTTCGATCCCGACAAGCCGGCGGATTATCTCGCCAGCCTCACCATCAAGCGCGCAGCGGCTTGACCGCCCGACAAGGAGGAGAGGCCATGAGCCTGCCCGCAATCGACACCGAAGCGAAAGTCCGCCGGCTGCCTGGCGCGGCGAAAGTGCTGGCTCTGCCGGCGCCGTCTTCCGCCGCTTTGCAGTCGCGGGTCATGCCGCTCCTCCGTGCCCTGGCAGCACGCATCGTGCCGCCGCTCGTGACACTCGCGGCACTGCTGCTCATCTGGGAACTGCTGTGCAGCAGGACCGGGTCGAGCCTGCCGCCGCCGTCGCAGGTGATCAACGACAGCTGGGAGCTCATCACCAACCCGTTCTATGACCGGGGCGGGCTCGACAAGGGGCTGTTCTGGCACCTGTTCGCCAGTCTCAAGCGCGTCATGCTCGGCTATGCGATCGCCGCTGTAGTGGGCGTCGCCCTCGGTACGCTCGTCGGTCAGTCGACCTGGGCCATGCGTGGTCTCGACCCGATCTTCCAGGTGCTGCGCACCGTGCCGCCGCTGGCCTGGCTGCCGCTGTCGCTGGCCGCTTTCCGCGACGGCGAGCCGTCGGCGATCTTCGTGATCTTCATCACCGCGGTCTGGCCGATCGTCATCAACACTGCCGTCGGCATCCGCAACATCCCGCAGGACTATCGCAACGTCGCCCGCGTGCTGCGGCTGAACCCGGCCGAATACGCGATCAAGATCATGATCCCGGCGGCGGCTCCGTACATCTTCACCGGCCTCAAGATCGGCATCGGCCTCTCATGGCTCGCGATCGTCGCGGCGGAGATGCTGATCGGCGGCGTCGGCATCGGCTTCTTCATCTGGGACGCGTGGAACTCGTCGATGATCAGCGACATCATCGTCGCGCTGACCTATGTCGGCATCGTCGGCTTCTTCCTCGACCGTCTCGTTGCGCTCGTCGCCTACATGGTGACCCGCGGCACCTCGAACTCCTGAGGAGAACCGTCATGGCGAAACCCTATCTCTCGCTCGAAGCCGTCGGCAAAAGCTTCTCGCGCGGCGCGGCCTCGACCGAGGTTCTGAAGGACATCGACCTCAAGGTCGAGCGCGGCGAATTCATCTCGATCATCGGCCACTCCGGCTGCGGAAAGTCGACGCTGCTCAATATCGTCGCCGGCCTGACCAAGGCGACGACCGGCGCCGTGCTGCTCGACAACCAGGAGGTCAACGAGCCCGGTCCAGACCGCGCCGTGGTCTTCCAAAACCACTCTCTGCTGCCCTGGCTCACGGTCTACGAGAACGTTCGGCTTGCGGTCGACAAGGTATTCCGCGAAAGACCCGTTCCAAGACGGAGCGGCACGACTGGACGATGCACAATCTCGACCTCGTCCAGATGGCGCATGCCAAGGACAAAAGACCGTCCGAAATCTCCGGCGGCATGAAGCAGCGCGTTGGCATCGCACGTGCGCTTGCGATGGAACCGAAGGTGCTCCTGCTCGACGAGCCGTTCGGAGCGCTTGACGCACTCACCAGGGCCCATCTGCAGGACTCGGTCATGCAGATCCACGCGACGCTCGGCAACACGGTGATGATGATCACCCATGATGTCGACGAGGCGGTGCTGCTCTCCGACCGCATCGTGATGATGACCAATGGTCCGTCCGCCCGGATCGGCGAAATCCTCGACGTACCGCTGGCGCGTCCGAGGAAGCGGCTCGAGCTGGTCTCCGACGCGGCCTATATCCGCTGCCGACAGGCGGTGCTGAAGTTCCTCTATGAGCGCCATCGTTTCGTGGAGGCGGCGTGATGCGACGGGAGCGGCTCGTCGTCGTCGGAAACGGCATGGCCGGTATCCGCGCGGTGGAGGAGGTTCTGGCGCGCGCGCCGGGTGGCTTCGACATCACCGTGTTCGGCGCGGAGCCGCACTTTGCCTATAACCGGATCATGCTTTCGCCGGTCCTGGCCGGCGAGAAGAGCTTCGACGACATCGTCTCGCATGGCGCGGATTGGTATGCGAAAGCGGGCGTAGATCTTCGGCGGTCGGTTCCGGTGTCGGGGATCGACGCCGACGCGCGGGAAGTCGTGACCGGCGCCGGCGAACGCACCTTCTACGACAAGCTGATCCTCGCCACCGGCTCGCATCCGGTGATGTTGCCACTGCCGGGAGCCGACCTCGATGGCGTTGTGAGCTTCCGCGACGCATTCGACGTCGACCGGATGGTCGTGGCGGCCGGACGTGGCGGACGCGCTGTCGTGATCGGCGGCGGCCTGCTTGGCCTCGAGGCGGCCAACGGACTGATGGCGCGCGGGATGAAGGTCACCGTCATCCACCTGATGCCAGGCCTGATGGAGCGCCAGCTCGACGACGAGGCCGGCCGCATGCTCCGGCACGAGCTGGAGGGTCGGGGGATCGAGGTCGTCACCGGAGCGGTGACGGAGGCCATTCTCGGCACCGATCGCGTGACCGGGGTGAAGTTGAAATTCGGACCGGAGATCGAGGCCGATCTCGTGGTGATGGCTGTCGGCGTAAGGCCGAACGCGGATCTCGCGCGGGCGAGCGGTCTCGTGGTCGATCGCGGGGTGGTCGTCGATGACGAGATGCGGACCAGTGATCGGCATATCTTCGCGGTGGGCGAATGCGTCCAGCATCGCGGGGCTTGCTATGGGCTCGTCGCGCCGCTCTACGACATGGCGGCGGTGCTGGCAGGGACGCTTGCCGGTCAGAGGGCTGCCTACGTTCCCGCAGCGACTGCGACGCGGCTGAAGGTGACCGGCATCGACCTGTTCTCGGCTGGCGATTTCGCGCCCGCCGAAGATCGCGAGGATATCGTGCTCCGCGATCCCGGGCGCGGCGTCTACCGGCGGCTGGTGTTGAGGAACGACCGGCTGATCGGCGCCGTGCTCTACGGCGACACGGTCGACGGCGCCTTCTTTTTCGATCTCATCCAGAGCGGCACCGACACGGCGCCGATCCGCGACACCCTGATCTTCGGTCCCGCGCTTTGCGCGGCTGCATGAGGTACTAATGAGCGGCGACTTCACGGCGGAGCAGAAACGCTATTTCGAAGGCTTCGTCTCGGGTCTCGGGGCGATGCGGAGTTCGCGTGGCCTGCCGCCTATCGGCGGGCATGTAGAGCCCGCGGCTTCCGGTACCCCCGTGATCGCTCCGACCGGACCGGATGCGGCGGGCCTGAAAGCCATGCTGCGCACGGAGGCCGAGGGCAAGAAGCTCGACCCGGTGGAGATCGCGCGGCGCGAGGAACATGGCCTCAATTCCTATGGCCGGATGAAGAAGGCGGCGAAGGACGGGGTCTATCCGAAGGGGCCGGACGTGCTCCGCTGGCGTTATCACGGCCTGTTCTTCGTCGGTCCGGCACAGGACAGCTACATGGTCCGGCTGCGCATTCCCAACGGGGTGATGACGCACTGGCAGTTCGCGGGCGTGGCTGACATCGCCGAGGCGCATGGCGGGCCATATGCCCATGTAACGACGCGGGCCAATCTTCAGGTTCGTGAGATCCCGGCGACCGACGGCATCCAGGTCCTGGAGAAGGTCGTCGCGCTCGGCCTGACCTGCAAGGGTTCCGGCGCCGACAACATCCGCAACGTCACCGGGACGCCTACGGCGGGCATCGATCCGCAGGAACTGCTCGACACGCGCCCCTATGCCAGCGAGTGGCACCACCACATCCTGAACGATCGCTCGCTCTATGGCCTGCCGCGCAAGTTCAACGTGGCGTTCGATGGCGCCGGCCTGATCGCGGCGCTTGAGGACACCAACGATATCGGGTTCTCCGGCAGTCGAGGTGAAGGACGGGTTCGGCGTCAATCCGGGGGTCTGGTTCCGCCTCGCGCTCGGAGGCATCACCGGCCACAAGGATTTGGCGCGCGACACCGGCGTGATCGTGAAGCCGGAGGACGCGACCCGCGTCGCGGACGCGATCGTCCGCGTTTTCGTCGACCATGGCGACCGCACCGACCGCAAGAAGGCACGACTGAAATACGTGCTCGACGCCTGGGGCTTCGACAAGTTCCTGGTCGAGGTCGAGGCGAAGCTCGGCGAACCGCTCGTCCGCGTTCCGGGCGAAGCGGTGGTCGAGCGTCCGGCCTCGGACCGGCAGGCGCATGTCGGCGTCCATAGGCAGAAGCAGGATGGACTGAACTGGATCGGCGTGACGCTGCCGGTCGGCAAGATGACGGTCGAGCAGATGCGCGGGATCGCCAAGATCTCTCGCGATCTGGGCGACGGCGATATCCGGCTGACCGTCTGGCAGAACCTCTTAGTCTCGGGTGTGAGCGATGAGAACGTCTCGCTCGCGGTGGCCGCCATCGAGGCGATGGGTCTTGGGATTTCCGCCACGGCGGTGCGTGCCGGCCTTGTTGCCTGCACGGGAAGCGAGGGCTGCAAGTTCGCGGCCGCGCCGACGAAGCGCAACGCCGAGGAGATCGCGCTCCATTGCGACGCGACGGTGCAGGTCGACAGGCCGGTGAACATTCACCTGACCGGCTGCCATAACAGCTGCGCGCAGCATTACATCGGCGACATCGGCCTGATCGGCCAGCGCGTCACCGTCTCGGACGAGGGCGACACGGTCGACGGCTACAATGTCTGCGTTGGCGGTGGGTTCGGCCCCGACGCCGGCATCGGCCGCGAGCTTTTCCATGACGTGAAGGCGGAGGACGCGCCGCGCCTCGTCGAGCGGATGCTGAAGGGCTGGATGGCCAATCGCTCCTCGGACGAGGAAAGCTTCGCCGATTTCACCCGCCGTCACGAGATCGACCAGCTGACCGCACTCTTTGCAGCGGAGGCCGCCGAATGAGCGTTCAGCCACCGCCCTTCTTCACGCCCGTCCTGCCGGACAATGCGCCGTTCACCTCGGAGCAGCGGGCCTGGCTGAACGGCTTCTTCGCCGGGCTTCTCTCACTCGATGGCGCCGGGCCGGCCAGCCTTTCGCCTGAACAGGCGGCGGCGTTCGTGCCCGAACTGTCGAGTGCGGCCGAGCCTGGCGAGGCCGATGATGGCGCGCCCTGGCACGATCCAACCATGCCGATGGACGAGCGCATGGCACTGGCCGATGGCAGGCCGCTGAAGCGCCGGATGATGGCGGCGATGGCACAGCAGGATTGCGGCCAGTGCGGCTACAGTTGCGAGGACTATTCGAACGCAATCGCCCTCAAAAAGGAGGAGCGTCTCAATCTTTGCCAGCCGGGCGGCAAGGAGACGATGCGCATGCTGAAGAAGCTCGTCGCCGAGCTCGATGCCGGCGCGGCTCCGGCGAAGGTGGAGCTTCATGCGCCTCCGGCATCCGCTCCGGGACGCTCGCGCGAGCACCTCGTCGAGGCGATCTTCCTGAGCCGGACCCGGCTGAACAAGGGCGAATCCGCGAAGGAGACCTGGCATCTCGAGTTCCAGCTCCCCGACGGGCTCGATTACCAAGCCGGTGACAGTTTCGGCCTGATGCCGGTGAACGAGATCGGGCTGGTCGATGCGGTCATGACGCGGCTTGGCCTGCCGGCCGATGCGATTGCCGACGAGCGCTCTGTGCGCGAGGTGCTTCTGCACGAGCGGGCGCTCGGCGCCGCGCCGGATGCGCTGCTGGCGCTGATCGGCGAAATGGCCGAGGACCCAGACGAGAAGGTGAGACTGGCGCGGATGGCCGAGGGCGAGGACCCCGACGGCGATCTCGATGTCACCGACGTGCTGGCGGCGCTGGAGAAGTCTCCCACGACCATGCTGGAGGCAGGAGCGTTTCTCTCGGCGCTCGATCCGCTGCAGCCGCGGCTCTACTCGATCTCGTCGAGCCCGAAGGCACAACCCGGACGGCTGACCCTGACCGTCGATGCGGTGCGCTACACTGCCGGCGACCGTGAGCGGTTGGGCGTCGCCTCGACCTTCCTCGCCGACCGCATTCCTTCGGGCACGGGGCTTCCGGTCTATATGCAGAAGGCGCACGGCTTCGCACTGCCGGCCGACGGCAGCGTGCCGATCATCATGGTCGGCCCCGGCACCGGCATCGCGCCGTTTCGCGCGTTCCTGCAAGAGCGGCTGGCGACGCAGGCGCAGGGTGGAGCATGGCTGTTCTTCGGCCATCAGCGGCGGGACAGAGATTTCTTTTATGAAGAGGAACTGGCTGGGCTGCGGACGGCCGGGGCGCTGACCAGGCTCTCGCTCGCCTGGTCGCGCGACGGCGACAAGAAGGTGTATGTACAAGATCGCATGCGCGAGGAGGGTGCCGAGCTATACCAGTGGCTCGAACGCGGGGCACATTTCTATATCTGCGGCGACGCCAAGCGCATGGCGGCCGATGTCGACCGGGCGCTGCATGCGATCGTGGAAGAGCATCGCGGCTGCGAGGCTGCGGCGGCCAAGACCTATGTCGCCGCGCTGAAGGCGGCGCACCGATATCAGGCCGACGTTTACTGAGGCGATGCCGTGACCGCGCATTCCGCCGATCACGAGCCGGTCCGCACGACCTGCCCCTATTGCGGCACGGGGTGCGGGGTCCTGGGTGACCCGGCACCAATGACGCCGGGCGATCCCGAACATCCAACCAATTTCGGCCGCGTCTGTGCCAAGGGCTCGGCACTCGGTGAGACGTTAGGGCTGGAAAACCGGCTGCTTGATCCGATGATCGGTGGACAGCGCGCGAGCTGGGACGAAGCGCTCGATCTGACCGCGCGTCGGTTCACAGAGGCGGTCGAAAAGCACGGGCCGGATTTCGGTCGCGTTCTATGTCTCGGGCCAGCTCCTGACCGAGGACTATTACGTCGCCAACAAGCTGATGAAGGGCTTCATCGGTTCGGGGAACATCGACACCAATTCGCGGCTCTGCATGGCCTCATCGGTGGCCGGCCATCGCCGCGCGTTTGGTGAAGACCTCGTGCCGTGCAGTTACGAGGATCTCGACGAGGCAGATCTTGTCGTACTCGTCGGCTCGAATGCGGCCTGGTGCCATCCGATTCTGTTCCGGAGGTTGACTGACGCACGGGCACGCCGCGGAACTAAAATCGTCGCGATCGATCCGCGCCGTACCGCGACGGCTGCCGACGCCGATCTCTTTTTGCCTGTCCAGCCGGGGACCGATGTCCTGCTGTTCAACGGACTATTGACCTATCTGGCTCGCGCCGGGCGGATTGATCGCGATTTCGTCTTGGAAAACACGAACGGTTTCGAGGATGCGCTGGCGAATGCCCAGTTGGACGCCCCGGAGCTTTACGCGGTCGCGGAGGGATGCGGAGTTCCAATCGACGATCTCGTTGCATTCTATGACCTGTTCGCTGCGGCCGAACGGACGGTCACCGTCTATTCGCAGGGCGTGAACCAGTCCTCGCGCGGCACGGACAAGGTCAACGCGATCATCAATTGCCATCTCGCCACCGGGCGGATCGGCCGGGCCGGCATGGGCCCGTTCTCGTTCACCGGGCAGCCGAACGCGATGGGCGGGCGTGAGGTCGGCGGACTGGCGAACCAGCTCGCCGCCCACATGAATTTCGACAATCCCGCCGATCTCTATCGCGTGCGGCGGTTCTGGAATGCGCCAAACCTGGCGACCGGGCAGGGGATGAAGGCGGTCGACATGTTCGACGCGCTGGCGGATGGAAAGATCAAGGCCCTCTGGGTGATGGGCACCAATCCGGCGGCCAGCATGCCGAACGGGAATCGCGTGCGGAAGGCGCTCGCCAATTGTGATTTCCTCGTCGTGTCCGACTGTGTTCCGGGCACCGACACGGCGCGCTATGCCGATGTGCTGTTGCCGGCCGCTGGTTGGGGCGAGAAGGACGGCACGGTCACGAACAGCGAGCGGCGGATCTCACGTCAGCGGGCGTTCATGCCGCTGCCGGGCGAGACGCGGCCGGATTGGCGGATCGTCTGCGATATCGCCGGGCGCATGGGATTTGGCGAGGCGTTCGGTTTCCAGAACGCGGCATCGATCTTCCGCGAGCACGCGGCTCTCTCCACCTTCGAGAACAACGGCGAGCGCGTGTTCGATATAGGCGGGCTGGCCGACCTGACGGATCAGGAATTCGAGGCGCTGAAGCCTGTGCAATGGCCGGTATCGGCGGGCGGGCGAATTGGAACGGCGCGGCTGTTCGAGGACGGACGGTTCCCGACACCGGACGGCCGTGCCCGGTTCATTGCCGTCGGTCAGCAGGCTCCGGCGAATGCGACGGGAGAGGGCCATCCGGTCGTTCTCAATACCGGGCGGCTGCGCGACCAATGGCACACTATGACCCGGACCGGTGAGGTCGCGCGGCTGATGGCGCAGGCTCCGGAGCCGGTTCTGGAACTGAACCCGGCCGACGCCGCTCCGCTGGGGATCGCGGATGGCGGATTCGCCGAAGTGTCGAGCAGTTGGGGGCGGGCGGTCGCGCGCGTGCGGGTGACTGGCGACCAGGCGAAAGGCCAGGCCTTCCTGCCGATGCACTGGACCGACGACGTCACCGCGCATGGCTCGCCCGGACGCGTCGCGAATCCGGTCTGTGACGCGGTCTCGGGCCAGCCGGAACTGAAACACACACCGGCGCGGGTAACGCCGTTCGCCGCGCGCTGGGAAGGATTGTTCCTGTCGCGCCGCCGCTTCCGCCCCAAGGGTTTCGGTTATTGGGCGAGGTCAGCGATTCCGGGCGGCTATGCCTATCGTCTCGCCGGGCTGGAGCCGGCGGGAGAGGGGATCGTTCTCGGCCTGTCCCTGATGACCAGCCAGAACGGGCTGCTCGACTATCACGACCGGCAGCGAGGCCTCTTCCGCGCCGCTGCGCTGGACGAAGGCGGGGCGATGACCGAGTGCCTGATGGTAAGTGCCCCCGGCGCCCTGCCGGATGCCGCCTGGCTGATGGAATTGTTCGCCGACAAGCGCCCGGTGACGGCCGTTGAGCGCCGGGTTTTGCTCGGAGCGAGGTCGGTCACGCCGCAACCGTCAGAGGGTCGTATCGTCTGCTCCTGTTTCGGTGTCGGCGAGGAGCGGATCCGCCGGGCTGTCCGGGATGGCCTCTGCGATACGGCATCGCTTGGCCGTGTGCTGAAATGCGGGACGAATTGCGGCTCGTGCCTGCCGGAATTGCGCGACCTCGTAGCGCAGGAGACGCCTGCCGTCCCGGCATAGAAAAACCCCCGCTTCGTTGGCGAAGCGGGGGCTCGTCAAATTGTCTTACGGGCAGGCGTGACGGAGACCGTCGTAGCCGAGATAGGTCCCGCTGCGGGGGTCGTACGACCTGAAACGGGCGGCGCAATACTCGTCATCGCGATCATAAGCGTTCGCGTTGGCGGCATTGGCTGCGATGGCTCCAGCCGTCAGGCCGATGATGCCGGCAGCGAAGGCCGGGCCGTAATAATCGCGGCGGCCGTAGTACCGGTGGCCGTAATGGCGGTGGCGATAGCCGTAATAACGATGGCCACCACGATGACCGTGCCAGCGACGGCCGTCGTAGCGGCTGCGGACCTCGGTCAGATCGCTCGTCTTCTCCGCGGCCGTGACCGCAGCCGGTGCGCTACCGGCAAATTGCGCCGAAGCGGGGCTGATCAGAGTGCCGGCCGCCATCAGCGCCGCGATGCCAGTTGCGAGAAATTTCCTCATTACAATCCTCCGGTTCCCAGCCCCGGATATGGTAGTTGTACGCACGCAAACGGGTGTCCCTGCGCAAAAGTTTCAACATTTATGGAAGCCCTTTCGGGACAGGCGTTGGTGCTGCCGGGGATTCCCGCCGGGCCTCAGCGAGGTTGAGCCTTTTGAGTCTCTCTTCTCACCTTGGGTTCGGCGGCGGACGAAATGCGTGTAGAGTACGGAGATTGAGGAAGGGCGGCTTGCACGGCGGGAACGCCGCGACTATGTCGTCCTTGAACCGCGCCGGGGTGCCGCTTCTGCGGCTGAGATCAAACCCGACGAACCTGATCTGGGTCATTCCAGCGAAGGGAGCGTGAATGGACAGTATCATCAATCTGAGTGAACGCATGGCCGCCGGAACCCGCTTCGACGTCGCAATCGTCGGCGGCGGCATCATCGGCCTGTCGATCGGCTGGAAACTGCGGAAACGCGGGTTGTCCGTGGCCGTGTTCGAACGCGATGTCGTCGGCTCCGGCGCGACGCGGGCCGCGACCGGCATGCTCGCCGCGACCGCCGAGGTTGAGCCGGGCGAGGACGATCTCCTGCCGCTGACGCTTGCGAGCCAGGAGCTCTGGCGTGCTTTCGCGCGCGACCTTGAAGACGCGAGCGGGCTCTCGGTCGACTACAAGGCCGAAGGCACGATGGTCGTGGCGCTCGGCCGCGAAGAAGTCGATCGGCTGCGCTTCCGCCACGACCTGCAGACGCGCCTTGGGCTGAAGACGGAATGGCTTTCCGGCTCCGCGGCGCGCGATCGCGAGCCCGGCCTTCGCCCGAACGTATCCGGCGCCATCCTTTGTGAGCAGGATCATCAGGTCGATGCCCGCAAGGTCGCGGCGGCCCTCGCCGAGGCATTCCGGCGCGCGGGAGGCGTCCTGTTCGAGAACACGCCGGTCGTTTCGCTGGAGCGGAGCGGCGGGCGCGTCACGGGACTGTCGACTTCGGCCGGCACCTATTCGGCGGGCACGGTAGTGCTCGCCGCGGGTGCCTGGTCACCGGAACTCGTGCCGGAGATCAGCCTGCCGATCCGTCCGCTCCGCGGGCAGTCGCTGGCGCTGCGGATGGACCCGCGCATGCCGGCCCTGACCCACGTGGTCTGGACCGAGCAGATCCACATGGCGCCGAAGGGCGACAATCGCCTGATCATCGGCGCGACCGTGGAGGAGCGGGGCTTCGACAAGGTCAACACCGCCGGCGGCGTGTTTGCGCTGCTGGAGGCGGCTCGGCGGGTTCTTCCGTCTATGGAGGAACTGGCGATCGACGAGATCTGGGCCGGCTTCCGCCCGACTTCGCTCGACGACGCGCCGATTTTCGGAGACGCGGGAAGCGACGGGCTCGTGCTCGCGACCGGCCATCACCGGAACGGCATCCTGCTCGCGCCGGTCTCCGCGCGGGCGATCGAAAGCCTGATCCTGGACGGACGGATGGACGGCCCGGAAACTGGTTTCACCTTTCAGCGGTTCGGCAAGAACAGCGGCCGGCTGACCGGAGGACTTTGAGGACCATGGAACTGACGATCAACGGCCAGACGCGCCAATGCGACGCGACAACGGTCGATGACCTGCTCAAGGAAGAGCTTGATGAGGGCCATACGCGGCGCGGCATCGCCGTCGCGTTGAACGGGCAAGTTGTGCCGCGCGCCGAATGGCCGAGCGTGACTTTTTCCAAAGGCGACCGCGTGGAGATCGTCCGCGCGCTGCCGGGAGGCTGAGATGGCGAATACCTACATTTTCGACGATCCCTTTGTCGTCGGCGGCGAGACGTTCCGCTCGCGGCTCTGGATCGGCACGGCCGGCTATCCGAACCAGAAGGTTCTGCTCGACAGCGTCAAGGCGAGCCGCGCCGAAATGGTGACGATGTCGATCCGCCGCGTTTCGCTGGCGGGGCAGGGCTTCGACACCGTGAAGCTGCTCTCGGATTACAAATTCTTGCCGAACACCGCCGGCTGCGAGACCGCGCGTGACGCGATCCTGACCGCCGAGCTTGCCCGCGAGGCGCTCGAGACGAACTGGATCAAGCTCGAAGTTATCGGCGACCGAGAGACGCTCTATCCGGACGTGCAGGAGCTTCTGAAGGCGACGGAGGAACTGATCGCCCGAGGCTTCACCGTGTTGCCGTACTGCAACGACGACCCGGTCGTCTGCCAGCGGCTGGCCGATCTCGGTGCTGCGGCAGTGATGCCAATGGGCTCGCTGATCGGTTCCGGCATGGGCGTCGCCAATCCGGCGAATATCGAGCTGATCTGCAACCGCTCGCCGGTTCCCGTCGTTGTCGATGCCGGCATCGGCACGGCGTCCGATGCGGTGATCGCGATGGAACTCGGCGCGTCCGCCGTCCTTCTGAATACGGCGGTTGCAAAGGCAGCCGATCCGGTGCGGATGGCGGCGGCGATGGGTCACGCGGTCGATGCCGGACGCCTGGCCTATCTGGCAGGCCGTATCCCGCGCCGCGGTCGTGCGGAGCCATCGAGCCCTCAGCTCGGCCTCGTCGGCTCGTGAGCCGGCTGCCGCGACTTCTCATCATCACCGACCGGACCCAGGCGAAAACCTCGGTCGAGGAGGTGGTTGGGAGGTTATGCGGCAGCGGTTGCGGCTGGATCCTCTTCCGGGACAAGGACATCGAGCCTGCCGTGCGGCGTGATATGGCGTTCCGGCTGCGCGAGATCACGCGGGGCTGTGGATCGAGGCTTTCGGTGAGCGCCGATGTGGCGCTCGCGGTCGAGATCGACGCGGACGGAGTTCATCTGCAACGGGTCGAGGATATTGAGCCTGCACGCGGATTGCTCGGTTCGGCCTGGATCGGCCTTTCGGCTCATTCGCTGAGCGATGTCGAGGCGGCAAAGGGGGCGGGCGCCGATTATGTTACGCTCAGCCCGATATTTCCGAGTGAAAGCAAGCCGGGCTACGGACCGATACTCGGCCTGGAAACGATCCGCGTGGCGGCAGAATTCGCGATTCCGGTTTTCGCACTTGGTGGCGTAACCCCGGCGTCGGCGCACCCGTGCATCGAGGCCGGTGCCCATGGGCTGGCCGTGATGGGAACGGTGATGCGTGCCGACGATCCGGCAGCCGTCGTCCGTGAATATGGACGCGCGTTCTCTACAAGTGCTCGTCGAGCCGTATAATTCGGCACGGATCGCCTGCCGCTCGTGGCGCGTCTTCCGGAGGCCGCATTATCAGGCAATCGGCTTCGGCAAGCAGGCGCAACATGGATGAATCCTGCTTGCCGAACGGGATCGCCGTCGCCACGCCGGTTTCCGAAAGCGTGAGCTTGCCCCGCATATAGTCCTGACGGCCCTGATTGGCGCCCAGGGACATGCCGAGCACCGCGTGCTCCAACCGATGATGGACGTCCTTCCGGCCCTGCAGGGCGCGTAGCAGCGGCACCATGAACAGGAAGGCGCAGACATGGGTCGAAACCGGGTTTCCCGGCAGGCCGAGCATGCGGATGCCGTTCATATCGCCCGCCATCATCGGGCGGCCTGGCCGCAGGGCGACACGCCAGAAATCGAGCTTCAGGCCTTCGGCAGACAGTGCCTTGTAAACAAGGTCATGGTCGCCGACCGAAGCTCCGCCAGTTGTGACGATGACATCGGCATCGAGGTCGCGCGCATCGCGTGCCGCGTCCTGGATCGCCTGTAACGTGTCGCGTGCAATGCCGAGCTCGATCGGCTCACCACCGACTGTGCGCACCATGTTTTCCAGCATGATGCCGTTCGAGCCGTTGATCTGACCGTCGCGCGGTTCCTCGCCGGGTTCGACCAGTTCGTCACCGGTCGCGAGGATGGCGACGCGCGGACGGCGTGCGACGACGATTTCGGATCGTCCGGTTGCGGCGACGAGCGCCACCGACCGGGCCGTCAGCAGAGTGCCGGCCTCCAGCAAGACATCGCCGGCGCGGAAATCGAGGCCCGCCGGGCGGATATGCTGATTGGGCTTCGCATTGATCGTGATGCGGACGCGATCGCCGTCGCGAACCGTGTCTTCCTGGGCAACGACGGCGTCTGCCCCTTCGGGGACTGCGCCGCCGGTGAAGATGCGCACGGTCTGGCCGGCCTCAAGCCGTCCAGAGAACAGATGGCCCGCAGCAGACTCGCCGATCAGGTGAAGGTCGGCGCCCTCGACGGCGTCTGCCGTGCGAACGGCATAGCCATCCATCGCGGACGATGGGAACGAGGGCTGGGTGCGAACGGCGCTGACGGGTTCGGCCAGGGTGCGGCCAGCTGCAAGCGCCAGCGGGATCGTCTCGGTGCCGAGGAGGGTCGCGCCCCGAAGGACGTGTGCGAGCGCTTCGGCGACCGGAAGAAGCGGCTGGCGGCTCATGCTCAGTCCACGCGCCAATCGCCGGAACGGCCGCCGGATTTGGCGAGAAGCCGAATGTTCTCGATTCGCATGCCGCGATCGACAGCTTTCGCCATGTCGTAGATCGTCAGACAGGCGACGGAGACAGCGGTCAGGGCCTCCATCTCGACGCCGGTCTGGCCCTTGAGCTTGGCCGTCGCCGTGACGTGCAGGCCCGGAAGCGCAAGGTCGGCTTCGATATCGACTGTGACCTTGGACAGCATCAGCGGATGACAAAGCGGGATCAGGTACGAGGTGCGCTTGGCGGCCATGATGCCTGCAATGCGAGCGGTGCCGATGACGTCGCCCTTCTTGGCGTCGCCGCGCAGGATGAGATCGAGCGTCTCAGGCGCCATGACGACGCGGCCCTCGGCCCGTGCCTCGCGCTCAGTCTCGGCCTTGTCGGAGACGTCGACCATGTGGGCCTCGCCGCTCTCGGCGATATGGGTGAGCTTGGCCATCACTCGGCTGCGGAGCGGGTGTGCGCGGGAGCCAGAAGCGCGCGGGTCGCGGCCTCGACATCCGCCTGTCGCATCAGGCTTTCGCCGACGAGAATCGTGCGTGCGCCGACTTCCGCGACGCGGGCGACGTCCGCCGGCGTGAAGATGCCGCTCTCGCCGACGACGATGCGGTCCTTGGGGATTTTCGGCGCGAGACGCTCGGTGACCGAGAGCGAGACCTCGAAGGTCCGAAGATCGCGGTTGTTGATGCCGATCATCCGGGCGTCGAGCTTCAGCGCGCGGTCGAGTTCCGCCTCGTTGTGCACTTCGGCGAGGATATCGAGGTCCCAGTCGCGGGCGGCCGACGCGAGATCATGGGCCTCCGCATCTGTAACGCCGGCCAGGATGATCAGGATGCAGTCGGCTCCCCAGGCGCGCGCTTCGGCGACCTGATAGGGCTCGTAGAGGAAATCCTTGCGGAGCGCCGGCAGGGAGCAGGCGGCGCGGGCGGCGGTGAGGAAGTCCGGAGCGCCCTGGAAGCTTGGGCCATCGGTGAGGACGGACAAGCAGGCAGCGCCGCCCGCCGCATATGCGCGGGCGAGGGCAGGCGGGTCGAAGTCGGCGCGGATCAAGCCCTTTGACGGGCTCGCCTTCTTGATCTCGGCAATGAGTGCGGTCTGGCCGTTCTCGATCTTCCTCGCGATGGCATCAGCGAAGCCGCACACGGGCGCAGCAGCGCGGGCCGACTTTTCCATCTCGGCGAACGGACGCGCAGTTTTCGCCTCGGCGATCTCGCGGCGCTTATAGGCTTCGATCTTCGACAGGATGTCGGTCATTCTCAATCCGTCACGCTCCGGCCCGACCGGAGCATCCCCTTATGCCGCCAATATAGGTCTCTCGGTCAAGCCGGAGAGCTATGGCGTCAGGAATTCGAGACTTCGATCAGCTTCTCCAGCCGGGCCCGGGCGGCTCCGGTATCGATGCTCTGCCGGGCTAGGACCACGCCGTCGGCGAGGTTCTCGGCCTTTCCGCCGACGACGAGGCCCGCGGCTGCATTAAGAACGGTGACGTCGCGATAGGCGTTGTCGACGCCATCGAGGACGCGGAGCAGCGCTGTCGCATTGTAGATCCCGTCGCCGCCCTTGAGGTCTTCGGCGGTGCAGCAGGTCAGACCGAGTGTGCGCGGATCGATGTCGAACAGGCTTACCTGCCCGTTCCGGATTTCAGCCGCGTGGCTCAGGCCCGTGCCGGTGATCTCGTCCAAGCCGTCGGAGCCGTGGACGACCCAGGAATGCTCGGTGCCGAGCGCCGCGAGCGCATGGGCGATCGGCTCGACCCAGGCGCGCGAGTACACACCGACCATCTGGCGCGTGACGCCGGCCGGGTTCGAGAGCGGGCCCAATATGTTGAAAATGGTCCGGATGCCGAGTTCGGCGCGAGCCGGGCCGACATAGCGCATCGCCGAATGATGGTTAGGCGCGAACATGAAGCCGATGCCGGCCTCATTGATGCACTCTGAGATCTTCTCCGGCGGGATATCGATTTTCACGCCGAGGGCGATCAGAACGTCCGCGGAGCCGGATTTCGACGAAAGAGCACGGTTGCCGTGCTTGGCGACCGGAATGCCAGCGCCCGCGACCACGAAAGCGGCACATGTGGAGATATTGTACGAGCCGGCGCTGTCGCCGCCGGTGCCGACCACGTCGACCGCGCCGGGGGGAGCGATGACCGGCGTCATCTTCGCCCGCATGACCGCGACCGCGCCCGCGATCTCGTCGACGACTTCGCCGCGGATTCGAAGAGCCATCAGGAAGGCGCCGATCTGCGCGGGCGTAGCCTCTCCGGACATGATGATGTCGAAGGCGGCCGTTGCTTCCTCACGCGTGAGGGGACGGCCGTCGGAGACACGGGCAATGAAAGGCTTGAAGCTGTCCATTGACGATCAGCCCGCCTTGCGGAGGGAGCCGTTGCGGCGGTTGTCGTTCCACTCGCGGGCGATCGCGAGGAAGTTCGAGAACAGGGTCGACCCGTGTTCGGAGGCAATGCTCTCCGGGTGGAACTGCACGCCGTGAAGCGGAAATTCCCTATGGGACAAACCCATGATCAGCCCGTCCTCGCTCTCGGCCGTCACCTCAAGCTCGGCGGGCAAGGTCGCGCGGTCGACGATCAGCGAATGATAGCGCGTCGCGTGGATCGGCTCGTTGATTCCGCGAAAGATGCTTTTGCCCTGGTGGTTGATCAGGTTGACCTTGCCGTGCACCGGCACGGGCGCACGGACGACCTTGCCGCCATAGACGTCGCCCATCGCCTGCAGGCCGAGGCATATGCCAAAGACAGGGATTTCGGGCGCCGCGCGCCGGATCAGGTCGCAGGAAATGCCTGCTTCTTTAGGGGTACAGGGACCCGGCGAGATGACGATCGCGTCTGGCCGGTCGGCCATGACGTCCTCGACCGTGGTCTTGTCGTTTCGCAACACCTTCACCTGTGCGCCAAGGCGACCGATGGCGTGCAACACGTTGAAAGTGAAGCTGTCGTAGTTGTCGATGAGCGTGACGCGGATCATGCGAGGTCTTTAGCAGACGCCGTGCAGCGGCGCGAGTGTGACGAAGGCCGATCGGTTCCCCACTAGATCGCATTCATTATTCGACCATTGTCGAGGATTGCAGCCCAGCTATGCACACCTATCTCATAGTCACGGACGACGTAAATACAAAACTTCGCCGCCCGCCCAAAAGCAATCGCGGCCCGCCTCGAACGACGGCTGCAAGTGGGATGGAAGTTATGACAAATCTTATCCGCGTTCTAGTCGCATCGAGTGCTATTGCGCTCAGTGCGAATGCTGCTCTCGCTAATTCCGGCAAGGTCGACGCCGAAATCCGTAACGAGATCTACCATGAACATACCGCAATTCCACCTATGTCGCAGGGATTGATGTACGGTATGACACACCATCAGGCGCCTCCGGCAGTTTCGACCGCCCCTCAGAGCAAGGCGGCGACCTTCCACAAGGTCCAGAAGTACCATCAGTAAGCAGGGCCAGCAGAGACCAAGAGGCCGCCCACAGGGGCGGCCTTTTTGTTTGCGCGAGCTTGACAGTTCGCCGCCGCCTCGTGTCTCTGCGCCTCTCTCAGAAATAAAGTGTGAGGAGACGCGGATGGGGACGGCCTTCGTCTTTCCAGGGCAGGGCAGCCAGCAGGTCGGCATGGGCAAGGCCCTGGCCGAGAACTTCCCGGTGGCGCGCGCCGTATTCGAGGAGGTCGACGAGGCGCTGGGCCAGAAGCTGTCCGCGATCATGTGGGACGGCCCGGACGACCAGCTCACGCTGACCGCGAACACCCAGCCGGCGCTCCTGGCGGTCTCTATCGCCGTGCTCCGTGTTCTGGAGGCCGAGCACGGCCTGGATCTCGCACGGCATGCGAAATTCGTGGCCGGCCATTCTCTCGGCGAATATTCGGCGCTCGCCGCCGCACGCAGCATCGCTCTCTCGGACGCTGCGCGTCTGCTGCGCATTCGCGGCGACGCCATGCAGGAGGCGGTGCCGGTCGGGCAGGGCGGCATGGCCGCACTCATCGGCACCGATCCCGATCAGGCGCGCGAGATCGCTGCCGAAGCCGCGCAGGGCGATGTGCTCGCCGTCGCAAACGACAATGGCGGCGGACAGGTGGTCGTATCCGGCCACAAGGCGGCCGCCGAACGCGCCATCGAAATAGCGAAGGCCAAAGGCGTGAAGCGGGGCATCCTGCTGCCGGTCTCCGCGCCGTTCCACTCGCCTCTGATGGCGCCGGCTGCCGAGCGGATGCGCTGGCGCTGCCGATACCGCGGTCAATGTTCCGGTCGTGCCCGTCGTCGCCAATATGGTCGCGCGCGCCGTCACCGATCCCGACGAAATCCGCCGGCTGCTGGTCGAGCAGGTGACCGGGACGGTGCGCTGGCGCGAGAGCGTGGCCTATATGGCCGCGGAACGGCGTGACCCGGTTCGTCGAGCTGGGCTCCGGCAAGGTGCTCGCCGGCCTCGTGAAACGTATCGTGGACGGGGCCGAAGGCCTTTCTGTCGGCACGCCCGACGATATTGCGGCCTTCACGGCCTGAGAGGAGCGGAACAGTGTTCGATCTCACCGGCAAGAGGGCGCTGGTCACCGGCGCCACGGGCGGACTCGGCGGCGATATCGCCCGCGCGCTGCACAGACAGGGCGCTAGCGTGGCGCTGTCCGGCACCCGCAAGGAGGCGCTCGAGCGCCCTCTCGGACGAGCTTGAAGGACCGCACCCATTCGCTGATCTGCAATCTGGCCGACGCAGCGCAGGTCGATGCGCTCGTCGGGCAGGCGGAGGCGGCCCTCGGCGGTCTCGACATTCTTATCCACAACGCAGGCATCACCCGCGACAATCTGTTCATGCGCATGAAGAACGAGGAGTGGGACGACGTTCTGGCAGGTCAATCTCACGGCCGGGTTCCGGCTCTACCGCTCGGCGCTGCGGGGAATGATGAAGCAGCGGTCCGGCCGGCTGATCGGCATCACCTCGGTCGTGGGCGTCACCGGCAATCCCGGGCAGGGCAATTATGCCGCCTCCAAGGCCGGCCTGATCGGCATGTCGAAGGCGTTGGCCCAGGAGGTCGCGAGCCGCAATGTGACGGTGAACACCGTCGCACCCGGTTTCATCGAAAGCCCCGATGACCCACGCGTTGAACGAGAAGCAGAAAGAGATCGATCATCGAGCGCGTGCCGGCCGGCCGACTGGGTACGGGGGCGGATGTCGCCGCGGCGGTGGTATATCTGGCCAGCGACGAAGCGTTCCTACGTCACCGGCCAGACCCTTCACGTCAATGGCGGAATGGCTATGATCTGAAGGCGTTTTGCGGCCTCGGAAGACCGGCCCGGGCTTGTGGTCAACGCGGAAGAAGTGTGTTATCGACCCGGCGATTTTTTGATCCCGGGGGAGAAAGAGGTTCAGATTGGGGTGGTACACCGCCCGCCGCTCGGAGCTCTTGCGGGGCAAAAGACAGTGCCCGATCGGACGGCGGTTCACACCGCGGGAAGTGGCGGCTAGATTTTCCACATTATCTCTTGAGGAACCGAGCGATGAGCGACATTGCCGAACGGGTGAAGAAGATCGTGATCGAGCATCTTGGCGTTGATGCCGAGAAGGTCACCGACAAGGCCAGCTTCATCGACGATCTCGGGGCTGACAGCCTCGACACGGTCGAGCTTGTCATGGCCTTTGAAGAAGAGTTCGGCGTCGAGATCCCGGATGATGCTGCCGAGACCATCCTGACGGTGGGCGACGCCACCAGCTTCCTCGAGAAGAACGCGGGTTGAGGACAAGACGGAGCGCCTTCGGGCGCTCCGCGCAGGAGTTTTGATGAGACGGGTCGTTGTCACCGGTATTGGAATGGTTTCACCGCTCGGCAACGGAGCGGAAGTAACCTGGAAACGGCTTCTGAACAGCGAGAGCGGCGTCCGCCGTGTCGAGCACATCCAGGTCGATGACCTGCCGGCCAGGATCGCCGGCAATGTCCCCCGCGGGGACGGTTCGGACGGCACCTTCAATCCCGACGATTGGATGGAGCCGAAAGAGCAGCGCAAGGTCGATGATTTCATCCTCTTCGCGATGGCTGCTGCCACCCAGGCGCTGAACGACGCGGACTGGCACCCCAAGGCCTATGAAGACCAGATCGCGACCGGTGTGCTCATCGGTTCCGGCATCGGCGGCATCCAGGGGATCGCCGAGGCGGCGATCACCCTTCAGGACAAGGGTCCGCGCCGCATTTCTCGCCGTTCTTCATTCCCGGCCGCCTGATCAATCTCGCGGGCGGCTATGTCTCGATCGCGCACGGCCTGAAGGGGCCGAACCACGCTGTGGTGACGGCCTGTTCGACGGGCTCCCATGCCATCGGCGATGCCGGCCGGCTGATCGCACTCGGCGACGCCGACGTGATGGTCGCGGGCGGCACCGAATCGCCGATCAACCGGCTGTCCATGGCCGGGTTCGCCGCCTGCAAGGCGCTGTCGACCAGCTTCAACGATACGCCCGCAGAAGGCTTCGCGTCCCTATGATCGCGATCGCGATGGCTTCGTCATGGGCGAGGGCGCGGGGGTGGTGGTGGTCGAGGAGCTCGAACACGCCAAGGCGCGCGGCGCGAAGATCTACGGCGAACTGATCGGCTACGGCATGTCCGGCGACGCCTACCACATCACCGCCCCGACCGAGGACGGCGACGGCGCCTATCCGCTGCATGCGGCGGCGCTGAAGCGGGCCGACATCGATCCGTCGACGAGATCGACTACATCAACGCGCACGGCACCTCGACGCTGCTCGGCGACGAGTTGGAACTGCGGGCCGTGGAGCGGCTGGTCGGCAATGCCGCGGGCACGATCTCGATGTCGTCGACCAAGTCCGCGATCGGCCATCTTCTTGGCGCGGCAGGCTCGGCCGAGGCGATCTTCTCCCTGCTGGCAATGCGCGATCAATGTTGCGCCGCCGACACTCAATCTCGACAATCCGTCGGTCGAGACCGTGATCGACCTCGTGCCGCGGGTGAAGCGCGAACGCGAGATCAATATCGTGCTGTCGAACTCGTTCGGTTTGGCGGTACAAATGCGTCTCTGATCTTTCGCCGCTACGCCGCCTGAATCTCAGGCGAAAGGTCCGGGCCGACCCGCCCAATTCCGGGCCGAACGGGAATAGCGATTTGCGATGACGCACGATCCGACCGACCCGAACGGTCCGCAATGCCGCCGATGAACCCGCCGAGGGTCGAACCGGCCGCTCGGCACCATCGGCGGCGCCTCCAGTCGAGCCCGCGGCGCCGATCGCCTGACAGCCGGGAACGGTGCGCCGCAACCGACGCTCGAGGGCGCCGCCCACGCGCCGGTCCTGGTTCGGCGGGCGGAAGGCAAAGGCCGCCGCCGCTCCTCCGCCGCCACCGCCACCGCCGGTCGCGGAAACGCCGCAGGCCGCGCTCGCGAGCGCTCGCGCAGCCCGTTCATCGCCGGTGCGAATGCGGCGCTGACCATCCTGTCCTCGTACGTTGGTCGGCCTTGCGGTGACCGTGCATTACGGCATCAAGAAATTCGACGAGCCGGGTCCGCTACAGGCGGATACCAGTCATCACGGTGCCGCGGGCGCCGGCTCCCGGGATATTGCCGGAGACGCTTGAGCGGGCCGGCGCGATCGACGGCAAATGGGTGTTCGTCATGGGCGTCCGGCCACCGGCAACAACGACAAGCTCCAGGCCGGCGAATACGCAATTCCTGCCCGTGCCAGCATGCGCACGATCATGGACATGCTGAGCTCGGGCAAGGTGGTGGAGCACACGGTCACGCTGCCGGAGGGACTGACCTCGATGCAGATCGTCAATCGGCTGATGGACGAGCCGATCCTGTCCGGCTCGGTGCGCGAAGTGCCGCCCGAGGGCACGCTTCTGCCGGAGACCTATCGCGTCGTTCGCGGCACCAGCCGTGAGCAGCTTCTGCAGCGCATGGCGGCTGCTCAGAAGAAGTTGCTCGACGAGGTCTGGGAGAAGCGCAGCCCGCAACGTCCCGGTGAAGTCGCCGCGGGAGCTGGTCACGCTCGCCTCGATCGTCGAGAAGGAGACGGGCATCCCCAGCGAACGGCCGCGCGTCGCGGCGGTGTTCTCCAACAGGCTGACGAAGCGGATGCGGCTGCAATCGGATCCGACGATCATCTACGGCCTCGTCAGCGGCAAGGGCACGCTTGGCCGGCCGATCCTGCGCAGCGAGATCACCCGTCCGACCCCTTACAACACCTACACGATCCCGGCTCTGCCGCCGGGACCGATCGCCAATCCCGGCCGCGCCTCGCTCGAGGCGACCGCGAACCCCGCGCCCACGAACGACCTCTATTTCGTTGCGGACGGTTCGGGCGGCCACGCGTTCGCCGAAACCTATGCCCAGCACCAGCAGAACGTGAGCCGCTGGCGTACGCTGGACAAGCCGGATACCGACCGCGCGCCGGTCGAGGCGGTGCCTGCGGAAGCCGCGGCCGATCCGGCTGCGGCCCCGGTCGCGCCCGGCCCGGCTGCGCAGCCACAGCGACCGCGCCGCCGGCGCCTCCGCGCCGAAGCCGCGAGCTCCCGCCGCAGCGGAACCGCACAGCCGCGGCCGCCGGCCCCGGCACTGCGCCGCGCGCCGCGCCGCCCGACACCTCCTCCGCCCGCACAATAATCTCCGGCGCGGTTGAGGGTCCCGGCGCGCGGCCGTTAAGGTCGCGCGCTCCCGCTCATTCCTGCTTTTCGATGGATATTCCGATGGGTCTCGCCAGCATGACCGGTTTCGCCCGTGCCGACGGTCAGCTCGGCGGACTGCGCTGGGCCTGGGAGCTGAAGACGGTGAACGGCAAGGGGCTCGACATCCGGCTGCGGGTGCCGCCGGGATGGACGCCATCGAGCCCGCCGCGCGCGCCGTGCTCGGCGCGCGCCTTCGCGCGGGACCTGCAATGTCAACCTCACCGTCAACCGCGAGGGCCAGGCGCCGGTCATCCGGATCAACGACGCCGCGCTCGAACAGCTGGTCGCGGCTCTCGACGTGCTGCACACCGCGGATCGAGGCGACGCCGCCTTCGCTCGACGGGCTGCTGGCGGTTCGGGGCGTCGTCGAGGTCGCCGAGGCGGAGGTCAGCGAGGCCGACGAAGGCGGCCGAAGGCGGAAGCCATTCTCGCGAGCCTCGCCAAGGCAGCTCGACCAACTGACGGAAGGTGCGGCGCGGCGGAAGGCGATGCGCTCGAAACAATTCTCGAAGACCGTCTCTCCAGCATCGAGCGACTGACGCAGGGCCGCCGACGAGAGCCCGTCGCGCCAGCCGGACGCGATTCGCGAAAAGCTCGCGGAGCAGGTGCGCGCGCTGATCGGCGCCGCGCCGATGCTCGATCAGGACCGGCTGCATCAGGAAGCGGTGCTGCTGGCGACCAAGGTCGATATCCGCGAGGAACTCGACCGGCTGTATGCGCATGTTAAGGCGGCGCGCGATCTTATCGCCGAAGGACAGGCGGTCGGACGGCGGCTCGATTTCCTGGCACAGGAGCTCGGCCGCGAATCCAATACACTTTGCGCGAAGTCCAATCATGTCAGCCTCACCGCCATCGGCCTCGATCTGAAGGCGGTGGTCGAACAATTCCGCGAGCAGGTACAGAACGTCGAATGAGCTCCGAACACGTCGAAATCGACCGCCGCGGCATCATGCTGGTGGTCTCCTCGCCCTCCGGCGCGGGCAAAACCACCCTGACGCGGAACCTGCTCCAGGAAGAGGAAGGACGTCGTGATGTCCGTCTCGGTCACGACCCGGCGCGAAGCGGCCGAGCGAGATCGAGGGCGTGCACTACCACTTCATTTCGCAGAAGCAGTTCGATCGGATGCGCGAATCCGGCGACCTGCTGGAATCCGCGGAGGTGCACGGCAATTGCTACGGGACGCCGCGCGAACCGGTGGAGGCGGCGCTGGCGGCCGGCAAGGACGTGCTGTTCGACATCGACTGGCAGGGCACGCAGCAACTGCGGCACAGCGTTCTGGCGCCCGACGTCATCACCGTCTTCCTGCTGCCGCCCTCGGCGGCCGAGCTGAAGGCGCGGCTCGAACGCCGTGCGGAAGACCCGCCGGATGTGATTCGCCGCCGACTAGAGAACGCCGCCGAGGAAATCCCGCATTGGACGGAATACGACTACGTGCTGGTCAACCGCGATCTCGACAAGAGCTTCATGCGCCTGCGGTCGATCCTGACGGCTGAGCGGCTGAAGCGGGTTCATCCGACGAATCTGCAAGGCCTTCGTCGATGGCCTGCTGACCGATCTGGCTCGGCAAGCCGCTCGTAGCGCGCATCTCAGGACTGCTCGCTCGGCCTCGAGCGCGCGCGCCAGCGCCGCGAAGCCGGCGACTGAAATCTCCTCGGCGCGGCGGGTAGGCTCGATGCCCGCCGCTTCGAGCGCCGCGACGGGATCGCGGAACACGCTCTTCAGGCTCTGCCGCAGCATCTTCCGCCGCTGGCCGAACGCCGCCTGGGTGATCGCTTCAAGAGAGCCTTGGCGCTGCATGGCTCCGGATTGGCGCGCGGAACGAGATGGACGACCGATGAGGTGACCTTCGGCGGCGGCACGAACGCCGACGGCGCGACGTCGAACATGATCTTCGCCTCGGTCCGCCAGCCCGCGAGGACGCCCAGCCTGCCATAGGATTCGGTGCCCGGCGGGGCGACGATCCGCTCCGCCACCTCCCGCTGGAACATCAGGGTCAGCGACTGCCACCAGGATGGCCACGGCTCGGCGGTCAGCCAGCCGACGAGAAGCGGCGTCGCGATGTTGTAGGGCAGATTGGCGACGATCCGCGGTGGGGCGCCCGGACAGATGCGGCGCCAGATCGAGCGACAGCGCGTCGGCTTCGAGAACCGTCCAGCCGATCCGGATAATGCGCGGCCGACCTCGGCCAGCGCCGCGATGGCGCGGTTGTCCTTCTCGACGGCGATCACGCGCGCCGCGCCGAGCGCGAGCAGAGCCCGCGTCAGCCCGCCAGGGCCCGGGACCGATCTCCACGACATCCACCCCATCGAGCGGACCCGAGGCGCGGGCGACGCGCGCTGTGAGATTGAGATCGAGCAGGAAGTTCTGTCCGAGGCTCTTGCGGGCGCGAGAGCTCGTGCCGCCGGATGACGTCTCGCAGCGGCGGCAGATCGTCGATAGCGCTCACGCGGAGAGACGATCGGCGAGCTTGAGCGCCGCGATCAGGCTTGACGGATCGGCCTTGCCGGTGCCGGCGATGTCGAAGGCCGTGCCGTGGTCGGGCGAGGTGCGGACGAAGGGCAGGCCGAGCGTGACATTCACCGCCCGGTCGAAGGCGATGGTCTTGATCGGGATCAGCGCCTGGTCGTGATACATCGCGAGCACCGCATCGTAGCGGGTCCGCGCCGCCTCGTGAAACAGCGTGTCGGCCGGGTAGGGGCCGGTCGCGTGGATGCCCTCGGCCGCAGGCGCGCGATCGCGGGTGCGATGATCGCGCCGTCTTCGGCGCCGAGCGCCCCGTCTTCGCCGGCATGGGGATTGAGGCCGGCCAGCGCCAGCCGAGGGCTGCTGCACGCCGAACCGCTTGCGCAAGATCCGGGCAACGATGCGGGCGGTCTCGACGATCAGATCCTCGGTCAGTAGTTCGCCGGCACGTCGGCGAGCGGTACGTGCACCGTGACCGGCACGACGGCGAGCCCCTCGGTCCACAGCATCATGATCGCCTGCGAGGGGCCGCCCTGTGCCTCGGCGAGCGCGCCCAGGAATTCGGTGTGACCCGGATGCGGAAAGCCGGCGCGCAGAAGCGGCGCCTTGGCGATCGGATTGGTGACGACGGCCGACGCCTCTCCCGATCTGGACCGAGTTCGACCGCCCGACGGATCGCCTCGATGACGGCTGCGGCGTCGGCCGACGTTCGGTACGCCCGGCGATCGGCGACGACCGCCATGTCCAGCGACATCACCGGCAATGCGAGCTGGAACATCTCGGCGACGCGGTCGGGCTCGGTCACGACGATCGGTACGGACAGGCCGAGGCGGTCGACGAGATGGGTGAGGTGGTCGGGATCGGCGAGCATGATGAAGGGCGGAATGCCCGACGACCTGATGCGTCTTCCACGCGAGCAAAGCGAGTTCCGGCCCGATGCCGGCCGGCTCACCCATGGTCAACGCGAGAGGTTTTCTGGTCAAGGTTCGCCGCCGTTGCTGGCGCTCTGCGGATCAGGGGTTGGTTGGTTCGTCGTCCTGAGTCACGAGATCGCCGACATTCACCGAAGCGCCACCGCCGCCGAGCGTGCGGAGCTTGAAGCTGACGAAGATCTTTTGAACCGGATCTTCGTTGCCGTTCTCGCTGAAATCGACGGCGTAGCTGAGCCCGAACGCATAGCACTCGTCGATATAGCCGAAGCCGATCCTGGGCGCGGTCCAGCTTGTCGACGTCCAGATTATAGCGCGCGGCGCCGTTCACATAGATATTGTCGTTCAAGGAACACCTTGGATTGCCCAAGGACACCCTCGCGGACATCAAGGAAACCGATCGCCGGCTGCTCGTCATAGCGCCCATAGACCAGGCCGCCCGAGACCCGGCCCTGCGTGAAGCGGGCCTCGAACTCGGTCGTCTTGGGCTCCCAAGTGCCCTCGTCCAGCCGGAAGCGCGACGAAAGGGCGAGCGACCGGGTGAGTTGCAGATAGGCGCTGGCCACGTAGTCCGATGTGTCGGTGTCGAGGCCGGATTCGAGACCGGTGTTGACCAGGTCCTCGGCCGCGAACGAGTTCAAGCCGAACAGCTGGTAGGACTGACCGAACATCACATTCGCAGAAGCCGCCTTGTTGAAGTTGAGCGTGTACTGCGCGCCGACATTGGCCCGTCCGCCGCCTTCCATGCGGTCGTAGCCCGAGAACTTGTCCCAGTGGAACAGTGTGGTCGTGTCGAAGAAGACGCTCTGCGCGTCCTCGTTCGGCAGTTCGCCGATGTGCTGCTCGTCCGGACGGAGGATGATCTGAGCGATCGGCTCGAGCACATGCGTGCCCCAACTGTTCGTCGCCACGAACGGATAGCGATATTCCAGGCCGGCGGCGACCATGCCGCGCAAGACGAAGTCGTCATTGCTGTCGACGAGATTCCGATAGATGTCCGGGACAACATCATCGCCGTAGATCGTCGACGGGACGGATCGGAATCCCTCCAGGCCAGAGACGCCGCGTGACATAGGCGAACGGCGTCCAGACCTGACCGATGGGATCGATGAACTCCCGTCGCCATTGGGCGTCGACGGATAGGCGGGTATAATTGCCGCCAAGGCCCCGAATTAGACACTCGTTGCTGAAGCAATCGAAGTCCGTCTCGTCGCGGAAGACGTTCGTGATGTTCGCATTGATTCGACAGTTCGCCGCCGAAGACCGGCTTGTCGTGGACGTAGTTGTAGTCCCAGACGCCGACGATCGGCAGCTGCTCCTGAACGTCGTCGCTCGACAGGCCATAGAAGTGGTAGCCGCGCAGCTCGAAGTAGTTGCGATCGCCCTGGCCGGTCGAGGTGGATGTTCGAGATCGCCTCCGACCAGTCCGCGCCCCAGAGGTCGTAGTCGTCGAGGACAAAGTGGTCGCTGAGGACGTTGATGTTCCAGCCCCAGGACCAGTACTCGTTGATCGCGAACTCGCCCTTGGTCTGGACCGCGCCGCGCCAATCTTCCTGCTGCTCAGGCTCGTCGAACGCGATCCGGATCCTGCTGGATGATGCCGGCCGCCCGGATCGAGTAGGCTCCGTTCATCACCCGGTGGCGGAACTCGACATCCAGCAACGGTCCCTGCTCCGACAGGTAGGTCGGAGCGACCGTCACGTCCATATTCGGCGCGATGTTCCAGAAGTACGGCGTCTGCACGCCGAACGCCGTATTCTGTCGAGGACATCAACGACGGTGTGAGGAAACCGCTCTGGCGCTTCACCGTGGAGTCGGCGTGCTGGAAATACGGCAGGTACGCGATCGGCTTGCCGAAGAATTCGAGACGCGCATCCTCGTAGTAGATCGTCTTCGCGTTCTGATCGTGGATGATGCGCGCGGCCTTGATCTGCCAAAGCGGCGGCTTGTTCGGATTGTCGCGGCAGGGTTCGCAGGCCGTATAGACGCCATTGTCGAGGACAGTGACGTTGCCTTCGGTGCGCGTCGCCCGATTGGCGGCGAAACGCGTCCGTCGACGCCTTCGATCAGAAGCGAGTTGACGAAGCCGGCGCTGAGATCGTCGGAAAGCTCGAGTTCCTGCGCATGGACAACATTGCCGTTTGCCTCGGTCAGACGGACATTGCCGTAGGCATAGACCTTCGCGGTCGCCTGATTGTAGACGACGCGATCCGCTTCGAGCGTGGACGTGCCGTAGTCGAGCCTGACATTGCCGACCGCGGAAACCGTCTGCTTGGTGTCGTCGTATAGAAGCTCGTCCGCATTGACGTACATCTTCTGGTTCGGGTCGCGCAGCCCACCCGGCGCCTGCGCCCAAGCCTGCGACAACGTGCCAAGAACCAGGCACAGCAATACCGTCGCCGCGAGCGGCTCCCAGCCGCGCAGCCAGACGATTCGAATTGGACGGAGTCAACGCTCTCATCCGTCTTCTCGGTGTAGCAGCACCGTTACACTCATCAACGCCCCAATCACGGCGGGTGTCCACGCCGCAATCGCCGGCGCGACGAAGCCCACGGCGCCCAAATCCTCTGCCATTTTGCCGACGACATAAAGCACGAAGCCCGCCCCTATGCCACCCACAATAGCCTTCGCCATTCCCCCTGTCCGAGAGAAGCCGAGCGAAACTGTCGCAGCGATCAGGATCATCGCGACGAACATGGCCGGCTGCGCGATAAGAGACTGATATTGCATCTGAAATTTCGTCGGCGAGAGGCCGGATCGTTCGGTGCTCAGAATTACCGCGGGAAGCGACCAGAAGCCGATCGCATTCGCATCCGTTAGCGAATTCGGCGACCTGCTGCGCGGTCAGGTTAGTGGCAAGCAGGTAGGACTGGTGATTCTCGGGCACTGATCCGACGCGGACGACATGCGCCTGATCGAGCTGCCAATAGCCGTCGAGGAGTTCAGCTTTATCAGCGTCGATCCGCTCCTGGAGAGCTCCGGCCTGTGTGAATACGAACGCCGTGACCTTGCGGAGAATCCGGCCGCGCTCCGACGATGTTTCCGCCCGGATGATAGCTTGGCCGTCGACGCTCTGCTGCCTGATCCAGCGTCCACCGGTCGGCGGGGCCTTGGCCGACAGTCTTGCAGAGAGATCTGCCGATTGCTCGGTGAGCCAAGCGGAGAACGGGTTGTAGGCGGCTGTTGCGAGAATGCCGATGATCGCCGCGACGATGCAGGCGGGGGCGACGATCTGCCAGATCGAAAACCCGGAGGCTCGGCCGACCACCAATTCCAGGCGCCGGGAGAGACCGATGAAAGCGCCGATCGCGCCGAAGAGAACGGTGAACGGCAAAGTCTCGCCGGCAATTCCGGGTGCGCGCTCCAGGGAGACCTGCATCATGTCGAGGACGCTGACATTGTCCTCATCGCCCAGGCGCCGTGCGACCTCGACGAAGTCAATGACATAGATCAACGCAAAGACGATGAGGAACGCGACGACGATCGCAAGCAGCGAGCGGCGCGCAATATAGGCCGGAAGGAGCGGGAGCATGGTGCCGCCGAGCATCATTCCTCAGGCCGTTCTCGGCCGCTGCGGACGCGTCAGTGACAGGCTCAGGCCTGGCCGGAGGACCATCCAAAGACTGATCGCGCATACGGCCAACGGAAGACCGTAAAGCGCCGGTACCGCCCAACCGCTGATGACGATCTGGTTGGTCAGCCATAGGCCGGCGACGCGAACGAGGACCACTACCAGAACGGCCCCCAGAATGCTGGCAAACCTGCCCTGTCGGTTACTCTGCGGGCGGCCAAGGGCGGCGAACGCGATACACATAAACGCCACCGGATAGAGGGGGCTTGCCAAGCGATCGTGCAACTCCGATCGAAGGCGACCAAGCGCCGCCTCCGATTTGACGTCGGAGGGCGGATTCCACAAGCCCGAGATATATTGTTCTCTTGGTTTATAGGAGATGACTACGTCGTCGTCCTGGAATGGCGAAAGGTCGAAGGCATAGCGATCGAAGGTAACGAGGCTGGCGTTGTCTTCGCCGGTCGCCTTGCGCATTACCGTCCCGCTTTCCATGACGAGATAGGTGCCCTGGTCGGTCTTGACGACCTGTCCGCGCTCGGCGGTGTAGACGATGTCCTGCTTTTTGTCCCGGCCATCCGCGATCATCACGCCAATGAGGGCGGCGCCAGCATCGCGACGCCGGACATGGACCGTCACGCCCCGGTCAAGCTGGGTGAACTCTCCCTCGCGCAAGACGTTGACGATGATGTCGGCATGGACCGCAGTGACGATGTTGCGGATTTTGCGCAAGCTGGAGGGGATCGCGCTCGTACTGAGAATGCCGACGAGAAGCGCTACGATGATCGCGACGACCCAGAACGGCCGCATCAATTGCAACGGCGTAACGCCTGCAGCGCTCAGGACCGGCAGTTCAGAATCGGCATTCAGACGGTTCAGCACGTAGATCACCGCGCCGAACAGAGCTACCGGAGCAACCAGAAGGGCAAAATAGGGAGCAGCGAGCGCGGTTACCGCAAAGAAGGTCCAGAAACTCTGGCCGCGCGCGGTGATGAGATCGAACTCGCGCAACGATTGGCTGACCCAGACGACGGCGGTGACGGCGATGACAGAGCCAAGGAAGGCTGAGGCCGTGAGTCGGATCAGGTAGCGTTCAAACGCACTCATAGCCGTGAAAATCCGCCACCTTGGCATCGCGGGAACCGAGGCATAAACAATGTGTCCCGCCGCACGGCCTGTCCGTGCACTTCGAGTTTGAGGAGCTTACAGCCGTATGGCCTCCACCCCCAAGATCGCGTTCGCGAAATCGAGCATTCCAACAAAAGGTGTTGCCGTTGTGCTCACCGACAGCAATCTCGGTTTTTCAGGCAGTTCCAAGGCGCTCATCGAGGGGCTTGGCGATTTCTCCCGCATTGCGGCGGCTGCGAAGTTCACTGGTAAGGCCGGTTCCAGCGTCGACATCGTTGCGCCGAAGGGCACAGAACTCGACCGGCTGATCGTGTTCGGGCTTGGTCGGGGCGAGGGCGATCCGGCCACCGAATGGGTCAAGACGGGCGGCCAGATCCTCGGCAAGATTGGCTCCGCCGATAGCGCGACGATCCTCGTCGATATCCCGCCGGGCCTTGATGACTCGCAGGCCCAGGCTGCGGCCGACATCGCACTTGGTGCTCGTCTCCGTGCCTACAAGTTCGATCGATACAAGACGAAATCGAAGTCCGACGACGAGAACGGTGCTTGCGCGTCCTCCCTGACGATCGGGGTCGAGGACGAGAGCGCCGCCAAGAAGGCTTGGAAGCCGAACCATGCCATCGCGCAGGGTGTCGACATCGCCCGCGATCTCGTCAACGAACCGTCGAACATCCTCTATCCGGAGGAATTCGCCAAGCGCGCCAATCAGTTGGTCGATGACGGCGTCGAGGTCGAAATCCTCGACGAGAAGGCTCTGAAGAAACTCGGCATGGGCGCGTTGCTCGGCGTCGGACAAGGCTCCGAGAAGGAAAGCCGCGTCGTCATCATGCGCTGGAACGGCGCCAAGGATCCCAAGGAACGTCCGGTCGCCTTCATCGGCAAGGGCGTCACGTTTGACACCGGCGGCATTTCGATCAAGCCGGCTGCCAGCATGGAAGACATGAAGGGCGACATGGCGGGCGCTGCCTGCGTGGTCGGCCTGATGCATGCGCTCGCCACCCGCAAGGCCAAGGTGAACGCCATCGGCGTGATCGGCCTCGCCGAGAACATGCCCGACGGCAACGCGCAGCGGCCGGGCGACATCGTCACCTCGCTTTCCGGACAGACGATCGAGATCATCAACACCGACGCCGAAGGCCGTCTCGTTCTGGGCGATGTGCTCTGGTACACGCAGGACCGCTTCAAGCCGGTATTCATGGTCAATCTGGCGACGTTGACCGGCGCGATCCTCGTCGCGCTCGGCCAGGAATATGCCGGCCTGTTCTCGAATAACGACGAGCTTTCCGAGCGGCTCCATGCCTCGGGCAAGGCGACCGGCGAGCGTGTCTGGCGCCTGCCGCTCGACCCCGCCTACGACAAGATGATCGACTCGAAGTTCGCCGACATGAAGAACACCGGCGGCCGTTATGGCGGGTCGATCACGGCCGCCCAGTTCCTGCAGCGTTTCGTCAACGGTACGCCGTGGGCGCATCTCGATATCGCCGGCACCGGCATGGGCTCGCTGCAGAACGACATCAACAAGAGCTGGGGCTCGGGCTGGGGCGTGCGCCTACTCAACCAGCTCGTGGCGGACCACTACGAGGGGTAAGCCGCTGTGGCGGAGGTCTTCTTCTATCACCTCCAGCAGCAGCCGCTTGAGCGGGTTCTGCCCGTTCTGCTCGAACGTTGCCTGGAGCGCGGCTGGAAGGTCGTGGTCCAGGCCGGGTCGGACGAGCGGGTGAGGGCGCTCGACGATCTGCTCTGGACCTTTTCCGACGAGAGCTTCCTGCCGCACGGGACGGAGGCAGAGGGAAAACCAGAGGCGCAGCCCATCCTGCTGACGGCCTCCGACGTCAATCCGAACGAGGCGCAGGTCCGCGTGTTAGTCGACGGCGCCGAGGGGCCCGACCTTTCGGCTTATACACGGGCGATGGTCTTGTTCGACGGTGGCGACGCGGATGCGGTCGCGGCCGAGCGGCTACGCTGGAAGGCGCTGAAGGCAGCCGGACACGAGATCGCCTATTGGCAGCAGGACGATAGTGGCCGCTGGGTGAAGCGGGCCTAGGCCGACTGCTTCTGCGCCTCTTCCAGCGCGCCGTTCGCCTCCAGCCAATCTTCCTCAGCCTTGACCAGTTTTGCCGCTGCTTCAGCCCGCTTCTTGGCCAGTTGACCGGCGCGGAGAGGGTTCGCGGTCTGGATGTCGCCCGCTAGTTCGGTGTCGATCTTGCCGATATCAGTTTCCAGCTTGGCGACTTGCGCTTCGAGATCGCGGACGCGTGTACGCAGCGGCGCGAGTTCGGCGAGGCGAGCCGCGGCCGACTGGCGGTCGTCCTGCTTCGCAGCCTTGCCCTCGCCATCGCCGCGCGCCGCTCTCAGGACGATCTTCTGGTAGTCGTCGAGGCTTCCGTCGAACGGCTTCACGGTGCCGTTGGCGACAAGCCAGAGCTCGTCGGCACAGGCATCGAGCAGATGCCGGTCATGGCTGACGAGGATGACGGCGCCTTCGTATTCGTTGAGCGCGTCGACCAGAGCGGCGCGGCTGTCGATGTCGAGATGGTTGGTCGGCTCGTCGAGGATCAGCAGGTGAGGGGCATCGAAGACCGCGAGGCCCATGGCCAGGCGGGCCTTTTCGCCGCCCGACAGGCTTTTCACAGGCACTTCCGAGCGCTGTCCGGAGAAGCCGATGCGCGCGGTGCGGGCGCGCACCTGTGCTTCGGCGACGCCGTGCATGCGGTCGCGGACGTGCTGATACGGCGTGTCCTCGAGAACGAGACCATCGACCGTGTGCTGGGCGAAATAGCCGACCTTGAGCTTCGACGAGCGGTGCATCTCGCCGGCCATCGGCTTGAGCTCGCCGGCGAAGAGCTTCGACAAGGTCGACTTGCCGTTGCCGTTGGCGCCGAGGAGGCCGATGCGCTCGTCCGGCGCCAGCGACAGGCTGAGCCGCTTGAGGATCGTCTTGTCCCCATAGCCGACCGACACGCCGTCGAGCGCGATGATCGGCGGCGCCAGCGGCTTGTCGAAGGTCGGGATCTGAAACGGCGGCACGTTGTTCTCGATGGAGATCGAAATCGTCTCCATCTTTTCGAGGCGCTTGACGCGCGACTGTGCCTGCTTCGCCTTCGAGGCCTTGGCCTTGAAGCGGGCGACGAAGGCTTCGAGACGGGCTCGCTCGTCGTCCTGCTTCTTCTTGTGCTTGAGGTCGAGCGCCAGCTTCTCGCGGCGCTGCCGATCGAAGCTGGTGAAATTGCCCCTGTAGAGGACGAGTTTGCCGCCATCGAGGTGCAGGATGTGATCGACCGAAGCGTCGAGCAGATCGCGGTCATGGCTGATCACAAGGACCGTGCGGGGATAGCGCGCGAGATAGTCCTGCAGCCAGAGCGTGCCTTCGAGGTCGAGATGGTTGGTCGGCTCGTCGAGGAGCAGCAGATCCGGCTCGGAAAACAGGACTGCGGCGAGCGCGACGCGCATGCGCCAGCCGCCGGAGAAGGACGCGCAGGGCCGCTGCTGAGCGTCGGCATCAAAGCCGAGACCTGCCAGGATACGGGCTGCGCGCGACGGCGCGGAATGGGCGTCAATGTCGACGAGGCGTATCTGGATGTCGGCGATGCGACCGGGATCCGTCGCTGTCTCCGCCTCGGCGAGCAGCGCCGTACGCTCAGTGTCGGCCGCAAGAACGCGGTCGAGCAAGCTGTCGGGGCCTGACGGCGCTTCCTGAGCCACACGACCGAAGCGGGCGGCTTTCGGAAGTTTCAGCGTGCCGTCATCGGGACCGATATCGCCGGCGATCGCCTTGAAAAAAGTGGTCTTGCCGGTGCCATTACGTCCGACGATGCCGACGCGGGCACCCTCGGGAATCATGGCAGAGGCATTGTCGAGAAGCGTGCGCCCCGCGATGCGCAGCGTGAGATCGTTGACCTGAAGCATGGCGCCTTGTGCCGCCTGGAGCGCTCAAGGGCAAGTGACGCTTCGTCAACCCAGACCCACACCGTTCTCCGCGCCAAGTCTGCGGCTTGGCTGGAATATCCCGCCGGCGCAACCTTTTGTGGAGTAACGCTTTTCCATCCGGCCGCTCAGAAAGGCCCCAAAAAAATCGCGATGCGACGGGAAATATCCGCAGAACAGCGTATATTTACTGATGGAAGATTGCGTAGTATTCCGACCGGCGTCGTCAACCGACAGGCTCGTCGGTCGCGGCCGCGCACGCAAGGCGCGCAATTAATAACGACCCGGACAAACGCGGGCGGCACTTGGGGTTCAACGCTTTTCGGACGGGAATCGTCCGGTGGAAGGAGGCAAATACGTTGTCATGGGATTCACCCGAAGTCTGGATCGCACTCGGTCAGATCATCTGGATTAATGCTCTGTTGTCTGGCGACAACGCCGTCGTGATCGCGATGGCGTGCCGGTCGCTCCCCGACAATCAGCGCAAGATCGGCATGGTTCTGGGTGCTGGCGTAGCAATTGGTCTGCGCATCATCTTCACCATGATCATCGTGACCTTGATGGGGATTCCCTATCTCAAGATCGTGGGAGCGCTCGCGCTTCTGTGGATCGCGATCGATCTGATCAGACCGAAGGACGAAGGCGAGCACGGCGTGGCCGCGCACGACAACGTCTGGCGCGCGGTTGGCACCATCGCCATCGCCGACCTTGTGATGAGCCTCGACAACGTGATTGCCATCGCCGGCGTGGCGGGTGACCACTGGGGCCTTCTCATCATCGGTCTCGTGATCTCGATCCCGATGATCGTTGCCGGTTCGGCAGCCATCCTGTGGCTGATCGACAAGTTTCCGGTCGTCGTCTGGGCGGGTGCCGCGCTTCTCGGCTTCGTGGCCGGCGAGATGCTGCTCACGGACGTGGCTCTTGCCGAGCGTTTCGGCGAGGAGTTCGTCCATAGCTGGGAGATGACGGTTGCTCTGGCCTGCGCCGCGGCGGTCGTCGTGGTCGGCTGGCTCATGGTCCGTGCCAAGCAGAAGAAACACGTCGAAGAGGTTACGGGCGCAGCCTGATCCTGATTTGCGTCGGGCGGTTTCCGCCCGGCGCTTTCCCTTTTTTGAGGCCGCGTCAGGACTATTCCTCCCGCGACGAATTTGGTCTCTCGAACCTCTCCAGTTTTAGTTGCGGCAACCGCGCCCCTATCGGTATAACCCGCACGTCTTTTTCCAGACCATTGCGGGATGTTATGGCGCTCGAACGTACTTTCTCGATTATCAAGCCTGACGCTACTCGCCGGAACATCACCGGCAAGATCATCGACCGGATCGAAAGCTCCGGGCTGCGCGTGATCGCGTCGAAGCGCGTCCATCTGACCCGCGACGAGGCCGAAGGCTTCTATGCCGTCCACCGCGAGCGCCCATTTTTCGGCGAACTCGTCGACTTCATGATCTCGGGTCCGGTGATCGTCCAGGTTCTCGAGGGCGAGAACGCGATAGCGAAGTACCGCGAAGTGATGGGCGCCACGAACCCGGCGAACGCCGAGCCGGGCACGATCCGCAAGGATTTCGCGGAGTTGATCGAGGCCAATTCGGTCCACGGTTCCGACGGCGGGGACACCGCTCCGAACGAGATCAAATACTTCTTCGAGGATCGCGAGATCGTCGGCTGATCCCAGGGGATCGGCGTTTCTCAATCTTGCAAAGCGGGTAGCTCTCGGGCTACCCGCTTTTTTGTTTCTGGAGGCGGCGATGGCTGGTGGGGCAGGTCTGGTGCGAATTGGTGGCACGATGCTGGCGGTGGCTCTGTTGGCAGCCCCAGCCGAAGCTCAGTTCTTGTTCGGCTCGGCCCCGAAAGGCCCGCCGCTGACGCGTGAGCAGGTTCGTGTTCACCTGCTCGATGCTTGCGTGTTCAGCCAGTCGGGCAAGGCTGCGGACCAAGGCGCTGGGCCGAAGTGCAATTGCTACGCCGCGCGGGTTGCCAAGGCGATGACGGATGCGGATGTCCTGGCCTACAGCTCGACGAAGAAACTGACGCCGACGGCGCAGGCCGAGGCGACCCAGGCTCTCGCTGTCTGCAAATAATCAGAGGGCAGGGGCAATGAGCGGCGGCTGGACGGCGCCGCTCGGCTGGCCCGAATAGACGACGTGTTCGCCCTCGACCCGCACGCGGCCGGAGGCGACGAGCGCGAGTGCATGCGGGTATAGCATGTGCTCCGCCATGAGAACTCGGGTGCCCAGAATGTCGGCCGTGTCGCCGTCGAGCACCGGCACAGCGGCCTGCGCGATGATCGGCCCGACATCCATCTCCAGCCGAACGTAATGCACGGTGCAGCCGTGGATCTTCACACCCTCGTCGAGGACTCGCTGGTGGGTGTGCAGGCCCTTGAAGCCTGGTAGCAGGGCCGGATGAATGTTGATCAACCTGTTATGCCAGCGTTCGATGAAATAGGGCGAGAGCAGCCGCATCCAGCCGGCAAGACAGACCAGTTCGATGTCGGCTTCGGCCAGTTTCTCGTCGACGAGCTTTTCGAGGCCGGGCCGGTCATGCGCCTTGTGGTCGAAGGCGACAGTAGGGATGCCCGCGGCTTCCGCCTTTGCGAGACCGCCGGCATCCGGGCGGCTTGAGATGACGAGTGCTATCTCGGCCGGATAGTCCGCCTGCTTCGCGGCCGCGATGAGTGCCGCCATATTGCTGCCGCCGCCAGAGATGAGGGCGGCGGTCTTGAGCTTTCTCATCAGAAGGCGAGGTCCAGCGAGCCGATGTTCTCGGTGCCGCCGGAGGTGCGTGGTACGACCTCGCCAAGGCGAATAACGCTCTCGCCGGCTGCCGTGAACGAGGCTGCGATGGCATCGGCCTGTTCTGGCGCGACGACCGCGACCATCCCGATGCCGCAGTTGAAGGTGCGCAGCATCTCGCTCTCGGCGATGCCGCCCGCCGAGGCCAGCCAGCGGAAGACGCCGGGCGTGTCGATGGAGGTGAGGTCGAGCCGGGCGGCCAGATCGTCCGGCAGGACGCGCGGGATATTGTCGGGGAAGCCGCCGCCGGTGATATGGGCGAGGCCCTTGAGGCCGGTGTGCTGCTTCAGCACCGAGAGGATCGACTTCACGTAGATCCGGGTCGGGGCGAGCAACGCGCGGCCGGTGCTGATGGCAGGGGCGAACGGCGCCGCGTCGGTCCATTTCAGGCCGGCGCGCTCGACGACGCGGCGAACCAATGAATAGCCATTCGAGTGGACGCCAGAGGAGGCGAGACCAAGCAGGATATCGCCAGCCGCTATGCCCTTCGGCAGCAGCGTGCCGCGTTCCGCCGCGCCGACAGCGAAGCCGCCAAGGTCGTAGTCGCCGTCGGCATACATGCCGGGCATTTCAGCCGTCTCGCCGCCGATCAGCGCGCAGCCCGCCTCTACGCAACCGGCGGCCACGCCCTTCACGACGTCGATGCCGGTCTGGGGCGCAAGGTGGCCGCAGGCGAAATAGTCGAGGAAGAAGAGAGGCTCCGCGCCCTGTACGACGAGGTCGTTGACGCTCATCGCCACGAGGTCGATGCCGATCGTGTCGTGGATGCCGGTGTCGATGGCGATCTTGAGCTTGGTGCCGACGCCGTCAGTCGCGGCGACCAGGACCGGGTCCTTGTAGCCAGTCGCCTTCAGATCGAAGACGCCGCCGAAGCCGCCGATCTCCGCATCCGCGCCCGATCGGCGCGTCGCGCGCACCAATGGCTTGATCGCCTCAACCAGGGCGTTGCCCGCGTCGATATCGACCCCCGCGTCGCGATAGGTCAGGCCCTGGCTTTTCTCGGACATCCAAATCTCCGTTCGACACGGGGCTTAGCCCGAGAGACGCGGGCTTTCAACGGTAAGGCCGCACTTCCCAAAGCTCAGGCACGCGCGATAACGTCTCGGCCGGATGCCGATGAACCTGCCCAACACGATTACGGTGCTGCGTCTCGTCGCCGTGCCGGTCGCTGTCTGGGCCATTCTCAGCGGTTTCATCCAGCTCGCATTCTGGGTGTTTCTCGCCGCGGGAATTTCCGACGGTGTCGACGGCTATCTCGCTCGTCGCTGGAATCAACGGACCGAACTCGGCGCTTATCTGGATGCTATCGCCGACAAGGCGCTGCTGGTCTCGATCTATGTCACGCTCGCGATCGGCGATGTCATTCCGAATTGGCTCGCGATCATCGTCGTGTTCCGCGACGTGATGATCGTCGGCGCCGTCATCCTCTCTTGGCTGATGGAAAAGCCAATCACCATCAAACCCTTGATGGTCTCGAAGTTGAACACGGTGGCGCAGATCCTCTTTGCCACGGCTACCCTTTCGACGAAGGGGTTCGGCATCGACTGGGGCCACATGCTCTATCCCGCCGCATTCGTGACGGCTGGCTTGACGCTCGTCTCGGCGGCTGCCTATCTCGCCGCATGGATGCGTCACATGGCAGAACCGGACCCGCCAAAGCCGAGCTCGAGGAAGAGCGGTCGGGAATGACGATCCAGCGCCAGGTCATTTTCTGGCTTGTGGCGTTCCTCGTCGTCATCTTCGTGCTTTGGTTGTTGAGCGATATCCTGCTGCCATTCGTGGCGGGCTTTGCGCTGGCCTATATGCTGGATCCGCTTGCCGACCGGCTGTCCCGCACCGGGATCGGGCGAACGACCTCCGCCGTCCTGATCCTGCTGGCCTTCCTGTTAGTGGTGATCGTGCTGGGCGCGATCCTCGTGCCGATGCTCGTCGAGCAGCTACAGGCGTTCGTCAACAATCTCCCGGACTACATATCCAGGATCCAGGCGCTGATTGCCGGGCCAGGACTGGGATGGCTGCGCAGCATTGCCGGCGACCGGTTGCCGAGTGTTCAATCCTCGATCGGCGGCATCGTCTCCCAAGGGGCAAGCTGGGCGGGCGACTTCCTGAAAGGTCTTCTCCAGGGCGGCGCAGCCTTGATGTCGGTGGCGAGCCTTCTCGTCGTCACTCCGGTCGTCGCCTTCTACATGCTGGTCGATTGGGACCGCATGACGGGCACGATCGACGGCTGGGTGCCTGTGCGCCATCGCGACACCGTTCGCCAGCTGGCGCACGAGATGAACGGCGCGGTTGCGGGCTTCGTCCGCGGACAATCGATTGTCTGCATACTGCTCGGCACGATGTATGGCGTCGGGCTGACCGCTGTCGGCCTGAACTTCGGCCTTCTCATCGGCCTCGGGGCGGGCCTCATCAGCTTCGTGCCTTATGTCGGCTCGCTGACAGGGCTTGTGGTGGCAACGGGCGTGGCGCTCGTCCAGTTCTGGCCGGACTATGTCTCAATCGGTCTGGTCCTGCTTGTCTTCGCTGTCGGCCAGTTCATCGAAGGTAATATCCTTTCGCCGAACCTGGTCGGTCGCTCGGTCGGCCTCCATCCGGTCTGGCTGATGTTCGCGCTGTTCGCGTTCGGCGCGCTGTTCGGCTTTGTCGGCCTTCTTCTCGCGGTGCCGCTGGCAGCCGCTGTCGGCGTCATCGTCCGGTTCGCGCTGTCGCAATATCTGGCAAGCGATTACTACACCGGCGGAGAGGCCGCGAAGCCGAAACAGTCGCGCCGGAAAGCGTCGACCGGCAAGGCATGACCCGCCCGCCGCGGCAGCTGGTCTTCCAGCTCGATTCCGGCCCTGCGTTCGACGCGGCTAACTATCTCGTAACGCCGTCGAACGAGCAGGCGCATTCCTTCCTGACAGGATGGCCGGACTGGCCAAGCCGATCTGCGCTGCTGGTCGGTCCACATGGAAGCGGCAAGAGCCATCTCACGGCGATCTGGAGCGAGCAGGCCGACGCTGCGATCGTGGACGCGAGACGGCTGACATTGGCGGCCGTCGATGAGATTGAAGGTGCAGTCGCGGTCGAGAACATCGACGCGAACGGCAGCCAGGACAAAATCCTGTTTCATCTTCTTAATTCGGCACGTGAGAAGAAGTTTTGGCTTCTATTGACGGCTTCGCAAGTGCCGAATCTGATTTGGCCAAAATTGGCAGATCTGGCGTCCCGCCTTCGCGCGCTGCCCGTCGCGGAACTCTTCGCGCCTGACGATGCTTTGGTGCGGGCTGTTCTGGTCAAACTCTTTCACGATCGGCAGCTTGCCGTCGATGCCGAGGTGGTCGACTATATCTCCCGCCGCATGCACCGGTCGCTTGGAGTAGCGCGCGATCTCGTCGCCGCGCTCGATGAGGAAGCGCTTTCGCTAGGTCGACGCGTAACCCGTCCGATCGCGTCCGAGGTGATGGCGAGGTTCGAGGAAATTGAGGAGTAGATGTCCGTCGCGCAACCGTCATCTTCGGGTCGTAACAGCAGGGGCAAACCGGGAAGAACGGGTGGCCCAATGATGTCTGAAGATGAAGTCGTCGAAGTCCTCGACGCGACTGCAGTCGTCTCCCCGGGCGCGGAGCCTTCGACGGACGTTCGCCATTCGCCGGAACGCTTCATCAACCGCGAACTCAGCTGGCTTCAGTTCAACCGGCGGGTGATGGAAGAGGCGGACAATCCGAACCATCCGATGCTCGAACAGCTCCGTTTCCTGTCGATCTCGGCGAACAATCTCGATGAATTCTTCATGGTCCGCGTCGCGGGCCTCAAGGGGCAGGTCCGCACTGGCGTCACCGTAGTGAGCCCGGACGGCCGGACGCCCGCCGAGCAGCTCGACCGCATCAACGAAGTCGTCGTCGAACTCGCACATGACCAGCAACGCCGTTGGCTGTCCATTCAAGGCGATCTGAAAAAGGCAGGCGTTGTCATCGTCGGCCGCGACGAGATCGGCGAGCACGAGCGCGCCTGGCTCGACGACTATTTCATGCAGTACATCTTCCCGGTTCTGACGCCGATGGCGATTGACCCGGCGCACCCGTTCCCGTTCATTCCCAATCTGGGCTTTTCGCTCGCGCTGCAACTGACGCGCCAGAGCGATGGCCGGCCACTGAACGCTCTTATCCGCGTGCCGGCCAAGATCGAACGTTTCATCCGCATCGCCACCGACGGTCATCCGGGAGTGACCCGCTTCATCCTGCTCGAGGACACGATTGGCCTGTTCATCGACCGTCTGTTCCCCGGCTACGTGGTCAAGGGGCAGGGTGCGTTCCGCGTCATCCGCGACTGCGATCTCGAAGTCGAGGAAGAGGCCGAGGATCTGGTGCGGCTGTTCGAGATCGGCGCTGAAGCAGCGCCGCCGCGGCACGGTGATCCGGCTGGAAATCCAGAGTGGTACCCCGGAAGAGCTTCGCCTTTTCGTCGCCGACGCGCTCGATGTGAGCGAGAACGAGGTTTTTCTCGTCGATGGCCTGATTGCGCTGAACGAGCTCTCGCAGATCGTTTCGCTCGACCGGCCTGAGCTGAAGTTCATTCCTTACAATCCGCGCTTCCCGGAACGCATCCGTGAGCACGGCGGCGACTGTTTCGCGGCGATCAAGCAGAAGGACATCGTCGTCCATCATCCCTATGAGAGCTTTGACGCCGTGGTTCAGTTCCTGAACCAGGCGGCGCGCGATCCGAACGTGGTCGCGATCAAGCAGACGCTCTATCGCACCTCGTCGGACAGCCCGATCGTCAAGGCGCTGGCGGAAGCCGCCGAGGCGGGCAAGTCGGTCACGGCGCTGGTCGAGCTCAAGGCGCGCTTCGACGAAGAGGCTAACATCCGCTGGGCGCGCGACCTGGAGCGCGCCGGCGTGCAGGTCGTGTTCGGCTTCCTGGAGTTGAAGACGCACGCCAAGCTGTCGCTGGTCGTGCGCCGCGAGGCCGGGCAACTCGTTTCTTACTGCCACACCGGCACCGGCAATTATCATCCGATCACGGCGAAGATTTACACGGACCTCAGCTTCTTCACCGCCGATCCGGTGATCGGTCGCGACGTCGCGCGCGTCTTCAATTTCATCACCGGCTATGCCGAGCCGGCCGAATTCGAGGCGATGTCGGTCTCGCCGTTCAGCCTGCGCCGCCGCATCCTCGATCACATCGCGGCCGAGATCGAGCACGCCAAGGCCGGCCGGCCGGCGGCGATCTGGCTGAAGATGAACAGCCTTGTCGACAGCGTTGTCATCGATGCGCTCTACGATGCGAGCCGCGCCGGGGTCGAAGTCGACGTCATCGTGCGCGGCATCTGCTGCCTGCGCCCTGGTGTTCCCGGCCTTTCGGAGACGATCCGCGTCAAGTCGATCGTCGGGCGGTTCCTCGAACATTCGCGCATCTATTGCTTCGGCAACGGCAAGGGCCTGCCGAACCCCGAGGCCGCAGTCTACATCTCCTCGGCAGACCTGATGCCGCGCAATCTCGACCGTCGCGTCGAGACGCTCGTGCCGATCCTGAACCCCACGGTCCACGAGCAGGTGCTCGATCAGATCATGGTGGCGAATCTGCAAGGACAACCAGCAAAGCTGGACCGTATTGCCGGATGGAACCTCGCGCCGCATATACCCCGCGGACGGTGAGGAGCCATTCAACGCGCACCGCTATTTCATGACCAATCCGAGCCTGTCGGGACGTGGTAAATCTGTTAAAAAGAGTTCGCCTCGGCGTCTCGCCAACCGCTGAACTGCCGGCGAGCCTCGACGCAGTCGAGGAGGCGCGCGGTCGTTTGCGGACAGGCCCGACGATCGGCGTCATCGACATCGGATCGAACTCGGTCCGGTTGGTCGTCTATGAAGGGCTGACGCGTAGCCCGACGCCAATTTTCAACGAGAAAGTGCTTTGCGGCCTCGGCCGCTCCGTCGCGACGACGGGGCGGCTGACGCAACGCGCGGTCACCAAGGCGCTGGCGGCGCTGAGGCGGTTCCGCGCGCTTTGCGACGTCATGCGCGTGGATGAGGTCAAGGTGCTGGCGACGGCTGCCGCGCGCGACGCCGCGAACGGTCAGGCTTTCCTCGATGAAGCAAGAGATATCTGCCGGGCGGATATCGAGCTCCTGTCCGGCAAGCGCGAGGCGCATCTGTCGGCGCTGGGCATCGTTTCCGGCATTTTTCATGCAGACGGCATCGTCGGCGATCTTGGCGGCGGCAGTCTCGAACTGATCTACGTGAAGGATCACGAGGTCGGCCAGGGCATCACGCTGCCGCTCGGCGGACTTTCGCTCCAGGACGTCTCCGAAGGCTCGATCAAGAAGGCGAGCAAGATCGTTCGCGACGCCATGGGCAAAGCGAGCTTGCTGAAGGGGCAGGAAGGCCGGAGCTTCTACGCCGTCGGCGGCACCTGGCGCTCGCTGGCGCGCCTTCACATGGCGCAGAAGCATTATCCGCTCAGAGTAATGCACGCCTACACGATCCCGACCAAGGAAGCGCTGAACCTCTGCCGTCGCGTGCGCATGCAGGCGCCGGAGAACATACCGTTCATCAATGTTGTGCCGAGTGAGCGCCGGCCGCTGCTGGCCTATGGCGCGGTCGTTCTCGAATACGTGCTCCGCGTGATGAAGCCGAAGGACGTCGTCGTCTCGGCTATGGGCGTCCGCGAGGGCCTCCTCTACGAAATGCTGGACTCGGAGACGCGCGAGATCGACGCGCTGATCGCGGCGGCCGAGGAATTCAATATTCTCCGCTCGCGCTCGCCCAAGCACGGCTACGAACTGATCGACTGGACGGAGCGCCTATTCGAAACCGCATTGCTCGAGGAAGAACCGAGCGATCACCGGCTGCGCCGTGCCGCCTGCCACCTCGCCGATATCGGCTGGCGCGCGCATCCGGACTATCGAGGCCAGCAGAGCCTGAACATCATCGCCAACGCCGCATTTGTCGGCGTCGACCATCCGGGCCGGGCGTTTCTGGCGCTGGCGATCTACTATCGCAATGAGGGCCTGAGCGACGATGGCGTTAGTCCGATGCTGCTGCAGCTCGCGACGCCGCGTCTACTGGAGCGGGCGAAGATCGTCGGCGCGGCGATGCGTGTGGCTTATCTGGTCTCGGCCTCGATGCCCGGCATTCTTCCTCAGGCACCGATCGAGGTCTCGGGCGATAAGCTGACGCTGCGGCTCTCGCACGAATTGCGCGATCTGGCCGGCGACCGGCTGCACAATCGGCTGCGCCAGCTTGGACGGTTGATCGGCAAGGAAGCCGAGATCATCGTCAGCTGACGGCTTACTGGCCGTCCTTGACCTCAATCGCCGACACCCGGCCCTTGCGGAGACCGAGCGCGATGTCGCCGCGCTTCAGGCCGAGCGCCTTTTCTCCGAAGAGATCCCGCCGCCAGCCGTGAAGGGCAGGGACGTCGGCGTTGTCGTCGGCTGCGATCTGTTCAAGATCGTCTGTCGTCGCGAGAATCTTCGGCGCAACGCCTTCCTTTTCCGAGATCATCTTCAGAAGCACCCGGAGCAGCTCGACGGTCGCGCCGGCGCCGTTCGGCGGCGAGCGGTCACGCTCTATCTTCGGGATGGTTGTAGGGTCGCGCTCGACGCCGCGCCTGACCGCGGCGATGAGGTCGCCTCCCGACTTCGATTTTTCGAAGCCGTTCGGCAAACCGCGCAGGCTGGCCAGCGCTTCAGGTGTCGTCGGGCCGCGCAGCGCGACCTCCGCCAGGATTTCGTCCTTCATGATGCGGGAGCGCGGAACGTCGCGGGTCTGGGCGTCGAGCTCGCGCCAGGCGGCTACTTCCATCAGGACCGCGAGGTCGCGCGGCTTGCGCAACCGCGCTTTGATGCGCTTCCAGGCATCTTCCGGAGCCTGCCGATAGGTGTCGACCGAGGTCAGGATCGACATCTCTTCAGTCACCCAATCGCTGCGGCCGCGCTTGTCGAGGTCTTCCGACAGGCGGCGATAGACTGAGCGGAGATAGGTGACGTCGGCCAGCGCGTATGTGAGCTGCGCCTCGGTCAGGGGCCGGCGGCTCCAGTCGGTGAAGCGGGAAGACTTGTCGAGCTGGACGCTGGTGATGCGCTGGACAAGCTGGTCGTAGGAGATCAACTCGCCATAGCCGAGCACCATTGCCGCGACCTGGGTATCGAACACCGGATGCGGGATCAGCTTGGCGCGATGCCACATGATCTCGATGTCCTGCCTGCCAGCATGGAAGACCTTGAGGACCCGCTCGTCCGCCATCAGCGCGAAAAGCGGACCCAGATCGAGGCCAGGGGCAAGGGCGTCGACAGCAAAGGCGCCTTCGTCGTCAGCGAGCTGGACGAGGCAAAGCTTTGGCCAGAACGTCGTTTCCCGGAGGAACTCGGTGTCGACGGTGATGAACTTCGATAAACTGAGACGGGCGCAGGCGGCCTGAAGATCAGCGGTGGTCGTAATCAACATAGGCCGTCATATAACCGACTCGCGCGCGATGCACGACTGCGACGGTTGACAATTGGCCGCGTCGCGTGCGGTTCTCCGCCGCCTCTAGCGCGTCAGGCGCGTTTGCCAAGATTTTTCAGGACACCCGGTCATGCATCGTTACCGCACCCATACCTGCGGCGAGCTTCGTGAGAAGCACATCGGCGAAACCGTTCGCATTTCAGGCTGGGTTCATCGCATTCGCGACCATGGCGGTGTGCTCTTCATCGACCTGCGCGACCATTACGGCCTGACGCAGTGTGTGGCCGACCCGGATTCCTCAGCGTTCAAGGACGTCGAGAAAGTTCGCTCGGAATGGGTGATCCGGATCGAGGGCACCGCCCGCAAGCGTCCCGCCGGGACGGAGAACGCCGAACTGCCGACCGGGCAGATCGAGCTTTTCATCAAGGAAGTCGAGACGCTCGGAACCGCGGCCGAACTGCCGCTGCCGGTATTCGGCGAGCCGGATTATCCGGAGGATATCCGTCTCCGCTACCGCTTCATCGATCTGCGCCGCGAGACGCTGCACAAGAACATCATGACGCGGACGAAGATCGTCTCGTCCATGCGTCGCCGGATGGGCGATGCGGGCTTCACCGAATTCGCAACGCCGATCCTGACGGCGTCGTCGCCGGAAGGCGCGCGCGACTTCCTGGTGCCGTCGCGCATTCATCCCGGCAAGTTCTACGCGCTGCCGCAGGCGCCGCAGCAGTACAAGCAGCTTCTGATGATCGCGGGCTTCGACCGCTATTTCCAGATCGCGCCGTGCTTCCGCGACGAGGATCCGCGCGCCGACCGCCTGCCAGGCGAGTTCTACCAGCTCGACCTCGAAATGAGCTTCGTCGAGCAGGAGGACGTCTTCTCGACCATGGAGCCAGTGCTACGTGGCGTCTTCGAGGAATTCGCCCAGGGCAAGCCGGTGACGCCGAGCTTCCCGCGGATTCGCTACTCGGACGCCATGCTGAAATACGGTTCGGACAAGCCGGACCTTCGCAACCCGATCGTCATCGCCGATGTGAGCACGGAGTTCACCAGGGAAGAGGTGACCTTCAACGCATTCAAGAATGTCGTTGCCTCGGGCGGCGTCGTCCGCGCGATCCCGGCACCGGGCGCCGCAACGCAGCCGCGCTCTTTCTTCGACAAGCTGAACGACTGGGCACGCGGCGAGGGCGCTCCGGGTCTCGGCTATATCGTGTTCGACGACGAGAGCGGCGTGCTGACCGGCAAAGGTCCGATCGCGAAATTCATTCCGGCCGACGTGCAGGCATCGATCGCTTCTGCTGCGGGCGTCGGCGCCGGCGACGCCGTGTTCTTCTCGGCAGGCGTCGAGGAAAAGGCGGCGAAGCTTGCAGGCGCGGCGCGTATCCGCATCGGCGAGGAGCTCGGCCTGATCGACACGGACCGGTTCGAGTTGGCCTGGATCGTCGACTTTCCGTTCTACGAATGGAACGAGGACGAGAAGAAGGTCGACTTCTCCCACAATCCGTTCTCGATGCCGCAAGGCGGGCTGGAAGCGCTGCAGACCAAGGATCCTCTCACGATCCCGGCCTTCCAGTACGACCTCGTCTGCAACGGCTACGAAATCGCTTCGGGTGGCATCCGCAATCACAGGCCGGAAACGATGATCAAGGCCTTCGAAATCGCCGGCTACGGCGAGGAGACGGTGATCGAGCGCTTCGGCGGCATGTATCGCGCATTCCAGTACGGCGCGCCGCCACATGGCGGCATGGCGGCCGGCGTGGACCGCATCGTGATGCTGCTCTGCGGAGCCCAGAGCGTCCGCGAGATCGCGCTGTTCCCGATGAATCAGCGCGCCGAGGACATCCTCATGGGGGCGCCGGCGACTGCAACTCCGAAACAGCTTCGCGAACTGCACGTCCGCGTAAATTTGCCGGAGAAGTAGTCTAGGCGACTTCGTCATCGCGACTTTACGCGATGACGATGTATTTGGAATCACTGGACTAAGAACAAAATCCCCAGCTTGAAGAATGCCTACGAAGGGCGTTCACTCAGGCCCCCTCGACGAACAGGCGTCTCATGGCTTCGAATATTTCCGACGATCTCCGTAAAGCGGCCCTCGCGTTTCACCGCCATCCGAAGCCGGGCAAGCTCGAAATTCAGGCGACGAAGCCGCTCGGCACCCAACGAGACCTAGCACTGGCCTACTCGCCGGGCGTCGCCGCCGCCTGCGAGGAGATTCACGAGAAGCCGGAAGAAGCAGCCGAACTGACCGGCCGCCAGAACCTCGTTGGCGTGATCTCGAACGGCACGGCAGTGCTCGGCCTTGGAAATATCGGCCCGCTGGCGTCGAAGCCGGTGATGGAGGGCAAGGCCGTCCTGTTCAAGAAGTTCGCCGGCATCGATGTGTTCGACATCGAGATCGCCGCGACCGAGCCGGACCATGTCGTCGAAGTCGTCGCGGCGCTGGAGCCGACCTTCGGCGGCATCAACCTCGAGGACATCAAGGCTCCAGAGTGCTTCGAGATCGAAGAGAAGCTCAAGGAGCGAATGGGCATCCCGGTGTTCCACGACGATCAGCACGGTACGGCGATCATCGTCGCGGCGGCGATCGTCAACGCGCTGGAACTCGCCAACAAGCGGATGCAGGACGTGAAGATCGTGACGTCGGGGGCGGGCGCAGCCGCCACGGCGTGCTTCAATCTGCTCGTCAACATGGGCGCCAAGCGTGAGAACATCTGGGTCACGGACCTCGAAGGTGTCGTCTATGAGGGCCGCAATGTTCTGATGAACCGCTGGACCGAGGTCTACGCGCAGAAGACGAATGCCCGGACACTCGCCGACGTCATCGGCGGCGCCGACATCTTCCTCGGCGTTTCGGCCGGCAATGTGCTGAAGCCGGAAATGGCCAAGGCGATGGCGCCCAACCCGCTGATCCTGGCGCTGGCGAACCCGGTTCCCGAGATCATGCCGGACGTTGCCCGCGAGATCCGCCCCGATGCGATGATTTGCACCGGCCGCTCGGACTTCCCGAACCAGGTCAACAACGTCCTCTGCTTCCCCTTCATCTTCCGCGGCGCGCTCGATGTCGGCGCATCCACGATCAACGAGGAGATGAAGCAGGCGGCCGTGAAGGCAATCGCCGCTCTGGCACGTGAGGCATCGTCGGACGTGGTCGCCCGTGCCTATGGCGGAGAGACGATCGGCTTCGGCCGTGAATCCCTGATCCCGAACCCGTTCGACCCGCGCCTTATCCTGCGCATCGCGCCGGCCGTCGCCCGCGCGGCGATGGAGAGCGGCGTCGCTCGCAAACCGATCGCCGATTTCGACGCATATGACGACCGCCTGTCGCGTTTCGTCTATCGCTCGGGCTTCGTGATGAAGCCGATCTTCGCCGCCGCGAAGGAATCGCCACGCCGCGTCATCTACGCCGAGGGCGAGGACGAGCGGACGCTGCGCGCGGCGCAGGTCGTCGTCGAGGAAGGCCTCGCCCAGCCGATCCTCGTCGGTCGTCCGCAGGTGATCGAGACCCGCCTGAAGCGCTTCGGCCTGTCGATCGCGTCCGGACGCGACTTCTTGATCGTCAATCCCGAAGACGATCCGCGCTACCGCGATTACGTCGCGCTCTATCTGGAGCGGGCAGGGCGCCACGGCGTGACGCCCGATCTCGCCCGCACGATCGTTCGTACCGACACATCCGTGATTGCGGCGCTGTCAGTGCTGCGCGGCGAGGCTGATGCAATGATCTGTGGCCTCGAAGGCCGCTACGCTAATCATCTGACGACGATCAACGACGTGATCGGGAAGACGCCCGGCGTCTCCGACTTTTCCGCGATTTCGCTGCTGATCACCGCCCGCGGCGCGTTGTTCATCGCCGACACCTATGTCGGCCTCGAGCCGACGGCGGCCCAGATCGCCGAGAAGGCGCGTCTCGGAGCCGAGGTCGTGCGCCGCTTCGGCGTCGAGCCGAAGATCGCGCTCCTGAGCCACGCCAATTTCGGATCGCGTGATTCGGCGAGTTCGCTGAAGATGCGCGAAGCACTGGCGATCCTGCGTGAGCAGGCGCCGGACCTCGAAGCCGATGGCGAGATGAACGCCGATCTCGCGCTCTCCCAGGAGATGCGCGAACGCGTCCTGCCGTCGTCGCGCCTGAAGGGCGAAGCCAATCTGCTGGTTATGCCCGACCTGGATGCGGCCAAGATCGCCTCGCAGCTCGTCGCGGCGATGGACAATTCGCTGCCGATCGGCCCGATCCTGGTGGGTGCGGCGCGTCCGGCTCAGATCGTCACGTCGACGACGACGACACGCGGCCTCGTGAACGTCACGGCCTTCGCCGTGATGGAAGCGCAGGAATATGCCGGCCAGAAAGGCTGACGAACTGGTGGCGGTTCAGGAGGCTTTCTGAACCGCCTCCCGCATGGTCCGGGTGACGTACTCGACGTCCGCCAAGGTCGGCAGGCTGTTCTCAATGCCGAGATGTTGCACCGAATGGGCGGACGCCGCGCGCGCGAAGCGGAAATGATCCGCCCAGGGCGCATATGGCCGAGCCAGATACGAATAGAGATAGGCGCCGTGGAAGATGTCGCCGGCGCCGTTCGTGTCGATCACGCGCTCGAACGGCACGGCCAGTGACGGTGTTTCGCGCGGTGCGCCCTTCTCGTCGTACCAGACGATTCCACGCTCGCCGAGCGTAACCGCGCCGACCTTGCAGCCCTTGGACTTCAGGTATTCGAGCATCTCCGCCGGAGAGAGTTCCATTTGCTCGCACATCCGCTCGGATACGACGGCAACGTCGATGAAGGTCAGGAGCTCGTCGGTATTCTCTCGTACGGCACCCCCGTCCAGTGAAGTCAGGATGCCCGCCTCTTGGCATCTCTTGGCGTAGTGCAGGGCGGCGTCGGGCTGATGCCCGTCGAGATGCAGCACCCGGCAGCCCGCCAGATTGAGCATCGGAAACGGATGAAGGTGGTCGTCGTCGCGGCAGCGGACGATCGCCCTTTTGCCGGCATTCGGCATGATGAAGGAGAGGGACGCTTCACGAACCTTGCGCGAATGCAGAGGTATCGAATAGCGCGAGGCCATGTCCCGGAACATCCGCGATAACCAATCATCGCCGAGCGTGGTGAGGAGGTCGGGCACAATGCCGAGCCTGGCGCAGCAGAAGGCGGCAGCGACGGCGTTGCCTCCGAAGCTGACGGCATAGTCGTCCGCCAAGGTCTTTTCATCCCCCGTGGGGAGGTGGTCGGTGATGAAAGTCACGTCGATATAGGTGTGACCAATGAAGAGAGCTTCCATTTCTCCCCTTTCCGGCGCGGCCAATACCGCCGTTATTCTTCTTTTCCTGCAGCAAGTTCCGCGCCGTACCCGGTTTAAGAGCGGCTTAACGTGCCGGGGTCTATAGGACGAGGGTAAGTTGCGGAGACGCGCTTTGGTTCGGCGCAAGACTAGCAGATCAAGAGTGTCGCTGCTCGTGTGTGCGATGGCTTTCGCACCGCTTGTCGGCCTGAATCTCTTGCTCTGGATGCATATCAACGCCCATGGCCGAACTGATGTTCGCGATGCGGCGGCTCATATCCTCGAACTCGTCGAAGACCGTCTCGACGAATTGATGACGCAGCTCGTCGCGCTTGGAATGAAGAGCGAGCCTTCATGTTCACCGGATGGCCTTGCCCGGCTCTCGCGAGCCGCCATGAAGGCCACTCAAGTTAGCGAAGTCAGCGTTATCGACTCGACGGGGGCGACTTTCTGCACTCCGACCGGGGCACCACGCGTCGTCCGCACGATCTCATCGGCTCACGATACCGGAAATCCGAGCATCAAGCTGTTCGCGGTCGACCTCGGCAATGACCAGGGGCCACGGTCGGTGCGTTTCGTCTGGCAGTTTCCCCACGGTGAGAGCCTGGCGATGTTGCTGTCAGGCGAGAAGCTCCTGCCCGCGCTGGTGGTCGGCCGACTTCAGGCCGACTTCATCGCCCGGTTGACCCTTGTCGACGGTACCTTCGTCGCCAATCGCCTCTCGAACCAGCAAATGGCATCCGACGGCAAATCGGCGTTCGAGGTCCAGGCGATATCGTATCGCTATCCCGTTGCGCTGACGGTCGCCGTACCGAGCGAGGCGTTGTGGCGCAGCTACCGTGAACTCTTCATCTGGGGCAATGCCGGCGGCCTGCTGCTCGCTATGCTCAGCATCGCGGTCGCGATCGGCGTGGCACGGCAAACCGAGGGACCAGTCCGCGATATCGAGAACGCGATCCGGCGGGGCGATTTCATTCCCTATTATCAGCCGCTGGTCGACATCCGCACCGGCAAGCTGCGCGGTTGCGAGGTCCTCGTCCGCCGCCGGCGACCCGATGGCGGCATTGACGGGCCGGGCTCATTCATTCGTCTGGTGGAGGCAACGGGACAGATCTTCGAGATCACCCGAAGCCTAATGGTCCAGGCACGTGATGAACTGGGTCCGACCTATGTCGCACGGCCGGAACTGAAGGTGTCGTTCAATCTGGTCGCCGAGCATTTCGACGACATGACTATCGTCTCCGACGTCCAGGAGATTTTCAGCAATGGGCCGGTTCGCCCGAACCAGGTCGTGCTCGAGGTGACGGAACGTCAGCCTCTGCCGAATCTTGCCAGTGCCCGGGTGATCATTGCCAAGCTGCAGGAGCTTGGAGCCCGTATCGCGCTGGACGATGTCGGAACTGGCCATGGCGGCATGTCCTATTTGCTGAAGCTCGGCGCCGACCAGATGAAGATGGACAAGATGTTCGTCGATGCGATCGGGACGGAGCGTTGCTCGTCGACGATCATCGACACACTGGTGAAGCTGTCGGAGGACCTGAACATGGAGTTCGTGGCCGAGGGCGTCGAAACCTTCGAGCAGATCGAATATCTGCGCGACCGAGGCGTGGTCGCCGCGCAGGGCTTCGTGTTCGCGCCGCCACTGCCCGGCAAACTGTATCTCGAACTGATCGAGACGCTCCATCCGGTCTCCGGCGGCAAGAAACCGCGCAAGGTCAAAAAGGCTCTTCGCGGCGGTGAATCCGACATCGCAGCATAACACTGGAATAGTCTGGAAATTGCCTCGATTGCGTGTGAGAACGCGTGAGGCTCAGACGCCGAATCACTGGGGGATTACATGATCCGAAAGACTGCAATCGCGGCCGCTATGCTGATGGCCGGAACCTTTTCTCAGGCTCAGGCTCAGGACAGCGGCCTCGTTGGCGGCCTTCTTGGTGCCGGTGCCGGTGCCGTGATCGGCGGCGCGGCGACCGGCCGTGCCGGCGGTGCCGCAGCCGGTGCCATCATCGGCGGCGTGACAGGCGCCATCATCGGCAGCGAATCCGACCGGCGCCGCTATCGCGCACGCCGTGAGGGCTTCTATTTCAACAGCCGCGGCCGCTGCTGGTACGAATATCCGAACGGCCGTGTCACGAAGGTCGCGAATTACCCCTGCCGGTAATCGACATCGAGAGACAAAAAAGGCGCCCTCGGGCGCCTTTTTCTTTGCCGTCAGGTCGGTGTTTTCGGCTGAAGACGGGGGATTTCGATCTTCGGGCAACGGTCCATCACGACCTGAACGCCGACCGCGCGTGCCTTCTCGGCAGCCGGCTCACTGACGATGCCCTGCTGCATCCAGAGGACCCGCGGCTTGGGATCCAGCGCGATTACCTCGTCGGTGACGCCGGGAAGATGCTCTGCCGCACGGAAGACATCGACCATGTCGATCGGCTCAGGCACGTCGGCGAGGGTCGCATAGACCGTTTCGCCGAGGATTTCCTTACCGGCCTGTCCCGGATTGATCGGGATGATGCGATAGCCGTGCTGCTGCAAAAAAGCGGGAACGTAGTTCGACGGGCGATCGGCCTTTTCGCTCGCGCCGACGACCGCGATCGTGCGGACGCCTTCGAGAATGCTGCGGACGTCCGAATCTGAAAGGCCATCAGCGGCCATGACGGAATCTCCTGTTGTTCGATCTGATATAAGTGGTCAGCCGCCGGTTGCCGACCTCAGCCGCTGAAGAAAAGGCTGAACCGCCTCGCGATTTCCGGGGAGAGGCTCGAATTCCGCGAGAGCTGCGAACTGGGCGTCGAGATCCTCGATGGCCTTTTGCTTGTCCTCATCGCTCAGAGCCTTGTCCTGTCGGATTTCCCGCTCCGCCGCTCCCTTCTGGCTGGTGAGATCTTCGACACGGCCGAAGTTCACCGCCTCCGCAGCGAGAGCGATCGAGAACGCGGCATTTGCCCAGGCTGCGTAATTGTCGAAGCCGAAACGGCCGAGGACGGCATTGATGCGCCGCTCTGCCTCCGGATCGAAGAGATACGGCACGAGGAGGAAAGGCATGTCGTCCAGACTGGTGGAGCCGGAAGGCACCTTCTCCTTGGCGTCGAACTCACGCGCCAGGGCGATTGTGTCCGGCAGGCTCTCGACATAGCGCTGCACCATGTCGGCCGAGAGCTGGATCTGGACCGGCTGGACATCGGGCAGGGGAGCCGTCTCCAGGATTGAGGCATCAGTCTCTGTCTGGGCGTGCGCGGCCGTGCCGGACATGATGGCGAACGCGAGAAGGGTTGCGATAAGACGCATGCGACTCAAGCTGAACGGGGTGATTTGCTTTGATGCCTCGTCAGAGGGGAGCATTGCAACCCTCCCAAGCCATGGAACGTGATGCGTTTGCAGGCGTTTTGTGGAGGGAAGAGGCTTGAATGACCACGCATTTCGTCAAACGTTCCGTCCCCAAGGACGGCGAAGTTTCACTGAGAATTCATCAGGACGCGTCCGAGGTACTGGGCGAGGTCACGGCGCCGGACGGTCTGTCTGGAACGCACACAGCGGCGGAGGTCGCCGCGCAGCATCATGAGCCTATTGGAGTTCATCAGGCACTGGCTTCCGCGATTTAGCTTGCCGGCAAATATGGCGGGGTGGTTGGGGTGATCGACGAACAGGATCTCTGGAAGGACGAGTGGGGCGATCTGTATGACGCCTAGGGAATCAGGTCTCACGCGAGGGGTATTTTAATACCATTTTTGTAAGTAGCTGATTTTGCTTGTCTATTCCTTTGATCGTTTCGTTGATTTGTAGTGCGTGTTGAGCTAGAAGCTCCACCAGCCGGTCGCCCGTGCGGCCGCTCTCATTTTCAAGGATCTCGACATGTCCACGTTTTCGGCGAAGCCTGCCGACGTCGAGAAGAAGTGGGTGCTGATCGACGCCGAGGGTCTCGTCGTCGGTCGCCTGGCTTCTCTCATCGCGATGCGCCTTCGCGGCAAGCATCAGGCCATTTTCACCCCCCACGTCGATACCGGTGACAACGTCATCGTGATCAACGCCGAGAAGGTGGTGTTCACCGGCAAGAAGCGCGCCGACAAGAGCTATTTCTGGCACACCGGTTATCCGGGCGGCATCAAGGAACGCAAGGCCGAGAAGATTCTCGACGGCCGCTTCCCGAACCGCGTCCTCGAGAAGGCCGTGGAGCGCATGCTTCCGCGTGGCCCGCTCGGCCGCCAGCAGCTCAGCAACCTCCGCGTCTACGCCGGTTCCGAGCATCCCCATACCGCTCAGCAGCCGGCCGTCCTCGACGTCGCCTCGCTGAACCGCAAGAACGTCCGGAGCTGAGCCCTATGGCCGACAATATCCAGTCTCTCGAAGATCTCGGCGGCGCGCTCGGTTCATCCGGTGCTGCCGAAGCACCGCGTCATGAGCAGAAGCTCGATGCCCAGGGTCGCGCCTACGCCACCGGTAAGCGCAAGGACGCGGTCGCCCGCGTTTGGATCAAGCCCGGCTCGGGCAAGATCGTCGTCAACGACCGCGAACTCGAAGTTTACTTCGCCCGCCCGGTCCTGCGCATGATCCTCCAGCAGCCGCTGCACATCGCCAACCGCGATGGCCAGTACGACGTGCGCGTCACGGTCGCCGGCGGCGGTCTCTCCGGCCAGGCCGGTGCAGTCCGTCACGGCCTGTCGAAGGCGCTCACCTACTACGAGCCGGAACTGCGCAGCGTCCTGAAGAAGGAAGGCTTCCTGACCCGCGACTCGCGTGTTGTTGAACGTAAGAAGTACGGCCGTGCCAAGGCTCGCCGCAGCTTCCAGTTCTCGAAGCGCTGATCGGAACGGTACCCAGAAAAACGAAAGGCGGGCTTGGTGCCCGCCTTTTTCGTTTTTACCGTTTTGCCGTCCGGGTCTCGCCTCTGACTTCGTAGAGCGCCGCCATCCCGGCCCGGGTGATCTGAACGGAGCGGAGCTTGTGTTGTGCCCATCCGTTTTCGATCAAACTCGGTATGACTGGAAAGTCATCGTCGTGAAGTAAAGGCGTGGTATCTAGCCACCGCATCGGTACCCAGCGACCTCTTGCTCCTTCGAGCACGGTCAGGACCCGTGCCTGCGCTTGCGTAGCGTTCATCTCCTCGCACCCCAGCGAAAGATAACAATTCCAAAAGTGTCCGCCCGAAGTCCGGATTCTGGAAGTGGACTGAACGTCGCGTACAGGGCAAAACGCTGAACAGCGTTATTGTTTTCTGTCTGTGAGTTTTTCATGCCACATGATCCGTTGGCGCCGCGTCCCGTCGACCGGGCGCTCGATTCCGACTTTCGCTACGGTCAGAGCACCGAACCGAACTATTCCGGCGTGGTGTCATTTCTCCGCCGCGTCTACTCGCGCGACCCGTCCGGTTTCGATGTGACGGTGTGGGGCGTGCCGCTCGATACGACTGTGTCGAACAGGCCCGGTACAAGGTTCGGGCCAAGAGCGATCCGCGAAGCTTCAACTATTCTCGATGGCGATCCGGTGTACCCGTTCGGCTTCGACATTTTCGCTGAGCTGTCGGTCTGCGATTCGGGCGACGCGGTGTTCGACTATGGCTATCCGGCCGAGATGCCAGCGGCGATCGAGGCGCAGGCGGCCTCGCGGCTGGCGACCGGCGCGCATCTCTTCACGTTGGGCGGCGATCATTTCCTGACCTACCCGGTGTTGAAGGCACTGGTGAAGAAGCTCGGCCAGCCGGTCGCGCTCCTTCATTTCGACGCGCATCAGGACACCTGGGACGACGTCGACAATACGCGCATCGACCACGGCACGATGATCTCCCGCGCCGTCGCGGAAGGTCTGATCATTCCCGAGAAGTCGATCCAGGTTGGCATTCGCACCCATGCGCCTGCTGATCGCGGCATCGCAGTCGTCAGCGGCTTCGATGCGGCTGATCTCGGTCCGGCGGCGATGGCGTCGCGGATTCTGGCGCATATCGGCGATACGCCGGTTTACCTGACCTTCGATATCGACGCGCTCGACCCGGCCTACGCTCCCGGTACGGGAACCCCGGTCTGCGGAGGCTTTTCTACACGCGAGGCACTGGCGATCCTGCGGCGCCTGGAGCCGCTAGATCTCAGGGGCGGCGATGTGGTCGAGGTGTCGCCCCCTTACGATCACGCCGGAGTTACGGCCTTGGCGGGAGCGACGATCGCGCAATACTACCTTGGGTTGTTGTCTGCGCGGAAAGTGGCCGGGAAGAGCATTTCTGTCTGAGGGGAATGCAACCTATAATTTACTACTAGAGGGGATGCTCGTCGAACGTGGAGGGTGGAACCACATGGGACGTTACGACTTCAACAATCGCAGGGCGATCCGCCGAACCATCGCTGGAGAGGGGCGGGTCCTATTGCCGAATGGCGTGGTACTCGAGGTCGTGGTTCGCGACGTATCGCAGACCGGTGCCCAGCTCGAGCTGCTGACCTTCGAGGATGTGCCCGACTATTTCACGCTTGAGATGGCCGCGAATGTCCCGGTCGTTCGCAAGTGCAAGATGGTCTGGCAGGACGCCGAAATGATCGGGGTCATGTTCCCCGACCGGCAGCCGAAATATCCGCCGCGACGTCAGGTGATCTGAATATCGAGACCCAGGTCTAGCACCGGCGAGGAATGAGTGATCCAGCCGGTCGAGATCAGGTCGACGCCGCTCTCGGCAATCGCCGCGACACTGTCCAGCGTTACACCGCCCGAGGCTTCGGTAATCATGCGGCCGGCGACCCGGCGCACGGCCTCCGCGAGGAGGTCCGGACCCATATTGTCCAGCAGGACCGCGTCGGCTCCCTCGGCGATGACCTCGTCGAGCTGGTCCAGACCGTCGACTTCGATCTCGATCTTCACCAGATGGCCGGCGCCGGCCTTGGCAGCGCGCAGGGCGGGGACGATGCCGCCGGCGACTGCGATGTGGTTGTCCTTGATGAGAACCGCGTCATCGAGCCCGAAGCGATGATTGGCGCCGCCGCCGCAGCGTACGGCATATTTCTCGAAGACCCGCAGCCCGGGCGTCGTCTTGCGCGTATCCGCGATCTTGGCCCGGGTATGAGCGATCTTCCGCGCGAAGGCGGACGTCGCCGTCGCCACACCGGAAAGGCGACCCAGATAGTTCAGTGCGACACGCTCACCGGACAGGATCGGGCGGGCCGGACCCGTGATGCGGGCAACGATCGTGCCTGGCTCTACCGCGTCGCCATCGGCGAGCTGCGGTTCGAAGGACACAAGCGGATCGAGGCGGCGAAACGCTTCGGCGGCGAGGGGCAGGCCGGAGATCACTCCGGGTCGGCGAGCGGCGATGACGGCGGTCGCCTTTGCGGAAGCCGGGATCGTGGCATTGGTCGTGATGTCGCCCGCGCGGCCGAAGTCCTCGGCCAGTGCCGCTTCGACGGCGCGGGACACCTGGATGGGGTCAAGAACAGGAATCACTCGGCAGCCTCGATGACGTGCTGGGCTGCTTCGTCAGCGATCACGCGCGCTTTGTCGAGCGTCAGTATCGTGCGGTGCTGAAGCGCCGGATCGGCGTCCGGATAATCGATACGGGCATGTCCACCACGGCTTTCGTGCCGGGCCCACGCCGCCGAGGCAACGAGAAGTCCGGCTACGGCCATGCTGCGCAAAGCGTGTGCCGCCGCGGTACGGTCACGGTCGATCGCGCGGAGATAGGCCAGCGCGCTGGCGAGGCCGTCGGCATCGCGGAGAACACCAACCTGGCGGCTCATGATGCGGCGGAGTTCCATCATCGCCGGCGTGTCGCCCGGGGAAGCCGCAACCGTGGCACCGACATAGCTTGTCGAGGCCGGGGAAGGTGCGATCTCGCCGTTCACGTCGTCGGCAATGCGGGCCGCGAAGACGATCGCCTCAAGCAGCGAGTTCGACGCCAGGCGATTGGCACCATGGACGCCCGTCGAGGCGACTTCACCGCAGGCCCAGAGGCCGGCGAGCGAGGTCCGCCCGTCGCGGTCGGTCTGAACTCCGCCCATGTGATAATGCGCGGCGGGCGCGACCGGGATCGGCTGGGTGGCCGGATCGATGCCGGCCGCTACGCAAGTGGCGTAGACGGTCGGGAACAGATCGGGGAAGCGGGCGCCGATCGCCTGACGGGCATCGAGGAAGGCGCCACGGCCTGCCGTGATCTCGGCAAAGACGCCGCGCGCAACAACATCACGGGGGCCCAGCTCCGCGTCCGGATGGAGTTTCGGCATGAACCGCTCACCCAGGCCGTTGATGAGGGTGGCTCCGTCGCCGCGCAGCGCCTCGGTCGCCAGTGGCGCTGGATCGCGGCCGATGTCGATACCCGTCGGATGGAACTGGACGAATTCCGTGTCCGCCAGAACCGCTCCGGCGATCGCCGCGGCTGCGAGGCCATCGCCCCGCGAGCCAACGGGGTTGGTGGTGATAGCATAAAGATGGCCGATGCCACCGGTCGCCAGAATGACCGCGCGGGCGGGGATCGTCACGGGAGCGCCCCCTGCGACGGCGCCGGTAACGCCGGTCACACGGCCGTTTTCGGTGCGCAGGCCGGTGAGCGACCAGTTCTCGATAACGCGGATCTTGTCATTCGAGCGCACGGCAGAGACCAGCGCGGCCATGATTGCCTTGCCGGCGAGGTCGCCGCGGACGCGGACGATGCGACGGGCGCGATGGGCGGCTTCGCGCGAGAGAGCCAGCTTGCCTTCGAGATCCCGGTCGAACGGAACGCCATAGCGAAGGAGATCGTCGATGCGTTGGCCGGCTTCCTCGGCGATGAGCTGCGCGATCTCGGCATCGACGATGCCAGCGCCGGCCGCGATCGTGTCTGCGGCGTGGGCTTCGGGCGTGTCGCCTTCGCCGATGGCGGCCGCGATGCCGCCCTGCGCCCAGGCCGACGCGCCTTCGCCGAGCGGCGTCACGGTCAGCACCGTGACGGGGCGGCCGAGTTTCAGCGCGCAGAACAGGCCGGCGAGGCCGCCGCCGACGATGACGATTTCACTCGGAGAGGACATGGCCGCCTCGCGGAGCACTCCCTTGGCAAGGGAGTGCTCTCAGGTCAGATCTTCAGATTGACCATCCGTTCGACCGAACGGCGTGCCTTGGCGGCGATCACCGGGGCGATGATGATCTCCTCGCGCATGGTCAGCAGGCTGTCGAGGATCTTCGGCAGCGTGATCCGCTTCATGTGCGGGCACAGATTGCACGGCCGCAGGAACTCGGTCTCCGGCGACACCTCGGCGATATTGTCGGCCATCGAGCACTCGGTGATCATGACGAGCCGCTTGGGTTTGTTGACCCGCACGAACTCCTGCATCTTCGCAGTCGAGCCGGTGAAATCGGCCTCTGCCAGAACGTCCGGCGGGCATTCCGGATGGGCGATGATCGTCACCGACGGGTCGTCCTCGCGCAGTCGGCGAAGCTCCTCGCCCGTGAAGCGCTCATGCACCTCGCAATGGCCCTTCCAGGAGATGATCTTCACCTTGGTCTGGGTGGCGATCCAGGCGGCGAGATATTCGTCCGGCAGGCACAGGACTTCCGGCGCGCCGAGGCTCTCGATGACTTCGACGGCGTTGCCCGAGGTGAGGCAGATGTCTGCCTCGGCCTTCACCGCAGCAGACGTGTTCACGTAGACCGCGACCGGCACGCCCGGATGCTTGCGCTTCAGGGCACGGACATCCTCGGCCGTGATCGATTCGGCGAGCGAGCAGCCAGCGCGCATGTCCGGGATCAGGACCGTCTTGTCGGGGTTCAGCAGCTTCGAGGTCTCGGCCATGAAGTGGACGCCGCCCTGGACAATGATCTGGGCGTCGGTCTTCGTGGCTTCGCGAGCGAGCGCGAAGCTGTCGCCGACGACATCCGCGACGCAGTGATAAATCTCGGGTGTCTGATAGTTATGCGCCAGGAGAACGGCGTTCCGGACCTTCTTCAGGTCGTTGATCGCCTTCACGTAAGGAGCGTGGACCGGCCACTCGATCGCCGGGATGACGTGCTTCACGCGCTCGTAGAAATGAGCCGTTTCCGCCGCAACTTCCGGCGTGAACTCAAGCGACGGCATCGGCAGGACGCCGAACCGCTCCGCGGCAGTCAGAATATGCGGCGCCGGACGGGGCCGTTCGAGGACAGCGGCAGACGAAAGATCCATCTCTCTCCCCTTATGCTCAGTTTGAGCATATCTGGGTTCTTATAAAAGCCGGCCCAGGGCCAGCTCACATCCGAGTTAACCCGGACACACTAAACATACTCTTTTCCCACAGTATTTAAAGGGGGCGAGGCATTCGATTTTCGCGATTGTCATCTGCACGAGATAGAGGCCACGTCTCGACGGCAGGAGCAATCGCCCCTATGTGAGCGTGCCCAAGGGAGATCAGTGATGGCAGAGACGGTTCGGGTCGGCGTTTACGGTGCATCGGGCTATACGGGCTCCGAACTGCTCCGCATTCTGCTGCGCCATCCCAACGTCTCGATCTCCGCGCTGACGGCCGACCGCAAAGCGGGCCAGCAGATGCGCGACGTCTTTCCGCAGTTCTCGGGCGTCGAACTGCCAGTCCTGACGACGATCACCGAAGTGGATCCCCACGGTCTCGACGTCGTCTTCTGCGCGCTGCCTCACGGCACGACGCAGCACGTCGTCGCGGACCTCATGCTGCAGCGGCCGGAACTGAAGATCGTCGATCTGTCGGCCGATTTCCGGCTGGAGAACCCCGAAGAGTACGCCCGCTGGTACGGTCACGCCCACGAGGCGCTCGACCAGCAGAAGGAGGCCGTCTACGGCCTGACCGAGCTTTATCGGGACCGGATCAGGAAGACGCGGCTTCTCGCCAATCCCGGCTGCCATTCAGGCACGTCGATCATTCCGATGGTGCCGCTGCTGAAGGCCGGGATCGTCGATGCCGACAACATCGTGATCGATTCCAAGACCGGCATGTCGGGTGCGGGCAGGGGCGCCAGCGAGGGAATGCTGTTCTCCGAGGTCGCCGAGGGCACGCATGCTTACGGCGTCGGCAAGCACCGGCATACGTCGGAGCTCGATCAGGAATTCTCGAAGGCCGCTGGCCGGCCGGTCTTTGCGAGCTTCACGCCGCACCTGCTGCCGATGATCCGCGGCATCTATGCGACCATCTATCTGCGGACCTTGGGCGGGGCGAAGCCCGAGGACCTGCATCGCGTTCTGACGGACGCCTACGCCGGCGAAAAGTTCATCCAGGTCCTGCCATTCGGCCAGGTTCCGCAGTCGCGGCACGTGAAGGGCTCGAACAATTGCCAGCTCGGCGTAATTGCCGACCGCATGGACGGCCGGGCGATCGTCATTTCGACGACGGACAATCTGATGAAGGGCGCATCCGGCCAGGCCGTGCAGAACTTCAACCTGATGTGCGGCTTCGACGAAGCGACGGCGCTCGCCGGGCCCGCGCTGTTCCCCTGAGCCATGCCATTCCAGAACCGGGTCACGCCACGCGGAGAGATCGAGTTCTCCAGCGCGCGTGGCCTGTTCATGGGCAATCGCGGCATTCTGCACGACGGCTCTCAACGGCTCGGCAAGGCACGCTGGCGGCACAAGAACTGGGTCTGCTGCCTGCTTGAGTTCAAAGGCCGGAAGCAGACGATCAATCCGCCTTCGCACTACACCCAGTTCTTCTTCCTGGACGAGGCCGTCGCGCTGGCAGCGGGACATCGCCCCTGCGGCGAGGGCCGACGACTGGATCACAAGCGTTTTGCGGCGGCCTGGCAGTCGGCATTCGCATGCGACGGGCCGGTCCTCGCGAAGGAACCGGTCCTGGCGAAGGAAATGGACGCCATTCTTCATCCGGCACGGACCGGCAAAGAGCGGCCCCAGAGCCGGGCTCGCGCCTTACCAGATGGCACGTTCGTCGAGATCGACGGCGATGCCTTTCTGATCTGCAAGGGTGGCCTGCACCGCTGGAGCCATGAAGGTTACAGCGAGCGGCGCGAGATATCTGAGGAGGTCCGGGTGCTCACACCACTTCCGATCGTCCGCGTTCTCGCAGCCGGTTACAGGCCTTCTGTTCATCCCTCGACCGAGGTCTAATCCAGCGCCGCGTGGACGGCTTCGCCTGGCTGGGCCTTTGGCGGACGCTTCATGAACAGGAGCAGCGGCGTCGCGGCCAGCGCGATGAACATCATCAGCCGGAAATCATCCGCATAGGCGATGATCGCGGCCTCGCGATTGACCAGCCCGTCAACGATCTGCCGACCGAGGTCGGTAGATGGATTGAGTGGTGTGCCGGCCAGCATCTGGATCGAGGCGCGGAAGGGATTGATGCTCGCGCCGAGTTCGGCATGCAGTTCGGACGAGTTTCGCGTCAGCAGGAATGTGACGACAGAAATGCCGACCGCGCTGCCGATATTGCGGACGAGACTGATGAGCGCTGCCGCATCGGTGCGCTGGTGCGGCTCGATCGTCGAGAAGGCAATCGTCTGGATCGGGATAAACAGGAAGCCGAGACCGAGACCCTGGATGACGCCGGTCCAGATCAGCGATGAAGCCGAGACGTCCGGCGTGTAGCCGGTCATTTGCCAGAGCGGGAATGCTGTCAGGGCAAAACCCGCCAGCATGACGAGGCGCGGGTCCATCTTCTGGACGAGCCGACCGGCGACCATCATCGCGACCATGGTCCCGATGCCGCGCGGGCCGAGGACGAGGCCGGCGGTGAGCACCGGATAGCCCATCAGGTTCTGGAGGTATGGCGTCAACAGCGCGAGGCTCGCAAGGAGGACGATGCCGACCACGAACATGGTGACGAGGCCAGACGCCAGATTGCGGTTCAACAGCAGCGACGGGCTTATGAATGGCTTCTCCGCCGTCGCCGTGTGGACCACGTAGAGGTAGAAGGCGAGGCTGGCGATCACCGTCTCGGTGACGATCTCGCTGAAGTCGAACCAGTTCAGTTGTTCGCCACGATCGAGCATCATCTGGAATGCGCCGATGGCGAGAGCCAGCATGCCGAAGCCGAACCAGTCGAATTTCAGGCCCTGCTGCGCCTCTGTCTTGGGGAGAACCCAGAGGAAGCCGAGGAATGTGAGCACGCCGAATGGCAGGTTGACGAAGAACACCCAGCGCCAGTTGTAGGTCTCGGTGAGCCAGCCGCCGAGCGTCGGGCCGAGGATCGGGCCGAGCATGACACCCATGCCCCACATCGCCATCGCGGAGCCGCGCTGCTCCGGTGGATAGATGTCCATCATGACCGCCTGCGACAGCGGAACGAGCGCAGCCCCGAACACGCCCTGCAGAAGGCGATAGAAGACCATCAGGTTGAGCGTGGTCGCGATGCCACAGAGCATCGACGCGACGGTGAAGCCCGCCACGCAGACCATGAATACGTTCTTGCGGCCGAACCTGTTGGTGATCCAGCCGACTGGCGCCGTCATGATGGCCGCCGCGACGATGTAGGAGGTCAGGACCCAGTTGATCTGGTCCTGCGTCGCCGACAGCGAGCCCTGCATGTAGGGCAGGGCGACGTTCGCGATCGTCGTGTCGAGAGCTTGCATGATCGTCGCCATCATCGCGCATGCGACGATGATCGGGCGGATCTTCAGGATCTCAGCCGGGATGGTCATGGCGATTGCCGATCAGAACAGATCGCTCAGCGAGCGGGACTTTCCCGTGTCGACGGATACGACCGCGCTGATGCCCGACCTTAGGACCGGATCGCCGTCCTTGTGGTCGATCAGAATGTGAAGTGGGACACGCTGGACGACCTTCACCCAGTTGCCGGAGGCATTCTGGGCCGGGATCAGCGAGAACTGGGCGTCGGTACCCGGATTGATCGAGTCCACCAGGCCAGTAAAGGTGTGGTCAGGATAGGCGTCGACCGTGATCGTGACAGGCTGACCGGGAAAGACATTTTGGATGTCCGTCTCCTTCGGATTGGCATCGACCCAGGCATGATCGACATCGACCACGGCGAGCGCGACCGTGCCGGGAGCTAGATAGCGTCCGGTCAGCAGCATCTCGGCCTGGGTCACCACGCCGGAGATCGGCGCGCGCAGTCTCGGTCAGGCGGAGATTTCGCTGGGCCTGATCGACATTGGCCTGTGCCTGCATGAAGGCTGGATATTTTTCGAGCGGCAGGTTCGGGTCGCCGCCGAGATTGGCGAGCTGCTCGGAGGCGTCCTGCTTGGCAGAGTTGAGCGCGCCTAGGACGCTGTTCAACGAGGCCTGCGCCTGGTCGAGCTCGGACGGAGCCGCGAACGAGCGGGCGTTGAGATCGCGAATACGGGCGAAGTTCTTCTGCTGATAATCGAGCTGCGTCTGCGCCGTGGCCGCGTCGCGGACCGCCTTGGTATAGCGCTCCTTCAGGGCCGCCAGGTCGAGTCTGGAGGCCTCGAGTTGGGCGCGCGCGGTCTCAAGGGCGATGCGGTACGGCTCGGGATCGATCTGGAATAGAAGATCGCCTTCACTGACGCGCTGGCCCTGATGGACAGCGACCTGCGAAACGGTGCCGGTCACCTGCGGCGTCACCATCACGGTGTTCGCGCCGATATAGGCATTGTCGGTAGAAACATAGCGGCCGCCCGTCAGCCAGAGGCCAAGGGCGACCAGCGCGACGAGCAAGGGCCCAGCGATAAGCAGGGGCTTACGAAGGTTCTTCGCGGTCAGTCGGCGGCGCCGCTTGGACTGTGCGACATCTTCCTCAGGCGCGTCGACGGACCGGTCGAGCGGAGGCGTGTTCGTCACTCTGTCCAGCATGGTCTTCGCCTGTATCGTCGATCTTCAGAAGGTTTGTGCGGATGTCCTGGAGCGCCTCCGCCAGCGCGTCGATCTGCGTCTCGTCCAGCTTCGCCAGCGCACGGTCCATGACGATCGAACCTATCGCTCGGACCTGGTCGAGGACCGGTTCGGCCGCGGGAAGGAGATGGAGCCGATAGGCGCGGCGATCGGCGGGGTCGGGCCGACGCTCCACAAAACCGGACGCTTGGAGACGGTCGATGATGCGGCCGACGCTGATCGGCTCCATTTCCATTTGGGTCGCGAGGTCGACTTGGCGCAGACCCTCGTAACGGGAGACCCGGGCGAGTACGGCCCATTGGGCACGCGACATGCCCACTTCCTTTGCTCTCTGGTCGAAAACCCGGCGTAGGATCCGGGACGTGTCGGAGAGCAGGAAGCCAATTTCGAGGCTGGGAGTACTATCGTTCATGGCAGTGGTATAGTCGGATATAATAAGCATGCATATTATCTCTTGGTCTAATGTCGCCACGCGAGGCGGCTTGGATATTCATTGCCCGCTCATATTTGCTGCGGCATGTTCGCGGTTTCGGGGAGGGACGGAGATGCCGGCAGCGGCACGAATGATTTTGTTGGCAACGGTCGCGGCTGTGCTCGCCGGATGTACGATGGCGAGCGACAAATACGGCCTGCCGCCGGTCGACCGGACCAACAAGGCCTATCCGAACATCAATATCGATCCGCCAGCGCGTCCGCCGCTTGACCCACCCGCGGGTCATCCCCCAAACACGAACAGCACGAAGCAAGCTACGCCGGGTTGACTTCAATCCGCCGTTTTCGACCCGGAACGTGCTATGCTTCTCGTTCCGATTGCCTAGGACACTTCTGAGATGACGCAGGACTTTCACTCGATCCGCCGATTGCCGCCTTATGTTTTCGAGCAGGTGAATCGTGTGAAGGCCGCCGCCCGCAAGAACGGCGCCGACATCATCGATCTCGGTATGGGCAATCCCGATCTGCCGACGCCCGAGCACATCACCGAAAAGCTGATCGAGAATGCGCGCAAGCCGCGCACCAATCGCTATTCGGCCTCCAAGGGTATTCCCGGCCTCCGCCGCGCTCAGGCGACCTATTACGCCAATCGGTTCGGGGTAAAACTTGACCCCGATACGCAGGTCGTCGCGACACTCGGTTCGAAAGAGGGCTTCGCCAATATGGCGCAGGCGATCACCGCGCCGGGCGATGTCGTGCTCGTTCCCAATCCGAGCTATCCGATCCACGCCTTCGGCTTCCTGATGGCCGGCGGCGTCATCCGCAACGTGCCGTCGACGCCCGGGCCGGACTATTTCGTGGCGCTCGAGCGGGCGATCCAGCACTCGATCCCGAAGCCGATCGCGGTCGTGCTCTGCTATCCGTCGAACCCGACGGCGGAGGTCGCAAGTCTCGATTTCTACAAGGACCTCGTCGCCTTCGCGAAGAAGCACGAGCTCTTCCTGCTCTCCGACATTGCCTATTCGGAGATCTATTTCGACGAGGCGCCGCCCTCGATCCTGCAGGTGCCGGGTGCGTTTGACGTCGCAGTGGAATTCACCTCGCTGTCGAAAACCTATTCCATGCCGGGCTGGCGCGTCGGTTTCGCGGTCGGCAACGACCGGCTGATCGGTGCGCTGTCGCGGGTGAAGTCCTATCTCGACTACGGCGCGTTCACGCCGATCCAGGTTGCGGCGACAGCGGCGCTGACCGGCCCGCAGGACTGCGTCGATGAAATGCGGGCAATCTACAAGAGCCGCCGCGACGTGCTGGTCGACACCTTCACGCGGGCGGGCTGGGACATCCCGGCTCCCAAGGCGTCGATGTTCGCCTGGGCGCCGATCCCGGAGAAGTTCCGCTCTATGGGCAGCGTCGAGTTCGCCAAGCTTCTCGTCGAGAAGGCCGATGTCGCGGTATCGCCGGGCGCCGGTTTTGGCGAATATGGCGACGACTATGTGCGCATTGCGCTGGTCGAGAACGAGCACCGCATCCGGCAGGCGGCGCGCAATCTCCGCCGGTTCCTTGAAACCTCGGATCAAACATTGCACAACGTGATCCCGCTCGCCGCCGCGGCTCGCTGAGAGTCGCGCACACCCCTTCGGGATCATTGATGTCTGCTGCATTGAGAGTTGGCGTCGCCGGGCTTGGCACCGTCGGCGCTTCGGTGATCCGCCTGCTGGATGAACGCCGTACCGCGCTGGAAGCGCTGAGCGGCCGAGGCATTCAGGTGACCGCCGTTTCGGCCCGCGACCGCTCGCGCGATCGCGGCATCGACCTCTCGAACGTCCGCTGGTACGACAACCCGGTCGACGTCGCGACGGACGAGAATGTCGATCTGGTCGTTGAGCTGATCGGCGGTTCGAACGGCGCAGCCAAGGATGTCGTCGAGGCGGCCCTCAAGCGCGGCAAACCGGTTGTCACCGCCAACAAGGCCTTGTTGGCCGAGCATGGGCTCAATCTCGCGGCTCTCGCGGAAGAGAAGGGCGCTGCGCTCGCCTTCGAGGCGGCCGTCGCGGGTGGTATCCCGGTCATCAAGACGTTGCGCGAGGCGCTGCCGGCCAGCCGGTTGACCCGCATTTCCGGCATCCTGAACGGCACCTGCAATTTCATCCTGAGCCGGATGGAAGAGGAGGGGCTGTCTTTCGCCGATGCGCTGACCGAGGCGCAGGGGCTCGGCTACGCCGAGGCCGATCCGACATTCGACGTCGGAGGCTTCGACACCGCGCATAAGCTTTCGATCCTGACGAGCCTCGCTTTCGGCACGCAGATCGACGCCAATTCCATCTATGTCGAGGGCATCGCGTCGATCGCGCCGCTCGATCTCGTGATGGCGGATGAACTCGGCTATCGCATCAAGCTCCTGGGCGTGGCGACGCGGACCGATGCCGGGATCGAGCAGCGTGTCCACCCAACCATGGTGCCGAAGAGTTCGGCCATCGCCCAGGTGATGGGCGTGACGAATGCGGTCGCGATGGACGGCAGCGCGATCGGTGAACTGACCCTCGTCGGCCCGGGTGCCGGCGGCGGAGCGACGGCGACAGCGGTGATCTCCGACATCGTTGATGTAGCGCGCGGCGCGGCGCGCCTGCCGTTCGGTCTGCCAGTGGCGTCGCTGGAGAAGGCCGAGAAGGCACCGATCCGCACCCACAAGGGCGGCTATTACATTCGCCTCAGCGTCGTCGACCAGACTGGAACGGCGGCCGCGATTGCGACCCGGATGGCGGAGCAGGGAATCTCGCTGGAAAGCATTCTGCAGCGCAAGCCGCGTGATAAGAGACAGTCTGAATCATCTGCTATAGATGTCAAAACCGTCCCCTTGGTGCTCATCACGCATGCGACCAGCGAGGATGCTGTGAGGCGTGCGCTCGATGAGGTGCTTGCCGACGGACATATCCACGGATCGCCTCAGGTGATCCGCATCGAAACCGAATAGAACCAAGCCCGGAAGGACGTTCATGGCCGAGATCAGAATTGAACCCGGGAAAGCCATCGAGCGCATCCTGACGCTGGAACTGGTCCGCGTGACCGAACGCGCCGCGGTTGCTTCCGCCTACTGGCGCGGGCGCGGCGACAAGAATGCGGCCGACCAGGCGGCGGTCGATGCGATGCGTCGCGAACTGAACCGTCTCGAGATCGACGGCACGATCGTCATCGGCGAAGGCGAGCGCGACGAGGCGCCGATGCTCTTCATCGGCGAAAATGTCGGTGCCGGTAATGGTCCGAAGGTCGACATCGCGGTCGACCCGCTGGAAGGCACCGAACTCTGCGCCGACGACCTTGCGGGCGCGATCTGCGTCATGGCGATGGCCGAAAGCGGCGCGCTGCTGCACGCGCCCGACGCCTACATGCACAAGATCGCCATCGGCCCCGGCTACGCCGAGGGAACGATCGATCTCGATGCGTCGCCCGAGGACAACATCCATTCGCTGGCCAAGGCGAAGGGCGTTCCGGTGAGCGAGATCGGCGTCCTGATGCTCGACCGTCCGCGCCACAAGGACATCATCACGCGCGCTCGTGCGACCGGTGCGCGCGTACGCCTGATCACCGACGGTGACGTTGCCGGCGTCATCTACACGACCCGGCCGCACGAGACTGGCATCGATCTCTATCTCGGTATCGGCGCGGCCCCGGAGGGCGTGCTCGCGGCTTCCGCGCTTCGCTGCGTCGGCGGCCAGATGCAGACGCGCCTGATCCTCGACACCGACGAGAAGATTGCCCGTGCCGCGAAGATGGGCGTCACGGACCCGAACCGCCGGTACACACTGGACGAACTCGCCTCCGGCGACGTCATCGTCGCGGCGACCGGTGTCACGACCGGTCCGCTCGTGACCGGCGTTGTGCTGGGCAAGGATTACGTGGAGACCGAGACGGTCGTCTATCGTTCGGCGACCGGTACGGTGCGGCGGATCCGTGCAGAACATCGCGAAATGGAAAAATTCGGGCCGCGTTGATCACGACAGTTTCAGATTTGTCGCGTTCAACCTGTCAAACTCTGTCTGGACGGTGATTCTGGGATAAGGCTGGCGAGGACGCGCGATGACCAATTGGCGCCGGGATTGGATTACCAAGCCGATCTTCGGTTGGGCGCAAAAAGCCCTTCCCACGATGTCCGAGACCGAGCGCGCGGCGATCGAGGCCGGCGACGTCTGGTGGGAAGCCGATCTGTTCACCGGCAATCCGGACTGGAGCAAGCTGCTCGCCGTTCCGCCTGCAACCGTTTCCGCCGAGGAAGAGGCGTTTCTCGCCGGTCCTGTCGAAGAGCTGTGCGACATGCTCGACGACTGGAAGATCACCCACGAGATCGGCGATCTGTCGCCCGAGACCTGGGACTTCCTGAAGAAGGAGAAGTTCTTCGGGATGATCATTCCGAAGAGCTATGGCGGCCTCGGCTTCTCGCCCTATGCACATTCGGAAGTCGTCCGAAAGGTCTCCACCCGTTCGCTGACCGGGGCGGTGACCGTCATGGTGCCGAATTCGCTCGGACCGGGCGAACTGCTGCATCAGTTCGGCACCAAGGATCAGCGCGATTACTGGCTTCCGCGCTTGGCCGACGGTCGAGAAATCCCGGCCTTCGGACTGACCAGCCCGGAGGCGGGTTCGGATGCAGCCGCGATGATCGATACCGGAACCGTTTGCATGGGGCCGGGACCGGGCGGAAACGTCCTCGGCATCAAGCTGAACTGGCGCAAGCGCTATATCACGTTGGGTCCGGTCTCGACCGTTCTCGGCCTCGCCTTCAAGCTTCAGGATCCCGAGGGCCTGATCGGGAAGAACCCGAATATCGGCATCACCGTCGCTCTGGTGCCGACCGATACCGCCGGCGTCGAGATCGGCAATCGCCATTTCCCGTCGGGACAAGCGTTTCAGAACGGGCCCAATCGCGGCACGGACGTTTTCGTCCCGATGGACGCCGTGATCGGCGGGCAGGCCCGCGTGGGGCAGGGGTGGCAGATGCTGATGTCGGCACTTGCCGCCGGACGCGGCATTTCGCTGCCGTCGCTTTCGGCCGCCGCGATCGTGATGTCGGCACACACGACCGGCGCCTACTCCCGCATCCGCGAGCAGTTCAGCATCCCGATTGGTCGCTTCGAGGGCGTGCAGGAGCGGCTCGCGCGCCTCGCAAGCTCGGCGTATGTCGTCGACGGCGCGCGGCGTCTGACCTGCGCCGGCCTGAACATGGGCAAGAAGCCCGCCGTCATCTCGGCGATCATGAAGTATCAGGCGACCGAAAGAATGCGTGTCGCGATCAACGACGCGATGGACGTGCACGGCGGCAAGGCCGTGATCGACGGGCCGACGAACTACCTGACCTCGATGTATCGCGGCATCCCGATCGGTATCACCGTCGAGGGCGCTAACATTCTCACGCGCTGCCTGATCATCTTCGGGCAGGGGGCGATTCGCAGCCATCCGTTCCTGCTCAAGGAGATGCTGGCGCTTCGGAATCGCAACAAGCGCCGGGCGCTCGATGCGTTCGACAAGGCGTTCTGGGCCCATGTCGGACATAGCGCCTCGAACCTGTTCCGCGCCTGGGGCCGGGCTTGGACCGGCGGGCGGTTCGCGCCTGCGCCGGTCGCCGGTGCGGCGACGCGGTACTACCGGCAACTCAGCCGCTACACCGCGGCATTCGCGCTGACAGCCGATATCGGGCTGCTGACGCTCGGCGGCGCTCTCAAGCGACGCGAGATGCTGTCGGCACGCTACGGCGACATCCTGTCCGAGCTGTTCCTGCTGTCAGGCGCTCTGAAGCGTTGGGAGGACGAGGGCCGGCAGGAGGCGGATGTGCCGATCCTCGATTTCTCGATGCAGACCGGCTTCTCGGTGATCGAGCACCGCCTCGACGAGATATTCGCCAATCTGCCGAACCGGCCGGTCGCGTGGATGCTGCGGCTTTTGCTTCTGCCCTTCGGCGTGCGGAAGCGCGGTCCGACGGATGCGCTGATGCAGGCCTGCGCGAACGTACTGCTCGAGAATTCCTTGGCTCGCGAGAGACTTGTCGCGGTATCGCCCGCAACACCGAGGTCCCGGGTCTCGTGAAGCTGCAGGAAGCCTTCGATCTCGTGACCGGTAGCGAGCCGATCCGCGCCAAGCTCAAGGCGCTCGGTCTGCGCGACCCGTCGCTCGCGGTCGAGCGCGGCCTGATCACCGACATTGAGGCCCGCCAGCTCGCGAAAGCGCAGGAAGCCGTCGCGGAAGTGATCGCAGTCGACGATTTCGCGCCCGACGATTTCAGCGCACTCTTCAAAAATAATGTCAGGGAGGATCAACCATCGCCACGACAGCCGCGACGGGCAGCACCCGCAAAGTAGGTGGCCGCCCGGTCTACATCGTCGACGGCAGCCGCACGCCGTTCCTGCGCACGCGCGGCGGTCTCGGACCCTTCACGCCGGTCGACCTGGCGGTCCAGTGCGGACGGCCGCTTCTGCTGCGCCAGCCGTTCAAGCCGACCGATTTCGACCAGGTGATCCTTGGCGTCGTCAACGTCGTCGCCAACGAGATGAACCCGGCTCGCGTGGCTGCGCTTCGGCTCGGAATGGGCGAGGAGATGCCGGCGTTCTCGGTGCAGATCAATTGCGGCTCGGGCATGCAGTCGATCGACGTCGGCTACCGCTATATCGCCGACGGCGGCTCCGATCTGATCCTGGCCGGCGGCGCCGAGGCGCTCAGCCATTCAGCGCTGCTCTACAATCGGCAGGCGGTGAAATGGTTCAGTGCGCTCAACGGCGGCGCGCGGCACCGGCCCTAAGCTGAAGGCACTGGCGTCGTGGCGTCCGAGCTTCTTCAAGCCGGTGATCGGCCTCGTTCAGGGGCTGACGGACCCGATCGTCGAATATGGTATGGGCCAGACGGCGGAACTCGTCGCGCATCTGTTCGACATCAGCCGAGCGGACGCCGACCAATATGCGGTCGAGAGCCATCTGCGGACCGCACGGGCGCAGAAGGAGGGCTGGTTCAAGGGCGAATTGGAGCCTGCCTTCGGCCGCGACGGCAAGCTGTATGAGCAGACGATGGCGTGCGCGCCGAACTCCTCCGTCGAGAAGCTGGCGAAGCTGAGCCCGGCCTTCGAGCGGCCCTGGGGCAAGGTGACCGCCGGCAATTCCTCGCAGATCACCGACGGCGCGAGCTGGGTCATCCTCGCGTCCGAGGATGCTGTGAAGAAGCATGGCCTGACGCCGCTCGCGATCATCCGCGACAGCCATTGGGCGGCGCTCGATCCCGAGATCATGGGTCTCGGCCCGGTCGTCTCCTCGACGCCGATCCTCAGCCGCAATGGCCTGAACGGCGAGGACGTGGATGTCTGGGAACTGAACGAGGCCTTTGCCGCGCAGGTGCTGGGCTGTCTGGCGGCCTGGAACGACGAGAAGTTCTGCAAGGACGTGCTCGGGCTCGACGGCGCGTTCGGCCAGATCGACCGGTCGACGCTCAATGTCGACGGCGGCGCGATCAGCCTCGGCCATCCGGTCGGCGCGAGCGGCAATCGTATCGTGCTGCATCTCGCCAACGCGATGAAGCGGCTCGGCAAGAAGCGCGGCGTCGCCACCGAATGCATCGGCGGCGGGCAGGGCGGTGCAATGCTCATGGAGGCGGCGTGATGGACGGACTGGCGATGCGGACGCTCGGCGACCGCAATCTCGAGCTCGGCCCGACACCGGCCAAGCGCAGCAAGTGGAAGCACTGGAAGCTGACGCGCACCGCCGACGACGTGGCGTGGCTCGTCCTCGACAAGCAGGGCGCGAGCGCGAACGTGCTTGTCGGCCGACGTTCTGGCGGAATTGAGCGACGTGCTCACGGTGCTGGAAACCGAGACGCCTCGCGGGCTCGTGATCCGTTCGGCAAAGCCGTCGGGTTTCGTCGCGGGCGCGGACATCACCGAATTCGGCGTGATGGACGATCCGGACGCGATCGAGGCCCTGCTGAAGAACGGCAATGCCATCTTCGACCGACTCGACGATCTGCCTTGCACGACTGTCGCGGTCGTTCATGGCTTCTGTCTTGGTGGCGGCCTTGAGCTGATCCTCGCCTGCGACCGGCGTATCGCCATCGACGGTGCTCGGTTCGGCTTCCCGGAAGTCCTGCTCGGACTGCACCCGGGACTCGGCGGCTCGTGGCGGTCGATCAAGCTGATCAATCCCGTCGAAGCCATGACGATGATGCTGACGGGAAAGACCGTGCATGCGCGTCAGGCCAAGAATAGGCCTCGTCGATGCGGTGACCGAGGAGCGCCATGTGCTCGGCGCGGTGACGGCCGCGATGGACGGCTCGCTTCGCCTCTCCAAGCCGGCGCTGCCGAAGCGCGTGATTGCCGGTATCGCGCAGACCGCATTCGGCCGTCGCCTGTTCGCCCGCAAGATGCGTAGCGAAGCCGAGAAGAAGGCGCCGAGCCGGCACTATCCGGCGCCCTATGCGCTGATCGATCTATGGGAAGATCTCGGCGGCGAGCCGGAGACGATGAAGGAGGCGGAGATCGCGTGCTTCGCCAAGCTGCTCGTCGACACCGACGGCGAAGAACCTCGTCCGGGTGTTCTTCCTTCGCGAGAACCTGAAGAAACTTGCCGGCAAGGCCGCAGAGAAGGTGAAGCACGTACACGTCGTCGGTGCGGGCGCGATGGGTGGCGATATCGCCGCCTGGTGCGCCTGGCAGGGCGTGTCGGTGAGCCTCGCGGACATGCAGCCGAGACCGCTCGCGAAGGCGATCGGCCGCGCGGCGGCGCTGTTCGGCAAGATCGGCCGCAAGAGCGCGCAGACGCGCGATGCCCTCGACCGGCTGATTCCGGATCTGCACGGCGACGGCGTGCGCAGAGCCGATCTCGTGATCGAGGCCGTGCCGGAAAATCTCGAAATCAAGCGCAAGGTCTATGCGATCGCCGAGCAGCGGATGAAGCCGGAGGCGATCCTCGCTACGAACACGTCGAGCATTCCGCTTGAAACGCTGCGCGACGGGCTGACCCGGCCGGAGCGCCTGGTCGGACTGCATTTCTTCAATCCGGTCTCGCGGATGCAACTCGTCGAGGTGGTGAGCCACGACAAGGCTTCGGCCGTCGGCGCTTGCCGCGGCACGCGCATTCTGCGGCCAGATCGACCGCCTGCCGGCGCCGGTGAAGAGCGCGCCGGGCTTCCTCGTGAACCGCGCGCTGCTGCCGTACATGCTTGAAGCCATGGTCATGTACGACGAGGGCATCAAGCCGGAGACGATCGACAAGGCCGCGATCGATTTCGGCATGCCGATGGGGCCGATCGAACTCGCCGACCAGGTCGGCCTCGATATCTGCGTTCACGTGGCCGACGTTCTGAAGGAGAGCCTCGGCTGGCCAATGCCCGACGCGCCGCAATGGCTGCGCGACAAGGTCGAGAAGGGCGATCTCGGCAAGAAGACCGGCAGGGGCATCTACACCTGGAAGAACGGCGAGGCCGTAAAGGCCAAGGACTTTCCGCTCCCGGACGAGGCGATGGCCGATCGCCTGATCCTGCCTATGGTCAATGTCTGCGTCGCTCTCCTGCGCGAGGGAGTGGCGGAGACGGAGGACATTATCGACGGCGCGATGATCTTCGGCACGGGCTTCGCTCCCTTCCGGGGCGGACCTCTGCACTATGCCCGCCAGCGCGGCGTGGCGGAGGTGACGAAGAGCCTGAAAGCGTCTGGCCAAGACGCATGGCAAGCGCTTTCAGCCCGACGACGGCTGGGCAGCGCTCAAGTGACGGATTCCGGTTTCCATTCTACGTTTTTCGTACGTCGCTACCGGTTGCGCAAATCGCGGCGTGCGGTAAATGACGGTGGTCCTTCCCGCCTTTTCACAGTCGCAACGCGGCAGCATCCCGAAGATGGCACAAGACAAAGAACCGGAACTGACGCGGGTACCGAGCGGGATTGAGGGCCTCGATACGATTCTTCGGGGTGGGTTCTTCGAAGGCGGTATCTATATCGTCCAGGGCGATCCGGGCTCGGGCAAGACGATCCTCGCCAACCAGATCTGCGTCCATCACGTGAACAAGGGCGGCAAGGCGATCTACGTGACGCTTCTGTCCGAGAGCCATGCGCGGCTGATGCAGCAGCTCCGGACGATGTCGTTCTTCGACGAGAGCGCGGTTCCCGAGCGGCTGGTCTTTCTCAGCGCGCTGAGTGCGCTTGAGGATCGCGGCCTGAGCGGCCTGCTCGATCTTCTGCGCCGCGAAATGATGGGCCGCCGGGCGACGACGATGGTGCTCGACGGCTTCCTCGCCGCCGAAGCATCGGCCTCGACCGAGCGCGACTTCAAGAAGTTCGTCCACGAGCTGCAGGGCCATGCGATCGCGGCCGGCTGCACCGTGTTCCTGCTGACCAACGGCTCGGATCGTCCGTCGCGTCCCGAGCGCACGATGGTCGATGGCATCTTCGTGCTTCGAGCGCCAGAATTTCGATGCCCGAAGCGAGCGCTCATCTCGAAGTGCTGAAGTTCCGCGCCACGAGCTATCTCGAAGGCCGCCATTCCTTCTCGATCACCGGCGACGGGCTTGTCGTTTACCCGCGTCTCGAGGCTCGCTTCGCTTGGCCGTCCGACAGGACGAAGCGCCGTTCTCGCGCGTGACGTTCGGGCATCGCGAGCCTCGACACGAAGATGGGCGAGGGTGTTGCCGCGACGTCGACGACGGTCGCGTTCGGCGCTCCCGGTATCGGCAAGACGACGCTCGGACTGCATTGGCTTTCGGCCGAGCCGGATCGTGCCGTCGCTCTTCTTCGGCTTCTTCGAATTCCCGGAGCGACTGCTTCGAAAGGCCGATGCAATCGGGCTTCCGACTGCGCTCGCTGTCGAACGGGGCAAGCATCACATCGTCTGGCAGCCGGCGACAGAGCACGATCTCGATGCACTTGGGCGCGCGGCTTCTCGAAGCGGTTCACCGGACCGGCGCACAACGCCTCGTCGTCGACGGGCTCGGCGGCTTCATGGCTTCGGTCAGATCTCCGCAGCGCATTTCGAAATATTTTGCCGCCCTGTCGAACGAGCTTCGCGTCCGGGGTGTGACCACGCTCTACACGAGCGAAAGCCGTGAGTTTCTTGGCGCTCCGGTCGAGTTGCCGATCGACAATATTTCAAGCCTGATCGAGAACCTTAATCGTCCTTCGTTTCGTTGAACTGCAATCCAGCGTGCACCGTCTAATGTCGGTGGTGAAGATGCGTGACAGCGACTTCGACCCGTCGCTGCGCGAGTTCAGAATTTCGGAGTCAGGGGCTCACAGTTTTGACCCAGGTCATCGGCGCCGAAGGGCTGATGACGGGTTTGCACATGAGCGGGGAGCACCGCGCCGGGAATGGGCCGGCGTCGCCGGAAGGCCGGGACGAAGTCCAAACGTCCGGCTCTGAGGAGGCAAGTGAGGAGCACGTCGTGCGGACAATCCTCGTCGTCGATGACGAGTTCGGGGTTGCCGACGTGCTTGCCGCAGCGCTCGAGGACGAAGGCTATCGCGTCGTCACGGCCGCGAACGGCAAGCAGGGCATCGAACGACTGGCCGAGTCAGCGGCCAGATCTGATCTTGGTTGACTTCATGATGCCGGTCATGGACGGACCGACAATGGCGCATGCTATCCGTTCTGATGGCCATTTCGACTATACCCGATCATCATGATGAGCGCCATGCCGGAAGCTGCGGTGCGCGAGCGTTTCGACGACTATTTCGCCTTCCTGCGCAAGCCGTTCCGCATCCAGCATGCGGCCGACGATCGTCGAGCGCTAAGATCGCGATCTAGATCAAATCTTCGGCGATAACTCAGTCTGATCTGGAAAGCCGCCGCGTCCCTTCCGATGCCGCCAATATTCGAACTGCATGCATGATCGGTCTCACCGACGGGAGCGTTCCGTCAGGCCGGCTGCTCGATTTCCTCGCGAAGAAGTTCGAGGCGCAGCCATTCGTTCTCGGCCGCGGAAAGGTCCGATCTGGGCATCCGAGAGCTTTGCGCTCAGCTGGGCGAAGCCTGCAGGGTCCGCGTGTAGAGAGCGGGATCGGCGAGCAGCGCCTGAAGGCTTGCGCGATCTCGGCGTGGAGAGTGTCGATCTTGCTTGGGAAGGGTCTTCAGTGCGTGCTGGTCGTTGAATGAGAGCTTGCGCTTGGCTTGCGACTTTGCGGCCGATCCGCTCCGGCGCCGGCTTCGCGTGTGCGTTCGGCCTTCGCGGCCGTCCTGGCTTCGACGCCGCGCCCGCGCTGCGCCAGCATGTCCGAATAGCCGCCGGCATATTCGACCCAGCGACCTTCGCCCTCCGCGACGACCACCGACGTGACGGTGCGGTCGAGGAAATCGCGGTCATGGCTGACCAGGATCACCGTGCCCGGATAGTCGCCGATCATCTCCTGCAGGAGGTCGAGCGTTTCGAGATCGAGATCGTTGGTCGGCTCGTCCAGCACCAGCAGATTGGAAGGCTGGGCGAGGGCGCGGGCGAGCTGTAGGCGACCGCGTTCGCCGCCGGATAGGCGGGAGATCGGCGAATTGGCCTGTTCGGGCAGGAACAGGAAGTCCTTCATATAGCTCATCACGTGCTTGGACTGACCGCCGACGAACACCGTGTCGCCGCGCCCGCCCGTCAGGGCTTCGTGCAACGTCCAGGCGTGGTCGAGGCTCGCGCGCTTCTGGTCCATGCCGGCGATTTCGAGGCTCGCGCCGAGACGGACCGAGCCTTCGATCCGGCTTCAGCACGCCGGTCAGCAGATTGATGAGCGTGGTCTTGCCGGCGCCGTTCGGGCCGACGAGACCGAGCCGGTCGCCGCGTGCGACGCGGATCGAGAAATCCCGGACGACCGGCTGGTCGCCGAGGCTCTTCGAGATCTTGCGGGCTTCGGCAACGAGTCTTCCCGGAGGTCGAACCTTCCGTCAGCGTCAGCTGGACGTCGCCGAGGGCCTTGCGATGTTCGCGATAGTCCGTGCGTAGCGAGCCGAGCTGTTCCAGCCGACGCACATTGCGCTTCCGCCGGCCGGTGACGCCGTAGCGCAGCCAGTGCTCCTCGTCGGCGATCTTGCGGTCGAGCTTATGGCGGTCGCGCTCTTCCTGTTCGAGCACCTCGTCGCGCCAGGCTTCGAACGAGGCAAAGCCCTTCTCGAGCCGGCGCGTCACGCCGCGGTCGATCCACGCCGTTGCCCGCGACAGGGTTTCCAGGAAGCGGCGGTCATGGCTGATGATGACGAGCGCCGAGCGGATGCGGCGCAGCTCGTTCTCCAGCCATTCGATGGCCGGCAGATCGAGATGGTTGGTCGGCTCGTCGAGCAGCAAGGATGTCCGGCTCGGAGGCGAGCACCCGCGCGATCGCGGCGCGCCGCGCCTCGCCGCCGGACAGGCGGGAAGGGTCCTCGTCGCCGGTCAGGCCGAGATCTTCGAGCAGGCGCCGCGAGCGGTAGGCGAATCGTCGCCGCGGTCAAATCGGCCTCGACATAGGCGAGGATCGTCGAGAAGCCGGAAAAATCCGGTTCCTGCGGCAGATAGCGAAGCGTCGCGCCCGGCTGGAGGAAGCGGGTGCCGGACGTCTGTTCGACCGTGGCCGGCCGCGATTTTCGAGAAGCGTGGACTTGCCCGATCCGTTGCGGCCGACAAGGCAGAGCGCGCTCTCCGGCCGAGACGGAGAGGTCGGCGCTGTCGAGCAGCGGCGTGCCGCCGAAGGTCAGCCCGATATTCTGCAGCAGAAGGAGAGGGGGAGCCATGGCTGCGGCTTAACGGGACGACTGGATGGGGGCAAGACGAAAGGTGGCGACCCCGGCAGGGCTCGAACCTGCGACCTGCCGCTTAGAAGGCGGCTGCTCTATCCAGCTGAGCTACGGGGCCAGCCCGAAGGACCGCTGGTCAGTGGGTCCACTGACCGACGCGACCCCATTTGAAATTGTCCGAATAGGAGATCTTCTGACGGTGCGCGGACTTCGGCTCGTACACCTGGTAGGGGATGCCAGCCTTCTGGGCATAGGCGATCGCCTCTTCCTTGGTGTCGAAGCTCATCCGGACCTGCTTCTGGGTGTCGTCGGAAGATGTCCAGCCCATCAACGGGTCGATTGCGCGCGGCGTCGCCGGCTCGAAATCAATCATCCATTGATTGGATTTGCCGGTGCCGGACTGCATGGCGTTGCGGGCGGGCTTATAGATGCGAGCGGTCATCTCTCGAAACACCAAAAGTGGTCGGGGCGGCCGGATTCGAACCAGCGACCCTCTGGTCCCAAACCAGATGCGCTACCAGACTGCGCTACGCCCCGAAGCGCTGATATGCTGAGGGAAATGACACGTTCGGGACATTCGAACAAGCCGTCAGAAAAAGAACGGAACGGAAAAACCGGACAATCAATGCGCTATCCCTCTGAACAGTCCCCGAGCGCGTCCAGCCTTACTTCTCGGAGGAAGCCGCTTTTGTTGCTCTCACCGCAGGGGTGCGATGCCGCACCGACCGCACGCGATGCACGCTCCCGGGAATTGTATCAATGCGGGGCTGGATACTGAACAATGTGAAAACAGGGACGAGCCAGCACCGGAATTCCCGTGCGCGGTCTGGTCCATCCGAAAATCGAAAGCCGTCACGCCAGGAGTGCGGCTCAAGGCGTGACGGCTCCGCCTGCATTTGGTTTCGAGGGTTTCAGCAGGCAACCGATAATTGCAGAACACACACTTGGTGCATAGCAAAAGTTGCGCTTATTGGGCCCGAGCGATGACCCGCGAGAGCCGCCCATGTAGCTCCCACTCGAGATAAGGCCGGTTTCGCTTTCTCTACACGGGAGAGTTTGCGACAGTTTTTTGCTGACACATTTTCGCCATTGAGTTGCAATCAAGGCACAGACGATCACGCCGGCGTCGATTAAGATCACGACTCAAAGTATGGGGTGTCTCATGAAGCCGCTGATGAGAATCGTTGGAACCGCCGCCATGCTGATTTGGGGTGGCGCCGCTAGCGCCGCGGATTACCCGATGGCGACCACCTCCGGGTTCGTGAACTGGACTGGCGCCTATTTCGGCGGCTTCGGCGGTTATGCGGCGGGTGAGATTACAGCGGACGCCGACAACCCTGACTTCGACTCCGAGTACGATCTGAACTTCGCCGTTGGCGGTGCGCAGTTTGGTTACAATCATCAGTTCGGCCAATTCGTCGTCGGCGGTGAAATCGACTTCAGCTTCACGGATGGCGATACCTCCGAAGCCGTGGGCGTTGGTGAGTACCAGTCGAACATAGATTGGCTCGCTACGTTCCGCCTGCGCGCCGGTTATACCTGGGACAATCTGCTAATTTACGCGACGGGCGGTTTTGCCGCCGCTGAGACCGATGATCGCTTCTTCGATGTCGACGGCGTTCGCGAAGAAGCCACCGGTAGCCGCAAGGGCTGGACGGCCGGCGCCGGTTTCGAATGGGCGTTCTACGATCGCTGGTCGGTGAAGGGTGAATACCTGTTTGTCGATCTCGGCGATGACGAAACGATCGACGACACGAACGGCGTTCTCGAGGACTTTGTCAGCTCCACGGTCGAGCACCAGTATCACATCGGAAAAGTGGGCATAAACTACCACTTCTGATGCTTTTGATCCGAGATTCCCGCCGACAATCGTCCGGTTGACGTCTCAAAATCGGACGAAACCGTCCATGAAATGGCCACATCCCATCGGGTAGTTAACGATCGTTAACGGGATGGGAGTGGGGTCATGCGTCTCCGTATCTACGCGACAATGGTGGGACTAGCTCTGTGCGCTGGAGGGACAGCCGGCGCTCAGGAGGTCTCGCTTAACCACCTCGATTGCCGGTATGACGACGCGGCGCGCTCGCTGAAATGTCCTGACATTTTGGTGGGACGCTCCTCAACGGCCATACCGGCACCGGCGCCCGCGGCGCCTGCGAACACGGCAGGGAACCCGGCTCAGGGCTCACCCGAATGGAACGCTGCCTGCGCCGCCAAGTACAAAAGCTTTGATGCTGCTACCGGCATGTACAGGAGCTTCAGCGGCCAGATGCGGCCGTGCGTCTGAGCGGCATGGCAATTGCGGCTCAGGATTGCGAATAGCGGGCGCGTGCCGTTCTGGCACGCGCCCGCACCATGAGACAGACAGATGTCCAAGAACGGCGAGCAGGCTCTGGAGCGGTTGCAGGCGATCGACCTCGCTCTCAGCGAGCGTGCGGCTCGATTCGCCGGCGTCTTTCCGCTGACCGTTGTAGAGGCTGAAACGGCTGAGAACGACGACACCGTCGCTGCCAACTCGCGGCTCAATGAGCGCATTGCGCGCTTCGTCTTCCGCCGAACCATCCACACCTAAACGCCAAGAGCCACAAAGCTTGGTATCCATGCCGGAATCGCCTAAACCATAGGTGATCCCACGAGAGCAGATTCAGAGTGCCCGAGAACGACAATCCGCCGGGCGGCGGTCCTTCATTCGACATCAAGCCGATCTCGATCTCCGACGAGATGAAGCGGTCCTATCTCGATTACGCGATGAGCGTGATCGTGAGCCGCGCGCTGCCGGATGTCCGCGATGGCCTGAAGCCGGTACACCGCCGCATCCTGTTCTCGATGAACGAGAATGGCTACACGCCAGACAAGGCTTACCGTAAGTCGGCTCGCATCGTCGGCGACGTGATCGGTAAGTATCATCCGCATGGCGACCAGTCGGTCTACGACGCGCTGGTGCGCATGGCGCAGGAGTTCTCGCTGCGCCTGATGCTCGTGGACGGCCAGGGCAATTTCGGATCGGTCGACGGCGATCCGCCGGCGGCCATGCGCTACACCGAGGTCCGGTTGGCACGGCCGGCGCTCGCGCTGCTCTCGGACATCGACGAAGACACGGTCGATTTCCAGGACAATTACGACAATTCGGAGCACGAGCCGAAGGTCCTTCCGGCCCGCTTCCCGAACCTGCTCGCCAATGGCGCGGGCGGCATCGCCGTCGGTATGGCGACGAACATCCCGCCTCATAATCTCGGCGAGCTCATCGATGCGGTTCTGGCACTGATCGAGAACCCGGATCTCGATGTCGAGGCGCTGAACGAGATCGTGCCCGGTCCGGATTTTCCGACCGCCGGATTGATCCTCGGCCGCAGCGGCATCCGCTCCGCTTACGCGACCGGCCGCGGCTCGATCATCATGCGCGGCCGTGCGACGGTCGAGGAACTCCGCAAGGACCGCGAAGCGATCATCATCACCGAGATTCCGTATCAGGTGAACAAGGCGATGCTCGTCGAGAAGATCGCCGAGCTTGTGAAGGAAAAGCGGATCGAGGGAATTTCGGAGCTTCGCGATGAGTCCGACCGCTCCGGCATGCGCATCGTCGTCGAGCTGAAGAGGGACGCCGTCGGCGACGTCGTCCTGAACCAGCTCTACCGCTACACGCCGCTGCAATCGAGCTTCGGCGCGAACATGGTGGCGTTGAACGGCGGCCGTCCGGAGACGATGAATCTCAAGGACATGCTGACGGCGTTCATCGCCTTCCGCGAAGAGGTCGTCACCCGCCGCACGCGCTTCCGCCTCGGCAAGGCGCGCGACCGTGCGCATGTCTTGGTCGGCCTGGCGATCGCAGTCGCGAACATCGACGAGGTTATCCGCCTGATCCGCACCGCACCGGATCCGGCGACGGCGCGCGAACAGTTGATGGCGCGAGATTGGCCAGCCGGCGATGTCGCTCCGCTCGTTGCGCTGATCGACGATCCGCGCCACCGGGTTTCGGAGCAGCAGACCTACCGGCTCTCCGCCGAGCAGGCCCGCGCTATCCTCGACCTGCGCCTGCAACGCCTCACCGCGCTCGGCCGCGACGAGATCGCCGACGAGTTGAACAAGCTCGGCGAGGAGATCGCCGACTATCTCGACATTCTCCGTTCACGCGCCCGCGTGTTGGCGATCATCCAGAACGAATTGGCCGAAGTCCGCGCCGCCCACGCGACGCCGCGTCGGACCGAGATTCTCGAATCCGATGGCGACATGGAGGACGAGGACCTCATCCAGCGCGAGGACATGGTCGTCACCGTCAGCCATGCCGGCTACGTGAAGCGCGTCCCGCTCACGACCTACCGGGCGCAGCGCCGCGGCGGCAAGGGCCGCTCCGGCATGACGACGAAGGACGAGGATTTCGTCACCTACCTGTTCGTCGCCTCGACCCATGCCGAAGTGCTGTTTTTCTCGTCGGCCGGCCAGGTCTACAAGATGAAGGTGTGGCGCCTGCCGCTGGCGGCTCCGCAGGCGCGCGGCAAGGCTTTCGTCAACCTGCTACCGCTCGACGAAGGCGAACGCATTACCTCGATCATCGCGCTGCCCGAGGACATGGCATCCTGGGAGCGGAACGAGATCATGTTCGCGACGACCGGCGGCACTGTCCGTCGCAACGCGCTGGCGGACTTCCTGACCGTCAACCGCAACGGCAAGATCGCGATGAAGCTCGAAGAGGGCGAGCACATCGCCGACGTCGCGCTCTGCGGTCCTCAGGACGACGTGCTGCTGACCACGGCCGGCGGTATGTGCATTCGATTCCCGGTCGACGACGTCCGTGTCTTCAAGGGTCGTGACTTCGGTCGGCGTTCGCGGCATCCGTCTCGACAAGGATGACACCATCATCTCGATGGCGATCATCCACCACATCGAAGCGACGGCCGAGGAGCGCTCGACCTATCTCAAGACGGCCAGTGCCCTGCGGCGCGGCACTAATGGGGATCCGGAAGAGGTGGCGGTTGACGCCGACGAGGTCGTCGGCACGGTCGAATTGAGCCAGGAGCTCTATGCGCGCATGAGCGCAGCGGAGCAATTCATCCTGACAGTCTCCGAGAAGGGCTTCGGAAAGCGTTCGTCGTCCTTCGAGTACCGGATCACCGGCCGAGGCGGCAAAGGCATCGTCGCGATGGACGTGAATGCCCGCAACGGCAAGCTCGTCGCCTCGTTCCCCGTCGAGCATTCAGACCAGATCATGCTGATCACCGACGGTGGCCAGACGATCCGCGTGCCTGTCGACGGGATCCGCATCACCGCGCGCGGCACCAAGGGTGTTACCGTGTTCAACACGGCTGATGACGAAAAGGTCGTGTCGGTCGAGCGGATTAGCGAAGAAGAGGACGAAGAAGGCGCCGAAAACGAATAAGGCGCCCCATGGGGGGCGCCTTATTGGGTTCGTGGCGGGGAGGGGGTCTAGTCCCGGACAGGAACCCGCACGAGCGTGGTTTCATCATGACCGCTGGGGACAGAGACGGTCATGAACCGGTCGCTCGCGTTTTCTGACATGGCGCGTGCGTGAGCTTCCATGATCCGGTCCATCGCGCCATCAGCACTCGCCGCGCCACTGAGACGGACGCCGACGGAAAGTCGGTCGCCCTTGGCGGCGAGATTGGAATTGGTGGTGGCGGACGAAGTGACCGGGGTCATCTCAGCTGCGGTCGTGGCGCGCGCCATGCGAGCCTGGTCCGTATAGGCCCAAGCCACCAGCGTAACTGCCGAAACAACCGCCAAAGTCGTCGCGAAACCGCGCAGCATTTGGTTCGCTCCATGTCAACTGTTTGGACTATACAATCCGTCGATGTCCAAAATGTTTCCCAGAGTGTTTCAAATGAGAGCATTCTGGTAACACGATGCTGTGATCCGAAGCTTGCCCGAACCTGTAACTTCAGGATAAGCCCCGCCCCATGACTCCCGCCGCTTTCTATGCCGGATCCTTTGATCCGATCACGAACGGTCATCTCGATGTTGTCCGGCAGGCATGCCGGCTGTTCGACGAATTGACGATCGGGATCGGGGTCAATCCGGGCAAGCAACCAATGTTCTCGGAGCAGGAGCGGCTATCGCTGATCAAGACGGTCTGCGGGCCGATCGCCGGCGAGGAGAACTGCGCGCTGAAAGTCGTGACGTTTTCCGACCTCGTGATTTTCGCCGCCCGCCGTGCCAAGTCGACGGTGCTCGTCCGAGGTCTGCGCGACGGCACCGATCTCGACTATGAGATGCAGACTGGCCGGCATGAACGAGCGGCTGGCGCCCGACCTGCAGACAGTGTTCCTGCCGGCGTCGCCTAATGTCCGCCCCATCACCGCCACGCTTGTCCGTCAGATCGCCGCAATGGGCGGAGATGTGACCGGCTTCGTTCCGACCGCGGTCGCGGAAAAACTGGCAGCCCGCTTCGGAACGGGCGATAAGGGAGTCATCGTTTGATCAGAATTCTTGCTGCGCTCGCGCTTGCGCTGAGCGTCATCGCGCCTGCCGCCGCCCAAACAGCGGCCCCGGCAACGGCTTCTCCGACCCTGACGCTCGAGACCACGAAGGGGCCGGTCGTCATCCGGCTACGCTCCGATCTAGCGCCCGAACATGCCAAGCGTCTCACGCAGCTTGCGAAAGACGGGTTCTACAACAATGTGCCGTTCCACCGGGTGATCGAGGGATTCATGGCCCAGACCGGCGATCCGACCGGTACAGGCACTGGCAAATCGAGCTATCCGGACCTGAAGGCGGAGTTCTCCAAGACGCCGTTCGTTCGGGGCACGGTCGGCATGGCCCGTTCGTCGAGCCCGAACAGCGCCAACAGCCAGTTCTTCATCTGCTTCGGCGACGCCTCGTTCCTCAACGGCCAGTACACGGTCGTCGGCGAGGTCGTCTCGGGCATGGAGAACGTCGACAAGATCAAGCGCGGAGAGCCGGTCCAGAACCCAGACCGGATCGTGAAGGCGACCGCGAAGTAACAAGAGATAGGAGAGAGTACGATGGCCGAAGCAGAAGACACGCTCGTCCTTGAGACGACGAAGGGGCCCGTCGAGATCGCGCTGCGTCCCGACCTTGCCCCGAACCATGTCGCTCGTATCAAGGAACTGACCCGACAGGGCTTCTACGACGGCATCGTCTTTCATCGCGTGATTGACGGCTTCATGGCGCAGACTGGCGACCCGACCGGCACCGGCATGGGCGGTTCGGGCCAGAAGCTGAAGGCGGAGTTCAACGCCGGCAAGCACAAGCGCGGCACAACCTCCATGGCCCGCGCGCAGAGCCCGGATTCGGCCGACAGCCAGTTCTTCATCTGCTTTGAGGATGCGAGCTTCCTCGACGGCCAGTACACGGTCTGGGGCGAGGTCGTCTCGGGCATGGAGAATGTCGACCAGATCAAGCGCGGCGAGCCCGTGAAGGATCCGGACAAGATCGTCTCCGCCAAGATCAAGGCCGATATCTAAGGTTCGATCTGCTTGACGGCCGGGCCACCCGGCCGTCATCACCTTTTTCATGCACGTTTCGCTGTTCGACTTCGACTTGCCGGAGGAGAGGATCGCGCTCCGCCCGGCGGAGCCGCGTGAGAGCGCACGCCTGCTCGTGGTGCGGCCGAACGACAGGCCGGAATTCGAAGACCGCACGGTCGGTGATCTGCCGAGCCTTCTGCGGCCGGGCGACGCGCTGGTCGTCAACGATACGAGAGTGATCCCCGCCCAGTTGTTCGGGCACCGCACGGGTCGTGGCGAGACCGAGCCGAAGATCGAGGCGACACTTCACAAGCGGCTGGATGCGCAGACCTGGCTCGCCTTCGCGAAGCCGGCGCGCAAGCTTGAGCCCGGCGATCAGGTCCGCTTCGGCTCCGGCGGCGAAACCTGCATGCTCGGCGAACTGACGGCCCGCGTGCTCGGAAAGCATGACGGCGGCGAGGTCGCCCTGGCGTTCGACCTGTCCGGTGCCGCGCTGGACCAGGCGATCGCGCTCACGGGAGCTATGCCTCTTCCGCCGTATATTGCCGGCAAGCGTCCGGCCGACGATCGCGACCGTACCGATTATCAGACCCGTTTCGCCGTGCAGGAAGGCGCCGTGGCCGCTCCGACCGCCGGCCTGCATTTCACCGACACCATGCTCGCTCGCCTCAAGGAGCGGGGCATCTCGCTCCACACCCTGACGCTCCACGTTGGCGCAGGCACGTTCCTCCCTATGAAGGTCGAGGATACGGGCGACCACCACATGCATTCGGAGTGGGGCACGATCTCCGCGGAGACGGCGGACGCGCTCAACGAGGTCCGGCGCAATGGTGGCCGTGTGATCGCCGTCGGCACCACCGCACTCCGCCTGCTAGAAACCTCCGCTGTGGCAACCGGCGAAATCAGCGCGTGGACCGGCGACACCGACATCTTCATCACCCCCGGCCATCGCTTCCGTGCCGTCGACGCGCTGATGACCAACTTCCATCTGCCGAAATCGACTTTGTTCATGCTGGTCGCGGCATTTTCCGGCCGCGAACGCATGCTGAAAGCCTATCGCCACGCGATCGAAACCGGCTACCGGTTCTACTCCTACGGCGACACCAGCCTCCTGTTTCCCGAGACCCTATGACCGAGCCGTTTTCCTTTGCCGTTCACGCGACCGACGGCGCCGCGCGCACCGGCACGATCCGCACTGCCCATGGCGAGGTCGCAACACCCGCCTTCATGGCCGTCGGCACGGCGGCGACGGTGAAGGCGATGCAGATGCGCGATGTGCGGGAGACCGGCACCGACGTCGTCCTCGGCAATACCTATCACCTGATGCTGCGGCCCGGCGCCGAGCGGGTGGCGGAGCTCGGCGGGCTGCACAAATTCTCGAACTGGCCGCACACGATCCTGACCGACTCGGGCGGTTTCCAGGTGATGTCGCTCGCGAAGCTCCGGAAGGTCACCGAGCAGGGCGTGACCTTCCAGTCGCATATCGACGGCTCGAAGCATGTGCTGACTCCCGAGCGCAGCATGGAAATACAGGCGCTGCTGGGCTCAGACATCCAGATGCAGTTCGACGAATGCGTGCATCTGCCGAACGGGCGCGACGAGATCGACCGCGCAATGCGGCTTTCGCTCCGCTGGGCCGAACGGTCGAAGGCGGCGTTCCGGGGCGGTCCGGGGCAGGCGATCTTCGCGATCGTACAGGGCGGGGACATTGCCGATCTTCGCGTGGAATTGGCACGCGCGCTCGTTGGGATGGATTTCCCGGGCTACGCCATCGGCGGTCTCGCCGTCGGCGAGCCGCAGGAGGTCATGGCCCGGATGCTCGAAGCGACGGTGCCCGAGCTGCCGTCGAACAGGCCACGCTATCTGATGGGCGTCGGCACGCCTGATGACCTTCTTCTCAGCATTGAGCGCGGCATCGACATGTTCGACTGCGTGATGCCGACGCGGGCAGGGCGGCACGGCCTGGCCTATACGCGCTTCGGCCGAATCAATCTCAAGAACGCCCGGCATGCGAGCGATCCGATGCCGCTCGATCCGGAGAGCAATTGCCCGGCAGCGCGGGACTATTCGCGCGCCTATCTCCATCATCTCGTCCGCTCGGGAGAGATCCTGGCAATGACGCTGATCACCTGGGCGAACTTGGCTTACTACCAGTCGCTGATGGCCGGGGCGCGGGCGGCGATCCGTGAGGGGCGGTTTGCGGATTACGCGGCGGAGGCCCGCGCTGGATGGGCGAGGGAGCGAGAAGCGGCTTTAAGCTGAGCAGGTTGGATATCGCTGGTGAGCCGGGAGGGGATCGAACCCTCGACCACATGATTAAAAGTCACGTGCTCTACCGCTGAGCTACCGGCCCCCGCGACGCGGCGGAACCTATGGGTCACAGCCTGTGGGGTCAAGCTCAGTCGAGCCATCAATAAACAGCCTCGATGGCGAGACCTTCCTCATAACGTCAGAGGATTGCGCGCAACACATCATTGACCAATGACTCCTAGCGTCGATCTCGCGCGGATACAGCTTTGACGGGAATCGCAACCGCGCCGACACTGAGCGGGCTTCGAAGAGGAGATTCTTCCGATGCTAAACCGTGATGCGAAAATCCAGGAGCGGGCTTACGCGCTTTGGGAGAGCATGGGCTTTCCGCATGGCGCTGATTGGGATCATTGGTTCGCGGCCGAGCGGCAGATCGATCAGGAACTGCTGACGAGCTTCAAGCCCAAGAAGACCAGGGCGAAGAAGAAATCAGCGTGAAATGCGTCCTCGGCTTGAAAAGCCGAGGCGCTTCAAGCAAGCGTTCGTCCGGGCAGAGCGGACGGGCGGCTGAACAGAGATGGATGCGCTGATCATTGGCGGAGGCCCCGCAGGCGCATCTTGTGCGGTGTGGCTGGCCAAACTGGGTTTTGACATTGCCGTCGTCGATGCGCGACCGGTTGTCGGTGGCCTGCTCAACGACAGCCCATTCGTCAATGGTTGGATCGCGACCCAGCCAGGCGTGACCGGCCCAGACCTGGCGGAGCAGATCGGACTGTCGTTGGCGACTGTGGGCGTGCCCCTGATGCTTGGCTGCCGGGTGACCGGCGTCGAGGATGGCGGCCACGGCTTCTCGACGACATTCGAGATGCATACTGGAAAGCTCAGGACGGAAACATCACGACTGGTCGTGCTCGCGACCGGCGTCCGGCCCCGTTCCGCCGGGTTGAAACCTGGACCGAGGCTGCTCTTCGGTCCGGGTCAGCATGTCCATGACGCCGATTTTGTCGGCAAGGCCGTCGCCATACTCGGCGGCGGCGACAATGCGTTCGAGAACTACGATTTCGTCCGTTCGCGAGGAGCCGCCACGGTCCACATTTATGCGCGCTCGTCGGTACGTGCGGGCCGCTTCTTCCGGGAGCGCGTGCCAGAGGCCGATGTGCGGATTGGTCCATACGACGTCGATGAGGACAGGGCGACCGTCAACGGCTCGCCATATGACCTGATTCTCGTTATGTACGGCTGGGAGCCGGCGCCATTGCCGGGGCTTTCGCCGAAGCTCGACGAGCAGGGCTATGTGAAAACCGATCGGGAGACGTGCGAGACCAGCATTCGAGGGGTCTATGCGGTCGGTGAGATGACACGGCGGGCACATCCGAGCGTCATCACCGCAATGGCGGACGGCGTGGTCGCCGCCAAGGCCATTCAGCGGGTGCTGGAAGGCGGCTGAGGCAACGAAAGCATCCGGTCCGCGTTTCCAGATATCTTCAGTGCTGGAAACCATGATGGTCCACGCGCCGACTGAACACAGAACGACGTCCGGGCGTATTTTGGCGAGGGCCTTGGCCATCGGCGTCGGTGCGACTTTGATCGGGCTCGGCGTGTGGGAGAACCGGGCTGGGCGGCGACATCGCGATCGGGTGCAGGAAGCCACCAGCGGCGAGATGAACCCGTCCGACGACCCCCACGGAGGTCAGGCGCATTCGCCGGTCGAAATTTCCGCTCGCGGCTGGTGGGATATCGCCAAGCGTATCTACTTCGAGATGTCTAACGATCGCCTGCTCGCCGTCGCTGCTGGCGTGACGTTCTATGCCCTTCTGGCGATCTTCCCGGCGATCGCTGCTTTCGTCTCGCTTTACGGACTGGTGGCAGATCGCGCGACGCTTGCCGAGCATCTGAATGCGATGTCCGACGTCATACCCGCCGGCGGCATCTCGATCATCGGCGATCAGCTCGCGAGGCTGACCTCACAGGAGCAGGGCAGACTTGGTTTTGCCTTCGCGGTCAGCCTCGCGGCCGCGCTCTGGAGCGCCAATGCAGGCGTGAAGGCGATGTTCGATGCGCTGAACGTAATCTATGACGAGACTGAGAAGCGGGGCTTCCTCACCCTGAACGCCCTTTCGCTGAGCTTTACCCTCGGCGCGATCCTGTTTCTGGTGCTCGGCCTGACCTCCATAGCGGTCGTGCCGATCGTGCTGGACTATCTGGGTCTTCAGAACGCGAGCCAGGCGCTTTTCGCGGCCCTGCGCTGGCCGGCGATGCTGCTGATCGCGACATTCGCGCTCTCGATACTTTACCGATACGGACCCAGCCGATCAGATGCGAAATGGCGCTGGCTGACGGTCGGCGGGATCACGGCTTCGGTGCTCTGGATCGCGGCGTCCTTACTGTTTTCCTGGTATGTCGCGAATTTCGGGTCCTACGACAGAACCTACGGCTCGCTCGGCGCAGTGATCGGCTTCATGACCTGGATCTGGATATCGACAGCGATCTTCCTCATGGGCGCCGAGATCAGCGCCGAGACCGAGCACCAGACCGCGAAGGACAGTACGACCGGCGCGCCGCGCCCGATGGGGCAGCGCGGCGCGACCATGGCGGATACGATCGGCGAGCCCGCCTGATCAGTAGCGGCGGATCAGGCCGACGAGGCGGCCCTGAACGTTGACGCGATCCGGTCCGAAAATACGGGTTTCGTAGGCCGGGTTCGCCGCTTCGAGGGCGATCGATGCGCCGCGCTTGCGCAGCCGCTTCAAAGTTGCCTCTTCGCCGTCGACAAGTGCGACGACAATGTCGCCGGTGTTTGCCGTATCGGATTTACGGATGATCACCAGATCGCCTTCGAGGATGCCGGCGTCGATCATCGAGTCGCCGCGCACTTCGAGCGCGTAATGCTCGCCCGAGGAAAGCATCTCAGGCGGAACGGTCACGGTGTGGCTGCGCGTCTGGATGGCCTCGATCGGTACGCCGGCGGCGATGCGGCCCATGACGGGCACGGAGACCGGGGAGGACGAGGTGTCCTCCTCGTCTGCTTCGACTGCACGCGGGCGCGGTTTGCCGAGACCGCCTTCGATGACGCCAGGTGAGAATTTGCCTGGAGCAGGGCGCATATTCGGCGCGACCGATTCCGGAAGGCGGATCACTTCGAGGGCGCGCGCACGGTTCGGCAGGCGGCGGATGAAGCCACGCTCCTCCAAAGCCGTGATCAGGCGATGGATGCCCGATTTCGAGCGGAGATTCAGCGCTTCCTTCATTTCATCGAACGACGGCGGGACACCGGATTCCTTCAGCCGTTCATGAATATAGCGGAGGAGCTCATGCTGCTTACGCGTCAACATCATCGGCCTCGCGGTCCGGCAGGAATCGCCGAAACAAATCAGGAACAAGAAACTACGCGTTCCTTATGTGTTCCGCAACGGTTAACGCCCGGTTGACGGCTCCCCGGATGCCTTGTCGAACGTCACCATAATCAAACTCGTTTCCGGGCAAAGGCGGACTCAAAAACCGAGATTGCCTGACTCAAGTGCGGAAACGCGCGTTCCGGTGGTGCTCCGAGTAAGAGCTCCTTCGGCCCGGTTCTTCCGAACCGTGTCGAGACCAGACCGGGGCCGATCGCGGCCTGAAGGTACGTCTCCGGGGCGACGCCGTGACCTGTAACAAACGCCGATGTTTTCCGCGCGCGAAAGTTGAGTTACCGTTTTCTGGAAATACTGGGGTGTGCCTTGCCGTACATCAACGATTGCGACGGGACGTATCGCATAGACATGCGCTCGGAGCCGGGAGGCGGCGAGAGACTGACCGAACTGATTTGGGGTGACCACGTCCATCTCACGGGCTCGGAGGTTGTGGGCGAGCACGTCGAGATCGAGGCTCGCGGTCATTCCCGGCCGGGTTGGGTGCCGACGAACTACATCTCTGAGCAAGGCCTTCTGGAGTTTTACGTCATCGATGTCGGGCAGGGAGACGGGGTTCTCTTGCGGACGCCGGACGGGGACTGGCATCTCGTCGACGCAGGCGTGAGCAATGGCGCTCAGATGACGAAAAAAGGCGCCGTCAACTTCATCCGATGGAAGTTCCGCAAGGATCTCAAGCAGCGATGCGCGTTGAAAACCGTGGTTCTGTCTCATCCGGATTTCGACCACTATGGCGGCCTCATCAACTTGTTGTCCGGGGACCTCGAGGACAGCGAGGCGCCTTTCGAGGTCGACGTGGATCGCTTTTTCCATTGCGGGCTTGGGCGTTTTGACACCCGACATCCTCTGGGCAAGACGGTGAGGGGGGAACTAGATGGCGGGCCGCGAGACGACGGCTTGAGCACCTCGGATAAATTCATCGTCGAAATGCTCGACGATGCTCGATCCTTCGCGGAGCCATCTTCCCCCTTCGACGGCTCGTTCAAGGAACTGGCGGCCCTCGTGGCAAACAAGGTGGCAGTAGCCGCCAGATTGGGAGCGGACCCGGAAGAGGAAACGTGGTTGCCGGGCTATTCCCCGGACGATGGCGTTACAGGGCCCGAAGGCATTCCGTTGACGGTGCGCGTCCTGGGTCCGATCTTGGAAAAATTTCGAGATGTGGAAGGATCGGAGCGCGTCGGACTCCGCGAACTGTCCAGCAAGTCCGTTACGCGCAACGGGCATTCGATCACGCTCCGGTTCGATTACGGCGACGCTCGAATCCTGTTGACCGGAGACCTCAATGCCAAGTCGCAGAGACTGCTGCTCAGCTACATCGACGCGAGCGAGTACGCCGTCGACGTCGCCAAGGGATGCCACCATGGATCGGAGGACGTCGACATGCGGTTCCTTGCGGCCATGAAGGCGCGCACCACTGTCCTGTCGTCCGGCGACAACGAGGACTACTCTCACCCCCGGCCAGTCATTATGGGAGCCTCCGCGTTTCACGGTCGCGAGATCCTGAACTCACAAAGGTGAAACGATGCCTCCGCTCCTTTATTCGACGGAGCTCGCCCGTTCGACGAAGCTCCAGTTCGCCGACCGTGTCCAAGTTGATCACGACGGCGACGCCCATACGGAGAGACGCTCCTTCGCGGTGGACCAATCGCGGATCCGACCGTCGGGCGGTACGTACCGCCGCTTTCACAACACGCCCTTGGCGACGGATCTGATCTACGGCTTGGTGAACATCCGAACCGACGGGAAATGGATAATGTGTGCAACGCTCGAGGAAGCTGGGAGTGAGTTCGACGTCAAGGTGTTCCGCGCGGGCCACCCTTCTTCCTAGGTCCCTGATGTCCCCGAGGCTTCGGCCGAAGCCCCGGTCTCGATCTCGCGCAGGCAGCCAGCACACGAAAGACGTCCTGAACGACCTCGGCTATTCTCAGCTCCACGACGAGAAAGTGGTCTAATCGTTCGCCGGGCCGTCGCGACATGCATCTGCCCGGACGTCGCTGGAACTTCTCGTCTGAACTGAAAAGCTTCGGCACCAAGAGGACTTAAGCGTGCACGCCCGTGTCGACGGCGTCGACATATGCCATCACCTCAGCCGCCTGACCGCCACGCACCATCTGCATCGCGGTCTGGCCCGAGAAACCGGGCAGCGGTTCCGATCGGTACCAGGCGTACGCCAGCATGGCCGAACCGAAGCGCGGCTCGACTTTGACGATGATGTCTATCAATTCCCGCAAGCGACGCTGGGTGTTCTCAGAGCGGATGCGATCCTTGCGCAGTACAGCCTCCCGACCGAGCCCCGCCGTCCGAGCCACTTCCCCGCTCGTCGTCCTCAGTGCTCTGGCGATCAAGCGCGGGGCTAAAACGCCGTCCTCGACAAATTGAGCGAAGCTCAAGGCGGCCTCCTGCGTTCAATACCCGTCAGCGGCACTTTCCTAGAATGACCTCCTGGAACTCCGCTTGACAACCTGGCGGGGTCGCCGACGGCAGCTTCGCCGGAACGGCCCGGCGCTGGAGCACTGGCGAGCCAGCGTTGGGCGGCGGTGCCTTCGCTCGGCACAAGCATGCGGGCCCCGGGATCGTCCTCGACGAGATCGAAAAGGTGGGAGCGAGCCGTCACAACGGAAACGCTCACGATGTCCTGCTGAGCTTCTTCGAACGGCAATCGAACGCCTCGTTCTTCGATCCCCATCTCCAGGCGGACTGCAATCTTTCGCATGTGTCGTGGCTGGCGACAGCCAATTCACTGGACGGCGTCTCGGCACCACTACGGGACCGCTGCCGGATCATCATGTTCCCGGAGCCGGGCGTGGAGCATCTCGCCGTTCTGGCTCCCCGAGTGATGTTGGAACTGCTGGCTGACCAGGGGCTCGACGCCCGCTGGGCGTCGCCGTTCGACGACGTCGAATTGGATGCGTTGGCCTCGGCGTGGCCGGGTGGGTCGATCCGGAAGCTGCGGAGGCTGGTGGAGGGCGTGCTGGCCGCAAGGGTGCTTCCCGCCGCATGAAGCAAGCAAGCTCCGCCTGGCCGTTCTCGACGAGACTTCGACACGTTTAGGCGCTCGAGCCTGACCCCGCAAGACATGGCCTGAAGCGTCAAGAATTAAGCGACAACGAGTGCCTCCAATCTCGCGATGAAATGCTTGAGCGCCGGAGATTTCCAACTGCCAGCCTGCGTGATCATCGCCATCGTGTGGTGGCGATTGATCTCGTCCGGCAGGATTGGGCGCATGTCTTGCGCTTCGACCCAACGCCGCGCGAAGTGTTCCGGCATGAATCCGATATGGGTCCCAGCGAGGATGAGGAAGGCGGCTGCCTCGACGTTGGTCACGGTAGCGCGGACCGTATCGTCATGGTCGCCGACGATCAAAAAATCCTGGTGGCCGAGGAACGAACGGATGACCTTCGTTGCCTGCTTTACCCCGGCTCTCAGCGTCTCTGGATCCTTGACGGCGAACAACGGGTGTTCGCGTCCGCAGAACAGGTGGTCGGTTTCCTTGTAAAGCGGATGATAGCGCAAGGACGGCATACGCTGTTCTGCGATGCTGATGCCGATGTCGGCGCGGCCGACGGCGACGGCATGTTCGACCTCGGAGGGCGGGAGGATGTCGATAGTGATCCTCGGACCGCGGGAGTCGTCGCGCAGTGAAGTGAGCGCGCTGCGGAGTGGGCAGTTTTCATCGGTGATGATGTTGTCGATCAGGGCGACCTTGAGCCGACCCGCCAAAACGCCCTTCAAGGACCGAGCGCCTTCCTCGAAGTCGGCAACGGCCTCCGCGAGCTTGAGTGCCTTGGAGTGCAGTTCCTCGCCTCGCGGCGTCAGCGAAAATCCGGCCCGGCCGCGCTCGCAGAGGCGATAGCCAAGTCGCTTTTCCAGCTGCGCGATCGACATGCTGATCGTCGACTGGCTGATCGCCAGGACGTCCTCGGCCGCGGTGAACCCGCCGCATTCAACAACCGCCAGGAAAACGCGTAACTGCTTGAGATCGAATTCTGAGAGCTTCAATCGGTGTCCAATCTGCCCCTCATCGGCGGCCGAAGTATTCGTACCAAAAGTTCGTTGGGATCAGTTCCCGTAGTGGCTGTCAGAGCGATCTTTTCATCGAGCAAAGCGATGTGATGAAAAGGGCGTCTGTTACCTCGTGTGGGGTGACCTAAACGACGGCGAATGGCCGAATTGCCACCAGTATTTGCTATTTTTCCATCGGATTTATCAATGTTTGGTCTCGAGTGATGTGCTCGTGCTCAGAAATTGGACCGACAGCAACGAGCTCATACGCTGGATAGAAGCGAACACTGATTACTACCGATGCATTTGGTCGTCTATTTTTTGCGCAGTGTCTGTCTTTCGTCTGATTTGACGCCATCCTCGAATTCGAGGTCTGTTCCGGCGGAAATCGACGAAAGGTACCGGCATGGACCGCACATTCTCTGGACAGGCGACGGGCACTTCGGACGTCGGCATTTCGCGCCGCAATGTGTTGAAGAGCGTCGGTTTAGCAGGCCTTGCTGGAGTGCTCGGCATGCCGTTCGATCCGCCCATCCTATGCGCAGACGACGTTGCGTGTTTCGAACTTTGGCGGCTTCTTCGAGGAGAGCTTCGTCAAGGGCGTCTATCCGGCGTTCACCAAGGCGACGGGCATCGCGATCCAGTCGATTCCGCAGTCAGCTAGCGCGCAGTTCCTGATCCAGATGTCGCAGGCGAAGCAGGCCGGGACGCGCCAATGGATGTCTGCATCGGGAGCCAACCGGACGTGCTACGCGGCCGGGCTCAGGGGCTCTGGCAGACCTTCGACAAGTCGAAGCTGTCGAACCTGCCGAACCTGCCATCAGAGTTCGTGTTCGACGGACCGAATGGCGTTGACGGCGTTGGCGCCATGGCCTGGTACATCACGCTGATCGCTAATCCGACCGAGGTGAAGCCGCTGCCGACAAGCTGGAGCGCTCTCTGGGACAAGGGAGATGCCGCGCTGGGGGCTACAGAGCGGCGGCTCGTCCGTGCTGTTCGAAATCACGGCGGCCACCTATTTCGGCGGCACCGCGATCCTCGACACCCAGGAGGGCATCGACAAGGTCATCGCCAAGATGGCCGAGCTGAAGCCGAACGCGAAGCTGTGGTGGCAGGACGAGGGGTCGATGCAGACCGCCTACCAGAACGACGAAGTGGTCGGCGGCATGTACTACCACGACGTCTCGCAGACGATGAAGGCCTCGACCACGGTCGAATCCATCTTCCCGAAGGAAGGCGGCCTGCTCGGCTTCAACGCCTGGTGCCTGCCAGTCGCGACAAAGGCGGTCGAAGAGGCGCATATCTTCGTCAACTGGAGCGCGACGCCGGAGTGTCATGAGGCGATCGCCCGGACGGTCTACGCCATGCCATTGATCGACCGCTCGAAGCTCAGCCTGACCGACGAGGAGTTCGCCGCGGTTGGCTCGGCCAGCAAGCCGATCGTCGTGGCCGCTGAAGCCAAGGTGAAACACGCGGACTACATGTCCGCGCAGTTCATGAAGATGATCACCGCATGAGCGGTTCCAGCGTCATTGGGCTGGACGATTGACGGGCATAACGAAGAGCTTCGACGGCAAATGCGCCGTCGACGACGTTTCGTTGCGGATTCCCGAGGGAGAGTTCTGGTGCTTCCTGGGGCCATCGGGCTGCGGGAAGACCACCTTGCTGCGAATCGTGGCGGGTCTCGAGAAGCCGACCACCGGCCGCCTCCTGATCGACGACCGCGACATCACCTCGTCGCCGGCGCACGACCGCAATTTCGGGATGGTGTTCCAGGGCCTCGCTCTGTTTCCTCATCTGACGGTCGAGGAGAATGTCGGCTATGCGCTGAAGCTGCAGGGCCGTGAGGCGCGTATCCGGCGCGAGCGGGTCGCCGAATTGCTCGATCTGATCCGGCTACCGGACATCGGCCGGAGACGGGTCGACCAGTTGTCGGGCGGCCAGCGTCAGCGGGTCGCGATCGCCCGCGCTCTCGCCCAGGAGCCGCGGCTGTTCCTGATGGACGAGCCCTTGTCGGCCCTCGACGCGAAGCTTGCGCGACCACATGCAGGTCGAGCTCAAGCAGTTGCAGCAGGCGCTCAAGATCACCACCATTTTCGTGACCCACGACCAGCGTGAGGCGATGACGATCGCCGACCGATCGTCGTGATGAACGATGGCCGGGTGCAGCAGGTCGGCATCTCCTGTCGAGATCTACCGCGAGCCTGCCAACCGTTTCGTCGCGAGCTTCATCGGCCAGAGCAATCTGCTCGACGTCGAGGTCGCGGGCACGCGGGTCGTGCGGTTTGCGGATGCGGTTATGCCCTCAACACATTGCCGCAGTCGGCGCGTGCGGGCGAGCGCATCACGTTGTGCGTCAGGCCCGAGGACGTGCGACTGACCGAGCCGGGCACCGACGCATTCTCAGCCGACGTCACCTTCGTCCGCGATCTCGGTTCCACGCTGGAGGTGCGTCTCGATCTGGCGGCACGGAATTGATCGCGGTGACCGGGCGTTCCGATTGGATGGCGTTGTCCGGGCGGGCCCGGGTCGGCGTGCGACTTCTCGGCAGACGCGGCTCGCGCGTTGACGCATTGAGGGACGGCGCGTGGCAATCGATGTCGCATCGGAACGTTCCGTTCCTTCCGGATTTAGTGCGCGCCTGATGAGGAACTGGCCGCCGATCTGGCTCGCTTGGCCGCTTGCCGCCTGGTCGGCTTCTTCGCCGTGCCGTTCGCGCTTGCTGTTCCGCGTCAGCCTCGCCCATGTCGATCCAGCCTCTACCAGGGCAGCGGCTTTTCCGTTCAGGCCTATCGCGATCTCGCCCAGCCGATGGTCGTCGATGCGATTGTGCCTTTTCCGTCTGGCTCGCCCTGACCGTCGCCGCAATCAGCACGGCTATCGCGCTGCCGACCACTTATCTCATCTGCCGTATGCGCCGACCGGCGCAGGTCGCCTGGCTGATCGGTTTCCTGTCGACCCTCGCGCTGTCGGAGGTGCTGATTACCTTCGCGTGGCAGATCATGCTGTCGAAGCGGGCAGGCGTGTCGAACGTCCTGGTCTGGCTTGGCCTTCTCGATGGGCCGGTGTCGCTTGCGCCGAGCTTCGGCGGCGTCGTCGCCTGCCTCGTCTATGTCGTCATCCCGTTCAGCGTGCTGACGCTCTATCCGGGCGCTGTCGCGTCTCGATCCGGTCTATATGGAAGCGGCGCGGATGCTCGGCGCGCGACCGCTGCGCGCCTTCTTCGACATCGTCGTGCCGCTCGTTGCGCCGACCGATCGCAACCGCATTCGTCATGAGCCTGGTGCTTCACCGTCGGCTCCTATGTGACGCCGCTCGTGCTCGGCGGGCCGCGAAACTGGACCATCGGGGTCGTCATCAGCGAAACGGCGCTGGCCGGGCAGAACCTACCGATGGCGGCGGCCATCTCAGTGCTGCTGCTTGGTCGGTGATGGCGGTCTCATCGGTCTCGTCGGCCTGAGCGGTCGGCGGGAGGGTGCGTTGATCGGATTGGTCGCTCGCCTTGTCCCGAGATCGCTTTCCTGACTGCTGCTAGCCCTGTTCCTGGCTGCCCCGCTGGTCGTCGTCGCGGGCGTCAGCTTCAACGAGACGGCGGCGATGACCTTCCCGCCCGCCGACGATCAGCCTGCGTTGGTATCGGGAATTCTTCACCAATCCGAGCTGGGTGGCGGCATTCGAGCGTTCGCTCGTCATCGCGGCCGCCTCCTCGGTCCTGGCGACCAGCGTCGCGCTGCCGATCGCCTATGCGCAGTGGAAGCTCGGCTCGCGCCTGGCGAAGGGCCTGGCTGTGCTCGGCGGCGTTCCGTTCCTGCTGCCGCCCGTCATCATCTCGGTGCTGTTCCTCCTGTTCTGGGGCGCGCTCAAACACGTCGGCCAGATCGAGAACACCATCATCAGCCATGCGGTAACGTTTCTGGCGCTGCCGCTGGTGCTCATCACGCTGGGCTTCAGCTCGATCGACCGCGAACTGGTCGAGGCCGCCGAGACCATGGGGGCGCGCGAGAGCCGACATCTGGCGGACGGTGGTGTTCCCGATCGTCCGGCCCTTCATCGCCTCGAGCATGATCTTCGCGGCCATTCTCAGCCTCAACGAATACGTGATCGCCTTCATGGTCGCGGGCTTCACCGTCGAGACGCTGCCCGGTGAAGGTCTTCTCGAACATGCGAACCGGCTTCACGCCGACCATGTGCGTCGGCGCGGTGATGTTCATGCTGGTCGGCATCGGCGGGTTTCTCGCCATCGCCCGCCTCGGCAACCTGCCCGAAGCTGCTGGGCGGCAAAGCCTGATCGATCAACAAAGGCGAGATCCATGCAGAAGAAGAACAATCCCATCATCGTCGGACAGCCGGTGCTGATCGTCGTCGATATCCAGCAGGCGGGCTTCATGCCGGGCCATAGCAGCGGCATCACCCTGATGGCCGACTGCCCGACCAAATGCGCCGTGCCCGCAACGGTGATCGACGCCGCGCGCGCCAACGGCGTGCCGATCGTCTTCCTGCAGGAAGCTCATCGGGTGAGCCGGGTCGATTTCGGCCGCGAGCTCGACGGCGACGAGGACGAGCATCTGGTCGAGGGTGACCCGGCACCGAAATCGCGGCCGAGGTCGTCGGCCTGACGCCCGAGGACGACGTGATCAAGAAGCGCCGCTATTCCGGGCTTCATCGGCACCGATCTCGACATCCTGCTGCGCGGCCACAAGGCCGAGACGCTGATCCTCGTGGGCGGCCTCACCAATGTGTGCGTGCACTATACCTTCGCCGACGGCCACCAGTGCGATTACCACTGCCGCGTCGTCGAGGATTGCGTCGGCGGCTCGGATATCGAGGCCCACAATGCCGCGCTGAAGGCGATGGAATATCTCCAGCATGGCGCTCGCCGCACCTCGTCCGGAGATCGTGGAGGCATTCCGCGCCTATGCGTGCCGCGCGCAGCGCTAAACTGGCGGTCGCCGGCGTGAAGGCGCAGATCGCGCCGACCGGACGGAATGCCGATCGCGGAGACCTGGTACCGCAGGACCGATATCGGCGGTGGCATCACGCTGATCATCGAGCCGCATGTCGATGTGCTCGAACAGGCCAATATCTGGCATGTGCGCGGGCGCGACCGCGACCTGCTGATCGACAGCGGCATGGGGGTCGTGCCGCTTCGGCCGGCCTTCCCGGACCTGTTCGAGGGCCGCGAGACGATCGCGCTCGCCACCCACACGCATCTCGACCATATCGGTGCGATCCACGAATTCGAGCATCGCTGGGTGCATCCGATCGAGGCCGAGACGCTTGATCCATCCGCGCGGCGGGACACTGATCTCCGATGAGATCGATCCGGAACTCCGGCGACTGTTCGTCGAGGCCGGCTATCCGCCGCTCGGACGGTACCTGATCCATGCGCTTCCCTATGAGGGATACGATCCGGCGAGCTATGTGCTGCGCGGTGCGCACGCCGACGCGGCGAGATCACGGAGGGTGAGGTCGTCGATCTCGGCGACCGCCAGATTCACCGTTCTGCTCGTGCCCGGCCATTCACCCGGGCAGCATCGCTCTGTTCGAGGAAGCGACCGGCATTCTGTTCGCGGGCGACGTGATCTACGACGGACCGCTGCTCTACCAGGGACGCGGCATGGATGTCGGTGCGTACATGCGCTCGTTCGAGCTTCTGGAAAGCGCTGCCGCTGACCATCGTCCATGCCGGCCACGACCCGAGTTTCGGCAAGGCACGGCTCGACGCCATCATCGCCGCTTACCGCGTCCGCTGGCGGGACGAGGGGCTGATCTGATGACTCCGGAGACCGACAGCCTGCGTCCGCACGCCTGGTCCTCCGTCCGGTCCGAGATCGAGGCCCTGTTCGCGGAGCTCTGGGCCTGCCCGGAAATGCCGGGCATGGAGTATCGTACGGTCGATAGCCTGATCGACTTTCTCGAGCGTCACGGTTTCGAGGTCGAACGTGGATCCGGCGGCGTGCCGACTGCGTTCGTGGCGCGGCGCGGAGCGGGCGCGGGGCCTCGGATCGGCATCCTGGCCGAATACGACGCGCTCGCGAGCCTCGACAACGAGGCGGTACCCTATCGCAAGGGAACCGGCCGCAAGCCCGGCCATGGCTGCGGCCACAACCATATCGGCCCGGCCAATAGCGGCGCCGGGATCGCGGCGGCGATCGCGGCGGCACAGCTCGGACTTGCGGGCGAGATCGTGGTGGTCGGCTGCCCGGCCGAGGAAATCGGCTGGGGCAAGATCGCACTGCAGGGCGCAGGCGTTTTCGACGATCTCGACGTGGTCCTCACCTCGCACGGCGACTACCAGAACGGAGCGCTGTCGCGTCCGTGTCATGCGGTGATGTCAGGCGAATTCGTCTTTCGCGGCGACAGCGCCCATGGCGGCAAGGCCGACGGCGCGCAATGCGCTGAAGGCGGCCGAAGATGCCCTGGCTGCGTTCGAGGCTTTGCGGCGCGAGCGTTTTCCGGAAGCGCAGATCCGCCATGTCTACCGCGTGGCGGGCGTGATGCCGGGCGTGGCGCCCGAGGAGGTCAGGATCTGGTGCTCGGTCCGGCACGCCGACTACGAGCGCGATGAAGGCGGTGTATACGACGTCATGGTCGAGACCTTCGCTGCAAGCAGCGCAGGCGTCGAGGGGACCGATTGCGAGGAGAAGTTCATCACTGCCTGCCGTGGCTATCTGCCGAACGACACGATCGGCCGGCTTCTTGGCCGGATGTCTCGACCTCGTCGGCCCTCCGAAATGGACGGCGAGCGATATCGCGTGGATGGAGGCACTTGTCGGCAGCTGCGAGCCCGGGCATGCCGTTCAGCCTGCATCGGGAACTCGGCTATTTCGACACAGGGCATCGACTACTACGGGCAGGACGACGGCGATGTGAGCTGGGTCGTTCCGCTCGGCCGGGTGAATTGGGCCTATCCGACGAACGTGCCGATCCACCATTGGGCATGGACGGCGCTGTCCGGTCACCCCTCAAGCAGCCCCGGCCCGCTGATGGCATCCGAAGCCCTGGCGCTGGCGGCCGTTCAGCTTCTGGCCCGCGCCGATATCGTTGCCAGGGCGAACTCGGAGCTCAGGGATCGGGTCGGCGGCCAAGTGATAACGGTTCCCCGAACAGGGATCGCGAGAATTATGGCTGAGGATCCGGCGGCCTTCTGGGACGCACGATGGTAAGCATATCCATGCGTACGCAACCGCTCTCGGCCGTGTCGGGGGCGAGGCGGCGAGGCGGCGAGGGAATGTTTGCGAGCGCCCCGGGGTCGTCAAATGAAGTTTCGCTGGCCGTGGCAGCCTTCGACGATGGTGCTTAATGACGCCGCCGATCTAATCGAGCGGTTCGGAGGGATGGCCTATCGGGGAGGCCCGTGAGCGGGCGCGCCTGGCCCGCAGGGGGCATGGAACGAGGCCGGAAGAGCATTGGACGCGCGTGGCGAAGGAGATCGCTCGCCGTGGCGGCAGGAATACCGGACTCGACACTTCGACGCGCTATCTTGAAGAGGGTCTGTAAAACTGGCCTACATGCCTGCATCGCGACTCGCCCAAAGAGAGTGTCGATGAAGGCTAAAATCATCATTATCTCCACCATCTTAAGTGCGCTTGGTTCCGTGACGCCAGCCGTTGCCCAAGGATGGCAAAAGCCGACCGCGCTCCCTGTGAAGGTCGGCCTCGATGCTGCACAGGTCCAACAGGTTAAAGCGTTCGTCGCCAGCAAGCTCAGGTATACGAAGAGCGCCCGGTTCGCAGAAGAAGTGCGGGCGGTCAAGCTGTCGGACGGCTCGATAATCGCCTGCGGGCTGGTGGACGCCCACGACGGGAGAGGGCGCTACAACGGGAACCAGCTGTTTGCGGCCAGGCAGAAGCCAACAGGTTGGCATCTGCTGGCGGTTGGGGGCAGCAACAAGGTCATGGACCAAATCGCGAGCCTCGCGTGCGAACCCCCTGGCATGTCCAAGCCCCCGTCGCCCGCTCGATGAAACTCGACATAGTTCGGCGGCAGACGACCAAGATCGGCAATGATCGGTTTGAGGTCGAGGAGGTCAGGCGACGGGGAAAGCCCGTCGAGCGTGCATGGTCATCGTTCGCCGTCTTCGTGCCGGGACATCCAGACGGCCTGAATCGCTGCTGAAGGCGCAATTGTCGAGTATGCCGCATATCGACGTCTCGCCAACGCCTGACGGAGTTTGGCTGCTCGGCTCGCACTATGATCTTCGTGAAGGCGATCGCGGCCATCGGCCATGAGATTGGGCAACTGCACCCGGCCTAGTGCTTCGTATCGTCGGTCTCTGTCACGATCTGGATCTTGCTCGTGATGTCAATCTCGACACGGCATTCCGGCGGGCACGTGTTCGGCTCGCCCTGGGTATCCGCACATCGTCGGCTGCGGAGGCCGGATGCGCGCATCAGGCAGGCCACTCTCCTTGATGGACAAGCACCCTAGCATCATTCCCCCGCAGGGGAAGGACTGCTACCACCTTCACGGGTGGAACGCGGGGGCGTCTCATGAAGATGGTGGGTGCTGTTGCGCTCACGGCTGTCGCCGTGGGTTTGGGTGCGTGCGCATATAAGGTCCAGCCAGTAACGGTGGCCGCGCATAACGTTGTCACGTCGTACTCGACGAAGATCCCGGGTAAATGGTTGGTCGCCGTCGACGCGACGCCACTCGATCAGCAGTCGAAATCATCCAGCATGGCGTGCTCCGCCTATAAATTCCCGCTTGAGCTATCAGGGCCCTTTTCGTCGTCGTTGAACGGTACCCTTCCGAACATCTTCGAGAGTGTTGAGATGATCCCAGCGCCGATCCCCGGCGACCAGGTCAAGGCGCGCGGGGCGCGCGGCATCGTTGTCGTACGCGGCGACGAAGTACGCGCCCGCCTCGACGTCCAACCAGGCTTCTGGACGGCAAACATGAAGGGCGAAGTCACTGTGATCGCGTCGGTATATGTCGACGGCCCTGGCGGCCGCCTTTACGGGTCGACCGCTCGAGGGACGCGGTGTGTCGGATGCTGATGCAGGATTTGCTTGCGAGGGTGGCGGGAAGTCGCTGGCAAGCGCCGCGGGCACGGCTATTCAAGACAGCATGCGGCGCCTTGCGGAAGGCATCGGTAATTCCGAACGGGTTAGGTCTGGTCGGTAAAGTTCACCGGGGCAGACGAGGGCATGGTTGCGGACATCGTGAAGGAGTAGCAGCCATATTGGCCGTGACCCTGTTCATCCTGCGCGACCCCCGCGCAAATTCGGCTCTGGCATCAGGAGGGTCTCGCGTGCGAGGCTGATCAAATGGACGTCGGTAGCCGTCAGTACTGGAGCTCAGGGTTCACAATATTCAGCAGGGGCCGCCCCGACCGGAAGTTCTTTAGGTTCCTGAACACCAAATCGAGGGTTTTCGGCGTGTATTGATCGGCATCGTCCGAGGAGCAGTGTGGCGTGATGATCAGGTTCGGCAAATCCCAGAGCGGCGAGTTCGAGGGCAGGGGCTCTGGGTCGAAGACGTCGAGAATGGCCGCGAGCCGTCCGCGCTGCAATTCGATACTCAAGGCATCATAATCGACGAGGTCTGCGCGGCTGTAGTTAACGAGGCCGGCGCCATCTTTCATTAGCGCGAGTTCGTCGCGGCCAAGGAGGTGCTTGGTCGCTCCTGTCGACGGCGTCGTCACCAGGACGAAATCGGCACGGGGCAGCAATGCCCGCAACGCTTCTGGCCGGTACATTTCATGGACGTGCGGATGCGGTTCGCCGCTCCGGCGAATGCCTATGACCTTCAGGCCGAAACGGTCGGCCCATTTCGCTGCGCCGCCGCCGATATGACCGACTCCGATGATGAGAACGGTCTTGCCGACTATAGAGGAGCTGAACACCTGCTCCCAACGGGCGTTGCGCTGGTTCGTCATGCTCTCCGGCACCCGGTTGTTCAGCATGAGCAGCGCCATGATCGTGTATTCGTCGGCCTTCTCGCCATGCACGCCGCGGCTATTCGTCAGGACCGCGCCGGAGGGCAGCCAGTCGAGCGGCATCAGATGGTTCACACCGGCGCCGTGGGCATGAACCCAGCGAAGATTTGGGGCGCTTCGAGCCGTCGCCTTGTCGAAGCGCCAGCCCATCAGCACGTTGGCGGTCTGCATTTCGTGGGCGAAGACATCGCCGTCATATCCGACGGTGATCCGAAGATCCGACAGATCCGGGTGGTTCGCGCGAATGGCGTCGATCCGCTCCCGCGTTGCCTCGAAGACTGGGCCGAGAGAGCGATTGTTTTCGATGTGAAGATGGATTGGCTGGGGCATCACACGACCGAGAAATGAGCGTCTGTCGGCGTGCAGTTCGCGCCGTTCACGGGGACCATGTCCTGCGGGCACGAGGAGAACACGACGACGCAGTCCATCTCCGCGCGCAAGGTCACCGAGCCGCCGGGTTTCGATGGTGGAGCCGCGAAGCTCAGAGCGCCGTCTGCCGAGACCGGCACATTCATGAACAGGTTGAGCGGGCTCGGAACCTCCGGCGGTTCGAGGCCGATCGCGTGAAGGGCATCGTGGAGATTGTCGGTGCAGCTGTCGTGGTGCCCGACGTGTCCGAGCTGCTCGTAACGATAACGATCGCAGGCCGCCATCAGCGTGTCGTGGATTCCGCCCGACGTGTCTTCGGTGAGCGTCAGGATCGGCCTGCGATGGTTCGTCAGCAGTGCATCGCCCACGGCGGGTATGAGCTTCAGGAGCCGCGCCCGCGTGTGCTCCATCGACATGAATTCCGTGAGGTCATCCGCATTGAATGCCCAGGTGTCGACGACCTGTTCGCCGTGGGTGTTCCGGACGATGATGGATTGCCCGGCCTTGAGACGGGCGGCGGCACCCTTGCGGGCGGGAATGGTGCTGAAATTGTCCGGCATGATCACCCTGTGATTTCGGATACGGAGCCGCTCGCATTGCGCGACTTCCAGGTGTCTAGGAATTGTGCGAGCCGAGGGCTCTCGGGCTTCGAAAACAGCCGCTGAGGCGGCCCGGCTTCGACGATCGAGCCGCCGTCCATGAAGATCACGCGGTCGGCGACTTCGGCGGCGAAACCCATTTCGTGGGTGACGACGACCATGGTCATGCCTTGCGAGGCGAGCTGGCGCATGACCTCGAGCACTTCGCCGACGAGTTCGGGATCGAGCGCCGAGGTCGGTTCGTCGAAGAGAAGGATCGAGGGGTTCATTGCGAGCGCGCGGGCAATGGCGACGCGCTGCTGCTGACCGCCGGAGAGGCGGTCCGGATAGGCGTCGGCCTTGTGGGCGAGACCGACCTTTGTCCAGCGCCTGGCGTCCGACCTTCTCGGCTTCGGCGCGACGGCATGCCTTTGACGATGCGCAAGGCGGCGATGACGTTGCCGAGCGCCGTCATGTGAGGCCAGAGATTGAACTGCTGGAAGACCATGCCGACGTTGCGCCGAACATTGGCGGTCTGGACCTCGGAATCCTTCTTCCGCGCGCCGTCCGAGATCGAGATAGCCGAGCAGGCGGCCCTCGACGTAGATCTCGCCTTCCTCGTAGGTCTCGAGGAAGACCATGCAGCGGAGCAGCGTGCTCTTGCCCGAGCCGGACGGTCCGATGATGCAGACGCGCTCGGACCTTTCGATGTCGAGATCGATGCCCTTCAGGACGGTGTTCGAACCGAAGGTCTTGCCGACGCCGCGCAAGCTGGATGGCGGCGTCGCGCGCTCCGATGTCCTTCAACACGCTCATGCGCGCACCAGCCTTCGCTCGATCTGCCGGCTGCCGAAGGCGACCGTTGCGGTGACGGACCAGTAGGCGAGGCCGAGCAGCAGATAGGGTTCGACGACGACGAAGGTCTCGCTGACGATGCGCGTGGTCGTGAGCGTCAGTTCCGGCACGGTGATGACGGACAGCACGGCCGACTCCTTGATGATGCTGATCATCTGGTTCGTCGTCGGCGGGCACGACGAGCGTCAGCATCTGCGGCAGTTCGATGTGACGGACGATCTTGAGCTTGGTGAAGCCGAGCATGCGCGCCGCCTCGACCTGACCCGGAGGGACGGCCTCGAACCCGGCGCGGAAGATCTCGGCGAGATAGGCGGCCGTATAGAGCGACATGCCGAGGACGCCGGCCTGATAGGAGGTCGGCAGGAAGCCGAAGGTCGGTCCGCCGTAATAGAGGATGAAGAGCTGCAGCAGCAGCGGTGTGCCGCGCCAAAGCTCGATGTAGGAGCGGATCAGCCAGCGCAGCGGCGGCCAGGGCAGGCGCGCGAGCAGCGCGACGCCGAGGCCGAGCAGAAGACCGAGAAACAGCGACACGGCGCTGATCTCGATCGTGACGAGAAGGCCTCGTCCAATGGCCGGCGCATATTCGGCGATGGCGGCGAAATCGATCATGCGGGTTTCGGCGTCAGTCGCCGTTCGAGGAAGCGCCCGAACGAGGACACCGCCGTCGACATCAGGAAATAGAAGAGGCCGCAAACGAGATAGGTCTCGAGCGGGCGATAGGTCGAGGAGACGATCTGCTGGCTGATGCGCAGAAGCTCCGTCACCGCGATGATGGACAGCAGGCCGGAGCTCTTCACAACGTCGACGGCCTCGTTGGTCAGGGCCGGGATCGTCACCCGGAAGATCTGCGGCAGGAAGATGTGGCGAGCGATCTGCAAGCGGCTGAAGCCGAGCATCGCGCGCCGCCTCGGCGTGGCCCGGCGGAACGGTGAGATAGCCGGCGCGATAGATTTCGGTCTGGTAGCCGGCGGTGTTGAGAGTGAGCCCAAGAAGGGCCGCCGTGAGCGGGGTCGTTTCGATGCCGAAGTTCGGCGGCACGTAGAACAGGATCAGCAGGACGACGAGCAGCGGCAGGCCGCGAAACATGCTGACGAACACCGCCGCCAGCCCCCGCAGGAAGATGTTTCGCGACAGCCGCGCCGCGCACATGAGGAGGCCGAGCGCGGCGCCGCAGAGCAGCGCCGCAGCCGAAATCCAGATCGTCGTCTGGGCGCCAGCCACCATTCGCGGCAGCTGGGCTATGACGGCGGTGAAATCGAGCATCGACCTCTGATCCCTCGATCACATCGTCGGTTCGCCGATGTCGTCAGGCATGTCGAAGGTGAAGCCGATCCACTTCTTCTGAAGACTCGGCCATGGTGCCGTTCTGCTTCAGCTCGAGGATGCCCTTGTTCAGGAGCGCGACCAGGCTCGCGCTGTCGTCTTCCTTGCGGACCGCCCAGCCGAAATAGGTCTTCGGGCCGATCGTCTCCTTCATGTACTCGAAGGTCTCGGGCTTGCTCTTCACGAGCGGAGCGACGTTGGCGCCCGACTGCGCGACGGCCTTGATGCGGCCGGCGGCGAGATCGGCATAGGCCTCGTCGAAGCCGACATATTCCTTGATCTCGGACACGCCCTTGCCGGTGTCCTTCTCGAGCTTGGCGTTGAATTCCTTCAGGACCTGAAGCTGGGCGGCGCCGGTCTGGCTGCCGACCGGCTTGCCGGCGATGTCGGCGGGCGCCTTGATCGAGTCGTCGCCGGTCTTCTTGAGAAGGCCGGTCGTAGCTTCCGCGATGGGCGTCGTGAACGTGTACTTCTCGGTGCGGGCCTTGGTGATGGTCACGGCCGTGATGACGACGTCGAACTTCTTCGCGCTCAGGCCCGGCAGGATGCCCTGGAAGGGCAGGTCGAGCTGCTTCACCTTCACGCCCGGCAGGTACTTGTCGAAGACCATCTTCATCATGTCGGGGCCGTAGCCGACGATCTTGCCGTCCTCGACATATTCGAACGGCTGGAAGCGGGCTTCGGTCGCAACGACGATCTCGCCCTTCTTCTTGATGTCATCGAGAAGGTCGGCCTTCGCCGCCGTCACGCCGAACACCAGTCCGGCTACGGCAAGCGCCATAGAATTCTTCAGCAGCTTGGACATGGAACCTCTCCGTCTTGGGTTTGGAGATCCGCGCAGCGAAACGGCGCACATGCCGGCCGTCCGCTGCGAAGAAGGGTGTTACCGGGCATGGAGAATCCGCCCGATCAAATTGAGAAGGATCTGCGCCGCGAGGATCGACGTGACGCCGGCTGGGATCGTATTCGCGGGCGACCTCGACGAGGTCGACGCCGACGATCTTCCCGCGCTTGGCGAGGCCGGCGAGAAGCTCCAGCACCTCGTAGTAGATGAAGCCGCCATGGCTCGGCGTGCCGGTGCCCGGCGCGATCGACGGATCGAAGCCGTCGATGTCGATCGTCACGTAATAGCGCGACGCCGGCCGGTATGCGCTCCAGCACGGCCTCGATGCCGAGCTTCCGGATCTGGCGGACGCTGAGGATGTCCGAGCCCATCCGGCGCGCGTCCTCATAGCCTTCGCGGGCGGTCGACGAGACGTTGCGGATGCCGAGTTGCGGTCAGGCCGGTCACATAGGGCTTCTCGGCGGCGCGGCGCATCGGGCTGCCATGGCCGATGCGGACGCCGTGGCGCTCGTCGACGAAATCGAGATGCGCGTCGATCTGGACGACGTGGATCGGCGCCTCGATCGGAGAAGGCGTCGATGCAGGGGATGTTGATCGAATGGTCGCCGCCGAGGACGACCGGGATCGCGCCGGCCGCGAGGATCTTGCGCACGCCGAGCTCGATATTGGCGTGGCTGCGCGATCGGTGTCGGTGTGGATCATGTCGGCGTCGCCGATATCGACGATGCGGGTCGTCGTCCGCCGGCAGATAGACGACGTCGTCCTCGTGGTCGTAGGCGCCGGCATGGCCGAAGGAGAACAGCGTCGAGGCCTCGCGGATGGCGCGCGGGCCGGAGCGCGCGCCCGAGCGCCATTGCGTGCCGAGATCGAACGGCGCGCCGAGCACCGCGACATCGGCCTCGATCGTTGTCCCAGTCGAGGCAGAGCGGATATTTGCCGAAGGTGCAGATGCCGACGAAGGGCAGGTCGAGGCGTCCGCTTTCATAGCCGTGGGACATGCCGATCGCCTCCTCACGCCAGCATTGTCTGCGGCGCGGAGGCGGGACGGCGCGTGGCGATGGATCGGCGAGGACGCAGAGCAGCTCGAACATCATCGTCGCGCCGGTCAGCGCGGTGATGCCGCCCGGTCGAAGGGCGGCGAGACCTCGACGACGTCGGCGCCGACGATGTCGAGCCCGCGCAAGCGCGCGGACGAGCATCGCTGCGCCTCGCGGGTCGTGATGCCGCCGATCTCCGGCGTGCCGGTGCCGGGCGCCAGCGACGGGTCGATGACGTCGATGTCGAAGGAGACATAGATCGGCTGCTCGCCGACGATCGCCCGCGCCTCGGCCATCACCTCGTCCACGCCGCGCGCCGCGAACTCCTCGATGAAGATGAGGCGGATGCCGGCCTGCTTGGCGAAATCGAAATTCGGCGGCATCGTAGATCGAGCCGCGAATGCCGATCTGGACGACGCGCTTCGGATCGAGCAGCCCTTCCTCGATGGCCCGGCGGAACGGCGTGCCGTGAGTGTAGCGGATTGTCGCCGAAGATAGCTGTCATTGGTGTCGGAATGGGCGTCGAAATGGATCATGCCGAGCGGCCCGTCCGTCGCGAGCGCCGCGCAGGATCGGCAGCGAGATCAGATGGTCGCCGCCGGCCGTGATCGGGATCGCGCCGGCGTCGCGGACGTCGGCGATAGAAGGCCGCGATCTTGTCCAGCGCGTCGCCCAGGTCGATCGGGTTGATCGGGACATCGCCGCAATCGCCGACGCGGACGAGATCGAAGGGCGCGATGCCGGTGACGTGATGGACGCGGCGCATCAGGCTCGACTGGTTGCGGATCTCGCGCGGACCGTGGCGCGGCGCCGGCGCGGTTGGTCGTGCCGCCGTCGAAGGGCACGCCGACCAGCGCGATGTCGACCTGCTCCGGCGTCCGCCATGCGGCAGCCGCATGAAGGTCGGGATGCCGGCGAAGCGCGGCACGACGCCGGAATCGAGCGGCTGGAAATCGCTCGGCTCATCTCGCTCACAGCCCGAACTCGCTGCGGACGGCCGCGGCGATCAGCTCGACATGGTCGTCCATCAGCCATTCGCCCTTCTCGGCCGTCGAGCCCTGCGCGCGCGGCCAGCACGCCGGAGGCCGGCACGAAGCCGTCCGGCACCGGGAAGCGGTCGTAGGTCGGGAATTTCGCCGGCCCGTCGCACGGCACCTTCGCCATGTCGACGAGGTCGGGCCGGAGCAGCAGCATCAGCGAGGTTTCGAGCAGGCTCGCATGTTCGAGCTCGGTGCCGGGGAAGCCGTCCGGGAACAGCCTGTCGAGCGTCTCGCGGCGGACGAAATCCCAGTATTCGAGGCGCATCAGCTGCATGTCGTCGATGCCGTCGCGGCGGAGTTCGCGCAGGCCGAGATCGACGCCCTCGACCGACGGCCACGATATTCTCGAAATGGCCGTTGACGACGACAAGGCGGCGGACGCCATCATGGCCAAGGTCGACGGATGACGTCGCGGACGACGAGCGAGAAGGTGTGGGCGTCGAGGCTGGTCGTGCCGGGAAAGGCTTCGCCGCCGCCGGAGCGCGGCTGCGACTTGTAGCCGTAGGGGATGGTCGGCGCGACGATGCCGCCGACCTCCTTGGCGACGCGCTCGCAGACGCGCGGTCGGCAGACACGACATCGACGTTGAGCGGCAGTGCGGGCCGTGCTGCTCGGTCGCGCCGAGCGGCAGGAACACCGGCGCATTGTCCTGCGACCTTCGCCTGGAATTCGGGCCAGGACAGTTCGGCCATCAAGTACGCTGTCGACCATGATCTGTCCTCAGTCGCATCGCCGCGCCGCCATCGACGCCGATGCATTGTCCGGTGATGAAGGTCGCGCCGGGCGAGGCCAGGAAGACGATCGCCGCGGCGATCTCTTCCGGGCGGCCGATGCGGCCGAGCGGGTTGGCGGCTTCGAGCGCCTTCTGCGCCGTCGGTCATCCGCTCGAAGCCGAGCAGCGGCGTGTCGATCGGGCCGGGCGCGACGGCGTTGACCAGGATGTCGGGCGCAAGCTCGCGCGCCCAGGAGCGGGTCAGCGAGACGATCGCGCCCTTGGTCGCGCAATAGCCGGAGGCGCCCGGCGCGGCCGAGATAGGCGAGCTCGGAGGCGATGTTGATGATCCGCGCGCCGGGCTGCATGGCCGCAGCGCCTCGCGGGCGACGAGGATCGTGCCGCGCACATTCACCGCGAACATCCGGTCGACATCGGCGATGTCGATGCTCTGGCGAGCGGCGCTTCGATCTCGATGCCGGCGCAGTTGACGAGAATGTCGAGGCCGCCGAGCAGCGCGAACCGCGTCCGCCGACGCCGGCAACGATCTGGCTTTCGTCGGTCGAGGTCGCGCGACGACCCAGTCCGGGTCGCTTCCGCCCGCGCTACGGATCGAGGCCGATCGCCGTCGCGCCGGCCTCACGCAGGGCCGCGAGCGCCGCCCTGCCGATGCCGCTCGCGGCGCCGGTGACCAGCGCGCGCTTGCCGTCCAGCGCCCATCACCACGGCACTTCTCCACGATCGACGCCGAGGCTCTGGCCGGTGATGTTGGCGGCGAGATCGGAGGCGAGAAACAGATACGGGCCGGCGATGTCGGCCGGCTCCATCAGGCCGGGCAGGGCCTGCGCGCCGACGATCTCGGCGAGAAGCTCGTCTTCCGGCTCGCCGGTGCGCTCGGCCATGCGCGCCGAGCGAGCGCATGCGAGCGACCGGTCTCGCACCCAGCCGGGGCAGACCGCGTTGACGCTGATGCCGCGCGGACCGAGCTCCTTCGCCCAGGTCTTGGTCAGGCCGATGACGGCGTGCTTGGACGCGACATAGGCGCCGAACAGCGGCTCGGCGACGCGGCCCCAGACCGAGGCGGTGTTGATGATCGCGCCGCCGCGCGGCAGCTTCGGCAGCGCCGGCCGCGTGGTCAGGAACGTGCCGGTGACGTTGATCTCGATGATGCGCCGGAAGGTCGCCTCGTTCTCGGCGCTGGCGTCGTCGAGCGGCGTCATCCGTTCGAGGCCGGCATTGTTGATCAGGACGTCGAGTTCGCCGGCTTGCGGCGAACAGCGCTGCGACGTCGTCGCCAGTCGGAGATGTCGGCGCGATGGCCCGTCGCGCCGAGCTTCGCGGCGGCCTCTGCGATGTCCGCGTCCTCGGCGAGCGATCTGCACGGCGCGCCGGCCTCGACGAAGGCCTGGGCGATGCCGAGGCCGATGCCCCGGCTCGCGCCGGTGATGAGCGACGCGACGGCCCGGCGAGACCCGGAATGCTCATTCGTGCTCCGCTCCCGCATTGCGCGCAGCAGGCGCAGGATCTCGTTGCGCAGCTCGAAGAACTCGACGCTGTCGCGGAGCTCCAGCGTGCCGTTCGGCGCCGAGCCGCGCGGTGACGTCGATATCGGCGATGACGCGCGCCGGGCGCTGCGAGAAGACGATGACGCGGTCGGCGAGGAACACCGCCTCCTCGACGTCGTGGGTGACGAAGATGACGGTCTTCGCGTCGCGCTTCTGGATGCTGCGCAGCTCGACCTGCAGCGTCTCGCGCCGCTGCGCGTCGAGCGCGCCGAACGGCTCGTCCATCAGCAGCACGTCGGAGCCGGCGGCGAGCGTGCGGGCGATGGCGACGCGCTGGCGCATGCCGCCCGAGACGCGGTTCGGATAGGCGTCGGCGAAATCGTCGAGGCCGACGAGATCGAGATAGTGATCGCGCCGCGCGCGCTTCTCGTCTTCGGTCAGGTCGTGGCGGTAGCGCATGCCGAAGGCGACGTTCTCGCGCGACCGTCAGCCAGGGGAACGAGGAATAGGACTGGAAGACCATGCCGCGCCGCCGGTCCGGCGGGCCGACGGGCGTCGCCCTCGAGGCGGATCTCGCCGCCGCGACGGCGTGTCGAGCCCGCCGACCATGCGCATCAGCGTGGTCTTGCCGCAGCCGGACGGGCCGAGGAAGACGACGAACTCGTTGCGCTCGACGCGCGAGGTCGAAGTGCGGCGCGACCACTCGATAGTCGCCGAAGCGTCTTCGTGACACGGTCGAAGGCGAGATAGGGCGTGTTCATCGCCGCCTCACAGATACGGAAGGCGCGGCGATGGATCGCGCCGCAGGATCTGGTCGGTGACGAGGCCGATGATGCCGATGACGACGACGCCGGCCATCACCTCGGGCGTCTTCATGTAGCGGCGCGCCGTCCAGATGACGAAGCCGATGCCGCAGTCGGCCGCGACGATCTCGGCGATGATCAGATAGGTCCAGCACCAGCCGAGCGTGATGCGGAGATTGTCGACGAGGCTCGGCAGCATGGCGCGGAACGCGACGTCGGTCAGGATCTGGCGCGGCTTGGCGCCGAGCGTCGAGGCGATCTCGACATATTCCTGCGGCACGCGGCGCATGTCGTCGGCGACGAGCAGGACGAGCTGGAAGAAGGTGCCGAGCCAGAGCAGGAAGATCTTGGTGCTCTCGCCGACGCCGAACCAGATGATCGACAGCGGCACCAGCGCCGGCACCGGCAGATAGCGGATGAAATCGATGATCGGCTCGAGCGCCGCGCCGATCGACCCGGTAGCTCCTCATCAGGATGCCGATCGGGATCGCCATCACCGCGGCGAGCAGGAAGGCGATCCAGACGCGCAGCGTCGAGACGCCGGCGTGCCAGAGCAGGCTCTGGTCGACGATCATCCGGCCACATCGCCGCGATGACGGCGCTCGGCGCCGGGAGGAAGACCGGATTGGTCGAGCCAGCGCGGGCGGCGGCCTCCCAGAGCAGCAGAAGGCCGACGCTGCCGCCGATGCGCCAGCACGATCTCGGCGCGGCGGGACAGCAGGCCGCGGAAGACGAAGAACCGGCGAGACGCGAGCGTCTTTGCGCGCGCCGGCTCTTCAGTCCTGTCCTCGGTCTGCCTCATGCCGGACATCGCCTGCGCCAGGTCTGTCACGGATTATCTCCGCGACCGCTGCGAGAGCCGACGGGATCGATCTGCGTCGCCGGCGTCCAGCTTGTTGTCGGCGGCGCCGTTCTCGAGGTTGAGCTCCATCACGGTGTCGAAGATGCCGTAGAGCGTGCCCGGCTTGTCCTTCGTGCCGATCAGCGTCTTGGCTTCGGCGAGGTCGGTGTAGCCGAGGCTGGTGTCGAGGATCTCCTTCACCTCGGCCTCGCTGAGATTGTAGTGCGGCGCGGCGAGCTTGATGAACTCGGCCGGGTTGCTCTCGTAGAGATCGACCGCCTTGTAGATGCCCTTGAGGAAGTTCGCGTACTTCTTCGGATTGGCCTTCAGATCGTCCTGGCGGGCGGTGATGACGTCGATGATGATGTCGCTGTCCTTCGACGAGAGCAGGATCTTGCCCTTGCGGCCCGGCAGTTCGCCGTGATCGCCTGCGACATGAACGGCTCGTAGGTGCCGACCGCGGCGATCGACGTATCGGCGAACACGGCGACCGTGTCGGCGGTCGCGATCTCCTTCACCTCGAGGTCCTTCAGCGTCAGCCCGTCCTTCTTCAGCTCGAGCTGCAGGAGAAGGCGGGCCGGGATGTTCGGCTCGACGGCGATCGTCTTGCCCTTGAGGTCGGCGACCGACTTGATCGAGCCGTCGACGATGACGCCGTCGCCGCCGACCGATTTGTCGATCGTGCCGATGATGATGCCGGGCGTGCTCTCGTCGCGCGGGCGGCCCTGATGCTCGCCGACCGTGCGCATGTCGACCTCGATGTCGCCGCGCGCATAGGCCGCCATGACGTTGGAGCGGTCGTCCTCGAACTTCATGTCGACGGTCGAGGCCGAGCTCCTTGAAGTAGCCCATGTCGATGGCGACGAAGACCGGCGCGAAGCCGGGCCAGGTCGGGGACAGGACGCGGATGGTGTCGGCCGCGAAGGCGGGGACGGCAGTCCCGATGAGCAGCGCGGCAGCAAGGACGGGGCGGAACATCGACGCTCTCCAGAATGCGGATGAGCGCAGGATCGGCCAACTTCACATCGAGGAAAATTGCATTTAGTAGAAGGATACATCGAAAAATGTCGAAGTGAGTTTCATGCGCCGTCTCGACAATATCGACCTCCGTCTCCTGCGCGTCTTCGTCGCCCTCGCCGATGCGCACGGCTTCGCCGACGCGCAGATCGCGCTCAACCTCTCGCAGTCGACTCTCTCGACCCATCTGACCGCGCTGGAACGCAAGCTCGGCGCGCCCTCTGCGAGCGAGGTAGCGAGCGGCTTCCGGCTGACGGAGTTCGGCGAGACCACGCTATGCGGCAGCGCGGCAGCTGTTCTCGGACATCGAGAGTTTCGAGGCGCGTCTGGGGCGCGGACGCGGCAAGCTCGTCGGCCGACTACGCATCGGCATCGTCGACGGCGTGGTCACAAGTCAGGAACTCGGACTGCAGAGCGCAATCGGTCGCTTCCGTGAATATGCACCCGACGTGTTTCTCGATCTGTCGCTCGGCACGCCGCTGGAACTCGAGCGTTGGGTGACCGACGGCCAGCGCGACATCGTGATCGGACCGTATGTCGCAGAAGGCTCCCGGTGTGCGGTACATCGCCTTCTACCGCGAGCCGCATGCGCTCTATTGCGGGAAGGACCATCCGCTTTTCTCAAGGAGAGACGAGGCGATCGACCGGCAGGCGATCGAGGATACGGCATTCTCGGTGCGCGGCTATCTCCACTTCGACGATCTCTATCGGCTCAATCATCCGCGCCCGGCCGGTACGGTCGTGCATATGGAAGCCCAGGTCATGATGATCCTGTCGGGCCGGTTCATCGGCTTCCTGCCGCGCCACATCGGCGAGGATTGGGTCAGGCGCGGCCTGATGCGCGCCCTCAAGCCGGAGAGCTATGGCTTCGCCTCGCAGCATTTCCTTGCGGTTCGCATGGCCGATGCTTCTCGGCCATTGGTAAGTACGTTCGTCAGCGAACTGCTGGGAAGGGGGCCCGGGGTACCGGCATCTACCTCGTAGGACTTAAGCGCAGGGCTCGCCCGGAGTTTCAGCGCGATAGCGCAGCGCGTCGACCAGCGCGCGCAGCCAGCGCAAGCGGCGTCTGGCTTCCGCTATTCGAACTGGCCGATCATCCTTTCTACCGCCGCGGTAATGGGATCTACTGTCGGCACCCCCAGTTGGCATCCAATGTCGTTCGCAAATCTCGCAAGCGGTCCTCCGCCGACCACAACGGCCTGGGCGCCGTCGAGGGAGACAGCCTGCTCCGCGGCCCGCAAAAGTTCGGCGAAAAGGAACTCGGGCTTTTCGATGAGCTGTGACGGGTGACTTGGTGTCTGGCGAACCGACCGAAGTTGGTCCGCCAAGCCGAGCTTATCCGCCATTTTCTCTATGCGACTGCCCAGCCCCGCAGTCGAGGTCACGATGGAGAACGGCCGTCCGCCGAAGGCACCCGCAAGCAGGCCAGCCTCGCCGATACCCACTACTGGTCCCGTGAACAAACGGCGGGCGTCGTCCAGCCCGGGGTCGCCGAACGCGGCGATGAGGAGGCCGGTTTCGCGAGGTCGTTGTGCCGCGATTTGCGCCGCCATCTCCGACACCGCCTTCGCGGACGTCTCCAACTCCTGCTGATCAATGATGAAGCTCGACCCGAAGGGAGCGGTCCGACCTTCAACCTCAAAATCGGCGCCGCAGGCTTGGCGCGCCAGGGCAACCATGGCTCCTGTGGTAGAAGCATTGGTGTTCGGGTTGAGCACCAGGATACAGCGTCGTGCGACCATCGCCGTCACGGCTCCCCTTTAGCCGCGGTATCGGACGCGGCCCGATGCGCGATCCAGTCCGCAAGCATCGGCGTCAGCCCGGCTGTTGCTTTGGACCGGGACGCGCGAAGCGTCCCGCACTGGCGATGCGGGGTTTCATTCGGGCAAGCGTCTGGGCCTGTCCGGTCGCTGCCGACCGATGTGTTGGGATTCAGAAGAAGGATTTTCATGGACGCATCGCTCCCTGATGTTGCCCAATCAAATTGCATGCCATCCAAAAAACAGGCGCGATATCTGTCAGCTAGTCCTGGCTTCGACTGGATCGCCGATGATCTGGCCCGTCAGTACGCCACAGACAGTCTCGCCCGTCCTGAGCAGATGACGCTTCCAGACGATGCGGGCCTTCTCCGGGTCCTTCGCACGAAACGAATTCATGACCGCCGCATGCTCACCGACTGACTTTTCCCAGCGGAAAGGATCAGTGATTGCCATGTAGCGCCCGCGGCGTGCGCGGAGCATGAGATTGCCATGCGTGGCGATCAGCACTGGATTGGCGGATGCCTTCACGATCGTGTCGTGAATGGCGCTGTTGAGCGCAAAATAGGTATCCTTCTCTCGCCGCTCATAATGCCCACACATGCATTCATGTAGTTCTTCCAGCTTGGCAAAGTCGCTGGCTGAAAGTCGGGCCACGGCGAGCTCCGCGGCCATGCTTTCAAGCCCGGCGATGACCTCAAACAGATTGTTCGCTTCTGTCGGGGTGAACGACATGATGCGAGCGCCCTTGTTCTGGGAAATCTCGACAAGTCCCTCGGCCTCCAGCAGTTTCAGCGCCTCGCGCAGCGGCGTCCGCGACACCGACAATTGTTCGCAGACCGCGCGTTCGATGATGCGACCGCCCGGCGGCAGGTCACCCCTTACGATCAAATCGCGGAGCCGGTCGGCGACTTGCTGGGCGAATGGAATCCGCCGCGACATGGAGTTAGCGCCCGCAGTGCGCCGCGCCCGCGATCTCAGCCCCGATTGGTCCATGCTCGTACATCCCGTTCAGCCCCGGCTGATCCCGACGCAAAAACTTAGCCAGCCGCCTCAACGCGCAAATGGAATGCAATGTGACTGTTAAAATTGCATTCCATCCAATTTCGTTGAGCAAAAATAAACAAGACACCGGGTTTCTGGTTGGCACGCTTGTTGCTGTTAGGAGGCAAGCGCAGAGCTTTGCTCTTTCGGGTTGGCGTGCCCATCGTCGGGATCCCGGAAGGTCGACGCGGCAGCCGCCGTCGTCATCTCGCTGGCTCAACGGTGAGGATCATCCCCAACGGGGTCCGCTCGGTCTCGAAGAGGCTGGAGGGGACAATGTGCGATCGTGATGGCAGCTTTTACCGCAATTTTTCGCGGCGTGATTTTCTCAAGTCCTCCGTGGTCGCCAGTGCCGCGACCGTAGCCCTGCCGCCGTCCCTGGCGGCGCTCCTCACGCCGACGTCCGCACTCGCTGCGACCACGATCAAGGCGACCCACGGCTCGGGCTTCTGCAATATGGGCATCTTCCTGGCCAAGGAGCGGGGACTGGCCAAGGCCGACGGCGTCGACCTCGAATTCGTTGTCACTCCGTCGAACACCGAGATCACGACCATGTTCGGCGCCGGACTCGTCGACATTTCGATGATCCCTTACTCGAACTTCATGACGCTCTACGACGCCGGCGCGCCGGTGAAGATCATCGCCGGCGGCGGCGTGCAGGGCTGCATCATCGTTGCCAAGGACGGCATCAAGTCCGCGGCCGACCTCAAGGGTAAGAGCTTCGGCACCTTCCAGGCCGACACGCTCGAAGTGCTGCCCTACGACTACCTGAAGAAGGCCGGCCTCTCGTTCGACGACGTACAGATCAAGTACATGAACACCTCGCCCGAACTGGCCCAGGCGTTCATCGCAGGCGCGGTCGACGCGATCTGCCACATTGAGCCGTATGCGACGCAGTGCGTCACCAGCGTCAAGGGCGCCAGCATCCTCAGCGATGGCACCGACCTTTACGGCGCCGGTTACTCCGACTGCGTGCTCGCGGCCCGCACTCCGCTGCTCGAAGAAAATCCGAAGGCGGTGAAGGCGATCATCAAGGCGCTCATGGTCGCCCAGTCGCAGGCCGAGAAGGACAAGGACGCCGCCCTGAAGGACACGGTCGGCACCTACTACAAGACCACGATGGAAGCGGCAATCAACGCTTCGAACAAGCAGCCCATCGTCGTCGACCAGCGTAACCAGACGCAGTTCATCATCGATCGCGGTCAGTCGATGAAGGAACTCGGCTACGTCAAGACGATGCCCGACAAGGCTGCCTTCGACTGGAGTTTCCTCGAACAGGTGATCTCGGAAAACAAGGATCTCTACGGCAGCCTCAAGCTCAAGTCCTGACTTCTTCGCCTCCAGCCGCGCCGTTCAAAGGCGGCGCGGCAACCATTCCTCAAAGCTGGAGACGAACGTGACAATGAGTATTCCTGTCGGCTCGCAGAGCGACAAACCTGCCGCACGCATGCCCGCATTGTCGCCGGGCGCGCGACGCGGTTTGGCGTCACTTGGTTGGAGCTTGGTATCGCTCGGCATTTTCGCGGGGATCTGGGAAGGCCTCTGGGCCATCGGGGCGATCAATCCGCTGCTCTTGCCGCCGCCCCATATGTTCTTCTCCGATTTGGGCCGCACGCTAACCTTCTTCGACCACAAAGCGCGGATGATCGGCAGTCAGGGGGGCGGAAGCGCCATCATGGGGCTTCTGACGACGATCGGCTGGACGACGTTCCGCGTCGTGGCCGGCCTGTCGCTTGGGTTCTGTCTAGGGGTGCTCTGCGGAGCACTGATTCATTACGTCAAACTATTCCGCAATCTGGTGCAGCCGTTGATCCTGATGCTGGCGCCGATCTCACCGGTCGCATGGCTTCCGGTGGCGATCTTCGTCTTCGGCGTCGGTGACGTCCCGGCCATCTTCCTCGTCTTCGTCACCGTCTTCTTCATGATCGTGCTGGCGACGGTCGCGCAGATCGCGAGCGTTCCAAAGAACTATCTGCACGTCGCCCGCATCATGGGCGCGAACGAACGGCAGACGTTCTGGCGTGTCATCCTGCCGGCCATTCTCCCGAGTCTCTTCATGACGCTGCGGCTCAATCTCTTTGCGGCCTGGATGGTCGTGCTGATCGCCGAGAGCGTCGGCGTCGGGATCGGCCTCGGCCAGATAACCAGCATGGCGCGCGCGACCTTCAACGCGAAGCTCGTCTTCTTCACGATGGTCATCATCGGCGTACTGGGGTTCACCTTCGATTGGGCGCTGCGCAAGATCCAGCAGAAGATGCTGTGGTGGGTGCCTCCTGGACAGGGAGCGATGTGATGGCTCGTCCGGCACTTTCTCTTCGCAATGTCTCCAAGACCTGGATGCCCGAAGGGCGCAGCCCGGTTGTTGCCCTCCGCGACTTCGATCTCGACGTCGCCCCGGGCGAATTCGTCGTCTTCCTCGGCCCATCCGGCTGCGGAAAGTCAACTCTTCTCTACATGATCGCCGGCCTCGAGGAGACGACTGGCGGGGTGATCGAGCAGAACGGCCGAACCGTTACGGAGCCTTCGGCGGAACGTGGCCTGATCTTCCAGGAGGCCTCGCTGTTTCCCTGGCTGACGATCGCCGACAATGTCGCCTTCGGCCTGTCGATCCAGGGCGTGCTGCCGCAGAAGCGCAAGGATATGGCCGCCGACATTCTGCGCTCCGTCGGTCTTGGCGACATGCTCGACAAGAAGCCGGACGAGCTTTCGGGCGGCATGCGCCAACGCGCGGCCTGTGCCCGGGCGCTCGCGATGCGCCCGAGCGTGCTGATGATGGACGAGCCGTTCGCCGCGCTCGACGTCCAGACGCGCGCCAAGATGCAGGACTTCCTTCTGCAGATCTGGCGCGACAGCAAGGCCTCGATCATCCTCGTCACGCATTCGATCGACGAGGCGGTTTCGCTGGCCGACCGCGTCGTGGTGTTCACGGCGCGTCCCGGTCGGGTGAAGACGATCGTGCCGATCGATCTTCCGAGGCCGCGCCCGACGCGCGATCCGCGCTACCACGAATACCGCGATATGTTCGCCGAGCTTCTGGCCGATGAGGTGGACCGCGCCTTTGCCGAGCAGGAAACGAGGTAGCTGTGTCCTCGTATCTACGTGTTGCAGCGGCCTCGACGGGGCCGGCTGGCCGCGACCTGCCGGCTTCTCTCGTTGACGCGGAGCGGGCGATCACCCGACTGGCAGGGTTGGGGGCGGAACTCGTCGTGCTGCCGGAGCTGTTCGCCTGGCCGTATGTCGCGAGCGATGATCCGGCCAATTGGGGGCATCTCGCCGAACCGATCGACGGCACTGCTGCGCGTTGGGCCGCCCGGCAGGCCATAGAGAATAGCATCGACATCGTCTTCGGCATGGCGCTGGTCGGCACCGGGGGGAAGCCGTTCAACGCGGCGCTTCTCGCGCGTCGGGACGGCAGTGTCGCGGAGGTGGCGACCAAGCTGAACCTGCCGCCGCCCGGCCCGGGGAAGATTTCGGAGAGGCCGATCACTTTCGACCCGGCATCGGCGATGTCCAGCGCTTCGAACTCGGCGGTGTCCAGGTCGCCGTGTTGATCTGTTTCGACCGCCGCTTCCCGGAATGCTGGCAGGCAGCCGTGCGGTCGGGCGCCGAATTGGTCGTCGTCCTCGTCGGCGGTCCGGCGCCGCAGGACCCTGACGGCTTCTATCTCGCCGAAATCCAGAGCCACGCTCGGGCGAATGCGGTCTATGCGCTCGCCGCCGCACGGGCGGGCGTCGAAACCGTGCTCGGGCGAAATGTCCGCCATGACGGCCTGACCCTGGCGATCAATCCGTTCGGAACCGTGCTCGCAGCAGGCGAGGGGACCGCGAGCGACGTCGCGATCATCGACATCGATCCCGTCGTCATCGCCGCCGCCCGGTCGGGCCGCGGGAGGAACGACATGCACGCATCAACATCAATCATCTGAAAGGGCAGGAACCCAAAATGGCAGAACTCATTGTGCAGGCGCGTTGGCTGGTGACTGGTGTCCAGGACCGCCACACGCCGATCGTGATCGACGACGGCGCGGTGCTCTCGCGCGACGGCACGATCGTGGCGACCGGCTCGCTCGACGAGATGAAGGCGCTGGCGCCTGGCGCGACCGTGAAGTCCTATCCCGACCACGTGATGCTGCCGGGCTTCGTCAACAGCCATCACCATGTCGGCATGACGCCGCTGCAGCTGGGTTCGCCCGATTACGCGCTCGAACTCTGGTTTGCCGGACGCATGCCGGCCCGCCGGGTCGACCTGTATCTCGACACGCTGTACTCGGCGTTCGAGATGATCGCCTCGGGCGTGACGACCGTGCAGCACATCCATGGCTGGATGCCCGGTGGCTATGACGCGATCCACGGTGCGGCGACGAAAGTTCTCGACGCCTATCGCTCGATCGGCATGCGGGCGTCCTATTGCTATGCGGTTCGCGAGCAGAACCGGCTTGTCTATGAAGACGACGAGACATTCTGCGCCAAGCTGCCGTCGCCCCTCGGCGAAGAACTGCGCGCTTATCTCAAGGCACAGGCAATGCCGTTCTCGGATTTCCTGAAGCTGTTCGACCAGCTGACGGCAGAGAACCAGGGCCAGCGGCTCACGCGTATCCAGCTAGCTCCGGCAAACCTCCACTGGTGCAGCGACGAGGGCTTGGTTGCGCTGCACGAGAAAGCGACAGCCGCGAATGTGCCGATGCACATGCATCTCCTGGAGACCGCGTACCAGAAGGAATATGCGCGCCGGCGGACCGGCAAGACGGCGGTTCGGCATCTCCATGATCTTGGAGTGCTCAGCCCGCGCATGACGCTCGGCCACAGCGTGTGGATGACCCAGGAGGACATCGATATCGCCGCACAGACCGGCACCTGCATCTGCCACAATTGCTCGTCGAATTTCCGCCTCCGCTCCGGCATTGCGCCGCTGAATGCGTTCGAGAAGAAGGGCATGACCGTCGGCATGGGTCTCGACGAGGCCGGCATCAACGATGACCGCGACATGCTGCAGGAGCTTCGCCTCGTTCTGCGCGCCCATCGCGTGCCGGGCATGGACGACGACGATGTGCCGTCGTGCCCACAGGTGCTGAAAATGGCGACCGAGTCCGGTGCCAAGACTACGGCCTTCGGCGAGACGATCGGCAAGCTCGATGCCGGTCGCGACTTCGACGCCGTGCTGCTGAACTGGAAGACCGCGACCTATCCGTTCCAGGATCCGGACATTCCCATGCTCGACGCGGTCATGCAGCGTGCGAAGACGAACGCCGTCGATGCGGTCTTCATCAATGGCGAGGTCGTCTATGCCGACGGACGCTTCACCAAGATCGATCGGGATGCCGTGCTGAACGAGATCGCCGATGTGCTGGCGAAGCCGCGGACGCCTGACGAAGTCGCCCGCCGTAATCTCGGCCGCGCGGTCTTCCCGCACGTAAAGGCCTTCTACGACGGATATATCGGAGACGGACCGGCCCAGCCGTTCTACGGTCAGTCGTCGAGCATCTGAGAGTCGAGGACGGAATGACCGAATTCTTCATGGTCCACGGGGCGCCAAACCCCGTGGCGCCGTTCAGCCACGCGGTTGAGACGGACGGCTGGGTGTTCATCACTGGGCAGATGCCGACCTGGCCCGACGATGACAGCCGGCCGCTGCCCGAAGGCGTGGAGGCGCGGGGTCCTAATCGTTCTGAACGGGATCGGTCTCGATCTGTCGCATGTCGTGCAGGCGCGGGTTTATCTGACCGAGTTCTCGCGCGACTACGAGATAATGAACACGACCTACGCCTCGTATTTTCCGGTCGATCGGCGGCCTGCGCGGACCTGTGTCGGCGTTACCGGGCTGGCACGCGATGCGCTTGTCGAGATCGACCTCATAGCGCGAAGGCCATCCTGAAATGAATGTGAATGACAACGACACTGTCACGAACCGACAGGCAGTCGATAAAATCGTGGCGACGGTTCCGGTCGTCCGCGAACTGGTGACCGCGCGTGAGGCGCTCGGCCTTGCCGAGGGTGAACTCGGTCATGCCGGGCCACCCTTTGCGGCGGGAGAGATTCCGCCGGTCGTCGTGCTCAATGCGCTCGCGGCCGCCTCGGTGCACGAGGGCTGGGCCGGCGATATGGACCAGGGCCGCCGGATGGTGCTCTCGGGCGAGGTGAAGCTGCGCTCCAATCACTCGCTGGGCACGGTGTCGCCGATGGCTGGAATCGTCCGGCCGAGCCAGCGGCTGTTCCGGGTCGAGGATCGCACGACGGGGTCGAACACGTTCGCGACCCTTGCCGAGGAAGGGCGGTATGTCCTGCGGTTCGGCTATTACAGCGAGGAGGTCGCGGATCGGGCGGGTTCTCTCGGGAGAGAGCTTTGGCTGCATCGAGTTTGACTTACTGAAGCGGGCGAATAAGCAGCCGCTAACGGGATGTATTACATTCAGGGCAGGCGTGCTGAGCAAGAGAATGGCGCCGGCATTTTCTGACAAAGTCGGGTCATTTTCTGCCAAAGTGCGCTCTACGGACCGGCTCTGGCAGATGGCGACGCTCGGCCTCGAGGTGCAGTCTGTCTAATCGCGGCGATCCCCGACTAGCCCATGCGATCATTGATGTCGGACCGCATTGGACATCCGGGCGCTCGCTTGCAGTCGCTCGTATGTCGCGAAGCGCTACCGAAAAGATCCGGATGCCAATGGAATAATTTTCCGGCGACTTCCGTATACGGAGCATGACGCAGGATGACTCGCGGTTTGACGTGCCCGGCCAACTGGCCGTGTTGCGGCGCTACGCCCGTTCGCTGACGCGGGACGAGGCCGACGCCGAGGACCTTGTTCACGATGCCCTTGTCCGGGCCTACGAAAGACGTGGCACGTTCCGCTATTCGCAGAACCTGCGCACCTGGCTGCTGTCGATCCTGCACAATTCCTTCGTCGATCGGCTGCGTCGACGCGCGACTGACGTCCGACGTCTCGCGTCGATGAACGACTTGGCGCAATCGCACCACGAGGCGCCGCAGGATCATGCGGTTCGGCTGGCGGAGGTGCGCAAGACCTTCATGGAGCTGCCGGACGAGCAAAGGGCGGCGCTTCATCTGGTCGGTCTCGAGGGGCTGACCTACGACGAGGCGGCCACCATGCTCGGTGTTCCCGTTGGTACTGTGATGTCCCGTGTCAACCGCGCCCGCGCAGCTCTGCGGGCGATTGAGGACGTGCCGGAGAAGGGTGGGTTTCGTTCCCGACTCAAGATTGTTGGAGGCCTCGATGGTTCGCACTGATCCGATCACCGAAGCCGACCTCAACCAATATGTCGACGGCCATCTGCCTATGATGCGTCGCATCGAGGTGGAGGCGCACCTCTCCGACAACCCCGATATCGCGGCGCGCGTCATGGCGGATCTGCGGACCAGGGATGAACTCAGGCTTGTCCTGGCCGACGAGTGGCGATCAGGTCGCGCCGAAACTGACGTCGCGGCCTTGAGTCTCAAGACCGCTCTGCGCCGGGATCGACTGATGAAGCCCATGCGAAAAGTGGCCGCCGTCGCGTGCCTCGTTGCGATAGGCTGGTTCGCTCACTCCCAGTTCGGGCCGATTGTGATCCGGGAGGTCGATGCTTCCGGGCTTCCTCCGCGATATCTGGAAGACGCGCTTTCGGCGCACCGGACGGGCGTGGTGCGGGCGGCGATGCAATCGCAACCGGAGGTCCCGTCCTATGACAGCGGCGAGATTCAGCGGGCGACATCGATCGCCATTCCGGAGCTTCCTAGTGCCTGGCGCGTGATCGACGCCCAAGTGTTCCCGTCGCGCTATGGGCCCAGCGTCGAGATGGCGCTCGACGTCGAAAACCTTGGTCTGGTCTCGCTGTTTGCGGTGCGGCCGGGCGTGGCCGAACGCATCCCGGTGACGGTGACGCAGCAGGACGGCCTGACCATGGCGTACTGGCAGGTCGACGAGACCGCCTACGTCCTGAGCGGCGAGGTGAGCGACCGAACACTCGACCGAGCGGCAGCGCGGCTCGCCAAGACCCTTCACTGATCGACCAGCTGCTCCTGAATTTCACGGGACAGCGGGAGGAGTGACTACCACTAGTCAGGGAGAAACTATGCTGGACAATCAGACACGAAGCGCCATCGACGGGCTGTTCGAGAAGCTCGCCCAGGTCGAGCGGCAGGGCCCGGAACGGGATTCCGAGGCGGAGGACGTGATCCGCGATCGGGTCGCCCGGCAACCGGGTGCGCCGTATTACATGGCTCAGACCATCGTGATGCAGGAGCAAGCGCTCGAGGCGGCGCAGCGGCGGATCGAGGAACTCGAACGGAGCACGGGTTCCCAGTCGGGCGGCATTCTCGGATCGGTATTCGGCGCTCGCCGAACACCCGCCCCGATGTCTCCCCCGGATCGGATGCCCAACGCCGGACCATGGAGCCAGAGTGCGTCCCCAGGGCGGGGAGGCGGCTTCCTCGCGGGCGCCGCGCAGACCGCAATGGGGGTCGCTGGCGGCGTGCTCCTCGGCAACGCCGTCGCCGGAATGTTCGGCGGGGACGAAGCCAAGGCGGCGGAGGCTCCCGCAGCCGAGTCGGGCGCGGAGCAGCCCGACCAGGCCGAGGCCGGCGATGGCGGCGGCTTCTTCGAGAGCTTCTTCGGAGGCGGCGACGAAGAATAGACAGAAGTAGGGGAAGCTCGTCGAGCTTCCCCTATATACCATCAAGAACAGTGTGGCTGCTGATCCAAGTCTAGTTCTCGCGACGTCTTCGCGCGGAAGGGCTCGTTTGGCGTGATACTCCGGAATTTGTGAATTTGAAGCGTATGCGGCCTAAATGAGCGACATGCCACCCGACGGCTTTTCGGGCGCCGTGACGCATTCCGTCGACGGGACCGAGGGGCAGAGACTGTCGGACATCCTGCGCCAAATCGCAGACGACCAGTCGCGCGAACGCATAGCCATCGCCGACATCCTCTCGGCGATGGAACAGCGGGCTATCGGCGCGTTGATGTTCATCTTCGCGGTGCCGATCGTACTGCCGATGCCGCCGGGGACTTCGACGGTGCTCGCAGCGCCGCTGATATTTCTAGCGGCGCAGATGGCACTCGGCATGCGGCCATGGTTGCCGAAGGTCATTTCCAGTCGTTCGCTGGCGCGAGCCGATTTCGCGGCGGTGGTGGACCGGGTGGGCCCGTGGCTCGCCAGGGCCGAGCGGCTGCTTCGGCCAAGGCTGACCGTTTTGACGCGTCCGCCAATCGAGCACGCGGTCGGCGCGCTGTGCTTCGTGCTTGCGGCCATTCTCATCCTGCCGATCCCGTTGGGCAATATGCCTCCGGCGTTGGCCATCTGCATGTTCTCGCTCGGGATCCTCGAGGACGACGGCTCGTGGGTTCTGGCCGGGCTCGCGGTTACAGCTGGTGCGCTCGCGCTGATCTGGGGCGTCATCTACGCCATGATCGCGAGCGTGCTGTTCATCATCACGAATGCGCTTGCCTGAACGGCCTCCAGGGTTCCTCGGAATTCAACGAGTTGGCGCCGATACAATGCCTGCCTGTTGAGCGATCAGGATCCGGATCGATAGGGGGATCTGTTCCTGTTGGCGCTTAAAGAGGAACGCGAGATCGATCTGCGTATCAGGCAGCGCTGCGATGTGCCCCTTCGAGCCAGGCTTCGAGGTCGGCTTTCGCCCGGGACGAGATCATGCGTTTCTTGGCGGCCGATTTCGCCGCGCCGCGCACGCGCTCGCCTTCCGGGCCGCGGATCGGCCCTTCGACTGGCGGGAACAGGCCGAAATTGACGTTCATCGGCTGAAAGCTGCGCTTGGTGTTCTCGTCCTCAACTGAGATATGGCCGCCGGTGATATGGCCGAGTAATGCGCCGAAAGCGGTCGTCACTGGTGGCATTTCGATCAGGCGGCCGAGGCGCTCGGCGGCTGCGAAACGGCCTGCCATCAACCCGACGGATGCACTTTCGACATAGCCCTCGCAACCGGTGATCTGGCCGGCGAAGCGCAGGCGCGGCTCGGCCTTCAGTCGGAGCGTGCCGTCGAGCAGTCGCGGGCTGTCGAGGAAGGTGTTGCGATGCAGGCCACCGAGACGCGCGAACTCCGCTTTCTCGAGGCCCGGGATCATGCGGAAGGTCTCGGCCTGGGATCCGTGGCGGAGTTTGGTTTGGAAGCCTACCATGTTGAATAGGGTACCGAGCGCATTGTCCTGGCGGAGTTGCACGATCGCGTAGGCTTTCACGTCCGGATTGTGCGGATTGGTGAGGCCCACTGGCTTCATCGGGCCGTGGCGCAGCGTTTCGGGGCCGCGTTCGGCCATGACCTCGATCGGCAGGCAGCCGTCGAAATAGGGTGTGTTGGATTCCCAGTCCTTGAAGTCGACCTTGTCGCCTTCGACGAGTGCGCGGACGAAGGCCTCGTACTGGTCCTTGTCCATCGGACAGTTGATGTAGTCGGCGCCGGTACCGCCGGGGCCGACCTTGTCGTAGCGCGACTGGAACCAGCAGACGTCCATGTCGATGGAGTCGAAATGCACGATCGGGGCGATGGCATCGAAGAAGGCGAGGGCGTCGCGGCCGGTCTTCTCGCGGATCGCTTCGGCCAGAGCGGGGGAGGTCAGCGGGCCGGTGGCGACGATGACATTGTCCCATTCGGCGGGCGGAAGCCCAGCGATTTCCTCGCGATCGATCGTGATCAGCGGGTGAGCTTCGAGCGCTTTAGTCACCGCCTCCGAAAAGCCGTCACGGTCGACCGCGAGTGCGCCGCCTGCCGGAACCTGATGGCTGTCGGCGGAGCGCATGATCAACGAGCCGAGGCGGCGCATCTCCCAATGGAGGAGGCCGACCGCATTGGCATCGCTGTCGTCGGAACGGAACGAATTCGAGCAGACCAATTCGGCAAGGCCGTCGGTCTTGTGGGCGTCGGTGCCGCGCACCGGACGCATTTCGTGCAGTACGACGGGAACGCCGGCTTCGGCGATCTGCCAGGCGGCTTCGGAGCCGGCGAGGCCGCCGCCAATTACATGAACAGGTGTCATGCGCGGAGGCTTAAGCCAGCCGTGGAGTCACTTCAACGATGATGCTGCTCGCGCGTTCAGGCAGCGTAATGCAGGAACGCGAAAGCGCCGCCGGCGAGAACGCAGGCCACAAAGGCGAAGAGCGCGAATTCGTCCGAGCTGTCAGTCATGGCGGCACCCAATACGCTTAAGAGAATGAGGACTTATCTATCGGCCGTGCATTTCCGGCTGATGTCGTGACAACGCCGGCCGGTGAAACAAAGTTTCGGCTGCGGACATACACAATGGTTTACCCGGCTCCTCAGAATTGGGTGGCCACAGTGCCGACTACAAGGCTGACGAAGCCCAGGCTGAGAACGGTACGGAGGTAGATTTTTTCGATGTCCATGGTCTTGCTCGCGATCTCTGGTTTGGTCGCTGCAAGATGCCAAAAGGTTCGAACCAGGCGGTAGATCGCTCCTCGCTCGCGATTGCACGATTCTCCAGAACTGCCGTCCCGAACCGTTTCAACCGGTGCTTTGCGTGTGCACTCTTGTGCACTTCGCGCGTCGACCGTGTCCCTATCCTGCAGTTAGCCAATCGGCGACGCCATTCGCCGCCGCGACGCCGGTACTGAACGAGGCCTGGAGCAGGTAGCCGCCGGTTGGCGCATCCCAGTCGATCATCTCTCCGGCAATGAAGGTGCCGGGCAGGGCGCGGAGCATGAAATTCTCGTCCACGGCGTCCCACGCGACACCGCCGGCGGTTGAGATCGCCCGCTCCAGGCCCTGAACGCCGTCGAGCTTCAGGGGAGCAGCCTTGATCAGTCGCGCGAGGGTCGACGGGTCGGACGGTAGATCACGGCCGGCACTCTCTCGCAGGAGACTGATCTGGACAGGCGAGAGAGCGATCTTCTTGCGAAGGAAATTGCTGGCGGTCTCTCCCCGGCGAGGAACATCGAGCCTACGGAAAACTTCGGCTTCGGTGAGATCCGGCTTCAAATCGATGGTCAGAACCGCGTCGCCGGAAGCCAGGACCGAACGGATGGGGCGGGAGAGGGCGTAGATTGCGCCTCCTTCAAGACCGCGCTCGGTCACCATCATCTCGCCTGTTACGGACATGCCGCCCGCGGTGACCGTGACGCGCTTGACGGGTTCGCCGGCGAAACGGGAGGCGAACTGCCCCGACCACGAGACGCGGACGCCACTGTTCGACGGAGCGAATGGAGTGATATCGACTCCTTTCGCCGCCAGTGGCTCGGCCCAACCGCCGTCCGAACCGAGTTTCGGCCAGCTGGCGCCGCCCAGGCAGAGCAAGGTTGCGCGCGAAAGGACAGCGTTCGGTCCCTCGGGGGTCTGAAAGGTAAGGCTGTCGCCGCTGGACCAACCGGTCCATGAATGGCGCGAATGGAGCGTCACACCGAGCGCCGCGAGCCGACTGAGCCAGGCGCGCAGCAGGGGCGAGGCCTTGAAGCTTTTCGGGAAGACACGGCCGCTCGACCCCACAAAGGTCGGTTCGCCGAGTTCGTCTGCCCAGGCTCGAAGATCGTCCGGCGTGAAAGCGCGGATTGCCGGTTCGAGACGCTGCCGCGATGGACCATAACGGTCAAGGAAGCGGTCAAGCGGTTCGGAATGAGTGAGGTTGAGGCCGCCCCGGCCGGCCATCAGGAATTTGCGGGCCGGGCTCGGCATGCGGTCGTAGATCGCGACCGTGCGACCCGCCTGCGCGAGCCGTTCGGCGGCGATCAGGCCTGCGGGACCGGCGCCGATAATCGCTACATCCGTCATTCGACGAATGTTAGCTCAGAAGAAGCTGATTCCGACGACAGGGCCGAGGCTGATCGCGACTGCGAAGACCTTCCAGAGGAAAGTCGGGAACAGCCAGGCGGCGACGAAGCGCGACAATCGGACGAGGCGGAATGCGACGAAGATGCCGAAGCAGAGCGAGGCGACGTTGAGCACGTCGAACCAGAAGTCGGACAGGGTGCCGGCGATGAAGGTGTAGATCACCGCCCAGGCCATCAGCGCCTCGACGAGATGGATCGCGGTCCTGGCACGCTCGCCGTGGCGCAGCGCCGCCCAGCGGGTGATGCCGTAGAAGCCGAAGAGCGCGATCCAGATCGCGGCGGAAAGCCGACCGGTCGGCTCGAAGGGCAGGTGATAGAAGGCCGGGCTCTTCAGCCCGACGCCCGTCGCGAGCATGGCGGTATAGAGGAACATTGCGCCGAGCAGCGGAAACGTCGCCCCTGCCAGAAATCCCCGCCAGTCCGGGCGGTTGATGACCGTCATGTACACTGAGCCCCGAAGCCGTTCACCGCACGTGAAGGCATGGTCGAGATAAGTCGACCGAGTATCGGAGGTCTAGACTACGACGGCGCCAGAAGCGCCACTTTCCGCGAAGTGTGGTTTACGGGAAACAATTCATAGCTGAACGGTAAGTTCTTCGCTTACTCGGCTGCTTGCGCTGCTTTTCCAGCTTTCGGCTTTCTCGCAAGCACTTCCTTGAGGAAGCGGCCGGTATGGCTGCGCTCGACCTTGGCGACCTGTTCGGGCGTGCCGGCCGCGACGATCTCACCGCCGCCTGTGCCGCCTTCAGGTCCGATGTCGATGATCCAGTCAGCGGTCTTGATGACTTCGAGATTGTGCTCGATCACCACGACCGTGTTGCCCTGATCGACCAACTCGTGGAGCACTTCCATGAGCTTCGCGACATCGTGGAAATGCAGGCCGGTGGTCGGCTCGTCGAGGATGTAGAGCGTGCGGCCGGTGGCGCGCTTCGACAGCTCCTTGGACAGCTTCACGCGCTGGGCTTCACCGCCGGAGAGCGTCGTGGCCTGCTGGCCGACATGGACGTAGCCGAGGCCGACCCGGGCGAGCGTCTGCATCTTGTCGCGGATCGACGGCACGGCCTTGAACAGCTCGGCGGCCTCCTCGACCGTCATGTCGAGCACGTCGGCGATGGACTTTCCGCGATAGAGCACTTCCAGCGTCTCGCGGTCGTAACGGCGACCCTTGCAGACGTCGCATGTGACGTAGACGTCCGGCAGGAAGTGCATCTCGATCTTGATGACGCCGTCGCCCTGACAGGCCTCGCAACGGCCGCCCTTGACGTTGAACGAAAAGCGCCCCGGCGCGTAGCCGCGCGTCTTGGCTTCCGGCAGGCCGGCGAACCAGTCGCGGATCGGCGTGAAGGCGCCCGTATAGGTCGCCGGGTTCGAGCGCGGCGTGCGGCCGATGGGCGACTGGTCGATGTCGATCACCTTGTCGAGGTGTTCGAGACCCGAGATCGTGTCGTGAGCGCCCGGATGTTCGGTCGAGCCGTTGAGGCGGCGCGCGACGGCCGGGAAGATGGTGTCGATCAGGAGCGATGACTTGCCACCGCCGGACACACCGGTGATGCAGGTGAAGGTGCCGAGCGGGATTTCGGCCGTGACATCCTTGAGATTGTTCTCGCGCGCCCCGGTGACCTTCAGCGTCCGCTTCTTTTCGAAGGCACGGCGGCGTTTCGGGATCACGACAGACATTTCGCCGGTGAGATATTTGCCCGTCAGGCTGGCCGGATTGGCCATGATCTGGTCGGGCGTTCCCTGGGCGATGATCTCGCCGCCGTGCGTGCCGGCGCCCGGGCCGATATCGACCACGAAATCGGCGAGACGGATCGCATCCTCGTCATGCTCGACGACGAGGACGGTATTACCGAGGTCGCGCAGGCGCTTCAGCGTTTCGAGCAGGCGCTCGTTGTCGCGCTGATGGAGGCCGATCGACGGCTCGTCGAGGACGTAGAGCACGCCGGTGAGGCCAGAGCCGATCTGCGAGGCAAGACGGATGCGCTGGCTCTCGCCGCCGGAAAGCGTGCCGGAGGCACGGCCGAGCGTCAGGTAGGTCAGGCCGACATCGACGAGGAATTTCAGCCGGTCGCGGATCTCCTTGAGGATACGGCCGGCGATCTCGTTCTGCTTATCGGTGAGTTGGCCGGGCAGGGCGCCGTACCATTCGGCAGCCGCCGTCACCGAAAGCTCGGTTACATCCGAGATGGTCTTGCCGGCGATCTTCACGGCCAGCGCCTCGGGCTTCAACCGCGCGCCAAGACAGGCCTGGCACGGCGACTCGCCCATATACTTGCCGATCTCCTCGCGAGCCCATTCGCTTTCGGTTTCCTTCCAGCGGCGCTCGAGATTGGTGACGACGCCCTCGAAGGTCTTCCGCGTCTCGTAGGCGCGCAGGCCATCATCATAGATGAAGCCGATCTTCTCGCCGCCGGAGCCATTGAGGATGACGTCGCGCGCCTTCTCCGGAAGGTCCTTCCAGGGCGTCGAGAGCTTGAAGTCGTAATGCTTGGCGAGCGCGGTCAGCGTCTGGCCGTAGAACGGCGATGTCGACTTGGCCCAAGGCGCGATTGCGCCGCCTTTCAGCGTTCGCGTCTCGTCCGGGACGATGCGTGTCGGGTCGATCCGCATCTCATGGCCGATGCCGCCGCAGGTCGGGCAGGCACCGAACGGATTGTTGAACGAAAACAGCCGCGGCTCGATCTCGGCGATGGTGAAACCGGATACCGGGCAGGCGAACTTTTCTGAGAAGGTGATGCGTTTCGGCTGACCCTTCTCTTCCTTGTCGTCGGCGAATTCGACGAAGGTGATGCCTTCAGCAAGGCCGAGCGCGGTCTCGAAGCTGTCGGCAAGGCGGGTCGCCATGTCCGGGCGCACGACGATGCGGTCCACGACCACGTCGATGTCGTGCTTCAGCTTCTTGTCGAGCGTCGGCGCCCCGTCGATGGCGTAGAACTCGCCGTCGACCTTGAGGCGCTGGAAGCCCTTCTTCTGGTATTCGGCGATTTCCTTGCGGTACTCGCCCTTGCGGCCGCGGACGACCGGGGCCAGCAGGAACAGGCGCGTTCCTTCCGGCAACGCCATGACGCGATCGACCATCTGGCTGACCGTCTGGCTCTCGATCGGCAGGCCGGTAGCCGGCGAATAGGGGATGCCGACACGCGCCCAGAGGAGGCGCATGTAATCGTAGATCTCGGTGACGGTGCCGACGGTAGAGCGCGGGTTTTTCGAGGTCGTCTTCTGTTCGATGGAGATGGCGGGCGACAGGCCGTCGATCTGGTCGACGTCCGGCTTCTGCATCATCTCCAGGAATTGGCGCGCATAGGCCGACAGGCTCTCGACATAGCGGCGCTGGCCCTCGGCATAGATCGTATCGAAGGCGAGCGACGATTTGCCCGAGCCGGACAGACCGGTGAGCACAACCAACTGATCGCGCGGCAGGTCGATGTCGATGTTCTTGAGATTATGCTCGCGCGCGCCGCGAACCGAGATGAATTTGCTGGTCATAGTGTGTCCGCCGGCCCCGCCGCCGGTAGTTCAGATATAGAGATACCGCGTCGATAAAGCACGATCAGCCTTGCGCCCGCGAGTCGGAACGACTAAGAACATATAGAGAACACGTGAGTTGTCTACAGCGACAGCGACGCCACATATTGTGGGGTCGCCCGGCCAAAGACTAGGGTGGGCTTCAATCCCAATTCACGCGCACGGACGGAGATGGTTATGGCCGGCAGCGTCAACAAGGTCATTCTCGTCGGCAATCTCGGCGCCGACCCGGAAATCCGCCGTACCCAAGACGGCAAGCCGATCGCGAACCTTCGCATCGCCACCTCGGAAACCTGGCGCGACCGCAACAGCGGCGAGCGCAAGGAAAAGACCGAATGGCACCGCGTGGTGATCTTCAATGAAGGTCTTTGCAAGGTGGCGGAGCAGTTCCTGCGCAAGGGCGCCAAGGTCTATATCGAGGGCGCTCTCCAGACCCGGAAATGGACCGATCAGGGCGGCCAGGAGAAGTTCTCGACCGAGATCGTGCTGCAGGGCTTCAACTCGGTGCTGACCATGCTCGACGGCCGTGGCGGCGGCGGTTCGGGCGAGGACGATTTCGGCGGTGGCGGCGGCGATTACGGCCGTTCCGGCTCCTCCGAGCGTCGCCAGCCGGCCTATGCGGGCGGCGGCGGTGGCGGTGGCGGAAGCAGCTCGGGCCGGATGGGCGAGATCCTCGACGACGAGATCCCGTTCTGAGGCTGACCTTACCCTGAAGGTAAGGTAGCTTCTCGGAACCCTGCTTTCCCCGGTTCGTTTCCGTAGGATAGCGGGCCACGCCTAGCACGAGACCTCTGCGGGCCCGCCCACAGAGGAGCGATCCAATGAGAAAGCACATCCTTCTGGCCGCAGCGGCGAGCCTTGCGCTTGCCCCGGCAGCGGCGTTCGCGCAGAGCGCAGCCCCCGCGCCGATGAAGAAGCCGGCCGAGATCGGCCAGCAGCAGAGCCAGTTGAAACCGGCCGACGAAAAATTCGTCCATAGCGCCGCGATCAGCGGCGCGTTCGAGATCCGGTCGAGCGAGCTCGCACTGAACAAGGCCGAGAGCGCCGAGGTAAAGGATTTCGCCCAGATGATGGTCCGCGATCATGGCAAGGCCAATCGCGAACTCATGACTCTCGCGAAGGAGATGGGCGCGGAGTTGCCCAAGGCGCTGGACAACAAGCACAGCCAGGCCATCCAGAAGCTCGGCGGCCTCTCGGGCCCCGCGTTTGACCGTATGTACATCCAGGCACAGCTTGACGCGCATAACGAGGCGGTCGCCCTGTTCCGGAACTACGGCGAGTTCCTCCGCCTCGAATTCCAAGTTGAAGGAGTTCGCCACCGATACTTTGCCGACTTTGCAGGAACATCGCCGGCTCGCGCAGGGCCTCAGCGGCGTGGCCCAAGGCGAGGGCAGCGCGACGACGGGCCGTTCTTCGGCAGAGCCGATGCCCAAGCAGAAGCAGGCCCCGCAATAAAAGCCTGACGAAAACCGACGGCCGGCGCATTCGCCGGCCGCTTTCGTTTCACCCCTGCAAAGCCGGGAAGGCGCGGTCGAGATCGGCGATCAGATCCTCGACATCTTCAAGACCGGCATGGATGCGGAGCGTGCGTCCCTTGAAGCGAGAGGGCAGGGAACGGCCGCGGGTGTCGAAGGGAATGATGAGGCTTTCGAAGCCGCCCCAGGAATAGCCCATGCCGTAAAGCGTGAGCGAGTTGAGGAAGCGCTCGATATCCGCTTGCGAATAGCCTTCGCGGAGCTCGAAGCCGAAGAGACCCGACGCGCCGGAGAAGTCGCGCTTCCAGATCGCATGGCCGGGATCGGATTTCGAGGCCCGGATGCATGACCTGCGCGACTTCCGGCCGGCTCTGCAGCCAGCGAGCGAGGGCGAAAGCGGTCTCCTGATGCCGGGCGAGGCGGATGCCCATCGTGCGGAGGCCGCGGAGGGCGAGCGAGATGTCGTCCGGGCCGACCGTCAGGCCGAGATTGCCGTGGGTGTTGTGAAGCCGCGGCCAGGCGTCCCGGTTGGCCGAAACGGTGCCGATCATGATGTCGGAATGGCCGGAGATGTATTTGGTGCCGGCCTGGATCGAGATATCGGCGCCGTGATCGAGCGGCTTGAAGAACAGCGGCGTCGCCCAGGTATTGTCCATCAGGACCAGTATGCCGGCCTTGTGCGCGACTTCGACGATGGCGGGAATGTCCTGGACGTCGAAGGTCAGCGAACCGGGGCTTTCGGTGAGAATCGCCTTGGTGTTCGGGCGGAACAGGTCGGCGATGCCGGCGCCGATCAGCGGGTCGTAATAGGTCGTCTCGACACCGAAATCCTTCAAAGTCGTGTCGCAGAAATGCCGGCCGGGATTGTAGGCGCTGTCGACGACGAGGAAGTGGTCGCCCGCCCGGACCGCCGAGAGCATGGCGGTCGTGACGGCCGAGAGGCCGGACGGCGTCAGCACCGTGCCGGCGGCGCCTTCGAGTTCGTTGATCGCGCCGGCGAGCGCATCGATCGTCGGCGAACCGCGGCGGCCGTAGCTGTATTTACCCCGATGCGCGAACAGGTCCTCCGCATTGGGATAGAGCACGGTCGAGCCGCGATAGGTCGGCGGGTTGACAAAGCCGTGCTGCTGAAAGGGATCGCGGCCGGTTGCGACGAGAGTTCGTGTTCGGGCCCAACGGGGTCCGCGGATCACGAGAAGCTGACATGGAATGACTGACGTCCGATCATTGGGAGGGCGGGCATTTTCTCCTCCTTTCGCCCGGAGGCAAGCCTGTCTTTTGGAACGGCGAAGACGATCGGACGTTCTCTCGGGCATTTCCTTTGCTGGAACGAACCCCGATGGCCGACCAGTCGAAACGTGCTGAAGCCTCATCCGTGCCATTCCGGCAGCAGCCGATCGAGGTCTCGATGCGCGGCGTGCTGCGCAGTTCGATCATCGGCATTTTCCTGATCATGCTGATCGGTGCGCTGTATTTCGCCCAGGATCTGCTGATACCGATCGCGCTGGCTTTCATGTTCTCGGTCCTGCTCAGTCCGATCGTGCGGGCTGGAACTAAGTGGTGGATTCCTGAATGGATGACGGCTACCGCTTTGGTTCTGCTTCTGTTTTTCTTGATAGCCGCCGGCGTCTATTCGCTGAGCGGACCGGTATCGCAATGGATCAACGACGCGCCGAGGATCGGCAGCGAAGTCCAGAAGAAGATGTCCGGAATCCGCACCTCGCTCGGTTTCGTAGTGCAGGTCACCGAACAGGTTAGCGAGATGGCGTCGCAGGACGATCCCGGCGTCCAAAGGGTCGTGCTGAAGGAACCGGGTTTTCTCAGGAGCGCCGCGACGGGTGTTCCCGCCGTCATCACCAAGGTCGGCCTGACGCTTGTCCTTCTGCTCTTCCTGCTGTCGTCCGGCGATCTCTTCCGCGAAAAACTGGTGAAGATCCTCCCCACGCTGAGCGACAAGAAGCGGGCGATCCATATTTCGCGGGACATCGAGAGGGAGGTTTCGCGCTACCTCCTGACCATCACCGGCATCAATATCGCCACCGGCGCTTTCATCGGCGTCGGTATGTGGATCATCGGCATGCCGAACCCGGTGCTGTGGGGCGTGCTGGCGACGTTCCTGACCTATATCCCGTATCTCGGCGCGCTGATCGGCATCGTGCTCGTCACGTGCGTCGCGCTCGTCTCTTTCGAGACCGTGAGCTACGCAATGCTCGCGCCGGGCATCTATCTCCTTGCGGCCATGCTCGAAGGGCAGGTGCTGACGCCCATGATCGTGGGACGCCGCCTCGAGATGAACGCCGTTGCGATCCTGCTTGCCGTTGCGTTCTGGGGCTGGGTGTGGGGCATTGTCGGCGTGCTGATGGCGGTGCCGCTGCTCGTGATGGTGAAAGTCTTCTCCGATCACGTCGAGGGTCTCGACGCGATCGGTCAATTCCTCTCAGCACGTGAGACCCATGCGCCGCCAGAGGAGCCCGAGGCCCCTCCGAAGCCGACCGCGGTCCTCTAGCCTTTGGCTTTCGGGGTATCCTTGCGGCTTCCCCATTCCGCCCACGAACCGTCGTAGAGGCGGGGCAGGGGACGGCCGCTCTCCTCGACAGCAAGCGCCAGGATCGCCGCCGTGACGCCCGAGCCGCATGTCGTCAGGATCGGCCCGTCGAGATCGACACCGTTCTTGCTAAACACCTCTTCGAGCGCCTTGGCATCTTTCAGGCGGCCGTCGGTCAGCACGCTCGAATAATGGACGTTATGACTGCCCGGCATGTGCCCTGGCTCGACACTCGGCCGAGGCTCTTCTTCCTCGCCGCGATAACGCGTGCCGGAACGGGCATCGACCACCTGGGCGAGGCCATCGTCGAGCGCCTGCCTGACGTCATCTATATGCGCGACCGCGCCGGTATCGAAGCGGGTCGTGAAATGACGCGCTTCCCGGGTGACCTCTCCCGCATCCGTCGGGCGGCCCTCCGCCTGCCATTTCGGGAAACCGCCATCGAGGACGAAGACGTCCTTCAGGCCCATGACCCGGAAATTCCACCAGACGCGAGCGGCGGAGAACATGCCGGCGCCGTCATAGACGACCACTGTCATCTCGTCGGAGATACCGAGCTTTCCAACAGCCGCGCCGAACGCCTCGGGCGAGGCCAGACTGTGGGGCAGATTCGAGGAATGGTCGGAGATGGCGTCGATGTCGAACCGGACGGCGCCTGGAATATGCGCCGCAAGATATTCCGCGACAGGGTCGCGATTGCGGTCCGGCGTGTACCAACTCGCATCGATCACGATCAGATCGGCGCGGCTGGGATTGTTCGCCAGCCATTCGGTCGAGACGAGATTGCTGCGCATCTGGTTCACCATTTGCCGGTGTTCGGCATCGAGACCCAGGGTTCCTGTTTCGGCAGCGGCGGGCCTTTCTGCAGGAGCTCGATCGAGATGTTATCGGGTGAGCGGACGAACGCCATGTTGCCGTCGCGCGGAGGCCGATTAATGACGACGCCTTCCTTCTGGAGGCGCTCGCAGGTCTCGTAGATATTGTCGACGACGAAGGCGAGATGGCCGAAATTGCGGCCCTCGCCGTACTCCTCCGAATCCCAGTTATAGGTCAGCTCGATCTCGGGCGCGCGTTCGGCTTCGGCCCGGTCCTTGTCCTCGGGCGCGGCGAGGAAGATGAGGGTGAATTTGCCCTCCGGCACCTCTTTCCGCCGGGTTTCTACCAGCCCGAGCTTCCGGCAGTAGAAATCGAGCGAAGCGTCGATGTCGCGGACGCGGACCATCGTGTGGAGATAGCGCATGGGAATCCTCTGGCTTGTGGGCTTTGGAAAATATGGGGTGGAACGACGATCTCAAGTCCAGAGTTAGGGGGGAGTGAGGCTTTTCGGTCACCCTGATTCACAGGTGCCAAGATTTGGCCACTTTTCGCTTCCCGTCGATCAAGTCACTGCTATTCTGGATTGAATAGCGACTCGCGGAATGAGGCGGCGAGCAGCGAGATGGGATCTGACGGTATGCGCAGCCAGGCGGGGCTGGGGCCACAGCAGTCGGAAGAGACGGAGAAATCGCATCCCCTCGATCTCGTAGAGGTCGCAGGCGTGATCAAGTGGTTCGACGTCGCTAAAGGCTACGGATTTATCGTCCCGGATGCGGGCGGACCAGACGTGCTTTTGCACGTTACGGTTCTCCGTGCGGGCGGTTTCCAGACGGCGAACGAGGGCGCTCGCATCGTTTGCGAAGCGCAGGCGCGCACGAAGGGCATGCAGGCGTTTCGTGTCCTCTCGATGGATACGTCGACGGCGGTTCATCCCGCCCAGCTTCCGCCGCGGACTCATGTGAACGTTACACCCACCAGCAATCTTGAGCGGGTGGAAGTGAAATGGTTCAACCGGCTGCGTGGCTTCGGCTTCCTGACGCGGGGCGATGGCTCTCCGGATATCTTCGTCCATATGGAGACCTTGCGTCGCTATGGCCTCGCCGAGCTGAAGCCCGGCCAGACGGTGCTGGTGCGCTACGGACAGGGACCGAACGGCCTCATGGCTGCGGAAGTCCATCCGGATGGCGGTCCGATCCAGGGCCCATCCTCGCACTGAAATCCTTCGGCATGACGCGGCTTGGTCTTTGCCTGCTATGGGCGCTGCTCGTCTTAGTGCCGGCGGCGCATGCCGCCGCCCTGTCGAAACTGACGATCGACACGGCCAGCGGCAAACACGTCTTCAATGTCGAGGTCGCGAAAGACGACAATGACCGCGCTCGCGGCCTGATGTATCGCCGCGAAATCGCACCGGATTATGGGATGCTGTTCGATTTCGGTCGGGAGCAGCCAGTCTCGATGTGGATGCAGAACACCTATGTCTCGCTCGACATGGTGTTTATCCGGGCCGACGGCACCGTGCATCGCGTTGAGGAACGCACCACTCCGCTTTCCACCCGGACGATCGATTCAGGCGTCGACGTGAAATACGTGCTGGAACTGGCGGCGGGCACCGCGGCGAAGATCGGCATCAAGCGCGGCGACAAGGTCGAGCACGACATCATCCGCTAGGGTCATTTCTTCGCGAGAAGCATCTGCGAGCCGCGCTTCTCGATCTGGCCCTTGACCTTCTCGGCGATCGTCGCGAGCACCCAAGGCAGATCGACTTCGACCCGGACCTGCTGATCCATCACGTGAATCCGGCCCGTGACCGATTGCTTCAGCATCACCATTTTGAAATTCAGGTCGTCGCCCTGCCATTCGTCCTCCAGAGACGAGGCATAGCTCGCGAGCTGCGGCTTGATCGAATCCAGGCCCTCGCGGATGCGCTTCGTCGCTTCAGCCTTGGTGTGATGATGGGGCAGGGTGACGACGACTGGTTTCTTCATCGCACGCTCCTTCGATGCTTAATGCCAGATAGGTGCGCGACGTCGCATTTTCGACAGTTCCGTTCACGGGTCCCTAACGCCTGATGAGCAATAAAGGCTATTGCTAAATCCGCGAGACAGGCCTTGGCTACGTCCCCATACGCTCAGACTGCCGTGCTCGTCGTCGACGACGACGCCTATCTTCGCAAGATCGTCCGCAGCCTTCTCATCGGCTTCGGCGTGCAGCGCGTCTACGAGGCCGGCGACGGTGCGCAGGGGCTGGAGCTGCTGGAGCAGTTCCGACCCGACGTTCTTCTCGTTGACTGGGAGATGCCGATGCTGACCGGCGCGGAGATGATCCGCCTCGTCCGCAACCCGGAAACCTCGGCCAATGCGACCGTGCCAATCATCATGATGACCGGCCACACCGAGCGTCACCGCATCGAGCAGGCCATGCAGCTCGGCGTGAACGAGATCCTGGTGAAGCCGTTCTCGGCCAAGGGCCTGCTGCAGCGCCTCGACCTTGTGAAGCACCACGCCCGGCCGTTCATGCAGATCGGCTCCTATTTCGGGCCGATGCCGCGTCAGCCGCGCGGAGCGGCGGCTATCGGGCTCGGTGACGTGAAGCAGCCGGCCGGCTGATCTCAGGTGGTTGCCGACGCGTAGATTTCCGGCTTGAACCCGACCGTCAGCCTGCCGTTCACGTCCAGCACCGGTCGTTTCACCATCGATGGCTGAGCGAGCATCAGCGCCTGTGCCTTCTTCGCGTCCAGGTCCTGTTTCTCGGCATCGGGCAGGGCGCGAAACGTCGTGCCGGCGCGGTTGAGCAGGACTTCCCAGCCAAGCTCTTTCACCCAGCCGGCGAGCAAAGTGGCATCAAGGCCTTCGGTTTTGTAGTCGTGGAAGCGGTAGGCCACGCCGTGCTCGTCGAGCCAACTGCGCGCCTTCTTCATCGTGTCGCAGTTCTTGATGCCGTAAATCGTGACTGTCATTTGTTCTGACGCAACTCCACGCGATCAATGTCGAGCGCCTGGAGCGTTACCCCTTCGGCGCGTTCACACGCCAGAATAATCAGAACACGAATTCGACGGAGGTCAGCGGCCAGCAGCCGCGGGTCCATTCGATTGGCACCCGGTTGTCGTCCTCGTTAACGGCACTGATGCGGAAAACGGGCGTCCCGGGAGTCAGCCGCAGGATTTCCGCTTCATCGGAGGATGCAAAGCCGCCACTGATGCGCGTCTCGATCCGCCGGTAATTGTCGATGCCATGCGCGCGGAAAACATCGGTGACCGATTGGGACTCGGCGTAGGCCTGCTCGAAGTCGGGAAAGAGATGGGCAGGAAACGTCTTGGTGTTCACATAAACCGGCTGCTTACCGGAGGTTCTGATCCGGCATAGCCGTATGACGGTGGTGTCGGGGGAGAGGCGCAGCCGCGTCGCTACGGCCGGCCCAGCCGGCTCCCGGACAATCAGCAGCGTCTTGGTGTCGATTTCCTGTCCGTAAGCATCGAAATTATCGAGAAAGCGCCGCCCGTCGCGCACCGTGAATGTGGAAGGCAGGTTGCGTACGAAGATGCCGACGCCCTTGCGAGCGGTAAGGTGGCCCTCGCGCTGCAATTGCTGCAGCGCCCGGCGAAGCGTGACGCGGGTGACCGCGAGTTTCTCCGCCAAATGGGTTTCGCCGGGGAGCTGGCTGCCTGGCGAGAGAAGACCGTTCTCGATCAGCCCGAGGATGTGATCATAGATCTGCTGCCAGATCGGCGTGTCGCTGCGCGGGCGGAAAATCAATCCATCAAAGGCGGCGAGGCTATCGATGCTACGCTCATGCTGTGTCGAGATTTTCATTTCCCGATTCATAGGCACTTACTCAGCAGCAATCGATATGCCGAGGGCCGGGTTAACCCGGAGATCCCCGGACGAATAGACAATCCTTCCTTGCACCATAGTGGCCACGACACGTGGATGCGCCGGATCGGCAGCGTCGACGAGGATCAAATCTGCCCGATGGCCGACACTGAGCGATCCGCGATCATCGAGCCCGGCGACGCGGGCCGGGTTTGCAGAGACCAGGTCCCAAGTCGAAGGAAAATCGCTTGCGTCGGGCGAAGACAACTTGAACGCCGCATGCAGCGGCGAAGGGTAATGGTAGTCGCTGGTCAGCACCGTGCAATGGCCGGCCCTGATGGCGTCGGCGGCATTGAGGGCCCCATTGTGGCTGCCACCGCGCACGACGTTGGGCGCGCCAAGGATGACATCCTCGCCCATTTCCCGCGCGGCAATCGCCGTTTCAAGCGTCAGCGGAAATTCCGAGGCTTTTGCGCCGAGCGCCCGGAAATACGCCCGTTGCTCGGGGGAGGCTTCGTCATGAGCGAGAAGCACATTTCCATTGGCTCTGGCAGCCGAGGCCAGCGCCTCAATCGCGGCCGCCACGTCGTCCCGGCGGGACCAGACCCGGTCGAGCAGTGCCTTATAATCTGGCTGGCTCAAGCCGGACCGTTCCGCCATCTGGCCGATCTTGCGAGCGATCGTGCCCTTCAATACCGAGCCGGTCGTGTGATCGTTGATAGCGACGATCGGTCGTGGCGAGAGTGAGAGCCAGTCTACGACTTGAGCCAACTGATCGAGGGCGAAGGTCTCCCAGCGCAGATGCAGGCGGGTATCGCAGGCGAGGGTGCCGCGAATATCCCAGAGCACGCGGACCAGGTGTTCCGCAGCCTCGAGGGACCGAAGGCCGGGCTCCCACGAAACGGTGACGCCGTGAAAGGCCGTCGTTACGCCATTTGCGACAAGCTGGCGGTCGGTATCCTTCAGCGCCAGCGCCGTGTCGAAGCGGACGCTTGGCCGCGGCATGATCTGGCGCTCGAAGCCGTCACCGTGAATATCGACGATTCCCGGAAGCACGAGCAGGCCATCGGCATCGATCACAGCGGCCTGGGCGGCAAGGTCCTCCGACAGCGCCCCGCCGGTGACGCTGAGATCTCCTGTTGCGAGTCCGCGGTCGGTAAGAACGCGACCACCCCGGATGTGCCAGTCCATTGATATCCCCAAAGGCAAGGCCGCTCGATGGTATCGGCGGTGTGTCACTGACACGTCATGTCCCGTGATTACGGATAAGCGGTAGCATCCTCCTGTCTATACAGCAAAGGAAAAACGATGTTCCGCACCATCGCAACCGCACTCGCGATAACACTCGCCTCCGCAGTCCCCGTGCTCGCCGCACCCGTGAAGTTCGCAGTAACCGACATGGAAGGGCTGGAGGCGCTTCAGCAGGAATTCGGCGCCTTGCAGACCGCTCTCGAAAAGGCGACCGGCCTGGATATCGAGCTGTTTCCGGTCAGCTCGCGCACGACCGCCGTCGAAGCCATGAACTCCGGGCAGGTCGATCTCGTCCTGACGGGTCCCGCCGAGTACGTGGTCATGAAGGAATTGAGCCAGCCGAAGATCGTCGTCGCCTGGCAGCGTCCCGATTATTTCGCTCAGGTCGTCGTGCTGGCGAATGGACCGATCCGCTCCATCGAAGACCTGAAGGGCAAGAAGATCGCGTTCGGCTCGGTAGGCTCCACCTCGCAACATCTGGGTCCGGCGCAGGCGCTTGCCGATTTCAACCTGAAATATGCGACCGACTACGAGCCGGTGATCATCTCGCGCAATATCGCGGCCGAGGCTCTCATTCGTGGCGACATCGCCGCTATCGGCCTGAATTTCGGCCATCTGGATTCGATCCGGAAGGCATTCCCCAAGACCGCTTTCGCGGTTGTCGCTCGCGGCCGCGACCTGCCGAACGACATCCTCGTCGCCCGCAAGGACATTCCAGATGACGTATTCGTCAAGGTTCGCGACGCATTCGCTAAGAACGGCAATGAACTGATGAGCGCTGTCCTGACCGGCAAGGACAACCAGAAGTTCAAGGGCGGCTTCTTCCTGACCGAGATCAAGGACTCCGACTACGATTACGTCCGTTCGATGTACCGCACGATCGGCATCAATACGTTCAAGGACTTCGTCAACTGAAGTCGTCGGTTCCTTCAGAGTAAAAGGGCCGGCGTCACGCGCCGGCCTGTTTCCGTAATTCCGCCCCGATCATCAGGGGCTACGAGGTCGTTATGACAGCAATCATTCGTGCGCATGACCTTGCGAAAAGCTATCCGAATGGAAGGGCCATTTTCGCCAATATCGGTCTCAATATCGTGCCGCGCGAACGGGTTGCGTTGATCGGCTCGAACGGTGTCGGGAAATCCACGCTGCTCAAGTGCCTGATCGGCCTTTTGCCGTCGAGCGGCGGCGAGATCGTCACCCTTGGCGAGAGCTTCCGTGCCGCGCCGACCGCCGCGCAATTGCAGCGCATGCGCAAGCAAATCGGGTTTGTGTTCCAGCACCACGGATTGGTGAACCGCCAGTCCGTGCTTACGAACGTCCTGCAAGGAAAGCTCGGGCTGCCCGGCGCCTGGCGCGCCTGGCATCAGTCCATCGCGAAGCAAGGCTGGCGTGAGGAGGCGATGCAGGCGCTCGCCGATGTGCGCCTTATCGAAAAGGCCGGTGCCCGCGCCGACGCGCTTTCCGGAGGGCAGGCACAACGCGTGGCGATTGCCCGGGCGCTGATCCGGCGTCCGAAGCTTTTGATCGCGGATGAACCGGCAGCGAGTCTCGATCCGGCGGCGGGGCACGATGTGATGCGGGTCTTCTCCGATCTCACCCAAGAGCACGGCATTACGCTGGTCTATACCACCCACGACATGGAGCACGCGCTCGACTATTCCGATCGCGTCATCGCACTCAAGGCCGGCAAGATCTTCTTCGACCGGCCCACGGCCGAGGTGGCACGTGCCGATCTGAAAGACGTCTTTGATGCATGATCGTCTTTCGCCGAGCCGGATCTCGTCGATCTCGCCTCTGACCTTCAGCCTTGCGGTCGCTATGGCCGCCCTCGTCATCGTCTCTGCCGGGCAGGTTGCGCCTTCGCCCGCTCAATTGGCGAATGGAGTGCCTCGCATGGCCGATCTCGTCGGCCGCATGGTGCCCCCCAATATCGAGCCGCCGTTCCTGCTGAGGGTCTTCTGGCGGATGATCGAGACCTTCCAGATCGCCCTCGTGGGAACTGTCATCGGGGTCTTGCTGAGCTTGCCGTTCGCCTGGTTCTCGGCAAAGGACATAACCATTCTCGGGCCGTTCCGGCATGTTTCCAGGATGCTGGTCTCGTTGTTCCGGACGGTTCCAGACCTGGTCTGGGCACTTCTTTTCGTCTCCGCCGTCGGTCTCGGCGCGGTTGCCGGGACGATGACCATCGTCGTCGATACGATCGGCTTTTGCGGGCGGTTCTTCGCGGAGGCTATGGAGGACGCGGACAAGAAGCCTCAGGAAGCGCTGTTTGCGATCGGCGCCAAGCGGTTCTCGGTCCTCTGCGGGGTCGTTCTCCCGGATGCCATGCCATCACTGATCAACACCACGCTGTATGCGCTGGAAAAGTCAGTGCGTTCGTCGGTTGTCCTCGGCCTCGTCGGAGCAGGTGGTATCGGTCAGGAACTGAAGGTCGCGTTCGACCTATTTCAATACAAGAACGCCTCGACCATCATTCTCGTGATCTTTGTCATCGTGGTCCTGATGGAGTTCGTGACGGATCGTCTGCGCTCAAAGGTCCAGTAGCGAACTCCAGCTCGCCGGGGTGCTGGAACTGCGCGTCTCCGGACTGAGAGCGCAGCCGTCTGTCACCAGACGAACGGGACGAGCCGGTAGCGGATGTGCCTCGCATAATCGGCGTAGCCTTCGAGGCCATTCCGGAGCGTCGTCTCTTCCACCTGGATACGAATGGCGAGCAGGAGCGCCAGGGCGAACACGCCGGTTAGCCCCCACCACGATCCGAGGAGCAGCGACGTGCCAATGAGGTAGAGCAGGGCGTTGGTGTAGAACGGATGACGCACATAACGGTAGGGACCGGTGCTGATGACCGTCTGTCCGCGCTCTTTCTGGAGCTTCACGACCGGTGCCGCGAAACTGTTCTCCCGCAGGATGCGATATCCGAACCAGACCGAGACAAGCAGAAGCAGCGCTCCAAATGCCTGCATCCATACCGGCATGACCGACCAGCGAAACCGTACGGCGTCCAGGCCCATGATAGCGAGGGAGCCGAACAGGATGAGGAAGATCACACCGATGAGGACCTTGTCCGCGGCAGGCTGTTCTTTCTGAATGGGTGGAGCGAGCCGTTCAGCAAGAAGTCCGGGATCGTGCCGCGCAAGGAGGAGACCGGAGCCAAGGGCGAGCGTCACCATCTCGATGAGAAAAATCCAGCTGGCGGTCCAATGGATCGTTCCGGCGGAGAGGAAGAGCACCAGGGCCATCGCGCCGAACCAGATGATGGTCTGGATGAACATTCTCACGATCATGACCAGCTGATTCTATCGTCCGCCATCGCCGCTGCCAGCTCCACGCGTTCTGGGTCGATGACGTGCTACGCGTCGCCGTGCATTTGCTGGTCGGCACAGCCCTGGGCGAGAAAATCGAGCAGTAGCCGTATAGACGGCAGCAGGCCCCGCCGCGACGGGAAGACCGCGTGGACTATCCAGCGTCGTGGCCTCCAGTCAGGGAACAGATCCACAAGCGCTCCTGTTTCCAGGTCCTGGATTACAGCGACGGTCGGCAACAGGACTACCCCGAGGCCCTGCAAAGCGCCCTGATGAAGCATGTGGAGATCGTCTGTCACCAGACGTGGCTGATGCCGAACCGAAGCGGACATGCCATCGCGATGGTGAAGCGCCCAGACGTGCTCACGATGTGGAGGTCCGAAATCAAGGCTTGGCCAGTCGGCAAGGTCAGCGGGGCCGGCGGGCGCGCCGTGGCGAGCCAGCAGAGATGGACTGGCAACTAGCCGGTGCACACTGTCGTCCAGCTTGCGCATCACAAGGTCCGTGGCTTCCAGCGGCGGCTCGCGCACACGGATGGCCAGGTCAAAGCCTTCGCCAATAACATCGACCCGGCGGGTGGTGCTTTCCAGATGCACCTGGACCTCGGGATAAAGGGCCATAAAGCGGGCGATCAGATCGCTCATTTGGTAGGTGAGCAGACCTGGCACGCAAGCGACCCGAATGATGCCTCGCGGCTCGACCTTGACCCTGTCGATGACTGCTTGGGCGGCCTCTGCCTCTATCAACATGGCCACACACTGTTGGTAGTAGGCTTGGCCGATCTCGGTGACCGAGAATTTGCGTGAGGAGCGCTGGATCAGCCGGGTGCCCAGTTGGTCTTCCAGCAACGCGATGCGACGGCTCAGCTTGGACTTCTGCAATCCGAGTGCCCGTGCCGCCGCGGCGAAACCGCGATGGTCCACCACCTGAACGAAGTAATAGAGGTCATTCAGGTCTCGCATCGTCCGATTTATAGGACGCAGCGAGACAATTTCGCAATCTTCTGCGGTCGGCGTTCTGGAAATACGTTGCTTTCAACACAGTCGGTGAAGACCGATGGATCAAGGAGGCATCAAATGAAGAAGGTTCTGGGACGATACGGCAATGACCGCGGCCACTGGGTTGGCGACGGATTTCCCGTTCGCTCGCTGTTTTCCTATGACAGCGTCGGCAAGCAGGTCAGCCCGTTCCTGCTGCTCGACTATGCCGGTCCTCACAATTTCGAGCCGACCGACAAGCGGCGCGGCGTTGGCCAGCATCCGCACCGAGGCTTCGAAACCGTGACGATCGTCTACGATGGCGAGGTCGAGCATCGGGACTCGACGGGGCATGGCGGTGTCATCGGCCCCGGCGACGTCCAGTGGATGACGGCGGGTAGCGGCATTCTGCACGAGGAGTTCCACTCCGCCGCATTCGCCCGCACCGGCGGACCGTTCCGTATGGTGCAGCTGTGGGTGAATCTGGCGGCCAAGGACAAGACGGCCCGACCCGGCTACCAGTCGATCCTTAGCGCCGACATTCCCTCGGTCACTTTGCCCGACAACGCGGGCACCGCGCGGATCATCGCCGGTCAGTTCGGGGCCGAAACCAAGGGGCCGGCCAGCACCTTCACGCCCATCAATGTGTGGGATGTGCGGCTGAAGCGCGATGCCGAGACGACGCTGGATCTGCCCGATGGCCACACCGCTATCGTTGTCGTCCTGTCAGGTCATGTCCTGGTCAACGGCGACGAGCCCGCGGGTGCCGCCGAGGCACTGCTGCTGGATCGCAAGGGTGACGGCGTCAACCTGGCCGTAGACGCGGACACCGTGCTGCTGATCCTGACCGGCGAGCCGATCGACGAACCCATCGTTGGCCGCGGACCGTTCGTCATGAACAACGAAGAGGAGATCCGCCAGGCCATGTCGGACTTCAGAAGCGGACGTTTCGGCGACATCGCCGCCGTCTGACGTCTCGCCGCCCCAGAGCCCCAATCCTGGATTGGGGCTCCAAGCACAGTCCGACCTTGTCGAACAGCTCTATTGAAAGAAGCCTATAATGACTGCTGCCTCTTCGCCCGCCAATTTCGATGGCATCCGTCCGGTGATCGACGCCGACGACGCCGTCATGCTCTTGATCGATCACCAGAGCGGCCTGTTCCAAACCGTGGGCGACATGCCCATGACCACCTTGCGTCGCCATGCTGCAGCTCTGGCCTCATTGGCGACGCTCGCCAAGCAGCCGGTTATTACCACAGCCTCTGTGCCCCAGGGCCCGAATGGCCCATTGATACCGGAAATCCACGCCAACGCTCCTCACGCCCAGTACGTGGCGCGCAAGGGCGAGATCAATGCCTGGGACAACCCCGACTTCGTCGCCGCGGTGAAGGCGACGGGACGTAAGACCCTGATCATCGCCGGCACGATCACCAGCGTCTGCATGGCATTTCCCGCCATCAGCGCGGTTCATGACGGCTACAAGGTCTTCGTCGTGATCGATGCTTCGGGCACCTATTCCAAGATGGCCGAGGAAATCATGCTGGCTCGCGTGGTCCAGGCCGGCGTGGTGCCGATGGACATGGCCGCCGTCGCCTCGGAACTGCAGAAGACCTGGAATCGCAACGACGCCCAGCAATGGGCCGCGATCTACACAAACATCTTCCCGGCATACCAGCTGCTCATCGAGAGCTACGGCAAGGCCCAGCAAGTCGCGACCGATCAGGAAGTCCTGGACTCTCATAGGTCCTGATGAAATGCCGCCGGCTCCGTCATCCTTCCGGGGCGGAGCCGGCATTTCCCGCCCAAGGCAAAGCCATACTCATTTCAGGTGTGTCGGCCACTCATTAAACCGTTCGGTTGACTATTTGGGGCGCGCTCCTATATTCAACCGTATGGTTTAGCAATGGACGTCTCAGCAGGGAGGTGGACTATGCAACATCAAGTCGTTTCCAGAGACGAGTGGCTGAAGGATCGGCTCGCACTACTCACGGAGGAGAAGGAACTGACGCGGCGCAGCGATGAGCTGGCGCGGCGGCGCCGGGAGCTGCCATGGATCCTGGTCGACGAGGATTATCGGTTCGACACTGACGAAGGCAGCGCCTCGCTGGTGGACCTTTTCAAGGGACGCTCTCAGCTCCTCGTCTACCACTTCATGTTCGGGCCCGACTACAAGGCGGGGTGTCCGTCCTGTTCGTCGATCGCGGACGGATTCAACGGCGTCTTCATCCATCTGGAGAACCACGACGTCGCGTTCACGGCGGTGTCGCGTGCGCCGCTAGCCAGGCTGCAGGCCTACAAGCGGCGGATGGGGTGGACGTTTCCCTGGGCGTCCGCGGCCAGCAGCGACTTCAACTTCGACTTCAACGTGTCGATCACCGAAGAGCAGCAGCGCGAGGGCGGAGTCGAATTCAATTACCGGCGCGGCGGCTACCCGATGGTCGAGACAACGTTTCCGGAGCCGGTCCTCCAGGTCGCGGCCATGACCGGAACCGACGCGGCCAGTTTCGCCCGCGAGAGGCCGGGCATGAGCGCGTTCGTGCTCGAGAACGGCGTCGCCTACTACACCTATTCAGCGTATTCGCGCGGACTGGACGGCCTCTGGGGCATGTATCAGTGGCTCGACCGCGCGCCCAAGGGGCGCAACGAGACGGGCGTCTGGTGGCGCCGCCACGACGAGTACAGCCGAGGCTGAGCGACATCATGGCGAATCCGTCATGAAAGCCGCAGCGCGGCCGTGAGCCCAGCCGACCGGCTGAGCCTCGCGGCTGCGCCGACCTTCGCAATCATGGCGCTACTGACGGGTGTCCTTGAGGGCGGCGCGACGGACACTCTCTGCTTGGCCGCGCATGGCGCGTCACCGCTGAGCGGAATGGTCCCGATGCATCTGCTGATGAGCGCCTTCCACTCGGCGCCCTGGGCTGAAGCTGATCTCCAGCCGCAGCGGCGAGCGCCGGTCCTGATCCGGCGTTCGCCCTCACTCCCACTCGATCGTGCCCGGCGGCTTGGACGTCACGTCGTAGACAACGCGGTTGATGCCCCGGACCTCGTTGATGATCCGGGTCGCGGCGCGGCCGAGGAAGTTCATGTCGAAGGGATAGAAATCGGCGGTCATGCCGTCGACCGAGGTGACGGCGCGCAATGCCAATACGTGATCGTATGTACGCCCGTCACCCATGACGCCAACAGTACGGACGGGCAGGAGGACCGCGAAGGCCTGCCAGATGACGTCGTAGAGGCCGGCTTTTCGGATCTCGTCGAGGTAAATTGCGTCGGCCTGCTGCAAAATGCCGATCTTCTCGCGGGTGATCTCGCCAGGGATGCGAATTGCAAGGCCGGGGCCGGGGAAGGGGTGGCGTCCGACAAAGGCTTCCGGCAGGCCGAGTTCGCGGCCAAGCGCGCGAACTTCGTCCTTGAACAGTTCGCGTAGGGGCTCGACGAGCTTCATGTCCATACGCTCGGGCAGGCCGCCGACATTGTGGTGCGATTTGATGGTGACCGACGGGCCCCCATGGAACGACACGCTTTCGATGACGTCCGGATAGAGCGTACCCTGGGCGAGGAAATCGGCGCCGCCAATCTTCTTCGCCTCGGCCTCGAAGACCTCGATGAAGAGCTTGCCGATCGTCTTGCGCTTCTGTTCCGGGTCGGTGACGCCTTCGAGCGCGCCGAGGAAGAGGTCGGATGCGTCGGCGTGGACGAGCGGGATGTTGTAGTGGTTGCGGAACAGGCTGACGACCTGTTCGGCCTCATCCTTGCGGAGCAGGCCATGATCGACGAACACGCAGGTCAGCTGGTCGCCGATCGCCTCGTGGATCAGGAGAGCCGCGACCGAGGAAATCGACGCCGCCCGAGAGGCCGCAGATGACTTTGCCGTTGCCGACCTGGGCGCGGATCTTGGCGATCGCTTCCTCGCGATAGGTCGCCATGGTCCAGTCGCCGTCGGCGCCGACGATCTGACGGACGAAATTGCGGATCAGGCGTTCGCCATCCGGCGTGTGGACGACTTCCGGATGGAATTGCACCGCGTAATAGCGGCGGGCCTCATCGGCGATGGCAGCGAAGGGCGCTCCTTGCGAGACGGCGATGACCTTGAAGCCCTGGGGCAGGGAAGTGACGCGGTCGCCGTGGCTCATCCAGACGGGATATTTGTGGCCGCTCTGCCAGACGCCGTCGAAGAGGTGGCTCTGCGCCACGACCTCGACCTCGGCGCGGCCGAACTCGCGATGATGGCCGCCTTCGACCTCACCGCCCAACTGGGCGACCATGGCCTGTTCGCCGTAGCAGATGCCGAGGACGGGGATGTCTGCGTCGAAGACTTCCTGCGGGGCGCGGGGGGTATTGAGCTCGGTCACGGAGGCCGGGCCGCCGGAGAGGATGACGCCCTTGGGCTGGAAAGACCGGAAGACCTCGGCAGCCTTTTGCGATGGGACGACCTCGCAATAGACGCCTTGTTCGCGGACGCGGCGCGCGATGAGCTGCGTCACCTGCGAGCCGAAATCGATGATGAGAATGCGGTCGTGGGAAGGAGATGCGGACATGGCGAGGGGTTAAGGCAAAGCCGCCCGCTTCGCAATGGCTTCAGGCTTCGCTGCAAGTTTCCCTCAGTGTGTTTACCGCATTTTATTGGATTTCCGTGATGTCTGAGGTCAGTAGATTGTAAGGATGCCGCAATGCAGTCGCTGACGGACACTTCCGCAGCTGCGATTTCGGCGGGTCGCCCGGAAGACCGGCGCGCCCGCTTCGCCGAGACTCCGCGGCAATGGCTCGAGCGGCAGGTGCTCGGGCTCGCCTATACGCTGAAGCCGGTCCGCATCGGCGAGGCGCTGCCGCTGGCGACGGCGAGCGTCGCCGACTTCCTGACGGGCGCACCAGCCGTTCCTCAGATCGGCCGCGTCAACGATCGTCCGCCGGGTTATGGCGGCCGTGTACGCGACGAGTCACCCGAGGTCGTCCTGGACGGCATGCGCGCTGGCTTCTATCCGCATTCGCATATCGGCCCGCTGAAATGGTGGTCGCCGCCGAAGCGCGCGGTCATGTCCCTGTCGGACGTCCATATCGCCAAACGTTTCCGCCGGACCATGCGCGGCACTGATCTGACGGTCAGCCTCGACCGTGCGTTCGACGACGTGCTTCTCGGCTGCGCCGCCCGGCGTCCCGGCCGTCCGCATCTCACCTGGCTCAGGCCGGGGACGCTGCATCTATATTCGCGGCTGTTCGACAAGGGTTATGCCCATTCGGTCGAGGTCTGGAATTCAGAGGGGGCGCTCGTCGGCGGCCTGTTCGGCGTTGCGCTCGGGCCGGTGTTCGGCGCGATGTCGATGTTCCACATCGCCGACAACGCCTCGAAGATTGGCATCGTCTGCCTCTACCATCACCTCAGCGAATGGGGCTTCACGACCGTCGACCACCAGCATATGTCGCCCTGGGTCGAGACGCTGGGCGGGCAGGTCGTGCCGCGCGCTGACTATGTCTCGATGCTGAAGGGCCCGACCCCGGCGAAATCAGTGCCCGGGCGCTGGCAGGCCGAGTTCACGCCGCAGCAGACCGCGGACTGGAAGCCGCCGGGCGCTACCGCTCAGGACTGACGTTTCAGGATTGAGACGAAGAAGCCGTCGGTGCCGCTGCGACGGGGCGTCAGCAGGAGGCTGTCGCCGTCTTTCGCGGTGTGGCTCTCGTAGGCGGCGAGACCGGCTTTGCCCATGGCCTCGCGCATGTCGCTTGGCACGAAGCCGGGATGGCGCTGACGAAATGCCGCGAGGCGGTCCGTGTTCTCGTCAGCGAGCAGCGAGCAGGTGATGTAGACGAGCCGGCCTCCGGCTTTCACCAAGGGCGCTGCCTGGTCGAGCACTGCATCCTGTTCGGCCATCCGGGCTTCAAGCGCGTTCGGGCGGAGGCGCCATTTGGCGTCGGGATTGCGGCGCCAGGTGCCGGTGCCGGTGCAGGGGGCATCGACGAGCACCATGTCGGCGTGCCCGGTGAGGTCGGCGAGCACGTCTTCCTTGCCGCGCGGCGAACGGATCTGGAGATTGCGGACGCCGGCACGCTGGGCGCGCTCGTGGATGGGCGCGAGACGGCGGATATCGCGGTCATAGGCGAAGATCTGGCCCTTGTTCGCCATACCCGCCGAGAGCGCCAGCGTTTTGCCGCCGCCTCCCGCGCAGAGATCGATCACCTGTTCGCCGGGCGCGGCGCCGGCAACAAGAGCGGCGATCTGCGAACCCTCGTCTTGCACCTCGACGAGGCCGTGAAGAAAGGCCGGCTCCGACTGGACCGGAGGCCCGCGGCCGTCGGCGAGGAGGGGAATGCGGATACCCGCAGGCGATAGCGGCGTTGGCGCGGCGTGAAGATGCGAAAGCTCCTTGAGCGCTTCCGTACGGTCGCCCTTCAGGGCGTTGACGCGCAGATCGAGCGGCGCGCGCTCGGCCAGCGACTCACCCTCAAATGCTCTTTCCTCGCCGAAAACGCGCGCGAATTTCTCGTCCAGCCATTCTGGATAGTCGCCGCGAACCCATGCTGGCGCATCGTCGAGCTTACTATCGGATATTGCTTGGATTTCAGATGCGGACAAAGCGTCCGGGGCGTGCGGGCTGTATGCAAACAACGCGGCGAGTTTGTCTGCATCCAATCCGCGCGTGAATGCCAACGCGCCGAGCACGAGCGCGCGGGGCGTTTCGGCTCCAAGACGCCAGGCGGAGGATGAGCGGCGGCGTAGAGCGTCGTAGACGAGGCTTGCGATCGAGGCCCGATCCTTCGATCCGGCGAAGCGATGCGACAGGCCCCAATCCTTCAGGGCGTCCGCGGCGGGACGGCGGCGCGCTTCGAGATCGGTAAGGACCTCAATGGCTGCGGCAGCGTGGGCACCGGGCTTCATCGCGCGGACGCCGCGAGTGCGAGCAGGCCGCCGACGATGATCGTGTTCGACAGGATGACGTTCAGTTCCTTCTCCCGCTGCGGACCTCTGGCGTTCCAGATGTCATGCACCATCAAAGTCGCCGCGACCACGAATACCGCCATGGCGATCGCGATCTCGAACAGCCAGAGCCCGGAAATGGCCAGCGTCCCGAGGAAGATCTCGATGACTGCTCCGGCCTGAGCGACCAGTCTGGGAAGCGGAATGCCCTTGCTTTTGAGCAAATCCACGACCAGCGGCAGGCCTCGGAGGAGCCGAATGCCAATGGCGATGAATGCACCGCCCGCGAGAATGCGCGCCAGCAGAAGGAGGATGACGTCGGTGTCCATCTAGAGCGAGGCGAACAGGATGTTCAGCGCGAAGATCAGCCAGGCGAGGAATAATATCATCACGCCCACGGCGAAGAACGCCGCACGCATGCGCAGGTTCTCCTGGACGTAGAACCAGGCGTGCAGGATGCGACTGACGACAAACACCCATGCAAGGGTGACGAAGAACAGCCCGGCCTGATGGGTCAGGAGTTCGAGCGGCACCAGCGCGAAGAAAAGGACCGGCAGTTCGAACTGGTTCTTGTAGCAATTGTTGATCACGGTCGCGCGCTTCGGCCAGCCGCGGCCCTCGTCCATATAGGCGGCAATGTCGAACTGGCCGGCGCGCACAGCCCGCGCCCGCTCCCGCGCCATCCAGAACAACAGACAGAAGGTCAGGGCTGCCTGAATGAAGACCGGGAGCAGGACGGATTGTATGGACATTGATCAGACCCGTGTCGGGTAATTAGGGCTTTCGCGGGTGATGCTGACGTCGTGGACGTGGCTCTCGCGCAGGCCCGCTCCGGTGATGCGGACGAACTCCGCCTTTTCCTGAAGTTCGGGCAGGGTCTTCGCGCCGACATAGCCCATCGCGGCACGGAGGCCGCCGGCGAGTTGATGCAGGACGGCGCCGAGCGGTCCCTTATACGGAACCTGGCCCTCGATGCCTTCCGGCACGAGCTTCAGCGAGTCCTTGATGTCCTGCTGGAAGTAACGATCCGCCGAGCCCTGGGCCATCGCGCCGACCGAGCCCATGCCGCGATAGGCTTTGTACGAGCGGCCCTGATAGATGAAGGTCTCGCCGGGGCTTTCCTCGGTGCCTGCGAGGAGCGAGCCGACCATCGCCACGTCGGCGCCTGCCGCGAGCGCCTTGGCGAGGTCGCCGGAGAACTTGATGCCGCCATCGGCGACGACCGGGACGTCGTGCTTCCTAGCTTCATCGGCGGAGTCCATCACCGCCGTCAGCTGTGGAACGCCGACGCCCGCGACGATGCGGGTGGTGCAGATCGAGCCCGGGCCGATGCCGACCTTGATCGCGTCCGCTCCGGCCTCGATCAGGGCCTTGGTGGCGCCGGCGGTGGCGACGTTGCCGGCCATGACCTGAACACTGTTGGAGAGCGCCTTCACCCGGTCGACCGCTCTCAGGACGTGGGCCGAATGGCCGTGTGCCGTATCGATGACGAGCAGGTCAACGCCGGCGTCGATCAGCTGTTCGGAACGGGCGAAACCGGTATCGCCTACGGTTGACGCGGCGGCGACGCGCAGGCGGCCCTGTTCGTCCTTGTTGGCGAGCGGGTTCGAGACCGCGCGCTCGATGTCCTTCACCGTGATGAGGCCGGTGCAGCGTCCTTCATCGTCGACGACCAGAAGCTTCTCGATCCGGTATTGATGGAGGAGCCGCTTGGCCTCGGCCTGATCGACCACGCCCTGCTTGACCGTGATCAACCGTTCCCGGGTCATCAGTTCGGCGACCGGCTGCGCAGGATTGGTGGCGAAGCGGACATCGCGGTTGGTGAGGATGCCGACGAGCTTGCCGGAGCGGCCGTTCGGACCACGCTCGACCACCGGAATGCCCGATATCGAGTAGCGCTTCATCAGCTCGAAGGCTTCGTTGAGCGTCTGGTCCGGATAGATGGTGACCGGGTTCACCACCATGCCGCTTTCGAACTTCTTGACCGCGCGGACCTGGGCAGCCTGCTCCTCGGCCGAGAGATTGCGATGGATGACGCCGAGACCGCCGGCTTGCGCCATCGCGATGGCGAGGCGGGCTTCGGTCACCGTGTCCATGGCCGAGGACATGATCGGGATATTGACGGAGATCGTCCGGGTGACGCGTGACCGGAGGTCGGCTTCGCTCGGCAGAACCTCGGAGAGGCCGGGACGAAGCAATACGTCGTCGAAAGTGAGGGCTTCGCGGCCAAATGCCGATTCGATGAGGCGAGCCATGCCAACGTTCCTAGCGTTCGGATGAGCGGGACGGATGCGCGGTTGCGCCGAGTCTTCGCTCTTGGGAGTTGGCGAGGGTGCTTAGCACGAAGGTTCGGTGTGGCAAAGTACGCTTTAGCTTTGCTGCGATGCAGCTTTGCACTAACTAGCGGCCATGCTCCCGCCGCGCGTACTCGTTCCTCTCATCGTCGCCTGCGCACTGTTCATGGAGAACCTCGACTCGACGGTTCTCGCGACGGCGTTGCCTGCGATCGCAAGGGATATCGGGGCCGACCCGATCCGGCTGAAACTGGCGCTGACCTCATATCTCTTGAGCCTTGCGGTCTTCATCCCCGCTTCCGGCTGGATGGCCGATCGCTTCGGCGCGCGGACGGTGTTCCGGCTCGCGATTGCCGTGTTCATGCTGGGCTCGATCCTCTGCGGGCTGTCGAGCACGATGGGCGAGATCATCGCGGCGCGCATCGTCCAGGGCATGGGCGGGGCGATGATGGTGCCGGTCGGGCGCCTCGTCATCCTCCGCACCGTGCCGAAGAGCGAACTCGTCGGTTCGCTCGCCTGGCTGACCATTCCGGCGCTGATCGGTCCGGTCGTCGGCCCGCCACTCGGCGGCTTCATCACGACCTACTTTCATTGGCGCTGGATTTTCTGGATCAACCTCCCGATCGGCGTGCTAGGCTTGGTCCTTGCGACCATGTTCATACCAAATGTGCGCGGCGAGGAGCAGACGCGGTTCGATACGATCGGCTTCATCCTGTCCGGCATCGGCATGGCGAGCTTCGTCACCGGCTCGACGGCAATCGGCCTCAACATCCTGCCGATTCCGATCGTTGTCCTGCTGCTGCTTTGCGGCGCGACCATGCTGACCGCCTATTTCTTTTATGCCCGCCGGGTGCCGAACCCGATCCTCGATCTGTCGTTGTTCCGCATCCCGACCTTCCGGATCAGCATCACCGGCGGATCGCTGTTCCGGATCGGCATCGGTGCGATTCCGTTCCTGCTGCCGCTATTGTTCCAGCTCGGTTTCGGCATGACGCCGTTCCAATCCGGTATGCTGACTTTCGCCGCTTCGCTCGGGGCCATGGCGATGAAATTCGCCGCGCCGCCGATCCTGCGGACATTCGGTTTCCGCGCAGTCATGGTCGCGAATGCCGTGCTCGCTACGTTGTTCGTGGCAGCGCCGGCGTTCTTTACTCCGACAACGCCCGGCGCGGTCATCCTCGCGGTGCTTTTGACCGGCGGTTTCTTCCGCTCGCTACAGTTCACCAGCGTCAACGCCCTTGGCTACTCCGACGTCTCGCAGCTCCAGATGAGCCGCGCGACCAGCATGACGAGCGTGGCGCAGCAGGTGTCATTGTCAGTCGGCGTGTCGATCGCGGCACTGACGCTCGAGACATCACTGAAGCTGCGCGGTGACCACAATCTGATTATCAGCGACTTTACGCCGGCCTTCATCGTCGTGGCGGCGGTATCTGCGTTGTCCTTCTTCGCGTTTGTCCGGCTAAAGGCCAACGCGGGCGCGGAGGTGTCGGGCCATCGTCGCAAGACAGTGGCGGAGGAGGGCGACGAGCTCATCGCCGATGATCCGATCATCGAGGCGCGCGAGCGCGGCTGAGGAACCATGCCGGGCAGTGCCGGTTGATCCCTTTGAGGAGGATCAACCGATGATCAGACGACTTATCAAAGCCGCCTTCCTGGTCTGGATTGCCAAGAAGTTCGTTGGCCGCGCCCACGACGACCGCCGCACCGGGACGCGCCGCGCCTAGTTCGTTCCGCGAAAGCCCGTAGCCAGGACGTAAAGCTCCGACGAGCCTTGGCGGCTCGCCGGCGGCTTGACGTGCTTGACCGTCTGATAGTCGCGCTTCAGCTGCGCCAATAGTTCGCCCTCCGTGCCGCCCTGCAGCACCTTGGCGAGGAATTTCCCGCCTGGCGAGAGAACCTCGCGGGCAAAGTCCATGGCTATTTCGACGAGGCCGAGCGTCCGAAGCTTGTCGGTCTGGCGATGGCCCGTCGTGTTCGCAGCCATGTCAGACAAGACGACGTCGGCCTGACCGCCCAGCATTTCCTTGAGAAGATCCGGGGCACGGGGATCGAGAAAGTCGATCTGCGCGAACTCGACGCCGGTGATGGTCGGCATGTCGAGAATGTCGATGGCGACGACCTTCCCCCTGGCGCCGACCTTCTCGGCGGCAAACTGGCTCCATCCGCCGGGAGCCGCGCCGAGGTCGACGATCCGGTCGCCCGGCTTCAGCAGGTGATGCTGCTGGTCGATCTCGATCAGCTTGTAGGCAGCGCGCGACCGATAGCCTTCGCGCTTGGCGCGAGCGACATAGGGGTCGTTGATCTGGCGCTGGAGCCAGAGCTGCTGAGATGTGGTGCGGCCGCGGGCGGTTTTGAGTCGCTTGGACAGATCGCGCCCGCTGGTTCCGCCAGCGCCGCCGCTTCGTTTTGCCGTCACGCGCTTGCCCTTGAAGAACGGCGCCATACGCCGTCGGCCTGCATCAGCTCGATCAGGATGCCCTCGCGCAAACCGCGATCGGCGACGCGGAGGCGGGCGCAGGGGAAGGCGCGGCGGAAGGCTTCGAGGATGGCGCAGCCGGCGAGGACGAGGTCGGCACGCTCGCGGCCGATGCACGGATTCGCGACACGTTCCTCATAGGACATTGCCTTCAGGCGGCCGACCACATCGTTGATCTGCATGTCGGTGAGCCAGAAGCCGTCCACTCGGCGGCGGTCGTAACGCGGCAGGTCCATATGGACGCCGGCAAGCGTGGTGACGGTGCCGGACGTCCCGAGCATGTGAAGTCGGCCGCAGGCCTTGGCTAGCTCTGCTTTCTGCGGGAAGGCTTCGAGCATGGGTTCGACATCACGAACCATGGCTTCGAACACCTCGTCGGTGACGGCCATGCCGCCATGCCGCTCGGCGAGGCTGACGACGCCGACCGGTAGCGATATCCAGGAGCGGATCTTGGGAGCCGATGAGAAGCCGTTGTGCTGGCGCTCGACCCAGACGAGCTCGGAAGAGCCGCCGCCGATATCGAACAGGATCACGCCGTCCGAGCTCGGATCGGCGAGGGGAGAGCAGCCCACCGCGGCGAGGCGCGCTTCGGTGGCCCGGTCGATGATTTCGAGGTCGAGGCCGGTCTCCTCGCGAACCCGGGCGCTGAATTCCTCGCCGTTCGCCGCGCTGCGGCAGGCCTCAGTCGCGATCAGGCGGGCGCGATGAACACCACGCGCCGCGATCTTGTCGCGGCAAATCGCCAGCGCTTCGACGGCGCGCGAGATCGCGTCCTGAGACAGTCGCCCGCTGCTGCCGAGCCCTTCGCCAAGCCGCACGATACGCGAAAACGCGTCGACAACGCGGAAGCCGTCCCAGATCGGACGGGCGATCAGGAGCCGGCAATTATTGGTTCCGAGATCGAGAGCGGCGTAGAGATTGGATCGCCGTGAGGCGAGCGAATACTCGCCGGGCGCAACACCCGCTACCACGCTGGCAGTAGCGAAAGGCGCACCGGCGGATTGCGCGGCCGCCAGCGGAGGCGGGGCACGATAGGTCAATCCTTTTCCTTCGGGACGCGGCGCGGCCTGTTCGGCGCACCCGGCGTCCAACGAGTTCAGTTGACCAAAAGTGTAGCAACACCGCCGTGTGAAGCAAGTATTCTGCCGGGAGCGGGCTAATGAGTCCCGCCGTCAGTCTGGGGGTCATGCATGCTGCTTCTCATTGTCGGTCTCGCAGTCTTCATCGGCGTTCATATCGTCACGACCATGCGCGACCGGCGCGCTCGGCTCATCGACCGATTCGGCGAGGCACCCTACAAGATCGGCTATTCGGTCCTTTCGATCCTTGGGCTGGTCCTCATTGTGCTGGGCTGGCGGGCGGCACCCTTCGTTCCTCTCTGGGAGCCGCCGGTCGCGATGCGCCACATCGCGATGCCACTGATCTGGATCGCCTTCGTCTGCGTGACAGCGGCTTATGTTCCTTCCGGGTTTATCAAGGCCAGGCTCCGCCATCCGATGCTGGTCGGCGTCAAGGTCTGGGCGCTCGCCCATCTTCTCGCCAATGGCGATCTGGCCGCGATGCTCCTGTTCGGTTCGCTGCTCGCGTTTGCCGTCTACGACAGGATCGCCGTCAAGCGGCGGGCGCGAATCGAACCCGCGCAGCCTATTGCGCCGCCGCGCTGGCATAACGACCTGATTGCCGTGGCCGTCGGAACCGTGCTTTTCCTCGGTTTCGCGGTCTACGTGCACCCGAACGTGATCGGTGTGCCCGTGCTTCCCGGCTAGCCGGAGATGTTGGAGAACAGAATGTCGGTACAGGCGCAGATCCGCCGCATCACCGCCCCCGAAATCAAGGCTCGCAAGGGCGGCGAGCCGATCGTCACGTTAACTGCCTATCACGCCCATACGGCGGCGGTGGCGGACGATCTGGTCGAACTCCTTCTGGTCGGCGATTTGCTCGGCATGGTCATGCATGGCCTGGAGACGACCGTGCCGGTGACGCTGGAAATGATGATCCTGCAGGGGCAGGCCGTCGTCCGAGGGTCCAAACGGGCACTCGTCGTCGTCGACATGCCGTTCGGCAGCTACGAAGCGAGCCCGGCCGAGGCGTTCAAGTCTTGCACCCGCGTGCTGAAGGAGACCGGCGCCGGCGCGGTGAAGCTCGAAGGCGGCGTCCGCATGGCAGAGACCATCCGCTTCCTCACCGACCGCGGCGTGCCGGTGATGGCCCATATCGGCCTGACACCGCAGTCGGTGCTGACGCTCGGCGGCTTCAAGGCGCAGGGGCGCGATGAGAAGGATTGGGAGGCAATTCTCGCCGATGCGCGTGCGGTCGACGAGGCAGGTGCGTTCTCGATCGTCGTCGAGGGCGTCGCCGAGCCGCTCGGTAAGAAGATCACCGAGATCACCAAGGCGCCGACCATTGGCATCGGAGCGTCCGCCGCCTGCGACGGCCAGATCCTCGTCATGGAAGACATGCTCGGCCTGACCGAGCGCGTGCCGAAATTCGTCAAAAAGTACGGGGCGCTTCGAGACCATATCCGTGGCGCGATCGAGGGTTACGCATCGGAAGTCCGGGCGCGGAGCTTCCCGGCGCCCGAGCATACATACGCGATGAAGAAGATCGCGGCCGAGTGAGCCTCATTACCTGGTGATGACAGGGTTGCGTCCTCGCATTTTGTGACGGCGCAACCCTCCTATAGTATTTGTCCGCGCACCATTTCAGGAAACGGATGACCGTCGTTCTCGATCTCACCAAGAATCCGCGGCCCGCATTGCGCCACCCCGAAAAGGCGCACCGGCCCGACACCGAGGTTCTGAAGAAGCCTGACTGGATCCGCGTGCGCGCACCGGGCTCCCCGGTCTATCGGGAGACGCAGGACATTGTCCGCGAAAACAAGCTCGTAACGGTGTGTGAGGAGGCAGGCTGCCCGAATATCGGCGAATGCTGGTCGAAGAAGCACGCCACTTTCATGATCCTGGGCGACACCTGCACGCGGGCCTGCGCCTTCTGTAATGTCCGCACCGGGCTGCCGACGCCCGGCGTCGATGCCGACGAGCCGCGCCGCGTGGCGGACGCCGTCTCCAAGCTTTCACTGCACCATGTGGTCATTACCTCGGTCGACCGCGATGATCTCGATGATGGCGGGGCGCAGCATTTTGCCAATGTCATCCGCGCCATCCGCGACGTCAGCCCGCAGACGACGATCGAGGTCCTGACTCCAGATTTCCTGAGGAAGCAGGGCGCACTCGAATTGGTCGTCGCGGCCAAGCCCGACGTCTTCAATCACAATCTCGAAACAGTGCCTTCGCTCTATCTGACCGTCCGCCCGGGTGCGCGCTACTTCCACTCGATGCGACTGCTGCAGCGGGTGAAGGAACTCGATCCGACCATGTTCACCAAGTCCGGAATCATGGTCGGTCTCGGCGAGGAACGGAACGAAGTCCTTCAGCTGATGGACGACCTCCGCTCGGCCGACGTCGATTTCCTGACCATCGGCCAGTATCTCCAGCCGACCCGGAAGCACCATGCGGTCGCGCGCTTCGTCGAGCCGGCCGAGTTCAATGGCTTCGAGACGGTCGCGCTCAGCAAGGGCTTCCTGATGGTCTCCTCGAGCCCGCTGACCCGCTCGTCCCACCATGCCGGCGAGGATTTCGCCCGGCTCAAAGCGGCCCGCGCCGCCCGCGTGACGGCCTAATAGTTTTATGCCCCAGCACCATACGACCAAGCGCGTCCATCACTCGGCGCAGCAGATGTACGATCTCGTCGGCGACGTGGAGAACTATCCGCATTTCGTGCCGCTTTGCGAGAGCCTGCGGGTCCGGAAGCGCGAGCAGCGCGACGGCAAGACGGTGATCATCGCCGACATGACCGTCGCCTATTCACTGATCCGGGACACATTCACGAGCCGGGTGACGATGAACCCGGCCGATCTGACCATCACGGTGGAATATGTTACGGGGCCGTTTCGGTCCCTGATGAACCGGTGGTCTTTCAAATCCATCGACGAGACCATGAGCGAGGTCAATTTCTTCATCGCCTGGGAGATGAAGAGTCGGACTTTCGCAATGGTTGCGGGCGCGGTTTTCGAACGTGCCTTCAAACGTTTCGCCGAAGCCTTCGAAGCGCGCGCGAACCATGTTTACAAGCCCTCTCATTTGACCGAGGCTCCGCAGCCATTGAGAGGCGCGTAGAAAATAGAACGCCTCCCTGGGAGGCTTAATGACCGTTGCGGAGGCGTCGGCTGGTGAGTCGACGAAAGGGCGTGGAGCCCTGATTGCATTCGGCGGTGCTCTCTTCCTATCCGCCACTTTGCTGTTCGCCGTTCAGCCGATGTTCGCCAAGATGGTGCTGCCGCGCCTTGGCGGCGCTCCAGGCGTCTGGTCGGTCGCGCTCGTCTTTTTCCAGGGCGTTCTTCTCGCGGGATATGCCTATGCCCATCTGCTGATCCGGTTTGCCGGCGCCAGGGCAGGGGTACTTATCCACATCGCGGTTCTGGTGCTGGGGGGCGTGTTCTTGCCTCTTGCGCTCGCCTCGGGCTGGGGGCATCCGCCCGCCAGCGGCCAGATCTTCTGGCTGCTGGGCCTGTTTGGCGTTTCGGTTGGAATGCTGTTCTTCGCGTTATCCGCCAATGCGCCGCTGCTTCAGGCATGGTTCGCGCGGACTGGCGAAGAGGGCTCCCGCGATCCCTATTTCCTGTACGGAGCCTCCAATCTCGGCAGCTTCATAGCGTTGATCGGCTACCCGCTGGTGATGGAGCCCTGGTTGCGGTTGGGGACTCAATCGCTGGTTTGGTCAATCAGCTATGCTCTGCTCGGCCTCCTGATTGCGGGATTGGGGCTGTGGTCGAGCACCCGATTCATGGCCGCGCCGCAGGCCGAATTCCGTGATCGTGATGATGCGCCGACAACAGCCGGCCGCCGCCTGCAATGGATATTGCTCGCTTTCATTCCTTCGGCGCTGCTCGTCGCGGTGACTGCGCATATTTCGACGGACATCGCGTCGGCTCCCTTCCTCTGGGTGATGCCGCTGGCGCTATTCCTGCTGACCTTCGTCATCGTCTTCCGCGAGCGTCCGCTGGTCCCGGCGAGGCTCCTTGCGGTCGCAATGCCGGTGCTCATCGCCCTGGTCGCCTGCGATTGGCAGTCCCGGTTCCTGCGGATGGAATGGACGTTGGCGCTCCATCTGGCGACTTTCTTCGTCGTCGCGCTCACCGCGCACACGAAGCTCTACGCCGCCCGCCCGCCGGCATCGCGGCTGACCGAATTCTATCTCTGGATGTCCTTCGGCGGCGTGCTCGGCGGCGCGTTCACCGGACTGGCTGCACCCAATATTTTCCCGACGATCCTCGAATATCCTATCCTGCTCGTGATGGCGTTCGGACTGCTGGTGCCGGTGGCCAAGATCGGCCGCCGGCAAGCTTATGGGGCGGCCACGATCGCCGTTCTGGCATCGGTCGCGGCGGCAATTGCCTGGTCTTCCGACCTGTCCATCCCGGTCGACTATTCGGCCCGCTGGGATCTCGTCGTCTTCGCGACGATCGGCGTTGCACTCGCGATCGTCTGGTTCGTTCCGCTGGTGTCTGTCGCGATCTTCGCGACCGCGTTGCTGGTTGGCGGGCTTCTGTCGTCCCATCCGAGTCAGGTGCTGCTGACCCGAAGCTTCTTCGGTGTCCACAAGGCGATCGATTTCAGGGATGGCAGTTTCCGTCTGCTCTACAACGGCACGACGCTTCATGGCGCGATCGGGCTCGACAAGGGCCAGCCACGTACGGGTTGGCCGGAGCCGCTGACCTATTACTATCCCGGTGGTCCGATGGCGGAAGCGATCCGCTCGGTCCGCGACGCGAACGACGGCTTCAAGCTTTCGCCCGTGGGCATCGTCGGCCTCGGTGCGGGCTCGCTGTCCTGTTACCGCGAGGAGGGGGAGGATTGGCGCTTCTACGAGATAGACGCCGATATCGTTCGCATCGCCAAGGACAGTGGTTTGTTCCGGTTCATCCCGGCCTGTGCTCCGACCTCGAAAATCGTACTCGGCGATGCGCGCATTACGCTGCAGGACGACGACACGAAACATGAACTTCTGCTGATCGATGCGTTCTCGTCGGATGCCATTCCGATCCATCTGCTGACGCGCGAGGCGGTCGAGCTCTATTTCGATCGTCTGACACCTCGCGGCGTGCTGGTGCTTCACATCTCCAACCGACACCTCGATCTCCTGCCGGTCGTCGGCGCAATCGCGCAGGACCTCGGACTCGTCGGCTGGTGGAAGCAGGACGTCCTGACCGATGAAGAGACGTTGAACATGGCGGCGCGTTCGCTCGTCGTCGTGCTCGCTCGCAACGAGGAAGCCTTCGGCGCTCTCCCCTCGCTCGATCTTTGGGAGAAGCTGCAGCCAACCGAGGTGGCGGCCTGGACCGACGACTATTCCGATATTCTCGGCGCGCTCGTCCGGCGCTGGCGAACGGGTCAGCAGGCCCCGGTCACCAATTAGCGGGCGTTGACGATCTCGATCAGCAGGGCGAGGGCCTCCATCGCCGAGTTCCGACGGACCAGCGCGCGGCCGATGTCGCCGTATCGCTTCTCCCGATGAATCACTGCGCCGTCACGACGAGCAGTGGCAAAGTGGACGAGACCGACTGGCTTGCCAGGCGTCGCACCGCCCGGGCCGGCGATGCCGGTGATCGCGACCGCGAGATCGGCGTTTGCCGAAGCGCGAAGCGCGCCCTCGGCCATTGCGCGCGCAACGGGCTCGCTGACCGCGCCGTGCACCTCCAGAAGGCTGTTCGGGACGCCGAGCGATTTGTGCTTCGCCTCGTTCGAATAGGTGACGAAGCCTCCCTCGACGACCGATGATGAGCCGGCGATGTCGGTGAGGGCGGCCGCGACGAGTCCTCCGGTGCAGGATTCGGCCGTCACGACGGTCAGCCCGCGCTCGTCGCAGAGCTTCAGCACTGTTGCGGCGGCCTCGATCAGCGCCCGGTCGATGCGGGTAACGTCGAGGTCGCCGGACACGATCAGACCGGCAGCCGGACGGTAGCCGTCGCAACGGCACAGAGCCCCTCGCGACGGCCGATGAAGCCACGGCCTTCCATGGTCGTCGCCTTGATGCCGACGCGGTCCTTGGTGATGCCGAGCGTGTCGGCGATGACCTTCTTGATAGCGTCGCGGTGCGGGCCGACTTTCGGCGCCTCGCTGAGGACGGCGATGTCGACATTGGCGATGATGCCGCCGCGCTCCTTCACCTTGCCTGCGGCGAAGGCAAGGAACGTGACCGAAGCCGCGCCCTTCCATTGCGGGTCTGACGGCGGGAAATGCTGGCCGATATCGCCTTCGCCGATCGCCCCGAAAATCGCGTCGGTCAGCGCATGCAGCGCAACGTCCGCGTCGGAATGGCCGAGCACGCCGCGATCGTGCGGGATCTTCACGCCGCCGAGCCAGACATGGTCGCCGTCGCAGAATTCGTGGACGTCGAAGCCGGTGCCCGTCCGTATGTCGGGCAGGGAGGCAAGGAGGCGCGCTTCCGCCTGACGGAAATCCTCGGGCGTGGTCAGCTTCATGTTGAGTGCGTCTCCAGGAAACACGGTCACGTCCAGCCCCGCGAAGGAGGCGACGGCGCCGTCGTCGGTGAAATCGTCGCGGCCTTCGCTCGCGGCGCGTTGGTGGGCCGCGTGGATGTCGGCGTAGCGGAAACTCTGCGGCGTCTGCACGGTACGAAGCTTTGCGCGGTCGAGCGTTTCCCCGCGAATATCGTTGTCGACGACCGAAACTGTGTCGGTTACCGCCGTGCATGGCACCGCCGCGCCTGATTGCGCCGCTTCGATGGCCCGGTCGATTAGGTCGGCGGCGACGAAGGGCCGTGCGGCGTCGTGGATGAGGACGATGTCAGGGGTTTGGCTGGCAAGCGCCTCAAGGCCCATGCGGACCGACTCCTGACGTGTCGCTCCACCGAAAACTGGGTCGAGGAGACTGCCTACAAATCCGGCGGCCGACTCATCGTAGAGATCGCGGTCGTCCCTGTGGATAACAGTCAATACGCAATCCACCCGGGGATGGGAGGTGAAGGCGTCGAGGGTGCGGGCCAGGACCGTACGGCCGGCGACGGGACGGTATTGCTTGGCTGGTCCGCCAGTTCCGGCGGCGCGCGTTCCGCGACCGGCCGCGACAATGACCGCAGCGACGCGGGGCGCCTTGCCGGCCTGTGGATAACTATGGGACAAACATTCCTCCGGACGAAACCGCAGCCTTCTAGCGAAGCCGCCGCAGAATGTCTCGCCTGCGTTTCGTGACTTGCCCGGCGGAGCAGCTTCTGCTTAGGTAATGGGCAACGACAGAGAGCGCCTAAAAATTGGACAGTACAGCGAATTCCGGGCCGGCCAGTCTTCGGATTGGGCCGCTCTCGATCGATAACCAGGTCATACTCGCTCCGATGTCGGGCGTCACCGATATCGTGTTTCGTCGCATTGCGGTTCGCCTCGGCGCGGGCCTCGCCGTGTCCGAGATGGTGGCGTCTGCCGAACTGGCGACGGGCGACGAGGAAGCGCGGCTTCGCGCCGAGGGAGACGGGATGAATGTGCATTCTGTCCAGCTTGCCGGCCGTGAAGCGAAATGGATGGCGGAAGCGGCTCGCGTGGCCGAAGAATCGGGCGCGCAACTGATCGACATCAATATGGGCTGCCCGGTGAAGAAGGTGACAGGCGGTCATTCCGGTTCCGCGCTGCTGAAGAACCTCGATCACGCGCTGACGCTGATCGAAGCCACGGTGAATGCGGTCTCGGTGCCGGTCACTCTGAAAACGCGTCTTGGCTGGGATAGCGAGTCGATTGTGGCGCCGGAGCTTGCGCGTCGCGCCGAAGCCGCCGGCATTCGCCTGATCGCCATTCACGGCCGTACGCGGCAGCAGATGTATACGGGCACGGCTGACTGGAGCGCTATTCGAGCCGTGAAGGATGCCGTCGCGATCCCGGTCGTTGCCAATGGCGACCTGACCGAGTTCGACGATGCTCGCGCAATGCTCGATGCAGTCCGGGGCGGATGCCGTGATGATCGGCCGTGGCGCGCAGGGCCGTCCCTGGTTCCCGGGGCAGGTCGCCAGGTTCCTGGACAACGGCGAGCGGTCCGGCGGGCCCGATCTTGCGCAACAGCACGCGATCGCGCGGGAGCACTACGACGGTCTTCTGACGCTCTATGGCCGGGAAGTCGGCGCGCGTCATGCTCGCAAGCATCTCGGCTGGTATCTGGATGAAGCAAGCCGGACGTCCGGCGTCGAGATCACGCAGGATATCCGCATGGCCGTGATGACCGCTCCGACACCGGAAGAGGCGCAGATGGCGCTCGCTTCCGCCTATGACAGCCTTGCCTGGAGGGCCGCAGCGTGAGCGCGCTGGCCGAAGAGCTTATGCAGCAGGTCGGGTTCAGCGAAGCTGACGCCGTTCTCAACGCGCTGCCCAATCCGGTGATCTCGGTCGACGAGAAGGGCAGGTTGACCGGCGCCAACGCGGCCGCCGAAACCTTCTTCCGTATGAGCTCGGCTCTGCTACGCCGCCAGCCGCTGGCCGATCTGGTTCCGTTCGGCTCGCCGGTTCTGGTGCAGGTCGAGCAGGTCCGCACCCGTGGCGCGCCGGTCAACGAATATCGAGTCGATCTCGGTACGCCGCGCATCGGCGGCTCCCGCGTGGTCGATATCCATATCGGCGCGCACAGCGAACGTCCGGGCCATGTCGTGGTGATGCTTCAGGAGCGAACCATTGCCGACAAGATGAACCGGCAGCTGACGCATCGCGGCGCGGCCCGGTCGGTCACGGCTCTGGCTGCCATGCTGGCGCATGAGATCAAGAATCCGCTGTCGGGTATCCGCGGCGCCGCACAGCTTCTCGAACAATCGGCGGACGACGACGATCGCGCGTTGACCCGCCTGATCTGCGATGAGACCGACCGCATCGTGAAACTTGTCGACCGCATGGAGATTTTCTCCGACGAGCGGCCGGTCGAGCGCGAGGCGGTCAATATCCACGTCGTGCTCGAACATGTGCGCCGGCTGGCCCAGTCGGGTTTCGCCCGCAATATCAGGATCGTCGAAGACTACGACCCGTCTCTGCCGCCGGTGCTGGCGAACCGGGACCAGCTGATCCAGGTCTTCCTCAATCTCGTGAAGAACGCCGCCGAGGCGGCCGGCTCTTCCAACGATGCCGAAATCCAGATGACCACGGCTTTCCGTCCCGGCGTGCGCCTCAGCGTGCCGGGCAGCCAGACGCGCGTCAGCCTGCCTCTCGAAATCTGCGTCCGCGACAATGGTCCGGGTGTCCAGGAGGATCTCTTGCCACATCTGTTCGACCCGTTCGTCACCACGAAGCCGACGGGCTCCGGTCTCGGCCTTGCGCTGGTGGCGAAGATCATCGGCGACCACGGCGGCATCGTCGAATGCCAGTCGCAGCCGCGTCGCACGACGTTCCGGATTCTAATGCCCATCTTTGCCGGCGGCCGTCCGTCGGAAACGGAGATCTGAGCCATGGCGCAGGGCAGCATTCTGGTCGCTGACGACGATGCCGCGATCCGCACGGTTCTGAACCAGGCGCTTTCGCGTGCCGGCTACGAGGTCCGCACCGCCGGCAATGCGGCGACGCTCTGGCGCTGGGTGACGCAGGGCGAGGGCGATCTCGTCATCACCGATGTGGTGATGCCCGACGAGAACGCGTTCGATCTCTTGCCGCGCATCAAGCGCTTCCGACCGGATCTGCCGATCATCGTCATGAGCGCGCAGAACACGTTCATGACCGCGATCCGCGCGTCGGAGCGCGGTGCCTACGAATATCTGCCGAAGCCGTTCGACCTGAAGGAACTGATCGCGATCGTCGGCCGCGCCCTGGTCGAGCCCAAGGCCGCGGCGAACGATGCGGGGCCCGAAGAGGCGGAGAATATCCCGCTCGTCGGTCGTTCGGCGGCGATGCAGGACATTTATCGCGTTCTTGCGCGCCTGATGCAGACCGACCTGACGGTCATGATCAACGGCAAGTCCGGCACCGGCAAGGAACTCGTCGCCCGCGCACTGCACGATTACGGCAAGCGACGCTCAGGCCCGTTCGTCGCGATCAACATGGCGGCGATCCCGCGCGACTTGATCGAATCCGAGCTGTTCGGCCACGAAAAGGGGGCCTTCACCGGCGCACAGGCGCGCTCGACGGGCCGCTTCGAGCAGGCGGAGGGCGGTACGCTGTTCCTCGACGAAATCGGCGACATGCCGATGGAGGCACAGACACGGCTGCTCCGCGTGCTTCAGCAGGGCGAATACACGACGGTCGGCGGACGCACGCCGATCAAGACCAATGTCCGCATCGTCGCCGCGACGAACAAGGATCTCAAGATACTGATCCAGCAGGGACTTTTCCGAGAGGACCTGTTCTTCCGTCTGAACGTCGTGCCGATCCGCCTGCCGCCGCTGCGCGAGCGTGCCGAGGATGTGCCGGACCTCGTCCGCCACTTCTTCGCCATGGCAGAACGCGAGGGACTGCCGCACAAGCAGATCGATGTCGGTGCACTCGACCGGATGAAGCGCTATCGCTGGCCGGGAAATGTGCGCGAGCTGGAAAATCTGATCCGGCGTCTCGCCGCGCTCTATCCGCAGGACGTCATCACGGCGAACATCGTCGATGTCGAGCTGTCGGAGCCCGCGATTGCGCCTGCTCCGACGAGCCTGCGGTTCCGGACCAGATGGGCGCGGCGGTCGAACGGTTCCTGTCGTCCTATTTCGCCGAATTCGGCGAGGCGCTTCCGCCTCCGGGGCTCTATCATCGCGTGCTTCGAGAGATCGAGCAGCCGCTTCTTGGCGCCGCTTTCGTCGCCACCCGCGGCAATCAGATTCGCGCGGCGGAGTTGCTCGGCTTGAACCGAAATACGCTTCGCAAGAAAATCCGCGATCTCGACCTACGTGTCATTCGAAACGGTCGTTGATCACTCAAAAAAGTGACTGGTGTGCCCAGAAGTTGTCGCATTTGGACAACAGTGTCACGCGATTGCATCACCCTGGAAGTGTGATATCCGGGGGTTCCATCTAGGGTAGGACTTTGACCGTTGACGCTGTGACAGTGCGCTCGGACGATCCCGACGCGGTTCGCGACCCTACGCCGGGTCCAAGCCGGTTCGGCGCCGTCGCGCTTGTCCTGACGCTGCTTTCGACCCTTGCGACGTTCCTGGTTCTTGCCGGTCTTACTCCCGTCACACCGACACATGCGATCGTCGTCACCACGCTCTGCGTGAACATCGCGTGTGGTCTGGTCATGATCGGAATCATCGGCTGGCAGGCGAGGACGCTGATCCTTGCCCGTCGCCGAAAATATGCTGGCGCGCAGCTTCACCAGCAGGTGGTGATGCTGTTCGGCATCGTCGCCGTCACGCCGGCACTGATCCTTGCGGTGGTCGCCGTGATTACGCTCGATCGCGGTCTCGATCAATGGTTCTCGACCCGGGCGCGCAGCATCGTCGACAATGCACTCGTCGTGTCTCGTGCCTACCTGCAGGAGCAGGCGCGCACGATCCGCGGCGAGATCCTCGCGATGGCCAACGACCTCAATCGCGCCCGGCCGCTCTATGACAACGAGCGCGAGCGGTTCAAGGACCTCGTCACCGTGCAGTCGACCATCCGCGGCATGCAGGCGACCTACGTGCTGAAACGCGATCTCACGGTCGTCGAGCGCGCGGCGAACGACGGCGGACGGCCAGTGCCCATGCCGCCCGCGAGTGCGTTCGATCAGGCGACCGAGACCGAGCCGGCGATCCTGTCGCCCGGCAGCCAGAGCATGATGGGCGCGGTGTTCAAGCTGGCGGGCTACGACGATCTCTGGCTCTTCACCGTCCGGCCGTCGACCCCAAGGCGACGCAATATCTGCGGATGACGGAGGCTGCGGCGGCGGAGTATGTCGCGCTCGACAAGCGGCGCTTCGGCGTGCAGGTCGCGTTCGGCCTGATGTATCTCGTCATCGGCCTGACGCTGCTCCTGGCGGCGATCTGGCTGGGTCTTGCCTTCGCCAATCGCCTGGTTGCGCCGATCAGTCGCCTGATCGCCGCGGCCGATCAGGTTTCGAACGGCAATCTCTACGTCCAGGTGCCGACCGGGAAGAAGGAAGGCGAGCTTGGCGGTCTGTCGGAAACCTTCAACCGCATGACGGCGCAGCTCCGCACCCAGCGCAATGCATTGCTGGAAGCCAGCGAACAGATCGACGAGCGCCGACGCTTTACCGAGGCCGTGCTGTCGAGCGTTACCGCCGGCGTGATGGGCATTACCGGGGACGGCAGGATCACTTTCGTCAATCGCGCGGCCGAACTCATTCTCGGCGGCACCGAGGCGGAGCTCATGCATCGGCCGATCAACGAGGCGGCGCCCGAATTCTCGGATCTGTTCAACGAGGCGCTCCAGGGACGCTCGCGGCTGGTGCACGGCACGATCATGCTGGTTCGCGCCGGCAAGGAGCGGACGGTGAATGCCCGCATCACCAGCGAGCAGACGGCCGATCCCGAGCACGGCTATGTCGTGACGCTCGACGACATCTCCGAGCTCGTCGCGGCGCAGCGCACCTCGGCCTGGGCTGACGTCGCGCGCCGCATCGCCCACGAGATCAAGAACCCGCTGACGCCGATCCAGCTTTCGGCGGAACGGATTCGCCGCAAGTACGGGAAACAGATCACCGAGGATCGGGAGATCTTCGACCAGTGCACGGATACGATCGTCCGCCAGGTTGACGACATCAAACGCATGGTCGACGAGTTCTCGTCGTTCGCGCGGATGCCGAAGCCGGTCATCGAACCGGATGACGTGACCGAGACCGTGCGTCAGGTTGTGCTGATGATGCGGGTCGGAAATCCGGAGATCACCATCGAGCTCAACGCCCGAGGACGCGCGTGATCGGGTTGTTCGACCGGCGGCTGATGTCGCAGGCCGTGCACGAATATCGTGAAGAACGCGGCGGAATCGATCGCCGCGGTGCCGGAGGACGAGCGCGGTGAGGGCCGCATCTCCGTCGACGTGCACGAGAGTGGAGGCAAGATCATTATCGACGTGATCGACAACGGTGTCGGTCTGCCGCTGGAAAATCGCAGCCGGCTTCTGGAGCCGTACATGACGACGCGCGAGAAGGGGACCGGTTTGGGTCTCGCGATCGTGACCAAAATACTGGAGGAGCATGGCGGCGGCATCGATCTGAATGATGCACCAGCCGGCAACTGGCGGGCGGGGCGCCCGCGTAAGCCTCTGGTTTCCTTCCGCGCCGCCGACCCGGCGGTCAACTCCAACCAGAGCAGGTATTGAGGCATGAGCGCCGACATTCTGATCGTCGACGACGAGGCGGACATTCGCGATCTCGTCGCGGGCATTCTCGACGATGAAGGCTACAAGACGCGGATCGCACGCAACAGCGACGTCGCCATCGCCGCCGTCGAGGAGCGGCGACCGCATCTGGTCTTCCTGGACATCTGGCTGCAGGGCTCGACGCTCGACGGCATGCAGATCCTCGACGTCATCAAGGCGCACCATCCGGACGTGCCCGTCGTGATGATCTCTGGTCACGGCAACATCGAGACCGCCGTCGCGGCGATCAAGAAGGGCGCCTACGATTTCATCGAGAAGCCGTTCAAGGCCGACCGGCTCGTGCTGGTCGCGAGCCGCGCGCTCGAGGCCTCGCGACTGACGCCGCGAGAACCGCGAACTGCGCCAGCAGTCCGGCCACGCCGTCGCGACTGATCGGCAATCCAGCGTGATGAACCAGCTGCGCGCAACGATCGAGCGCGTCGCGCCGACTAATAGCCGCGTGCTGATCACGGGCGCTCGGGCAGCGGCAAGGAACTGGTCGGCCCGTTCGCTGCACACTCTGTCGCAGCGCTCGAACGGCGCGTTCGTAGCGCTCAACGCCGCGGCGATCACGCCGGAGAACATGGAACTCGCGCTGTTCGGAGTGGAGGGCGACGGCAATGGCCGCCCGCGGCACGGTCGGCGCGCTCGAAGAGGCGCACGGCGGCACGCTGTTCATCGACGAAGTCGCGGATATGCCCCGCGAGACGCAGAACAAGATCCTGCGGGTCCTCGTCGATCAGAGCTTCACCCGTGTCGGCGGCGCGGCGCGGATCAGGGTCGATGTCCGCATCATCTCCTCGACCAGCCGTGACCTGCCGGCGGAGATCGCAGCCGGCAGTTTCCGCGAGGATCTGTTCCACCGCCTCGCCGTGGTGCCGATCCGGGTTCCGGGACTTGCCGAGCGGCGGGAGGATATCCCGGAGACGATCGAATACTTCCTCGATCAGATCTCGCTTCAGACCGGCTTGCCGAAGCGGATCATCGGTGACGATGCGCTGCCGATTCTGCAGTCGCACGACTGGCCCGGAAATATGCGCCAGCTCCGCAACAACATCGAACGGCTGATGATCCTGGCTGGCGGCGATCCCGAGGCCGAGATCACCGCCAGCATGCTGCCGTCCGAGGTCGGCGCGATGGTCCCGCCGACGCCGAACGGGTCGGGCGGCGAGCAGTTGATGGGCATGGCTCTGCGCGACGCTCGTGAGGTTTTCGAGCGGCAATATCTGCTGGCGCAGATCAGCCGGTTCGGCGGCAATATCTCGCGCACGGCGGAGTTCATCGGCATGGAGCGCTCGGCTCTGCACCGCAAGCTGAAGGCGCTGGAAATCAGCTAGCGCCGAGTCGCTTCCATCCCCTTGAACTGCCCCCTCTGGAGCCAATCCTTGAGCCGCATCGTCTACGTCAATGGCCGCTATGTTCCGTATGCGGAGGCGCATGTTCACGTCGAGGATCGCGGCTTCCAGTTCGCCGATAGCATCTACGAGGTCTGCGAGATCCGGGACGGGCGGATCATCGACGAGAGCCGGCATCTGGCGCGTCTCCGCCGCTCGCTGAAAGAGCTCGGCATCGACTTCCCGATGCCCGATGCGGCGCTGCGAATGGTGATCACCGAGACGCTGCGCCGGAATCGGGTTCGCAACGGACTGGTCTATCTCCAGGTCTCCCGCGGCGCGTCGACGACGCGATTTCATGTTCCCGGACGCGGATGCGAACACGCCCGACTTTGGTCGTAATCGCCCGCTCGGTCGACCCGGCAAAAGGCGAGGCGGTCGCGCAGGTCCGGCATCCGCGTCATCACGGTGCCGGAGAGCCGCTGGGACCGGGTCGACATCAAGACGACCGGTCTCTTGCCCAACGTGCTGGCGAAGATGCAGGCGAAGGGCGCCGGCGCCCGCGAGGCCTGGTTCGTCGATCGCGACGGCTGAGTGACCGAGGGCGGATCCAGCAATGCCTGGATCATTACCTCTGACGGAGTGCTGGTTACGCGCCCCGCCGAGCACGGAATCCTGCGCGGCGTGACGCGCACCACTTTGTTCGATCTGTCGCAAAGAGAAGGACTGACAGTCGAGGAGCGGCAGTTCACAGTCGACGAAGCGAAGGCCGCGCGGGAGGCGTTCGTCACGTCCGCGACTACGATCCTCACACCAGTTGTTCAGATCGATGATACAAAGGTCGGAAATGGAAAACCGGGCGACATCGTGATGCGTTTGCGTCAACGCTTTCACGATATCGCGGAAAGGCGTTCGTTCTAACTTGCGAAGCAAGGGCAGGCCTTGCTTCTAATGCGACACAGAAAAACTCGGGCAGGAGGGGGTGAAGTGCGAGCCTCTCGGCCGCGTGCGCCCCGGGAGAGAAGCAAGAACAATGGCTGACAGCGCCCAGAACTTGCAAGACACTTTCCTCAATTACGTTCGCAAACACAAAGTCCCTCTGACGATTTTCCTGGTAAACGGCGTTAAGCTTCAGGGTGTCGTGACGTGGTTTGACAACTTCTGCGTGCTGCTCCGTCGCGACGGACATTCGCAGCTTGTTTACAAGCACGCGATCTCGACGGTGATGCCGGGTCATCCTATTTCCCTGTTCGAGGGGACGGATGACGAGAAGGCTGATTGACCGAACCACGCAGCAAGAGTCCGCACCGACTTCCGCCTCAGCCTGAGGGGAGGGCACGTGCGGGCGCGCTATCGTCATTGTTCCGCATCTGACGAAACGGCCGTCAAGGAGCCGCTCGAGTCGCCGGGCGCAGTCCGCAAGCTCAGCTCGACGAGGCGGTCGGTCTCGCTCTGGCCATCGACCTTGAAGTGGTGAGCTTCCGGCCTTGTGCCGCTCTCAGCGACATCCGCCCCGCGACCTTTCTCGGCACGGGCAAGGTGGAGGAACTCGCGGGCGTCGTCCGTGCGGAAGAGGCAGAGCTTGTCGTGGTCGACACAGCGCTTTCGCCGGTCCAGCAGCGAAATCTGGAAAAGGCGTGGAACTGCAAGGTCCTCGACCGGACCGGCCTGATCCTCGAAATCTTCGGCCGGCGCGCTCGGACGAAGGAGGGCACGCTGCAGGTCGAGCTGGCCCATCTCAACTGGCAGAAGAGCCGGCTCGTGCGCTCCTGGACCCATCTCGAACGGCAGCGCGGCGGCTTCGGCTTCCTCGGCGGCCCGGGCGAGACGCAGATCGAGTCGGACCGCCGCGTTATCGGCGAGCGAATCCACAAGATCGAGCGGGAGCTGGAGCAGGTGCGGCGCACGCGCGGCCTGCATCGCTCAAGCCGAAAACGCGTGCCTTATCCGATCGTTGCGCTCGTTGGTTACACCAATGCCGGAAAGTCGACGCTGTTCAACCGATGACGCGCGCGAAGGTGCATGGCGGCCGACATGTTGTTCGCGACGCTCGACCCGACCTTGCGCTCGATCGAGCTTCCGCACGGCACGCAGGTCATCCTGTCCGATACCGTCGGCTTCATCTCGGACCTGCCGACCACGCTGATCGCCGCCTTCCGCGCCACGCTCGAAGAGGTGCTGGAGGCGGACGTGATTCTCCATGTCCGCGACGTCTCGCACGGCGATACCGAAGCGCAGGCCGCGGATGTGACGGCGATTCTGACCGAACTCGGCGTCGATCCGGATGCAGCCGCCGCCTGATCGAGGTCTGGAACAAGGTCGACGCACTGGAAGAGGCGAGGAGCGGCAGCGATCTCGGCGAGATCGTTCCGACGCCGGCGAGAGCGCGCCCGGTGCGTCGTGTCCGCGCTGACGGGGAGGGGGTGGCCGCCCTGCTCGACGAGATCGAAGCTCGCGTCTCCGCCGGCCGCTCGACCTCGATGTCGAACTCGACGCCGCGGACGGCGAGGGTCTGCACTGGCTCTACGAGCACACAGAGGTGCTCGACCGCGCGGATGCCGAGGACGGCTCGCTCCGGCTCCGCGTCCGCGTCCCGCCAGATCGGGCGGAAGGGATCAGGCGGCGCTTCTCCGTCTAGTGCCGGTTGGTCGCGTCGTCGAAGCGAAGCACGTTTCCGAACGGGTCCGATATGACCGGCCCCTTGTCGGTCGGCGAGGGGCGGGAGAAGCGGGCGTTCTTCGCGTTCAACTCGGCGGACAGCGCGTCGATATTGGTCCCGCGGATATAGACGACGCTACCCGGCGTGCCGTCGCCGTAATGCTCGCTGAGATGCAGCTTCACGCCCTGGCGGGACACCTGCATGTAGAGCGGGGCATTGTTGAAGAACCGGTGCTCCCAGTCGAGCTTGAAACCGAGGAAATCGACGTAGAATTCCTTGGCCTTGGCGACGTCGTAGATGCGCAGGACAGGGATCGCGGGATCCAGCGTTATCTCGGTCATGTGCTCAGCCCAGTTGGCGTTCAGCGAGTTTCGCTTCGTCCCACAGCGCATCCATCTCCGCAAGAGACGGACCGGCCGTCGTGCTTCCCTCCGCGGCGAGCGCCGCTTCGATGAAGCGGAAGCGCCGCTCGAACTTGGCATTGGCACGACGGAGCGCGACCTCGGGGTCGGCCTTCACATGACGGGCGAGATTCGCCACGGCGAACAGGAGATCGCCGATCTCGTCGAGGCGTTCCTCGTCGCTGGCTTCCTCGTCCAGCGCATCCTCGACCTCGTCGGCCTCTTCGCGGATCTTGTCGAGGACGATCCGCGCTCGATTCCAGTCGAAGCCGACCGTGCCGGCCTTGGCCTGAAGCGCCACTGCGCGGGAAAGCGAGGGAAGGGAGGTCTGGACGCGAATCGAGTAGCCCGCCGTCGGGGCTCGCCGAGCCTCGCTTCGTGGCACGCTCGGCCTTTTCCTCGGTCTTGATCCGGTCCCAGATGCGTCTTGATCTCGTCCGGGGCGAGGTGCGCGCGTCTCGCCGAAGACGTGCGGATGGCGGCGGATCAGCTTCGTCGTGATCGCTTCGACGACGTCGGGAAATGCGAAGGCGCCGCCTCCGTCGCCATCTGGGCGTGGAAGACGACCTGGAGCAGGAGATCGCCGAGTTCTTCGCGCAGGTCTTCGATATCGTTGCGCGCGATCGCGTCGGCCACTTCCGCGGCCTCTTCCTGCGTATAGGGCGCGATGGTCGCGAAGGTCTGTTTCAGGTCCCAGGCGCACCCGTTCACGGGGTGGCGCAGCGCGGCCATGATTTCGAGCAGGCGGTTGATGTCGCGGGAAGGGGTCACGTGCGCTCCAATCTTTTGCGTCTATGCGCCACGTTTCATCGGGCGGAGGCAAGACCCGGATGACATTGACCACGATTGGATATGAGGGCGCGCCGACAGGACGCCGTCTTCGCGGCGCTGCGACGATGCCAAGGTCGACCTTCTGGTCGATGTGCGCGCCGTCACCCGATCACGCCGGCCGGGCTTCTCGAAAAGCCATTTGATCTCGGGCCTGCCGCAGCATCGGAATCGACTACCTGCATCTGCGCGGGCTCGGCACGCCGAAGGAAGGCCGGCTTGCCGCGCGGTCGGGCGACCTTTCGAGTCTCAGATCGGATCTTCGCGGAGCATATGGAGACCGATGAGGCGCAGCACGATTTCGCCGGCGCTGCTGGCGCTGGCGAAAGCCGGGCAGGCGCGTCTGCCTCATGTGCTACGAGCACGATCCCGCGCAGTGCCACCGCACGATCCTCGCCGAACGCGTGCAGGAGCAGACTCGGCATGCCGGATCGACCATCTGGCGCCGAAGACGGTTAGGCCTTGAGCAGGTCTTCGAGATCGAGGCGCTGGGTGTCATGGCGAGCTCGCCTTCCGGCGTGCGCGGCCAGTCGGCCGGGGTCGCGGTCCCAATAGAGCTCGACGCCATTGCCGTCCGGATCGCGGAGATAGAGCGCCTGGCTGACGCCATGGTCGCTGGCGCCATCGAGCGGGATACTGGCCGCGATCAGCCGGCGGAGCGCGTCGGCCAGGGCGGCGCGGGTCGGATAGAGGATCGCCGTGTGGTACAGGCCGGTCGTGCCCGGGCGCGGGCGGGGAGCCTCCGCGGCTTTCCCAGGTGTTGAGGCCGATATGGTGGTGATAGCCGCCGGCCGAGAGGAACGCGGCCTGCGTGCCGTAGCGCTGCGTCAGCTCGAAGCCGAGCACGCCGCTGTAGAAGCCGAGGGCGCGATCAAGGTCGGCGACCTTGAGGTGGACGTGGCCGATCCGTGTGCCGGGATCGACGGGCGTGGAGAGATGTGTCGTTCATGAGCGCAATATAAGCTGGGGAGCCTTCCCAACACTGCACAGTTGCAGATGAAGCATGCGACCTCGGCTTGCCGGCGCGCGCTGTCCTGTGGACGTGGCGGGTCTGCAACACATCGCCCGCGCGGGGTGGTAACGACTGTGCTCCCACACCGTTCGGTTAGCCGCATGCAAGTCGCCATCGACATCGGCACGCAACTGAACAGCGCGCCGGCTCTCCTCGATCTCGAAGAGCTGCTTTCGACACGCCTGCTGGTGCAGGGCAATTCCGGCTCGGGAAAATCGCATCTGCTGCGACGCCTGATCGAGCAGAGCACCAGCTGGGTGCAGCAGATCGTCATCGACCCGGAAGGCGATTTCGTCAGCCTGTCGGAGCGTTACGGCCATGTCGTGGTGGACGCCGAGAGGAGCGACGGCGATCTGGAGGAGATCGCCCGACGCATCCGCCAGCACCGGGTCTCTGCCGTTCTCAACCTCGAAGGCGTGGACGCCGAGACGCAGATGCGCTGCGCGGGAGCCTTCCTGAACGGCCTGTTCGATGCGCCGCGCGATCACTGGTATCCGGTGCTTGTCGTGGTCGACGAGGCGCAGCTGTTCGCGCCGGCGATCGCGGGCGATGTTTCGGACGAAGCGCGCAAGATTTCGCTCGGCGCGATGGTCAACCTGATGTCACGCGGTCGAAAGAGGGGGCTCGCCGGCGTCATCGCCACGCAGCGGCTGGCCAAGCTCGCCAAGAACGTCGCCGCCGAGGCCTCGAACTTCCTGATGGGCCGGACCTTCCTCGACATCGACATGGCGCGCGCCGCGGATCTGCTCGGTATGGAGCGGCGTCAGGCGGAGACCTTCCGCGATCTGGAGCGCGGCACCTTCGTCGCGCTCGGGCCGGCCTTGTCCCGGCGGCCGTTGACCGTGCGCATCGGCGCGGTCGAGACGGGTGCCCGCAGCGTGAGCCCGAAGCTCATTCCGATGCCGGACGAGCCGGAGGACATCGAGGAGGTGATCTTCGCGCCGATGACCCATGAGCGGCCCGCCATCGTCGCCGATCGCGCGCCACCACCACGAGCGATCTTCTCCGCCAGCTTGCTGAGGCGCGTCGCCCAGAGGCGATCCCGTGCTTCCCGTGGCGGAAACCCGCCGTCGACCCGGCCGAGCGGGAGGCCGCGCTTCAGACCGTGATGGAGGCCGTCGTCTCCGGTCCGGAAGCGGCATTCCGCGCGTGGCGGTGCTCTACCAGGACTTCACCGTGCGCTGCCGCATCCAGAACGTGCCGGGCGACCCCTGGGACCTGCCGGAGTTCCGGCGACACCTCGCCGTTTCGCGCGCTCGGCGTGCCGCTTGAGGCGGCGCGAGGGTTGGCGGATTGGGATGCGGCCGTCGCTCTGTCGGCGCATCTCACCGAGGATCTGCAGGGCATGTTCCTCGTTCTCGCTCGGGCGGCGATGGAGCAGCTTCCGTGCCCTGGCGATCTCCAGCTCGCGCGCACATGCGGAAGCCGTTCGCCGGGCCGGGCGCGTCGCCTGCTGGCCTATATGGAGGAGAAGGGCTTCCTGACCTGCCGGACCGACCGGCGCGGAAATCGGCTGGTGTCGTTTCCCGATCTCGGTTGGGAAACCCAGCCTGGCAATCCGAACGCGCCCGAACCAGCCGAAAGCGGATACGCCGCCTTCAGCTGATCTTGCCGGCACGCCATTCCTTGACGAAATCAATGAAGGCCCGAGAGCGTGGGCGGTGGTTGCCGGCGGCTCGGATAGTAGAGCAGGGGGCCGGGGAAGTCCTCGCACCAGTCTTCGAGTACCGGGACGAGCCGTCCGGCCTCGATATCCGCCCGCACCCAATCCTCGAAAGTCAGCGAAGAACCCCAGGCCGTCGAGAGTCGCCTGGAGTAGACGCGGCGAGATGTTGGACCGGAACGTCCGGTCGGCACGATCCTGACGATCCGGCCGTTCTTCTCGAACTCCCAGGGAAGCACGTTGCCGTTGTCGAAGCGGTGCACGACGCAAGGCAGTCCGACCAAATCCGCCGGCTCTGTCGGCGCGCCATGGGTTTCGATGACGGACGGGGCGGCGACAACCGAATAGCCTTGCGGCGGCCCGAGCGGCACGGCGACCATGTCCTGCGCCAGATGCTCCTCATACCGGACCCCGGCATCGAAGCCGCCGGCAACGATGTCGACCCTTACCTCCTCGGCGACGAGTTCGAGCTCAATGTTGGGATAGCGCTTCAGGAACGGCGCGATCATCGGTGCTAGTACGGAGTTGATCGCCGGCGCCGGCGCATTGATGCGGAGCCGCCCCGCCGCGCCTTCGCGCAAGCCGCGCAATTCGTCCAGCACCTCGGTGACCTCGGCCAAAGCCGGGATCGCCCGGTCCAATAGCCGTTCCCCAGCCTCGGTCAGGGACACGCTTCGCGTCGTCCTATGCAGGAGACGGGCTCCGAGGCGTTCCTCGAGATCGCGCAGCCGCTGACTGAGACTCGATGCGGAAACCTGCTGCTCGGCGGCGGCGCGGCGGAAATTGCGATGCCGCGCGACGGCGATGAAGGCCTGGAGATCGCGAAGGTCGGGCTGGTTCATTGTGCCTATTGGAGAACAGTGTGTCCGATATTGTGCATCTTATCGCGCATATGGTTCTGCGTCATCTTCTGTCGGCAAGGGCATCACGCCTATTCGAAGGACAGGATCATGAAGACGCGCACTCTTGGCAAAACCGGCCCGCAGGTTTCCATGCTCGGCCTCGGCTGCATGGGCATGTCGGACTTTTATGGTCCGGCAGATCGTGGTGAGAGCATCGCGACCATTCACGCCGCGCTCGATGCGGGCATGACACTGCTCGACACCGGCGACTTTTACGGCATGGGCCACAATGAAATGCTGATCGCGGAAGCCCTGCAGGGCAGGAACGGCGACCAGGTGGAGATCAGCGTCAAGTTCGGCGCGCTGCGCGACCCGGCAATGAACTGGATCGGCCACGATACCCGGCCTGAAGCGGTAAAGACCTTCCTGACCTATACGCTGCGTCGGCTCGGCGTCGATTATATCGACATCTACCGTCCGGCCCGCCTCGATCCGGCGGTTCCGATCGAAGAGACGGTCGGCGCGATCGCGGAAATGGTGAAGGCCGGTTATGTCCGTCATATCGGCCTTTCCGAAGTCGGAGCCGCCACCATCCGGCGAGCGGCGGCGGTTCATCCGATCGCCGACCTGCAGATCGAATATTCGTTGATCTCCCGGGGCATCGAGGATGAAATCCTGCCGACTTGCCGGGAGCTTGGCATCGGCATCACGGCCTATGGCGTCCTTTCGCGTGGACTTATCAGCGGGCACTGGACGAAGGAGCGGTCGGGGCAGGATTTCCGGGCGCTGAGCCCGCGATTCCAGGGCGACAATCTCGACGCCAATCTCGCATTGGTCGAGCGTTTGCGCGGCGTAGCCGACAAGCTCGGTGGGACCGTTGCGCAGGTGGCCATCGCCTGGGTGGCTGCTCAGGGCGAGGATATCGTTCCTCTGGTAGGCGCACGTCGACGAGATCGTTTCGCTGAATCTCTCGGGGCGCTCGATGTCACGCTCTCGACAGAGGACCTCAATGCTCTGTCCGACGTCGTGCCAAGGGATGCGGCGGCTGGAGGCCGCTATCCAGACGCCCATCTCGCGCACATGGATAGCGAGAAGTCACACGCGTGAAGCGGCAGGCTCGATAGCGGGGGCGGGGAAGGCGGTCGCCACGACTTCCTCTTCCATCGGTTTGCTCAGGATGTCGGCAGCTTCGTAATGCGTTCGCCATCCGGCCTCGGACCATGCCCGGGTTTCCATCGCGATCCGGCCATTCGCGATGATCAACCGGTTATACGCATTCGGCTCGTTCCGAAGGCGGGTTGACGTCGCCGTACCCGCCTGGACCACGTAAACGAAAGGCATGTCCTTGAGCGGCGCGATCCGGGCGTAGGCACGGTGCAGGTGGCCGGCCAGGATCAGCCGCACGTTCTGCCTTGAGAAGAGAGACAGCGCCTCGTCGGCGCGTCCGACCAGGCGTGTATCGGGCAGGGCGTCCGGTGTGATGAAAGGATGATGCGCCACGATGATGCGCATCCGGTCGGCGGGCAGGCGGTCGAGCCGCTCTTCAAGCATCTCCAATTGCTCCTTGGTGATGCGCCCATGCGCCCAGTTCCAGTCCAGCGAGGCGCGCCGCGCCGTGTTCAGTCCGATGACCGCCACGGTGTCGTCGCACCACATCGGCTCGCGGTCGGTCGAGATGTAGCGGTGATAGCGGCCGTAGGGATTGAGGAACCGTTCGACCAGATTGCGCGGCGGGATGTCGTGGTTGCCGGGGACCGAGAAGGTCCGGACGCCGAGACTGTCGACGAAATCGCGCGCTTCGATGAATTCGTTCCGCTCCGCATTCTGGGTGAAGTCGCCGGATATGATGACGAGGTCTGGCGGATCGCCTTTGATCTCGGCCCGTAGCGCATTGACCACGACCGGATCCACACGGCCGAAATGCAGATCTGACAAATGGGCGATATGGGTCATGAGTGAGGGCTCTCGGCGGGTGCGAAAACGGTCAGCGCACCGGGCAGAATGCGGAAGCGGATCGGCGGTTTCATCAGCCTCACCTCGCCGTCGAGCATGATGCGGAGCAGGGGACGAGGACTGACGATCGCAAGCCGCTTCAATGCCCGCACTTCGAGCCAGGGCTGGCTGAGCCAGCTTCCGACAAGGAGACCGGCGCCCAGACGCAGGAGGCGCCAGAAGGTCAGCCCGTGCGGCACGTAGAGGACAAGCTCGCCGCGATCGAGGTGCGAACGGCGGAGAAATCGCCCGAAGGCCTCGTCATATGCATTGCAGGCGACGGCGAGCGCGCGCGTCCGGATGCGGGTCATTCTCCCGTCGACGCGAAGCGCCATCGACAGGAGGGGATGGCGGCGCAGTCCGGTGGCGAGGGATCGAACGAGCCGAAGGCTACCGGTGATCCCAAGCGATCCCCGGCCTTTTTCTCTTAGCTGACCAATATTGGCCGGCAGGCCTAGTAATGCCTTGCAAAGGAATATATACTCATTCGCAAATCCGACGTCGATTGTCCGCGTATGGCCTTGGGCGATGACGGCGATCGCCTCCGGGATGGTCAGCGGCAGACCTAGATCTTTCGCAAGCAAATTCATCGTGCCCAGAGGCAGGATGCCGAGCGCGATGCTGGTGTCGATGAGCTTCTGACCCGAGCAGGCGATCGATCCGTCGCCGCCGCCGACTATGAGGGCATCTGGATTGCTGGCGATCGCAGCTTGGATCCGTTCAGGCAATTTCAGCCCCGGATCGTCGAACAATTCAGGTTCGATGCCGGCATCTCGAAGATGCCGGAGCAGGTCGTCAATCCGGACGCCGAGCGCGGAGCCCGCAGTCGCATTGAGGACGACGGCCGCGCGCATCACGCTATCGAAAGGAGAGGCTGGAGGACCGGATTTCGCATCGGCAGGAAAACCGGACGAACACGCCCCGAGTTCCTTACGCCGTGAGTCGCATAAGATATATTATGGAACCTAACTCAGGTGCCGGATCGAGCGAGTGTGATCCCCGGAGCGACCTAGCAACAAGGGAGCCAACGACGCTCTCCGGGTGCCCGCACCATTTCATTGGTGTGTTGGCTAGTCTATGCTACCGCAGGTCGCAATCGCATGCCCCCACCCAGTTCGACCTTAGGTCTAGCTGGGGGTCCTTTGTTGTTGTGACGAAAGACAAATGGAGATGCGGTATGACAGGTTTGACCTTCCTCCCAGCCTCTGTGTCCATTTTGGCCCTAGCGGCCACCACCCTCGGCAACACCTCAGCCTATGCCTGCCGTGCGGCCGGCTTCCCCGACACCTACCCGTGGAGCGCCTCGCCGGTCTGCAGCAAAGAACCTACTAACGCTGCCGATGCGCGTTTGAGGGCCTTCACGTTTCCTGACCCCTCCGCGAGTAACGACGGGCCGAACGGGAACAGCACCCGAGCCTCCACCCATCATAGTCCGAGTAATATCTTTACCGATCTCGGGATCCGTCGCCACTGACACCTGACAAACCCCATCGCGGACGGATGCCGCTCGTATGTGAAAGCGGCCTGCTTTGCGGAAAGGTCCGCTTCGTAGACTGCTATCGCCAAGACGCGAATGCTTCAGAAAGCCCGGCCGATGCCGGGCTTTCTTTTGAGAATCCCGATCCATTGGCCTTTCGACACCGAGGCTCTACTCTCGGCGCATGGGCAGGTTGCGCAGTGTGATCCGGGAGCACGTCCACGGTCTCGTCGGTATTGGGACGGGCGGCACGAGGCACATCCGAAAAGACGATGGCCTGTTCGGACGAAGCTCGGTCTGCTGGAAGGTTCACGGCGACTTCACGACGATGATGATCGGCGGCGTTGCCGCTCTTCTCCTGCAGATGCTGCATCCGGCCGCCGTTGCGGGTGTGTGGGATCACTCGAACTTCCGGCATGACATGCAGGGACGACTGCGGCGCACCGCCCAATTCATTTCCGGGACGACCTATGGAGACACAGATCAGGCTTTGAGGCTGATCGATCGCGTCCGGGCTATTCACGACCGGGTACAGGGCGTCCTTCCTGACGGTACTCCCTACAGCGCCAATGACCCCGCACTTCTCACCTGGATTCACGTAGCGGAGGTCAGCAGCTTCCTGAAAGCATATGTCCGTTATCGCGACCCCCTCCTGCCGCACTCTGAGCAGGACAGGTATTTCGCAGAGGTGTCGGAAATCGCAGTCTTGTTGGGGGCGGAGGCAGTGCCGCGCACTCGTCGCGAGGTGTCTGACTATCTGCAGACGTCACGGGCCGATCTGCGGTTCGATCGGAGAACCCGGCAGGTCGCCGACGCTCTGCTCAAGCAGCCGGCGTCGAGCCTGGCGCTCGCACCCTTCCAGCGCCTTGTCCTCGACGCGGGAGTGGATCTGCTCCCGGACTGGGCGGCGGAGATGCATGGACTTCGGATCGCGCCTCTGCGTCGCCCAGCCATCCGCGCGAGCGCGATCGGCGTGGGATCCGTTCTCCGCTGGGCCCTCGCCTAGTCGGCGCTCTGATCAGAGTTCGAGGATCAGACCGTCGTAAGCCGGCTCGACGTTCGGAGGCACCTGCCTCTTCAGCGTCATGTAATCGAGATCGGTGTGCAGATTGGTCAGCACGGCGCGCTTCGGCTTAAGCCGTTCGATCCAATCAAGCGCCTCGGACAGGCTGAAATGGCTCGGATGAGGCGTGATGCGGAGCGCATCGATGATCCACAGATCGAGGTCGCTCAAATGGCCCATCTGGTCGTCCGGAATGTCGCTGAGGTCCGGCGTATAGGCCATGCCGCCGATCCGAAGGCCCAGAGCCTGGGTCTGGCCATGCGGCAGTCTGAATGTCGTCACATCGATCGATCCGCCGGGACCGTCCACGGCGAAAGGCTGATCAGGCCCGGTCTGATGCTGGTTGAGGATGGGCGGATAATCGCTGCCGTCGGGCGTCTCGAAAATATAGCCGAAACGCTGTCGGACGTCGGGCGACGTCACGGGGTCCATCCAGGCGTCGATGCGCCTGCGCGATCGAATGAAATACGGCCTGAGATCGTCGATGCCATGCGTGTGGTCGGCGTGGTCGTGCGTCAGCAGCACGCCGTCGATTGTCTCGACGTGGCTATCGAGCATCTGTTCGCGCAGGTCAGGCGACGTGTCGACGAGGAAATTAGTCTCGCCATGGCCGTTCTCGCTCCGGACCAGGATCGAGCAACGCCGGCGCCGGTTGCGGGGCTCGTGCGGATCGCAGGCGCCCCATCCGGTGGCGACACGCGGCACGCCGCCTGACGAACCGCAGCCGAGGATCGTGACCGTCAGGCTCACGCAGTGGCCTCGCCCTCGAGCCCAAGCGCCGAGCGCGGGACCTTGCGAAACAGCCGCGCAAAGTTCTCGGTGGTCCGCATGGCGGTCTCTTCGTGGCTCCAGCCCCGCACTTCAGCCAGAACCGCGGCCGTGTGAGCTGTATAGGCCGGCTCGTTGGTCTGGCCGCGATGCGGCACCGGAGCGAGGTACGGCGCGTCGGTTTCGACTAGCAGACGGTCGGCCGGGACTTCGGCCGCGATGTCGCGAATCGCCTGAGAATTCTTGAAGGTCAGGATGCCCGAAAACGACACGTAGAGGCCGAGCGCCACGCCGCGCCGGGCCAGATCCGCGCCCGACGAGAAGCAGTGAAGAAGCGCGGGAAAGGCGCCCTTCTCCGTCTCGTCTTCGAGGATCGCGATCATGTCCTCGTCGGCTTCGCGCGCATGGATGACAAGCGGAAGACCAGTCGCCCGCGCGGCCGCGATGTGTGCGCGTAACCCCTGGGCCTGAGCGACACGAGGCGAATTGTCGTAATGGTAGTCGAGACCAGCCTCACCGATCGCCACGATCTTGGGATGCTCGGAGAGCCGGATCAGATCGTCGGCCGTGACGTCGAGTTCTTCATGGGCGTTGTGCGGATGCGTGCCGACCGAGCCGTAGACATTGTCATGGGTCTCGATGATTTCGCGGATCTGGTCGAACTTCCGCACCCGCGTCGAGATCGTCACCATCAGCCCGACGCCGGCGGCCTTGGCGCGCGCGATCACGCCGTCGCGGTCGGCGGCGAAATCTGGGAAATCGAGATGGCAGTGGCTGTCGACGAGCATGGCGTCAGGCCGTCGCCTCCTCGGTCTCCACGTAACGTGGATAGATCGGGCTCGGTGCGGGCAACTCGGAGCCGGGGACCAGCCGTCCCCCCTCCCCGAGCGCCGCGAAGTTTCGCGCCGATTGGGAAACGCCGAGGATATCCAGCAACTTGCCGGACGCGGTTGGAGTGACGGACAAGGTCAGGATCGCGAAGCTGCGCAGCACTTCCGCCGTGACATACAGCACCGTGTTCATGCGCACGGGATCGGTCGCCTTAAGCTTCCATGGCTCCTCGGACGCGAAATAGCGGTTCGCTTCGGCGATGACGCGCCAGATCGAGGACAGCATCGTGTGAAGGGCAAATCCCTTCATCGCCGCCCTCGCCTCGTTCACCAGATTGTCCGCCGCGGCGAGGATCGCCTTGTCGGCCTTGGTGAATTCGCCGGGCTCGGGCACTTTGCCGTCGCAGTTCTTGCCGATCATCGAGAGCGAGCGCTGCGCTAGATTACCGAGATCGTTGGCGAGGTCGGCATTGATGCGCTGGACGATCGCTTCGTGGCTATAGCTGCCGTCCTGGCCGAACGGCACTTCGCGCAGGAAGAAATAGCGCACCTGGTCGACGCCATAGGCGTCCGTCAGCGTGAACGGATCGATCACGTTGCCGACCGACTTCGACATCTTCTCCCCCTTGTTGAAGAGGAAGCCATGAGCGTAGACGCGCTTTGGCGGCGCGACGCCGGCCGACATCAGGAAGGCCGGCCAGTAGACCGCGTGGAAGCGGATAATGTCCTTGCCGATGATATGGGCGTCCGCCGGCCAGAATTTCTTGAAGCTTTCGGACTTCGTGTCCGGATAGCCGACGCCGGTGATGTAGTTGGTCAGCGCGTCGACCCAGACATACATCACGTGCTCGGGCGCGCCCGGCACCTTCACGCCCCAGTCGAAGGTCGTGCGGCTGATCGAGAGATCCTGAAGTCCGCCCTTCACGAAGCTGACGACCTCGTTGCGGCGAGCATCGGGTCCGATGAAATCGGGATTGGCCTCGTAGAAGGCCAGCAGCTTGTCTTGATAGGCCGACAGGCGGAAGAAATAGCTCTTCTCCTCGACCCATTCGACCGGCGTGCCCTGTGGGCCGAGACGCGGGCCGTTCTCCTGAACGGTGGTCTCGTCCTCGGCGTAGAAGGCTTCGTCACGGACGGAATACCAACCGGCATAGACATCGAGATAGATGTCGCCCGCCTCTTCCATCTTCTGCCAGATCGCCTGGGAGGATAGATGGTGCGTCTGTTCGGTCGTGCGGATATAGCGGTCGCTCGAGATGTTCAGCCGCTCGACCATCTCCTGGAATTTCGGCACGTTGCGCTCGACGAGCTCGGCCGGCGTAATGCCCGCCTTTTCCGCCGTCTGCAGCATTTTGATGCCGTGCTCGTCCGCTCCGGTCATGAAGAAGACCTCGCGGCCGTCGAGGCGCTGGAAGCGCGCGATCGCGTCGGTCGCGATCACCTCGTAGGCGTGTCCGATATGCGGCGCGCCGTTCGGGTATGCGATGGCAGTCGTGATGTAAAAGGCGTTGCGGTCGGCCATGAGCCTGGAGGGTTGTCAGCCGCGGATCGCCGCGGCGAGATCGGTAAAGATGGCGAGAACGAGCGGACGCCTGTCGAGATTATAAGTCTCTACGTCGCGGAACGCGCGGGCGTTTTTGTCCCACAGCTCCGCCCATCTCGCAAGGCGCGCCTCGCCGGTCGATGTTCCGCGACGCATCCGCTCATGCAGCCAGTCCTGGATGAAGGCGCAGAAAAACTCGAAGCTCGGAGCCCCTTCCCTGCCCGTCATCTTCTCGGCGAGGGCGTGGACGGCGGCATGGTCGATGTCCGGAAGGCGGTCAAGCAGACCGGACAACGTGTCCCGCAGCCCAAGGCTGTCGCTGCCAAGGAGGATTGCGGCGCGGCGAACCGAACCTTCCGCGAGATCGGCAGCGCGGCGGAGATCGTCACCCTCGGCTCCTCCGGACAATTCGTCAACGCCCTCAAGCACTTCAACGACTTCGCCACTGGCGAGAGGCTTCAGCGTCAGCATGCGGCAGCGCGAGCGGATGGTCGGCAGAAGCCGTTTCGGCGCGGTCGTCAGGATCAGGAAGAGCGAGCGCGGAGGTGGTTCCTCAAGAACCTTGAGCAACGCATTGGCACCGTTGGTGTTCAGGTCGTCGGCGGTGTCCACGATCGCGATCCGCCACCCCCCCTCGCCCGCCGTCGTCGAGAAGAACGAGACGAGCTTCCTCGCCTCGTCGACCTTGATCTCACCGGCCACGTTCTTGCGATCCGTGGTCAGGCCACGCCGCAGGACGAAGAGGTCCGGATGCGCCTGTTGGAGCACGCGCCGTGCGACGGGATTGTCCGGACTGACATCCAGGCTCGACGCGCGCTGGACGGCCTCGGCCATCGGATCGGGATTGGCGAAGATGAAGCGGGCGAACCGGTAGGCCAAAGTCGCTTTCCCGATCCCCTCCTCGCCGCCGAGAATCCATGCATGGTGCATGCGGCCCGAGCGGTAGGCGTCGAGCAAGGTCCGTTCGGCTGTGGTGTGGCCGACCAGACGGAAGGTCTCGCGCGGATGCGGCGCGTTCTCGAACCGGTCTGATTCAAGCTCGGAGGCGTCAGCCATTACTCGCGACCGCCATCGCATATCGGTTTTCAACCGCGCGCCAGACCAGCTCTGAGACGATGTCCGGAGCGTTCTGGCCGTCGATGACCGCGACCCGTTCAGGTTCGGCATGGGCGATATCGAGGAAGGCCTGACGCAACCCGCGATGATAGTCGAGATCCTCCGCCTCGAAGCGATCGAGCGTCTCGCTCTGCCCGCGCTGCCTGGCCCGTTCAAGGCCGATCTCCGCCGGCAGATCGAGCAGGATCGTCATGCCGGGTATGGTCGACCCAACGACAACTCTCTCCATCGCGCGAAGAACCTTCGGATCGAGATTGCCGAGCGCGCCCTGATATGCGCGCGTCGAATCCAGGAAACGGTCGCAGAGTACCCACGCTCCGCGTTCGAGCGCGGGACGGATGGTCTTGCTGAGATGATCGATCCGTGCGGCCGAAAAGAGCGCTGTCTCTGCAAAGGCGCCGAACGATTTGGCCTTGCCGGACAAGATGATGCCGCGAAGCCGTTCGGCATCGGGTGAGCCACCCGGTTCGCGGGTAACAACGACATCCTCGCCACGGTCGCGCAGGCGGGCCGCGAGAAGCCCAATCTGCGTCGATTTCCCGGCCCCCTCCCCGCCCTCGAAGGTGACGAACCGGCTACGAAAAGGCGTCATAGTTTCAGCCGCTCGAACAGCGGGGCGACGGCACCGACTGCAAGTTCGTAGGTTGCGTCGAATGCGCGGCGCCACAAAGTTCCTTCGGCGATATTCTCGTCGGCGATCAGGGGCACTTCGCTCTGCAGCAGGCCGTCCCGCCAGATGCGGAGAACGCCAACGCGCTCGCCCTTGGTGACCGGCGCCGTGATAGGGCCGCGATAAACGGCTCGGGCGATGATGCGGCTGTCGCCGTCCTTCGGCACCGGGAGTGTCACCGTCGTTTCCGACACCAGCCGTACCAGACGCTGCGTGCCGCCGAAGACCTTCGCTTCGGCGACGAGCGTCCCGGGTCGGAACAGCTCCCGGTCGATGAAATCGTTGAAGCCCCAGTCCAGGATGGCTTTGGTTGCCTTCACGCGGGCATTCTCGTCGGGAAGGCCGGCGAGCACGGTGATCAACCGCCGTCCGTCGCGGACAGCCGACGCCGCGATCATGTGGCCAAGATCGGCGACCGAGCCGATCATCAATCCATCCACGCCTTCATACTGTCCCATCAGGGGGTTGCGGTTGAGCTGGCGGATATTGTTCCAGTCGAGATCAGGCTGCGAGAAGACGGTATAGAAGTCCGGGTGCTTGGTCGCGAGATAGGCCGAGATGCGCGCCATGTCGCGAACGCTCGTCTTCTGCCCCTGTGCCGGCAGGCCCGTGGCGTTGACGAAGACTGACGAGGTCAGGCCGATCTCCTTGCCGAGCTGGTTCATCCGCTCGGAAAACGCCGTTTCATTCTTGGCGATGCCCTCGGCGAGCGCAATCGCCGCATCGTTGCCGACCACGACCGCTACACCTCGCATGAGATCGCTGACCGTCACCTGGCTACCGAGCTTCGCGAACATCGCCGTCGTCCGGGCCGGACCGCCGCCGGTTCGCCAGGCATACTCGGAGATGGTGAATGGCGCAGCGGCTGAGACCCAGCCCCGTTTCGTTTCGTCGAATACGACCGCAAGGGTCATCAGCTTGGCGAGGCTCGCCGGCGGAAACGTGGCGTCCGGCTCTTTTGCGAAGAGAACGGAATCGCTCTGCACATCGTAGAGAATCGCCTGCTTGGCGTCAGTCTCGAAAGTCTGGGCCTGAGCCGATTTTGGCCCGAGCAACGCCAAAGCGACCGCAAACGCGCACAGGGCGCGTGCGAGAAGCGCTATTCGACCAACACGCCCCATCGTGCCAAGAATCCCCTTCTTTCGGTTTCTACCGCGAGGGAGACCGAGCGTCCAATCAGGATGATGTCAGCGTGGAGGAGCGAAGATCGTCGGGTCGAAGGCGAACCCGCTGAGAACCGGCTGAACCAGGCCGGGTTTGGCGTTCTGCCCCAAAGGCTGCGAGTTGAAGCCGCCGAACCCGGCAGCGATGCGCGACGCGACATTCGTCTTTGGCGTGGTCGCAGGTGCCGGAACCGGTGCAGCGACCGGCTCGGTCGAGGCGGATGCGACGGCGTAGCCGCTCGGAGGTGTCGTATCGGTGCGCAACTCCGGCGGAGCATTCACGGCGGCGATCACGGGCTTCAGCTTCAACGGTGCCTTGCCGCCGACAGTAACCGGTCCCGGCCCCGGGGTTTCGACCAGTGCCGCGAGCTGGGTGCCCGACGGGCTCGCGCCCCTGTCACGGAATGTGGCGAGAAGTTTCTCCTCGTCGCTGCCGTTCAGCGAAGCTGGGCCGACATAATCGATTCGGACGCGCGCCATTCCCTTGCGCTTAAAATCGAGGATTTCGGCGGTGCGGCTCGATACGTCGATCAGGCGGTTCTTGTGGAACGGGCCGCGGTCGTTGACGCGGACGACTATCGACTTGCCGTTGCTCGTATTCGTCACGCGGGCATAGGACGGCAGCGGAAGGCTCGGATGGGCTGCCGTGATGGACGCCATGTCGAAGACCTCGCCATTGGAGGTCATGCGGCCGTGGAATTGCGAGCCATACCAGGATGCGAGACCTTCGGCCGAATAGCCGTCTGGCTGCACGCCGGCAACAAAGGTTTTCGTAGGTGTGACAGCGGCTTCCGCCGCCTGTTCGACGCCCCCGCCCTTCGGAACGGGCTCGCCTTCGGCGACGACTTTCGGTGGCGTCGGGGTGGTGACCGCAAGCCGCGGATCGACGTTCGGTTTCTGGGCGCAGGCACCAAGCACGAGCGCAACCGTGGCGGCAACCGCCAGCGACGAGCCTCGTGCTGCGCCGCGTTCGGGACGGGTCCCGCGCGAAACGTCCGTCGGTCGAGCCATACGGTTTCTGTTCCCTCTTGGGCGGCCTCGGCGGAACAAGTTCCGCACACCCCCGTGCCGCTCAAACCCTTAACACGCGTTAAGCAAATCGTAATACGTATTAACATGGAAGCCCGGGCAAAGTGTCAAAACTGCGGCCGAATTGGACAAGCGCCTTGATCCTTAACCCCTTGCCCTTCGCCGCCGCTCGTGGTGGAAGGGCGATAAGGAGAGGTGGCCGAGTGGTTTAAGGCAGCGGTCTTGAAAACCGCCGTGGGGGCAACTCCACCGTGGGTTCGAATCCCACCCTCTCCGCCACGTCCTCGGCCGACTTCGATCTCCATCCATCTACCCGCCCCCGGTGCACAGGAGGAATTCGCCAGCTGCTGTGTACTGGCCCGACATGCCGAGGCGACGATCCTGTCTCTCTCACGATCAAATCTCTTTTGCTCTGTACTAGCCACTTTCCGTACGGCGACTTCCCGGGTCCGTTTTTGACCCTTAGGCGAAGTTCGGAACGCCTTGTTTTGGGCAGTTGGCCCGCATGGTTTATACGGCGCGGATGAGGCCGTAATCGGCCTCACTTCCAGGGTAGCCCGCGAGAAAAAAGCGGACACTGAACGATCCGCTTGGCCTCCGACAGCCCTGGCGGCGAAGTGCTGGTGGGGTTGCCGACATCTGCCTGCCGTGGGCTGTCGATTCCGTTGATCGAGGCTGCCGCCGATCGCTTTCCTCGCATCTCGATCCACCTTGTGGAGGCGATGACCGGCAGCCTCGACGAATGGGTGCAGACGGGCCGTCTGGACGTCGCGCTTCTCTATGACCACAAGGCGTTCGAGGACATCGTGGCGAGCGAGGTCATGATCGAGGAGCTGATGCTGATCGTGGCGGCCGGGCATCCCTTGGCTGGTGCGCGAGCGGTGAAGTTCGCGGATCTCGCCGGCCTGTCAATCGTCCTTCCGGCGCGGCCGCACGTCATTCGGGGTGTCGTCGAGCAGACGGGTGCGCGCGCCAGCCTGCCGGTGGACGTCGCGGTGAACTGCGACAGTCTCGCTGGGATCGTACAACTCGTACGGCACGGTCATGCGACGCTCTTTCCAAGCTTCGCAATGTCCGAGGAGATCGCGCGCGGCGAATTCGTCGCCGTTCCCGTTATTCACCCGACACCGAGCTGGCGGCTCTCCATTGTGCTGTCGAAGAAGTCCAGCAATCCCCCGCTCCAGCAAGGCGATCGCGATGCTGATGGACGATGTCGCCCGCAGCATGGTGCAGAGCGGCAGCTGGGACGCGCAGCTAAAGCGGCTGAAGCGCAGCGGCGCGCAATGAAGTAACGCGTCAAGTTTATCGCAACCGATAACCCTGCTACCTGGTCGGTAAGGCCATGTGATCGACCCGTGATGCGGTGTGCATGCGCCTGAATTCCGCCCTCGCGGGATTGGGCTTCGCTTACCTGCCCGAGGACCAGGTCGAAGCGTACGTACGGGAAGGCCGACTGATCCGGGTGCTCGACGACTGGTGCCCACCCTTCCCCGGCTATCATTTGTACTATCCGAGCCGGCGCCAGCCCGCGCCGGCGTTCACACTGCTGCTCGAGGCGTTGCGCTACCGAGAGGGATGAGCCGCGTTTGCAAATCAACGAACGCGTCGGCTTCGCACCACCCCTCCACCATGGCCTGGAAGGTGGGCCTGCTGCCGTCGGACAAGACCGCAAGATCCGTTGAACTCGGGTGCGGCCCTCTTGCCGGCTTCTTCGGGTGCCGATTTACGGGCGGGCCAATCTGGCGACAACAGGCACGAAGGCATCGATGAACTCCAACTGATTCCTGCCCACGTTATGAATGTCGATGGAGCTGAGCCCCAACTGGCCCAGTTCAGTCATTCGTTCCTCGAACCAGTCGAGGCTGTCGGAGATCAGAACGATCGACGACATGTCCTCGGGACGCACAAACCGGGTTGCCTGCTCGAAATCCGTGGGCCTCCGGAGGTCCCAGCCGGCATCTCCACCCACCGCCGCAAAGCGCCACTGTGTATGCGCGTTCGCGACAGCTTCGTCGTATGACCTTGCCCAGCTGAGATCCAGCTTGAGGTGGATTGGCTTGCCGTCACCGCCACCCCGCCGAAACGCCTCGACAATCCGCTTGAGTACCTCGGGTTCGCCGATGGTCAGCAAACCGTCGGCCCAGCTACCGGCCCATTCGGCCGTGGCCGCCGAGGTCGCGGCTGCCACGAGCTGCGTGGCGCCTCCCTCCGGTCGTGACCAAATCTTCGCGTCCTGGCAGCGAATGGGCGCGTTCGAGTTCACCGTTTCACCGGCGAGAAGATCGCGGATAATCTGCGCACCCTGCTTGAGCAGAGCGTTCCGTTCACGCTTCGACGGCCACTCCCCGGTTACTGGAAATTCGTTGATCGCCTCACCACTGCCCAGGGCGATCCAGGGCAGCCGGCCCGGAAACATCTGACCCAGCGACGCAATGGCCTGGGCCAGCACGACCGGGTGGTAACGCCATCCGCAAGGCACCGTAATCGCGCTGAAACTCATCTTCTCGGTCAGCGCCATTGCGCTCCCGAGCCAACTCCACGTGAACCCTGAATGCGCCTGGTTCGCCTGCCACGGCTGGAGATGGTCCGATGAAAACGCGTGACGAAACCCCGCCTTCTCGGCCGCCGTCACAAACGCCAACAACTCCCGTGGCGCAAACTGTTCTTGAGAGACGTGGTAGCTGATCTTCATCGCGTATCGCTAAAGCAGCCGCCCGCGCAGTTCGTTCCCGACGCGCCAGCATGCATCGAAATGGCCCGATAGCGACGACCATCTGAAGACTGGTCCTCTCAGCGCGATTGCGGCGACCTTCCCAGGTCAGGGAACCCCAGGCAAATGGAGGCGTTGCGCTTCGGGTCAGAACGGAGCGAACGATGTGGTACCAGGACGCCGTCATCTATGCCGTCGATGTCGAGAAGTTCTACGATGGCGATGGGGACGGCGTCGGGGACTTCCAGGGGCTGACCGAGAAACTGCCCTATCTGCGAAGCCTCGGGGTCACTTGCCTCTGGCTCCTGCCATTCTACGACACGCCCGATCGCGACAATGGCTACGACATTCGCGATTATTATCGGATCAACCCCAAAACGGGCACCCTGCAGGACTTCATTACCTTCATCCAGAGGTCAGGCGAACAGGGCATCCGGGTCATCGCCGACCTCGTGGTCAATCACACATCGGACGAGCATCCCTGGTTTCAGGCGGCCCGCCGCGATCCGAAAAGTCGATTTCGCGACTACTATGTCTGGACTGAAAGACCGCCACGGCTGGAAGCCGATGACCAGACAATCTTTCCCGGCGAAGAAGACAGCGTCTGGACCTACGACGAGGTGGCTTCGTCGTATTACTTCCATCGCTTCTATCACTACCAACCCGATCTGAACGTCGCCAACCCGGAGGTCCGGCGCGAGATCATCAAGATCATCGACTACTGGATGGCTTTGGGCGTGGCCGGTTTTCGCGTGGACGCTGCGCCGATCATCGTCGGGGAGAATGGGCTTGACCGCTCAGCCCCCGAGGATCCCAATGGTCCCTTGCGCGACATGCACAAGGCGGTTTGCGGTCGACGCGAAGACGCCTTGTTGCTTGGAGAGGCCAACGTACCGCCTGAACAGATCAGCCGTTTTTTCGGTGAAGGCGACCAGCTTGGGCTGTTGTTCAATTTCTTCCTCAACGCCCATCTCTATCTCGCGTTTGCGCGCGAGGAAGCGTTCCCGATCGAGCACGCTATCACCTTGTTGCCGGTGCCTCCGGAGCATTGTGGCTGGGCAAACTTCCTTCGAACGCTTGACGAACTCGATTTGTCACGCCTGAGCGACAAGGACCGTTTTGAGACCTACGATGTGTTCGCACCGGAACCGCGGATGCGTCTCTATAATCGCGGTATCCGCCGTCGATTGGCGCCAATGTTCGAGGGAGATCCTCGGCGCCTGGAACTGATCAACAGCTTGCTCTTTTCGCTCCCCGGCTCGCCGACGCTGATCTACGGTGATGAGATCGGCATGGGTGAAGACCTCGATCAGGAAGGCCGCAATGCCGTGCGCTTGCCGATGCAATGGTCTGCGGCAAAAAATGGTGGCTTCTCGAGTGCTCCGCCACGGAATCTGATCCAAGCCGCGCTTAAGGATGGCGCGTTCTCTCCCCGGCGGATAAACGTCGAGAAGCAGGACAAGGACCAATCCTCGCTCCTGAACAAGATCCGGAAATTCAGCCAACTCCGACGAGACAACGTCGCGATCAAGCGAGCGCCATTGTCGTCGTTTCAGACGGGACACAAAGCCGTTCTTGGCCATCGATGCCAGCATGAAGGCGGCGGCATGCTGTTCTTGCACAATCTGTCACGACGGACAGCAAAGGTAGACTTTGCAATTGCATTGACCGGACCGGCGGCCCTGAACGATATTATCGGAGATAGGACGATCGAACTTCGGCACGGGCGGGTCTCGATCGAGCTGGCGCCTTACCAGTACATGTGGACCAGCCTCATCAGTAAAGCCTGACCGGCTTCAACCCGGTTCTCCCGGATACCAGGAAAGCCACGACTATCGGTTTGCGATCAGGCATGCACGCGCGCCAGGAAATCGCGCATCAAGCCGGCCACCTCGTGTAGCGAGGTTTCCAGCAGCCAGTGCCCCCCGTCGAGCAGATGGAGCTCCGCATCGGGCAGATCGCGCAGATAGGCCTTTGCTGACTCCGCCGGCATGTAACCGTCCTGCGGACCCCAGACGATCAGCGTCGGCGGCCGGTGCTCGCGAAGATAGGACTGATATCGGGGAAACCAGGCGAGGTTGTCCCTGGTGCCCGCAATGACGTTTGCCGCGATCGCCCGTCGCTCCGGGGTCATCAGCGACCAGTGCAGGTTCCAGAGGTCTGGTGAAATGAGTTCGACCAATTCGGGTCGCACCTCATTCAGGAATTCTTCCTTGAACCCGTCGAGGTTCACCGCCTCGCCGAGCCGGGCTCGCCGCTCCGGCGTGGGATCGTTCCAGTACTCGCGAAGCGACGCATATTTGGGGCCGAGCGCGTCTTCATAGATGTCGCCGTTCTGGATGATCAGCGCGGCGACCTTCCCCGGCTGACGGATCGCGAGGCGCAGCCCGATCCATGAGCCGAAATCATGGAGATAAAGGGCGAACCGCGAGACTCCCATTGCCTCGGCGAAGTGCTCAAGGAAGGTCGAATAGCCATCGAAATCGTGCTGGAACCCGGCAGGCTCGCGCGTGTATCCGCTGCCGGGAAAATCCGGGGCAAGGAGCCGCCAATGATCCGCGAGGGCCGGCAACAGATTACGGAATTCGTATGATGAGCACGGATAACCGTGCGGGAGGAGCACCGCGGGTGCGTCCGGGCGGCCGGCTTCCCTGTAAAAGGTCTCAGCGCCACCGATGTCCACTCGCTTGTGCCGAACCCGATGGGAATTCATCCAACCTCCCGCAACCGGGCGAAGCCCTGGAGAACGACTGGTCCGCCAGAACCGCGCGCTTCGAAACTGGCTTTGGACTCATCCTTGTCCATTTGGCCGCCTCGGTTTTCCGCAAGTCCAACGCCGAAGAGGAACGCCGGGTGGCCTTGCGGTGTACAAATGCTATCCGCGGGCTAGGTCCTCGCGGGGACCAGGTCGATCTTTGCGACGATGATCAATGACCGCCAGCCACGTCCCGCATACTTTGCCCGCTTTCGGACCCCGCGTTCCAAATCGGCGGTAGTGGGACGGGAACCGGGGACTGGCCCGGTCCCGGAATCCATGAAGAAAAGCGGTCCGTTCTCGCCGCTGAAGACTGTATTTCGGTGTGGAGGCCCGCCTGGATCGTGTCGTCGCCGACGCCGCCGGACCCCGTTGAACCGCGACGGCACGAAGCGCAGGCCGTGTTGAGCGGCGGTTTTATTGTTTTCGGAAACGAGATGCCTTGCCGCGGGTTGTCTTCGCAAGGAGACATTCGATGAGTGGTATTGCCTGGCTGATCATCGACCTCGGCTTCCTCGTTTTGGGCGCCGCGATTATCTACGGAATCTATCGGTCCCGCCACAAAACCGCAGCGGAAGACCGAGCTGGAGAACGAGCGGCTGATCTGCTGTACAAGAGCGAGCCGGAATAGGTCCGCCGCCGAGCCCGCGGTGAAAACGGCCGCGTGCAAGCCCGGCGCCGGCCGACCAGCGGTCTGTGTAGTCCGGTTGCCGGAACGACAGCTCCGGTGATGGAATTCGACATTTGCGCCCTCCACCCTTGGCCATCCGTCTCGCCTTTCGGCGATATCAGGCGCCGCCCCAATTCATCGTCAGCCCGCCATCGATGGTCCAGGTCTGCCCCGTGACGTAGTCGCCGAAATCGGATGCGAGGAACAAGGCCAGCCGCGCGATCTCGACGGGCTGCCCGGCGCGATGCCAGGGGATTTCCCCGAAGGACGCCTCCCGCTTTTCGGGGTCGTCGATGCGCTCCTGCGTCATCGGCGTCTCGATCATTCTCGGCGCGATGTTGTTGACGTTGATCTTCATCTCGGCCAGCTCGATGGCGAGGCTGCGTGTCAGCGAACCAAGCCCTGCCTTGGACATCCCGTACGGCGCGGAGTTCGCGGTCGGCAGGTGCTGCGCCACCGAGGAGATATTGATGATACGTCCCCTGCCGCCGTGTTGCTTGCGCATATTGATGAACGTCCGGGCGCAGTAGAGCGGGCCCTTCAGGTTCGTTTCGAGCACGACATTCAGCTGCGTTTCATCGAGATCGGCGACGGCGGTCTTGGCTTCCATGCCCTTGCCCGCATTGTTTACGAGGACGTCGAGCGGGCCCACCCCTTCCGCGAACTTCTTGAACACCCGGTCGACATCGGCAGCGTTCCGCACGTCGAGCCGCTCGACGATTGCCTTGTGCCCCGCCGCCTTGACCAGTTGCTCCGTCGTCGATGCGCCCTCGGCGTCGGTGTGGAAGGTGATGCAGACGTCGGCGCCCGCCTTTGCGAACTCCTCCGCGATCGCTCGTCCGATTCCCGAGTCGGCGCCCGTCACGACCGCCGTCTTGCCATCCAGCCTCGTCCTGTCAGGCCTTGACTGTTCGTTCGGGCAGCGTGCCAGGTTCCGGCACGCTGCCGAGCAGGCCGACGACGTCGCGTGCGGAAATCAGCATTTGCCGAGGCTCATCCGCGGCCTTCGACCATTTGGCAGCAGCGATTGCGCACAATTCGTCCCGATGACGCTCGAAGGTTTCGAGCACCGTCGCGCTGTGCGCGCCGAGGGCGCAAAGCACGTCTCCGGCGATTTCGACAGTGACGGTATCCGGCCCGGCCGCCATGGACCATTGGACGAAGCCGCCACTGGCGCGGGCGGGCGCGTGGTTATCCCGAAGCACGGATGTCTCTCCGCAGCGGGCCGTGGTTGGAACGGCGCCGCCTCGGCAGGCACAACGAAGACGGTGACCTGGCAGTTCCCGAGGTCATGAGCCGCTACCCGAAATCCACGATCGCGACCTTCCCTGCCGCGAGCCGCAGGGCTTTTTCCTCGGCCGACGCTCCGGCGGTTAGAGGCCGCCCGGATAAGCTTGGACTCCGTAGTAGTCGTCGACACGTCGCGTGTAGTCACGGTCGGACCAGTTCGGCGTTTCGGAGGAACTGTAGGTCGGCGCCTTCTCGAGGAAGTCCTTGTCGAGGTCGACGACGTAACCTCCCATTCCGGTGTCGTAATCGAGGATCGACCACGGCAGCGGATGGTAGCTTTCTCCCATGCCGAGGAACCCGCCAAACGACATCACCGCATAGGCCACCTGGCCTGAGCGCTTGTCGATCATGACGTCGTGAATCTCTCCCAGAGTGTCGCCTGCGCGGTTGTAGACATCCGTGCCCTCGACCTTGCTGGCGGCGATCAGGCTGCCGGTCTCGTCGGTGGCGCTTGTGGTGCTGTAATCGGTCATCTTGCTCTCCTGACCCCGACCATTCAGCGCAGCCCCCGGCGTCGCAGTTCCGTCACCTTCGGGAATTTTTTCCGCAGCAAACCCGCGACGGTGGCAGGGAGCGATTAAGGGAGCCAGCGGAACCGCGCGGCTCCCAGCTTCCTGTCGGCGAGCGTCCACGCCGCCGCACGGAGAATGCGCTGCCGCCTCCGTCATTGCTCGCTTATGTGCACGTTTTTGAACGGTATCGAAAAGCCGCCGATTGTTCCGACGCCGACAATCACCCCGACCGGGACAACGCGCGAAGTCGGCCACATCATCGTTCCGAACCCTGCGTTACTGGCGACGTCGTCATCGGATGTCTCTAACGCGCGTTACCATTCCGCGCGATCAATCCTGATGCGGTGCCGCGCCAGCCTGTCTATCACGGGCTCTTCTTGCCCTTTCGACGTCTTCAGGTTCTTTGTCATCGAGACCTGCCAGGTTTGAATCCGCCCGTTCCTGCGCACGAAGCAGCTCATCGATCTTCGCGTGCAGTGCCTGCGTGTCGCGATGGCCCGTGCGCTGGATGAACAATGTCATCATCCAGGTGGCCAAAGTTGCTACCCCGTGCCAGTCGAAGGTCTCACGCTCGAACACGAACCACAGCGACCCGTAGGCCAGCACGATGCCAAAGGCCCAGGGGCGCGCGAAGAGAGTGCCCACTTCAGTCAGGGAAAAAGCGGCCATGCGCCTGAACCCCGCTCAGGCTCCAACGGTTCCCGCTTACCGCTGAAATCAGGTTGTCGCGGACGGCCTGGATGAACGAGGCCGGCGTCGCGACCTCCGAGCAAGGTCAGAACAATCGCAGCCCATCGGAAATTTTCGGCTTTTGCGTAAGGGTGTACGGTACGGACGGGACCCATCGTTCATGCGACAACGAACCAACGCGACGTATGCCCGGGAACTTGGACGCGCCGGAGGAGGCGCGATCCTGTTCGCGTTTCCTTTGCTGATGACGATGGAGATGTGGTCGATCGGCGTCTACGTGCACGAAGGACGGCTAATTGCGTTCCTCGTGATCGGCTTCGCCCTGCTGTTCGGCCTGTCCTATTTCGCGGGCTTCGAGCCGGACGAGACCTGGACCGACGTCACGCTCGATATGTTCTCGGCATATGCGGTGGCGACGCTGATCTGCGCGTTGTTCCTGTCGCTGTTCGGCGTGCTCACGGTCGAGATGTCGATCCGCGAAATCGTCGGAAAGGTCGCGTTGGCGTCGCTGCCCGCGGCGATCGGGGCGCTCGTCGCACGCAAGCAGTTCCATAGCGGCAGGAGCGATCGCGACGATCAGCGACGGACCAGCTATCAGGGGGAGATGTTCCTGATGCTGGCGGGCGCGGTTTTCGTCGCCTTCAACGTCGCTCCCACCGATGAAGTGTCCCATATCAGCCAGCTGATGACGCCTCTCCACGCGCTCGCGCTCGCGGGCGTCACGATCCTCGTCCAGCATGCGCTGGTCTACAGCGTGGAATTCCGGGGCCAGGTTCTTTGGCCGGGCGAGCGGAAGTTCGCGGCGGTCTTCGTCGCCTATACCTTGGCGGGATATGCGATCGCACTCGCGGTCGCGGGCTATGTGCTTTGGACCTTCGGCCGAATGGACGGCATGCATCCCGGCGAAATCGCGACGATGGTGGTCATTTTGGGATTCCCGGCGGCGCTCGGCGCCGCAACCGCCCGGCTGGTTGTGTAGGCGATGGCAAGACGGACCCGCACACCGCCCGCGCCGGCCCAAACCCCACCCTGGCTCGAATACGCGATGTCCGCGCTCGGCGCGCTGTTCGCGGCGGGCGTGGTCGCGGTGCTGGGCTGGCATTGGGTGAACGGCTCCGATCTCCAGCCGGACATACAAGTGCGGACTGTCGGAATGTCGCGCGGGTCCGGCGGCGTCACAATCCGTTTCGAGGCCTCCAACCGGGGCGGCCGGACGGCGAGCGAAGTGGCGGTCGAAGGATCGTCGGGAGGCGAGACTGGCGCGATCGTCTTCGATCACCTCCCTGGAGGCAGCGTGCGACAGGGCAGCCTGATCTTCAAGACCGCGCCCGATCCGGACGGTGTGCGCTGGCGCGTCGTCGGCTACCGCGATCCGTGACCGTCAACCGACGCCAGTGCACGACGGAAGCAGGACGGCAGCGATCCTCGCCCAGGTCACCGCGAGGAAAGCCAGCAGGTGCATGGCCAGCGCGGTCGTTCGCAGGAATGCGGCATCGCTGACGTCCCATGCGCGATTGAACGGCAATGAACGCGATCGAAGTCAGCGCGATCGTTGTGGCAATGCCGACAAATGGCTGTTTGCATCCAGTCGCGTGCATGCGACGAACTCCGACGCATAGACGATGATGAAATGCATCGCCCAGATGATCGGGCCAGCGAGCCAAAGTCCGATCCCGAGCGCGCCCACGTGCAACTGCGCACTCTGGGTGGCGGTCAACGAGCGCGACGAGATCGGCAGCGATCTCGTGCCCGACTACATGACCAGCGTTCAAGATGGTGGCTTCTACGGCTGGCCGTATTCCTACTATGGCCAAACTGTGGACGCTCGCGTCGAGCCGCAACGGCCGGATCTTGTGGCCAAGGCAATCAAGCCGGATACGCACTCGGAACCCATACGGTATCGCTGGGATTGACGTTCAACACGGGAAGTCTTTTCCTCAAGAATACGCGGGCGGCGCCTTCGTCGGGCAGCATGGATCCTGGAACCGCAAAACCGCTTAGCGGGTACAAGGTCATCTTCCTACCGTTCACCGACGGGAAGCCCTCTGGTCCTCCGAAGGACGTCCTGACCGGATTTATCGACGAGAACGACGCGGCGCTCGGTAGGCCCATTGGCGTGGCTCTGGACAAGACCGGAGCACTGCTGGTTGCCGACGACGTCGGCAATTCAGTCTGGCGCGTTGCGCCGTGGCAGGCTCAGACCAACTCCTCGACGGGGCCGCGGCCGCGGTGACGAACTCGATGCGCCTGTCCGCGACCTGTGTCGCAACCTCAACCACGATCAGGAAACCATCATGTCGATCACGCCGCCCGAACCGACGCCGGTTCCCAATCCTCAGCCGGAGCAGCCGCCTCCGCCGCCAAATCCGGTTCCGCCGCTTCCCGGCGAAACCCCTCAGCCGTACGAAGATCCGCCTCCGGCTTATCCGCCGGACGAAGCTCCGGAGCCCAATCCCGACGAGAACCCCAACCCGCCGAGGCGCGCCAATTCACCCTCGTGCCGTCGGTCCGACGAAGCGCACGGATCAAGATCGAAGGCTGCTCGACTGTGCATTCGCCCGGCTCGACCGCGAATTGCCGGACTGGCTCTCCGAAAGGCTTCGCGCGTTGCGGAGCGATAAATGGCAATGGGTTCGAATTCCACTCGGTGTTCTGTGCATCGCGGCAGCGGCGGTCTGGTTTCTTCCCGTCGTCGGAATCGAGTTCCTGCCGATCGGTCTTCTGCTGATCGCGCAGGACGTTCCCTTCCTGAGGAGGCCAACCGCACGGGGCGTCGATTGGTTCGTGGATCGATGGATTGCCCTGAGGACGTGGTGGCGGCGGATAATGATTTGGCTTCGCGGATGAAGGGTAGAACCGAGACGATGACGAGCGGTGAAGAAAAATCTGGCGCAGACGCCATCATCATGGGCGCCCCTACGCCGACGACGTCGGTAATAAGGTGTGGCGCGTTGTTCCGGCATCGGAAAACTCCGCTTCGGGGCGTGGATGAGAGGGGCAATTGTCATCGACGCTTGCTGAAGGCGCGTGCAAGAAAGCGATGTGCGAGCGCACTCGGGATGACGCCGTCCGCGGGTGTAGCAAGGGTTGAACGGATGACCGGACGGATCCGATCCGACTTCACCACTTCGTTACGCCTCGGCGACGCTGAACCTCGGAGTGCTATCCTACCGTCCCCGTCGACTGGCAGTCGGCGGACCCGCGTTGATTGAGGGCGATGAGCAGCGAAGACTACTCCATTCGGAGCGCCCGCGAGGAGCAGCGTCTCGCCGCGCTTGCAGACTTCGAAGTGCTCGACACGCCGCGCGAGCCGGAGTTCGACGAGGTAGCGGCGCTGGCGTCGGAGATCTGCGGCACACCGATTGCCGTCGTCAACCTGATCGCGGAGCGGCGTCAGTTCTTCAAAGCGGAGGTCGGTCTGGGCGTTCGAGAGACGCCGCTCGAGACGTCCTTCTGCGTGCATGCGATTCTCGAACAAGATTTCCTGGTGGTGCCGGACGCGTCGAAAGATGCGCGGTTCGAGGGAAATCCCTTGGTGACCGGGAAGCCGCATCTCCGGTTCTATGCGGGGGCTCTGCTGAAGACGAGCCACGGCATTCCGATCGGGACGGTCTGCGTCCTCGACTTCGAGCCGCGCGATCTCACCGACCTTCAACGCCGGACGCTGCGCACGCTGGCTAGGCAGGTCATGGCGCAGCTCGAACTGCGCCGGGCACTTCGCCATCAGACGAGCGTCAGCGCTCGCCACACCGCCATCCTCGACAGCGCGACAGACTACGCGATCATCGCGATGGACCTCGCGGGGCGGGTTACGGAGTGGAACGAAGGAGCCAAACGGGTTCTCGGATGGTCAGAAGCGGAAATGCTCGGCAAGCCAGCGGACCTCTTCTTCACCGAAGAGGACCGGGCCGCAGACGTTCCCGCCATCGAGATGACAAAGGCGCTGACGCTCGGACGCGGCATGGACGAACGCTGGCATATGAGGAAATCCGGGGAGCGCTTCTGGGCCAGCGGGGAATTGATGCCGCTTCGCGGCGACGGCGACGTCCCTCAAGGATTCATCAAGATCCTGCGTGACCGGACGGGCGAGAGGCTGAACGAACAGCGCGTGCTCGAAGACGCCTCCCGCCTCAGGCTCGCTCAGGAAGCGGGACGGGTCGGCACCTTCGAGGTAGATGTCCGGACCGACACGATGATGGTTACACCGCAGTTCTGCCGCCTTTTCGGCCTGCCCGTGCAGAGCACCTACCCAACAGCGGCCTTGGAAGACCTGATCGTGCCCGAGGATCTCGCGGTCCGCTCTACTCCCGTCACGCGGGCCGACGGATCGGCGGCGTCGGACGTTGAATACCGCGTGCGCCGCGCCGACGACGGATGTCTTCGCTGGATCGAGCGCCGGGCGGAATTTGTGCGGGACGAGAACGGCACAGTCGTGAGGATGCTCGGCATAGCTCATGACATCACTGACCAGAGGCTTGCCACCATTAGGAAAACCGCCTTCCTGGAGCTCGGCGATCGCCTTCGCCTTGCCACCACCAGTTTGGATGCGGTTTCGACGGCTGCCGAAATCCTCGGCACCACGCTCGACGTCCTCAGGGCCGGGTACGCAATCGTGGACAGCAAGGCCGACACCTTCACGATCGAACGTGACTGGACGTCGGGCGGAAGGAGCATCGCCGGGCAATTTTCGTTGCAAGCCTTCGCGACGACGGTCGCGCGGCTCCGCGATGGCCTTCCGGTGGCGATAGAAAATGTCGCGACGACGCCCTGGCTCTCGCCGGATGCGTCGTCCTATGAGGCCATCGGGGCCACTGCCGTGATTGCGGTGCCGATGATCGAGCACGGCGAATTGGTCGGGATCCTGTTTGTCCACGACGAGGCGAGAAGGTGGGACAACGACGACGTCCAGTTTGCGCAGGGCGTCGCGGACCGGACGCACGCGGCGCTCGCGAAGATCGCGGCCGAAGAACACCAGGCGTTACTTCACCAGGAGCTTGGCCACCGCCTGAAGAACACTCTCGCCATGGTGCAGGCGGTTGCCAACCAGACCCTGAAGGGAGCGAAGGACCGAGACGCCGTCCGAGCATTCGACGCCCGGATTCAAGCGCTCAGCAAGGCACACGACGTCCTGCTCAACGAGAACTGGGTAGCCGCCCCGATCGGCCAGGTCGTGCGCGGAGCCCTCGCGATCCACGGCGAACCTGACCGGATCGAGGTCGAGGGACCCGACGTCGATCTCAACGCCCAAGCCTCGCTGTCCCTATCTCTCATCCTCCATGAGCTAGCGACGAACGCGCTCAAATATGGGTCACTGGCGACGAACGGAAGCGTGCGCCTTCAATGGACGGTCGAGCACCGGGACCGAGCCGAACTGGTCGTGCGCTGGATCGAGCGCGGAGGTCCCGAGGTTGTCGCGCCCTCGAGGAAAGGTTTTGGAAGTCGTCTCATAACCAAGGGGATAGGCGGCCCCGCAACCGTCGACTACGATCCGGCAGGCATCAAGGTCGAGCTACGGGCGCCGCTTGATGCCCTGCGGTCGTGATCGCGATCGGGTACACGTTGCTCTGCGAAGCTCCCGCCTCCAGCAAAACCATCAGGTCGCGAGCGTCGATCTCCATCGAGGTGGGTCTGGCCGCGCTGCGCATCCATTTGCGGGCAGCGATGGCGCAGAGTTCTCCGCGATGGGCCTCGAAGGTCTGGAGAACCGTGCCGCTGTTCGCCATGGCGCACATTAGCTCGTTCGGAATCTCGAAGGTCACCGTGGTTGGTCCGGCTGCCATGGTCCACCGTACGACGCCGCCACTGGCACGGGCGCGCGTGTGATTGTCCCGAAGCATCTTGCTCTCCGCCGCGGATTCTCCTGGATCTCGCCTCAGGAACAGAACACGTTGCTGGAGCACGCGGTTCCTGCTCGAGCAATGGATCGTTTTCCAGAGTTGGCGGATGCCGAGATCGAGCACCAGACGGCCGAGGACACCACCGCGGAGGGTGCCGAGCCGATGGGCCGACGCGGCGCCCGAATGGCCGACACCCTCGGTGCGGCGAAGGCGTGAGGCGGCCGCCTTTGGCGGACCGGCCCTTGCCCCAGCCGCGGCGAAGGTGGCCGTCGAGGCGTGGCTCTCGCCGCAACCTTCACGAAGTTATGCAAGGACAGGTGCCCGTCGATGGGTCCCTTGGAAATCGCTGCGCACGCTTGGTAAGGCCGCTAGGCCGTGCTTGATATCCTTGCAGTCGGATTGTGACGCGATGGGCGATCATGCTGCGCCTTCCCGATCACGGAGGTCGCATGCCGAAGATCCAATCCGCCGCAACCATCTGGCTGAGGCGCGAGGACTATGACCGCTTTCTCGAAGTGTCTGACGACCGGAGCAATCTTCCCGCCACCTTCGACGAATGGGAGAAGAAGTCTGAGCGCAAGCTCGCCCAGTTCAAGTCGCGCTTCCCGGGAGAGATCAAGAAGATCGTCGCTGATCCGGATCAGCTCGCCACGTTCTGCGAGAGCCGAGGCATCAAATGCGACGCCGAGGGACGCAGCGCCTTCGCCGCCTCCAGGGCCGGAGCAGAGCGCAGCGGAAACTGAGATCCATGCGAGCACGCTCGCCGGCTCGTGCGGATGCAGGTCGGCTCCTGGGATCATGATGGGAGATGCCGGTGATCCTCTCAACTCACCCGGCGAGGTTTGGTTTGTGATGTAACCCATCACCGGGCGTCGCGATTTGTCGCATGGAGTCCTGAAGCCCATTTACCGCCCGCCCTCATTTGGCGGGGTTTTCTTTTGCTTCGAACCGCGGCCGATCTCTTTTCGCTTAGCTTGTCTAAGACTACCCCAGAAACTGGCCCCGTTTCGGCGGGGTCTTCCTTTCGCCGGACCAGAGAGCCCCCTCCAGGAGAGTCCGACGGTTTTCTTCCGTCGCGTGGTCGGAAGCCGCCCTTGACGGGGTTTTCCTTGACTGTTCCACGCCATGTCGCCTGTCGCGGGACTAAAGATTTATGAACCTCAGCCGTTCCTGAATCCCCGTCCCCCTGCCCCCTCCCCTCGCCCCCAATCGGTGCCTGAGATTTTCACCCCTGATCCCGGCAAGCGCCAAGATCCACAAGCCGAGAGAGGATCGCAAACGGGAACGATCGACCCAATCCCGAATTGGCAGGGAAAGGAGTTCGTCATGCGTCAGTTCATTCTTTCGACCGCACTTGTGGCCTTCACCGCTCTGCCGGCATACGCCCAGGGCATCATCGTGGATGAAGGCGATGATCTGCTCCCCGAAGAGGTGACCTCCTATGTGGTGGAGGAAGACGTTCCGTCGGTCTTGGTTCAGGAGGAGATCGATGTGGGAGACGATCTTCCCGAGGTCGTAGTGATCCACCGTGCGCCGCCGTAGAGCGTTATGGCTATGCCGTCGTCAACGAGCGTCCGGTTGTGGTGGAGACGCGTACTCGACGCGTAATCGAAGTTCTCGACTGACGGCTGAGGCAGACCCTCTCGACGCCATGAACGTGATCCGTAACGCCGTCTAGAAGCAGGTGCATGAACTCGTCGGCGCCGATCCCCGTCCACCCTCTGGATTTGGACAACGGTCTGTTCGGACCAGAGTCGCCGGAGTTACCGTTGAGCTTCGCTCTGACGATCAGCCCTAGAAGCGCAAACGCCCTTCCGCGTTGGCCCGTTCAATCGCTGCAGGGCAAGGAAACCGCGAGGTGTTGCAATGCGCTATCCAGGCACCGCCATGCACGATCGTCGGATCTTGTGTGTCTTCCCCACTATACGCCCTTCGTTCGGCACCTTCGCCCACGCCTACAAGCTGATGGGCGTCAAGGCATTCATGCCTCCGCAGGGGCTCCTGCTGATCGCCTCCTATCTGCCGGAGATCTGGGACGTCCGCTTCATCGACGAAAACATCGCTCCGGCCCGGTCGAGCGACTTTGCCTGGGCCGACGTGGTGATGGTCAGCGGCATGCACGTTCAGGCACCGCAGATCGAGAGCATCCGGGCACGCGCGGCCGCTGCCGGCAAGGTGACGGCGCTGGGCGGCCCCTCGGTGTCCAGCATGCCCGAGAGGTATGCGAAATTCGATTATCTGCACATCGGAGAACTGGGCGACGCCACGGACCGGTTGATCGCCCATCTGGATGAAAGCGTCGCGCCGCCACCGCAACAGATGCGCTTCGAGACCCAGGAGCGGGTGGCGCTTTCGGATTTTCCGGTGCCCGCCTACGAGCAATCGGCACTCGGCCAATATCTCCTCAGCAGCGTGCAGTTCTCCTCCGGGTGCCCCTATCGCTGCGAATTCTGCGATATCCCGTCGCTCTACGGTCGCCAGCCAAGGCTGAAATCGCCCGACCAGATCACGGCCGAGCTGGACGCCATGCTCGCCCAGAAGGACGCGCCGTCGGTCGTCTATTTCGTCGACGACAATTTCATCGGCAATCGCAAGGCCACGCGCGAAATGCTGCCCGCTCTGGTGGCGTGGCAGAAGGCGCGAAACTACCCGCTGAGTTTTGCCTGCGAGGCGACGCTGAACATCGCCAAGCACACCGAGATCCTGGCCCTGATGCGCGAGGCAGCGTTCACGACCGTCTTCGTCGGCATCGAGACGCCCGAGCTGGATGCGCTCAAGTTCATGCAGAAGGACCACAACGCGGCGGTCCCGATGTACGAGGCGATCGCGACGCTGAACTCGTTCGGGCTCGAGGTCACATCGGGGATCATTCTCGGCCTGGACACCGATACCTCCGAGACGGAACGGCATCTTATCGAGTTCATCGACCGTTCGAACATTCCCATCCTCACGATCAACATCCTGCAGGCTCTCCCGAGGACACCGCTCTGGGACAGGCTGGCGGTCGCCGGGCGCATCGTCGATGATCCGGAGCTCGAGTCGAACGTCTGCTTCCTGCGACCCTATGATGACGTGCTCAATTCCTGGCGCCGCTCCGTCGCGTACGCCTACAGGCCGGAGCACCTTTTTGCCCGTTTCAAGCACCAGGTCGATGCGACCTATGCCAACCGGCTGAAAACGTCGGGCGCCGGCAAGCTGACGCGATCGAATCTTCGCCGCGGCCTGACGCTTCTGGCAAACAGCATCGTGCGTGTCGGTATTCTCTCGGACTACCGCCGCGAGTTCTGGACGGCCGCCCTTTATGCCCTGAAACGGGGGCAGATCGATGCCGCGCTGGGCATGGCTTTTGTCGCGCATCACCTCATCCAGTTCTCACGGGAAGCGGCGACAGGCGAGCAGAACGCATCATTCTACGCGATCAAGCAGCGGACCGAACGTGCCGCCGACGGGGTTTCTGATTCAATCCGTCCCCAACGATTCATTGCCCTGCTGGCCCGGATGGGCGACGTAGTTTGGCGGCCGTTCCGCCGTTGCGGTCAGGCGGCCGATGAGTTCTCTGCACTACTACTCAGGCAAATCCGAAATCTAATTGAAAAGCCCCGCTAGGGAGGAGCCTGTGGGGTGTCAGTTCTCCGCCCCGTGGATGTATCGGACGGGAGATAAGTCCCGGTTAGAACCGCCACCGAGGTTGTCGTGACGGCCTGAGGGGTTCGCTTTCACGTGACGGTCGGCGTAACCGTTCCCGACCGCCCGCCGAACCATGCGGCGATCGCGCCGATGAGAAGCGCGAAGAAGGCGTAAAGGGCGGCGCTCGATGCGATCCTGCGAGTCTTCTCCGCTGCCTGCAGAGCCTGCTGCTTCGCCTGTTCGGCGGCCTGACGATATTGCTGCTCGTACTGACCGACGCGGGTGCGGGCTTCTTCGATTGGGATGTTCTGGGCCGTCGCCAACGCCTGTGCGGCTTTCTCGCGGCCTTCTTGCGCCTGCTTCTCATCTCCCGTGAGGAGTGCCTTCATCGAGGTGACGGCTGCGTCGCGAAGCGCAGCCGGATCATTGCCACCGGACGCCTGACGGATCTGGCCTTCGACATTGCCGAAGGGATCCGGTGCATTGGCGAGAACCGGCGCCGCGGTCTGCGCCGCGGTCGTTGCCGCAGTACCGATGCCCCCCGCGACGCCGCTCAGTGAGCTCGCCGCCCCGCCGAGCACGCCGCCAACGGCGGTGGTCAGCAGATAGACAAAGAGCAGGGTCGAGACGGCCCAGGCAGTGAGGCCGTGATAACCAGCAGTGTTATCGACGGGCTTGCCGGACAAGCGGCCGGCGATAAAGCCGCCGATATAGGCCGATAGCAACGTCGAGGCGACGTACCAGAGACCGGCGGCGATCGAAAACGATTCCGGCGAGGGATTTTCGCCCTCGGTCGCGCTGACCGAGGCAAGTCCGATCCCAGCCGCGAGGAGGTTCAGCATGACTAGGACAAACAGCGCTACGACCGCGCCGGCGAACACCGCGCCCCATGAGACGGTGTTGATCATAATTGTGCGAATATCTTCCTCCGGCGTCACCGCGGAATAGTTGAGCGGATCCGGACCAAAACCCTTTCGTGGGGCGGTCGAATATTCGGTCATCGTGAAATCCGATCGTTGAGATGGAGATGATCCGACAACCACTGGTATGGGTAATTGTTCCTTGCCGCTTGTTCGCTTGATGCGATGGCGTCCGGCCATGGATCGGCCAAGGATAACGATCGCTACAGGAACGGAGTCCTGACCCAACTGTTGACTTCCATCCCTACCACCGACGGAGGCGCGCCATGTTCATGCGCATCGATAGGCTGCAAACCGAACTGCCGGTTCCCGAAAAGCCGGACCCCAATGCCGCGGCTGCTCTGCAAGAACTGCTCGGCGGCAAATATGGAGAGATGTCGACCCTGGGCAATTACATGTTCCAGAGCTTCAACTTTCGCAGCAAGTCAAAGCTTCGGCCGTTCTACAGTCTTGTCGCCGCGATCACCGCGGAAGAGCTCGGCCACGTCGAGCTGGTCAGCAGCGGCGTGGCGATGCTGAACAATGGTCCAGGAGATCCGACCGAGGACGTCGATATCAGCGATGCTCCCTTCGAGGACATGCAGGACATTCGGCTGGCTGCGAGCTTCCTGTCGAACGGCGGCGGTGCGATGCCGATGAACAGCAACGGCGCATCGTGGAACATGGATTTCGTCACCACCTCCGGAAACGTCATCTTCGACCTGCTTCACAACTTCCACCTCGAGTGCGGGGCCCGCCTGCACAAGCTGCGCGTCTATGAAACGATGACGGAGCCGACCGGACGAGAGGTTTGCGGGTATCTCCTGGTCCGCGGCGGAGTTCACGCCCATGCCTACGCGTTGGCGCTCAAGAAACTGACTGGCGTTGACATTGAGAAGATGCTGCCAACGCCAAATATCAATCTCGACAAGATTCCTGAAATCGCGAAAATACCTGGAGGAAGGCTCCCACCGGCGCCTCTACCGGTTCAGTCCCGAGGACTACAAGGAAATGGCCGGCATCTGGGGTAACGGCGAGATGGCGCTTCCGGGTGATCCGCCTGGAGAGCTTGAAGTCGTCGACGGCTTACCGGAGGGCGGGAAGATCGCAGAGCTCGAAGGAACGCCTTCCGCATTTGCGCCGGACTATGCTCCGGAAGAGTTCTATGAGATCGCCACAAAGCTCTACAACGCATCTCGTTGACAACCATGGCCCGCCATCGGTGGCGGGCCATTCGATCACCAGGATTGTGGGCCCGGCCGACGAGTTCTTGTTGTGCGCTTGCCGACCGCAACGTCTAGGAACTTAGTCCGGCCAGGGGCCGTTCTTCTCTCTAAGCCAAAGGAGGATGAAATGGCAGACCCCAGAGCCCACGAACTGTTTCTGACCGGCCTTCGCAACGCGCACGCTCTGGAGATCCAGGCGGTGTCGATGATGCAGCCGCAGATCGAACGCCTGGAAAATTATCCCGACGTGCTCGCCCGCCTGCAGCAGCATAGGAGCGAGACAGAGGGTCAGATTCGGCGACTAGAGGCGATCCTCGATAGCTTGAACGAATCCCATTCGTCGTTGAAGGACGCCGCTCTCTCGGCGATGGGATGGTTGGGAGCCATCGGACACGCCGCCGCCGGCGACGAGATCCTCAAGAACACGTTCGCCAACTACGCCTTCGAGAACTATGAGATCGCTTCCTACACATCGCTGATTGCTCTGGCCGAAGTGTGCGGCCATAGCCAGTTCCTGAAGCCGCTCGAGGAGACGCTCGGCGAAGAGATCGCGATGGCCGGGTGGATCGAAGAAAATGTCGGACCGGTGACCCTCCGGTTCGTGGAACTGTCCCGTCAAGGGACCTCAGCAAAGGTCTGAAGCAACGCGGCGCCTAACTGGTCTGGATTTCGTTTTAAGCGCTCCAGATGGACTGAACTAGAGCCCGCCGAGATCGGGAGCGTGACAACCCGTGTAGCGAAGGAGGTTGGCGTCTGGGAACTTAACTAAGGCGCTCTTCGTCAATTCGGTGGGCTTAAAGCGCTGGCGCGCTCATCGAATTCTATCGCCATATTGTTCAAGATGGTCACCGTGCGCGTATCGCCGATGAAGCGGGCCAGCCTTCGGCATCTCTCGGCCTCGGCTCGAAGCTGAGCCTCCCGCTCTGAGGATACGTCGATCAACACGTTCACTGCAGCCCTCAGGTCCCCATTTTCATCCAGCAAGGGAGTTGGAAAGGGCAAAAATGGGATCCGGCTTCCATCTGGCCGCTCTGCCCAAGCCGATACGCCTCTAACCGGAAGCCGGGACCTAATCGCTAATGCCATCGGGCATTGGTCGTGCGGCAGAAACTCTCCCGCATTGGTGAAGAGCTTCCAGGTCACGCACCATCGATCATCACCAGCCGCAGGGCGTCGACCGGCGAATTTTATGCAGGCATCGTTGTAGTGAATCACAAGCCCGTGGGCATCTGTGACGTAGACCGGAGCGGGAAGCTCATTGAGCGCCAACAAAAGCGCATCTTTGCCCTTATGCAAAACCGTAATGGCGGTTCGCACAATCCCTTCCGCCGTAGCGGCTGTTGCATGCATGGTTGGCGCCCTCCCAGGGCGCCGAAGTGGACTTTGTAAGAATCTCGAACGCAGACCTTGAACCTCGGTTCCACAAATGCCCATGAGTGTCCTTACACCCTCGGCACAAAATTTGGGCGTCAGTCGGCCATCGCTATGACCCGGGACGCCCTTAGGGCTGGGACCGTACTGTCGCGACGACGTCGAAGGACGCGACAGACACCGTGCTCGCCGTCGGGCCGAACAATTTCGATCTTGATCGGGCTGCCGCCCGACTGTTCGGCGGCAAACTTCATCGCGGCTTGGATCGCGTCGCCCCTCTTGGGCATGCATACGGATCCGTCCTCGGTGAATACGCACCATTCGCTGCCCTCGCGGCGGACGACAACGTAGTGCTCGTGGTCGATCATGCTGCGCTCCTCTTGCCCTGGCCGCGCCTCGCTTCTTGCTCTCCGCCTTCGGGCAATTCTTCTCCTCGATCGAGCGCCGCAGCGCCTCGAACATCGAGACGACCTTGTCGTGCTTGGCGGGCGCGTCGGGCTTCGCGGGAGTGGCCTTGAGCGTGTGGCCCTTCCGCTTCTCGCTGAGCATCTTCTTGACCGCATTCTCGTAGCGGTCCTCGAACGTCGACGGATCCCATTTGCCGGTCTTTCGTTTGATGACCTCGCGCATGGTCTCGACGTCCCGTTCGTCCGGCTTGACGCCAGTGATGAGCTCGAACCCGGCCGCCTCAGAGCGGACCTCATAGGGGTAGCGCAGCGTCGTGAGCAGGATGCCCTTGTCGCGCGGCGCGACCAGTACCCAGCGCTCGCGCTTATTGATCGTGACCGTGGCAATGCCATTGGTCTTCGTCGCTGCCATCGCGTCGCGGATAACCGAGAACGCCTCGACGGCAACCTCATCGTCCGGCAGTAGATAGTGGTGGTCGCTGGTCCAAAGCCAGTCGACCTCGTCTTTGGGTGCGAACTGATCGACATCGATCGTGCCACGGCTTCCAGCGCGATCAGATCGAAGTCCTCATCCTCAACGATGATGTGCTCGCCCTTCGCGTATTCGTACCCCCGGGTGCGATCCTCGACTTCGACGACATCGCCGGTTTCACTATCGATCCACTGCATGCGGAGCCGATTGCCCGTCTCCTTGTTCAGGGTGTGGAAGCGGGTCTTCTCGCGGTCGGTCTGGGCGGGGACCATCGCGACCGCGCAGGTGACGAGCGAGAGCTTGAGGTAGCCCATGAGCGGGCTGGTGGCGGCCATGACGAACTCCAATGTCGCGAATTGAGTCCGGTCACGGGTGAATCGTTCCACTTCGAGCCAAAGATTCCTACACGCAATAGGAACCAATCCTCGTGATCGACGATGAATCCTCATGGAGCTCGACCCCATCCTGATCGTCCGCGACGTCAACAACCGAGAGGACTTGGTCTTGTTGCGCACCTTCGACGACGTGCGGTCCTATCTCGGTGCCGATCGAGAGGGGCCGAAGATGGGGGTCGTGAAGCTTCTGGCGAAGGCCGACTGCCCGTCAAAGGCGAGATCGGCGGTCGAGGATTTCACGCGCTGGGCTCGGCTGACGAGAGAATCTGGTGATGATGGTCCCCGCCGAGGAGGCGTACCTGATCGAGGAAAGGATGCGATGAACCGATCGCTCTTCACGCTCGCCGTCATCGTGCTCCTCGTCGTCGGCGCGGTCTTCGTCTACCGGGCCGCGACCACCCAGAACATCGAAATGCAGCAGGACGCCCACGCGCCGAAGATGCCATGAGGAAAGCGAGAAGCATCTTAATCCTCCCGCAGGCTCTCGGTTTCGAGGGAAGAAGGGGCGCATGTCGATAGTTGTGTTCGGAGCGTTCTTGCTGATCTGCGGCTTGCTCTACACGCTTTGGCAAGCCCTCGCGCAGAAGCCATTGACCGATCCTACCCGTCTCCCGACTGAGCAAACCTTGGAGCCCAGACGGCAGGGCCTCAACTTTCTTGGGCTGACGCAAAATTGGCCGGGCCTGGCTCTGATGGCGATCGGCGCGCTCTGCCTCGTCTACGGCGCGGCCGTCTAAGACGCTGGATGAAGCTGACTGATCTCGTGGCCGATGGCCGGGATCGCCTTTGCCAGCCAATGATGGCCGGCGACCAGCCAGATGCCGTTCCCCGCAGGCACCAGAAGACGCGCATCATCCCGGCCGTCGTCCGCTTGCCCTCGGGGCATAAATGCCTATGATGCCGTCGACATTACCGAAGGGGACAGTTTCGCCTCGGACGCTCAAGCATCGAATACAGGCTGGGTAGGACGACGATGAGCGTGCAGCCCGTCGACGATGCTCGTCGCGACCGAAGTCGGAGCTGGAGAGCGGCCGCCTCTTCGCGTGGTCTGCAACCAGTTCGCCCTCGACCAGTTCGCCCTTCCGGATATTCTCGAAGCCCTGCCCGAAGCCGTCTACACGACCGATTCCGACGGCCGGATCACATTCTACAACAAGGCGGCCGTTGAACTCTGGGGTGTCGCTCCGGAACTGGGCAAGAGCGAATTCTGCGGGTCCTGGAAGCTGTACTGGCCCGACGGCACGCCATTACCGCACGATCAGTGCCCGATGGCACAGGCGCTCCGGGAAAAGCGCCCGAACCGCGGCGCGGAGGCGATAGCCGAGCGCCCGGACGGAACTCGCGTTCCGTTCCAGCCCTTTCCCACGCCGCTTTTCGATGGATTTGGCAATCTGATCGGTGCGGTCAACCTGCTGGTCGACCTCTCCGATCGCAACGTCGCCGACGAGACCGCGCAGCGCCTCGCTGCCATTGTCGAATCCTCCGACGATGCGATGCTGGTCAAGGATCTGAACGGCATCATCACCACTTGGAACAACGGCGCCGAACGCCTGTTCGGCTACACTGCCGACGAGACCATCGGCCGACCCGTTACGATGCTCATTCCCGCAGACCGCCAGAATGAGGAGCCGAACATCCTCGCCCGGATTCGCCGCGGCGAACGGATCGATCACTACGAAACAATTCGGCGGCGCAAGGACGGGAGCTTAGTCGAGATTTCATTGACGGTTTCGCCGGTCCGGGATCGGGCTGGTCGCATCGTCGGGGCATCGAAGGTTGCGCGCGACATCACCGAACGCAGGCGCGCCGAAGAGCAGCAGCATCTTCTCATCCAGGAGATGGATCACCGCGTCAAAAATCTGTTTACGCTGGCACACGGTCTAGTGACACTGAGCGCACGGTCGGCGGCCAGCCCCGATGAGCTCGCCTCAACCGTTTCCGCCCGCCTGAACGCGCTGGCACGGGCGCACGCCCTTACGATCCCGCAGACTCCGTACGGCGGCCGGACAGGATCAGGCGACGACGCTGCATGCGCTGATCCAATCGATCGCGACGCCCTATGAGGGTGACAATCGTCAGCGATTGGTGATCAAAGGCCCGGACATCTCGATCAGCGGCGGCGCCGTGACGAGCTTCGCGCTGATCCTGCATGAGTTCACAACCAACGCCGCCAAGTATGGGTCTCTTTCGACGCCCGAAGGGCAGGTTGAGATTGGCTGCCGTGAGGACGGAAACGATTTCGTTCTGACCTGGACCGAAAGCGGGTGTCCGATGCCTTCCCAGCCAGGCGAGGAAGGGTTTGGAACGCGCCTCGTCAAAGCGACGGTGCAGGGACAGCTAGGCGGGGCGGTGTCCCGCGAGTGGACGTCCGAAGGCTTGGTCATATGCCTGACCGTTCCGAGAGACCGTCTGGTTTCGTAGGATGGGATGAGGAAACCATGCCAGATGCAACGAAGGCATGGGCTGCCCGTCGGTGGGGGCCGTCGTCGTGGCTGGCGGCGGCTTCCCTGCTTCGCTGGAGAGCGACTCGCAGCCGGCGTCCTCTGTTACCGCAACATCCAGATGGACACCGCGAGCAAGGCAACAATGCCCACCGTTATCGCTGCCGCAAGAATGCTGATTACACCCGCAGCCATTCCAGCTCCGGCGGTTGGCTCGGGGCCCTCGACCACCGGTTGGGGTTCGGCCCAATCCTCGTGAGCCGCAGCCAGCTTCGCAGCCGACCGGGTTACGGCGGTGCCGGCCGCTTCCTCGTCAGTACCGAGAGGCGCCGAGGATGGATCCGGGAAGGAAACCTTGTCCCGCCCGGTACCACGGCTGATTGCGGCTCGGAGTTGCTTCGGCGGCGAAGCCTTGTCGTTCATCGCGGCTGACTGACGTCCACTGGCCCGGTCAGACCGGAGTTGCTGATGACGGGCGAGGCACCTGAGGACGACCGACAGGCCCCCGACACGGAGCTGCTGGAGCCGCCGGTGGTCGTTGACCGCTCTCCGGTTCCTCCGCATGCGGTGCTCGATGATCTGGACGACGACTGGTCGATGGAATTGGCCAGGCCCGGGGATTGGCCGGTACCATACACGGGGACCTGCTCGCCGACCGAGCCGCCAGGCGCGGTCTGTACGTTTCCGCCGCTCCCCGGCACGCTATAGGCGTTTGGCTGCGTGGCGCTGTTGGAATTGAGGCCCGAACCGGCTGGGGCCGCTGTCGTCGAGCGACCGGAGGCCGCGGCGGCCGAGTTGGCGCCTGCCCGTGGCATGGCGCCCCCACCGCCACCTGCGGCTCCGCTGCTGGAGAGCCCGCTCGACGACCCCCCGCTACCGCCACCGCTCGACTGAGCGAAGACCAACGACGCTGTGCTTGCTAGAAGCGTGATGGCAGTGATCGATGAGATGAACGTTCGTGTCATTGGAGAACCTCGCTGGTTCTAGAGACAACGTGTCTCGATTGACCGCCGTTCCTAAAGTCTCGATCGAGGAGCGCGAGACTCAACCGTCAGCGAAGGGTCATAAGTCAAACCGGATTGGCAGGCGCAGTGCTGGCGGCAGACTTCGCAATTCATTCGCATCCCGGCGGTAACGCCCCCGCCAGAGGCAGACATGCAATCACGCCTGTTTTTCGCGACGACCACGCTCTTCGGCCTTGCCGTCCGCTCCTCGGTCGCTGGGGCAGATCATCTAGCCCTGCTCAGCGCGATCTGGCCCGCTGGGGCAACTATTCGGCTCCTACGCCGTTGGTTAGTCCCCAACGGGAGTACATACATGACCAAGTTCACAGCGATCGCAGCCGCAACCCTAATGCTCGCCGCCGCGCCGTTTGCGGTTGAGCCCGCCGCGGCAGCGAGCGCCAACGTTCAGATCGGTCCAGGTCATCACGGGAACCATGGCTATCACGGCCGACGGTATGTCGAGCGCCGTGCGATTCACCGCGAGCGCTGCACCATGAAGACCGTCGTTACCCACCATCACGGGCAGCGGGTCGTGCGCAAGATCCGCACCTGCCGGTAAATTCAATCCAGGCCGCTCCTTGGGGGCGGCCTTTTTCCTCTCACTGGTTTCCCTTGGCAGATCCCCACCACGTCGTGCTCACCACATGGTCATGGGATCGACGACGGGCGCGCAATTTCAAAGCTATTTCCAGATCAGGACGATCCGCCGACGCCCTCTGCGCACGTCGACGAAGGTCTCTTTCGCGCAATGGAGGGCATCGACGCTTCGCTTCGCGATCCCGAAACCCGCTTTACGCCCTGAACCGCGGCATGATACTGCCCGAAAGGCTGGAAGACGGCCTGACCAGCACTTTGATCATAGCCGTCCCGCCATGCCTATAGTTTTGAGACCAAGGCGAGCAGCCCCATATGCGGTCTATGGCACGCAAATATCTGGGCTTCCGATCAAACACGCTGCGACGTCTGATGCTCGGTGCTGATACCCGGGTGGTGGCGCTTGCACACCCTCGGCCATTCGTCGCTCCAGTCGCCTCAAAACCCCTTCCTTGAGATCACATACGCGCAGTGGAACCGGGAACCAGCGAACGAAGTTCGATCCTCCTGAAAAGGAGGATGATCATGGCTCACTGGGTAAAGGCTAAGACGACGACCAACTCTGCGCTCATCATCAAAGCGAAATCCGGTCAGAAGTCCGCAAGCCATATCAAGTACGGGCCCGACAACGCCACAGCCCTCAGCGCGATCGTCGTCCTCGGATCGCCGGAGGAGTTCATGGCCCTCCCCAGAGTGGCGTGAGGGAGAGGACCAATGGAGTACATCCAGAAGTGCTCTGGCTGTCGGCGCCCCTTTGAAGTCATCGAGGTTAAACGCCAAGCCTCCGAACCCTTAGGCCGCGAGGCCATTAGCTGCCCGCATTGCGGTCATACGGTTCGCACTGGATTGATCCGGTTCGAGGCTCGCAAACTCGACCAAGAAATCCAGGATGATCTGCCTGCCGAGTCACCGGAGTGACGTC
>CAVZVY010000009.1:900000-965908 GCA_963778835.1 uncultured Alphaproteobacteria bacterium
CGGGATCGGTTCCTCCGCCAATTAAAACGGAGATTCCGAGAAAGAGCATAACCCTTTGCTAGCAAAGGGACAATCGGACGCCCGGCATGCTTTGTACACGGGAACGTACACGTGCCTGTATCGGTTTCCGTCCCGACGTCTCCGTCGCCTCGCCGCGCCCAGAAACGCTATCTCGTCCGTTCAGGCGACGCTTACCTTTTCCATAAGGATGCCGCGCACGCTCGATTCGGGGAGCCGCTGCCCGCCGCTCAGGATCAGCCTCGGGCCGCTCTCCGCAACGAGAGGCGCGGCGGCAGGCCGACCTCCTCGCCAGTCTCGCCCGCCTCGCATTCGACCGGGCAAGGAGGTTGAGGATGACGGACAACGCCCCATCCGGGGACGAAGCAGAACCCGAGGTCGCTCCGGTTTTTCCAGGGGACGATCCACGCCTCGTCCTGGCCGAGGTCAAGGGCTATCTGAAAGCCCATATCGGCATCCTGACCAAGACGATCGCACCACCAACCCGCCCGGATCTCGAGGCGGTCAAGGGGCTCGTTCTCCTCAGCCGCGAAACTGCACGAGGAGACGACGCCCATCCGCTGATCGTCGCCAATGTCGAGGCGCTTCGCCAACGCTATCTCGATCAACTCCGCGGCTCCTTGGCGCCATCGACGCCGGTCGGTTCAAGGCAGTGCCAGAACGATGGCGTTTTCATTGTCGCCGGTCAGCGTTCTCGGCGGCTGCAATTCGATCAAGGGCTTCGTTGCGCTCGTGCTTGGCATATGGGTCGGCATGATCGGCCTTGATCCTATCGCCGGCCCCGCTCGCTACACATTCGGCCAGATGGATCTATTTGACGGCCTCGATTTCTCGGTCGTCGCAGTCGGCCTGTTCGGTCTCACCGCCATGTTCACCGGCATCAGCGACACGATCGATCGCGGACGCCGCAAGCTTCAGTTTCCTGTCGCTCATGCCGCGGTTCAAGGATGCGGTCGCCTCGCGCCGGGAACTCCTGAGCGGCTCAATTGTCGGCTTCGTCGTCGGCGTGCTGCCGGGTGTCGGCGCCACAGCCGCGACCATGCTGTCATATGCCGCCGCCAAGCGCTTCTCGCGTCGGCCCGAGAAGTTCGGCACAGGCATCGTCGAGGCGTCGATCTCCGGACGGCGGCTTTGCAATTCTCAGCAGCGCCGGATGTTGCCTCGCCTTGGTGGTCGGTGCCGGCAGCGAGCAGCAGATCGTCGCCGACTACAGCTCCATGCAGGTCAAGAGCGCAAACTCATCGGACAGGACGCTCCTGTTCCTGCCTGAGCAAATCGGCTCCCCGCCCCCCAAGTAATGACGCCGATTACCTCGGTTCGAATCAACAATCTCGGGTGGAGGCTTGTTAATGTCATACGGCAAGTAATTTAATTAAATGGCCGAGGTTGAAAACTTTCGGACGCGTTAACCAGATCGGGTGAAGGCATTGCAGAGCTTAGGAGTGAAGAAGCGGACACGGTGACGTCGTCTATGCGATCGACAAATATCCACGCGACCACCATCTGTACGATGTGATGATCCTCCGCGCGGATCGCTACGTTCAGAGCTGGTAAAGCTGGCATCTCGGCCACTGTACGATCGGCAAACCGGCTGGCCTTGTTCAGTACGCAAGGGGTGATGCCAATTCCCCCAGCGGCAAGCTCGTAGGCGTGGAGGCTGCTGTTGACGTCGATGATACGTTCGATCTGGATCTTTGCCTTGCGCAATTCCGTGAAGGCGAGATCCCACATCCCGCGTTCCTCGGTAGACTGGATGAAGGTGCCGTTTCTCGCACCTATCCATCGAAGCTCCACGTTTATGAGCTCGTCGGTGGGCGCCTCGACGGTCGGTATGTACATCGTCAAATCCAGGTCATCACGAGCCCAGAGCGTCTCCGACGGCGCGAACGTGATCTCCAGTTCACAACCGCTCGACTGCTGCAATGCCCGGATGATGGAAACGAGGTCACTTGCGCCAAGAAGGCTGGACAGTCCAATTTTAAGTCGTCGATGTGCTGGCCTGCCGCTGAGAGAATTCTGGAAGATATCGTTTATCTTCCGGACAGCCTGAAGGACGTGCTCCCCGTCTTTCGACACCCTCACCGTGTGCCCATGCCGCTCAAAGATTCTGATGCCGAGGCCCTGCTCAAACCGTTTTACGGCAAGAGAAATGGCCGGCTGAGATAGTCGCAGCAGGTCGGCAGCTTTGGTGAATGAGGCGCCGTCCGCCACCGCCAGGAGGATCTGTATGTCTCGCATACGCATAGCGAAGAGCTCCTTGAATTAGAGTCTACTCCCTCGCCGCACCCCTAGGTTGCTGGATGGCAGAATAGCTTTTTTTAATTTTACGTCAAATTTGCGCGGTCGTATCATCACAGCGAAGACAGTTCCAATAAATAAAAACGAAATCGAGGTCGAGACATGTTCAACAACAGAAACTCGTCCCTGTATTGGCAGAATCCGAATAAGTTCCGCGGAAAACGAGCAACCGTAGGAGCGAAAGTCCGCGAGAAGTGTCGAGTGTCCTCCTGTACACATTTGTTCATTGCCGTACTGACATTGCTCTTTTCGCTGGTTGGAGCTCGTCAAATCGTTTTGGCCCAGGGATATCAACTGGGCGCGCAGGACGGGATACACGCCAGAATTGCGGAGTGGCTCGATGAACTCAGATCGCCAATAGACGGTCAGTACATATACTGGCGTCAGGGGGGCTGATATGCAGCAGATGCCTTTTGAAACCGTTCTCGTCGGGCCAAATGTCCTGCTGAGGGAAGGTTTGGCCCGTGTACTACCCCCGTCGGATTTTAAGATAGTCTCATCGACAACTTGCATCGACGATCATGTGGATCCTTTGGTGACGCGAGAGAATGCCGCTTTGCTCATCATCGACGTTGGCGATGACTTCGGCGCTGCGATCGCTCAAATTGAATGCTTTAAACGGCAGTGTCCTCCGGGCCGGGTCGTTGTGCTGGCTCATCAGCATCTGTTTCCCGAGATTGTGTCCGCACTCCGCGCCGGCGCGAACGCCTACCTCGTCAACATTGCTACGTGCGAAGCATTCATCAAATCCCTTGAACTGGTGATGCTTGGCGAAACGGTTCTGCCACCGGCGATGTTGACCGCCCTTTTCGATCATGAAAGCGACCGTCTGGTTGGCCACCGCATCGGCTACGGCAACCAGAATCGCATCGAAGATAGCCCCGCAGAGCCAAATCACTTGGACGATGACGATTTCCACACATCCTATGATAACGGCGCGGCTATGCGAGAGCTGCCCCAAGTCGGCGGCGGTTGCACGCCGCGTCTGTCGATCAGGCAAAAATCCATTCTGAGCTGCCTGACCGAGGGCGATTCAAACAAGGTCATCGCGCGCAAGATGAACATAGCCGAGGCCACCGTGAAGGTGCACGTCAAGGCAATCCTGCGCCGGATTCACGTTCACAATCGCACGCAAGCGGCGATCTGGGCGATGAACAGCGGGTTATTTTTCTCGGCGAGGGAGGTCCACCGATCCCCGGGCCTGTTGGATAAGACCGCGTCCGACCTGGATGTTGCGAACGTCCCACCGCCGGGGCTCATCAACGGATCGCCGCAGGCGCGAGAGCCCAATGGAGCCGGACACGTCGCCCTGTCGAACCTCGGTTCGCGGCTCCAGAACGGCGTACACCGGAATGGTCATTGAGGAGCTGGCACGACGACAGGAGAATTATCATTATGTGGCGACGATTGCTGACTGACCTGTTCGGACCCGTCGGATCTTACATGATGAAGATCCGCCGTGGTGCTGCGGGCCTGGCTATGGCCGGCCTTACGACGGTCGGTCCGGCAATGGCCGAATATCGGGTGGATGTCGGTGACGTCATCGAAATCCAGGTCGCAAAAATTCCTGAACTGCAGCGACGTGTGACGGTCATGCAGGACGGCCGCATCTCTTTCCCGGTTCTGGGCAGCGTGTCGGTCGCGGGTCTGTCTCCTTCCGAAATGGAATCGAGAATCCAGGAGACGATGGCCACCAAAGTGTTCAGGCAGCTATCGTCGGACGGACGAGAATATGCCGTGGAGATAGACGCCGATGAGGTCACCGCGAACGTAGCGCAACACAGGCCCCTCTATATCAGTGGTGACGTCCTGAGGCCCGGCGAGCAGCCTTTCCGCCCATTGATGACGGTGCGCCAGCTGGTGGCCGTGGCAGGCGGCTATGACCTGTTGCGGCAGCGGACGGACAACCCGGCAATGCTCGCGGCGGATCTGCGGAGCGAATATCAGTCGCTTTGGCTGGAGCTCGCCAGAGAGGAAGCGCAGGTTCTGCGGCTCAAGGCTGCGTTGGGCGGCAACGACTCCATTGAGACCGAGCTCCTGACGCCCTCGCCCGTCTCTTCACTCAGAATTGCGGAAATCGTCGGGGTCGAAACCGATCATCTGAAGACTGAGAATTCGGACCACGAGCGCGAGAAGTCCTTTCTCACCCGGTCCATCAAGCAGGCGGACGAGCAGATCAAAATTCTCACGGCGCAGGAGGCCATGGAGGAACAGGGGGCGCGGGCCGATGTGGAGGAGCTGCAAAAGATGGAAGAGATGTTCGGCAGGGGGTCCCTACCGAGCACCCGCGTGACCGACGCGCGGCGGGCCATGTTGCTGTCGTCCACCCGAAAGTTGCAGACCAGTGCACAATTGATGGAGGTCAAGAAGGAGCAGGACCAAGCCGCGAGGCAGCTGGAACGGCTCGAGGATCAACGCAAGATCAGGCTGCTGCAGGAATTGCAGGACGCACGCGTGACGCTCGACCGCACTCAGGCCAAGCTGCAGGGGACTGGCGAAAAACTGCAACACGCAGGCCAGAAGTCGCTGCTCCCGCGCGACCAGGAACTCAAGCCCAATGTTTCGATCATCAGAATGGGTGAAAAGAACCGCATCGTCGCAGAAGAGGATTCCGAGCTTCAGCCGGGTGACGTGGTCGAAGTGGCCCTGCGGTCGGAATTGGGAATGGACGTGCACGCCCAGGCACTAACAACGCCATAACCGAATCCTTATTCGGGCTTTGAGCGTGTCCTCGCAAGAATGTCGGGAGCCCGGGTGATATCTCAGCCCTTGGGCGACGGCACCGGAGCGATCTTCAACTCGCTTTCAATCCCGAACCACCGGGGGACATGTCCGCCAGCAAGTAGCATGACTGTCGCAAGGATTATGCGCAAGTCGTTCAGCAGGCCGACTTCGCGGCAGTATCGCTCATAGTAACCGAATTTGATCGGCATGATCTTGTACCGGTAAAGGGTCACCGGATCGTCGTTCCGATCGAGTAGGGAACTCTCGTCTCGAAACAGGATCGCGGCGTAATCCGTCATTCCGGGACGCACGGAGAGGATGATTGCCCTCTGCTCCGGGGAGTAGAATTTCATGAAGTCAGGCACTTCGGGACGAGGGCCGACAAGGGACATGTCGCCGAACAGGACGTTGATGAGTTGCGGCAGCTCGTCGAGCTTGGTCTTCCTGAGAAATGCACCGACACGCGTAACTCGCTTGTCCGCGTGCACGGTGAGCAACGTGTCGCCCGCCGTCCTCTGAACACCCATCGAGCGGAATTTGTAGATTCGGAATACGCGGCCGTCGCGTCCGACACGATCCTGCCGAAAGAAGACCGGGCCTGGACTGTCTCGTTTGATCGCGATCGCGACGATCAGAAATATCACCGACAGTATGACGAGGCCGAGCGCTGACCCGACGACATCCAGCGTGCGCTTGAGTGCAAGCGTCGCTAATGACGGCCGAGCGATCATCGGACGATCATCGCGAGCAGACATGTCGTGTCACGCCAGGATGTTTCGTACCGCGGCCACGACGCGATCGATCTCGTCGTCGGTCATGCCTGGAAACAGCGGCAACGTCACTGCGCCGGCGAAATAGCGGCTGGCGACCGGGAAGTCTTCAGGCTCGCAGCGATAGCGCTCCTTCCAGTAGGTCATCTCGTGCAAAGGTCGGTAGTGGACCGACGTGCCGATGCCTTCGGCGGTCAAGCCCGCGATCAACGTGTCACGGTTGGCGCGCGCGGTTTCGTGGACCCGTATCGGGAACATGTGCCAGGCGTGGAGGCCGCCCTGGGGCGCCGGCGTCGGACATTCGACGGGCAGGTCTGCCAGCTTTTCGAGATAGCGTTCCGCTGCCCGTTGCCGCGACAACTGGAAGGTCTCCGCCCGCGAAAGCTGGACCACGCCGACAGCGGCCGCAACGTCGGTGAGGTTATATTTGAATCCTGGAGCAACGACGTCGTAGGACCAGGAGGCGCCAACCTTGCGGAACCGGTCGAAGGCGTCACGATCGAGTCCATGTGTGCGCATGGTGCGTGCCCGCGCGGCGATCTTCGGATCCCGGGTTACGATCATGCCGCCTTCGCCGGTGGTGATCGGCTTGCTCGCGTAGAAGCTGAATACGGTTGCGTCGGAATCCCAGGATCCGATCAACCGGCCGTCGCTGCGCGTCGGCAGGGCATGAGCGGCATCCTCGATCACTCTCAGGCCGTGGCGGCGGGCAAAAGCCAACACCTCGACCATGTCGCAGGGATAACCAGCGAAATGGACAGGGATGATCGCCTTGCACCGCGGCGTCAGGCGCCGCTCGGCCTGCTCGAGATCGATGCAGCGCGTGCCTTCCTTGACGTCGACCATCACGATTTCCGCCCCGAGATAGCGTATGATCGAAGCGGTGGCCGTGAAGGTCAGCGTCGGCACGAGGACTTCATCGCCGGGGCCGATGCCGCAGGCCTCCGCGGCGAGATGAAGCCCGGCGGTCGCCGAATTGACCGCTACCGCCTCCACATCGCCGCCCATGAAAGTGGCGAAGCTTTGCTCGAATTCGCGCGCCTTGGCGCCGGTCGTGAGCCACCCCGATCGCAGCACCTCGGTGACGGCCTCAATCTCCGCCTCCCCGATGATCGGCCGGAAACATGGGATGCTGGTCGGAGTGGTCCGGACCTCCGGTTCTGGCCGTCCTGGCGGCGGTCCGACTTTCGTCGGTCGACGAGGTGGCGTCAGTGTTTCCAGGGGCTGCTGGTACCGCATAGCTTCACCTCGATGCTGAAGATCAATTCACCCGCGCTGCGGAGGCAATTCGATTCAGGTGCATGAATTCGGCTTCCCAACCGGTGATGTTGAAGTCGGCAAAGCTCTTGGTTCCGTGCTCCTTCAGATAAAGGACGTTGCTGTATGTCGGCAGGGAATAGTGGCCGACCTGGTTTGAGCGTACGAGCCCGACGACCTGTGCGATGCCGCGTTCTAGTGTCCAGGCCGGCTCAAACCCGAGCTGGGACCGGATCTTTGCGAACGAGACCCGATAATTGCGTTTATCGACGAACGTATCGTCCGAGGTGATGACGGCGTCCGGGACTTGCTTGTTGATCAGCTCGGCAATCTCGCCCAGCGTGTAGTTCTGCCCATCGCTTCCGACATTGAAGGATTCACCCGCTACAACCTGGGTCGGGGCCCGCAGTGTCATGGCTATTGCACGCGCGACGTCATCGACGTGTACGAAGGGGCGCCACTGATCCGCGCCGTAGACGGTGATCATTCCGTCTCGGACAGCCTTCGCGCAGAGCAGGTTGACGACCAGGTCGAACCGCGTCCGGCCGGAGATGCCGTAAATGGTGGCAAACCGCAGACAGGTTACGGAGAAATTGGGATCGTTGAGACCGCGCAGAACGGCTTCGGACGCCACCTTGCTCTGTGCGTAGAGCGACTGCGGATTAAAGTTCGAACTCTTCGTCCACGATATCGTCGCATGCTCCATAGACCGAGCAGGAGCTGGCGAAGATAAACCGGCGTACGCCGCGAGCCTTGGTGATCTCCCCGATCACCTTCGTTGCCGTCACATTGATGTCGACCGTCAGATCGGCATCGACCGCACAGGCAGGGTCGCCCACGAGCCCACCGAGATGGATCACCGAACCCATGCCGCTCACGGCGCGTGTGAGTGCCTCGATGTGGCGGAAATCCTCGCGGATCAGCGTGAAGTTCGGGTGGCCCGATACCCGGGACAGCGTCTCATCGCCGAAATGCATGGCATCCAGAACCGAAACCTGAAGGCCCTGGTTCAGCAGTTTCTCGACGAGCGCCGAACCGATATAGCCCCCGCCCCCGATCACGAGGACTTTGTCGCGGGAAGTATCGAGGTGAAGATTACTGATAGTAATGTCACTCGCACGTCGATCTTCCGAACGCACTTCCGAGCGCAGAACAAAGGAAAGCACGCGCGCAAGCGAATGCAGGATCATCGATCCCAGGATCGTCGTGATCGATAAACGGAATGTAAGTTCGCTCGGGTGTTCCTCGATGAGCAGGACCGTTCCCGCAGCGATGAAGAGCGCAATGTTGACCCAGCCGATACGGCGAAGCTTCGTCCACAGACCGTAGCTATAGGTTCGGGTATAGAAGCCAAATCCGGTGAAGGCGATAAGCGCCAATATCGTGCACAGACCGACGAGGAGTGCCGTATCTGATGACTCAGCTGAGGTCAGCGAAGAAATATTGCGGCCCTCGACAATGATCCAGCTAAACAAAAACGCCGTCCAGATTGAGGCAATATCGACGGCGATACGCAGGATCGTCCCTAAGGGCGGAACGAACGAGGAGAGGCTGTGAGGCATTGCTGGTGCCTCGAGCCAAGTCTGCAATCTCGTCGGTGTCGTCATGGACATTGTCTATCTCCCCGGCATCCGACTTCGGTCGATCGCACGACCTGGTTCCATCTCACTTTGGCGATCCGGAGGGTGTCTGTACGTCGCATCGATGCCCGGAAATGATAGTCTCGCGCGCTTCCCGGGCGCGTGACTAAACCGTGTTATGACCAGTATGCGTCAGGCGGGCGAGCGCCGAAGTTGTGCATGCGCGCATGCCGATCCCTGCTGCCACCGTTAGTGTCATTACGCTCTTAGGCAGCCCCCGCGAGAACGATGCCGCGGTGAGCCCCAATGTCGGTGAAATCGCGTACCCCCATGTAGGTATACTCCGTCATACGCGGACGCCTGTTGCCGCGCTGTGGTACTCATCTTGGAACGGCAAGTAGAGCCGTGCTGTCGGACCCGAGCGATACCGGAGGGCATGACGCGAAATGAATGCACTTCCGAAACCACAGGGTATTCGCACGACACCGCACGTGCTTTGCATCGGCGGAGAGGACCATGCTCTTCGTGTTCCGTTCCTGCTTGCTCTGCGTGAGCGCGGCTTTCAGGTTAGCGCGGCGGCTACTGCCGATCCGGCGCCGTTCGCGCGTGCGGGGATCGACTACCATCCATTTCAGTTCGACCGGTTTATCGCACCGCTGGCGGATCTGACGGCGTGCAAGGCGCTTGCGAAGCTGATCGCCGATGTTCGTCCGGAGATTGTGCAGAGCTTCGACACGAAGCCGGACCTGTTGGTACCCCTGGCTGCAGGACGCATTCCGGGAGTCAATGTCGTCTGCACGATTAACGGCCTAGCTTATCTCTATTCATCGCGTTCGCCGAAAGCACTGTTGTTTCGCCCGATTTGGCGCGCGCTTCAACGGATTGCGGCGCGTTCGACAACGGCGACTGTATTCCAGAACGTCGATGACCAGACGTTCTTCGAACGGTATGGCATGCTAGGTCGAAGCACCAAGCGGTTGATCCCGGGGTCTGGAGTCGATGTCGACAGGTTCGATCAGACTGTCGCGGCCGGGCCGTCACCTGAAGAGCTTCGCCACACGCTTGGCCTCGGCGGCTGCGAAACGGTCGTCACCGTATCGCGCATGACGCGACAGAAGGGAATTCCAACCCTGCTCGAGGCGGCGGCGGAGGTCCATCGGCATCGTCCGGGCGTCCGGTTTCTGCTGGTGGGGCCGCGGGACAGCGAGGGTCCGCTCGCCGTAACGCAACACGAGATCGACCGACATAAGCCCTACGTGCTCGCACTCGGTCCGCGCTCCGACGTGCCGTCATTGCTCGCTATTGCCGACGTGTTTGCTCTCCCGACCGAATACCGCGAAGGCATTCCGCGCGCGCTGCTGGAGGCGGCCGCCGCGTCACGCCCGATCGTGACAACCCGGATGCCTGGTTGCCGCGACGTAATTCGCGACGGCTGGAATGGTTATCTGGTTGCGCCGCATTCGCCACGGCAACTGGCGGGCAGAATTCTCGATCTGCTGCGCGATCGCGAAACTGCTGGGGTGATGGGCGCACGGGCTGCAACGCTGGTCCGAAGCGAATTCAGTCTTGAGGTGATCGTCGAGCAATACGCTTCGCTCTACGAGGAGCTGATCGACCGTTCGCTCCAGAAGCGGATGAAGTTGGGTGTGGAAGGGCTCGAACGCGTCCTTTGCCAAGATGGTGCGCCGCAGTTCGGCAGGTAACTGAAACAGGAGAGAAGCGCATGGCTCGTCTGGACATTACGATGGCCTGCCGATCGGGCGCGCGGTTTTGACATGCTGCGGGATCTTCTCCTCGCATCCGGCCTTCTGCTGTCGACCGCATCTCAACTGAGACCGGCGGGTCTTCCGATCGGACCGGGCGAGCTCTTCCTAGTGACCTGGGTCTTTCTGATGTTGGGCCGTGAGGCAGCTCGGCTCGGACCGCCAATTACGCCGCCGCTCACTATCTTGGTGATCTTCTGGGCGGCTTTTGCTGTGGCCCAGAGCATAGGCACGATGACGGGATACGTAATCGGGGATGTTCACGACGCGGGCCTGTTCCGGCACGACATTATGGCTTACGCGCTTCTGGCGATTGTCAGTTGTCTGTTGGTGGTAGGACCCGGAGCCGGACCGCATCTACATCGAGTCACCTGGCTTCTGGTCTCGCTGGGTGCCGGATTTCTCCTGATCCAGGTCGCCAGCGGTTTTGACGTGATCGATGTCGGCACGATCGATCCCTGGTATTGGGAACGCTTCCGCGGTTGGTCGTCGAACGCCAACCAGCTTGCCCTGCTCTGCGTGGTGCTCGCGTTGCTGTCGCTTCATTTGGCTGAGGTGGCATCCCGAACCGGAGAGAGGATTGCTGCGATCGCGTGTGCCATCGTGCCGGTCTATGTGGGCGGGCTCTCGATGAGCGATTCATTCGCCCTCGTCCTTCTCTTCAGCGTGCCGATCTTTCTCGCGCTCAAACTCCGGACATGGACGCGAGAGGGGAGGCCCACTTTTCGATCCGCATTTGCATGGATCGTTATTCTGGCTCTTCCGGCTGTGGTGGTTGCTGTCGTTCCGCTGGTCAACTCGATCGCGGTCGAAGCCAGGGATGTTGCCAAGGAGATGACTAGGGGAGAGGACGCCGATACGGAGCGCTCGGCGTCCATCCGGTTTGCCATCTGGGGCGATGCGATCGACCGGGGTCTCGAATCTGCAATGCTGGGGCTGGGTCCGGGGCCCCACCTCGAGAATCCGTTTCGGATAGGCATGGGACCGCTTTCGGAGGAAGCGCGAAAAAATCCCACTACGCCACAACCATCATCGTTGCCGAACTTCGAGGCCCACAACACACTACTCGATTTGTTCATGCAGTCCGGTTTGCTTGGGATCCTCAGCGTCGTTGGGCTCGGAGCGATGGCGCTCGCAGGCACCTGTAAGGCGAAACTGGACGGCCTCACGACCTTGCTCTGCGGCCTAACAATATTCAGCTGTTTCCACCTCATTGTTCGCCATCCGATTTTCTGGTTCGCGATCGCCGTGTGCTTGGTTGCGGGGGACGCAGCCCGCCGTGCGCCCTACGGGCGAACCTGGAGCTAAGGACATGCTGCGATCTCTCATCGATGAGCATGCCAAGGGTGAGCGGGGCGAGCCGCGTCGGCGACCGGCCGTACACGGGAGCAGGCGTTTGTGGGCGCTCCGCCCGTCACCTGTCGATCAGGACCGGCATTTTATTGATGTAGTCCGGGTGCTGTATCGCCGAAGGCGGATGATCCTGACAGTTGCGATCATAGGCGCAATGCTGGCGGGCGCTCTCGGGTTGTTGATCGCGCCAAAGTATACGGCAATCGCCAAAATTGCGGTTGAGCCGCCGCAGGGCTCGCTCGGCGGTCGGGGGCCATCTCCCGGAGAGGAAATAATTATCGACACTCACATCGCCAGACTGGACTCGCGCGGTCAGATGGCACGGGTTGTCGCCAGCCTGTCGTCTGGAACTGATGCGAAGACTGTATCGCCGTCGACCAGTGTAGGTTCGGATGCAGATCCCACGTCGAACCAAGGGCGTGGATTGAGTTTGGCAGAATTAGCGCGCCGCCTGAAAACGTGGAGCGGGATCGGCGTGAAACGTGACACGACTCTGAACCTCGAGCAGCTCGAACGCAGCTCGAAAATCACCCAAGCGGGCCGTTCACGTATCATCAGGGTGGAGTTTACGTCAAAGAGCCCGCAGCAAGCGGCCGCATTGGCCAACCGAATAGTCCAAGTTTACGTCGACGCCCAATATGAGCAGAAACGAGCGTTGATGAACCGGGAACTGGCGAGGCTCGGCAAGCGAATTGCTGAACTTAAGAACGAGCCCGAGGGTACGCGGTCGGGGGCGCAAGTGCTGGTCGAACTCCAGCGACGGCAGGACGAGCTCCGCGGCGAGATCGAGTTCATCTCAGCCGATGTCGGCGTCGCTTCACTTGCGAACACGCCGGAACGACCGAGCTCTTCCAATCCGCTCCTCTTCATCCTTCCGGCGTCGCTCATCTGCGCGATTGGCGCCAGTTCGTTCGCTGTGATCGTTGACCGCCTCGATCGCAGATTGCGCAGCGAGCGCGATGTCAGTGACGCGCTCGGCATCCCCTGCATCGGACTCGTGCCAACGATCGCACCAAGGCGCAGAGTTCGCCCTCACCAATATCTGCTGGCTGAGCCATTTTCGGCCTATTCGGAGGCGATAAAGTCGGCGGCTGCGACGCTGAAGGTCGTAGCGAACAGCGAAGAATCTAAAGTTGTCCTAATCAGTTCAAGCGTTCCGATGGAAGGAAGATCGACGCTTGCTCTGAGCCTCGCCGCATATATTTCCGTCCTGGGCCGTCGCGTGGTTTTGGTTGACCTTGATTTTCGGAAAGGATCGTTACTTGGAAAGCTTTCCGGTCGGACTGACAGGGAAATCCTTGACCTCCATTTCCATAATCGGCCCCCAGGGGAAATCATCCAGCATATCCCCGGCCTAGGCCTCGACTACCTCCCGATGCCGCGCCGCCAAGCCGATCCGTTGGCGCTCGTTGCCAGTGAGCAGATGCAGAGCCTGCTACAGGAGTTGCGGGACAGCTATGACTGCGTGATCATCGATGGCCCACCGCTGCTCGGCGCGACGGAGGCCCGCCTCCTCCCCGCCTTGGCGGACAGAGTGCTATTCGTCGTGAAATGGGGAGAGACCAGACGGGACGTGGCCCAAAATGCACTTCGCCTGCTCCGCGATGCTGGCTGCCTCGACAAGGAATGGGGCGAACTGCCCGCCGCCATCGTCACCCAGGTCAATCTGAAGCGGCACGCCCAATACGGGTTCGGAGATGCCGGCGAGCTGAGGGTAACATACCGGAAGTATTACGCTCGTTCCATGAAGGCGTGGCGATCGGCGGGGCCAGCGGCGGGTTCGACTTCGAACCGTCGGCGTCCCTCCGTTTCGCCGGAAGCCCCTGCCACTTCGCCTGTCGAATGACAGGTGCCCCTCATGCCTAGAGACGACCTCGAAAGCCAGTCGGTCAATCGTATCGCCCGGGGTGGCTTTGCAGCTTTCGTCATCTATAGCGCGGGTGTTGGCCTCGCATATTGCTCCCAGCTCGTGATCGCACGGTTCCTCGCCGTCGATGCCTATGGCGTGTACGCATATGCCATGGCCTGGGTCACGGTCCTTGCGTATTTCTCGGCGCTTGGATTTGACATAGCGCTGCTGCGCTTTCTGCCCACCTACGAGGCGGAGCGCGCCTGGCCCCTCTTTCGGGGGGTGATCCAGTATGCGGAACGACGCGCGCTGGCCGTCAGCATGCTCATCATTCTCGCCGGCGTTTCCATGGTCTTGGTTCGAGATGTGTCAACGCAACTCAGGGATACCTTTCTCGTCGGTCTCTTTTTGGTTCCGGTGTTGGCACTGTTGTGGATCCGCAGTTCCGTCGTTCGTGCATTCGGCGGCGTGCTGTGGGCGGTGGCGCCCAACCGCGTGGTGCGAGAGGGAATATTGATTGGACTGATCAGTCTCGCAAGCGCGGGTTTGGGCTGGAGCCTCGACGCATCAAGGGTGATGATGGCGACGCTGGCAGGCGCCGTCGTCGGGCTGCTATTAGCCACCCTCGGGATGCGCAAGCTGCGTCCTCACGTCATAGACAGCGCCGCGCCGGTATACGATGCAAAGGTTTGGCGCCGGACAGCTCTGCCGCTCGTTATCATGGCTGCAATCGAAGCCCTTCTGAACCGGACCGGGGTCATATTGTTGGGCTGGTTCGGGGACACCAACGCGGCGGGAATATACAGCCTAGCGTTCAATATTGCCTTCGTCGTCGCGCTGCCGCTGGTCGCCATCAATACCCTGTTCGCCCCGACCATCTCGGGATTGTTCGCTAGAAACGAGCAAGTGACGCTGCAGAAGCTCATCACGAAGGCAGCATCGTGGACGCTGGCCGCGTCAAGTTTCATCGGCGTGGTGCTGTTCGTCCTCGCCGAAGAGCTTTTTGCTTGGTTCGGCCCGGGTTACGAGGCTGGTGTGCCGGCGCTTCGCATCCTCCTCATCGGCCAAGTGATTATAGCTGCCGGCGGCTCGCAGCTTCACGTCATGATGATGACGGGACACGAGCGCAGCGCGGCGGTACTGCTCGTGTCCAGCACGATCGGCAATTTGGTCGCGAGCGCCGGGCTGATCGGCGTGTTTGGCATGAACGGCGCGGCGATCGGCACTGCGGCGACCCTGATCATATGGAATTTGGCGATGGCGCTGTTTCTCTGGCGTCGTTTAGGCTTGATGGCGGGTGTGCTTGCCTTCTTTCAAGTCGGCCTCGCGAGGACGGGGCGGCTATTGGCCGAGGCCCCGCCACCTCTGCGGCGCGCGCTCGGTCGGCTCCGGCATTCCTTCCGGGTCTGAGGTTCAGGCGACGCCTAGCTTCTTCTGCAGGCCGGTGGAGGGTCGTGTGGGGCATCGAGGCCGCCTCGCGGAAATCAGGCGCTCAGCATGATCCAGCCGCAAATCAACCGGCTCAAAATACTTGATGTGCTCGAGCGCCTGGAGCAACTGCTCGGCCGAATAGCGCGCGACCACGAGTTCGAGATTTGAACTCCTGCTTTACGAACGTGCCAGCGCGCGCCGATCGTCTCCGCTGTCACGAATGACGTCGGTCCAGCCCGGTATCCTTGCGGTCACGATCGGATAGCCGACGCCGCTGCTTCCAGCAAAGCCAGCGGTATGCCTCGCGCGGTTCAGTCGGAAAGGTAAACACATCGGCGATGGGAGTACGGCCGGCACATCGGAGCGCACGGAATGTAGCGGTCTATCCCGGCCTACGCCACGGCGAATGCCCCCTCCTTTTCGCGCGGTCCGACCAAGAGAAAACGCACGCCGGGTCGCTGCCGGTGGACCAGCACCGCCGCCCGCAGCAGCGTCGGAATTCCCTTCGGCCTCGTCATGCGCGTCGCCGCTTTGCTCAGAAGCGAGAAGGCAAAATTTGCCGCAGCCAATCGAGCGATTGCGTCACGGTTTTGGGGAAAATCCTTCTCTTGGAATAACTCCGTTGAAGAGAAGCGTCAGCCAGCCGCTTCTACGAATAAGCGAATGAGCGGTCATGCATATGACAAACGTGATGACGCAGATCGCGACATACTCAAGCATCGTCGGGGCCTGAACTCTCAATAACAAGAACCCCAGAACTATAATCATCGGCTGATGCAATAAATAGATCGTCAGCGAAGACTCCGCCATGAGAGACGCCCAACGGCTGTTGAAGTCTAGGTATCGTTTACCGATCGCGAGCAGGGAAATGCTGAGAAATAACGCGGCTGTCGGTCCGGCGATCAGGCTCAAAAATTTGGAGACATAATTCAGCTTGAACCAGGTAAAGCTGAAAACAATAGCGGATAATATTCCGATCGATATGTATGTAGTATCGATGCGTATAAATCGATCGAAAACCTCATCTTCCAGATTGAGGATGACTCCAATAGTAAAATATGGAAGATAGGTCAGGGGATCATTAAGAATTTTTGCGACGTTGGCGAGAGGCAGGTTCACATCAAGCCCACTTGCATAACCGGCCATGAAATAAGCCCAGGAAATCAGCGCGATCATTAGAATCCAGGGTGCTGCCGGATGAGCCAATTGGCAATAAATGGCCCTGAGTTTCTCTGAATTCACAAATTCCCAAGTAATTGCTAGCAAGGAACAAAGAAAAAGAAGCGCTGGTAAAAACCAGAAATGAAACAACCTGTATTGACTGATCCATGCCTGGGCGGCTGCCTCTTCATCGAAAAACCTGATGAGCGAGACCTGAACCGGAATCAACAACAAAGCGGACGTCAGTAAAGGGATACCCAGTCTGGCATATCGCGATTTCAGCCAAGTCCACCGTTCACGACGAGACAGCAACATCGCCGAAAAAAAGCCTGACAGCACGAAAAATGCTTCCATTCTGAAAGAATGGATGAAGCCGGCTATTGGATACATGATCCAGTTTTTGTCCGGAGATATGACGTTCCAGTCGAATTCAGGAAGATAAATAAGCGCCACGTGAAACGGTATACCGAGGAGCATCAGCGATGCTCTGATGAAGTCGAGATAGTAACACCTCTGCGGTAGAGGCATGACTGCCGCTTCCGCACCACATGCGGCGCCTTCGGCCCTCCGTCAGGACCTCTTTCCTGCAGCAGGTTCCGTCATCAACTTGCCGCATGTCGCGGCGTCGCATCACGATCCGCGTACCCTTCGTCGATCAGATCGCGGATCGTGGTCCATGGAAATGCGCCGGCAAGCGCCGTGAAGCGCCCCTCGCACCGGCCAAGATTGACGCGATGGCGAAACACTTCGGTGGCCTTCATTCCGGGAATGCGCGGTTGGCCCGCATCGATCTCCCAGGGATGGATGTAAAAAACGTATGGTCGCCCGGAGCGCAGGATGGCGCGCATGCCCTGGACCCACAGCGCATAGGGAGCCAACCGAAAGTATCCGCCCCCGCCCCACGGGATTCCGCGCTTGTCGAGCCGGAGGCACGATATGCAGACCTCATGGAAGCCGTCGCGCAGCAGAGTCACCGGCCTGCCCGCATGCACCCCCGTCAGCTTGCCATACCGGTCATGGGCAATCGTCGGTACGACCGAAGAGTCGTACTCGAAGCCTAGCTCCTGCAAGATCGGGATGGCCCAGTCCGTTATGGAGAAGGACGGCGCGCGATAGCCGCGCACCGGCATGCCAAGCAGGTCTTCGAGGTATTGCTTGGCGCGAGAGACGTCGGCCCGAAACTCGCTGGGCTGGAGCGAATAGACAAGCTGGTGACCGTGCCCATGACACGCGACCTCATGACCCGCTTCGGCGATCGTGCGGACGAGCTTTGGGCATCGCTCGGCTACCCAACCCAGCACGAAGAAAGTTGCACGGGCCTTGGACGCATCGAGTATTTCCAACATCCGCATGGTGTTGCGTTCCACCCGCAGTTCGCATTTGTCCCATGCCTCCCGTGGAATCACGCCTGCCAGGTTAGCGGCGTGGAACCAGTCCTCAACGTCGATGGAGAGCGCGGTTTTCCCAGCGTCGGCCCTGCCTATGACTTGGCCCGCGACCGAGGTTCCCCTCACCTCTCGACTCTTTGCGACCGCCGAGGGGCCGCTCTGGTAGCGCGCCATGGTGCTCTCGGAGCTCGCAAAATCGCAATGGGGCGGGCACGTCGAGCGATCGGCCGCCTGAGCCTGTTTCATCGATCCGCCCACTCAACATCTGGATGCAGAACGCAGAGTTATCCGTACCACGGCAGCTAAAAGGCACATGAGTACCCTGACGGGGTACACCCAAGGGTGGGTATGCGGCCCTCACCTTGATGCGTTTCGTCTAAGGCGAAGACCGGCGCATTATGTTCCCCGATGCAGCGGGCTAAGTCTGGTGGTCCGGCGATTCGGAGCGACGATCGAAGATGCAGCACCTCGAGGTTGTCGATCTTTCGCAGACGGGCCGCGACGACGAGTGGCAGGCCTATGTCGACAGCGTTCCGGGCGCTTCGCAGTATCACGCGCTTGAATGGCGGGAGATTTCGCAGCGCACATTTGGCCACCGAAGCTGGTACTTGATGGCGCGGGACAGCGGTCGCGTGCGCGGAGTCCTTCCGCTTGTCGAGATGCAAAGCCCGTTGTTCGGGCACTTCGTCGTATCGCTGCCCTTCCTGGACTATGGCGGCATCCTGGCCGACACGCCGGAATGCGAGGCGGCGCTGGCAACCGCTGCAGCGGACCTCGCCGTGAAGAGAGGGGTGCGTCACGTCGAGCTTCGGCAGCCGAGCGCGGCGGCCAACCTGACAGACGCAGGGTGGATCCTCCGGCAACATAAGGCCGCGCTCGTTGTCGGCCTCGGTGCAGATGAAGAGAAGATATGGTCTGACTTGAGCTCGCGCCTACGCGGTAAAGTACGAAAGGCCGCCAAATCCGGAGCCGTATTCTCGGTGGAAGGCAACGAAGCGCTCGGGGACTTCTACCGGGTGTTCAGCCTGAACATGCGGGATCTGGGAACTCCGGTTTACAGCCCGGACTTCTTTCAAAATATTTTCCTATGGGCAAAAAACGCTGTGATCCTGCTCGTACGTCGCGAAGGGCGTGCGGTCGCGGGCGCGATAGCACTTCGTCGCGGTGAGAAGATCGAACTGCCGTGGATTTGCTCTGACTACTCGCAGGCTTCCCATCAGGGGAACGAGTTTCTGTACTGGAATGCAATCAAGTGGGCATTGAGCTGCGGCGCACGCGAACTGAACCTCGGCCGTTGTTCGATCGAGTCAGGGACCTATCGCTTCAAGATGCAATGGAATCCCGAGGTGCGCCCGTTGTTCTGGTACTATTGGCTGGCGTCCGGTATCGCACTGCCGGAGTTGAGCCCCAACAATCCGAAATATGCTCTCGCGGTCCGCTGCTGGAAGAGAATGCCGGTGTCGGTCGCGAACCGGTTAGGACCGTGGATTGTCAGGAATATTCCCTGAGTTCCCTGCTCGGCCGCATGGCGAGAACAGACTGCGCTTCGGGCGCCGCTTGGCCCTATCCAGACGGGCCATCGCACTTTAGTGCCCGGTCACTCCGTTCGGCCAGGACACGCGAGAGACGTAGTCGGCGACGGGTCCGCCAGCGGTGCCCCAGTTGCTGGACCAGATCACCTGCGATCCATCCGGCGATGGCGAGGCGTGCGTTTCGCTGATGTAGTCACCCACAACGTTGCGTGTCTGGCCGATGCGTCGAATTTCGCCGCTTCCGTCGATGCGGAGCGCGATGACTTCCTGATAAAATGGCGCCCGGCCGACGCTGCCGGCGATCTTCTCATAGCTGCCTTCGTAGCTCACAAATACCCAACCTGGACGGTTGATGTTGCGCGCCGAGACATGCGCACCATAGCCGGAGGGCACCAGGTCGGTGATCACGCCGTCTGATAGCCTGCGTTTGATGATGTGCCATTTGTCGGGATCAGCCTTGCTGATGCCCACATAGACGTCGCTGCCGTCGGCATCGATCGTCATGTCACCATGTCCCGGACGATGATGTTCCGTCCAGCTCTGCACCAATTTGCCGTCTACAGTCAGAATATATGCGACGTCGATCCGATCGTCCTTCGTGCTCGAACAGAGGATATAACGCCCGCTAGCGGAGATGCCGCAGTAATCATTGAGTCCTGGCAGCGCAGCGAGCTCAATGTCCGGGTATTTTCTTTTTTCCGCCATATCGTAGGCGAAGGCGACCAGCGCGCCTGCCCGGTTGGTGGCGCGCAGCACCAGCCGATTGCCGTCCCGAGATAGATTACCCTTATACGGGCCGAACTGGATGTTGGCATAACCCCTTGCCACATAGACGATTGTTCTGACGTTGGTTCGGGGCGCCCAGGCGTAGACCTGACTGGCGCGTACACAGATCATGAGCGCCGGATCCGTCGGGTGCCATTTGCAGTCGTCGTCCACAAGGCGAAAGAAAAGGGGCTCGTAGGTCTGACCGTCCAGGAAGCAGATTCCGTTGCAGCCCTTGAAGATCGCCAGCAGCGTCTGATCGGCGTTCCAGGCCTGCGCGCTGGAATACCGGTGTCTGCAGAAGTCCTGACGGCAGACAATACCGTTCTTCATACGCTGGCCCGGCTCCGTTACCCGGGTGAAACTCGTGCCCAGCGCGGGATCTATAACTGATTGACGATAAGCCGGGCGATCCATTGGTGGCGCGACCAGGACGTGCGCATTTGCCAGTCGGTCATTCGCCGATGTGCTGCCGCCCAAGGCCATCAGCAGCAGAGCCGCGCCAAAAACTCCCTTTGAGATCAACGAAGGAAGTTTGCTCACGGAACGTCCTCACTCTGAACTCTTTCAGAAGTCCAGGAACCCGCCGACGAACGTTCCGGCGATCCACCGCATCTTGGCAGCTATCGTGATGATAGTCCTGCGATCGACCCTACCCACTCGTAGGTAGCGCCCATTCGGGCGCGCGCGCTCTCACCCATTCTAGTTCATAACAGCAGCTAGCCCTGCGGTGCGCCGACGCGCGACGCACGACGGAACGACGACATGACAGCAGTTTCTCGGGTCGAAGCGGTTGCCGCGGACAAATGGAGCCTTCCGCGCCTCGACCGGCAGGCCTCATCCAAGCTGATGCTCGTCCAGGTCCTTCGAGCCTTCGCGGCGCTGGCGGTCGTCCTCTACCATGCGCAATACGATGCCGAAGCACTGGCCGCCCGCTTCGGCCTCGCCTATCACGGCAGTGATCTCCTGCCCTGGCCCGCCGGTGTGGACGTGTTCTTCGTCATCTCCGGCTTCATCATGGTCCATACGTCGCGGAAGCTGTTCGCGACCGCCGACGGCCCACACATCTTTCTCGCCCGTCGCATCGCACGCGTCGTCCCCATCTATTGGGCGATCGTCACCGTCTACCTCATTCTCGGCCAACTGATTCCAGCGGCGCTCAATCGGGATGCGCCGAGCCTGACTGCGATACTGACATCCTATCTGTTCATCCCCTACCCGCTGCCGAGCGGCCTGATCCATCCGGTTTATTCGCTCGGTTGGACGCTCAACTACGAAATGTTCTTCTACGTCGTTTTCGCGGGCGCCCTGCTGCTGCCGCGCCCAAGGGCGGTTCTGACCGTCGCGGCCGTACTTTTCGTCCTCGTGGCGTTGGGACGCTTCTCGCAAGTCATGCCGGCGCCGATTTTGTTCTGGGGCGACCCGATCGTGCTCGAATTCGTTTTCGGCATGGCCATCGCTTTGCTGGTGGAAAAAGGATGCTCGCTTCAGCCAATAGGCCGCCTCGGCCTCGCCGCCATCGCGCTGCTGTTTCTGCACTTCGATCTTACCCTGCCAGACGGAGCCCTCGTGCTGCCGCGGGTCCTCGCCTATGGCGTACCCGCGGCAATGCTGGTCGCAGCCGCAGTTCTTGGTCCTCTCTCACCGACATGGCCCGCCGTGGAACTTCCCATGGCCGCTCTGGGCGATGCCTCTTACGCGCTTTACCTCGTGCATCCCTTTGCTATCCGCGCCCTGCGCGAAGTGTTTGCATATAGCGGGCTCGCGACGGCGATGGGCCTCGAGGTCTTCGTCATCTCGGCCGTGCTAGCAGCGGTAATCCTTGCCCTCCTCGTCTGCAAATTCGCCGAGAAGCCGATGACGAATGTCGTTCGCGGCTGGCTCCGCGTGTGAATCGGAATTCTTACCCATACCGATGATCACTCCGCAAAATCGGCCTTCTCTAAGGCCGCCTGGGTCTTGGCACGCTTGACGACGACGATGTGTTGGCTGCAAGCAGGCTGCTTTTTGCCGCGTCGCCCAGTAGGCCAGCGCGTCAGCACATAGAACAGCTTGGCTCGATAAATGTATCGCAACCAGCGCGTCGGCTCTGTTCGATCACACGCTTTCCCGTCTTCTTGGTGTTACTTAGACGAAGATCCCACCCTCTCCGCCATCACGCCGCTAAGGCGTTCATTAGCCAGAAGCCTTTGCAATTCAAGGATTTGTACCGCCCCACTGGTACACACGGGCTGGCCTGAGCGGGAGCGTGAGGTCCAAGAATGATGAAACCGCTAACCGTGCAGGTGCGCGACGGCAAGTGTCGGCCAACGACGGTCCGTTTATGGGGCCAACCCGCGTCATGCGCAGCCCGGACCGGACACAAGCATTGACACCCCGAGTGCGGTAAAATCTACTCTAGCTGTGCGGGGTTCTCTTTCGCGGAGGAAACCCGATGAGCAGTATTTCTGCGAGTGACGCCGGTCCGTCCACGGTCGTCGAGCCGGGCCTTCATCGCGTGATGGGACCGTGGCTGCTGCTCCTGTTTATCGTCGGTGACATTCTCGGTACCGGGATCTACGCGCTCACCGGTCAGGTCGCCAAGCAGGTCGGCGGCGCCGCGTGGCTCCCGTTCGTGGTGGCCTTCGTGGTCGCCTTGATCACGGCGTTCAGTTATCTCGAGCTGGTCACGAAGTACCCGCGGGCCGCCGGCGCCGCACTCTATACGCACCGGGCCTTCGGCATTCACTTCGTGACGTTCATCGTCGCCTTCGCGGTCATGTGCTCGGGGATCACGTCAGCGTCGACCGCCTCGCGCGCCTTCGCGGCCAACCTGTCGAATGCCTTCGGCCTCGATCTCACAGGGGGCATTGGGATTACGCTCATCGGCCTGGTCTTCATGGCGGGGGTCGCAGCGATCAATCTCCGCGGCGTCGGCGAGAGCGTGAAGATGAACGTCGTCCTCACCCTGGTCGAGCTCACCGGTCTCCTGATCATTATCTGGATCGGTCTGTGGGCAATCGTCGGCGGCCAGGGCGATGTGTCGAGGGTGATGGAGTTCAACACCTCGGGCGACACGATCTTCTGGCCCGTGATCGCGGCTACGACCCTCGCCTTCTTCGCCATGGTCGGGTTCGAGGAACTCGGTCAACATGGTCGAGGAATGCAAGAAGCCGAGCCGCATCTTTCCCAAGGTCCTGCTCGTCGGGCTGAGCATCACCGGGTTGATCTATGTCCTGGTGTCGATCTCGGCCATCACGCTGGTTGCGCCCGAGCAACTCGGGGAAGGCGAAGCACCGTTGCTCAAGGTGGTCCAGGCAGGCGCGCCTAACTTCCCGATCGGGATCTTCGCCTTCATCACGATGTTTGCCGTCGCCAACAGCGCACTGATCAACATGCTGATGGCGAGCCGCCTCGTCTACGGCATGAGCCGCGAGCGCGTGCTGCCCGAGGTCCTGGGCAAGGTTCACGCGGTGCGCCGTACGCCGTACATCGCGATCGGATTCACGACGTTGCTCGCTTTCGGCCTTATCACGTTCGTAGGCGGGGTACCGGCCCTGGGCGGAACGACGGCCCTCCTGCTGCTGTGCGTGTTCACGGTGGTGAACGTCGCGGTCCTGGTCTTGCGGCGCGACCCGGTCGATCACCAACACTTTCGCACGCCGACGATCCTGCCGATCCTAGGCGCCGTATGTTGCGCCTTTCTGGCGGGTCCGTGGACCGGACGCGATCCCATTCAATACAAGACGGGCGGAGTCCTGCTCGCGATCGGAGTCGTATTGTGGATCGTGACCGTTCTGGTCAATCGGGCGACCGGCCTCAAGCCGCTGGAACACGACGCCGAATTCGGTCGCATAACCGGCCCTGTCAATTGAGCGGCCCTCGCGCTGTCCCAATCAACGAGTCCTACGGCACCGAGATTCGGAAAGGTGTGAAACTCGACACGAGGCGATCTCGGCGGGATACACCGCCGATCGGATTCAGGCGCCCGAGGAAGGCGACGATGATCGCCAAATAGCCCACGACGAGTGGGCATCGAAAACGGTCTCAGCCAAGCAACGTTCGTCCTGCTCACAGCGATGATCGCATGCCGCGCGCGAGAACGGACATCGGGCGAGATTGAATTCCACCCTCCCCGTCAATTAACCGCTCGCGCTGGTCCGGCAGGACCCAAGCCCACGTTAGGGGTCACCTAACGCGAAACGCGCAGAAGCGCTCAGTCGAAAATCGGCTTGCCGAGCGTGTTCGGGAAGATATTCGGGAAATACCAGTGGACTTGTGCGCGTACGCCGATGCCGTCGCCCGAGTTCTCATTGATCGGAATGATCGCTTCCACCCCATACTGGGCTTCTTCCCGCACCCAGATAATGCCCGGATTGATGGTTCCGGTCGTCTCCCCGGCGTCCGGTCCATCCAGCGGCGTCGTCAGCGCGAATTCCACCAGGGGAACCCAGCCCGTGGGGAAGCGGCGACCGTCCGATGTGTGATTGGTGGTGAGCAGGCTGTATTCCAGCGCGAAGCTCCAATTCAGGATGTCCGGATTGGTAACGAGGACCCCTCCAGTCGTCGTGGTGTCGTCTGTCGGCAGCGAGACTCCGAGGTTGGCGGTGACATTGACCGGCTGAAGCCACGACAACGAATCCGGCAGGTCGCCGAAACCCTTGCCCACGTAAATGGTCGGCGTCAGCGTGGAGAACGACGGGGAGCCGACCTCGGTCGATCCGGTGCCGCCCAAAGATGCAGTACCGCCGACCGTGAAGACGAACTGGTGTTCGGGATTGGTATAGAGCTGATACTGGGTGCCGATCGTCAAGTTCTCAAAGCCGCTACGCGTGCCGGTCGGCGCGTCGAGGACGCGGTAGGTCTCGGTGAAAAAGAGGGACCAGTCCTTGGTGATCAGCTTGCTGTAGGTGAAGAGAAAGTCGGTTTCGTCTGTGCCGTCGATTTCAGGCAGCCGCACGACGTGGGGGATATTGGCGAAATCGGCCGGGGTGGGAACCACGGTCACCAAGAGTCGAGGGGAAGTAACGATCCCCGACCCAGGCCGCCGATGCCTGCGAACAAGCCAAAAGCGAGAGCAGAAAGCCGGGCACTGCCAGGCGCCATGTCGTACAAGCCATTGTCCCCTCCCATGCCATCTCTAGCCGCCAATGCTCTCGCAGGTCCCCTGAACAATCACGGCGGACGAGTGCGGCAACCGGCGGATGAATCCTGTCTATCGAGACGCAATTGCATACCCATACATAGGTTTAGGCTGACAAGACTCGGGTGCAATTGTCAAATTCAGCCACAGTCGAAAATCTAGCGGAGGATTCACGTGGCAGAACTTCTCGGAAATCATAGTCTTATCTCTGATTTTTGATCGGTCTGCGTAAGAGAAGCGCGCATGTTGCAGACCGCGACCACCAATTCCGACCAAACCAACGATGAGGTGGATCGCAATGAGAAGCAAGACGCTCGCCGCCCGCCGCCCGGAAACGACGTAACGATCGACAGCAAGCAGCCGGAAAGCGGACCATCCGATCCCGAAACCACGCGCCGGAAACGCAGGCCGACCGTCTTCATCGTCGGTTTCCTCGCCCTCGCCGGTCTGGCGCTCGGCGGATTCTATATCTGGGCGAACAGCAACCTCGAAAGTACGGACGATGCCTTCGTCAATGGTCGCGCCATCACCATCGCGCCCCAGGTCTCCGGCATCGTCGTCTCGTTGGACGTAACCGACAACCAGTATGTCCACAAAGGTGATCCGCTGATCCACATCGATCCTCGGCCCTACACGAGCGCGCGCGACCAAGCGCAGGGGACCCTCGACGCCGCCAAAGCGCAAGTCGCCGGGGAACAACTGCTGGCCGAGATTGCCCGAAAGAATTTCCCGGCTTTATTGCAGCAGACTCAGGCCCAGTTGCAGACGGCTAAGGCCAGCCACGATAGAGCGCAGGCCGATTACGACCGACAGCGCAGCCTGCCGAAGGCTGCGACCACGCAGCAGGCCGTAGACGCGGCGCTGGCCACGCTTCGTGAAAGCGAAGCGCAGGTTCTGCAAGCCGAAGCTCAGGTTCTGCAGAATTCACCGGTCGAGCAACGCATCAGCCAGGCCGATACGCAGGTTGAACAGCAGAAGGGCGTTATCGAGCAGGCTAAGGCGCAACTCGATCAGAAAGCGCTCGATCTGTCATGGACGGTAGTGACGGCGCCACAGGATGGCTGGGTCACTCAGCGAAACGTGGAGACCGGCAACTACGTCTCACCCGGGCAGCAGATTTTTTCCATCGTCTCGCCGGACGTATGGGTTACCGCCAACTTCAAGGAGAACCAGCTTAACTCTCTGCGGCCTGGCCAGAGCGTGAAGATCGAAGTGGATGCCTATCCCAACCTGGACCTCCGCGGCCATGTCGACAGTATCCAGATGGGCTCTGGCTCGAAGTTCACGGCCTTCCCACCCGAGAACGCCACCGGCAATTTCGTGAAGATCGTTCAGCGCGTGCCGGTCAAGATCGACATCGACAGCGGGCTCGATCCCAAAACGCCACTCCCACTCGGGATTTCGGTGGTTCCGACGGTCACGGTACGATGAGCAGCGCTCCGACCGATGCCGCGCCGGGCTGGAAGCCTCGCCACAATCCCTGGCTGATCACGCTTTCGGTGACACTTGCCGCGTTCATGGAAGTCCTCGACACGACGATCGTCAACGTCGCCCTGCCGAACATCGCCGGCAGTCTGTCGTCGAGCAGTGACGAGGCGACCTGGGCGCTCACGTCCTATCTGGTCGCGAACGGAATTGTGCTGACCATTTCTGGCTGGCTGAGCGATCTTTTCGGGCGCAAACGTTATTTTCTGATCTGCATAGTCATGTTCGCGGTCTGCTCGTTCTTGTGCGGAGTGTCGACAAGTCTCGGCGAACTGATCGTCTTCCGCTTGCTGCAAGGCTTCTTCGGCGGCGGCCTACAACCGGTCCAGCAGTCGATCATCCTGGATACGTTTCCGCCGGCCAAGCGCAGCGCGGCGTTCGGCGTCACGGCGATGGCAACGATCGTCGCCCCGATCCTGGGTCCGACGCTCGGCGGCCTGATCACCGATCAGTGGAGCTGGCGCTGGATCTTCTTCATCAACGTGCCGGTTGGCATCTTCGCGGTGTTTCTGAATTTTATTCTCGTCGAAGACCCGCCATGGGAGAAAAACAAGAAGAGCCGGGGGATCGACTACATTGGTCTGTCGCTCATCACCCTCGGTCTCGGATGCTTGCAGGTGATGATGGACCGAGGCGAGGACGACGACTGGTTCGGTTCGCCCTTCATCGGGATCATGGCGTTTCTCGCCTTCGTCGGTATCGTGGGTGCGACTGTCTGGCTGCTGACTGCCAAGAAGCCGATCGTCAACCTCGACGTGTTCAAGGACAAGAACTTCGCGGCCGGCTGCATAATGATGGGCGCGATGGGCTTCATCCTCTACGCCAGCGCCGTCCTGATACCGCAACTCGCGCAACAGGAGCTTGGCTATACCGCAACCTGGGCGGGGCTCGTTCTCTCACCCGGGGGCATCACCATGCTGGTGCTTATTCCGCTGGTAGGGCGGATCATGAACATCGTCGAAACGAAGTTCATCATCGCTGCCGGTTTTTTCGCCATGGGCTGCGCGCTCTTCTTCTCGAGCCACTTGGCGCCGGACATCGATTTCCCGACGCTCGTGCTGATGCGCAGCTTGCAGACGGCGGCACTCGCACTTCTGTTCGTTCCGATCAGCACGGTCGCCTACCTCACCTTGCCGCGCGACTTGACCGGCGACGGGGCGGCCCTCTTTTCGATGGTCCGCAATGTTTTCGGCTCGATAGGGATTTCCACTGCAACGTCGCTCGTCACCGAGCGAAGCCAGATCCATCAATTCTATCTGTCGGAATGGATCTCTCCCTTTCACCAACCCTATAATGCCCTAGTCGCTCAGTATGAGCGGGCCTTAACGGCGATGGGGCATGCGGCCGGGCAAGCGACGCATGATGTCGCGGTTGGGAAGGTCTACAAGATGTTCGGAACGCAAGTGTCCATCCTGGCCTATTCCGACGTCTTCCTGCTCTTCACGGTGGTATCTTTCTTCTTCGTTCCGTTTTGCTTCCTGCTTTCCACGAAGAAGACCGCCGATGGCAAGGGCACCGATCAGAGGGGGTGATCATGGTCAAGAAACTACGCGTCGTTGCAGCCATATCCGCATCGTTCGCACTGACTGGATGCAACAGTGTCGGACCGGATTTCCTCTCCCCGGATTCAGGTTTGCCGAACCGCTGGTTTACGAGCGGGGCAAAGGCTGCTTCCGCTAACTCCGCGGGGCTCAGAGCGGCGGATCATCAGCCCGTCGACCCCGCTTGGTGGCAGAGTTTCCATGATGCGACCCTCACATCGCTTGTGCAACGCGTCGCAAACGCGAACCTTGACGTGCGCACCGCTACCGTCCGTCTCGCACAAAGTCGTTTTCAGCGCCGGGTCGTGTCCGCCGCTGGATTGCCGACCCTAGGCGGCAGCGCGAATTTCGAGCATCAAAAATTCAGCGATGCCAGAGTTAAAGGCAGTGTGGTGGACAGCCTCACCGGCTTTCCGGACAGCAAAATTCGCGTACCGGCGATCGACTTGTTCACCAGCGCTTTCGATGCGTCCTGGGAGCTCGATCTTTGGGGGCGCGTCCGTCGCCAGGTCGAATCGGCCGACGCGCAAGTTCAGTATTCTGAAGAACAGCGGCGCGACGCGCTCATCTCGAGCCTCGCCGAAACCGCACGCAACTATATCGAGCTGCGCGGCACCCAGACCTTGATCAAGATCACCAAGGACAATGTGAAGATCCAGCAGGACATTTTGCAGCTGACTCGAGATCGTCAGGAGAAGGGTTTGACGACCGGTCTCGACGTCGAGAACGCCGCCGCGCAGGTCGAATCCGTTCTGGCCCAGCTGCCGAGCCTGGAGCAGCAGGAAGCACAGCAGATCAACGCCTTGAGCTTTTTCCTCGACCTGCCGCCGGACGCGCTCCGGGGTGAACTCGCGACTGGAAAGCTAGTCGTGCCGAGGCCAGCGCGCGTTCCAATCGGAATTCCCTCGGAGTTGGCACGGCGGCGCCCCGATATTCGCTCTGCTGAAGCGCAGCTTCACGCTGCAACCGCCGACATCGGAGTGGCTACGGCCGATTTCTATCCATCGGTTCAGTTGAGCGGGTCGGCGGGCTTTGACTTCTCTCGATATCAAGAACCTTTTGAAGGCCAGTGCATTCCAAACGACGCTCGGTCCGAGCGTTTCCGTCCCGATCTTCCAGGGGGGCCGGCTAAAAGCGACATTGGAGCTTCGCAAAGCGCAGCAGCAGGAGGCTGCGATCGCCTATCACTCTGCCGTGCTGAGGGCTTGGCACGAGGTCGTCAATGCGCTTGTCTCCTACCGAACCGAACAGCAGCGTCGCGTGCGGCTGGCCAAGCAGGTCGAGCATCTGCGACTAGCCTTGTCGCTGGCCCGTGACCGCTACAATGACGGCGTCGCCGACTTCACAACTGTGCTTGATACGGAACGGACGCTACTGCAGGCCCAACAGCAGCATGCGCAGAGCGTGACCAACATCTCGGTCAATCTTGTCCAATTGTACAAAGCGCTGGGCGGCGGTTGGGAGCAGACGTATCCGAGTGCGGCGCCCAATGCGGCGATCGTGAAAGTCGTCGCCACGCAATAACCGGTCGGTGAGCGGCTCACATGATGCACTCGCATGGCGAAGGGCTTCGAGAACTCGCCGCTAGCCTCGCGGCCGGGCCCTTCGCTCCTGGGCGCGCGTCGGATTCATGTCGGCGCCCGAATGACGTTCAACATCAGAGTGTCGAAGAGTGACTCCGCGTCATTTGCTTTTCTGGCCGCTCGGCATTGATGGCTGCGGCAATGCAGCGTCCCGCTTCATCTGGAGACACATGAGCATCTCGACATAGCTCGGGTCCCCACCGACGTTCACCTCCTGAAGGCAAAAGCTGCGATAGCTGGCGTTAAAGTTGCCCCACTCTTTCTCGAGCTGGGCACGAGCGTCCGTTTCCTCGCTCAGGCAGGTCTTGGTCGTGGATTGATCTATAAGGTCCTGCTTCGCTTCGTTACGGCAGGTTTTCTGGATATCGAGACGCGGCACCTCAGTGGCAGCCAGAGCGGGGCTGGCCAAGAGGAGCATGAGCGTCAGGATCGAGGGCCGAACCATGGTAGGTCTCCAGGCTGTTTCGCGGATTTGTTTCGGGCGACGGCGGTTACTCCCAACCATGGAGCGGCCGCACATCGACCTTGCGGCTACCGCACGCTGTGCAGCGCATCACCTCGGCAAAGCTCGGCAAGGTCTCCGCATCGGCGTAGGCATCCACGTTCAAGACCGCCTGATGGGGACAGGCAACGCACCTGACCGCGACCGAGCGGACCCCGGTCGACCGCATGCTTTGCAACGTCATTCCGGGCAGCCGGCGGGCAACGGAAAAGCTGATTTTCATGTCTTCAGGGGACCGAGGCTATGAGGAAGGACACAGCCAAATTAGGTCGAACGCGGCCCACGCTGAATCATCCCAAGGTATGGCCGACGTAACCAATGCAGCGGGCCCTGGAAATGCCGACATCTCCTCCGGCGGAACCGGATGTCGGAGCCGCGCCTTACCAGCGTCGCCCGTGAGTGTAGGACGGGTGGAATGCTTCGATTAAGCGCCTAATCCTGATTGGGCTTATGAGCCGGATGCATGAATCTGGCGACGGCTTGCTGTGGTTCGCTCTGATCCAAGATCGCCGCGAGCATTTGCCCGTTCCGGCCGCCGCTTCGTGCGGAGAGGCATCCAAATTTGCGTCTTGCGCGTTTGCAGACACCGGGGCGAGGCTCGAACACACACCGACACCAATGGGCGGAGTGTTCGACGTGCGATGGCCCTTCCTCTTGGCCGCGTTGCTGTCTACGACGGCCGCCGCAGCCGAGCATCCATCATCCCAACGCAATTGCCCCGTGGTGGAGCCAGTGCTGGAAGGTCCCGAGGTCGATGTGCGCGCATTCGGCGCCGTTGGGGACGGGGTTCACGACGATACGTTTTCGATTGAGAAAGCGGTCGCCTCCTTGGAGCGAGGCGGTGTTGTCAAATTTCGCCCGGGCACGTACCGGCACAACCGAGTTCTAAAAATCGACAGGCCAGGCATCGCCCTCGTGGGTCGCGACGCGACGCTCCTTGCCGGCGATCCTTCGCAAGCCGCGATTGTTCTTTCCGGTCAGGAGAGCAGCCTGCGCGACCTCAGGATCACAACCACCGATCCAGGCATGCGGGGGGACCGCGACGAGCACAGCGGCATTGTCGTCACCGGTCGGCAGAATACGATTTTGCGTATCGATGTTACGAAATCCAAGAGCGCAGGCATCATCGTTTTGGGCGCCAAGGACTTCCTCGTCGCGTGCTCGACCGTTTCGCAGACCAAGGCCGATGGAATCCACATTTCGCGCGCCGCCCAGAACGGCCGTGTGCTGTCGAACTCGGTTTGGAATTCTGAAGACGACGGGATCGCTGTCGTCTCCTACAGACCGGACAGGCAGGCGTCCGGGGTTGTCATCGAGGGCAACACCGTCGAGCACATTCGCTGGGGCCGCGGCATCGCGGTGGTGGGATCCAAAGACGTGGTCATCCGCCGAAACGACAATACGGTCCATTGCCATGGCTGCAGGGATCATCGTGGCCCGAGAGGCGTTCTGGAATACGCATGGAGCTGCGAATGTCCTCATCGAGGAGAATGACATTTCCGACATTCAGCAGTCGCTGGCCCCTCTGGACGGACGCGAGCGGACTGCACAGGCGGCAATAGATATCAACTCGGACGACAGCGAGCCGGCGCTCGCCGTTACTGACATCCGGATCGTCTCAAACGTGATCCGAGGAAGTGGGTACGACGGCATACGCCTCAATGGAAACGTGACACGGGTCAGCATTTCCGGAAACGACCTGCACGGCATCGAGCGAGCGAAACTCACTGTTGTTCACGGACCTCCAGGGCAACGCATCGAATGCCCGGCAGAGCCGTCCCATGCGTCCGCGCAGTCCTGCGCCATCGAATGACGGCACGTCATTCGCGCTACCACTTTTTGCTGCCTCCCAAGAATTGCGGGCGTCGCAGTACGAAGAACTGTGTGGTTCCAGCGGAGAGGCTATCGTTATGATTGGAGACGTCGTTCTAGCGCATCAATGGCTCGTCGCCGATCGGGGCGCAGAAGTGGTCCTCCGCGAGCTGATGCGCCTTTTCCCGGATGCACCGATCGCGTGCCTGGTTAAATCCGACGACTTCAATCCGCCTTGGTTGGCGGGCCGTAAGATCATCCAGTCCCCCTTGTCGAAGCTGCCCGGCGCTGCGCGCTACTATCGCGAAATGCTCGCCCTCCACCCTTGGGCGATCGCAAACCTCAAACTGCCGGACGATTGCGAGTTCGTGTTCAGCACGGACGCTGCGATGATCAAGGGGCTTTCGCTGCCGCCGGGGATCCAACACGCCTGCTACTGCCATTCCCCGCCACGGTATCTATGGGATCAGATGGAGAACTACTGCACGCGTGGCGGCCCTATTTCATCGGCACGCGATTGGGCGTTCAAGCTGAGCGCAATCCTCTGCAGGAGTTTTGACAAGACGTCCTCGTCAAACGTCGACCAGTTCATCGCCAATTCCACGTTCGTCTCGAAGCGCATTCGCTCGATCTACGAACGGGACTCGGACGTGATCTTCCCGCCGGTCGAGATTGGCGACTTCACGCCGACCGAGGAGCATGTCGACTACTATCTCATCGTAAGCCAGCTGGTCCCCTATAAGCGGATCGATCTCGCGGTCGAAGCCTGCTCGCGCTTGGACAAGCGGCTCGTCGTCATCGGTGAAGGGCCCGAGCGGAAACGGCTCGAGTCCATTAGCGGGACCAAGCGTCAGCATTCTCGGCCGACTCGCACGTTCGGATGTCACGAACGCTTTGGAGAATTGCCGGGCCTTTCTCTATCCGCAGGTCGAAGACTTCGGCATCACGGCGGTCGAGGCGCAGGCTGCCGGTAAGCCCGTGATTGCCTATCGCGCCGGCGGAGCTCTTGAATCCATCGTCGATGGCGAGACCGGGCTCTTTTTCGACGAGCAAAGCACAGAGTCTCTCATGGACGCCATTCTGCGCTTTGAAGCCATGGACCATGCCTGGACCAGGGACTGCCGCGCAAATGCGGAGCGGTTTGCACCCAATCGCTTCCGCAGCGAGGTCAAATCATTCCTGTTGAGGCACTATCCGGAGACGTTCTCCAACACCACATGGCCGCTCAGCGGGTTTTCCGGCTTGACGAGATGTTCATCGCTAAACGCGTCCGTCGCCACGCGGAGGACGCCGCGCGGAGCGAGGCGACGCGGAGCAGTCGGCCGAGTTGAAGGCGAAGCGGCTCGCCAAAGAGGCCGCCGACGCGAACACGGCGCAGTACGCCGAGAAACAGGCCGGGCAATGAGCGTCGCGTTCACCCGTGAGGAGGATCTGGAGGCCGCCGCAGCCCACATGCCGGATCGGCCGAGCTCGCCTCATCCGAACCTCGGCAAGGCAGCGGGTCTGGCACAGCGTGATGCAGCGCTTGCTGCGGTCAGTTCCGCCGATGCGCAAGCGCAAGCCGCCGGGGAGATCGAGGCTGAGCGCTCGGCATGGCGCGCGCGACGCGAGACCGCCGCTATTTTATGGCGCGCAGGGCCAGCGCAGAGCTCGTAGGTCCCGGTCAGCGACCCGGCGTCGTCTCCTTCGGCGACACGTGTCGACGCTTGATCGCGAAGATGGGCGTCGGCAGACTTAGCGGAGCGTCGGCCTTTCTTTGAGCTGTTCTGTGCTGGCGGCACGCAATTGTTCGCGCAGCTTCGTGTCATCCAGTACGTCTGATATTTTGGTGGCCATATCGCTGGCATCACGCGGGTTGAAGTTGTGGGCGGCGTCACCGCAGACTTTTGGTATGCAGCTGGCATAACTGGCGGCAACTACCGCCCCATGAGACATCGCCTCTAGCGCGGGCAGTCCAAAGCCCTCCATAAGCGAAGGGAATACAAATTCCTTGCAGTGGGCGTAGAGCCATTTCGCCTGCTCGTCCGGCAGGAAGCAACAACCCAAGGCCTGTCGCATCGCGATGGGCCTCTCCTTGTGCGTCGACCTCTCCTTCTGGAAGGTCCTCGCAGGGTACTAGACCGCGTTCGCGTAGGCGCGCCTGGATACGACCGTCATGATCAGAACATAGATGTCGAGGGCGATCGACCAGTTGTCGATGTAGTCAAGGTCATGGTTAAGGCGGGCCTCCATCGCGGCCTTGGTCTTCGTCTCGCCGCGCAGGCCGTTGATTTGCGCCCAGCCGGTGATGCCTGGCCTCATGTTCAGTCGGCGACCATAGCGATTGATAATCTGCTCGTAGTGCGCATCATGGGCCACCGCATGCGGGCGCGGGCCGACCAGAGACATATCTCCCAGGAAAACGTTCACGAGCTGAGGCAACTCATCGATGTTGTACTTTCGCAGGATTCGTCCCACTCGCGTAATTCGCGGATCGTTTTCCGTGGCTTGAACAATCTGTGCGCCGTCATCGCGCGTTGTCATGGTGCGGAATTTGTAGATCCTGAATTCCCGGTGATTGAAACCGCGGCGGCGCTGAACGAAAATCGCGGGCCCCGGCGAGTCCAACCTGATGGACAAGGCGACGGCGCCAAGGAGCGGCACAAGCAGCAGGAGTGCAACGCTCGCTGCGGCGATGTCGAAGGTTCGCTTTGCGAAGGATTGAAGTGAACTCAACGGCTGAGGCCGGACCACGAGGGACTTCATCGTCCCCAGATGATCAATTCGCACCTGCGAGAACTGCTCAACGATATCAAGGCCTTGAAGGTGTACAGCGGCCGGTAGGTCGAGGAATTGTTCGGCAATCTTCGCCGACTCCCGCGCTTGGCACCGATCGGTGAGTATAACGATGTTGCTGACGTTGTTACGCCGCGCCGCGGCTACGGCGCTCTGCAGGGACGCATGCGCTTTTTCGAACGCATCAGGATGCGCACTGTCGGCAAATTCCGGTAAGACTGCGGCGCCGACAATCTCTATTCCCTCCGCACGACATCTGCGCTCGAACTCGCCAACTTTGGTTCGGCTTCCGACCAAGAACACGCGCCGTGTCGTCAGCCGTCCCGATTTGATCGCGGCCTTGCGGACCGCAAGGATCGCGACTTCGGAGGCAACGATTGCAAACGATCCCACGACGTAGAACAGCAGGATCCAGCCGCCAGAGAAATCGTCCTGGCTGTTCGTGAGGAAGGCGACGAAGAGAATGCAGAGGAATGCGAAGTTCCAGGACGAGAACACTCGTCGCAGGTCCTGGTTGCTTCGCTGCGGTGCACTGAGACGATGGTATCCACCGTAAGCGTGCGGCAGGGCGTAGAGCACCGCGACGAGAGCGCCGATGGGCGCGAAGTCGTGGCCTCCGTTCCAATCGCCGTAAACGGCGAAAAGGTAGGCGTGGCCCGTGGCTGATGCCAGAAGGACGATCCCTAACACCTGAACCAGGAGAACGGCCGTATTGAATTCCTCGGCCGAGAATGTCCGTTTGAATCGGTAGGAACGCGGCTTTGCAATCGAATCCGGAATGGTCGAGAAACATGGTTGTGCTCGCTTGGTGGCGTTGTTCAACGATCGAAGTGTCGATGAACTCGGAGCCATATGCTCAGGCGGGAAAACGGGCATCCCGCTACGCCCTTCGGCTACCCCCGGATCATCCAAAAGGCGTCGATGCTTTCCACCTGACCGTCGGACGGCGCCCCCCATACTTCCTTTTGAGGAACGAGGAATTTCGACCGTTGAGCTAACCTTGTCAGGGTTGATCTTTCGCAGTGACACATCCTGGATCGGCGCGGCCTTGGTCGCGAAGTCGCTCGGAAATGGTCACGTCCAAAATAGATCCCGCAGGGGAAGTCATGACGCACCGCACCGCCGATAGCTTTCCGAAGCGTCACCCACTCGTTGCCATGAGCCTCTATCTCGCGTTGCTCGCCGCGACGATCGCTATGATTATCGTGTCGAACGGTGCTTCCGAGGCGTCTGGCGCGTCCTCTGGCGACGAGTACATCCTGGGTCCACGCGACAAGGTCCGTGTGAAAGTCTTCGCCTGGCGCCCGGCCCGCGACGAGGTTTACGAGTGGAAGGCGCTCAACGACGTCTTTACGGTCGGGGCATCCGGGAAGCTGTCGATGCCGCTGATCGGTGAAGTCCCGGCCGGCGGCTCGAGTGCGAACGAGCTTTCAACCGCAATCAGCGATCAGTTGAGGCTGTTGCTAGGCCTCGCCGAGGCGCCGCGCGCGTCAGTGGAAATCGTCGAGTTCCGGCCGATCTACGTCCTCGGTGTGGTCGACAAGCCTGGCGAGTATGCCTATCGGCCCGACCTGACCGTTATCCAGGCCATCTCGATTTCCGGCGGGCTTTCCCGGTTCAACCAGTATGAGGCCGTGCGCCTCGATCGCGAGAACATTTCGACGTTCGGCGAAAGAGGCATAATCGAAACCGAAATGGCCGCCCTTCTGACGAAGCGAGCACGCCTCGTGGCCGAGGCCAATGGCGAGAAAGCTCTGCACTTCCCGGCGTCGCTGAACCAATTCGGAAGCCATCTTTCCGCGTCGCTGGCGGACGAAACGCGAATTTTCGAAGCGCGTCTCACCGCATTCGAGTATCGGGCAGGACGGCTGGAACAAACGAAAGAAATGCTCCGCAGCCAGCTTGCGCTTCTGGAGAAGCATGTCTCGGAGCAGGCAGGCTACGTCACGGCGGCTCGGGAGAACTTCGAACATTTCGACGATCTCGCCAAGCGAAAGCTGACGACAACGGTGCGGCTCGCCGAGGCGTCGCGCAATCTGATGCAGGCCGAGGGTGACGGAATGCGGATGCAGGCGGCTCTCGCCAGCGCCCGTCAGGAGCTTAACCGCATCGAAATGGAAGAGCAGGCTTTGCGAGACGACCGCACCAACCAGGCCGTGCTCGAACTCAGAGCAACACAGGCCCGGCTAGACGAGCTCGAGCGCCGTGTCGAGACCGCTGAGGACCTTCTGCAGCAGTCAGATGCTGCAACGCTCCAGCTTTCATCCTTGGAAGACGAGGCCAGAAAGCCACAGCCGGTCTATACGATCATCAGGAAGATCGGCGGCGTATTCCATACGCTCAGCGCCACCGAAACGACGGCGCTACGACCGGAGGACACGCTAAGGGTGGAAGCCCCATCGACCCCTCCTGCACGTAGGGTCCCGAGCGATGCCTCCGGGACGCCGCCGGGAAAGATCGATGAGGCAGCGAACGAGGCTGACGCTCGAAATGAACCGGTGAGACGACAGACGTATCGATCAGGAAGCGCAAGGTGCAGGAATACGCGACGCGAGACGGATGGGCATGCCTCTACTGGTGGGCTCGTCCGTCTTGTGTCGCGTTGTTTGTTACGCTGCCGATCTTCCTCGTGTGCTGGTCGCTGAATGCCACCGCCTTCGACTTCTACGATCACGATCATAAATTCCTGAAGCGGATCCGCTGCGCTAGTGGGTTTGGCGGCGATCCTGGCCTTTGCGGCAGGTACGTTCCTCGTCGAGCCGCGAGTGGCACGGCGCGAGGCGGCGGTCCTGATCGATCCGGCAGACCTCAACGCGGGGATCAACGTTCTCACCGCGGTCGTGCTCGGGGCCTATGCGATTTTCCTGTTCCCGATCCTGCTGAAACCGCAGCTCCTTATCGAGCTCGTCATGGGGTCGCAAACGGCGATGTTCACCCTCCGGGAAACGCTCAATCGCATTCCGGGCGTGACGTCACTCATGACGCTGCAGTCGCTGCTGGCCGTTACGATCGTCGGGTACAAGTATCTAACCGGAGCAATCGCTCCGAAGCCCTACTTGCGCGTACTCGCCATCGTAGCCGGCCTGTGTCTTCTGAGAGCCTGGCTATGGTCCGAGCGCCTTGCCCTCATCGAGTTCGCTGTCCCGATCGTCATCGTCGCTCTCGCACGTTTCGAGCCGAGGAAGGCGTTCCGACCATTGGTATTGGCTCCGCTCGCCGGCTTCCTCGCGCTCTTCCTGATTTTCCTGGTGGGCGAGTACTTTCGATCCTGGCAACACTACCAGCATACGTTCGCGGGCACGTTTCCCGAGTTCATCGCCGCGCGCCTTGCCGGCTATTACGCGACGGCGCTGAACAACGGGGCTGCGCTGATCACTCTGCACGAGCCGTTCGATGCCCCGACGATGACAGCCCAATGGTTTTACAGGTTTCCGCTCTGGCAGTTCGTTGCGCCGTCCTTGGCCTACGATCCATTCGAGGTCACCCCGTTCCTCGAGGCCTACCTCAATCCGGAATTCAACAATATGAGCGGGGTCTTCCTCCCACTGGCGGATTTCGGCCCTGTCATCGGAATCGCGTGCTGGATGGGCCTGGGCTTGATCACCGGCCTTATCTTCGGTTCGTTCGCGTTGGGCGGCGTAACCGGCTTCATCCTTTACCCGGTCTGGTTCACCGGCCTGATCGAGATGCTGCGCATCTTCTACTGGGGAGAGACGCGGTTCTTTCCTGTGCTGTTCGGCGCCTTGATCCTCGCGTCCTATCTGAAGCGCTGTACAAACCGGCGCACTACGCCGCTCGTGGCAGCGTAAGTGGTGTGAATTACACTGGGGCGTCCGGACGCGTTTCCGCACGGCGCAGCGCCTCTGTGAACAGCGGGTGGCGCATCAGCCATAGAACGACCAGCCAGCCCGCTATCGCAGTGATCCCAGCGGAGACAAAGGCAGCTTGCGACCAGCCGCCGCCGTTGAGGGAGACCGCGAATGCTACCGGGCCGACGGCGCTCGCTGTTGCCGCCACCGCGCTCGCCGATGTCGCGCTCGCGAGGTCGCTCCATGAGAAGGCGATGTGGCGCCGGATAAAGTACAGGGACGTGACGAGTTGCAGCGGATAAGTCAGCCAGTAGCTCAAGGACAAGGTGATGACGCCTGAAAACGCGCTCGTTGTGCTGATCACCGCGCTGAGGGGGAAGACGATCAATCCGCGCCGAAGAAGATCTCCGAGCCCCCCGGCGGCCACCAGCAGGGCTGAGTCGAGCTTGCCGATGAACGCAAACAGGGCCGCGAATGCCATGATCTGGAAAAGTGGCGCCGCGGGAAGAAAAGCCGGGCCGTAGAGGATCGACACGAGCGGCTCAGCAAGAATGGCCGCAACGATCAGCGTTGGCCAATAAACACCCGTGACGCACGTGATGGTGCGCAGGAAAGCATCTTTCAGGCCGGCCGAGCCCTGGCTTTTGTTCAGGACCGGCAACATCAGGTTTTCAATGCCGGTCAGAATTAGCTTCCCGGGAAGCTGCGAGAGCATCAACGCCCGGTGGAAAAACGCGACGCTCTCGAACGAAAGGATCCGCCCGAGGACGAGATATGGCAGCGACTCGTAGAGTTGCCGCAGTAAGGCGTTCGAGCCGTTGAACCCGCCGAACACGAACAAGGCGCGCCAGGATTGAATCCGGGGGCGGAATAGCCAGAAGGTCGGCCGTATCAGCACGCCGACCAGGGCGCTTGTGGCGTGACCGGCAAGCAGGCCGAGCGCGAAACTCATGTACCCCAGGCCGGCGAATGCCATGCCGAGCGTGCTGACCAACATCGTGATCGTTCCCACCGTGACCACAGTGGCGGATTTATCGAACTCCATGTCTTTCCGCAGGATCGCGATCAGAGGCAGCGCAAAGGCCTCGACCATGAGCGCGAGCGCGACAATCCTCAGAAATACGACAACACGCTCGTCCCCATAGAAGTGACCGAACGCCGGCGCCGCCGCTGCCAGGCCGATGGTCAGCAGCCCGTTCCAGTAGATCATCGCGGTCAACGCGCCCTTGAGCTCGCTCTCGGAAAGGTCGGTCTTGATCAGATAGGTGGGTGCGGCGTACTCGCGAAGCGCCGTGATCAAGCCGACAATCGCCGAGCCGAGGACGGCGATACCGATCTCATGAGGAGCCATCAGCCGAGAGGTGACGATGGCGACAACGAAGTTTGACCCAAGCAGGATCTGTTGCTCGGCAGTCGCGAACAGGACGGTCTTCCGAATACTGGTCATGACGGCCTCGCCAACTGGGTTCGCTCATGATCGAACCTTGTTGGTGATCTCAGAAGGCCACCAAAGGGAGTAGACGGAATCCTCTGTATTGTCATCTTGCCGTTGCAGTCTTCGCGGGCACAGTTTTCGAAATAATAGGAAAACTGGAGGCTTCGTCTATGAGATACTGGAGCATCAACGGCCGGTTCCTAACGCAACCCGTTACTGGCGTTCAGCGCTACGGCAGAGAGCTTCTCAGAACACTGGATCGCCTGCTTGCCGATGGCGAGCTACCTGTCGAAGGATCTGGATCTCGAGGTCGTCGTGCCGCATGCGGCGGTCGACATTCCCAAGCTCGATGCCATCCGCGTACGCCGCCTCGGCCCCGGCGGGGGACACTTCTGGGAGCAAATGGTGTTGCCAGGAGCCGTCAAAGGAGGCCTCATCAGTCTGTGCAACACCGGCCCGATCGCGGTTCGAAAGCACATCGTCTGCATTCATGACGTAAACACGCGGCTGGTCCCGAAGAGCTACTCAAGAGCCTTCAGAACCTTCTATCGATTTCTCATTCCGGCGATCGGCAGGTCTGCCGAACGGATCGCGACAGTCTCGGCCTACTCTCAACGCAAACTCCACCACTTCGGGATCGCGGAGCCGCGAAAGACGCTCGTCATCGGAAACGGTCATGAGCACGCTCTCGACTGGGTTCCTGTGCACTCGGACAAAACGCGCGCAGTCGCCGGACCAAACACGATCGTGGCGATCGGCGCGGGTGCGCCCCACAAGAACGTCGCTCTTCTTGTCGGGATGGCCGGCGAACTGACACAGGCCGGCTTCAAGCTGGCGCTTGTCGGCGCCAAGGATGCGCGCATATTCGGAGAGGCGCCCGGCAGCGGCAGCGGGCGACGCGGTCCATTGGCTCGGCCGACTGACCGAAAGCGAAATGGCAGCCCTGCTCCAGGACAGCATGTGTCTTGCGTTCCCTTCGATCGTCGAGGGATTTGGCCTTCCCCCCATCGAAGCCATGGCTCTCGGCTGTCCCACGGTGGTCTCGAACCGATCGTGCCTGCCGGAAATTTGCGGCGATGCGGCGCTCTACGCTGCCCCGTCACGGCCTGACGAGTGGATGAACCGCTTCTTGCGATCTCCGCGAGAGCCGTGCCTTGCGCGATCGGCTCATCGAGCGCGGCAGGAAGCGCGTCGAGCTCTTTAGTTGGACGACGTCGGCCGAACTCTACCTGGAGGCCATGGCGGCATCGGATCTGGCCGTCTCTGCTTCAAGTCGCGCGCTCTTGCACGAAATCGCACACGCCGTGCGCCATGATCGCCAAAGAGAGATCAACGCCGCCGAGTAAATGTCGCACGCGCTTCGCGCGTCTCGTGCTGAACTACCGGGCGGCATTCCTGGTTGTCGTCGTAAATTTCAACAACTTGTAAGTTTAATGAAAATGGAGATAAGCTTGAGCATCAAAGCCGGCGACGTGGAGTACGACGCGGAGTAGCCCGTACGTTGGCATGATATCCAGGAGGAGATGTCCGTTGGTCTCTTGTACGGGGGGAGTCAACCGTGGATACGATCCAAACCTCTCAGTTTTCGAGCTGCGCCAAAATTGTGCTCATTGAGCAGAGAGCACTTCTTCGAGACAGCTTTGTCCGACGCTTCGCCTCAGAGCCAGATTTGGATGTCGAGGCCGTCCCCAACATCGACGATCTCCGGCGGGTCGCGGAATCGCGCGAATTCGACCTCGTTGTCGTGAGCGTTGCCGAGCACGAACATGGGGAAACGCTGAGGGTTACGCTTCAGGCGATCGACCATCTCGGATCGGGCGTTCCGTGCGTCGTGCTGTCCCGTTCGGATACAGAAGATCCACAACATGTCGTCGACGCGCTGGAGGCCGGAGCCAAGGGTTACATCACCATGAGCATGCCCTTCTCCGTCGTGCGTGCGGCCCTGCGTCTCGTGGCTGCCGGAGGGACGTTCGCGCCGGTGAGATGCCTGATGGGCACCGCGCGGCCGCGCGAGGCATCCGACGTTTCAAAGGAAAAATCCCCGATCCTGTTCACGGAACGCCAGGCGGCTGTCGTCGACGCTCTGAGCAAAGGCATGGCGAACAAGACAATTGCTTACGAGCTCAACCTTCGCGAAAGCACGGTGAAGGTTCACGTGCGCAAAATCATGAGAAAACTCAACGCGACCAACCGAACGCAAGCTGCGTTTTTGGCCCGCGAGCTGAAGAATGCAACCCTAGGTTAGCGTTTCGAAGCGGTGGGCCGGAAAGCGGCAACAGCGACCTACCTCTTTTTACCGGCTCCCCGCCAAGCGGCCGATCTCGGTAGGATTTGTAATACCGTTTCGGTGAAGTCAAAAGGCGGGAGCTAGAAGCATGCCTGAACGTGCCGGCGACCTTCAAAATGAGTCCTCGAGCGGAAATGTCCTGTTGGCGCGCAGTCAGGGTAGTTGAACGAAGCAGTAGAGCGCGGTGGGCGCCTGTATCTGCTGGACGCGCTGCGCGGCTTGGCGGCCCTGACCGTCGTGGTGTGGCACTATCAGCATTTTTACTATGTCGCGCCGGGCAGTCTTGAGACCGGATTTGTTCGTTCCTCGCAACCGTTCTACGCGCTGCTCTGGCCGCTCTACGAGAATGGCTTTGGCGCCGTACCCCTCTTCTTTTCTCTCTCCGGGTTCGTGTTTTTCATGCTTTACCTGCAGGCCGTTCGGAGCGGCACTGTCGGGCCGAATGTCTTTTTTGTCCTCCGCTTCGCGCGGCTCTACCCACTCCATGTCGTCACGCTTCTCTTCGTGGCGGCGGGCCAGTTCCTGTCGCAGGTGATCGACGGCACCAGCATCGTCTATCCGTGCAACACAGGGCAGTTTTTCGTTTTGAACGTGCTGCTCGTCTCTCACTGGCTACCCACTGACCAGATCTGCTTCTCGTTCAACGAGCCGGTCTGGTCGGTTTCCGTGGAGGTGTTTCTGTACCTCGTCTTCTTCGTCTTTGCGCTCGCCATGCCGACGAACATAAATTACCAGCTGGCTCTCTCTGCGCTGGTAGTCGCGATCGGAGTTGGCGTTCAATTCTTTGGCGGCTTTCATTTGCTCGGAGTGCCGCTCATCTGCTTCTTCGCCGGCGGCTGCGCCTATCTCAACTGGCAAAAGTTGAAGGCGCGGCCCCGCTCACTTGCGGTGGGCGCATCGGCGGCGCTCGCGTTCTCCCTGCTGCTGTGCAAGATCTTCGGCGTCAACGTCTACGTCTTAGGCGTCATCACCTTCCCAGCGATCATCTTGCTTCTCGCAACCATCCAGGCCATGCGCCCCACGATCGGCCACAGCCTTCGATTGCTCGGAGACGTGTCGTATTCGTCCTATCTCCTGCACTTCCCCTTGCAGCTTACGCTCATCCTGTGGAGCCGGCATGTCACGCCGATCGCCTTTGGAAACCCATGGGTCTGGTTGTTGTTTTTTTCCGTTCTGACCGCCCTATCCGTCGCCACCTATCACTGGTTCGAAAAACCTATGCGAGATCTGCTGCGTCGCCGGATGCTGAGCTCCGGTCCGCGGGCGTCAGTAGTGGGCCGCTGAGTTCCCCTCGCTGCGGCGGCCTGAGCCGCTAACACACCGCCCCAACGACGGCAGGAACGTTCAAGGCTACCCCTTGCGCGCCGAAAGCCACCAGGACGCACGCAAGCTGTGCTTTGCCCGCGAGTTGAAGAACACAGCCTTGAGCATCCACTCCGAAGCCAAAGGCGAAGAGCGGCAAAACAGCATCCTACCTCTTTTTACTGCCTCCCACTAAGCGCCCGATCGCCATAGGATTTTACTGTTTTCGGGGAAGTCAAAGGCGGGGCTAGGAGCATGCCTAAACGTGCCGGCGAACCGCAACGTAAGTCCGCGAGCGGAAACAACGAACTCCGCATCTATCCGGTGGACTTTGCACGAGCCCTAGGCTTCGTCCGCAAATATCGAGCGCACATCGTTTCGGGAGCTCTGGCTGGGGCTGCGCTTGGAGTTCTTTTTCCGTTACTCGCATCGCCGGTCTACACCGCCCGGACCCAAGTGTTGATCGATCCCGCGCTCCCGAGCGTCATCGAGGAAGACGCGCGAGCGCCCGCCACCATGGACAGCCAAAAACTCGAAACGGAGATGGCCGTTCTGAGGTCGGAAGTCATTGCGTTGGCCACAACCAAGCATCTCAATCTGGCCGATGATCCCGCGTTCGGTGTCACCGCTCTGAGCGACTACCTGCCGGATTGGGCCTCTCCCGCACGTCAAGATGCGGCGGATTCTCTTCGCTCCCAATCCATGCTGGCGACGTTCCGCAAGAACCTTGACCGTTCGGCGCGTCGGGGTCTCCTACGCCATCGACATTTTCTTCACGGCCAGCAAGCCGGAGCTCGCGTCGAAAATCGCAAACGGCGTCGCTGACGCGTACATGAAATTCCAGATCGACTCGAGAAATGAAGCTGCGCGGGTCGGCAGCCAGTGGCTCGAGGGGCGTCTTATCGAATTGCGCGGCGCCATGAATTCCGCCTCACGAAAAATGCAGGAGCACCGCGCAAGCCAGAACTACAGCCTTTCCAAATCGGACCTGGTTCGTGCGGCGACGACAGTTGGTGGCCCACCCGAGCAGCCGTTGACGCTCGAGGATCTCGAATCCACCGCGACGACCTACCGGCGCGTCTATGAATCGTTCCTCGCCTCCTACATGGCAGCCAATCAGCGCCAGTCGTTCCCGATATCGAGCGCGCAAATCATCACGCGATCCACGCCCCCGCTGTCGCAGAGCCGCTCGTTCGTCATGGTCTTCGCCCTGATGACTCTGCTGGGCGCTCTGGCCGGGGCGGCGTTCAGCATCCTGCGCGAGCGAGGCTTCGTCATGCCTGGGAACCGCGTTCGCAACGAGGATTTTCGCGCACACACCTCAATAAAACCGGGAGAGTGTTCATGCCGATCACCGAGAATGCCGATGAGATCGGCGCATTCAGCGACGTCTTTTCCTGGCCGATCATTGGCATCCACATCGGCATGATGCCCGATGGCAAAATCCTCACCTTCGGCACCGACCAGAATGGTCTCCAGTCCGGCCTGCACATCTACGATGTGTGGGATCCGGTTTCCAATACGCACACCACGCTGTCTCACACGACCAACTCGGATATCTTCTGCGCCGTTGCGATGATCGTGCCGAATACCGGCGAGTTCCTCCTTGCCGGGGGCGATGCGCGGCCGGCCGGAAATTACAACGGCGGCATCGCCGATGTGAACGTTTTCGACTACACCGACATCAGCCTCACCCATTCGGCGACCGGGTCGATGGCGTTCTCGCGCTGGTATGCGAGCTCGGTCCAGACCGCGTCGGGACAGATCGTGCTGATCGGCGGGCGCGACGACAGCCCGCCCGACGATATCCACCACAGCCCCTACGTCGAGATCTACACGCCGGGCTACGGCTTCCGGACGCTGACCGGCGCCTACATCGACACCTTCAACATCAGCTCGCTCTACCCCCGCTCGTGGCTTACCTCGAGCGGCGATATCTGGACGTTTGGCGACGGCAGCGGGGACGTCTACGCCATCAACACCGAGGGAAGCGGCAGCGTCGAGCAGATCGGCTACTTGCCGGCGCCGATAACGTGGAACAAGCCGGCGATCATGTATGCGCCGGACAAGGTGCTCCTGATCGCCGACGACGGCTCGGCCTGGATCATGGATCTGAGCGGCGACGCCCCCGTCTACGAGCGCACCGCTGATGTCGGCCTTCGGAGCTGGGCGACCCTCACGGTGCTCCCGGACGGACGGGTCATGATCAGCGGCGGCAGCGCAGTCGACAATCAGCTCGTCGACGTCGCGACGACGGTCAGGATCTGGGATCCCGACACCGGCCTCTGGACCGACGAGGCCGACGCCGGAGTGGCGCGTCTCTACCACTCGAGCGCTCTTCTGCTGTCCGACGGCACGGTAATGACGCTCGGCGGCGGTGCGCCGGGACCGGACACGAACCTCAACGGCGAGATCTACTCACCCGACTACCTGTTTGACGAAGGGGGTGTTCTCGCGGAGCGTCCCGTGATCGACTGAATCACCCGACGTGCTCGATGTCGGCGACGACTTCGAGATCACTGTCAGCGGCGACGCACCGATCGAAACCCTGGCTCTGATGAAGTTCGGGTCGGTCACGCATTCGATCGACGTGTCGTCGCAGCGCATCGAGCTGTCGTTCACCGTCGGGCCGGATGGGGTCTTGCATGTCGAGCTGCCGGACAATCCGAACGTGCTGACCTCCGGGCTATTGGATGCTGTTCGCGATCGACGCCAACGGCTCCGTCTCCGTCGCTCCGACGATCAAGATCGAGGCCGAGATCCCCTACGACCAGCCGAGCCAACTGCCGCTCGACCTCGGTGTCGAGGTCACGACCTTCGGCGATGCCGCCTACGACCTCTACGACGACAGCTTTGCCGTCACGCCGGACGCGGCGCTGAAGGCCGGCGGAGCCATGCTCGAGCAACGGGTGGACCTGTCCCAGGCTTTCTCGATCACCTTTGAAATCAACGTCGGTGACGACGATGCAGCCGCCGACGGCATGGCGTTCGTCCTGCACAACGATCCGCGTGGTGCCGAAGCGCTCGGCACTGCGGGCGGCGGGTTCGGCGCCATCGGTATCGCCAACGGCCTCGCCATCGAGTTCGACACATTCCAGAACGTCGGGATCGCCAACGACTCGAGAACGACCACACGAATTTCTTCGATACCGACAACGGAGCGGCCCTTTCTGTTGCCGCAGACCTCGGCAACATCGAGGACGGCGCGTGGCACACGGTGACCGTCACCTGGGACGGGACGACCCTCTCCTATTCCGTGAGCGGCGTGGTGATCGCCGCGTTGCAGGATGACATCGTCGCGACCTATCTGGATGGGTCGCAATTCGCCTACCTCGGCTTTACGGGCGGCACAGGAGGCCTGACCGCGCTTCACAAAGCGCGCATCGTCACGCTCGACGCCACGCTCGAGGATGGCACGGTCATCGGCGCGGACCGGGCGGACCTCCCCCGTCCGCCAAGCTTCGTGATCAGCGGCGACGCGACCTACGACGACGCGCTCAACAAGTACGTACTCACCCATGACGCGGCGTTGGAGCACGGCGGCGTCATGACCGAGGAGCGCATCGACCTGTCGCAGGCGTTCACGCTCACCTTCTCCTTCAACGTCGGAGACAAGGACGGCGACGGAGCCGACGGCCTCGCCTTCGTGCTCCACAACGACCCTGCCGGCAACCAGGCCCTCGGCGGCGTCGGCGGGGCGCTCGGTGCGCTCAACATTCAAGACGGCCTCGCCATCGAGTTCGATACGTTCCGAGGGCGGCCCGGACGACATCGCCAACGATCACACCGGATTTATCGCCACCGATTCCGAAGTGGCGCAATCGCCGGTCGTCGACATCGGCAACATCGAGGATGGCGAGTGGCATACCGTCAAGATCTTCTGGGACGGCGAGTCTCTCGCCTACACCCTGGACGGCGTCTTCATGGCGCGGCTGGACGCGGCGGTGGTGAACGATCTCCTTGGCGGCTCGCAGTTTGCCTATCTCGGGGTGACGGCAAGCACCGGCGGCCTCACCCAATTGGCCGAGGTTCGCATCGACAAGCTCGACGCCACGGCCGAGGACGGCTCCCTCTTCCACATCCTCGGCCCCAACACGCCGCCGACGGCCGCCGACGACTTCTACACCGTCGAGGCAAATGGATCTCTTGTCGTCACCCTCGCGAACGGCGTTCTCGCCAACGACAGCGATCCGGATGGAGACCCGCTCGCCATCTGCGACGAGCCGCGCGAAGCCAATCACGAGGTGCTGCTGTCCCCGCGCAACGGCACGGTGGTGATGAACGCCGACGGCAGCTTCACCTACACGCCGAACGAAGGCTTTGTCGGCACGGACAGCTTCTACTATTGCATCGAGGATCGCTGGGCCTGCTGCGAAGGAAAAGTCGCCATCACGGTGACCGGAGGCGAAACGCAGGCCCTGGCCTTCGTCGTCAACGGCGACGCCGCGGTCGCAGCGGAGCCTCACACGTACGATGTGATCCCGGACGCGGCGCTGGTGCGCGGCAGCGTCATGTCCGAGGAACGCATAAGCCTCGCGGCGGCGTTCACGATCACCTTCCAGATATTCCTCGGCGCCGACGACGCTGGAGCGGACGGCATGGCGTTCGTCATCCACGACGATCCGCTTGGGAATACCGCACTCGGCGGCCTCGGCGGCGGGATGGGTGCGCTCAACATTCAGAACGGCGTTGCCATCCAGTTCGATACGTACCAGAACGAGACCGATCCCAACGACATCGCCAACGATCATACGAGTTTCGTCAACACCGACGACGAGACGCTCCTCTCTCCCGTCGTCGATCTCGGCAACATCGAGGACGGAGCATGGCATACGGTCTCCGTCGCGTGGGACGGTACCACGCTGTCGTACACGTTCGACGGTGAAGCGGCCGGCACGCTCGACGGAGACCTCGCCGATCTAGTGGGCGGGTCCGGATACGCCTACTTCGGCGTCACCGGCGCGACCGGTGGGCTCAATCATGAGGGTGGTGTGCGTTTCCTGAGCCTCGAAGCCACGGCCGAGAGTGGCGCCGCACTGAGCCTCGAAGGATCGGGAGCCGGCGGCGGGCTCAATCCCCTTGTCGGGGACGACGGTGCGAATGTCATCGCCGGCACGGCGGGACACGATCTCGTCCTCGGGCTCGGAGGCGACGACGTCATCGACGGCGGCGACGGAAATGACACCATCTCCGGAGGCACGGGCAACGACACGCTTAATGGAGGGCTGGGCAACGATACCATCGTTTTCGCGCCCGGCTTCGGCGTCGACATGATCAAGGACTTCGGCGACGGCGTCGCCGGGAACATCGATCTGCTCGACTTCACCGCGTTCGGTTTCGGCAGCGTGCTCGATCTCATCCAGCTTTCGCACGGGGACGGCGCGAATTCGGTTTTTGATTTCGGCAACGGAGACGTTCTGGTGGTCGAGAACACCGCCGCGGGCGGAGTGTCGAACCTGACGGCGAACGACTTCGTGGTCTAGCTCAACGCGGGACAATTCATGAGTTTCAGGAGGAAATCTCGAGACGTCGTGCGCGCCGCGAAACGGCGGTGCCGCGGTATCTTCTTTGCCGTGGGCTTGTTTTCCGGTGCGCTCAACATCGTCGCGCTGACCGGCTCGATCTACATGCTGCAGGTCTACGATCGGGTGCTGCCGTCCAAGAGCGTTCCAACACTTGTCGGGCTGACCGTTTTGATGGCGGCCCTTTTTCTTGCCTACGGCCTGCTCGACTTCTTTCGCACGCGCGCCATGGCGCGCGCCGGCGCGCGTATCGACCAGGAGCTGCGTGGTGCCGTGTTCGATTGCGTACGCCTTCAGCCGCTTTCCAACGCGGCGCCGTCGGACGGCCTGCAGCCGATCCGAGACCTCGATCAGATCCGAGGATTCATGTCAGGCCTCGGCCCACCTGCGCTGTTCGACATTCCCTGGATTCCCGTTTACCTCGCGTGCGTCTTCCTGCTCCATCCATGGCTTGGAATACTGGCAGCGGCGGGAGCGCTGGTTCTGATCAGCCTCGCCTTCGTGACGGAGATGCGGATTCGCAGACCATCGCGAGAGGCGGCCGCGAGCGGCGCGAAACGGCTCGCCCTCGGCGAGTTCCGCGCGCCGCAATGTTGAGACCATCCAATCTCTCGGCATGGGCGCGCGTGTCGGAAAGCGCTGGACGGAGCTCGGTGCCGCACACCTCTCCGATCAGATCCGCACCGCGGACGCCGCGAGCGGCTCGGTCACGGCATCTCGCGTCTTCCGCATGCTGCTCCAATCCTGCGTGTTGGGGCTCGGCGCGTATCTGGTTATTCAAGATCAGGTCTCGGGAGGATCGATCATAGCGGCATCGATCTTGACCTCGCGCGCGCTTGCTCCGGTCGAGACCGGTCTCTCCCACTGGCGCAGCTTCATTGCCGCCCGCCAAGGCTATGGGCGCCTCGCTGCACTGTTGAAAGGCGCGGACGCGCGGGTACACCCGCCGGTGGCGCTCGGTGCGCCCACCCGCTCGCTTTCGGTGCAGAACCTCCTGGTCGCCCCTCCGGGCTCGACACAGCCGATCTTGCGCAACGTAAGCTTCACGCTGGAGGCCGGCCAAGGACTTGGCGTTATCGGACCAAGCGGTTCGGGCAAATCGACACTGGCGCGCGCCCTCGTAGGCGCATGGACGCCCTCGCATCCCGACAGCAGCGTGCGCCTCGACGGGGCGGCGTTGAGCCAATGGACGCCGGAGACGCTTGGACCCCACATCGGCTACGTTCCGCAGGACGTCGAGCTGCTCGACGGGACCATTGCGGAGAATATCGCACGTCTCGATCCCGACGCGACCAGCGACAAGATCATGAAGGCGGCGAAACTTGCGGGTGCACACGAAGCCGTCGTCGCGATGGCGGACGGCTATGCGACGCGTGTCGGCGATGGTGGCGTCAGACTGTCGGGTGGGCAGCGGCAACGGATCGCACTTGCTCGCGCCCTTTACGGCGATCCGTTCCTCGTCGTCCTCGACGAGCCGAACTCGAATCTCGATGCACAGGGCGAGCAGGCGCTGACGGCCGCCGTGCAGTCCGTGCGCAATCGCGGCGGAATCGCCATCGTCATCGCGCATCGCGCCGCAGCCATCGCAGCAGTCGACACGCTTTTCGCGCTCCACAACGGGCAAATGCAGGCGTTCGGTCCGAAGGACGAGGTCTTGCGAAAAGTCACCGCCGCCAACGTTGTCCAGGCGCCCGCCAGAGCAGACCCGCTGCCACGCGGCCTCAAAGTCGTGAAGCTCGGGACGTAAATCGAGGGGTTCCGCACCATGCCGTCGCATATCTCTGCTCCTGAGCCAGCACAGCATGAGAGGATCGCCAGCGCGCGCGGCTACATCGCCGGCGGAATTTTGACCCTCGCAACGCTGACGGTCGGGATGGGCGGCTGGGCCGCGACCACAATGCTGTCTGGCGCGGTGATCGCTTCGGGCGTTGTGGTCGTCGAAACAAGCGTCAAAAAAGTCCAGCATCCCACCGGCGGCATCGTCGGCGAAATCCGCGTGAGGGACGGCGACAGGGTCATGGCGGGAGACCTGCTCATCCGCCTCGACGAGACGATAACGCGCGCCAACCTGCAAATTTTGCGCAACCAGCTCGACGAGTTGATCATACGCGAGGCACGTCTCAAGGCCGAGCTCGACGAACGCGAAGTCGTCGCTCTGCCAGCCGAGCTGTTGCCCCGCGCCAGCGACGAGCAAGTGCAATCCATCCTGGCAACGGAACAGATCGTCCTCGCGAGCCGGCTCGAGACATGCAACAGCCAGAAGTCCCAGTTTCAGGAGCGCGTTTCGCAGTTCATGAACCAGATCGTGGGCGTCACCGGCCAGACCGAGGCCAAGGCGCGCGAGATCGAGTTCATCGAGAAAGAGCTCGCAGATCTTGCCGGCCTGGAAGAGAAAAAGCTCGTCACGACCTCCAAGCTCGTAATCCTGCGCCGCGAGGCCGTGCGCATCCGCGGCGAGCATGGTCAGCTCGTTGCATCGGTTGCGGAGACCAGGGGAAAAATTGCCGAGACGGAGCTGCAGAACCTCAGCCACCTTCAAGAGCGCCGTTCCGAAATCGTCAAGGAGCTTCGCGAGGTTCAGTCCAAGCGCGCCGAGCTCGCCGAGCGGAAGATCGCGGCAGAGGATCAGCTCCGCCGTGTCGACCTTCGCAGCCCGCAGACGGGCGTCGTGCATGACCTTTCGGTCCACACGGTGGGCGGTGTTGTGGAGCGCGGCGAGCAGCTCATGCTGATCGTCCCGGAGGGCGATAAGCTCGTCGTCGAAGCTCAGATCGCGCCTCGGGATATAGATCAGGTTAGGTCCGGCGCACGCGTGAACGTTCGCTTCCCGAGCTTCAGCATGCAAACGACGCCCGAGCTCAAAGGCGTTGTCTCGCGAATCTCGGCGGATTTGAAGAAGGATGAGGGCACGGGCCAGGGCGCATATGTGGCGCGAATTGTTCTCGACGAAAGCGAAGTCAAAAAATTGGGAAAAGCCGGAGACGCGCTATTGCCGGGGATGCCCGCCGAGGTGCAGGTGCGGACATCCGAGCGCACGGCACTTTCCTATCTTGTGAAGCCGCTCGAGGACCAAGTTGCTCGTGCGTTCCGAGAGCGGTGACGACGGGCCCTATGAGGCGGCGCCTCCGAGCATCTGATTTGCAAAGAAGGCGACCTGTGTACGGTTACGGGCCTGCAGCTTCTTCATGATGGCGCGTACATGCACCTTGACCGTGCTCTCGCACATGTTGAGCTCATAGGCGATCGTCTTGTTCGCCTTGCCCTTGCGGATCATCTCGATGACTGCCATCTGCTTCCGCGTAAAGCTTTCGAGTGCATGTCCCTTTTTGGGCTCGTGCGTAGTCGAGTTTTGCTGCGCCTGAAGGATCGTGTTGGCGGGAAAGAATATGCCTCCGGCGCACACGAGCCGGATCGCTTCGACCGCGACGTTCAGAACCAGACTTGTGGGAATGTATCCGCGCGCGCCTTTGTTCAGCGCGGAAAAGACATCCTTTGGCTCTTCGCTGTCGCCCACCACCACGACCCGCGGGGGCGTTGGATGATTGAGCAGCGCGTCGAGTTCTGCAGCCGCGCGCTCTTTCGACAAGTCGGACGTACAAATGAGGACGAGCGCCCCGCTGGGATTTTGACGCTCGAGCCACGCCGAGGCACAGGAAAACGTGGAGACCTTGCCGCCGATGGCGGTACTGATCGACGATGACAGGCAATCGCAATACAGCTGATTGCCGTAGATGATGATTGTCCAAGGAGCGCCAGCGGTAGAAGGCGCGTCCAAAGGGGTGCCGCGATCATGCACTGCACCATCGTCGGCAGGGCGTTCATCGCCAAGGATCGCTGAGCTATATTGGAATGTACGCAAAGTAGTCACCATGAGCTAAGCACGTTTGCGGTCCATCCTACAGGACCAAAAATCCTTTTGAAATTTCAGAATGATAGTACCTTTGGTGGCTTGCGCGTGGCTGTTTCAGCACAGGTATTCATAAGATCTTAACCAATGGACCTCGGTAAAGCTGAGGAACGCTTATAGTTCTACAGCCATAGTTTCAACCCGTACGAAGTCGTACGAAGTCTGGCAAACACTCAAAAAACTTAGGTCATTTAACTTGGTAAGACTTTACCAAGACTACGCCAGAATATTAACTGCCTATTGCGCAGGCCGCAGATGCTCAGGCTGCCTCCTAAAGTGATGTTAAATCTGAGACTTGGTCTCGGAATCTCGCACCCAACCTGAGGACGGGTGCAAGGCAGCGTAGCCAAAAGGCGTAGGTCGAGGGACCCGAATTCCGTACTTCGCGCTGCGGTGCAGCAGAGTGAGCATAGTTCGACCAGCCTCATCGGCGCAGTTTTAGGATCGAACCGCATGTCAGGAATTTTCGATTTCCCAGCTTCCGTACACGCAAACGCTCTGGGACACGCCACCGATATCAAGTCGCTCCTCGGGCTCTCCGCCCCGACCGAACCCAGGCCTGATCCGGGGACGATTTTTCCGGTCATCCTGTCGGGCGGCTCGGGGACACGACTCTGGCCGATCTCGCGCGCCATGTACCCCAAGCAGTTCATCGACTTCTTCGGCAATCGCGAGAAAAGCTTTCTTGGCGACACGCTGACGAGGCTTCCCGCCGCTGAAGGCTTTTCGCCCCCGATACTGCTCTGCAACAACGATCATCGCTTTCTGGTAAGGGAGGAGATGACCCGCCGCGGCGTGGATGCGAAGGCAATCGTGCTTGAGCCGATCGCTCGTAATACAGCTGCGGCCGTTGCGGTCGCGGCGCTGATGGCATCGCGTGAAGCGCCGAACGCCATCATCGTGGTGATGCCTTCCGACCATGTCATTCGCAACGAGCGGGATTTTGTATCAGCCATAAACCGGGCCGCGGCTGTTGCAGCCACCGGTCGGCTGGTTCTGCTCGGAATCAAGCCGACCGAGCCCCACACAGGGTATGGGTACATCCGGCGCGGCGACGCGATCGAAGATTTCGAAGGCTCTCCGTGCGCTGTCGACGCCTTCTGCGAAAAGCCCGAGCACTCTGTCGCCGTGCGCTATCTCTCGAGCGGCGACTACTATTGGAACAGCGGAATTTTTGTGCTGCACGCACGTACACTCCTCAAGGAGCTCGCCGCTTTCGAGCCCCGTGTGCTGGCCGCCGCGACGGCGGCGCTCGATCAAGCCAAGCTCGACCTCGGCTTTCTCCGTCTCGACGCCACGTCCTTCGCCGAGAGTCTCGAGCACGTCGATCGACTACGCGGTTATGGAAAAGACGCAGGTCGCCGCCATGCTGCCGATCGACGTTGGCTGGAACGACGTTGGCTCCTGGTCCTCGCTTTGGGACATCGCGAAAAAAGACGCGGCGGGCAACTACGTCAAAGGTGACGCGGTCCTGGAGGATACCTCACGCTGCTATGTGCACAGCGAGAAGGCGCTCGTCTCGACCATCGGAGTTGAGGATCTCGTCATTGTCGATACGCCCGACGCTCTGCTCGTCGCGCACCGCAACCGCGCGCAGGATGTCTCGAAACTCGTTCAGCGCCTCAAGCAGTCCAACAGGCGCGAGTCCGAGCAGCACGTGCGAAACTATCGCCCGTGGGGTTATTTCGAGACGCTCAGCATCGGTCCGCGTTTTCAGGTAAAGCTGCTCCATGTTGCGCCCGGTGGCCGGCTGTCGACGCAAATGCATCATCACAGGTCGGAACACTGGATCGTGGTGCAGGGTACGGCCAACGTCGTCATTGGCGATCAGGAGAAGCTCGTCCGCGAGAACGAGAGCGTTTACATCTTCGCCACACAGTGGCACCGCCTGGAAAATCCCGGCAAGGTTCCACTGGAAATCATCGAGGTGCAAACCGGCACGTACTTGGGCGAAGACGACATCGTGCGGACGGACGACATCTATCACCGCTCAGCGGACGAGACGAAGTAGTGAGTATCCGCACATGCCGCTCCTGGCGCCGCGGGAACCGTGGGCGCCTCTCTTCATTGCATCATCAAGCCCGCGCTTCCCTTCCCTCGCGACCGCGGGCTAACCCGGAAAAGCCCCCGCCAACCCGACCGGGGGCTTTTTGCTCCATGCCGGCCTCGCTTGCGGTCGTCGAGGCCGATCGCGGCGTCGGTTGCGGTCGCCGCGCATCCGGGGATTGGCGCCCATGGCTCCGGGGAGCCAGTCGATGCAGTCCTGCCGAGCGTCGCCGACAAAATCCCACAGCGCATGGTTATGGCTCTGGCCAGTAGTGCAAAATTATCGTGCACGCAGTGCAGGAATCAACTTTCGGTCCCCCAGCGAGAGAGCGGAACCTTCAGTGCAAAAAGACGGTAACTCCTACAGCGAAATATCCTGAACGAAATTTAAAGAAGCTCTTGGCAAGATGATCGCCGACAGCGACACTCAACGCCAGTAAAGGCGTTTCATGGCGACAACGATCAAGCCCCTTCATTCGCGCATACGCTCCGGCCAGACCCGGCCGGGAGACGACCGCCGCTTTGCCAAAGCGCTCGGCATCGGTCCGGGAGATGCCCGCCTCCGTCTCTGCTCCGAAGCCCTGTCCGGTTCGGTCCACGCCGCCCTCGATCTCTGGCGTGCTTGCCTCCCCGGCCGCCCCATTCGCATCCAGGTCGATCACACGCCTTCGGCGCTTCGGATGTGCGCCCATTTGCTGACCGAAATCCGCCCCGCCTGAGCCGACCAAAATCCCGTCTCGCGCGTTAGAGCTGCATGCTCGACCGTTCCGGGACCCGAAAGCGGCCCCTCGAAAAACCCGAAGCCACCGAAACCCCGTCCCTTGCGGGTGCTTCTCGTCGCGGGTTCAGCCCGCCGCGTAAACGGCTGCCCCGGCCTCGACTCCAAGGCACGTTTCCTGATGCAGCGCATGGCCGCCGGCCTGCCGCCCGGCTGGCAAATCGATACCGAAGACATCGGCAACGAGCACGGCAAGCCGAAATTTAGGGCTGCAATGGCTGCGTCTCATCCTCGATGGCGCTCTGCGTCTGGCCTTGCAATTGCTACGGCCCGAAATCCGACACCCAGCCCGATCTGATGGGGGATCTCGACCTTTACGGTCGCTGGACCGAGTCGACGTCTGGGCGTTCATCGGCCCATCGCTTTCACCGGTCATGTCCGCACGAAAGGACTTGTGCCGGGCACCGAAGAAGCCGTGGCCGGAGCGAAGTCCACAATCAATGTGTGAGTGCTGTAATACCTGTGGTTCGCTTGCTATTTTGTCACAAACTCGGACTATTCCTCGCTCCTGCGATCCATGGGAACAGCCTTCATGAAACGATTTGCATCCGCCGCGATCTTGTCCATCGCGCTTGTCACGACCGCGCACAGCCAAGTCCCCGCACCGCCGCCGCTTTCGACCGACTTTGACGGAAAGTGGAGCGTTCTCATCGTCACCGAGCAGGGCACGTGCGACCGCGCTTATCGCTACCCGCTCCTGATCCGGGGCGGCAACGTGCTCTACGGCGGCACGAAGAACTTCACGGTCTCGGGCGAGGTCAAGAAGGGCGGCGCCGTCGTCGTCAGTGTCATGCAAGGCAATCAGGGCGCACAAGGCACTGGCAAGATGCAGGGCAAATACGGCGTCGGCACCTGGGCTGCTCCCTCCGGCGGATGTTCCGGCCGCTGGAAAGCCGAAAAGCGCGGCTGATCCCCGCGATTCACGCTTCGCCTCACGCTCCGGCTCGTATATGAAGCCGCCTCACGCTGAGGCGGCTTTATAGTATCGGAGGTCCCATGAGGATCGCGCTTATCGGTTCGCGTTGGTTCGGAGCTGAAATGCTCAAGATTCTCAACGCGCGCGGTCATGACCTTCATGTCGTCGCACCGGACGCAGAGGACCGTCTGGCCAAGACGGCGGTCGAACTGGGCTATGCCCCCGTCCTGCACACCGGCCGCCGCAAGGTGACCCATGAGGATCTGCCGGGCGAGTTCGACGTCGTTGTCGCCGCCTACTCTCACGCCTTCATCCCGCTCGACAAGGCGAAGATCGCCTCGCTCGGCTATCACCCGTCTCTCCTGCCGCGCTGGCGCGGCATCGCCTCGGTGGAATGGACCGTCAAGGCGGGCGATCCGATCGCCGGCGGCAGCGTCTATCACCTCACCGACGAAATGGACGCCGGCGGCATCGCGGCGCAGGATTGGTGTTTCGTTCTGCCCGGGGAAGACGATGCGAGCCTGTGGCGCCGCGAGCTAGGCCCGATGGGCCTGCGTCTTCTGGCTCAGGTCGTCGACGAGATCGCCGCGACCGGCGCCTGCAAGGCCGAGCCGCAGGATGAGCGTTTCGTAACGCTCGCCCCACGCATCCAAGACCCGGCGCCAGCCGCCTAGCGGCGGATGAAGATGCGCCGGGTTAAAATCCGGAAGATGACCAAAGGGGCATCGACGATCGCCGGCAACGGGTCGGTCAGTGCGAACGCCGCCCAGCTTCTGACTTTGAAGATCGACGCAAAATAAGCCCTCGGCGAAAGCCAGCCTCTCCGGATCATCTGCGCGGCGGCAACAATATCGCGCGACGTGTACATCCAGCCGACGCCCGGCCGCGGCTTTCCGGATGTCGGTACAATTTCGCCATCGGCTTTGGCCCAGAGCAGCGGTCCGAAATCGACACCCGAAGCTTCGCCAAGACCAAACCAGGTCCAGGGGCGCGGATTGACGTCGAGCAATTTGAGCCTTCCGTTCCGCGGATCGCGCTTGAACTCGATCTCCACCAGACCGTTAAACCGGGTGGAGGCACAGAACCGCCGGCCGGCGTCCAGCACATCCGGAGCATCCACGGTTTCGACAAACGTGCTCGTATAGCTGAATTCGATCGGGTATTGCCGCGTCCTCCGTGCCGTGAGCTCGGCGACCGGCACTCCGTTGTCCCAAAGCGCCGCATAGGAGAGCTGAGCTTCACCACAGCCCGGCACCATTTCCTGAACGACGACATTTCCAGAACCCACATACCCCGCCGCGCGCTCGTACAAAGCGAGGAACGTCTCGCGATCATCCGCGCGCCATGCCTTCTCGATCGTGAAAGGATTGCGCCCGATCCGCATGCTGGGTTTGAGGACCACCGGGTAGGCGAGATCGGCGGCGGCCGCCTGTTCAATGGACGTGATGTCATGGCTTTCAGGAATGAACAGCCCGATTTCTTTCGCTCGCGCATAGGCCTCGCGCTTGTCGCAAGCGACGGAGAGTTCCCCCCATGGTTGCGTTACAAGACGGTATACCGTCGAAAGCCGTTCGTAAGCCTGGGAAATCAGTTTCACTTCGGGATCGCCGGACGCGATCAGAACAAAGCCCTCAAGGCCATGCTCTTTCGCCAGCCGGGCCAGGATTTCGGCCGCGTAGGGATCCAAGGGGCCCGGCCATTTCAGGGTGCGATGAATATAGCGCGAAAACCTGGGCAGCGGACTGTCGTCGGTGATGTGCCAGACGGGGATATCGAGGCCGCGCAGACTGCGCGCGAGGGCGATCGTGCCGTGGGCGCCGCCCACGATCACCACACCTCTTCCGCGATCGAGGGGAGCGGCTTTTTCGGATAACGAGGCGCGTTTTCCGCGTCCCGGCACAACGGCTGTCATCGCCCAATTCCAACGCCGCAAACAAGGCGACCTCAAACCCGTAACATAAGCCCGGTTAATGAGTTGGTGTGCCGAACCACCGCAATGAACGTTTCGGTCGGCAATCTTCCCATCTTGAGCCGCACCTGCGGGAGGCCTGTCTGGCTTTGGCGTCCGAAATCGGCTACGCGCAGCCGCAAGGCCAATCCGCATCCCCGAGAGCGCGCCCGGACGACGTGGCCCTGTCCGGCGCCGACGACTGACGGCACCCGACGATGACTGCCTCACCGAGTTCCTCGCGCAATCACCTCATGAGGAGCTTCGCTGCCGGCTTCAGCCGTCCGAAGCGTGAATTCGCGAAGCTGCCGGACGGAAGCAGCGTCACCTATGGCGATCTCAACCGGATGTCGGGCCGCTTTGCCCACGCGCTTACGGCGCTCGGCGCCAATCCGGGCGACCGGATCGTCGTACAGACCGAAAAGTGCATCGATTTTCTCTATGCCTATCTCGCGAGCATTCGGCTCGGCGCGATCTTTGTCCCGCTGAACCCGGCCTATACCCCGGCCGAGATGGCCTATTTTCTCGCCGACGCGGAGCCGGCCGTTTTCGTCTGCGAGAAGAACGGTGCCTCCGAGGCAAATAGGACGGCAATTCCCGGCTGCGCCGTCATTTCGCTGGCCGAACTCAGCGCCGCGGCGAAGGACATGCCGTCCGAATTCGAGGACACGATCCGCATCGCCGACGATCTGGCCGCCATTCTCTATACGTCGGGCACGACCGGCCGTTCCAAGGGAGCGATGCTGACCCACGACAACCTCGCCTCCAACGCCCGGACACTGGTCGCGGCATGGCGCATCGGCCAAGACGACGTCCTGCTGCACGCGTTGCCGTTGTTTCACATCCACGGCCTGTTCGTCGCCACGAACACGCTCCTCGTCGCGGGCGCGTCGATGCTCTTCCTGCCGAAATTCGAGTTGCGGGCCGTTCTCGACGCGATGAAGCACGCGACCCTGATGATGGGCGTGCCTACATTCTATACCCGGCTCCTCCAGACCCCGGAGCTCTCGCCGGAGCTGACCGGCCATATCCGTCTCTTCGTCTCCGGCTCCGCACCGCTCCTTGCCGAGACACATCGCGAATGGGAAAGCCGCACCGGGCACGTGCTCCTCGAACGCTACGGCATGACGGAGACCGGGATGATCACGTCGAACCCCTATGACGGCGAGCGTATCGCCGGCACGGTCGGCCCGCCTTTGCCCGGTGTCGACGTCCGTATCGCCGATGCGGATGCCACGCCCGAAGCGATCGGCGTGATCGAGGTTCAGGGGCCGAACGTGTTCAAGGGCTATTGGCGGATGCCCGAGAAGACGGCGGAAGAGTTTCGATCCGACGGGTTCTTCGTCACCGGCGATCTCGGGAAAATCGATGCGCGGGGCTATGTGCACATCGTCGGCCGGGAGAAGGATCTCGTCATCTCCGGCGGCTTCAACGTCTACCCGAAGGAGATCGAGGACCGGATCGATGAAATCGAAGGCGTGTCGGAATCCGCCGTCATCGGCGTTCCCCATCCCGATTTCGGCGAAGCCGTCACCGCGGTGGTCGTTCTGAATCCGGGAACCGAACTCGACGAGACGTCCGTACTTCGCAAGCTCGAAACGCACCTCGCCCCCTTCAAGCGGCCGAAGCGGGTCTTCTTCGTCAACGAGCTTCCGCGCAATGCCATGGGCAAAGTTCAGAAGAACGTTCTCAAGGCGACTTACGGCCAGACCCACGACGCCGCGGCGAAGCAGACTTCCACGCGCGCGACCGCCAAGCCGATTGATCGCTACGCAGGCTTAACGTTCCGCCGTTTCGACGCCGGAAACTTCGGTCTCCTCGCGCATGCCGCGCTTGAAGCTTTTGATGCCCTGCGCAAGGTCGCCCATCGCGCCGGAAATCTTGCCGCGTCCGAAAAGAACGACCGCGACGAGGGCGACGACGGCCCAATGGGACATGCTCATAACGGCCTCCTAATGTGAGATCATCCACGGCCGGGCTGTCGGAAAGCTCTTCGAGCCGTCCTTGCCCTGAAGCGTCAGCCGGCCTTTCTTTTTGCCCGAGCCGCAGCAGCTGCAATTGGCGCCGTGACCGAGCGATTTCGAGCTTTTCGGCGCATGCGCGCTGCGCTCGTTGGTGGCGAAGGCCGTGCGCCGTCCGGCGTCCATGTTCGCCAGCATCGGCGCCGTCAGCATGACGCGCGGAGCCTGCGATCCGCAGTCCGGACAGGACTGCGGATCGGCATACTCGGCCATCGGACGGAGTGCGGCGAACGGGCCGCACTCCGCGCAGGCATATTCGTAAACCGGCATGGTCAGAGATCCTTGGCCAGCGGAACCTGGACCGAACCGTCGAGGAACTTCGTCGGCCCATCCGCGCCGGGATTGATGTCGAACTTGAAGATCTCCGTCGGCAGCCACAACGTGGCGCACGCGTTCGGAATGTCGACCACGCCCGATATGTGCCCCTGCACCGGCGCCGTGCCGAGAATGGCGTAGGCCTGCGCGCCCGAGAATCCGAACTTCTTCAGATATTCGATCGCGTTCAGACAGGCCTGGCGATAGGCGACATGGACGTCGAGATAATGCTGCGTGCCGCTCTCGTCGACCGAAATACCCTCGAAGATGAGGTGGTCGTTGTAGGTCGGCACGATCGGCGACGGTTTGAAGATCGGGTTCTTGATGCCGTATTTCGCCATGCCGCCCTTGATCAGGTTCACCCGAAGATGAAGCCAGCCCGCCATTTCGATGGCGCCGCAGAAGGTGATCTCGCCGTCGCCCTGGCTGAAATGCAGATCGCCCATCGAAAGGCCGCCGCCCTCGACATAGACCGGGAAATAGCACTTCGAACCGCGCGACAGATCCTTGATGTCGCAATTGCCGCCGTGTTCACGCGGCGGAACGGTACGAGCGCCCTCGCCTGCCGCCTTCTTCGCCGCATCGCCCTTGAGGCGGCCCATATGCGCGCTCTGGGGCTCGGGCGGGAGGCCGAGCGGGGGAACGCGATGCGGATCGGTGTCGATCAGCTTCTGTTCGCGCGCGTTCCAGGTTTCCAGCATTTTGTGATCGGGCAGACAGCCGATCAGGCCGGGATGGATCAGGCCGGCCCAGGACACGCCGGGCACATGGCGCGATTCCGTGAACATGCCTTTGAAATCCCAGATCGTTTTCTGGGCTTCGGGGAAATGCTCGGTCAGGAAGCCGCCGCCGTTCTTCTTCGAGAAGAATCCGTTGAAGCCCCAGAGGCTGTCCTGGAAAGCCCCGATGTCGAGAAAATCGACGACCAGCAGGTCGCCCGGCTCGGCGCCCTTGATCCCGACCGGGCCGGACAGGAAATGCACATGCGTCAGGTCGACGTCGCGCACGTCCGACGCATCGTCGTTGTTCTTGATCTGGCCGCCGGTCCAGTCGACCGTCTCGATGATAAAATCGTCGCCCGGAGACACCCATTCGACAATCGGAATGTCGGGATGCCAGCGGTTGTGGATCTTGTCGTTATCGAAGGCGGAACCGTTGAGATCGACTTTGATGAGTGTATCGGCCATGAGCTTCCCCTTTGAACCCTCTCGTTAATTACCGGACTGCACGTACTTCTCGTCCCTAGACGGACAGATATGCGGCGACCTTCTTCTCATCGATCCTGGAACGCAGGTCCTCGCGGACGATGTTTCCGTTTTCGATGACAAGGACGCGGTCGGCGATGTCGAGCGCGAAGGACAGGACCTGTTCGGAGACGACGATCGACAGGCCCTTCTCGTCGCGGATCTTCTTCAGCGTCCGGCCCATTTCCTTGATGATGGAGGGCTGGATGCCCTCGGTCGGTTCATCCAGGAGCAGAACCTTCGGCTTCGAGGCGAGCGCACGGGCGATCGCGAGCTGCTGCTGCTGGCCGCCTGACAGATTGCCGGCGCGGCGCGACTTCATTTCCAGCAGAACCGGGAACAATTCGTAGATGTCACCCGGCACCGCGCGCTCCCCCGTGGAGGTCAGGCCGGTTTCGATGTTCTCCTTGACCGTCATGGTCGAGAAAACCATGCGTCCCTGAGGTACATACGCAATACCGTCCGCCACGCGCTGATAGCTCTTCAGTTCCGTGACATCGGTGTCACCGATCTTCACCGTGCCGCTTTTGGCAGGCACGATGCCCATGAGCGACTTCATAAGCGTGGTCTTGCCCATGCCGTTGCGGCCCATGATGGCCACGATCTCGTTCGGCTTGACGTCGAAGGAGAGGCCGTGAAGCACCTCGCTCTGGCCGTAGGCGACATGCAGGTTCGATACGTTCAGCAAAACCGCCTCCTTAGTGCCCGAGATAGACTTCGATGACTTTGGGATCGTGCTTGACGCGGTCCATCGATCCCTCCGAAAGCACCTTGCCCTGGTGGAGCACGGTGACCTTGTGGGCGATGTCCTCGACGAATTTCATGTCGTGCTCGATGACGATGATCGAGCGGTTGGCGATGATCTTGTTGAGGAGTTCCGCGGTCTTCTTGCGTTCCGACACGCTCATGCCGGCGACCGGCTCATCGAGCATCAGAAGGTCCGGGTCCTGGATCAGCAGCATGCCGATCTCGAGCCATTGCTTCTGGCCGTGGGAGAGAAACTCGGCACGCTCGCTGAGCTTGTTCTCGAGGAAGATCATTTCCGCGACGTCATGCACGCGGTCGCGCACGGCGGCATCGCGCTTGAAGGCGAGCGCACCGAACACGGAGCGGCCCTTCGGGTACGAGATTTCGAGATTTTCGAAAACGGTCAGGTCGTCATAGATCGACGGCGTCTGGAATTTCCGGCCGATGCCGGCCTGGACGATCTTCGACTCGCTCATCCGTGTCAGTTCCTGATTGCGGAACTTGATCGAACCGGACGTCGCCTTCGTCTTGCCGCAGATCAGGTCGAGCACCGTCGTCTTGCCGGCGCCGTTCGGGCCGACGATGACGCGGATTTCGTGCTCATCGACATAGAACGACAGATCGTTCACCGCCTTGAAGCCGTCGAACGAGACGGTCAGCCCTTCGACCGCGAGCAGGAAGTCGGGCGCCATCGCATCCGAAATCGTGCCGTTGATGATTGGGGGATTCATGCTCGTCTCTCCTCACTCGGCGGGGCTGCCCTGCGGAAGAACCCCGCCGGGGACGATGTCGGATTTCTTGTTCAGCAGGCGCTTGAACAGCGGCTCGACATAGCTCGCGTAAATACCGGCGAGGCCGTTCGGGAAGGCGAGCACGACCGCGATGAAGAGACCGCCGAGGCCAAGCAGCCAGAGTTCCGGGAAACTCTCCGAGAACGAGGTCTTGGCCCAGTTGACGAGCAGCGTTCCATAGACGGCGCCCAGGATCGAAAGCCGGCCGCCGACGGCCGCGTAGATCACCATCTCGATCGAGGGCACGATGCCGACGAAGCTCGGCGACATGAAGCCGACCTGCAGTGCGAACATGGCGCCGCCGATCGCCGAAATCCCGGCCGCGAGACAGAACACGAAGATCTTGAAGTTCGAGACGTTGTAGCCGGAGAACCGGACCCGATCTTCCTTGTCGCGCATGGCGACGAGGATGCGGCCGAGCTTCGAGTGCTTCACGAAGAACGCGATCAGGAGGCACGCAATCAGCAGCAGCGCATTGACAAAATAGAGAATGAGCTTCGCCTGGTCGGAGCGGATGTCCCAGCCGTGAAGCGTGCGCAGATCCGTGATGCCGTTGATGCCGCCGGTATAGCCCTGCTGGCCGACGATCAGGATCGTCAGGATGGCGGCGATCGCCTGGGTGATGATCGCGAAGTACGTGCCGCCGACGCGGCGCGTGAACATCGCAAAGCCGATGATGAAGGCGAAGAACACGGGCACCGCGATGACCAGAAGAATGGTCAGCGGCAGCGAGTGGAACGGCTCCCAGAAGAAGGGCAGTTCCGTGATCTGGTTCCAGTCCATGAAATCCGGGATGCCGGGCGTGGACTGGATCTTGGTGTTCTCGACGCTCGACGCTTCGAGCTTGAGATACATGGCCATGCAGTAGCCGCCGAGACCGAAGAACATCCCCTGCCCCAGGCTGAGAATGCCGCCATAGCCCCAGCACATGACGAGGCCGAGCGCGACGAAGGCGTAGGTCAGGTACTTGCCGACGAGATTGAGCCGGAACGTGTCGAGCGCGAGAGGCAGCACCGCCAGAATGAGCAGCGAGAGGATCGTAAGACCGATCAGTTCCTTGCGTGAGAGGATCATGGTCGCCTCCTCAGCGGCGCACTTTGAGGGTGAAGAGACCCTGCGGGCGCAGCATCAGGATGCCGACCACGCTGAGCAGCGTAAGTACCTTGGCCATCGACCCGGACAGGAAGAACTCCATGGTCGACTGGGCCTGGGAGATCGTGAACGCCGAGGCGATGGTGCCGAGCAGGCTCGCGGCGCCGCCGAACACGACGACCAGGAAGGTGTCGACGATGTAGAGCTGTCCCGCGGTCGGTCCGGTGGAACCGATCATGGTGAAGGCGGAGCCCGCGATGCCGGCGATGCCGCAGCCGAGCGCGAAGGTGTAGCGGTCGACCTTCTCGGTGTTGATGCCGACGGCGCCCGCCATGACGCGGTTCTGGACGACGGCGCGCACCTGCTTGCCCCAGAGCGATTTGAACATCAGCACCGCGACCGCGACCGTGATCGCAAGCGTCAGCCCCATGACGAACAGGCCGTTGATCTGCACCTCGACGCTCTCGGTCAGCGGAATCGAGCCCATCATCCATTGCGGCAGTTCGACACCGACTTCACGGGCGCCGAAGAACAGCGGTACAGCTGCTGCAGGATGAGGCTCAGCGCCCAGGTGGCGAGCAGCGTGTCGAGCGGGCGCTTGTAGAGATGCCGGATCATCGCCCATTCGATGAACATTCCGAGCGCGCCGGACGCGAAGAAGGCGAGGATCATCGCCACGAAGAAGTAGCCGCTGAAAAGCGCGGGCACGTAGTTCAGGAAGAACTGCGAGGTGAAATAGGTGACATAGGCGCCCAGGATCATGAATTCACCGTGCGCCATATTGATCACGCCCATCTGGCCGAAAATGATCGCCAGCCCCAGCGCCATCAGCAGATAAACGGAAAACAGAATCAGCCCCGCGAAGCCCTGCATCACGAAGATCGAGCCGAGCTCGGCCAGTGAATAATCTGCAAACATCGGAAACTCTCCCGGCGCGCCCGCACGCCCAGTGTCAGTCTCGAAAATCCGGAAATACGCGACGCGGGAGAGGCCGCACTGCCTCTCCCGCGCGACGTTGTCTTTACTGGTAGCCCTTGGG
>CAVZVY010000010.1:0-13536 GCA_963778835.1 uncultured Alphaproteobacteria bacterium
AGCGATCCATGGGCGTCGAGAGCACGGTTCTCTTGCGCAACGAGTTGCTCGCGATCGCCCCCTACCTCGGGCCACACGTCATCGGCGGGAGCTTCTTGGCGGGGGAGGGGTTTGCGAACCCATTACTGGTGACGCCGGCTCATACCAAGGCAGCGCAACATCACGGCGCGAGGTTCTTCGGCGACGCTCCGGTCCGTTCGATCGCGCGCGAAAACGACGGCGGTTTCACAATCGCTACAGGTCGCGGGACCTTCCACGCTCGCCAAGTCATCTCAGCCGCGGGGGCCTGGACGGCCGAGATCGGACGCATGGTCGGACTGAAAATACCGGTCACCGGTGGCGCCGGCCAGGTCATCGTGACGGAAGGGCGTCCACCGATCATGCTGGACCATCTCCTTCAGCACGTCGGCAAGGGCCTGACCCTAAAACAGTCGCAGCAGGGGACTTTCATTATCGGTGGCGGTTGGCCGGGCCACTACGACCGCTCGCGCGGCCGATGCATGCCGCTGCTCGATTCGATCGTCGGCAATTGCTGGGTCGCGGCACGGACGGTGCCGGAGGTCGCGCGCGCACAGCTCGTCCGGAGCTGGTCGGGCATGGGCTCGGGAGTGCCGGACGGTCTGCCCATCATCGGCGAGTTGAGCGCGGTGAGGGGCTTTCATGTCCTCTATGCGCCGCTTGGCTTCACCATGGGGCCAATCTGCGGACGGGTCTTCGCCGAGAATTTCCTGACCGGCGACGCGACCGTACCGGTCGCGCCCTACACGCCCGATAGGTTTCAGTGAGCCGATCATGACCTCGACAGAGCAAATGGACCTGGTCATCGTCGGGGGCGGGCCTGCCGGCATGATGGCAGCGATCGAGGCGCGCCGCGCCGGCGTGAAATCGGTCTGCATCCTCGACGAAGGGGCTCGCTCCCGGCGGACAGATTTTTCGGCGCTATGGACCAGGCTTCTCCGTCACCGACGCGCACGCGGCCGGCCACGAATACGAGGACGGACAAGCGCTCATCGAAAAGGCGAGGGCGAGCGGCGCTGAGATCCGTTCGAGCACTGTCGTCTGGGGCATCTGGGACAAACGCATCGCGTACGTGACCGATGACACGAGGTCCGGGACGATCGGCGCCAAGGCGATCATCATTGCGACCGGCGCGCGCGACCGGCCGGTCGCTTTCCCGGGTTGGACGCTCCCCGGCGTCTTCACCGCCGGTGCCGCGAAAACGCTCGTCGCGATCCAGCGTGTCCTGCCAGGCCAGCGCATCCTGATGGCCGGATCGGGTCCGCTTGCGTTGGCGTTTTCCGCGCAGCTTCTTGACTACGGCGCGAACATCGTGGAGGTCGTCGAGGCGGCACCGCGGCCGGGCCTACTGGCGCTGGCCAAGCTCGCAATCGACGCCGACCCGGCGATCCTGCGCGACGCGGCAAAGTACCGTGCGCAACTCTTCTTCGGACGCGTGCCGTTCTCCTATTCGACGATCATCGTCCGCGTCGAAGGGCGCCACGAGGTCGAACGCGCCGTCGTCGCGAAGGTCGACCGCGACTGGCGTGTCGTGCCCGGCACCGAACGGACGATCGAGGTGGACACTATGCTCCTCGGCTACGGTCTCGAATCGTCAGCCGAGCTCTCACGGCTCGTCGGCTGTCAGCAGCATTTCAGCCGCAACTTCGGCGGCTGGCTGCCGGTCAAGGACGGCTGCATGCGAACCTCTGTGCCGGGCGTCTTCGCGGCGGGCGACGGCAGCGGCGTCGGGGGAGCACAACACGCCATCGAAGAGGGGCGCATCGCGGGCGTCATGGCTGCGCGAGCTCTAGGCGCGATCGCAGAAGGCGAGGCGGCGATGCGCGTGGCCAAGTCGCTCAGCCGTTTGCGCCGGATGAACCAATTCCTGAAGACATTGAACGACATTTATGCGGTGGGCCCAGGACTCTACGAGCTCGCCACTCCCGACACGATAGTCTGCCGCTGCGAGGAGCGGACCGCGGCCGAGCTTGACGCAACGATCGATGATGGCGTCGGCGATCCAAACGTGCTTCGCGCCTTGAGTTCGAAATCGGCATGGGGCGCTGTCAGGGCCGAAACTGCGCGAGCCACGTCGCCGCTGCGATAGCTCGGAGGACCGGATGCGCGGTCGAGGAAGTCGCTCCCGCAACGCTGCGCCCTCCGATCAAGCCGGTCAGCGTCGCAGCCATCGCCGCGGAGCGCCTCCAGCCCGACTCGGAAATCGTGATCACATGACTTGGAGGATCTAGCCACCCGCGTCGACCCCCGCGACTCGTGATCCTTGCTGCTCGTGGCGAACTGGCCTCTCTCCTTACCCCTTCGTCGCGCCGGACATCAATCCGCGCACCAGCCCTCGTTGCGTGACGACCGTCACGAAGAACACTGGAAGAAGGTAGACCGCGGCGACCGCCATCATCTGTCCCCAGAGCGTCTGGAACTGCGTGATGAGGGTTGAGATCCCGACGGGTAGAGTCTGTCCGGCCGGCGTCCGCGTCAGCGTCAGCGCGATGACAAACTCGTTCCAGGCTACGAGAAACCCGAAGAGCGTCGCGACGCCGATGGCTGGCAACGAGGTCGGGATGACGATCCGGACTAGCGTCATGATCGCGCCGAGACCGTCGATGCGCGCGGCCTCGAGGATGTCCTCCGGGTAGTCGCGGAAAAACCCTTCGAGAATCCAGATCATCAGCGGGAAGACGATCGGGATATAGGCGATTATGAGCCCGAACGGCGTGTCGATCAGCCCAAGCGTCCTGAATTCCAGGAAGAACGGCAAGGCCAGCGCGATTGGCGGAAAGATCCGGGTGACCACCGTGAAGGAAAGGAGCAGCCCGGAAAAACGGAATCGATATCGTGCAAAGCCGAAGGCCGCAGGAATGCCGAGCAGCAGCCCGAGAGCGGTGACGCCGCTTGCGGCGATCAGACTGTTGATCAGGTACCAGCGGAAGCCGCCTTCGAACACCGCTCTGTAGTTTTCGGTCGTTGGTTGTTGCGGGAGCAGTGTCGTCGGCGTGGTGAAAATCTCACCCGGCACCTTGAACGAAGTCGAGACGATCCAGAGGATCGGAGTGACGAAGAGCAGGCATACGACTGCAAGCAGCAGGTACGCGCCGAAACCGCCGACCGCCGATCGAAGCGGTGTGTCTGCCTGCCCGCTCATCGCATCCCCGGCCCGCGGCGCAGCACCACGACCGCCAGGATCGAGGCTAGCGCGGTGACAACCACCAGGAGGATCGAGGCGGCCGAGCCGCCGGCGAAATCGAATTTGAAGAACATCTGCCGATAGATGAAGGTCGAAAGCACGTCGGTCGAATTGCCGGGTCCGCTACCGGTCAGCACGTAGACCACGTCGAAGATGCGAAAGGCGTCGGCGAAGCGGATCACGAGGATGATGGCGATCACCGGCTTGAGCAGCGGCAGGATGACAAGCCGCAGCGTCTGAAGACGCGAAGCGCCGTCGACCCGCGCCGCCTCGATCGGCTCGCTCGGCAGGCTGGCGAGACCGGCGACCAGCATCAGGATGTCGAAGGGAAGCGCCAGCCAGAGATTGGTGATGACGATCGTCGCGCGCGCCAGCCAGACATTGGCGAACCAGAGCGGTCCGCTGCCGCCGAACCAGCTCGCGATCGAATCGATCATTCCGTAGCCGTCGACGAACATCCATCGCCAGGCGAGCGCGCCCACCACGGGCGCGACCATCAGCGGCAAGGCGACCACGGCCTGGAAGATTTTCGTGCCCCGGAGGCCGCGATGCAGTGCCAGCGCGACCGGGAGCGCGATGATTGCTTCGAGAATCAAAGCGGCGAACACGAAGCCCAGCGTGTGAAGCAGCGCCTCGATGAAATCCGCATTCGCGGCGATGCGGAAATAGTTCTTCAGGCCGACGAATGCGGGCTCCCCCGTCAGCGCAAAGTCCTTGCCGTTCAGGCTGATCCAGAGTGTCCACGCGATCGGGTAGAGCATCGTCGCGGCAAGGGCGGCGAGCGCCGGGAACGTCAGCAGCATCCCGGTCAGCGCGCTGCGCCGATCGAGGTTTCGCGAACGGAAAGGGGGCCGGTCGGAACCGGCCCCGCCGCGTGAGGCAGTCATGGACCCAGGATAACCCTATCCGTTCATGATCTCCTCGGCGCGCTGCTGACCGTCCTTCAGCGCGTCATCGGGCGACATCGCCTTCGACATGGTGTTGGAGATGACGATGCCGAGCACGTCGAGCAGCTCGGAATATTGCGGCACCATGTTCATGGTCTTCGATCCCGCCGCCGATTTCGCGAACGCGGCAATGGCGTCCTTGTCTTCCGCCGAGAGGTCGGTGTCGGCCTGCACCTTGGCGATGGCCGAAGCACGCGGCACCGGGTTGATCCAGGTCTTTCCGAAAGCCGCGAGCATGTCGGTCCCGGTCGACCATTTGACCCATTCGACTGCCGCGTCGACATTCTTCGATCCGGCGGCGGCGCAGAAACCCCACGAATAGGCGGTCGCCACGCGGTCCGGGTTGCCGGGCGGTATGTCGATCTTCACCTTGCCGACGACCTTCGACTGCGCCGGATCCTTGGAGAGCGAATAGAGGTACGGCCAGACCGGCAGCATGGCGAGCTTGCCGTCGAGCCACATGCCCTGCGCGTCAGAAAGCTCCAGCACGCCCGGAGGCGCCGACTCGTCGGTGAATTCGACCGCGGTCATGAACTCCAGCGCCTTGTGGCCGGCATCGGAATCGATCGTCGGCTTGTTGTCGGCGTCGAGGATGTCGCCGCCCGCCTGCTGGATGAAGGCATGCAGCCTGGTCGATGCCTCGATGTTGCGCTTGCCGGCGATGAGCGTGCCCCAGACGCCCGTCTCCTTGTTGGTGAGCTTCTTGGCGAAGGCGCGATATTCGTCCCAGGTTGCCGGCGCTGCCGACAGCCCAGCCGCTTCGAAGAGGTCGGTGCGGTAGTACATCGCGCAATTGTGGACGATGATCGGCAACGCATAGATTTTTCCGTTCCACGAGACGGTATCGAGCGCGCTGCCGGCGAAGTCGGCCTTGTCGTCCGCGTCGATCTTGTCCGTCAGATCGACGATGAATCCCTTCTCGGCGAATTCCGGCAGCCACACCTGGTCCGCGATATAGACATCGAAGCCGCCGGCTTGCGCGATGGCATCCTGGGCGAATTGCTGGCGGATCGAATCGTGCGGGATTGAATTGAAGGCTACGTCGACGCCGGTCGCCTTGGTGAATTCCGCGGCATGCTCGGCATAGAATTTTTCGTAAGGCGAGCCGGCCTCCACGCCGACTGTGATTTTTCCCGCGGCGTAGGCGCGACCGATGATCCCCGGCGCGCCCAACGCGACGCCGACACCCACCGCCGCCGTACCCTGGAGAAGCTGCCGACGATTAAGTTTTTGTACCATGTGCTTCCTCCCTTCAGTTTGATTTCGCTTCCTCTTTCCTGGGCCATTTTCCACCGGTTTTTCGGCTCGGAAAAGCTTTTCCGAGATGGCCGAGGTACGCTCACAAACACACCAGAAAGCCGGAGGGCGACTAGAGCGCGCCCGACCTCAAGTCTTCTTGCCGGCCTCCTCCGGCTGGTTGGATATGTCCATGCGGATGAACCGCCGCTTCAGTCTCAACAGCCGCGCTTCGCGCAGGCTGTCGAAGAAGACGGCGATGAAGATGATCCCCGCCAGCACCATCGGCTGGAGGTAGAGGTTGACCTTCACGAACACCATGCCGGCCTGCACCATCTGGACCAGCACCGAGCCGACGACCGCGCCGAAGGCGCCGCCGACGCCGCCGAAGAGGCTTGTGCCGCCGAGCACCGCGGCGGTGATCACGTCGAACTCCTTGCCGACGCCGAAAGTCTGGTTCAACCGGCCGACGAGAGCGATCAGCATGACGCCGCCGAGCGCCGAACACACGCCGCAGATGACGTAGACGGAGAAGACGATGCGATCGGTGTCGATGCCGGCCTTGCGCGCCGCCTCGGCATCGTTGCCGACGGCGTAGAGCTGACGGCCGAAGGGTGTGCGGGTAAGCACGAGATGCGCCACGCCGACCACGATCGCGAAAACGACGATCGGGATAGGAACGCCAAGGACCGACGTTGCGCCAAAAGCGGTGAAGGCCGCGGGATAGTCGATGCCATAGGACTCGGTGATCGCGGTGACGAGGCCGTGACCGGCGACCATCGTGGCGAGCGTCACCAGGAATGGCGTGATGCGCAGGACCACGACGCAAAATGCGTTGATCGCCCCGAACGCTGCGCCGGTCGCCAGCCCGACGACGATGCCGGCGAGGACGCCGAAGCCGCCCTGCAAACCCGGGAAGCTGCAGCAGGTAGCCGACCGTCATCGCCGACACGTACATGTTGGAGCCGACCGAGAGATCGATGCCTCCGGTCAGGAGCACGAAGGTCATGCCGACGGCGATCACGCCGACGAAGGACGCCTGCTTGACGATATTGAGTGTGTTCTCGGTGCTGAAGAAGTTCGAAGCGCTCAGTCCGAAGTAGACGAAGACGACGATGAAGATGATTGCCGTCGCGTATTTCAGCAGGAAGCCGGTGACCCGGTCGCGCGCGGTCCGGTTCATGCCGCGACCTCGTGCTCTCGGAAGGCGGCCGCGAGGATCTTCTCGCGATCAAAGTCGGGCCGTCCGAATTCGGCGACGATCTCGCCCTGGCTCATCACCAGGATGCGGTCGGAGATCGCGAGCAGCTCTTCGAGCTCCGAGGAGATGAAGATCACGCCTGCCTCGCCGATCGCCAGCCGGTCGATGATCGCATAGATCTCGTATTTGGCGCCGACATCGATGCCGCGCGTCGGCTCGTCCATGATGAAGATCGACGGCTCGGACATCAGCCATTTGGCGAGCACGACCTTCTGCTGATTGCCGCCCGAAAGGCTCCGCGCCGGGGCATCGAGCGAGCTTGCCTTGATGCTGAGCGCCTCGGCCAGCTCCGAAGCCGCTTTCCGCATGCGGTCGCGTTCGATGAACTCGATCGGCGTCACCGCGAATTTCGGCAGCGCCGCAAGCGTGATGTTGTCGACGATTGCGCCGTTCATGAGGAGACCTTCCTCGCGGCGGTTCTCGGTGACGAAGGCGATGCCGCTGCGGATGCTCTTTCGCGGCGAGTGGCCCGCGATCGGCGCATCGCCGACGACGATCTCACCGGACTCGTGGCCTTCGAGGCCGAAAAGAATGCGCGCAAGCTCTGTCCGCCCCGAGCCCATCAGGCCGAAGACGCCGAGCACCTCGCCGCTGTGCAGACTGAAGCTGACATCTCTTGATGATGCCGGTCGCGGAAAGGCCTCGCGTGGAAAGGAGCACGCGAGGCTGCGGCGTGGAGTGGCGCGGCGGATAGAGTTGCTCGATCGGCCGGCCGACCATCAGCGTGATCATGCGCGGGATGTTGAAGTCGGCCTTCGGGCCGGTAGCGACCAGCTCGCCGTCGCGCAGCACGGCGATATCGTCGGCGAGCTCGATCACATCGGCCAGGATGTGCGAGATGTAGATCATCGTCTTGCCGGCATCGCGCAGCTTTCGGATCAGCGCGAAGAGGCGCTCGGTCTCGCGCGCCGTGAGCGAGGTCGTCGGCTCGTCGAAGATGATGATCTCGGCGTCGAGCTGCAGCGCGCGCGCCGCCTCGACCAGCTGGCGCTCGCCCGGCGAAAGGCGATCGAGCGGCGTGTCCGGCGCGAGATCGAGGCTCACCTGCTGAAGCAGCTCGCGCGTCCGCGCCGCGAGGCTTGCGCGATCGATCAGCGAAAGCGGACCGACGCGACGGCGCGGAAAGCCGGTCAGAAAGACGTTCTCGGCGATCGTCAGATTGGTGAAGAGATTGAGCTCCTGATGGATGAAGGCGATACGGTTCCGCGCTGCCTCGGCGGGATTTGCCGGCGCATAGAGCGAGCCATCGAGGCGCATCGCGCCGCCGTCCGGCTGCACGACGCCTCCCACGATGTTCATGAGCGTCGACTTGCCGGCACCGTTCTGGCCGACCAGGCCCAGCACGCGCCCGCGCCCGAGCGAGAGCGTCACATCGCGGACGGCGTGGATGCCGGCGAAGGCCTTGGATATTTCTTCAAGCTCGAGGATCGGCTCGCTCATGTCGCGCCCTCGCTTGCGAGGAGCCGCGTGCGCGCGACGTCGAGCGCCGCGGCGGCCAGGATGATGCCGCCCTTCACGACGTCGATGTAGAAGGCCGAAAGGCCCATGTAGTTCAGCGTGTTTCCGAGCAGGACGAAGAACACCACACCGATGAAGGTCCAGCTGATCTTGCCCTTGCCGCCGGCAAAGCTCGTGCCGCCGATCACCGTTGCGCCGATGATGTCGAGGAGTGCGCCACCCGAGCCGATCGTCGGCCGGCCGCCGCCGAGCCGGGCCGAATAGAGGATCGCGGCTACCGCGGCGCACAGTCCGGAGAAAGCGAAGACGAGGATGATGACACGCCGCACCGGCACGCCGGAAATCTCGGCCGCCTTCGGGTTGCTGCCGACCGCATAGATGTAGCGGCCGAACACCGTGAACCGCAGCAGGATCTCCGCGACGAGCGCAAGCCCCAGCGCGATGATCACCGGATAGGTGACGAAGGGGAGGATGTCGCGGCGCTTGATCGTCGCCTCGACCTTCTCGCCGAAATAGAAGGAGATCAGGTCGCCGGAGCCGAGCCGCGAGAACTCCGCCGGCAGGTTGACGATATTCTGCGATTGCGTGAGCCAGATGCCGGCCGACGAGAAGAGCATCAGCGAGACGAGTGTCACCATGAAGGCCGGCATCTTGAAGCGGGCGATGAAGTAGCCGTTGACGAGGCCGATCAGGCTGCCGACGGCGAGCATGACAACGACCGCGACTGCCACCGAATAGTCGTGACCGCCGAGGAACCCGCCTGTCTCGTCGAGCAGCGAACCCCAGAGCGGGCTGCCGCCCAGAAGGTTCGGGTCGGCGCCCGTCGTCATCACCACCGCGCCGGCAACGCTCACGAATCCCATGATCGCGCCCTGGCTCAGGTCGATCCCCATGATGATGATGACGAAGGTCTGCCCGATCGCGACGCAGAGCAGCGGCCAGACGTTGGAGAGCTGGTTGCTGATGTTGCGCGGTGTGACGAGGTCGGGGAAGAAAGCCGCCATCGCCAGGAAGCCGGCGAAGGTCAGATAAAGGATGAAGTATTCGGAGACGAGCAGGCGGCGGAGAAGTCGAAGCGGGCCGGAGCGAGGGGCGCGCCCAGCCCGCTTTGTCCCCACGAATGCGCGGCTCTCCGCCGGCGCAGCCCCATTGTTCTCAGCCACGTCCCCGATCCCAGACGGCCGATCCACTCCAGCCCCGGATGCGCGAGGGCCGGGAGACAACTATCCCCCGACCTTCGCGTGCCGTCTACTTCTTTGCGTCGAGGACCATGCAGCCCCAGGTCGTCGCACCCTTCTCGGCGTAGTTCGCCTGCGAGAGCGCGAAGCCCGGATCGAGCTTGATGGCGTTCGGACGCGTGTCACCCTTCTCGATCGCTTCCATGATGGCGTCGAGCGCAAGCTTCGCCTCGAGATAGACGTCCTGGACGCCGGTCGAGTCGACGTAGCCTTCGCGGATCAGCTTGCAGGCGCCGTCATCGCCGTCGAGCCCGCCGAGGATGACGTGACCCTCCTCGCCGGTCTTCTTCCATTTGCCGCGCGGCTCCAGCACGCCCTGGATGGTCGGGAAGAGGAAGTCGGATGACGTGAAGATGAAGTCGATGTCCGGGTCGGCGGTGACCGCCGCCTCGAGACCGGCGAGCGCCACCTGTGAGTTCCACTTGGTGTTGATCTCGACCGGCGTCTCGAAAATGTCCGGATGGTTCTTGAGGGCGTTCATGAAGCCCTCGCGGCGCTTGACTGCGTTCGGGTCGGCCAGATCGCCGACGAGGATCAGCGGGTGCAGCTTCTTGCCGGTGGCCTTGAACTTCTCCTCGGCCAGCACGGCCATCTCCTCGACAGCGAGACGCGCGACCGACTCATTGTCGGCGACCACGATCACGCCTTTGGACATATCGGAGGGCGGACGGTTGAAGGTCGCGATCGGCACGTCGGCTTCCTGCGCCAGGGCGACCAGCATGGTCTCGGAATCGCCGTCGTCCGCGGTCAGGATGATGCCGTCGGCGCCTTGCGCTATGCAGTCCTTGATCTGCTCGAGCTGGCGATTGGCGTCCTTGCCGCCATTCAGCTCGACCACTTCGATGTTGTTCTTCTGCAGCGTCGAGACGATCGCTTCATGGCCCGCGCCCCAGAAGCCGGTCGAGAGATCCTGGAACGCGTAGCAGACCTTCTTGCCTTGGGCTTCCGCCGGCACGGCCGTGAGAAGAACGCCGGCGCCGACAAGCGCCAGAGCCGCGCAGGACCAATTTGCAAATTTCATCATTCGTGCTCCCTCCCATTTTGCGATGCCGTTCGCCCACGGCCCGCCTTTGAATTTTCCAACCGGCTGAAACGCGCGATAGGCGATCCATCGGCCCGGAAAAGCTTTTCCTCAACCGCGCTCATCTCCTACGTGTGTCGGGTACCCGCAGAATTTATGATTGCGCAAACAATCTATCATGTGATGATGTTTACGCAATCATTATCGCGCGCGATTGAGTTCGCTGTGGACCCGAAAAGAGCATCGACCTGAAAGACAAGGAGGAGGTGGTGGCGGACGTAGTGACGAAAGGAGGTGTTCGCATTCCGAAGATCGGTTGCGGGACGTATCCGATGCGGGGCCCGGTGTGCGCCGAGATCGTCGCGGAAGCGCTCCGAGCGGGATTCCGCCACGTCGACACCGCGCAGGGCTACGACAACGAGGCGGCCGTCGGTGAAGGCATCCTCATGTCAGGCGTGCCGCGCGAGAGGATATTCATCACCACCAAGGTGCGGCCGCAGGTCATCGGTGATGGTCCGCTGCAACGTTCGGTCGAGGAGAGCCTGAAGCGCCTGAAGACCGACGTGATCGACCTTCTCCTTATCCATTGGCCCAACCCCGAAGTGCAGGTCGCGGAGAGCATGCGGGCGCTGAGCGCCACCAAGCGTGCCGGTCTCACCCGCGCAATCGGCGTCTCGAATTTCGTCATCGCCAAGCTCGACGAGGCGATCGAAGTCAGCCCCGAACCGATCGCCGCGGTGCAGTTCGAATATCATCCCTACCTCGACCAAACCCGCCTTCTCGCAGCGGCTCGGCGCCACGGGCTTGCGATCATCGCCTATTGTCCGATCGCGCTCGGCAAGGTGGCGAGCGATCCCCGGCTCGCCGCGATCGGCAAGACGCACGGCAAGAGCGCCGGTGCAGGTGACGCTCCGGTGGCTGATCCAGCAGGACGACGTGATTGCCATCCCGAAAACGTCGAAGCCCGAGCGGCTCAAGGAGAATCTCGACGTTTTCGACTTTCGATTGACCGAGGCGGAAATGGATCAGATAAGCCGGATGACGGTGCCCAATTCCCGGCTGATCAACGAGCCGCTATGGGTGCCGCATTGGGATTGACCAAGCGCACGTCAGGATTGCCCGCCAGCCGAACCGAACTTTTCCATGTCCAAGCCTGGTAGCAGCAGCGCCCCGCGTGCGGCGGAGCCGAACGGCTCCCGCTGGCAGGCGCGCGCGATGCCGACCATGGATGACGTGGCGCGGCAGAGCGGTTTTTCACAGATGACCGTGTCGCGCGCCTTCCTCGAATCCGCGTCGATCCGGAAGGAAACCCGCGAGCGTATCCTGAAAGTCGCCGAGGAGATCGGCTATTATCACAACAAGGCTGCCTCTTACCTTGCTTCGCAGCGTTCGCGCGCCTTCGGCATCATCCTGCCGACCTTGCAGGACTCGATCTATCTCCCCTTCGTGGAGGCGGCGCGGCGAGTGTTCGAAAGCTATCGCGCCGACTACATCCTGCAGACGATCGATTACGCGCGCGGCCGTGAATCCTATGCGATCGGCTCGCTCCTCTCGCAGCGCGTTCAGGTGATCATGCTTCCCTCGATCGGTCACACGGCGGAGACACGACGATTCCTCCAAACTCTGCCGATACCGCTGATCGAAGTCGGCAATCTGCCCAAGAAGCCGATCGATTTCGCCGTCGGCCATTCCGATTTCGAAGCCGGCTATCTCGCTACGAAGCGGCTGATCGAGATCGGACGCAGAAAGATCGCGATCATTTGCGGTTATGTCCGCAACACCTCAAACGCGCGCGACCGTTCGAACGGCTATCGTCGCGCGATGCAGGAGGCCGGTCTGCCGCTCGTTGAAAGCCGAAGGGTGGAGGTCGAGCATTCGATCGATGCAGGCCTGCACGGTCTCGACCGACTGCTCAAGTCGGCGCGCGAGTTCGACGGCCTTGTTATCGGCGGCGAGATCTGGACCGTGGCGATTGTGCTGAAGCTTCTCGGCCTCGGGCGCCGGATTCCGGATGACGTTGCCGTCGTCGGAATCGGCGAGGTCGAGCTCGCCCATTATCTCCCCGTTCCCCTTACTTACGTCGCGCTGCCGAGGCGCGAGGCTGGAACCAGATCCGCCGAGCTTGCGATGGCCCTCTCGCGCGGCGACGAGATCGGGCAGACGGTGGTCAAGCTGCCGGTGCAACTCGTCACTAACGCGACGGCATAAGACTGGATTACCCCGGCGCCGCAATCCGCCTTGCTGCATGAAGTTCAATGGCGGGCCTCTTGGGCTCAAGACCGCCGCGAGCGTCGACCCTCGTGCGTCGGATGGAGTGAAGCAGCATCACTCCGCTTTCACGGCCCACCGCGGGCCGTGCGGATGCCGCGTTTGTTGAGAGCTACTGAGATAGCTCCGAATGTCGAGACGCCGCTGGCTTTGATAGATTCGACTATCGGAAGAACGCCCGCCGCGAAACGATCTGCTTCCAGGATTTGCACCGCGCGGCCGAGCTCCGCGGCATGGACGGCATTGCGCGGATTGCCCAACTGAGCCCCACGAGCCTTTCGCTGCGCTCGCGACCGCCCGGTTCTTCCCGCCTAGAAAGGAGATCCGCTCTTCTACTTTTCCGACCTCGCCAGCAGGTTGGCAACGGTCGAGACATGCCAACGTCCGCCGCGCGCTGATCGAATGCCGCGATTGTTGAGAGCGACCGCGATTGCTTCGAGGCTCGATACTCCGGTGTCTTGGATGGATTCAATCATTGGCAGGATGTTTGCGGCGAAGCGATCCGCCGATGAGGTCTGCACCTCGCGACCGAGGGCGGCGGCATGGGCCGCGTTCCTGGTATTCCCGAGGCGCGCACGTTGCGCCTTCCGTTGGGCAAGAGCGGCGCGCGTTCGCTCTGAGATGAGCCGACGCTCCTTCTCGGCGAGAGCGGCGTAGAGATGCAGCATGAAGGGATCGGCGTCGGCGCCGAGCCCCGCCACGATGAACGGCACGCGCTGTGCCATCAGGCCTGCAATGAAGGCCACATCGCGGGAGAGCCGATCGAGCTTGGCAACCACAACTGGGCACTTTGCTTTCCGAGCTGCTTCGAGACCTGCCGAGAGGTGAGGGCGCCTGTCGAGCGCATCTGCGCCTTTCCCAGTCTCCACCTCCGTGTATTCAGCGAAGAGGGTCATTCCCTCGGC
>CAVZVY010000011.1:0-133264 GCA_963778835.1 uncultured Alphaproteobacteria bacterium
CAATGTATTGCTCTCGGCCGACATGAGCGCGGGTCTTGCCTCGCTCGGCCTCCTTTCTTTCGCGGCGATTTCGCAGATGGCGCCGCCGCTGTTCGGCGGGCTCGTCTGGCGGCAGGCCAATGCCCGCGGCGCCATTGCCGGGATGACGCTTGGCTTCCTGGTCTGGGCTTACCTTCTGTTCCTGCCCAGCCTCGGCGGGCCGGACAATTCCCACATCGCCACGACCGTGCTCGGCTTCCTGTTTCCGCTGAGCGGCGTGTTTACCGGGCCGACCGCCGATCCGCTGGTCAACGCCACGACGCTGAGCCTGCTCGTCAACGGCATCGCCTATGTGACTTTTTCGTTGACGCGCGCGCCAAAGCCCCTGGAACGGCTGCAAGCCGGCGTGTTCATCCGCCGCAAGTCGCGCACGGAAAAGGCTTTTCGCGGCCGCAAGACCAAGATCACGGTGCTCGACCTCAAGACCACCATCGCCCGTTATCTCGGCGAGGAGCGCATGCAGCGCTCGTTCCACACCTATGAGCGCCAGTCCGGCCGCTGGCTTGACGACCTGCAGTCGGCCGACATGGCGCTCATTCATTTTTCCGAGCAACTGCTCGGCAGCGCGATCGGCTCGTCATCGGCCCGGCTCGTGCTTTCGCTGGCGCTGCAGCGGATGGACGATACGTCCTCCGACACCGCCTGGCTCCTCGACCAGGCCAGCGAAGCCCTGCAATACAATCAGGACATGCTGCAGACGGCGCTGTCGCAGATGGACCAGGGCATCGCCGTCTTCGACAGCTCCAACAACCTGATCATCTGGAACCGGCGCTTCCGGCAATTGCTCGACCTGCCGGAGGCGGCCGGACAGGTCGGCTTTCCGCTGGCGGACATCATCGCGATCCTGACGAAGCGCGGCGACATCCGCAAGGAGGACGAAAAGGGACTGATCCGGACGTTCCTGACGCTCGACAAGCCGTTCCTGCTGACGCTTTCGGGCGGCGAGCGCATCATCGAGGTGCGCACCAACGCCATGCCCGACAAGGGCATCGTCACCACCTATACCGACATCACCCAACGCGTGGCCGCCGACGTGGCGCTGAAGCAGGCCAATGAGACGCTGGAAATGCGGGTGGCGGAGCGCACCGGCGAACTGACCCGTGTCAACCGCGAAGTGGCCGAGGCCCGGGCCGCGGCCGAAGAGGCCAATATCGGCAAGACGCGGTTCTTCGCCGCTGCTGGCCACGACATCCTGCAGCCGCTCAATGCGGCCCGGCTCTATTCGTCGTCCCTGGTCGAGCGGCTCGGCGGTTCGGAAAACAGCACGCTGGTGCAGAACATCGATTCCTCGCTGGAATTGGTCGAGACCATCCTCGGCGCCGTGCTCGACATCTCGCGGCTCGACACCGGCGCGATGAAGCCGCGCCTGCAATCGGTGCCTCTCAACGATCTGTTGAGGCGGATCGAGACCGATTTCGCCCCCGTGGCGCGGGCGAGCAACCTGAAGCTCACCGTCATGCCGACCTCGCTCACGGTCCGCACCGACCCGAACCTCTTGCGCCGCCTCGTGCAGAATCTCGTCTCGAACGCCATCAAGTACACGCTCAAGGGAAAGGTGCTGGTCGGCGTCAGGCGCGAGGGCGGCAACGCCGTCATCCAGGTACTCGATTTCGGCATCGGCATCCCGCCGTCGAAATTCCGAACGGTGTTCAAGGAATTCGCCCGGCTCGACGAAGGCGCAAAAACCGCCTCGGGTCTCGGTCTCGGACTGTCGATCGTCGATCGCATCTCGCGTGTGCTCAATCACGGGGTAGACCTGCAGTCGCGGCCCGGCAAGGGCACCCGCTTCAAGGTGACGCTGCCGATCGACCGCAATGCCGCCGCCGGCAAGACGGCACCCACGCCTGCCGCCCTGCGCAGCGCCGAACCCTTGAGCGGGCTCCGGGTCCTGTGCATCGACAACGAACCGCAAATCCTCGAAGGCATGGAATTGCTTCTGGGCGGCTGGGGCTGCACTGTTGCGACAGCACCCTCGCTCGGCGGTTGGCAAGAGGCGCAGGCGCGGTTGACGCCACGGCCGGACGCGATCATTGCCGACTATCACCTCGACGAGGGCACAGGCATCGAGGCGATCCGGGCCATCCGCGCCCATTTCGGCGGCGATATCCCCGCCCTTCTGATCACCGCAGACCGTTCGCCGGAAGTGCGCGGGCAGGCCGAACGCGACGGCGTCGCGCTGCAGAACAAGCCCGTCCGCCCCGCCTCGATGCGGGCTTGGCTGACGCAGCTTTCGGTGGCGATGAAGGCGGCGGCGGAATAGTTTCGTTCAAGCCGCCAGGGTTGCTATCTTTCCGAGCTGGATGACGGCCTGGGTGCGGCTGTCGACGTTGAGCTTCAGGAGGATGGCCGAGACATGCGCCTTGATCGTCGCCTCGGAGACCCCGAGTTCGTAGGCGATCTGCTTGTTGAGCAGGCCTTCGCCGAGCATTCCGAGCACGCGCGATTGCTGCGGCGTCAGAGTCTGGAGCCGCTGCAGCAGATCGGCCACTTCCGGCTCGTGCTCGATGCCGCTTTCAAAGCCCGGCGGTGTGAAGATGTCGCCCGCCATCACCGTGTCGATGCCGTGGCGGATTTCGTCGATGCCGGCGGATTTCGACAGGAAGCCCGACGCCCCGAGCTCGAGCGCGCGCTGGATCGTCGCATGGTCGTCATGAGCCGAGACGATCATCACCGGCAGGCTCTGGAATTCGGATCTGAGCGCGATCAGGCCGGAGAGGCCGCTGACGCCCGGCATCGTTAGGTCGAGCAGCATGAGGTCGGCGGACGGATTGTCGATCGCCGCCTGGCGGGCGGTCGTGAAATCGCCGGCCTCGACGATTGACGGGCTGCCTTCCATGCCGGCGAGCGCCTGACGCATGGCGCCGCGAAACAGCGGATGATCGTCCGCGATGATGATCGTCAGTTGCGACGTCATGGCGCTCCCTCCCAAGAGCGGCGCAGGATGTCGAGACCGCAAGGCGATTCGAGCGATATCCCGCGTCATTGTCTATCGGGCACTATCTGCCTCGATACGCAGCAGGCGCCGGGCTTGCCTGCTTTTCCCGCCTCCGGCACCCGGGGCCTTCGATCCCGCAACAGTCTCCAAGGCAGCGGTCAGGTTTTCTGCGGCGTCTCCGGCATCTGGTCGGTCGGCGTTTCGCTCTCCTTGTCCAGATCCTTCACGATGTCCATGAAGCTGCGCATCATTCTTTCCATGAGGCTCATCGTCTGGTCAATCTCTTCCTTCGTCGGAAGGCGGGGTTTCAAGGCGGTGTCGCCGTCCGAAATCGCTTTCTCCAGCGCTTGGACGCGCTTGGCCAGAAGATCGAGTTCCAGTTCATAGGCGGTGCGTTCGTCGGCGGCCATGCGGCAGAGCATCTGGCCATCCTTTTCCTGGCAAAGCGACACCTCGCCCGTTTCGGTATCGAGCCGGGCAATGCCGCCGTCCGTCTTCTGCATGCTGTAGCGCCCCGGCGCGGGGTCCTGGGCCACGGCCGCAACCGCGACACCGAGGCCGCCAAGGGCGAGCACCGGGATAAATAACCTGTTCATGGCAATTCTCCAGTTTCGGCCAAATCCGCGATCATTCGGTTTCTGCCGGTGGACTTTCGCAGAGGTTTGCGGCAAGTGCGCAAAGACAATCATCCTTCGATCGGACATGGCGGCATGAACAACATCATCTACAAAATCGTTCCGGCGACTCTATGGCAGGATGCGCGCAAACACGGCGAATTCAAAGGCGCGGCGATCGACCTCGCCGATGGCTTCATCCATTTTTCCACGGCAGAGCAGGTGGTCGAGACCGCCGCCCGGCATTTTGCCGGCGCGTCCGATCTCCTGCTCGTAGCCGTCGACGGAAACCGGCTCGGCGACGCGCTGGTTTTCGAAGCGTCCCGCGGCGGGGCGCTGTTTCCGCATCTCTACGGACCGCTCTTGCTCGACGCCGTCCTCTGGGAAAAACCGCTGCCGCTCGGGTCGGGCGGCGCCCATGTCTTTCCGGAGCTTGCATGATGATCGGCGCGTTCGAAACTCTCGCGCGGCGGGGACTGTTTCTGCTCGATCCGGAGCAGGCCCACGGCCTTTCGATCAAGGCGCTGAAGACCGGGCTCGTGCCGGCCTGCGCCGCCCCCACCGATCCGCGGCTGGCACAGACCGTCGCCGGCCTCGCCTTTGCCAACCCGCTCGGCATGGCGGCCGGGTACGACAAGAACGCCGAGGTCCCGGACGTTCTGCTGCGGCTCGGCTTCGGCTTTACCGAGATCGGCACCGTCACGCCGAAGCCGCAGGCCGGCAACGACAGGCCGCGCATCTTCCGGCTCTTCGAGGACGCGGCGGTTATCAACCGTCTCGGCTTCAACAACGAAGGCCATCAGGCGCGGCGCTCGCCCGGCTGCGCGGCTTGGACCGTGCGGCGATGATCGGGGTCAATATCGGCGCCAACAAGGACAGCGCCGACCGTGTGGCCGATTACGTGGCCGGCATCCGGACCTTCCACGGCGTCGCGCGCTATTTTGCCGTCAACATCTCGTCGCCCAACACGCCGGGCCTGCGCGACCTGCAGGCGCGCGAAAGCCTCTCGGCGCTGCTTTCGGCGGTGCTTGCGGCTCGTGACGACGAGGCACAAAGAGCGGCAGTCGCGTGCCGGTTTTCCTGAAGATCGCGCCGGACCTGACCGAAGAGGGCATGGACGATATCGCCGCGGAAGTGCTCGGCCACGCGCTCGACGGGCTGATCGTCTCCAACACCACGCTCGCGCGCGACGGGCTGAAAGACACAGTGCAGGCAAAGGAAAGCGGCGGACTATCGGGCAAGCCGCTGTTCGAAAGATCGACGATCGTGCTGGCGAAGATGCGTCGTCGGCGGGCAGGTCTCGCTCGGCACCGGCCTCGCCTTCGCCAACAAGTTCCGCAACGATGACAGTGTGTCGATCGTCTATTTCGGCGACGGCGCGGCCAATCAGGGCCAAGTCTACGAGAGCTTCAATATGGCGAAGCTCTGGAGGCTGCCGGTCGTCTACGTGGTCGAGAACAACCGCTACGGGATGGGCACGGCGCATCATCGTGCATCCTCGACAACCGATTTCTCGAAGCGCGGCCTGTCCTTCGACATTCCGGGCGAGCAGGTCGACGGCATGGACGTCCGCGCCGTCAAAGCCGCGGGCGACAGGGCGATTGCCTACGCGCGATCGGGGCAGGGGCCGTACATCATCGAAATGCTGACTTACCGCTATCGCGGCCATTCGATGTCGGACCCGGCAAAATACCGGCCGAAGGAAGAAGTGCAGAAAATGCGCGACGAGCACGACCCGATCGAACAGGTGCGCCAGCGCCTGATCGAGAACGGTTGGAGCAAGGAAGAGGACCTGAACGCGATCGACAAGGAGATCCGCGTCGTCGTGAACGAGGCCGCCGATTTTGCGAGCTCTGATCCGGAGCCGGATCCGGCAGAGCTTTGGACCGACATCCTTCGCTGACAAACCTTTCGCGCAGTTTCATCGAATGCCCGGCTGGACTCGCATAGACGAGGCCACCAGCCCGAACAGGAAGCGCCCCGCTTATGCCGATTGAAGTTCTGATGCCCGCGCTCTCCCCGACCATGGAGTTGGGCAAGCTAGCGAAATGGCTCAAAAACGAAGGCGATGCCGTAAAATCCGGCGATGTTCTGGCCGAGATCGAGACCGACAAGGCGACGATGGAGATCGAGGCGATCGACGACGGCACGCTCGGCAAGATCCTGATCAAGGATGGCACCGAGGACGTGCCAGTGAACACGCCGATCGCCGTCATCCTCGTAGCAGGCGAGGACCCCTCGGCTGCGATCGCGAAGTCCAGCGGCAATGGCGCAGCCGCTTCCGCCGCCGAGAAGAAGGCCGAGGAAAGCGCTCCGCCGGCCGCTCCCGAAAAGGGGCCGGCTCCGGATATCGCGCCGTCGGCCGTGGCGGCTCCGCCGAAAGTCGAGATTCAGCCCGATCCGGAAGTGCCGGAAGGCACCGAGATGGTACACCAGACCGTCCGCGAAGCGCTGCGCGACGCAATGGCCGAGGAGATGCGCCGCGATCCGGACATCTTCCTGATGGGCGAGGAAGTCGCCGAGTATCAGGGCGCTTACAAGATTTCGCAGGGTCTGCTCGACGAGTTCGGCGACCGTCGCGTGATCGATACCCCGATCACCGAATACGGCTTTGCCGGCGTCGGCGTCGGTGCCGCGCTCTCCGGCCTGAAGCCGATTGTCGAGTTCATGACTTGGAATTTCGCCATGCAGGCGATCGACCACATCATCAACTCGGCAGCGAAAACGCTCTACATGTCTGGCGGCCAGATGGGCTGTCCGATCGTATTCCGAGGTCCGAACGGTGCTGCGGCCCGAGTAGCGGCGCAGCACAGCCAGGACTACACGGCGTGGTACAGCCAGGTGCCGGGACTTAAAGTCATCGCTCCCTACACCGCCGCAGACTTCAAGGGCCTTCTCAAGGCCGCCATCCGGGACCCCAACCCGGTCATCTTCCTCGAAAATGAAATCCTCTACGGCCAGAGCTTCGACGTTCCGAAGCTCGATGATTTCGTGCTGCCGATCGGCAAGGCGCGGATCGCCCGCGCCGGCAGCGACGTGACGCTCGTCTCGTTCTCGATCGGCATGACCTACGCTCTCAAGGCCGCTGAAGAGCTGGCCGGGCAGGGGATCGAGGCCGAGGTCATCGACCTCCGCACCATCCGCCCGATGGACATCGAGACCGTGGTCGAGTCGGTGAAGAAGACCGGCCGCTGCGTCACCGTCGAAGAGGGCTGGCCGCAGTCCGGCGTCGGTTCCGAGATCGTTGCCCAACTGATGGAGAAGGCGTTCGACTACCTCGACGCGCCGGTTCTCCGCGTCACGGGCAAGGACGTTCCGATGCCCTACGCCGCCAATCTCGAAAAGTTGGCGCTCCCCTCGGTTGCCGAGGTCGTCGAGGCGGCCAAGGCAGTGAGCTATCGATGAGCGAGTTCGAGGCGCTTCATCTGCCCGCGGATGCTTTCGAGAAGGGTGGAATCGAGGTGCTGCGGGCCGCCATCATTGACGAGGGCTTGCACGTGTCGCTGAAGCGGGCGTTCGACGACCCATCGACATGGGGCGTTCTTCTCGCCGACGTGGCGCGTCATGTTTCGCGCGTCTACGCCAAGGAAACCGGGGCGAGCGAAGCCGACGTGGTCGTCGACATTCGACGCCTGTTCGATGCCGAGCTCGACCAGCCGACCGATGTCGGCTCAACCGATGCCATGAACTGAGACCGAGATGCCCATCAACATTCTGATGCCTGCGCTATCGCCGACCATGGAGCGGGGTAACCTCGCGAAATGGCTCAAGAAAGAGGGCGACAAGGTGAAGTCCGGCGATGTGCTCGCCGAGATCGAGACCGACAAGGCGACCATGGAGGTCGAGGCAGTTGACGAGGGCGTCCTCGGCAAGATCCTGATCGCCGAGGGCACGAACGACGTCGCGGTGAACGAGCCGATCGCTGTTCTCCTCGAAGAGGGCGAAGACGCGAGCGCGGTTTCTGCGCCTGCTGCAAAGCCCGCGGAAAAGACGCCTGCACCTGCCGCTGCTGCCACGCCAGCGCCCGCGGCTGAAGCGCCGAAGCCTGCAGTCGCACCCGCTCCGGCGGCACCGGCTCCGGCCGCACCGAAGGTGAATGGTTCGGGCGCCAAGGTGTTCGCCTCGCCGCTGGCGCGCAGGATCGCCAAGGAACGCGGCATCGACCTCTCCGCGATCACCGGCTCCGGCCCGCATGGCCGCGTGGTGAAGAAGGACGTCGAGAACGCGCGGCCGGGAACCGGTGCGGGCGCTCCGGCTGCCGGCGGCCAGTTCGGCTTCCCGCTGATGCCAGACGACAAGATCCGCGCGCTGTTCGAGCCGGGCTCCTATGACGTCATCCCGCATGACGGGATGCGCAAGACGATCGCGACCCGGATGCAGCAGTCCAAGGTCGTTGTCCCGCACTATTATCTCGCGGTTGACGTCGATCTCGATGCGCTGCTGAAGATGCGCGAGGAGATGAATTCGTATGCCCCGATGGCAGACGGCAAGCCGGTCTGGCGCCTGTCGGTGAACGACTTCATCATCAAGGCCTTGGCGCTAACTCTTAAGAAACACCCTGAAGCGAACGCCTCGTGGACCGAGGGCGGAATGCTGCGCCACAAGGGCGTCGATATCGGCGTCGCGGTCGCGATTCCGGACGGCCTGATCACCCCGATCATCCGCAACGCCCATGAAAAGGCGTTGCCGGACATCTCCCTGGAGATGAGCTCGCTGGCCAAGCGTGCGCGCGAGCGCAAGCTGAAGCCGCACGAATATCAGGGCGGCACCACGGCAATCTCGAACCTCGGAATGTATGGCGTGAAGCACTTCACCGCCGTCGTGAACCCGCCGCATTCGACCATCCTCGCGGTCGCAGCCGGCGAGAAGCGTGCTGTCGTTCGTAACGACCAGATCGTCATCGCCACCCAGATGACGGCGACCATCTCGTGCGACCACCGGGTCCTCGATGGCGCGGAGTTGGCGCAGCTGATGCAGACCTTCAAGGGCTATGTCGAAAAGCCGGTCGGGCTGGTGATGTAATTCTCATGCCCGGGCCAGTCCCGGGCATTCGCTTTCCAACCTTCCTCGCGGGCGCCGGCTGATTGCCGGGACAAGCCCGGCAATGACGGAAATCAGATGGCCGACAATCAGTTCGACATCATCATCATCGGCGGCGGTCCGGGTGGCTATGTGGCTGCGATCCGCGCGGCACAACTCGGCTTCAAGGTCGGCGTCGTCGAGCGCGAGCATCTCGGCGGCATCTGCTCGAACTGGGGCTGCATCCCGACCAAGGCGCTGCTCCGTTCGGCGGAGGTCTATCATTACTTCAATCACGCCAAGAACTATGGCCTGTCGGTCGAGAAGCCGTCCTTCGATCTGAAGGCGATCGTCCAACGTTCGCGCGGCATTGCCGGCCAGATGAACACGGGCGTCCAGTTCCTGTTCAAGAAGAACAAGATCACGACGATCTGGGGCGATGCGAAGATCACCAAGGTCGGCGAGATCACGGTGACGGCGCCGACAAAGGGCGTGCTCGGTCCGCCGGTCGAGGCGCCGAAGGGCGCACTTGGCGCCGGCACCTACAAGGCGGCGCACATCATCGTCGCGACCGGCGCGCGGCCGCGCGTCCTGCCGGGTCTCGAGCCCGACAAGAAGCAGGTGTGGACGTATTTCGAGGCGATGAATCCGGAAAGCTTTCCGAAGTCGTTGCTCGTCATCGGCTCCGGCGCGATCGGCGTCGAATTCGCGAGCTTCTACCGGACGATGGGTGCGGACGTGACCGTGGTCGAGGTGCTGCCGCAGATCCTGCCCGTCGAGGACGCGGACATCGCCGCCTTTGCCCGCAAGCAGTTTGAGAAGCAGGGCATCAAGATCCTGACCGGCGCCAAGGTCGCGAAGCTCGACAAGGCGAAGGACAGCGTGACCGCGACCATCGAGGTGGGCGGCAAGACCGAGACGATCACCGCCGAGAAGGTGATCTCGGCCGTCGGCGTCGTCGGCAATATCGAGAACATCGGCCTTGAGGCCGTCGGCGTGAAGACCGACCGCGGCATCGTCGTCACCGACGGCTATGGCCGGACCAATGTGAAGGGCATCTACGCGATCGGCGATGTCGCCGGCCCGCCGATGCTCGCGCACAAGGCAGAGCACGAGGGCGTGACCTGCGTCGAGGCAATCAAGGGCCTGAAGGTCCAAGCGCTCGACAAGAACAAAGTGCCGGGCTGCACCTATTGCCATCCGCAGGTCGCCTCGGTCGGTCTGACCGAGGCCAAGGCGAAGGAGCAGGGCCGCGAGATCAAGGTCGGCCGCTTCCCGTTCGTTGGCAACGGCAAGGCGATCGCGCTCGGTGAACCGGAAGGTCTCTGCAAGACGATCTTCGACGCCAAGACCGGTGAACTGCTCGGCGCCCATCTGGCCGGCGCGGAGGTGACTGAGCTCATCCAGGGCTTTGTCGTCGCGATGAATTGCGAGACGACCGAAGAAGAGCTGATGCACACGATCTTTCCGCATCCGACGCTCTCCGAGACGATGAAGGAGAGCGTGCTGGATGCCTATGGGCGCGTGCTGAACATGTGAAGGGCTTCCCCTCTCTCGCTTCGCCGGAGAGGGGACCTACGCCGCCATTTTCTCGCAACTGTCGGCACACTTCCGGCAGGCTGCGACGCACTCGTCCATATCGCCGATCCGTTCGCAGTCGGCCGCGCACTCCCGGCAGATTTCAGCACATTCGCGGCAAGTGTGCTTGTGGTGAGGTGTGCCGATCAGCATGAAATGCGCCGAGGTCCGGCAGATCTCGGCACAGGCCATCATTAGCTTGAAATGGGCGGGCTTCGTATGTTCGCCGCCCATCTCCAGACAATGGTTCATCGCCATCGACAGACACGTCGAATAGCAGGCCAGGCAATTGTCGATGCAGGCCTGCATCTCGGCGCTTATGCGGTGCATGGCGCGATCAGGCTCTGGCGTTATCGGTGAGCCGCGCCGCGGCGGCCATCAGCTTCTCACGATCGGGGCCATGCTGGCGGATCAGTTCGCGGGCCTGCTCCGTCGTGATGCCGGCAGCCTTTGCGAACTCGTGAACTTCGTAATCCTCGGAGCCCGCAACGCGGCTGCGGTCTGGCTCACCGGTCTGTGTCTTGTCGTCGACCATGGAATGCTCCCGATGCTGTCGCCCACGCATGCAGGCGTCTCATTTGGGAGAAGCTTCTTCCGAGCTTACGGGTTCCCGCAGTTCGGATCAGGATTGTCACGAAGGTTTTTTCCGGAAGAGTGCATCCTTCCCCTTGGGTCGAGCGTTGAAGAGGACGCAAGCGACGTTCCCGTTCGCAGGAGGCACTCATGGAAGGTGTAGGCTGGATTTCGACCATCGTCATCGGCATCCTCGCCGGCTGGATCGCGGAAAAAGTGACGGGCAGCAATATCGGCCTGATCCTGAACCTGATCGTCGGCCTGATCGGCGCCGTCATCGGGCGCTTCCTGGCGGTGAGCGTCTTCAATCTTGAATATTCGGGCTGGTGGGCGAGCCTTGCGGTTTCCACCGTCGGCGCAATCGTCCTGCTCTTCCTCGTCGGCATGCTGCGCGGGCGCCGCGCGGTCTGATGCGACGAAGCGAGCCATAAAAAAGGCGAGGGGACGTCCTCATCTAATGTCTTCCAGAGCGGGAGGTCTCCAATGCCCTACGTTGACGGTTTCGTCCTTGCCGTACCGAAGGCCAATTTCGACGCCTACAAGGAGCTGGCAACAACTGCTGGTCAGGTGTGGAAGGAGCATGGCGCTCTTTCCTTCGTCGAATGCTGGGGCGATGACGTCCCGGATGGGGAGGTCACATCCTTCCCAATGGCAGTGAAGGCGAAAGACGATGAGACCGTCGTTTTTTCGTGGATCACCTATCCGTCTCGCGCTGCACGCGACGAGATCAATAAGAAGGTCATGGAAGATCCGCGCATGAAGGCCGGCATGGAGAATATGCCTTTCGATGGCAAGCGCATGATCTATGGCGGTTTCGAGATCGTGCTGGAGGTGTAAGCCTCCGCCACCGTCAGAATGAAACGCATGATCCTCGCATTCCTCATCGTCGTCTTCCTGCCGCTTGGAACCCATGCCGTCTGGTGGTGGAATCAGGGCTGGCCGGCTTCCTGGTCCGACGCCGACTGGTCCTCGGCCAGCCTTCTGCCGAAAGCGACCGAGGAGCCGGAAGCCGTCGTCCATGTCCTCGCGGCTCGCGTCGGCAATTGGCGGGGCATCTTCGCTCATCACTCCTGGGTGGTGATCAAGCCGGCCGGCGCGCCGAATTACACCCGCTATGACGTCGTCGGCTGGGGCACGCCGATCCGGACGAATGTCCGCGAGGTCGACGGACGTTGGTACGGCAATACGCCTGTTGTCTTGCAGACATTGCGCGGCGAGGCGGCGGAAGCGGCCATTCCAAGGATCCGCGCCGCCGTCTCTGACTATCCGTTCTCGGATGCCGGCACCTACCGCGCATGGCCGGGGCCGAACTCGAACACCTTCGTTGCCTACATCGCCCAACGCGTGCCCGAGCTCGCACCGTCGCTGCTGCCGACGGCGCTCGGCAAGGATTTTCGCGCTGCCGGCTTTTTCGCGGGCGAGAGCCCGAGCGGCAGCGGCCTCCAGATTTCCTATCGAGGACTTGCCGGCCTGACGGTCGGCTGGGTTGAGGGGCTGGAAATCAACGTCCTCGGGACGGTGACGGGGATCGATGTCCGCCGTCCCGCGATCAAGCTGCCCGGCTGGGGCAGGATCGGATTATCGCCCGTCTGAACTTGCGGCCTTCCCGGGCGACGCATAGTTGAGGGCGATCCAATTTCGGGAGACGCCGATGTCCGCAGTGCAGCAAGAGCCGATCGACCTATATTTCTGGCCGACGCCGAACGGCTACAAGATCACGATCATGCTCGAAGAGATCGGGCTGCCGTATCGGGTCGTTCCGGTGAACATCGGCAAGGGCGATCAGTTCAAACCGGAATTCCTGGCGATCTCCCCGAACAACCGCATGCCGGCGATCGTCGACCCCAATGGACCTGACGGCAAGCCGATCTCTGTCTTCGAGTTCGGTGCCATCCTCCAATACCTTGGCCGCAAGACAGGCAGGTTCTACCCGACCGACGAGCGCAAGCGCGTCGAGGTCGAGCAATGGCTGATGTGGCAGATGGGCGGCCTCGGCCCGATGGCCGGCCAGGCGCATCACTTCCGGCTCTATGCACCGGAGAAGATTCCTTACGCGATCGAGCGCTATACCAAGGAGGCGAACCGTCTCTACGGCGTGATGAACAAGCGCCTCGCGGACCGCGATTACCTTGCCGGCGAATATTCGATAGCCGATATGGCCTGCGTCGGATGGACCCGCGTCTGGGAGCGGCAGGGTCAGGATCCCGCCGACTTCCCGAACGTGCAGAAATGGCTTGAGCGCGTGACCTCGCGTCCGGCCGTGCAGCGCGGCTTCGAAGTAAAGGCTGAGGGCGAGTCACTCGATTTTTCGAGCAACAAGGACGCGCAGAAGGTGTTGTTCGGCCAAACCGCACGTTGATCCTGATCATTCCGGAACCTCACCCACTGTGGAACGTTCAGTGGGTGAGAGCGCGCGTGCCGCGTCATGTTCCGGAACCATCAGGAGTCTTCGCGAATGGCCACCCCTCCAACTACCGAATCCGAGCGCGCAGAAGCCGCCGAAACTGGCACGACTCCCGCTCGCCGCGGCCGCCGTCGTTCCGCCGGATCGCGGACGCCATCGACACCGCGCCGCACCAGCCGCACCGCGACGCGGCGCGCTGCCGTTTCGCGCAGTGTGGATGAGACGATCACCGACATCACCGAACTGCAGGAAGATCTTGCCCGGCTGAGCCGCAACGTGGCGGCCCTGATCCAGTCGCAGGCGGTCTCCGCGCGCGACAAGGTGACTGACACCGCGAGCGAGCTCTACGAGACCGGTGTGGATTACGCCGAAACGGCGGAGCGTCAGGTCAAGGGCTATGCCGATGAACTGAGCCGTCAGGTCGAGAAGAACCCGCTCGGCGCGATCGGCATCGCGTTCGGCATCGGATACATCATCGGTCTGCTGAGGCGTCGTTGATGCTGCAGACATTGCTGGCCAGCGGCGCCCTGTTCCAGGGGCTCAAGGCTGAAATGAAGGGGCGCGCCCGGCAGCTCGGCTTCATGGTGGCTTGCGCCTTCGTGGCGCTGATCTTCTTCTCGATCGGGCTGATGGCGCTCGGAGTCGCCGTCTTCATTCTCCTCACTCCGATTGTCGGGGCAGCTGGGGCTGCCGGCATCGTCGGTGGCGGAGCGTTTCTGATCGGGCTGATCAGCCTTCTGGTTGGAACCCGCAAGCAGACGGCGCATGCCGCGACCATTGCCGCGCCGGCGACTTCACCGTCGGCGGCCGCGGTTCCCGGACTGGCGAATGCGGCGGCGCAGGCGCCTATACCGTGGCTCCTGGGAGCGATGATCCTTGGCCTGGTTCTCGGAAGGAGAAGCTGAGGTTTAATCGCGCCGCGCTTTGGGCGTGGTTAGAATAGAGTAAATTTAGTAGTCCTGATTTATCGGCATCGTCAGATAAAATGTCTTGACTTATACGAAGTTGCTTGCCTTATAATTTGTAAAATTTACGTTTGATTTTAGTTTTATTCACATACAGTTAAGTGAGTATTTTAGGTGATTATTCGGACGACAGAGGCAGTCTAAGCGTCAGAACAACTGCTCCGATGAGCAGAACATCCGACGGGGACTGACAGTGACTTATTCTGAAATCCGTTCGCTCGAAGCTGCTGCTCTGAATGCCGCGACCAATGCCGGTGAAATCTTCGTTCAGCTTGGCTTGGCCTATGCCACTGGCCGCGCCGTGCCGGCCGACCGCGTCGCCGCGCACAAATGGTTCAACCTTGCTGCCGTGAAGGGCAATAGCGATGCCGTTCGTCTGCGCCGGGAACTCGCCGAGGAAATGACCGAAGCCGACATCGCGGAAGCGCAGCGCGCCGCCCGTCAGTGGATCAGCATCCACTAACAAAAGCCCCGCCGGAACGGCGGGGCTCGTTGGGTTATTTTTGAGGCGTTGGCGCAGGCTGGGCGCCACCCGGTGCTGCGGGCTGGGTCAGCGCCGGAGCATTGGGGTTGGCGTCGGTAAGAGCCATCTTGCCGTCGTTCTTGGTCGCGTCCCAAATAAAGTAGACGCCGATCAGCAGGACGAAGGCGATAAGCGCCAAGATTCCCTGACTTTTATTGCTCATCACGGTCCTCCCTTAGACCTTTGGGTAACGTGGAAGGGCACGACCTGGTTGCATGCTTCGGTTTCTTCGCCGCCGTAGAGTGGTGGACGCGACCGAAGAGCACTTGTCTTTTACAGGCTCATAGGATTTCGTCCGGCCTTCGCTGCCCCGCGCCGTCGGCGCACGCCGGAGCCCGTATGCGTCTTTCCCGATATTTCCTGCCCATCCTCCGCGAAACTCCCAAGGAAGCGGAGATCGTCTCGCATCGCCTGATGCTGCGCGCCGGAATGCTGCGCCAGGAATCGGCCGGCATCTATGCCTGGTTGCCGCTCGGAAAGCGCGTTCTCGACAAGGTCTGCGCGATCGTCCGCGAAGAGCAGAACCGGGCAGGCGCGATCGAGCTCCTGATGCCGACGATCCAGGGCGCTGAGCTCTGGCGCGAATCGGGCCGCTACGACGACTATGGCAAGGAGATGCTGCGGATTTGGGATCGCCACGAACGCGACATGCTGTTCGGACCGACGAACGAGGAGATGGTGACGGAGATCTTCCGCGCCTATGTCCGGTCGTATCGCGACCTGCCGCTCAACCTCTACCACATCCAGTGGAAGTTCCGGGACGAGGTCCGGCCGCGCTTCGGCGTGATGCGCTCGCGCGAATTCCTGATGAAGGACGCCTATTCCTTCGATCTCGACGCCGACAGCGCACGGCATGCCTATAACCGTATGTTCGTCGCCTATCTTCGCACCTTCGAGCGGATGGGACTGCGCGCGATCCCGATGGTGGCCGACACCGGCCCGATCGGCGGCAAGCTGAGCCACGAATTCATCATCCTCGCCTCGACCGGCGAAAGCGAAGTGTTCTGTCATCAGGACTTCTTGTCGAAGTCGATCCCCGATGAGGACGTTGATTTCGAGGACCGTGCCGGGCTGCAGGCGCTCGTCGACGATTGGACCAGTTCCTACGCGGCGACATCGGAAATGCACGACGAGGCGGCGTTCGGCGCGATCCCGGCCGAGCAGCAGCTTTCGGCGCGCGGCATCGAGGTCGGCCACATTTTCTATTTCGGTACCAAGTACTCGGCGCCGATGCGCGCCAACGTCACCGGTCCGGACGGGCAGGACGCCCCAGTTCACATGGGTTCCTATGGAATTGGCCCAAGCCGCCTGGTGGCCGCGATCATCGAGGCGGGGCATGACGACAACGGAATCGTCTGGCCGGATGCGGTCGCGCCATTCTCGGTCGGTCTCGCCAATCTGAAGGCTGGCGACGCCGCGGTCGATGCGGCCTGCGAGGACCTCTACGCCAAGCTCGCCGCCGCCGGCAAAGACGTGCTCTACGACGACACCGACGAGCGGCCGGGTTCGAAGTTCGCCACCATGGACCTGATCGGCCTGCCGTGGCAGCTCGTGGTCGGTCCGAAAGGCCTCGCTTCCGGCACGGTCGAACTGAAGCGCCGCGCAACCGGCGAGCGTGAAACCCTGTCCGCCGAATCCGCCTTGGCGCGGCTGACGCAATGATCGCCAAGACCCCGACTTCTGACAAGAATGCGTCGAAGGCGCGGGGAACAGCTCCGTTCTCGCCGTTCGAATGGATGATCGCGGGGCGCTATCTGAGGGCGCGTCGGCGCGAGGGGTTCATCTCGGTCTCGGCCACGTTCTCCTTCCTCGGCGTGATGCTCGGCGTTGCTGTGCTCATCATCGTCATGGCGGTGATGAACGGCTTCCGGCAGGAGTTGCTTGGCAAGATCCTCGGCGTGAATGGTCACATCATCGTCCAGCCGATTGGATCAGATCTCACGGATTTCGATGCGGTCGCGCAGCGGATTTCCAAAGTGCCGGGGGTTCGGCTCGCCGCGCCTCTCGTGGAGGGGCAGGCGCTCGCCTCATCGGCTTCGAATGCCGGCGGCGTACTCGTTCGCGGCATGCGCGAGGCCGACGTCAAGGTCTCGGGCCTCGTCGGCAAGAACATCCAGGAAGGCACGCTAGAAGGTTTCGACACCAATCTCGGTGTAGTCATCGGCCGTAGATTGGCTGAGCAATTGGGCCTTCGCGTCGGCGATATCCTGACGCTGGTGTCGCCACGCGGTGCGGTGACCCCAATGGGCACGACGCCGCGCATCAAAGGGTATCCCGTTCGGGCGATCTACGAGGTCGGCATGTCGGAATACGACGCCGTCTACGTCTTTCTGCCGCTGACCGAGGCCCAGGCCTATTTCAATCGGCGCGGCGACGTCAGCGCGATCGAGGTCTTCGTCGACGACCCGGACAGGACCGAGCAGATGCGCGAGCCGATCCAGGCTGCGGCCCAGAGAGAGGTGCTGCTCGTCGACTGGCGGCAGCGTAACGTGACCTTCTTCTCGGCGCTCGAGGTTGAGCGCAATGTGATGTTCCTGATTCTGACCTTGATCGTTCTGGTCGCCGATCTGAACATCATCTCCAGCCTGATCATGCTGGTGAAGGAAAAGGGACAGGCAATCGCCATTCTCCGGACGATGGGCGCGACGCGCGGGACCGTGATGCGCATCTTTGTCATCACCGGTGCCTCGATCGGCTTCATCGGCACGATCGTCGGCGTGATCCTGGGCCTTCTGATCTGCCACTACATCGAGCAAATCCGGCAGTTCATTTCCTGGATGACGGCGACCGAACTGTTTTCGCCGGAGCTCTATTTCCTCAGCAAGCTGCCGGCGGACGTGGATGTCGGCGAGACGATCTCCGTGGTTCTGATGGCGCTCGCGCTCTCTCTGATCGCCACCCTTTATCCCGCCTGGCGGGCCTCGCGGCTCGATCCGGTCGAAGCGCTTCGGTACGAGTGACCATGGAAACGCTCCGCCTCGAAGCCATCCACCGCCGCTACAAGCAGGGTCAGGCGACGATCGAAATTCTGCGCGGCACGGATTTCTCGTTGTATCCCGGCGAGGCGGTCGCACTCGTCGCGCCATCAGGCGCGGGAAAATCGACTTTGCTGCATGTCGCCGGCCTGCTTGAACGGCCGGACGGCGGCGAAGTGATCATCGGCGGGCGGCCCACATCGTCACTCTCCGATGCCGAGCGGACCCGCATCCGCCGCCACGAAGTCGGCTTCGTCTATCAGTTCCATCATCTGCTGGGAGAGTTCTCGGCAATGGAGAACGTGATGCTGCCGCAGCTCGTCGCGGGACTCGACAAAAAGGAGGCGCGGAAGCGCGCCGAGGAATTGCTGCAATGGCTCGGACTTGGCCATCGCGGCACGCATCGCCCGGCGGAACTCTCAGGCGGCGAGCAGCAGCGTGTTGCGATTGCCCGCGCTGTCGCCAACGCGCCACGCGTCCTCTTCGCCGACGAGCCGACCGGTAATCTCGACGTGGTGACGGCGGAAGCCGTGTTTGAGAGCCTGTTCAAGCTGATCAAGGCGACAGGGCTTTCCGCGCTCGTCGCCACGCACAACCTCGAACTCGCCGCCCGGATGGACCGTCGCATCACCCTCAGGGACGGTCTGGCCGTCGAGGTCTAGCTGCCCTGATCCGGCACATACAGGCAGATGGTGACGTCCCACTTCACAGTAGAGGCGGGATCGAAGGCTTTGGTACAGCGGTGGAACCGCCCGTCCGGCGATCGTCGCACGGACGTGTAGGGGATCACTTCGTTGGTCGCGAGTATGCGCCAGCCGTTGTCCGTGGCTTTGACGTCGTCCTTGGAAATGGGCTTGCAGTCACGGTCTGAACAGCAGTCGTAATCGTACCAGCTGTGAGCTGCGGCCTGTGACGCCCCGAACGCTAACGCACCTACGAGCAAGGATTGCCTGATCATCAGACGGCACTCCCACGGCGAAGCCTTTTTATGCTGCGCCCTTCGTCCGAGTCGCCCTAGCTGAAATTCACGCTCGTACCCGGTTGTTTAGTTGTACGACGCACTCGGGCCGGAGGTGGCGCTTGGAGGTGTGAACGCCCCAATCAGCGGGACGTTCCAGCCTTTGGGAGTCTTTCAATTCGCGGTTGCGATCGAGGCGACGAGGACGTTGATGACGTTGCCATCGACGCCGCTAAGCTGGAGCGTAAACGGAGCCGCTTCCAGGTTGAACTGCACGGTCTTGCGGATGCCCGGGCATTCGACCGCGCCACTGAAAGCCTTTGGCTTTATGTATTGGCCATGCTGAATGACATCGACCCACGCGGCAGCCGACAGGCTCACCTGATAGGCGCCCTTGGGCGGTGTGACGAACGAGACGAAACCGCCTGAGGAGTCGCCTGTTTCGGCTCGCGCTCGGGCGGTTTTGGTAGGCGCGCTTCCCTGTCAGGCTTGAGCGACAAGGTGAATGCTGCTGTGGACGCCGACCGTTCGCCGCCGGATTGCAGGACGGGAAGGGTGGTCGCGGTGAGGGCGGACTGCTCCTGCGCGACCGGCCATTTGAAGCCGTCACATCCCCGTGCTTCCTGCGCGTGTGCGGTGGAAGCGAGAAGAAGGGAAGCGATGGTCGCGCAGGCCAGGCTCCTAGGCATTCACGGCCACCATGACGTCGGTCGCCTTTACGATCGCGATGGCGTCGATGCCCACTTTTAGACCGAGATCATCAACCGCCTCGTTGGTGATCGACGAGGTGATTATCTGGCCGTTGCCGATATCGATCCGGACATGGGACGTTGTCGCGCCCTTGGTGACTGCAACCACCTTGCCCTTGATCTGATTGCGAGCGCTGATCTTCATGGTGCTCCCTCCAAATACGACCTTCGCTATAGCTCACCGAACACGGCGCGAGAAGGCGCTTGAACTCTTTCTCGCAGAAAGAACAAAACAAGAACATAGTGGAAAACGGGAGGCGGTCATGGCTTTAGGCACCTTCAATCGCATTCTTTCCGACGTTGCGGAATTTGGCGCGGTCGCGACTTTTGTCGCGATGGTCCTGATCTGGGCGGACGCGCTGCCCATCTTGTAAGTTTTGGAAGGAACGAGTGGCGATGGCAGATGTCGGTTTTGTCCACCTGCACGTCCATTCGGCCTTCTCGCTCCTTGAAGGCGCGCTGACCATCAAGAAGCTCGCCGAACTGACCAAGGCCGACAAGATGCCGGCCGTCGCGCTGACCGATACGTCGAACCTGTTCGGGGCGCTGGAATTTTCCGAGAAGTTTGCTGGTGACGGTATCCAGCCGATCTCCGGCGCCACGATCGCGGTTGATTTCGGGGATCGCGAGGCTGCGCCTGGGGCACGGCTCGGGGCGGAGGAAAAGCCGAGGCTCGTTCTCCTTGCGCAGTCGGAAGAGGGATACGTCAACCTGCTCGGTCTGACGAGCTCAGGCTTCCTAGAAACCGACCCGTCGGAGCCCTTCGTCAGCGTCGCGACATTGGCCAAGCGCGCGGCCGGGCTGATCGCTTTGACGGGTGGTCCCGAAGGACCTCTGAACCGGGCGATCGTCGAAGGACGCGAGGATCTTGCGGCGTCCCGGCTTGTGACGCTTTCCGAGATTTTCGGCGACCGGCTCTATATCGAGTTGCAGCGACACGGCACCGATGCCGAAGCGCTTGCCGAGCCGAAGCTCGTCGAACTGGTCTACGCGCACGGCATACCTCTGGTGGCGACCAATGCCTGCTATTTCGCGACAGCCGCCGACTACGAAGCTCACGACGCTCTGCTCGCTATCGCCGAAAGCCGGATGGTCGCCGACCAGGATCGCAGGCAGGCGACCCCCGAGCACCGGTTCAAGAGCCGCGCGGAAATGATCGCGCTGTTCGCCGATCTCCCGGAAGCGACCGAGAATACCGTCGAGATCGCCCGGCGCTGCCACTACCGACCTCGCGCAACCAAGCCGATGCTGCCGCGCTTTACCGCTGACGGGGACGAGGCCGAGGAGCTGAAGAGGCAGGCACGCGAAGGCCTCGCCGAGCGTCTTGAGGTGCACGGCTGTGCGCCGAACCTGACGGAACAGGACTACGCCGAGCGGCTCGAATTCGAGCTCAACGTGATCGAGGGAATGAAATTCCCCGGCTACTTCCTGATCGTCTCGGACTTCATCAAATGGGCCAAGGCGCACGATATCCCCGTCGGGCCGGGTCGTGGTTCGGGCGCGGGCTCGCTCGTCGCCTGGGCGCTGACGATTACCGATCTCGATCCGATCCGCTTCGGGCTTCTGTTCGAACGCTTCCTCAATCCCGAACGCGTTTCGATGCCGGACTTTGACATCGACTTCTGCCAGGAACGGCGCGAGGAAGTCATTCGCTACGTCCAGGAGAAGTACGGCCACGACCGCGTCGCGCAGATCATCACCTTCGGCACGCTGCAGGCGCGCGGCGTGATGCGCGACGTCGGCCGCGTCCTGGAAATGCCCTATGGGCAGGTCGACAAGCTCTGCAAGCTGGTGCCGCAGAACCCGGCCAATCCGGTGACGCTCGCGCAGGCGATCAAGGACGAACCTCGCTTCGAGGTGGCGCGCGAGGAGGACCCGCGTGTCGGGCGCATGCTCGACATCGCGTTGAAGCTCGAAGGGCTCTACCGCCACGCATCGACGCATGCGGCCGGCATCGTCATCGGCATCAAGCCATTGGCGGAGTTCACACCGCTTTACCGAGACCCGCGCTCGGACATGCCGGTCACCCAGTTCAACATGAAGTGGGTCGAGCAGGCGGGCCTCGTGAAGTTCGACTTCCTTGGCCTCAAGACGCTGACGACCCTCACCAAAACCGTCCAGCATCTGAAGGCGCGGGACATCGATCTCGATCTGTCGCGCATCCCGCTCGATGACCAGAAAGCCTATGAAATGATGGGGCGCGGCGAGACGGTCGGCGTGTTCCAGGTGGAAAGCGCGGGCATGCGGCGCGCGCTGATCGACATGCGGCCGGACCGGTTCGAGGACATCGTGGCGCTCGTCGCGCTCTATCGTCCGGGCCCGATGGCAAACATCCCGACCTATTGCGCCAGAAAGCATGGCCGGGAGAAGCCGGAATATCCTCATCCGAAGATCGAGGCGGTGCTGGCGGAGACCTTCGGCGTCATCATCTACCAGGAACAGGTGATGCAGATCGCGCAGATCCTGGCCGGATATTCGCTGGGCCAGGCGGACCTTCTGCGTCGCGCGATGGGTAAGAAGATTCGCGCCGAAATGGAGCAGCAGCGCGGCCTGTTCGTCGCGGGCTCGACCGAGCGCGAGGTGAAGAAGTCTGACGCCGACGCGATCTTCGATCTGCTCGCCAAGTTCGCCGACTATGGCTTCAACAAGAGCCACGCGGCCGCCTACGCCCTCGTCGCCTACCAGACGGCGTATCTCAAGGCGAACCACCCGGTCGAGTTCATGGCAGCGTCGATGACCATGGATATGGGCTCGACGGATAAGCTCGCTGAATTTCGTACCGAGGCGCAGCGTCTCGGCATCAAGGTCGAGCCGCCGTCGGTCAACACGTCCGAGGTCGAGTTCGGCGTGCACCAAGGCGCGATCCGCTACGCGCTTGCCGCGGTGAAGGGCGTCGGTTCGCAGGCCGCGGCGGCGATCGTCGCGGCGCGCGGCGACAAGCCATTCCGGGATCTCGGCGATTTCGCCCGCAGACTCGATCCGAAGGCGGTCAACAAGAGGACGCTCGAAAGCCTGGTACAGGCCGGCGCATTCGACTGCCTCGAGAAGAACCGCGCGGCCGTTCTCGCCGCGCTTGAGGAGATCGTCGCCGTCGCCGGGCGGACGCAGGGCGAGAAGCAATCGGGACAGGGCGGTCTTTTCGGTGGCGTCGAACCCGAAGCGATCCGCATACCCAAAGTCGATGCCTGGCTTCCGGGAGACAGGCTGACCCGCGAATACGAGGCGATCGGGTTCTTCCTGACCGGCCACCCGCTTGACGCTTACTCAGGTCTTCTCTCCCGTATGAAGTTACAGCGCTGGTCGGAGTTCGTCGCCTCGGTGCGCCAGGGTGCGACCGCCGGCAGGCTCGCGGCGACGGTGCTGTCGCGGCAGGAGAAGCGCACCAAATCCGGCAACCGGATGGGCATCATCAAGCTGTCGGATTCGACCGGCCATTACGAGGCGATCATGTTCTCCGAGGCGCTCGCGCAATATCGCGACATGCTGGAGCCGAACCAATCGATCGTCGTCACACTTCAGGCCTCAATGGAAGGCGAGGAGGTGAGGGCGCGCATCACCGGTGTTCAGCCCCTGGAGGATGCAGCATCCAGTTTCTCACGGTCGCTTCAGGTCTTCCTCCGTGATGCCAAGCCGGCGGAATTGATCGCCAGCCGTTTGCAGAAAGGCGGCGAAAGCGAAGTCAGCTTCGTGATGCTGGTCGAGGGGGGCACCGAGGTCGAGATCAAATTGCCCGGCAAATACCGCGTCTCGCCGCCAGTTGCGGCTGCGATCAAGGCTGTGCCAGGTGTGATGGATGTCGTCGGGTAATCCGCCGGCTATTCCTCGATGATCTCGACGCGGTCCGGATAGAAGGCAAGGTGGCTGTCTATCGGCGCGACGGCGTCATACGGCGCCTCGTATGTCCAGACGGCATTGGCGGCGCGCGGTCCCAGCAGAGGGACGCTGAAATAGGACGCATCGCCCTTGTACGGGCAGTAGGTCGCGTGGTCGGTGCGTTCAAGGAGCGTCATATCGACGTCCTTGCGCGGGACATAGTGGACTGGGGCATAGCTCGCCTCTCGAAGGACGAGCGTGTCGCGACTGTCGGCTATGACTCGTCCGTTGGACCTTATGACGACTCGGCCCTCATACGGCTCGATGGTGATCGGATGATCGGGACCCGGGATTCTGATTTCCTTACCGGCCATTTCGGCCTCCTCGATTTGGTTGTCGCCATGAAGTCGTGACTGCCTTCGGGCTTCGCCAGCACCGGAGGTTGAAAACGTCGTTTTCGGGCAGGAACAAAAGCGGCCTTTCCACCTTGCCCTTCCGGCGAGCTTCCCCTATAAGCGCGCCCATTCCACACGCGGACTTTCGCATCTGATGCGATCCGGTGCCTTGTCCTTCGGGAAGAGGTCACGTCCGCGGCGGCTATCAACCGGAGAATTGCAAATGGCACTTCCTGACGTAAACCTGCGTTCGCTCCTCGAGGCGGGCGTTCATTTCGGCCACCAGGCCCACCGCTGGAACCCGAAAATGGCTCCGTTCATTTTCGGCACCCGCAACAACATCCACATTCTCGATCTCGCGCAGACGGTTCCGCTTCTGAACCAGGCGCTGCAGCAGATCTCGGACACCGTCGCCAAGGGCGGCCGCGTGCTGCTCGTCGGCACGAAGCGCCAGGCCCAGGACCCGGTGGCCGACGCCGCGCGCCGCTCGGCGCAGTACTACGTCAATTCGCGTTGGCTCGGCGGCATGCTGACCAACTGGAAGACGATCTCCCATTCGATCCAGCGCCTCCGCAAGCTTGAGGAAGTGCTGACAGGCGAGGGCCAGGGCTTCACCAAGAAGGAGCGCCTGACGCTTTCGCGCGAGAAGGAGAAGCTGGACCGCGCGCTCGGCGGCATCCGCGATATGGGCGGCCTGCCGGACCTGATCTTCATCATCGACACCAACAAGGAAGCGATCGCGATCCAGGAGGCCAAGCGCCTCAACATCCCGGTTGCCGCTCTCGTCGATTCGAACTGCGATCCGGATGGCATCACTTATCCGATCCCGGGCAATGACGACGCCGGCCGTTCGCTGGTCCTGATCTGCGATCTCGTCGCCCGCGCCGCGATCGACGGCATCGGTCGCGCTCAGGGCCGCTCCGGCATGGATCTCGGCGCCGCCGAGGAGCCGGTGATCATGGAGACGCTTCCGGCCGCGACGTCGGACCTCGAAGTTCCGGCCGAGTCCTACGAGAAGCTTGCCGCTCCCCGTGGCGCTCCGGACGACCTGACCAAGCTTTCTGGCGTTGGCCCGCAGCTTGAGAAGAAGCTGAACGACTACGGCATCTTCCACTACTGGCAGCTCGCCGCCATGACCCCGGCCGATGCCGAGGCCGCCGAAGCCGACCTGAAGGCCGGCGGACGCCTTGAAGGCTGGGTGTCGCAGTCGCGTGAACTCGCGACGGCATAATCATTGAAACGGCGCGATTCTCGCGGATCGCGCCGTCCTTCCGCTTAAAGATCGTACGAGGACGAAGATGGCGAACATCACCGCTGCCATGGTGAAGGAGCTGCGCGACAAGACCGCGGCTGGCATGATGGACTGCAAGGCCGCGCTGGCCGAGACCGGCGGTGATATGGAAGCCGCGATCGACTGGCTGCGTAAGAAGGGCCTCGCCAAGGCCGCGAAGAAGGCCGGCCGCATCGCTGCCGAGGGCCTCGTCGCAGTCGAATCCTCAGGCAAGACCGCAACCGCTCTCGAAGTGAACTCCGAGACCGACTTCGTCGCTCGCAATCCGGATTTCCAGGGCTTTGTCCGTGAGGCGGCCAAGGTTGCCCTCAACGGCGACGGCACCGTCGAATCGCTCGAGGCGGCTCACTTCCCGGGCGGAAAGGTGTCGATCAAGGACACGCTCAACGAGCTGATCGCCACGATCGGCGAGAACATGAACATCCGCCGCACGACCAAGCTGACGGTGACCGACGGCGTCATTTCGAGCTACGTCCACGGCGCCGTGACCGAAGGCCTCGGCCGCATCGGCGTTCTGATCGCGCTGGAATCGAAGGGCGACGTCGAGAAGCTCTCGGCGCTCGGCCGTAGCATCGCGATGCACGTCGCGGCGATGAGCCCGGTTGCGGTCGATCCGTCGGGCATCGATGCCGGCACGCTCGAGCGCGAGAAGGCGATCCTTCTTGAAAAGCACCAGGGCAAGCCTGCTAACGTGCAGGAGAAGATCGTCGAATCAGGTCTTAAGAGCTACTACAAGGAAGTGGTTCTTCTTGAGCAGGCCTATGTGCATGACGGCTCCAAGTCCGTTGGCCAGGTTCTGAAGGAAGCCGAGTCTGGCGTTGGCGCCCCGGTGAAGCTCGCCGGCATGGTGCGTTATGCGCTGGGCGAAGGCATCGAGAAGGAAGAGACCGACTTCGCCGCCGAGGTCGCTGCGGCAAGCGGAGTGCGCTGAAACGCCGTAGAGGAGGGGATCAGATGGCGAAACCGCTTTACAGGCGAGTACTCGTCAAGATCTCAGGCGAAGCGCTGATGGGTAGCGCCGGGTTCGGTCTGGACCCGGCGACAGTCGACCGTATTTCCAAGGAAATCATCGATCTCCGCGCCCAGGGCGTCGAGGTCGCGCTCGTCGTCGGCGGCGGCAACATCTTCCGCGGTGTTCAGGTGGCGGCGAGCGGTATCGACCGCGCGACCGGCGACTATATGGGCATGCTCGCGACCGTCATGAATGCGATGGCGCTCGGCGCCTCGATCGAACGCCATGGCGAGACGGCGCGGGTGATGTCTGCGCTGGAGATGCCGGCGATCTGCGAGACGTTCTCCCGGCCGAAGGCGCTGCGCCATTTCGAGCGCGGCCACGTGATGATCTTCGCGGCGGGAACCGGAAATCCGTTCTTCACGACCGACACCGCCGCCGCCTTGCGCGCCGCCGAGATGCGCTGCGAAGTCCTGCTCAAGGCGACGAATGTCGATGGCGTCTACACCGCGGACCCGAAAAAGGATCCGAACGCCAGGCGCTACGACAAATTGAGCTTCGACGAGGCGCTGGCCCGGGACCTCAAGGTCATGGACGCGGCCGCCTTCGCGCTTGCCCGCGAGAATGGTATTCCGATAATCGTCTTTTCGATCCACGAGCCGAATTCGATCGTGGCTGCCGTCATGGGCACGGGACGGGGCACGCTCGTCGGCGCCTGAGTTTTAGAGCGCAGGAATGCGCCGAGCCTTATGGGAATTATCATGTCTTCCGCTTTCGACCTCGCCGAACTGAAGCGTCGCATGCAGGGCGCGCTGTCCGTTCTGAAGACCGAACTGAGCGGCCTTCGCACCGGCCGCGCATCGGTAAATCTGCTCGATCCAATCACCGTCGATGCCTATGGCTCGCACATGCCGCTCAATCAGGTCGCATCGGTCACCGTGCCGGAGTCGCGGATGCTGAACGTCCAAGTCTGGGACCGGTCGATGGTCGGGGCTGTCGAACGCGCGATCCGTGAAGCCAATCTCGGCCTCAATCCGATTACGGAAGGACAGCTTCTCCGAATTCCGATTCCGGAGTTGAATGCCGAGCGCCGTGCTGAATTGGTCAAAGTTGGCCACAAATATGCAGAGCAGGCACGGATCGCGGTACGTCATGTCCGTCGCGATGGTCTCGATCTTCTCAAGAAACTCGAGAAGGATGGCGACATGACCGAAGACGATCAGCACCGGGAGGCGGATCAGGTTCAGAAGGCGACGGACCAGTGCATCGCTGAGATCGACCAACTGATGGCCGCCAAGGAAAAAGAGATCACCCAGGTCTGACGCGGGGAGCGTGTACAGAGCGGATGAACGCGATCGAACGCAGAGCATTGGCTGAAGCCACCTCCACGGGGGGCGGCATTGTCGTGCCTACACACGTTGCGATCATCATGGATGGCAATGGCCGGTGGGCCGCCGCGCGGGGGCTGCCGCGCGTCGAGGGACATCGGCGCGGTGTCGAGGCGGTACGCGCGACGGTACGGGCCGCCGGCGAACTCGGTATCCGGGTTCTGACCCTCTATTCCTTCTCCAAGGAGAACTGGAGCCGGCCGAAGAGCGAAATCTTCGACCTGATGAACCTTCTTCGCCGTTTCGTGCGCGAGGATCTGGCTGAGCTGCATCGCGCCGGCGTCCGGGTTCGCATCATCGGCGAACGCGATACGCTTGAGGCGGACATCTGCTCCCTGATCGAGGAGTGCGAGAGCCTGACGCGCGACAATACCGGGCTCACGCTGGTCGTCGCCTTCAACTACGGATCGCGCCAGGAGATGGCGCGTGCGGCTCAGCGCGTGGCGATGGACGTCGCTGCGGGCCGGCTGAAAGCCGAAGACGTCACCCCCGACCATTTCAGCGCTCACCTCGACACGGCCGGCCTGCCGGACCCCGATCTCGTGATCCGCACCAGCGGCGAGCAACGGTTGTCGAACTTCCTTCTGTGGCAGGCCGCCTATGCGGAGTTCGTTTTCCTGCCGATCCATTGGCCGGAATTCAACCGCGAAGCCCTTGAGCGCGCGTTGATCGAGTTTTCCGGCCGCGAGCGCCGGTTCGGTGGGTTGGAAAGCCGTTCGTGAAGAAAGCAGCCAAGTTCAGGGGTGCTTCCGAACTTAAATTGCGGATCATATCTGGCATTGTGCTGGCCGCGATTGCCCTGTTCGTTGCGTGGGCCGGTGGAGCACTGATCGTTCTGTTCTGGGGAGCGGCTGCGGTCGGTCTTCTCGCGGAATGGTGGAAGGTGACGAAGCGTTCGGTCGCCTGGCTCATCCCGGGGATGATCTATGCCGGTGTTGCGTTCGCCAGTCCGGTGTTGCTCAGGCTGGACGCTGCGTGGGGTCTGCCGGCTCTGCTTTGGCTGTTCGCCGTCGTGTGGGGCAGTGACGTTTTTGCCTATATCTGCGGTCGCCTGATCGGCGGCCCAAAGCTCTGGCCGCGCGTGTCGCCCAAAAAGACATGGGCCGGGTTTATCGGCGGGACCGCCTTTGCGATCGCTGCCGGTTCAGGCATTGCCTGGCTTGCTGGCGTTGTCTCGATCCTGCCGGTGTCGATCGTCAGTCTTTTCGCCGCGGTCGCGTCCCAGGGCGGGGATCTGCTCGAATCCTCCATCAAGCGCTCCTTCGGTGTAAAGGATAGCGGCAGCCTCATTCCCGGGCACGGTGGATTGATGGACAGGTTGGACGGCTTTGTGGCAGCAGGAGCGCTCGCGCTGGCGGTTGGCGTCTGGCGGGGAGGGCTGACCCATGCCGGGCAGGGCCTTTTGGTTTGGTGACGACATGACTGAAACTTCAAAGCCCCGCAGCGTGACCGTCCTTGGCGTCACCGGATCGATCGGCCGCTCCACGGTCGATCTGCTCCTCGCGGAGCCCGATCGCTACGACGTCGAAGCGGTGGTGTCGGGCAATGACGTCGCTGCGCTTGCCAACAATGCGAAGCAACTGAAAGCCAAGCTCGCGGTCGTCGCGGATCCGGCAAAGTATCAGGCGCTCAAGGATTTGCTCGCAGGCAGCGGCATCGAGGTTGCTGCAGGTGATGAGGCGATGGCCGAGGCCGCCTCCCGGCCGGTCGACTGGACGATGGGTGCAATTGCCGGCACCGCCGGCCTTCGTCCGACGATCGCCGCCGTCCGTCGTGGCGGTATGATCGCGCTGGCGAACAAGGAATGCCTTGTCTGTGCCGGCGACGCCTTCATGCGCGAGGCCGAGGAGTCGGGCGCGGAAGTGCTGCCGGTCGATTCCGAGCACAACGCGATCTGCCAGGCGCTCATGGCCGGCAAGCCGGACGAGGTGTCGAAGATCATCCTGACCGCTTCGGGCGGACCGTTCCGGACCTGGAGCAAGGAAGACATCGCGCGCGCCAAGCCCGAAAACGCCCTGAAGCATCCGACTTGGTCGATGGGTCGGAAAGTAACGATCGATTCCGCGAGCCTTATGAACAAGGGTCTCGAGCTGATCGAGGCACATCACCTGTTCAAGGTCGGCCTCGATAAGCTCGACGTGCTCGTCCACCCGCAATCAGTCGTGCATGGCATCGTCAACTGGTCTGATGGGTCCGTCGTTGCCGGTCTCGCGCCGGCCGATATGCGGGTTCCGATCGCGCATTGTCTTGGATGGCCGGTTCGTCTCGCGACCCATGTGACGCCTCTCGATCTCGCAAAGGTCGGAACGCTGACGTTCGAGCCGGCGGACGAAGACCGTTTCCCGGCTCTGCGTCTCGCCAAGGCCGCGCTGGCCGAGGGCGGTGGCGCTCCGACCGTGCTGAACGCTGCAAACGAGATCGCCGTCGCGGCTTTCTTGGAGCACGGCCTCGAATTCTCCGGAATTCCGGCGCTTGTGGAGACCGTACTCGACAAGGCCAAGGGCGAAGGACTGGTCAGGGCACCGCAATCCGTAGAGGATGCACTTAACCTTGATCGCGAAGCGCGGCGGATTGCACTTGCCAGTCTCAAGAGACCGATAGCACATGCTCTCTGATAGTCGGCTGGCCGAAGCATGGAAGTGAGACGATGATCGAAAGCCTTTTTGCGTTCGGCCAGGGAGCTCTGGGCTACATAGTTCCGTTCCTGCTGGTTCTGACGGTCGTCATCTTTTTCCATGAGCTTGGGCATTTCTTGGTCGCTCGCTGGTGCGGGGTCCGGGTGCTCGCGTTTTCGCTCGGTTTCGGTCCCGAGATCATTGGTTTCAATGATCGCCATGGAACACGCTGGCGCCTCGCGCTGATCCCGCTGGGCGGTTACGTGAAGTTCTATGGCGACGAAAACGCCGCGAGCGCGCCCGATCGCGAAAAGCTGGCTTCTATGCCTGGGCGCGACCGCGAGGTCAGCTTCTACGGGCAATCGGTCGGTAAGCGCGCCGCAATCGTCGCGGCTGGCCCGATCGCCAATTTCATCCTCGCCATCGTCATCTTTGCGATGACGTTCTGGCTACTCGGCCGTCCCGTGACGGAGGCGCGTGTCGACGCCGTCCAGCCGAACAGCGCGGCGGAACGCGCCGGCTTCCAGCCGAACGACGTGATCGTCTCGATCGACGGCGGACATATCGAGAGCTTCTCCGATATGCAGCGCATCGTCAGCATCAGCGCCGAGCAGCAATTACGCTTCGAAGTGCGTCGCGGCGAGCAGACGATCCCGCTGACGGCCGTTCCGGAGTTGCAGGAGAAAAAAACTCGTTCGGGCAGGTGCACCGGGTCGGAATTCTGGGAATCACTCGGTCCGCCGATGCTTCCCAGGTCAAGCACCAGAGCTACAATATCGGCCAGGCCTTCGTCGCGGCGACGCAGGAAACCTGGTTCGTGGTTGAGCGGACCCTCGGCTATATCGGTGGGGTAGTGACCGGCCGCGAAAAGGCCGATCAATTGTCCGGTCCGATTCGCATCGCCCAGGTTTCCGGACAGGCCGCGCAAATCGGCATCGAGGTGGTGATCAATCTCGCCGCAGTGCTGTCGATCTCCATCGGTCTTCTGAACCTATTTCCGATCCCTCTGCTCGATGGCGGGCACCTCATGTATTACGCCATCGAAGCCTTGCGCGGCCGGCCTCTCAGTGACCGGACTCAGGAGTTCGGGTTCCGAATCGGAATCGCGCTGGTGCTGAGTCTGATGCTGTTCGCAACCTGGAATGACATCATCCATCTCACGACGCTGTGATGGGCCGTGGCTCCGGCGCCACGCCGGCCGGGAAAGGCGCGTAAATCGGCGCGAAAACATTTGCCCCGGACTGGAAAGCGGCTAGAAGCGATTGGCAGAACGGTAGGAATCTGCCGACCCAGGTGGGGACCTGGGCTGCCGTAAAGAGGGTCAGGACCGCATGACATTGGTGTTTCGCGTCTTCGTCAGGATTGCTGCGGCGGCGGTGGTGATGGCCGGACTTTCGGCAGTCGGCGGCATCGGCGCGGTTCTGTCCGCGCAACCGGCTTACGCCCAGTCGAACATCACGGTCCGTGGCAACAGCCGAATCGAAGCGGACGCGATTCGTGCCCACTTTGCGGTTGGACCAGGCGAACGCCTCGACAGCGCGAAGGTCGACGAGGCGGTCCGGAATCTCTACGCGACCGGCCTGTTCCAGGACGTGTCGGTGACCCGCACCGGCGGTGGCCTCGTCGTCACCGTGGTCGAGAACTCGGTCATCAACCGCGTCTCTTTCGAGGGCAACAAGAAGATCAAGGACGCGACGCTGGCGGCCGAAGTGCAGTCGAAGTCCCGCGGCCCGTTCAGCCAGACGCTCGTTCAGAACGACGTTCAGCGAATCCTTGAGCTTTACCGCCGTGGTGGTCGCTATGACGCGACCGTCGAGCCGCAGATCATTTCGCGCCCGAATGGCCGCGTCGACCTGATCTTCGCGATCAATGAGAACGACAAGAGCAAGATCTCTGCGATCGAGTTCGTCGGCAACAATGCCTTTTCCGATTCGCGTCTTCGCGATGAGATGACGACGACCGAGTCGAACTTCCTGAGCTGGCTCAAGACCTCTGACGTCTACGATCCGGATCGCATCAACGCCGACCTCGAACTCGTCCGCCGTTTCTACCTGAGCAAGGGCTATGCGGACTTCCGCGTGGTCGGCTCGGAGGTGAACTTCAGCGAGCCGGACAATGCGTTCGTGATCACGGTCACTGTGGAGGAGGGTCCGGTCTACCGGTTCGGTAAGGTCGACGTCGAATTGAACGTGGCCGACATTGATGCCAAGACCCTCCGCGGTGCCATTGTTGGCGGCGAAGGTGAGGTCTACAGCGCGACGAGCGTCGAGAAGACGGTCGAGAACATGTCCGTCGAGCTCGCCACGTCGGGTTACGCCTTCGCCCAGGTTCGTCCGCGCGGTTCGCGCGACTACGACAACCACACGGTCTCGGTGACCTACTCGGTGGAAGAGGGTGCGCGCGTCTACGTCGAGCGCATCAACATCCGCGGCAACACCCGCACCCGTGACTATGTGATCCGCCGCGAATTCGATCTGTCGGAAGGCGACGCCTACAATCAGGCGATGATCAACCGCGCGGAGAAGCGCCTGAATCGGCTTGGCTTCTTCAAGGCGGTCCGCATCACTTCCGAGCCGGGCTCGTCGCCTGACCGTCTGATCGTGAACGTGGACGTTGAAGACCAGCCGACCGGTGATTTCGGTATCTCGGGTGGCTACTCGACGGCCGACGGCCTGATCGGCGAAGTCTCGATCGCCGAGAGGAACCTGCTTGGCCGCGGCTATTATGCGAAGGCGGGCGTGACGTTCGGCGAAAAGACCCGCGGCGTCGACTTCAGCTTCACCGACCCGTATTTCCTGGGTCGCCGTCTCTCCGCCGGCTTCGATCTCTATGCCAAGAAGCGTGAAGAGACGACTTACTCGTCCGTATCAGCTCGATACCGTCGGTGGTGCGCTTCGTCTCGGGCCTGCCGATCACGGACAATCTGAACTTCGGCGTCAACTATCAGCTGTATTCGCGAGAGTGAACCTCGATCCAGGGCTGACCGACGGTCTGCGATTTGCCGATGTCACGCCGCCTTGGTACTGCCCCGTGGCTGTGGCTGGTGCCGATGGCACATGAAGCGTCAATTGCGCTGAAGCAGGCAGAGGGCCAGACGCTTACGTCGCTTGCCGGTTATTCGATCAACTGGAACTCGCTCGACAGCGTCCAGAATCCCCGTGACGGACTTCGCGTCGAGTTCCGTCAGGACTTCGCTGGCCTCGGTGGTGATTCCGAGTTCCTGCGTACGACTTTCGATACCCGCTACTATCATGAGCTCCCTTGGGACATGGTCGGTTTGATCCGCGGCCAGGCTGGTCACGTCGTGGGGTGGGGTGACGAGGATCTTCGTGTGCTCGACCACTTCATGAAGGGTCCGGACCTCGTTCGCGGCTTCAAGACCAACGGTATCGGTCCGCGTGACGCGCTTACCGACGATCCGCTCGGCGGCACGGTCTATGCTGGTCTGTCGGGAGAAGTTCAGTTCCCATTGCCCTATATCCCGAAGGATATCGGTCTGAAGGGTGCTGTCTTCGCCGACGCCGGCACGTTGCTGAACTATGAGGGCATTACGTCCTTGACGACGAACGGCGTCACCCAGACGCTTGATGTCGAGGGCGACGATGGCAAGATTCGCTCCTCGGTCGGCGTCTCGATCATGTGGCAATCCCCGATGGGTCCGCTGCGCTTCGACTATGCCTGGGTCCTGAGCAAGGACGACGCGGACGAGGAGCAGGCCTTCCGCTTCTCGGGCGGCACTCGGTTCTGATCATGACCTCCGCGCGGTTTGGCCGCGCGGAGCGTCCCTATGGGGGACAGGATGGGCGACCCCCGATTTTTCTCCGAACCTGAAAGACTTTCGGTTTCAGAGATCGCTTCGCTCACCGGCGCGGAGTTGCGCGGCGATGGAGCTCGCACGGTCAATGGTATTGCCCCTCTCGAGCGTGCCGCCGCGACCGATCTGACCTTCCTAGAGAACAAATCCTACACCGCGGTATTCCGGACGACGCGCGCGGGTGCATGTTTCGTCCACCCGGACCTCGCCGATCAGGCGCCCGAGGGGCTGGTCCTCCTTGTCTCCAGGGAGCCGTATCGTGCCTTCGCCCAGGCAGCCGGCACGCTGTTTCCATCCGCACTCCGGCCTTCGCCGGTCTTTGGTGGCGCGGGAATCGGCCCAGGCGCTCATGTCCATCCCGATGCGCGCCTTGAAGACGGCGTGACGGTTGAGCCCGGCGCCGTGATCGGGCCGCGCGCCGAGATCGGTTCGGGAACGCTGGTCGGCGCGAGTGCCGTGATCGGCGCCGATGTCCGGATCGGCCGCGATTGCACGATCTCGGCCGGCGCGAGTGTCACCCATGCGTTGCTCGGAAATCGGGTGATTGTCCATCCGGGCGCCCGAAATCGGCCAGGACGGCTTCGGTTTCGCTATGGGTCCGCGCGGTCACCTCAAAGTGCCGCAGATCGGCCGGGTGATCATTCAGGACGATGTCGAAATCGGCGCCAATGCCTGCATCGATCGCGGCGCAAACCGCGATACGATCGTGGGTGAGGGCACCAAGATCGATAATCTGGTGCAGATCGGCCATAACGTCGTGATCGGCCGCCATTGCATCATCGTTTCGCAAACGGGTATCTCCGGTAGCACCGTGCTCGGCGATTTCGTGGTTCTCGGCGGCCAGGTCGGTACGGTGGGACATATCGAGATCGGCTCGGGTGCTCAGGTCGGCGCGCAGAGCGGAGTCATGAACGACATCCCGGCAGGCCAAAAATATGCCGGCACTCCGGCGCAACCGTTGCGCGACTGGCTTCGCGAGACGGCAATCATTAGGAAGATGGTGCGCGGCCAAAAAGGTAGACAGGGAGACGATGCGTGACCGCTGGTGAAGAAGAGCAAGTGCTTGGCTCGGCCGATATCCGTCGTCTGCTCGAACTGCTGCCCCATCGCTTCCCGTTTCTTTTGGTCGATCGCATCATCGAGATGCGGGGCGACGAATCCTGCATTGGCATCAAGAACGTCACCGCGAACGAACCGCAGTTCACCGGGCATTTCCCGGACGCTCCGATCATGCCGGGCGTCCTCATCATTGAAGGCATGGCGCAGACCGCGGGCGCGCTGTGCGTCTGGGCATCCAAGACCGAAAGGCCGCCGCTCGTCTATTTCATGACCATCGACAAGACGAAGTTCCGCAAGCCGGTCGTTCCGGGAGACCGGGTCGAATATCACATGACCAAGATCCGCAATCGCGCCCGCATGTGGTGGTTCAGGGGCGAGGCCAAGGTCGACGGAGTGGTGGTCGCCGAGACCGAACTGTCCGCGATGCTCGTCGACAAGGAATGAGCGCGATCCATCCGACGGCGATCGTCGAGGACGGCGCGCGGCTCGGCGCCGACGTCCGGATCGGACCGTATTGCATCATTGGCCCGAACGTCGTGCTCGGCGATGGGGTTGTCCTGCATGGACATGTCGTCGTCGCCGGGCGGACGATCATCGGCGCCCGCACGCAGATCTATCCCTTCGCCTCGATCGGTCATCCGCCTCAGGACCTGAAATATCGCGGCGAGCAGTCGACGCTGACGATCGGCGCGGATTGCACCATCCGCGAAGGCGTGACGATGAATCCCGGCACGGCCGGCGGCGGCCTCGAAACGATCGTCGGCAATCGCTGCACCTTCCTGACCGGGTCGCATGTCGGCCATGACACCAAGGTTGGAAGTGACGTGATCCTGTCGAACAATGTCATGCTCGCCGGGCACGTCACCGTCGGCGATTTCGTCATCATGGGTGGTGGGGCTGCGGTCATTCAGTTCGCGCGCATCGGTTCTCATGCCTTTGTTGGCGGACTGACGGGTATCGAGAACGACCTCATCCCATACGGTCTCGCGACCGGGAACCGCGCCAGGCTTGATGGTCTCAATCTCGTCGGCCTGCGCCGCCGCAACTTCGATCGAGATGCGGTCAACGTGCTGCGGCGAGCGTATCGCGAACTCTTCGCGCCGGAAGGCACTCTGAAAGAGCGCGTGGAGGATGTCGCGACGACGTTCGCAGATACCCCGCTCGTCCAGGAGATCGTCGACTTCATTCGAGCCGGCGGCGATCGTGCCATTTGCACGCCGCGCATCGCAGAACGTCCGGATGCCGCCTGAAGCCGAGGGGGCTCCGGTTCCGGCCGGAATGCCTTTGGCCATCGTTTGCGGTTCGGGGGCATTTCCCCTCGCGGTCGCAGATATCGCCGCACGACAGCGACCGATCTTTCTGATCGGACTCCAGGGGGCGGCAAATTCCGCGATCTCCCGTTACCCTCATGGTTGGGCTCGCATCGGACAGCTCGGAAGGGCGATCGACCTTGCCAGATCCGCTGGTTGCAAGGACGTACTTTTCGTCGGTGGCGTCACGCGGCCTTCTAGCCTTTGGGACGCAAGGCCGGATTTCGGCCTTCTTCGCCAGATCCCGCGCGTCCTTCGCGGTTTCCGCGGAGGCGACGATCACTTGCTGAAGGTCGTCGCGGATGTCATGGCGGACGCCGGCCTTCGTGTTGTCGGCGTCGCCGAGGTTGCGCCGAGCTTGATGGCGCCCGCGGGAGTGCTTGCCGGCAGTTTCCCCGATGACACGACACTGGCCGATGCTCGTCTGGGACTGGAAGTGCTTGATGCGTTATCGCCCTACGATGTCGGGCAGAGCGCGGCGGTTGCGGATCGACGCGTATTGGCGGTCGAGGCAGCGGAAGGAACGGATCGCATGATAGCCCGCATCGCGGAGCTGAAAGCCTCGGGAAAAATGCGTGTGCCCAAGGGTAGAGGCGTCCTGGTCAAGGGAGCGAAGCGGGGCCAGGACCTGAGGCTCGATACACCCGCTCTCGGTCCGAAGACTATCGAGGGTATCGCCACCGCGGGGTTGCGCGGGATCGTCGTTGTCGCTGGCGAGGTCATGATCGTCGAGGCGGATGCCGTCACTGCAGCTGCCGAACGGCATGGCCTTTTCATCTTCGGGATGGAGCGGCGAACGCCATGACGCGGCCGTTCTCGGTTTTCATTGTAACCGGCGAGCATTCGGGGGATCAACTGGGGGCTGCGTTGATGCAGTCGCTGCGCAGATTGGCTGGAGCGGATACTGCGTTCCGTGGTGTCGGCGGACATCGGATGGTGGGGCAGGGGCTGTCCAGCCTGTTTCCGCTGGAGGATATCGCCGTCATGGGCTTCGGCCCGGTCATTCAGCGGCTTCCGCTGCTACTGAGGCGGATTCGAGAGACGGCGGATGCAATTATCGCGGATCCGCCCGACGTTTTGGTGATCATCGATAGCCCCGACTTCACTCATCGCGTCGCGCGCAGGGTGAGGGTTGCAATTCCTCGTCTGCCGATAGTCGATTACGTATCGCCGACGGTCTGGGCATGGCGCCCCGGACGAGCGAAGAAAATGACCGCCTACGTCGATCACGTGCTGGCTCTGCTTCCCTTTGAGCCAGAAGCTCACAGGCGTCTGGGCGGCCCCGCCTGCACCTATGTCGGCCACCCACTGATTGAAAAGCTCGATGTCCTCCGGCCGAAGCCGGACGAGCGCGCCAACATATCTGAAGGCGTGCACTTGATCCTTTTGCCCGGAAGCAGACGGTCCGTCGTCCAGCGGCACCTTGCGTTGTTTCGCGATGTGATCGACCGTCTGCCGCAGACGGCGACAATCGTACTGCCGACAACGCCACGACTTGCCGAGGAGATCAGCAGACGCACGTCGGAATGGGCGCGGCGGCCGAGGATCGTCACGGACGAAGAGGAGAAGTGGACCGCCTTCCGGCGCGCCAATGTGGCTCTGGCGTCATCGGGAACGGTGACGCTTGAGCTCGCACTCTCCGGAGTGCCGATGATCGGTGTCTATGCGCTTGAGCCTCTGGCGCGTCTGCTCAGGCCGATTGTTCCCGTCACCGCGCCGCACATCCTTTTGCCGAACCTAATTCTTGGAGCGCGGGTCATTCCAGAGCTCGTCGGCCATGAAGTCACAACCGAGCGTGTGGCTGACGCGCTAAGGCCAATGATGACCGATACGCCAGCGCGCCGCGCCCAGATGGAGGCGCTGGGCAGGTTGGAGCAGATCATGCAGGTGTCTGAGCCGCCAAGTATCGGAGCCGCACGGATCGTGCTGAACGCTCCGGGGATGCCCGAGTGAACACACTCAATTTGCCCGGTTTCGGAAACTCCGGTCCGTCTCACTGGCAGAGCTATTGGGAAAAGGAGATTACCGGCGTTGTCCGGGTAAATCTCGGTAATTGGGACGATCCCGATCCCGCCACCTGGATTGCGCGTCTCGACGAAGCGGTCTCCGCAACTGGTCCAGGTGCCGTGCTTGTTGCCCACAGCCTGAGTTGTTCGCTCGTCGCGAAATGGGCGCGTCATCCTCGTCCGATACGTGCTGCGATGCTCGTTGCGCCGGCCGACGTCAATTCAATGGAGCGGACACCCGCCCCGTTATGGCGCTTTGCTCCCATGCCGCTGGAACACCTGCCGTTTCCGGCGCTGGTCGTGGCCAGCAGCGACGATCCCTATGTGGCGATCGACCGAGCCAAAACGTTTGCGGGCGCCTGGGGCGCCCGCTTTGTCGATATCGGCGATAAGGGTCATATCAACGGCGACAGCGAACTCGGCGACTGGGCCGAAGGCAGGGCGCTGCTGGACGACCTGCTGACGCTCTAGCCACGCTTGTCAATCGCGATGTACGGACGCTCGACTTCGCCCTTGTAGAGCTGGCGAGGACGGCCGATCCGCTGCTCCGGATCTTCGATCATTTCCTTCCACTGCGCGATCCAGCCGACCGTGCGGGCGACCGAGAACAGCACGGTGAACATCGAGGTCGGGAAGCCCATCGCGCGAAGCGTGATGCCCGAATAGAAGTCGATGTTCGGGTAAAGCTTGCGCTCGATGAAGTACTCGTCCCTGAGCGCGACCTGCTCGAGCTCGACGGCGACCTCGAGCAGCGGGTCATCCTTGCGGCCGAGCTCGGCGAGCACCTCTCGCGAGGTCTGCTGCATGATCTTGGCGCGCGGATCGTAGTTCTTATAGACACGATGACCGAAGCCCATCAGGCGGAACGGGTCGTTCTTGTCTTTGGCGCGGTTGACGAATTCCGGAATGCGCCTCGCATCGCCGATCTCTTCCAGCATTTTGAGCGCGGCTTCGTTGGCACCACCATGAGCCGGGCCCCAGAGACAGGCGACGCCAGCGGCGATGCAGGCGAATGGATTCGCGCCCGACGAACCGGCAAGGCGAACCGTAGAAGTCGAAGCGTTCTGCTCGTGGTCGGCGTGGAGCGTGAAGATGCGGTCTAGCGCACGGGCAAAGACCGGATTCACGACGTAGTCCTCGCACGGCACAGCGAAGCACATCTGCAGAAAGTTCGCCGCGTAATCGAGGTCGTTCTTCGGATAAATGAAGGGCTGGCCGATATGATATTTATAGGCCATCGCCGCGAGTGTCGGAACCTTGGCGATCAGCCGGATCGAGGCGATCTCGCGCGCCATCGGGTCGGTGATGTCGGTCGAGTTCGTGATAGAACGCGGCCATTGCGCCGACGCTTGCGACCATCACAGCCATCGGATGCGCGTCGCGGCGGAAGCCGGTGAAGAAACGCGTCATCTGCTCGTGCACCATGGTGTGGCGCGTAACGCGGGTCTTGAAGTCTTCCTTCTGTGCCGGAGTCGGCAGATCGCCGTAGAGAAGGAGATAGCAGCACTCGATGAAGTCACCGCCCTCGGCGACTTCGTCGATCGGATAGCCGCGATAGCGGAGGATACCGGCGTCGCCGTCGATATAGGTAATGGTCGACTGGGTGCTGGCCGTCGAGGTGAAGCCGGGGTCGTAGGTGAACATCCCCGTCTGCGCGTAAAGCTTGGAAATGTCTATGACATCAGGCCCCGTCGAGCCTTCATAGATCGGGAATTCGTGGGACTTGTTGTCAACAATCAGCGTCGCCGATTTCCCGTTCATACGCGTACCCCTGGTCGGTAAAAAAGGAGCAATCCGATGCCTCGGATTTGCCCTTTTTTTGCTAAGGCAAATCAAAGCCTCCCGCAACCGCGCAATCTGGGCGGTTCGGCTAGACCGCTTGATCCGCTAGGCGTGCGAGGCTTTCATCGCGACCCAAAATCGCCAACACTTCGAAGATCGGTGGGGAGACCATTTTCCCAGTCGTGGCCGCACGAAGCGGCTGCGCGACCTGCCCCAGCTTGGCGCCCTCAGCCGTCGCGAACTCGCGAACTGCATACTCTGCATCCACTGCGGACCAGGTATCAAGCGCTCCGAGCCGCTCTGTGAGACGCTTGAGGAGATCGCGTGTGCCGGGCTGCGACAATGCCTGCTGCGCCTTGTCGTCGAGGGTAAGCGGGCGATCGACGAGCAGGAAGCTGGCGTTGTCGAGAAGCTCGTTGAAGTTCTTGGAACGCTCCTTCATGGACGGCAGCGCTGCGCGGAAGCTGTCCCACAGGCCGGCATCGAGCTTTGCTTTGGCTGCGGGTCCGCCCTGCAAATACGGAAGAGCTGCCTCAAACTGCTCGGTCAGCTCGTCGTTCGGCGTGGCGCGGACGTAGTGGCCGTTGAGATTCTCCAGCCGATCATAATCGAAACGCGACGGCGAGCGTCCGACGGCATCCAGTCCGAACGCCGCGACCATCTCCTCGGTTGAGAAGATTTCCTGGTCCTTATGCGACCAGCCGAGACGAACGAGATAATTGCGGAGCGCGGCGGGCATATAGCCCATCTCGCGATAGGCCTCGACGCCGAGTGCGCCATGGCGCTTCGACAGCTTGGCGCCGTCCGGGCCGTGAATCAGCGGGATATGCGCCATGCGCGGCACGCCCCATCCGAGTGCATTGTAGATCTGGATCTGGCGCGCGGCATTGGTGAGGTGGTCGACGCCGCGGATGATGTCGGTGATGCCCATGTCGTGGTCGTCGACGACGACCGCGAGCATGTAGGTCGGCGTGCCGTCCGAGCGCAGCAAAACGAGGTCGTCGAGATCGGCGTTCGGGAAGGTAACGGTGCCCTGAACCGCATCCTCGACGACGGTCTCGCCCGCATTCTCGACGCGCAGCCGGATGACGGGCAATACGCCAGCGGGAGCCTCGGACGGATCGCGATCGCGCCAGCCGCCATCATAGCGGGGCGGTTTGCCGGCTGCGAGCGCGTTGGCGCGCATCGCGTCGAGCTCCTCGACTGTATCGTAGGCGCGATAAGCCTTGCCGGTCGCGAGTAACTGATCGACGACCTCGCGATGGCGGTCGGCCCGGGAGAACTGGAAGACGGGATCGCCATCCCAGTCGAGGCCGAGCCAGGTCAGACCGTCGAGGATGGCGTCGATCGCTCCCTGGGTCGAGCGCGCACGGTCCGTATCCTCAATGCGCAGCAGCATCTTGCCACCCTTCGACTTGGCGAAGAGCCAATTGAACAGGGCTGTGCGCGCTCCACCGATATGGAGGAAGCCTGTCGGGGACGGCGCGAAACGGACGATTACGGGATCGGACATGGGCGAGCTTTGATTTCCAGAAAATGCAGCCGGCATAGGCAGCGGCGCGCGGGGTCGTGTAGCATGATGGACGGGCTGAGGGGAACGGGTTGCGCCAGGGGCATCACAATCCGAACGATCGCGTGCGGGCAATTGCGGCAACGCAAACGCGGTCGCGCGACTATCCCGGTTTCGACCTTGGCGGTGCGCTCGATGGATTCTGGACCGCCTTTCAAAAACTGCTGAACGAAGAACGCGATCGCGGCAGATACTTTCTCTGGCTACCGATCTTTGCCATCGGCGGCGTGCTGATGTTCTTCGCGGCGGATCACGATCCGGCGCTTTGGGCGGCGTTCCTGGCTCTAATCGCCAGCCTGGTCGCTGCATTTCTCGCGCGGTCCAAGGAAGCTGGATTTGTCTTTGCCGCGGCAGTTGTCGCGCTGAGTGGGGGATTTTTTGCCTCGGCCTTGCGCGTGGAGATGGTCAAGGCGCCGATCCTGCAGGAGACGACGCGTGGCTTGGCGACGGGGATAATCGAGAGCGTCGAACGCGTCCGCGTGGCCATCGCCTCGTGATAGCTGTCGAATCCCTGGCCAGTTTGCCGACCTCCACGACGCCCGCGCGGGTACGCTTGACGGTACGGAATCTCGGTGAGGCTAGGGCGGGCAGTCGCGTTTCAGTGGAAGCGTTGAGGCGGCCTCCGCTCGGGCCCGTCCGGCCCGGAGGATACGATTTCGGCCGCGAGGCTTTCTTCAAGGGCATCGGTGCGGTCGGTAGCGATCCCGAAGCGCTGACCGTTCTGCCGCCCGGGGCCCTGACTGTTTGGCGGCGCGCCGCGATCGCCATCGACAATATCCGCAATCAGATCACGGCACGGATCGTCGCGACAGTGCCGGGCGATAGAGGAGCTATCGCCGCTGCGCTTGTGACCGGTCAACGCGGGAGATCTCATCAGGCGCCAGCGATGTGTTGAGGACAGCTGGCCTTTATCACGTCATTTCGATCTCCGGCCTGCACATGGCGCTGTTTCGCGGCACGCTGTTCGCTGTCGTCCGGTTCGCACTCACGCTCGTTCCAGGCATCGGGCTCCGTCACCCGATCAAGAAATGGGCGGCCCTGGCCGCGCTGATCGGGTCTGGCTTTTATCTCGCGCTGTCGGGAGGCGAGGTCGCAACGCAACGCAGTTTCGTGATGGTGGCGTTCGTCTTCGTAGCGGTCATCCTCGACAGGCAGGCCGTCACGATGCGCAATCTCGCGCTGGCCGCGCTATGCGCCATCGCCCTGGTCCCCGAATGCGTGCTCGGCCCAGCTTTCAGATGTCGTTCGCGGCGGTGATGGCCATCGTCGCATGGTACGAAGGTCGCTCGGACGGAAAGAAGGACGAGACCCGGCGGGATGGCTCCGCTGGTTTCATTCGGCGTTACTTCGCTGCGATCGTCGCGACCACAGTTGCGGCGACCATCGCCACGGCACCGTTCGGCACCTTCCACTTCCAGCGCATTGCCGTGCATGCACTGCCGAGCAATTTCCTCGCTTTGCCGATCGTGAGCCTTCTGATCATGCCGTGGGCGCTGATCGGCCTCGTTCTCTATCCCATTGGGCTCGACGGTCTGCCCTGGCAGATCATGGGGTATGGAATCGGGCTTCTGCTGATGATCTCTCGCGAGATCGCGACGTGGCCATATTCGACGCTGGCGGTGCCGGCCTTTTCAGGTTGGGCGGTTCTGACGCTCGCGGGTGGGCTCTGCTGGCTCGCGATCTGGAGCACGAGGCTGCGTTGGCTCGGTCTAATCCCGGTCGCCTTCGGCGTTATGCTTGCCGCCGATCCACGGCGTCCGGACATCTATGTGGATGCCGAGGGCAGGGCGGCCGCGGTTCGTGGGTCGGACGGGACGCTCGATTTGGCCGGAGTGAGATTCGCGAGCTTCGCCGCCGAAAACTGGCTGGCTGCCGATGGGGATAGCCGGTCTGTCCGGGATAAGAGCGCATCCGATGGCGTGCGTTGCGATCGTCTTGGCTGTGCCGTGCGGTCGCGGGACGGACGTTGGGTTTCGCTGACCTGGAGTTATGGCGGCCTCCGGCAGGATTGCTGGCGGGCCGCCATCGTCATTACACGGCTGATCGCTCCGCCTGGCTGCCGGGATACCGCTCTTGTGATCGACGGTCGCGACTTGGCCGAGGGTGGGGCTATCACGGTCTCTCTGAGCGATGGCGATCTGCCGACGATCATCCGCTCGCGGGGGCTCGGGCTCCGGGCCTGGCACGTCGAGCGAAGGATCCAGGATGGTCCGCCCTTCGTTCATCCACCTCAACGGAGTGAAGAGTTGTCTAGAAATATAGACATGTCATCCGGTGCGTTTAGCGAAGATTCCGAAAGCACTGACGATGGTCTGTGACAACACGCCAAGGCTGTCATCAACCTGTCATCCAGCCTTCCTACAAGCGCCCCCGACCGCAGCGGCCAAGTCTCTGCGAGTAAGCCCTGTCGCGACATCGTGGCGGGCGCCACCCAATACAGGAGAGGCAAGATGAAGCACGTCGCTCAAAACGCGCTCAAGTCCGCCGTGATCGTTGCTGCCGCCCTCGTGGCCGGCGCTGCGGCGCAGGCTCAGGAAATCACCGGCGCTGGCGCGTCGTTCCCGGCTCCGGTCTACGCCAAGTGGGCCGATGCCTATAAGACCAAGACCGGCGTTTCCCTTAACTATCAGTCGATCGGTTCGGGCGGCGGCATCAAGCAGATCAAGGCGAAGACGGTCACCTTCGGTGCGTCGGACGCCCCGCTCAAGCCGGAAGAGCTCGATGCAGCTGGTCTGATCCAGTTTCCGACCGTCATCGGCGGCGTGGTACCGGTCGTCAACCTCGAAGGCGTTTCGAACCTCGCTCTCGATGGCGCGACCCTCGCAAACATCTTCCTCGGCGAAGTGAAGACCTGGAACGACCCGGCCATCGCCAAGTTGAACCCGGGCGCGAAGCTCCCCGACACGGCAATCGCCGTCGTCCGTCGTTCGGACGGTTCGGGCACGAACTTCCTCTTCACCGACTACCTCTCGAAGGTTTCGCCGACGTTCAAGGACAAGGTCGGTGCGGCTACCTCCGTTGAGTGGCCGACCGGCATCGGCGCCAAGGGCAACGAAGGCGTCGCCAACACCGTCAAGCAGACGCAGGGCGCGATCGGCTACGTCGAATTCGCTTACGCTCTGGAAAACAAGATGCCGACCGCTTCGCTCGTGAACGCCGCCGGCAAGGCCGTTGCTCCGACCTCGGAAGCTTTCTCGGCCGCTGCCGCGAACGCCGACTGGTCGAAGGCTCCGGGCAACTACCTGATCCTGACCAACCAGCCGGGCGATGCCAGCTGGCCAATCACGGGCGCCACCTTCATCCTGATGTACAAGCAGCCGGTTGACGCGAAGGCCGCGGGCGAAGCCCTGAAGTTCTTCAACTGGGCCTATGCTGCGGACGGCGATAAGTTCGCTGACGATCTGCACTACGTCGTCCTGCCGGACAGCGTCGTTGCTGGCATCAAGAAGCAGTGGACGAACGACATTAAGGTCGAGGGCAAGCCGCTCTTCGGCGGCTGATCCGATTACGATCCGCGGGATCGCCTCCGGGCGGTCCCGCATTCCGCTTAAGGGATGGGGATTGAGATGGCGGAGATCAGTTTGACGGACCTGGCTTTGGGAGACGACCGGCACAAAGTGCTTCGCCGGTTCACGCTTGCGGACGTCCTGTTTCACCGCTCGACGCAGGCCGCGGCGATCCTGGTCCTGGTGATCCTCGGCGGCGTAATGATTTCGCTGGTCATAGGCTCGATGCCGGCAATTCGTGCCTTCGGCTTCGACTTTCTGACGACGGAAAGCTGGAACCCGGTCACCGAAAAATTCGGCGCTCTCGCCCCGATCTACGGCACCATCGTTACATCGCTCATCGCCATGCTGATCGCCGTTCCACTGGGCATCGGCATCGCGATCTTCCTCACCGAACTCTGCCCCCCAGCGTTCCGTCGCCCGATCGGCATCGCGATCGAGCTTCTGGCCGGTATCCCGTCGATCATCTACGGCATTTGGGGCTTCTTCGTTTTCGCGCCGTTCCTGCAGCAGACGCTTCAGCCCTGGCTGATCAACGCGACCAAGCATATTCCGGTCCTGTCCAGTCTTTTCGCTGGCCCGCCCTACGGTATCGGCATTCTCACCGCGAGCCTGATCCTGGCGATCATGGTCCTGCCGTTCATCACCTCGATCACCCGCGACGTCTTCGAGACGGTCCCGCCCGTGCTCAAGGAAGCGGCATACGGCGTCGGTTGCACCACCTGGGAAGTCGTCAAGAACGTGGTGCTTCCGTATACGCGGATTGGCGTGGTCGGGGGCATCATGCTCGGCCTTGGCCGCGCGCTCGGCGAGACCATGGCGGTGACCTTCGTCATCGGCAACGCGCACAGGATCTCGGAATCGCTGCTTCAGCCCGGCACGACGATTTCGGCCACGATCGCCAACGAGTTCACCGAGGCCATCGGCGACGTCTACACGAGCTCGTTGATCGCGCTCGGCCTGATCCTCTTCATCATCACATTCATCGTTCTCGCCTGCGCGCGCCTGATGCTGCTGCGCCTCGAGAAGATGTCGGGAGGCTGAGACCATGGACCTCTACGCAGGACGTCGCGTCCGCAACAAGATCTACATGACGCTGTCGCTCGCGGCCGCCATTATCGGCCTCGGCTGGCTTGTTCTGATCCTGGGGGCGCTGCTCTGGAACGGCTTCGCCGGCCTGAGCCTCGCCGTGTTCACGGAATCGACGCCACCGCCTCCGGGCAATGGCGGTGGTCTGGCGAACGCCATCGTCGGCAGCTTGATCATGACCGTGATCGCCGTGCTGGTCGGTACTCCGATCGGCATCCTGGCCGGCACCTACATGGCGGAATACGGCCGTCACACGACGCTGACGACCGTGGTGCGCTTCATCAACGACATTCTCCTTTCGGCGCCGTCCATTGTCGTCGGCCTGTTCATCTATGAATTGTTCGTCGCCACGATGGGGCACTTCTCGGCGATTGCAGGCGCGGCGGCGCTCGCGGTCATTGTGATCCCGGTCGTCGTCCGGACGACGGAAGACATGCTGCTTCTGGTGCCGAACCAGCTTCGCGAAGCATCGTCCGCCCTGGGTGCGCCGCGCTGGCTGGTCATCCGCAGGGTCGCCTATCGGGCGGCCCGCGCGGGCATGACCACCGGCGTTCTCCTCGCGATCGCCCGTATCTCCGGCGAGACCGCGCCGCTGCTGTTCACCTCGCTGAACAACCAGTTCTGGAGCACCAACCTCAATGCGCCGATGGCGAGCCTTCCGGCGACCATCTTCTCGTTCGCTCTCAGCCCCTACGAGGGCTGGCAGCAGCTCGCTTGGTCGGGCGCTCTTCTCATCACCTTCGCCGTGCTGAGCCTCAGCATCGCCGCACGAATCCTCACGTCCCGGAGCGGGTCATGACCGAACAGCTTGTAGCCGAATCCGCTGGAACCCAGGCCACCCAGCCGTCGATCGGATCGACGGTCAACCGGGTCACCAACCGTCGCGAGAAGGTTTCGATCCGCAATATGCGGTTCTACTACGGCGAGCACGAGGCCCTGAAGACGGTCAACCTGCCGCTCTACGAGAACACTGTCACGGCGTTCATCGGCCCGTCGGGCTGCGGAAAGTCGACGCTGCTGCGCGTCCTGAACCGCATCTACGAGCTCTACCCGAACCAGCGCGCCGAGGGCGAGGTCCTGCTCGACGGCAAGAATATCCTCGATCCCCGCCAGGACCTGAACCTGCTGCGTGCGCAGATCGGCATGGTGTTCCAGAAGCCGACGCCATTCCCGATGACGATCTTCGACAACGTCGCGTTCGGCATCAAACTCTACGAGAAGCTACCGAAGTCGGAACTCGAGGACCGCGTTGTCTCTGCCCTGAAGCGCGCCGGCCTGTGGTCGGAGGTCAAGGACAAGCTGAACGCCTCCGGCCTCAGCCTCTCCGGCGGTCAGCAGCAGCGTCTCTGCATCGCCCGCGGTGTTGCCGTGAAGCCGGAAGTCATCCTGCTCGACGAGCCGTGCTCGGCACTCGACCCGATCTCCACCGGCAAGATCGAGGAGCTGATTGGGGAGTTGAAGAGCGAGTACACGATCATCATCGTGACCCATAACATGCAGCAGGCCGCGCGCGTGTCGGAGTTCACGACGTTCATGTATCTCGGCTCGGTCATCGAATTCGACACCACCGAGAAGGTGTTCACGAATCCGAGCCAGCAGAAGACGCAGGACTACATCACCGGCCGCTTTGGCTGAGCGGTTTCGGTTCGGCATAAGAAACGATGCGAAATGCGGTCCCGGATGGCTCGGCTGTCCGGGACCGATGCATTTCAGGGCCCCGCGGATTTGAGGCCGTCGGCCGGTTTGTGGTATGTCGCGCGCCATGACGGACATCCTGGACATCGAGCGCCCGCTCCTTGAGACGCCGGGCGGCGCCAAGAAGGTACTTCTCCATTCCTGCTGCGCCCCGTGCTCGGGCGAGGTGATGGAGGCGATGCTCGCGTCCGGCATCGACTACACGATCTACTTCTACAATCCGAACATCCACCCCGAGCGCGAATATCTGCTGCGCAAGGATGAGAACATTCGCTTCGCCGAGAAGCACAATGTCCCGTTCGTCGATGCCGATTACGACAAGGACAATTGGTACGCGCGGGCCAAGGGTCTGGAATGGGAGCCGGAACGCGGCGCCCGCTGTACGATGTGCTTCGACATGCGTTTCGAGCGGACCGCCCTCTACGCCCATGAGAATGGCTTCCCAGTCATCACGTCCTCGCTCGGCATTTCGCGCTGGAAGGACATGAACCAGATCAACGGCTGCGGACGCCGCGCGGCGGCGCGCTACGAAGGGCTGACCTACTGGGAATACAATTGGCGCAAGGGCGGCGGCTCCTCGCGGATGGTCGAGATCTCGAAGCGCGAAGAATTCTACCAGCAGGAATATTGCGGCTGCGTCTATTCGCTGAGGGACACCAACATCTCCCGCCGCGAACGCGGCCGCGAGCCGATCAAGCTCGGCGTCATGTACTACGGCAAGGATGCCGAAGGGCAGGGCGAGTAAGTACTCAGCCAATGCCGAGCAGGACGATCAGCCCGTAGCTCAGCGCACCGATAACTCCCAAGGACAGGATCGCGGCGGCCAGCACGCGGCCGCCGAACTCGGGCGAGCGACCGGATATCGGCGCTCAGTCCGAGCCCGGCCATCGAAACGATAGCGAGTGCCGAGGTGATGTCCGACAGGACCGGCAGCGCACGCTCGGGAATGAAACTGAGAGAGCGTGCAGCCAGCATCGCCAGGAAGCCGGCGATGAACCAAGGCAGCAGATGCGCGAGGTCGGGGCGGCGCTGTTCCTTCTCGCGGTATAGCAGGCCAAGCGTCGCTATGACCGGGCCGAGCATCAAGACACGGACCAGCTTGACCAGGGTGCCGATCTGCAGGCTCGCGGCGGAAACTGGAGCCGTGGCGGCAAGAACCTGCGGGACGGCATACACGGTCAGGCCCGCGAAGACGCCATATTGGTTCTCCGACCAGCCGAGCGCGGGAACGAGCAGAGGCAACAATAGAACCACGGCGACGCCCAGAATGGCGGTGAAGGCGATCGAACAGGCGACGTCTCGGCCTTCGGCGTGGATCACCGGGGCGGTCGCTGCGATCGCGGAGTTTCCGCAGATCGAGTTTCCGCAGGCTATCAGCATCGCAAGCGTGCTCTTCAGGCCCAGTAGTCTCCCGACGCCGTAGCTCAGCGGTATCGACAGCCCGACCACCAATGCGATGCCAAGCAGAAGCATCGGACCCGCAGCGAGCGCCGCAGCCGGATCGATCGAGGCACCGAGGAGCACGACGGCGATTTCGAGAATCGTCTTCGACGAGATGCAGATGCCCCGGTCGAACTGTCGGTCGAGGCGAAAGCTGCTGCGGATCACGACACCGAAGATGATCGCGATCGGCAAAGCATCGAGCCAGGCACGACCTAGAACGGCGGTCTCGATCGCCGAGAGGATCGCGGCAGCGCATGCGACCGCCACGCACAAAATGAGGCCGGGAAGAGCATTGCTTGTGCCGGCGCGGGCAGCTGAAGCGGGGTCCATTATTGCCATTCAAACAATGTGAAATGACGCGTCTGTTCAATCCATCGACTATTATCGTATGTTCTGTTCGAGAAAATCGAACGATGACCCTAGATCAGCTTCGCATCTTCGTTGCCGTCGCCGACCGTGAGCACCTGACCGGTGCTGCCGAGGCGTTGAACATGACGCCGTCAGCCGTCAGCCATTCCATCCGCGCGCTGGAGGAACGGCATGGCGCCGAACTGTTTCATCGCGTCGGGCGGCGCATTGAGCTGGCGGAAGCGGGAAGGGTGTTTCTGCCGGCGGCGAAGGCGACCCTCGCCCAGGCCCAGAGCGCGGAACTGGCGCTGGCGGAGCTCGGCGGAATGAAGCGCGGGCGGCTCGCGGTCCACGCCAGCCAGACTATTGCCAGCTACTGGGTGCCGGAACTGCTCGTCCGGTTCCACGACGCCTATCCGGGCGTCGACGTCAGCCTCGCCGTCGGCAATACCACGGAGGCGGTGCAGGCGGTCGTCGAGGGGGCTGCTGATGTCGGCTTCGTCGAGGGCGACGTGGACGAGCCGGCGTTGGCAATGAAGTCAGTCGCGTCGGATCAACTGATCGTCGTCGTTTCGCCAGATCACGACTGGGCGAACGGGCGGCTGCTGACACCTGACGACCTCCGGCACGGACGCTGGATCATGCGCGAGCAGGGGTCGGGCACAAGGGCGCTGCTCGAAGATGCTCTGGAGGCGATCGGCATTCCGCGCGAGGAACTCGACGTCTCGCTCTCGCTGCCGTCGAACGAGGCGGTTCGCGCGGCGGTTCAGGCGGGACGGCTGGCCGGCGTGATGTCTGAAATGGTCGCTAGAAGCGAGTTGGAGGCCGGACGTCTGGTGAAAGCGGGGGTGGATCTACCGGCCCGCATGTTCTGGATGCTCTGGCACAAGGAGCGCTACCGGACCAAGGCGGCCCGGGCGCTGGAAGCGCTGATCCCGCGGCCGCGATGAGGGCCCCAGATTGCATCAGAGCATGGGCTTCCCGATCTCGGTGGACATGACTAGCCCAAGCGGCAATACCGGGGGCCGATGTTCAATTACTATCTCGATCTCTGGAACCTAACTCCGGACGGCGAGCCCATCCACACCTGGGGATCACATCTCCTGCCGGTGCGCCATGGCGGCGAAGCGGCCATGTTGAAGGTTACCTCGCAAGAGGAGGAGAAGCTCGGCGGCGTGCTGATGGACTGGTGGGATGGACACGGCGCCGCTCGGCTATTCGCCAAGGCGGACGACGCGATCCTTCTGGAACGAGCGCAGGGGCTCGCGGTCGCTGCATGCATTTGCCCGCGACGGGCGGGACGATGAGGCTACCCGTATCCTCTGCGATGTTGTCGCCCGGCTGCACGAGCCGCGCGGAAAGCCGCCCCCGAAGTGCTGGTGCCGCTTGACGTCTGGTTTCGCGAGCTGGAACCGGCGGCGGCCGCGCATGGCGGGCTGCTCGTGCGTTCGGCCGAGACGCTGCGCCATCTGCTTGCCGCCCCGCAGGAACCGCACGTGCTGCACGGCGACGTGCATCACGACAACGTCCTCGACTTCGGCGAGCGCGGCTGGCTCGCCATAGACCCAAAGCGTATCCGCGGAGAACGCGGCTTCGACTACGCCAATCTGTTCTGCAACCCGGATATCGGCGAATCCTCGACGCGGGTTGCTATCCTGCCCGAGACCTTCGAGCGGCGTCTGGCGACCGTCGTGGAGCTGTCCGGCCTCGAGTGCCGACGGCTCCTGCAATGGATCATCGCCTGGACCGGTCTGTCGGCCGCCTGGTTCATCAGCGATGGCGAAACGCCGGAAGTCGACTTCCGCATCGCCGCGCTCGCCATCGCCGCCCTCGACGGCTGAACCGGGCGTTCGTGAATTAGCCGAGGAAATCCAGCACAGCCGTCGAAAACGCCTCGGGCGCTTCGATATTGATGATGTGCGAGCCGCGCAGGATGACTCCTTTCGCGTTCGGGATGCGGCTGACGATGAAGGCCGCCTCGGCGGGCGTCGTGCCCTGATCTTCGGCGCCGACGATGACCAAAGTTGGAGCGACAATGGTGCGGATGGTCTCGCGTTGGTCCATGTCGCGCATGGCGGAGCAGGAGCCTGCGAAGCCGTCGACCGTCGTTTGCAGGAACTGCTCGCGGATCTCGCCGACCTTGTCGCCGCTGTTCTTCAGGAAGTCCGGCGTGAACCAGCGCTGCATGGTCGGCGCTGCGAGCACTTCCATGCCGCGGCTCTGCGCGGTCTTGATGCGGCCGTCCCACAGTTCCGGCGGGCCCATGAAGGTCGCGGCGCTTGAAAGGACCAGTTTCTCGATACGGTCCGGATGATTGGTGGCGAGCCACATACCAACCATGCCGCCCATCGACAGGCCGAGCCAGTTCACGCGGTCGACGCCGGCCGCGTCCATGATCGCGAGCGCGTCGCCGCCGAGCTGGTCGAGCGAATACGGTGCCGGCGGCGAGCCCGACTGGCCATGGCCGCGACGGTCGTAGCGGATGACCCGGAAGCGTTCGGCGAAGGTGGGAAGCTGCGCCTCCCACATCCGGTGCGTCGTGCCCATCGAGTTCGAGAGCATCAGGACCGGAGCGTCTGCCGGGCCGTCGACGGTATAGAAGAGGCGGACGCCGTCGTTTTCAGCGAATGCCATAGTTGGACCTCAGTGGATTTCGGCCGTGTAGGTGTCGAGCGCGGGGACCGATTTGATCAGTCCGCGATCTTTCATGAACTTGCCAAACGCGTCGTAGCGAGCGCGATCGAGCGTGGCCGGCGACTTGGCGAAGCGGCGGAGCGTGTCGACCCAGGCGGCGCGGTTCAGTGCGTCGTCGAGCTTCGGATAGGACTTCAGGAAGAGCTTCCAGCTGTTGTCCGGATGGTTGATCAGGAAGATCGTCGCTTCCTGCACAGCGTCCATGAACTTCTTCATGCGCGGATCGCCTAGGGCATCCGAATGGGCGACATAGATCAGCTCGTCGTAAAGCGGCACGCCGTTCTCTTCCGGGTAGAAGGCAAGGCCCTTGCCGCCGGCGATGCGCATCTGCGTCAGCTCGAAATTGCGGAAGGCGCCGACGACGCCGTCGACCTGGTTGGCGAGGACGGCAGGCGTCAGCGAGAAGTTGACGTTGATCATCTCGACGTCCTTCGCCGAGAGGCCGTTATTCTCCAGCATGACGCCAAGGAGCGCGTCCTCGAAGCCGGAGATCGAATAGCCGATCTTCTTTCCCTTGAGATCCTTGATCGACTTGATCGGGCCGTCTTCCTTGACCATCAGGCAGTTGAGCGGCGTGTCGACGAGCGCGCCGATGCGCTTTAGCGGCAAACCTTCCTCGATTTGGAGATAGAGGTTCGGCTGGTAGGTGACCGCGATGTCGGCCTGCTTGGCGGCGACGAGCTTCGGTGGTGCGTTCGGATCAGCCGGCTCGATCAACTCGACCTCAAGGCCATGCTTGGCGAAGAAACCACCTTCCTTGGCAACGACCAGCGGCGCGTGGTCGGGATTGGCGAACCAGTCGAGTAGGACAGTCAGCTTTTCGTCGGCGGCGGCGGGCGTCAGCGACAGGCCGAGAGCAACCAGAGCGGCGGCGAAACGCAACATCGAGAACTCCGCGAAGCCGTCAGGAAGGACGGCGTTGTTCGGACCAGGGGATCAGCCGCGCCAGAAGGGCATCGACCGCAAACCAGAGAAGCGCCGCGACCAGACCGAGGATGAGCAGGGCTGCGAACATCACGTCGATCTGGGCGCGCGCATTGGCGTAGAGCATCACATAACCAAGACCGGCGGATGCGCCAACCCATTCTCCCACAACGGCTCCTATTGGCGCGGCGGCTGCCGCGACGCGAAGGCCGGAGGCGAGCGCGGGCAGGGCGGCGGGCACGCGAATGAGCCGTAACGTAGTCAGGCGCGATGCGCCGTTGAGGCGGGCGAGATCAAGCAGACCCTGGTCCGTGCGGCGAAGGCCGTCCTGGAAGGCCGAGGTGATGGGAAAGAAGATGATGATCGTCGTCATCACGATCTTCGAAGCGAGCCCGAAACCGAACCAGACAACGAGGAGCGGCGCGATCGCGAAGACTGGCAAAGCCTGCGAGAAGATCAGAAGCGGGAGCACCCAGCGGCGTGCGAATCCGGAGGTCGCGACCAACAAGGCCATGCCGACACCAATGACAGTGCCGACGATCAGGCCGAGGACGATTTCGGAAAGAGTGACCGAGGCTTGCCCGAGCAGGTAACGCCAGTCAGAGATCAATGTCGCGAAGACCCGGTCCGGGCCCGGCAGGATGAAAGGCGGCGGTGCGAACAGTCGCACGGCCGCATACCAGATCGCGATCAGAACGATCGCCGTGATCAGGCCACGTAAAGCAGTTGCCGGGTTGAAGCTCATTCGCACAAACAAAAGCGCCCGGTCAGGATGGACCGAGCGCTTCGTGTACGGTGCGGCTCGTCAGGCGACAAGCCGGATCAATCAGCGCGGCGTGGGAGTGGCCGGCTCGTTGTGGTTCGGCGTCATGGGACCATTCGGGTCCGTGGTCGTTGCCGCACGGCCTTGCTGCATCGGTCCATGCGATGAGAGGCCGGCGCTGTTCGGGCCGGATCCGCCGTCCCAGGTCACGAGCAATGCGCCCATAGCAAGGGCGATCGCGATCGCGGCAATGCCAGCGATCAGTCCATGTCTCATTGCTTGATTCTCCGTAAGTGCCCGCGTCGCGGGACTTCGTTCTCAGAAACTAAATGCCGCTTCACAGCATGCAGTTCCGAGGTTTCGCAGTCGTGATGCGGTACCGCTAGAGTCGGGATTTCAGTATCGGATCGGCGACTACATTCGACAAAAATAGTCGTCCGCACGAACGTCATAACCTCAGGCATTTCGAAGCAGATGGTCAGCATCAAGAGCGGCCACCTTCTATGCACGATCAATCCCGTTTTATGATTATTTGCGCCGATCCGGACTTAACTATATAATCAACTCCAAGTTGCGGCGGCATATTTCGACTGTAAGGTCGCGTGGTCTTACGGGGAGGCGTCTATGTCTGTTGTGCGAATTGATGGTCCTCAAATCGACGATGAAGCGCTGTTTCGCGATATCCAGGGTCCGGTCAGCCACGAGGCGGAAGACCGGCCGAGCCTGGAAGCTTTGCTCAAACTGACTGCGCAAACTGTCGAACCAGCAATGCCTGCATCGGGGGGCGGGCCGAGCCCGATCGATGGCATCGAGCGGGGCGCGCGCGATTTGCGCCTTGCAACCAAGATGTTGGAGCAAACGTCAGAGGTGCTCGTCACCGCAGAGTACGGTCTGGAGCATGCCTATCGGGCGCTCCGGGACGCGCAGATCGAGGTCGATTTCGCAAACCAGGCACTGGCCAATACGCTCTTCGCGCGCCTTGGGGCCGACGATCTGAATGCTGCGTTTGTGGAAAGCACGGCCGCCCTGAGCAGGCTCCAGCAGGCCGTCGACGATCTGAAGTTCAGCCAAGCCTGGTGCCAGTCGGCGTACGCATCATACGCGAAGAGCGTCACCTCCGAATCGACGCTTCGCGATGCGCTTCGAAAGGTCGGGGTGGCTAGCTGAGATTCGAGTTGAAATTCGTGGCGCAGCGGTTGGCGCCACGGCTCCTGGTTGGGAGGTTCAAATGTCGACAATCGTGAAACTGGCGCTTGCCTGCGCGGTCCAGTGCCTTGCCGGCAATGCGCTCGCGCAGACCACATTCAATCATCTCGATTGCTGGTTCGAAGAAAGCGCGAGCCAGATGCGCTGCCCGGGCTCGCTTCCCATACAGAGCGGACGTGATGCACGTGTCGAGCGGACGTTCGATATCGTCAGCGGCGAGCCGGCCTTATCGAACGGGCAAGATTTGTCGGCTCAAGAAGCCGAACCCGCTCAAGAAGCGAAGTCCCCGCAAGTAGCCAGGCCGGAACCCACGCGGTCGAGCGATCGCGTGCGCCGGACGTCGATGCGCATGGCGCAAGCCCCAAGATGTACTCGGTACAGGACCTATAACGCGGCGACGGGTAGTTATCGGGGATATGACGGGGTGACGCGCGCCTGTCGGTGACAGGCGCGGTCAATCTCAGACCGTCGCGACGTCGTCGAGCGAGGTCGCCAGAGCCGGTGCCGGCTCCGCAACGACAGGAGCGGCCGCGTCACGCGCGCGACGCCGGACGAAACCTCCGAGGCCAGCGAGACGGGCCGTCCTCGCCGCGATGAATGCCGGATCGTTGAGCTTCGAGCCCTCGACCCAGGCGAGGCCGGCGGCGGCGAGGAAGGGCAGCGACTGAACGAGGAGAACGAGCGCGAAGATGTTCGTTTCGCGGACGTTCACGAAGTTCGTCCCCCAGACCAAAGCTGCGCCAAGAACCAGAGCGCCGCCCAGTCCGAGTTCCCAGGGGGCAGGGAATTTGCGCGCCTTGGCTCCCTTGCCGCCCTTCGCCGTGACGATGAACGGCATGTGCTGCTTCACCACCCATTCGGCGACGCCGCGAGCGACGGTGAACTGCAGCGCCATGGCGGCGATCGATGCGCCGATCGTGGACAGGACGGGGTGGCGCACCCGCAGCTGATAGAGCGAGAAGAAGTGGATGAGGTAGATCGCGAAGCCGAACAGGATCGGGATCGTCAGCACGGCTTCCGGAATGGCGACGCCGCCGAACGCGATGACCGGAACCCAGATCAGGTTCATGATGGCGATGGCGACGCCGATCGCTTCCGCGCCCATCCAGTTCAGCCAGCCGATGAGATAGGTGCGGCGCTGTTCGGCGCTGAGGCGTGAAGCGCCCGGCCCGAACAGCTTCAGATGCTTCATAGCGATCTGCATGCCGCCGAAGGTCCAGCGATGGCGCTGTTTGCGGAACGCCTCGAAATTGTCCGGCAGAAGGCCCCAGCCATAGCGCTTGCGGGTGTAGTGCGCCGACCAGCCCTTTTCGAGGATGGTGAGGCCGAGGTCGGAATCCTCGCAGATCGTGTCCGACGACCAGCCACCCGCATCGTCCATCGCCGCGCGGCGAAGCAAACACATCGTGCCGTGGACGATGATCGCATTCTGCTCGTTGCGCTCGACCATGCCGATGTCGAAGAAGCCGGCATATTCGGTGTTCATCAGGCGGGCGAGAACGGTGCGATCGCCGTCGCGGTGGTCCTGCGGCGCCTGGACGATGCCGACGGCCGGATCGGCGAAGGCCGGAACGAGATCCTTCAGCCATGCCGGCGAGACGACGTAGTCGGCGTCGATGATGCCGATGATGGTCGCTTCCGGGGCGGTGTGCTCAAGGGCGAGGCGCAGGGCGCCGGCCTTGAAGCCCTCCAGCTTCATCGCGTTGACGAACTTGAAGCGATCGCCGAGCAGGCGGCAATGCTCCTCGATCGGCTGCCAGAATTCGGGATCGGGCGTGTTGTTGATGACGACCACGCACTCGAAATCCGGATATTCGAGCGCCGCGACGCTATCCAGCGTCTTGATCAGCATGTCCGGCTGTTCGCGATAGGCCGGGATGTGGATCGAGACCTTCGGCGTCTGCGCCACCGCCGGGTCCTGACCGTCGAGCGTGCGCCGGCTCTTGCGACCGAAAGCGATCGCCGAAATCTCCTCGATGCGGCTGAGGATGACGACCGCGAGCGGGACGAGCAGGAGCGAACCGATCACCATCGCGATTTGCGCGCCGAAGACGAAATAGTGCGTCAGCCAGTGGTTGATCAGGATCGCCGCCCAGGCGCCGACGAGGTTCGTCGCGCTGGCTAGCAGCACCGATTGCGCGAAGGTCGGTTGGCGGGTGCCGAAGATCGGCAGCGAGAGCAGGAAGCCGATCAGGAGCGCGACGATCATGCGCTGCGTGAAGGTCTTGTCCTCGATCTCGCCGGACAGCGGGAATTTCAATTGGCGGTCTGCGTCGAGCACGCCCCAATAGGGACCGACGCTGCCTTCGAGCACGCCCTTCCAAGGCTGATCGAGGGCTTCGACGATGTTGTAGTCGATGCCGCGAGCACGAGCGCGGTTGGTGAACTCGCGGATGAGTTCGGCCTGCAGCAGCTTGCCGGTGGTCGAATTATTGCGGTTGAAGCCCGCGGACGGCCAGCCGAACTCGGCGATGACGATGTGCTTGCCCGGGAACGCCTTACGAAGGCGCTCGTAGACGTCGAGCGTCAGATCGACCGCCTTGTCCGCGGGGACGCTTTCCCAATAGGGCAGGATATGGACGGCGATGAAGTCGACCGCCGAGGCTAGCTGCGGATACTCGAGCCAGACGTTCCAGATTTCACCGGTGGTGACCGGAAGCGAGGTGCGCTGCTTCACCTTGTTGATGAGCGCGACCATCTCGTCGACGGTCTTTTCACCGCGGAGCACCACTTCGTTACCGACCACCAGCGCCTTGACGTTGGGGTTGCGGTCGGCGACCGCCAGCGCACTCTCGATCTCGCGGGTATTCCGGTCTTCGTCCTTGTCGATCCAGATGCCCTGCGTGACCTTCAGGCCCTTCTCGGCGGCGAGAGGAGCGACCACGTCGAGGCCGCGCGTCGCGGAATAGGTACGGATCGCTTCGGTGTACGGAGCGACGGCTGCGATGTCTTTGCGGACCTGCGCGGGATTGGCATCCGCATTCTCGCCGTCCTCATCCTTGCCGTACGGAGAGAACGAAAGGCTCGTGAACTTGTGGGGAGCAGCCGGTGCCTCCGCAACGGGACGGCTCCAGAGCCAGAGGGCTGCGTGAAGCCCGGTGACCAACGCGAGAGCGGCGAGGACGACACGCATGCGGCTTTAACTTGCCTTTCGGGAAGCCCCTACTAGGGGCGAGAGCATCATTTACACCTAAAAGCTTTGGCAGGGCAGTACTGAACCGCAGATGAACGGCCGAACCGTGCATTTGGATCCGTCTGCGCCGAAAAGCCGCTGCTTTATTCTTGGGCAGGGCGCTTTTCGGGGTTGGTCCAGCAGCTGTAGACGCGCGCGTTCAAGTCGTTCTGGTCCGGCTTATTTTCGCTCTCTTCGATTACGCACCGAAATGCGACAGGAAGATGAGCGGTCGGACAGCCAAACATTTCATAGAAGCGGTTCTGCTCGCGGGCCGTGTTCACATCATCCCGCCACAGCAGACTCATGATGCGCTGGCCGGTCCATTCGCACTCCGCCCGGCGCCAGGGCTGGGCGACGATGTCGGGCTTTTCCGCGGGTGTGGTGGCTGCTGCCGGAGCGGCGGCAGGTGCTTGCGTGGGCGAAGTGGCAGGTGTCTGCCCGGGCGCCGCCGGCGTGGCGGCAGGTTCCGCCGGCTTGGCGGACTGGGCCAGGACAGGAAGATTCGAAGCGCACAGCGCGAGCGCGCCGGCGAAGAGATACGCAGGGAACAATGAACGCATTTAGGAACTGACGCCCAGCCGGAGAGAATTTGGGACAGATGCACCGACAAGTTTGTCGCTTTCGCGACAAGTCCCGATAGGCGCCACCCGCTTGAGAATTAAACTCTAAATGTTTATCGACCGGCAAATCCAAAGTGAGGCCGTTCGTGCCATTTCGTCTGCCTTTAGCGCTTCTTGCTCTCTCGATCGCCCTCATCGCCGGCTTTTGGTGGTGGATGGGGCGTCCGATCGACATGCCGCCGTCGCCGCTTGCTGAAAACGCAAAAGTGCCATGCGTTTCCTACGCGCCGTTCCGGCGGGGGCAGTCTCCATTCACGGAAACGATCGTCATCCCGAAAGAGCAGATCGACGACGATTTCGCGCGGTTAAGCAAGATCACAAGTTGTGTCCGACTCTATGCCGTCGACCAGGGTCTGCAGGTGGTTCCGGAGCTTGCGCGCAAGCATGGACTCCAGGTCATGCTCGGCATCTGGATCGGCCGTAAGGACATCGACAACCGCAAACAGATCGAGACGGCGGTCGAACTGGCCAATTCGTACAAGGACGTGGTCAAGCTCCTCATCATCGGCAACGAGGTGTTGCTCCGTGGCGAGCAGAGCGAGGAGAGCCTCGGCAAGATCCTCCGCGAGGTGAAATCCCGCGTCTCGGTTCCGACGACCTACGCCGATGTCTGGGAGTTCTGGCTCCGCCACAAGGCGCTGGCGAACGACGTCGACGTCGTGACGGTCCATATCCTTCCTTATTGGGAGGACGAGCCGGTCGCCGCCGAGCTTGCCGGCACGCATATCGACGAAATCCGCGTCCATGTGGGGGAGGAGTTTCCGGGCAAGCGTATCCTGATCGGCGAAACCGGCTGGCCCAGCGAGGGCCGTTCGCGCTGGGAAAGCCGTGCCACGCCCGCGGCGCAGGCGAGAGTGCTGCACGATATCCTGGCGTTCGAAAAGAAGAGCGGCGTCGAGGTCAATCTGATCGAGGCGTTCGACCAACCCTGGAAGAGACTGCTCGAGGGCACGGCCGGGGGGTATTGGGGCCTGCTCGACGCCGATAACCGCGAGCCCAAATTCCGCTGGGGCGAACCGATTTCAAACCATCCCGGTTGGGTCTGGCAGGCCGCGATCGGATGCGTCCTGTCGATTCTGACCTTCGCGGCGGCGGGCTGGCGTTTGTCGGAAACGAGGTCGTGGCTTGCAGTGGCTGCAATCGCGACGATCGCGGGCGGTGCGCTTGGCCTTACGGTCCATATGCAGGCGGTCGGCGCGCGCTCGATCTTCGAACTGGTGCGCTCGATTCTCTATCTGGCGGTCGCCGCCGGAGTGCCTGTCCTGACGGCGGCGGCAATCGGCCGTGGCGTCGGATTGGCCGGATTGGAACAGGTCTTCGGAGCGGGCCGCGCTTCTGGCTTCCAACGCACCGTTACTCTGGCCTTCGCGGCGACAGCGGTGCTCGCGACTTACTTCGCGCTCGGCCTGGCCTTCGACGCCCGTTACCGGCAGTTCGAATATGCGACGCTTGTCGGCCCTGCGGTCGGCCTTCTGCTGGTCAGCCTGCTTGCGCCGCGAAAAGCCGGGCTGAGCGAGCGGATGTTCGCGCTGATCCTAGCCGCCTGCGCCGTCGCCCTCGTCATCGAGGAACGGATCGTCAATCTCGACGCGGTCGCGCTCTCGGCGGTCCTGATTATCCTGGCTGGGACGCTATGGCTCGGGCGGGCCGCGCAAACACAAGCGGCAGGAGTGCCAGAGCCAGTGCGCTGAGCTGGGTATTCTGGACTACGACGCCGTAAAGGCCAAAGGCCAGTGCGATAGCGAAGCCCAGCACCGACGGGCGGGCGAGCGTGATGGCGGCGGCCGCGACGGCGATGCTGCCGAGCACGAGATATTCGAACAGGAAGACGACGCCGCCCCGGTAGAAGCAGGTGAGCGTCTTCGCGCCCGCCTGGCAGGCGAGGCCGACGGCCGATGGCTCGATGATCCAATAGCGGGTGTAGAGCGCCAGCGAGAGCGACAGCGCGCCGACGACGAAGAGGATCAGTGCCGAGGACTTGCTCGGCCGCCATGCAGTGGTTGAACGGATCATTGGTCCCGCGCTCGAAGAGGGCCAGAGCCATAGCGGGCCGAATTGAAGAATCCTAGCCCGGAGGCAGCGACTGACCGTCGTATAGCCCGCCGTCACAGGGGGTTCCGGCCGCGATCAACGCCGCGCACGTCTTCGCGGCGTCGGCGGCGTTGATGTACGGGCCGACGACGAGGTGGAGCTCGACGCTGCCGTTGGCGTCCCGGATCGTTACCTGGGGCGACAGCTTTTCCAGCATCTTGTGCTTCTTGCGGAGCTGTTCCCACTTCGCGCGAAGAGCTCCGAGCGACGTGTCCTTGGCGAGGTCGAGGCCGAACGAGGTGCGGCTGGCAGCCTGAGGGGCCTGTACCGCGGCTGTCTGCACCGGAGCGGTGGTCGGCGGAAGCGGAGCAAGGGTCGGTGCGGAAGCAGCCTGCACCGGCGATGGGGCCGGCGTTGCGGCAGAAGCCGCTATCGGCGCGGGAGCCGGAGGTGCCGCCTGCGGCGTGGCCATCTGCGGGACCGGAGCGGGAGAAGGCTGGCTCACCGAGGGCGTCGCGCTCGACCGCATCTGCGGTGTGCTTCCTGCATGTTGAGATGCCTGCTTGGCGATCGAACCGGTGATGCCGCTCAGCTGCTCCTCAAGCGCCTTGACACGGGCGAGCAGGCGTTCGTTCTCGATCTGCGGCGGATCCTTGTCGAATTTGGTCAGCATGCTCTCGGTCGATTCCATGCGCTCGGCGCGCATCGGAATTTCCGGCAGATCGATGTCGACGGGCGTTGTCATCGCAACCGATATGCGGCGGTCCGCGCCGGGCATGAAACACACGCCGATTGCGGACACCACTGCTGCGATGGTGAAAAAACCCCAGACCACGTGTAGAGACGACGTCGCGTCCGAACGCGCCAGCCGCTCGATGAGCGGCGACGGCTGGGAACGGCGAACGGGTTCTGGTTGAGCAGCCTGGTCAGTCATGGCCATAGGATCCAATCAGGACGCGGACACTAGACGGCGTTTGCATGATTCGCGCATCCGCCGAATGTAGAATCGGGCCGGAGAGACACAGGATATGAGCAGAGAACCTGTCTGACGGTCGATCCTTGCCGCCGGCGAGGGCACGCGCATGCGCTCCGTCGCTGCCGAAAGTGCTGCACGCCGCCGCGGGACGCTCGCTCGTCGGCCATGCGTGTGAGCTCGCGCGCTAGACGCGGGCGCGACGCATCTCGCGGTCGTGGTTGGGCCCGGGCGCGAGGATGTCGCGGCTGAGGCCCGGTGAGTATGTGCCGACGCCGCGACCTTCATTCAGGCCGAGCGTCGGGGCACCGCCCACGCGGTGCTGGCAGCACGCGAGGCCTTTCCAACACCCGGGACGATCTTCTGATCCTGTTTGCGGACACGCCTCTGGTCCGGCCGGAGACGCTCGGCCGGATGCGTGGGCGCTGGCGGACGGCGCGGACGGTCGCGGTGCTCGGCTTCCATGCAAAGGACCCGTCCGGCTATGGCCGCCTCCTCGTGAAGGACGGGGCGCTGACGGCTATCCGCGAGGAGAAGGACGCTCGCCGGACGAGCGCGCGATCGCAGTTCTGCAATGCTGGGCTGATGGCGATTTCGGGTGCGCAGGCGCTCTCTCGCTGCTGGAGGCGGTCGGCGACGACAATGCCAAACGGGAGTTCTATCTGACCGACGTGATCGAGCTTGCGCGGCAGAAAGGCCTTCGCACCGTCGCGCTCGAAGCCGAGGAGGCGGAGGTGCAGGGCGTCAATACGCGCGCTCAGCTCGCCGCCGTCGAGGCGGAGTTCCAGCAACGGCTCCGGGCCCGGGCGCTGGAAGAAGGGCGTCACGCTCGTCGCGCCGGAAACGGTGTTCTTCTCAGCGGATACGCGGCTCGCGCCGGACGTGGTGGTCGAACCGAACGTCGTGTTCGGCCCTGGCGTGACGGTGGAGGAGGGTGCGGTGATCCACGCCTTCTGCCATCTCGAAGGCGCGCATGTGGGGCGCGAGGTCAGCGTGGGCCCGTTCGCCCGGCTGCGCCCCGGCGCCTCGCTCGCCGACCGGGCCCGCATCGGCAATTTCGTCGAGATCAAGAATTCGGTGCTCGACGAGGGCGTGAAGGTCAACCATCTGGCTTATGTCGGCGACGCCCATGTCGGCGCGCGAGGCCAATATCGGCGCCGGCGCGATTACATGTAATTACGATGGTGTACATAAACACCGTACCGAGATCGGGGCCGGGGCCTTCATCGGCGTGAATTCCGCGCTGGTCGCGCCCGTGACGGTGGGGAAGGGCGCCTATATTGCGACCGGAAGTGTCATAACCGACGATGTGCCGGCCGACGCGCTCGGCATTGCCCGCGGCCGTCAGGCAAACAAGGAAGGCTGGGCGGAGGCGCGACGCAAGAACGCGCCGCCGAAGCCTAATCATGACTGATGCAATGGCCAGTCAGTCACATTCGGATATTCTTTGTTATTAGGCGCCGGCACGTCCGCGGCTTACAGACAAGTCGAACGGGAGAGCAGACAGCATGTGCGGTATCGTCGGTATTCTGGGCAAGCAACCGGTTGCGCCGCAGATCGTGGACGCGCTGAAACGGCTTGAATATCGGGGTTATGACTTGGCAGGCGTTGCGACGCTCGAACTCGGCGTGCTGAACCGCCGGCGCGCGCGCGGCAAACTGCGCTTCCTGGAAGAGAAGCTGGAACAGCAGCCGCTCAGCGGCTTGGCCGGCATCGGCCATACACGCTGGGCTACTCATGGCCCGGCCACCGAAGCGAACGCCCATCCGCATGCGACCGAACGCGTCGCGGTCGTCCACAACGGAATCATCGAGAATTTCCGCGAGCTGAGGGAAGAGCTGCTCGAAGATGGCGCGCGCTTCACGAGCGACACCGACACCGAGGTCGTGGTGCATCTCGTCACCCGCGAGCTCGACGCCGGCAAGAAGCCGGCCGATGCCGTCGCCAGCGCTCTCGCCCGCCTGCGCGGCGCGTTCGCGCTCGTCTTCCTGTTCAAGGACCACGAAGACCTGATGATCGGCGCCCGCCGCGGCAGCCCGCTCGCCGTCGGCTATGGCGAGGGCGAAATGTTCCTCGGCTCGGATGCGATCGCGCTGGCGCCGTTCACCGACCAGATCAGCTATCTCGACGACGGCGATTGCGCGGTCGTGACCCGCGGCGGCGTCTCGGTCCGCGATTGCGACGGTGCGGGCGAGCCGGTCCGGCGCGCGGTCCAGCGCTCGCTCGCCAGCGCGACCTTGATCGACAAGGGCAATTACCGCCACTTCATGGCCAAGGAGATCGCCGAGCAGCCGGAGGTCGTCGGTCACACGCTGGCTCATCATCTCGACATGGGCGCCGGCCATGCGCGGGTGCCGGAAGGCCTTGATTTCGCCAAGCTGGATCGCCTCGCGATCTCCGCCTGCGGCACCGCTTTCTACGCGGGCCTCGTGGCACGCTACTGGTTCGAGCACATCGCCCGCATGCCGGTCGATATCGATATCGCCTCCGAATTCCGCTACCGCGAGCCGCCGCTGAAGGATGGCGGGCTGGCGATCCTGATCTCGCAGTCGGGTGAGACGGCGGACACCCTGGCGACGCTCCGGCATTGCCGCGAGCAGGGCATGAAGATCGCGAGCGTGGTCAACGTCCCGACTTCGACCATCGCCCGGGAATCGGATGCCGTGCTGCCGACGCTTGCCGGCCCGGAGATCGGTGTCGCCTCGACCAAGGCGTTCACCTGCCAGCTTTCGACCCTCGCCGACTCTGGCGATTGCCGCCGGCCGGGCGCGCGGAGTGCTCGACGCCGCTGAGGAGAGTCCGAACTCGTGGCGGCGCTGATCGAAGTGCCGCGCTTGATGGCCGAGACGCTGAAGCTCGAGCCCCAGATCGAGCGGCTGGCCAAGCTGTTCGCGAACAGCCGGGACGCTCTCTATCTCGGCCGCGGCACGAGCTATCCGATCGCCATGGAAGGCGCGCTGAAGCTCAAGGAGATCTCCTACATCCACGCCGAAGGCTATGCCGCAGGCGAGCTGAAGCACGGGCCGATCGCGCTGATCGACGAGAAGATGCCGGTCGTCGTCGTCGCGCCGTTCGACCATCTGTTCGAGAAGACGGTGTCGAACATGCAGGAGGTCGCGGCGCGCGGCGGCCAGGTCGTCCTCGTCACCGACGAGGCCGGGGCGGCGGCGGCCGGCTCCACCTTCGAGACCCTGGTCGTGCCGACCTCGCACGCCTTCGTGGCGCCGCTCATCTATGCCCTGCCGATGCAATTGCTGGCCTATCACACGGCGGTGTTCATGGGCACGGACGTCGATCAGCCGCGCAATCTCGCCAAGTCCGTCACTGTCGAGTGAAGAGACGATGATGGATCCCGGCTGTATCTCGCCTTTGTCGCGGCGGTCGTCGTGCTGGCGTTGATTCCGGGACCGAACGTTGCCCTGATCGTCGCCAACAGCGTGGCCTATGGCCGCGCTACGGCCTGTTCGACGGTTGCCGGAACGAGTACGGCGATGGTGCCGCAACTCGCGCTCGCCTCTCTTGGCCTGACCGGGATGATGGACACGCTGGGCTTCTGGTTCGAATGGATCCGCTGGATCGGCGTCGTCGATCGAATCTGGCTCGGTATCCGACAGTGGCGCATGCTGCTGATCGACCTCACCAGGACAGCGCCCGAGCCGAAGTCCAGGCGCGCGATCTTCTGCGCGCGTTTCTCGTGTCGCTGACAAATCCGAAGACACTCGCTCTTCTACGGCGCGTTCTTCTGCAGTTTCTCGACACCGGATCCCCACCGGACCGCAGGTCGTCGTGCTGTCGCTGACTTTCCTGGCTATCGCGATCCTGATCGACGGTTCGTGGGCGCTCGTGGCCGGACGCGCGAGGAACCTACTTGCCTCGCATGGCAGGCTCCGTAACCGGATCTCCGGCGGGCTCCTCATTGGCGCGGCGTCGGCCTGGCGCTCGCACGAAACAAGTGACCCGATGGACCTTCTGCACAGCCTGATCAATCTCGCCGCCGTTTACATCCTCGCTGCAATCCTGCCGGGGCCGAACACGCTCGTTGTCAGCCATCTGTCGGCGAGCGTGTCCCGCCGTGCCGGTCTCGTCGCGAGCTTCGGCGTGGCGACCGGGACCATCGCCTGGGTCACTCTCAGTCTGTGCGGAGTGGGCGTCCTCCTGCTCGAAGCCGGCGCGCTTTATCGTGTGTTGCGGCTCGTCGCGGCGGTCTATCTGGTCTATGCCGGCATCCGGATTTTCCTGAGCGGTCCAGTTGCCGCCGATGCTGAAACCGGCAAGCCAAAGATCACGCGCTCGCCTTACGTGACCGGTCTTCTGACCAATCTCAGCAATCCGAAGGGCGCCGCGTTCTGGACCTCGGTCTTCATCGTCCTCGTCCCGGCGCATGCGCCGGTCTGGTTCTATGCGGCCGTTATCGTCGTGATCACGATCGAGGCGTTCGGGTGGTACGCATCGCTGGCGCTACTGCTGTCGGGCGGACCGGCGAAGAAGCAATACCAGCGCTTCACCCGCTGGATCGACCGCGTGACCGGCGTGGTGATGGTCGCGCTCGGCATCAAGCTCGCGGACGAAGTCCGCCGCGAAGTCTTCACTCGGGTCTAGGGCCTAAGACGGTCGCGTCCCGACATAGATTGCGGCGGCGGAAAGACCCGCGCCGGCGAATGCCAATGCGATCGGCGGAGCATGCGTCAGCCAGGTCAGGACGAAGGATACGGCCATCATCGAGATCGCAACGATCTTGGCGCGGGTGGGAATTGTGCCAGTTTCCCGCCATGCGACAACGCTTGGCCCGAATCTCGGATGCGTGACGAGCCAGTTCTCGAACCGCGGCGAGGAGCGGGCGAAACAGCCTGCGGCAAGGATGAGGAATATCGTACCCGGTAGCAGCGGCAGGACCAGGCCGGCGATGCCGACCACAAGCAGGACACAGCCTAGCGCGAACAACAGGTGGCGTCCGGCTGTCATTGCAAAGGTGCGCGGCTCGGTCATGAGCGTCATAATGCGCGGGCATGATGGCGTGGCAAGGCTTGCCGCGAAGATCGGAACAATTCCAAGGTGTTGCGAAGCAGGCGGTTCAGGAACGCGATGAACGAAAACCCGAAGCCGGAAACGATTGAGCCGATTCTGGCGTCCCTCAGTCAGCCTCCCAGTCCAGCCCCAAGCCGTGGATTCGGAGCTCGGCTAAGGACTTACTTCTTCACCGGCCTTCTCGTCGCCGGCCCGTTGGCGATCACGTTCTACATCACGCTTTGGCTGATCGCCCTGGTCGATGGTTGGGTCCGGCCGTTCATACCTGCCGCCTATAACCCCGAAACCTACCTCAACATTTCGGTTCCCGGCGTTGGCATTCTTGCCGCTCTCGTCGGCCTGACCCTGCTCGGTTTCCTTACCGCGAACATCCTAGGGCGGACGCTGATCGATTTCGGCGAGCGCATCCTCGACCAGATGCCATTCGTCCGTAGCGTCTACAAAGGCGTGAAGCAGATCTTCGAGACGGTGTTCAAGCCGGACGGAACGAGCTTCCGCCGCGTTGGAATGATCGAATGGCCGGGTGAAGGGATGTGGTCGCTGTGCCTGATCGCCGACGAGACCAGCGGCCAGATGGCGGCCGCGCTACCGAGCCCAGGCTACCTCAACATTTTCGTGCCGTGCTCGCCGAACCCGACCACCGGCTATTTCGTGGTGATGCACGAGAGCCGAGTGAAAGAAATCGACATCTCCCCTGACGATGTCTTCAAGGTGATCATGTCGATGGGCATCATCCAGCCACAGGTCAAGCCTGAGACGCCCCCGAAGCGCATAGAGGGTTGAGACCTTCGCGTCTTGTTCAAGACGTAAAAGGCCGATCGTAAAAATTGCGTCGCTAGCTGTCTTCGCCGAACCGGGGAGGAACCATGTCGATGAGGTTTTGCGATCTCGTGATGAAGGGTGGGATCACGAGTGGTCTTGTGTATCCGCAAGCCGTACTCGAACTCTCCAAAGTCTATCGGTTCAAGAACATCGGCGGCACATCGGCGGGCGCTATCGCCGCAGCGATCTCAGCGGCCGCAGCGCTCGGAGAGCGGCGCAAGTTCTTCGACAAAGGCCTTGTCGCCACATCGCCTGTCGGAATGGAGGGTCTTGCGAGGGCTGCAGCTGACCTTCGGCGAGAGGGGTTCATCTACTCGCTGTTTCAGCCGCTGCCCAAGGCCAAGCCGGCCTTCGACCTGCTTGTAACACTGGCTGCCAAGCCGAATCGTCGGGTTGCGGCTTTCGCGATTGCGAAAGCTCTTGCTCGGTTGGCGCCCGTGACGATGCTCGGCGTCTTGATGAGCATAGCCCTGACGGGGCTTATTGTGGGCTATCTGGGCGGAGATGCCTGGGCTGGCGCCCTTGGTGCCCTTTTGCCAGCTTTGGCATGCACTCTGGCCGCCGGGCTCGCGCGCGCTGCCTCGCTGGCGGTCTCCGCAGCCTCTTCCAACAAATTAGGTTTCTGCCCCGGCATTTCGCAGGACGGCAGTCCGGCGCTCACCGATTGGATGCATGACACGATTCGCGCGATAGCTGGATTGACCGACGACGCCGGCCGACCGTTGACGTTCGGCGATCTTTGGGGCGCGCAAACCTATGACGGCGAGCCTACGAGCGAGCGTACGATCAATCTCGAAATCATCACGACGGACGTCTCGCACTGCGAGCCCAGAACGCTGCCGTTCGCGCGGGGTGGGTTCTGGTATTCACCTGACGAGTTCAGGACGCTGTTTCCGGAACCGGTCGTCGCATGGATGGACGAGCATTCGTCATCCGTGAAAATCGAGGGCGGGATCACCTACCGGCAACTGCCCGCGGACCGCGACTTCCCCATCGTCGTCGCGGCACGGATGAGCCTCAGCTTTCCGCTACTGATCTGCGCAATCCCTCTCTACGAACTCGACGTCAGCAAAAGCGTCGAAGCGAGGGAAGTACGGCCGGACGCCTCGCAATCTGCTCGTCATGGGGAACGTCCCAGCGCCTCGGAAAGTGCGGACGAACTGACTGCGGGCGGCGCCTCGGTTGCGGAGCGGACGCGGGACCTTCCGCTCCGGAAATGCTGGTTCACCGACGGCGGCGTCAGCAGCAACTTTCCCATTCATCTCTTCGACGCGCCAATGCCGCGATGGCCGACCTTCGCGATCGACCTTGTCTATCCCGACTCCGAGGGAGTGGTGTCAGACGCCGTTTTCCTTCCGACCTCGAACAATCAAGGCTGGCAGCCTCGCTATCAAAAGATCACCGGAATTACTGACTTCGTTATGGGCATCGTCGGGACAATGCAGAACTGGCGCGATCTGTTGCAGGGCCGAGCTCCGGGTCATCGCGATCGCATCGTTCGAATTGGATTGGCCAAAACGGAAGGCGGCATGAATTTGAACATGCCGGAAGATATTCTGAGGAACGTGTCGGACAAGGGGGCAGTCGCTGGTGCAAAGCTGGCCGCTGAGTTCGACTTCGATAACCATTATTGGATTAGGTACCGGACCCTGGCATCGGCGGTCGAACGGTTCACGATCAATCTCGGAGCCGGCCTCGTGAAACCGCTGGGCCCGGATCATCAGGCCGCCTACGAGCAGATGTGGAGTGAGCAGGCCAGTGGTGCGCCATACGGGTTTACCAAGGCGCAGGCACAGGAAGCGAGTTCGCGTCTCGAAAGGATCCGGGCGGAAGCTGAGCTCTGGGTAACGAGTGAGGTCGATCTAACCGAGGGAGCGCCTAGGCCGCTCCCTCTTTTGAAGATCATTCCGACCTTCTAGTCCGACTATCGAACCGGCGCGGCTTCGCCAGGCGCAGCAACGGCCTGTGTCACTGGCGCCATTGCGTTCAGCGCCTTGACCGGATCGGCCAGACCCGCGCCGAAGTCGTTGTCCTTGCCCTTCGGGCCGAGGTCGCGGGCGGTGCCGCGCAGGATTTCCGAGACTTCCTTACCGTCGAGATCCGGTTCGACCGACAACATCAGGGCAGCGATTCCGCTGACATAGGCGGCCGCGACCGATGTGCCGGAGGAGATCGCATAACTCGCCTTCGGGGCGGGCAGCAGGATGTCGACGCCAGGTGCCGCGACTGAGACGTATGAACCGCGATTGGCGAGCGGCATGACGCCGTCCTTGGCGTCCGTTGCCGTCACCGCGATCACGCCGGGTTCCGCGCCGGGGAACAAAGGCGGGGACTTCGGACCGGCATTGCCGGCGGCGGCGACCACGACGATGTTGCGCATGAGTGCCGCCTGGACGGCGCGGGACAGTAGCGAGTCGCGCGGGCCGGCGAAGCTGAGGTTGAACACCTTGGCGCCGCGGGCCGCGGCCCAATCCATGCTGCGCACGACGTCGAAGGTCGTGCCGTCGCCGCCATTTGCCGAGGGAGCGAAGGCGCGGACAGCCAGAATATGCGCTGACGGAGCGCTACCCATCAAACGGCTGTGCGAGGCGATCGCGCCGGCCATGCCGGTGCCATGTGGGTGAGGCTCGAACGTGCCGCCGACGGCATTGAAGCTATCGGTGACGATATCCGCGAGCTCCTCGTGACCCGCGTCGATGCCGGAATCGATGACGGCAACGAGCGCCGTCTCGCCGCTTCGTGATGCGGTGCGCTTCATCGAGGTTGCAGCTTCGCGACCGCATATTGCGGCGCGACGCCCGTTGCCGTTTCCTGCAGCGTGTAGAGATGGTTCGGCTGTGCGGAAGCCACGCGGCGGTCGGCGGCTAGCGTCTGCACAACCGTATCGACCGAGCGCTGGTCGGTGATGCGCCAGCGATGGATGCGAGTGTTCATCAGGCCGAGGACCTGCGATCCCAACTGCTGGATATTCTGTTCGCGGGCGAGCTCGTCGATCTCAGGCTGCTGGACCGAAAGCGGGATCTCGACGATCACCTCGTCCGGTACGCGGCGATCCTGCAAATCCGCCGCCGCGACGACCGACGCATTGCCCTGGGTCGCGGGCTTCTTGACGGTCTTCTGCTTCGCCGGCTTCGGCTGGGACACTTTCTTCTTGCGGGGCGGGGGCGCCTCTTCGACCGGGAATTCCTGGAAGTCCTCGTACCGTTCGTAGACCACGACCGGCGGACGGCGAGGCATGCGGGGACGGTAGCGTTCGCCGCAGCCGTTGAACTCGCATGGATCTGACATCTCGAAGCCGCCGCCCCGACCGCCACCGCCGCCTGGCGGCAGGGCGATGAACTGCGCATAGGCCGTACCTGTCGCGAGACAGGCGCCGAGCATTGCCAGGCCGAACAGGCTGGAGCGAGCGTAAGGCAGCTTGGACATCCGACGATCCTCCGGGATCAGGATGCGGGCGAAGCCGGAGCGACGAAGCTCACTACCGGCCTCTGACGCATAGTGTCGATCACTCGGTCGAACCCGGCCTGGTCAAGATCGGCCGGGCCGATGCGCACCTTATACAGGCCGCCTTCGAAGGGCGCTTCAATGATGGTGCCGCCGACTTCGCGGAGCAGAGCATCAATCTCGCCGATGGTGGCCTGCGGCTTGAAGCTTACCAGAACCTGCCGTCCCGCGGACAGCGAAGCTGGAGCGCTCGCGGTTTCGTAAACGGCGCCTCCGGCCCGCTCCTCGTAAGAGGAGACGATGACGCCAGCCTGAACCGCGATGATTGCGATCGCCGCAGCGGCGGCGAAACCGAGGGTCTTCGGCGACAGCGCGGCCTTTGTCTCTGAGAGCCAGGCGCCGAAGCTGAATTTCGGCTTGTAGCCTCGCGGATTGGCGGCTTCCTCGGCATCGATCGCGGCGAACAGCTTGTCTGCCGCGCGGCGCGACGGCGCGCCCAGGCTCTCGTTGAGCAGGAGATTTTCGGAGGCTTCCAGACGCACGTCTTCGAGCCGCCGGGCGAGTTCGGGATCGGCCTCGATCGCGGCTGCGACGCGGCGGTTCTCGGCCTCGCTCAGGGTGCCCGCCGCATACCAGGGGAGGAGCAGCGAGATTTCAGCCGTTGTCTTCCAACTTCGTCATCACGGCCATCCTCGGTCGATGCCGGCGGTCTTGAGCAGGTCGGACAACCGCTTGCGCGCATAGAACAGGCGCGTCTTCACGGTGTTCTCCGGAATTCCGAGGATCTGGCTCGCCTCTTCCACGCTTTTCTCGTGGTAATAGACGAGATCCACGATCTCGCGGTGTTCCGTGGACAAGTGATTCAAGCACTCACGAATGGCGCTTGCCTTGTCCTTCTTCTGGATCGTCACTTCCGGGCTGTCGCCGTCGTCCTCGATGGATTCGGCGACTTCCTCGTCGAGTTCGGCATCGGTCTTCTTCCGAAGCGAACTTAGCGCCTTGAAACGAGCGATCGAGAGAAGCCAGGTCGAAACGCTGGATCGTCCCTCGAACCGCCCGGCCTGACGCCAGACGTCCAAGAATACCTCGCTGATCAAGTCCTCCGCATTTGCTTCATTACGAACGAGCCTGAGTACGAAACGGTAAACCCGCACGTGGTGCCGCGCGAACAGCACCTGCATCGCCAGTTTGTCGCCTGCCGCAATGCGGCCGATCAGAACATCGTCGGGCGTTGCCGTGTTTGCAGCCACTTCGTACCTGCTCGTTTATGGGTCGCGGGAGGATGTCCGGAGGTTCAAGACGATCGGGTCGTAACGAAGATTTATTTCGTGGGCGTTTCGAGTTGGAAATAAAAGCGAAAAGCCGGCGATCTTGCAGGCTTTTCCGTTAATCGCAGATCTTTTTGGTGGTCCAGGCCCAATCCGGTCCTGGTTTGGGGGACGCAGTTCTCGCCGAGAAGCTGGCGTCTAAGAAAAAGGGGCTCCGAGAGCGCCCATGATCTGTTCAGTAGCTGCAAACCTTCTTCTTGGTCCAGTACCAGTCCGGACCCGGGCCGGGATTATAGACCTTCACCTTCTTCCACCAGCAGCTCGGGCCGTAATAGCTGCTGTAGTACGGTCCGTGGAATTTGAAGCCATGATGGCCGTGGTGGCCATGATGCCCGCCGTGATGCCCGCCCTTGGCGGAAGCAATTGTGGGAGACAGGGCCATCGCGCCGAGAGCAACGACCGCCGACAGCTGAGGATGGTTTTGCGAAGCATATGATCTTCCTCTCGTAATCAGGAGACCAGGAGGGGTGATCCGGTCCCTATGCTGATTGGTCGTCTGGCCGAGAGGGTTGGTTCAACAAAAGTATAAGAAAAGTGATGCTTGAAACTGATGCATAAGAAAGAAAAAGGCGCCCCCGAAGGGCGCCTCGATGCTGCTCAGTAGCAGATTTTCTTCTTCGTCCAGTACCAGTCCGGACCGGGACCCGGATTGTACACCTTGACCTTCTTCCAGTAGCAGGTCGGGCCGCCGACCACGACTACGCCGGGCGAGTAATAGCCGCTGATGGCCGTGGAAACCGACACCGAAGCCACCGAAGCCGATGCTGACGCCGCCGGCCGAAGCCGCGGTGGGAACGAGGGCGGAGGCACCGAGCGCCGCAGCCGCGGCAAAGCCAAGAACGATCTTGCGAAGCATAATGGTCATCCCTTCAACTTGGGGAGGCCGCCCGTTTAAGCCGGGATATTCGGCCTCGATGACCATTCGTCGTGGGGCTCGCGAAACCGGTTCATTCGATCTGGAAAAAAGAATCAGCCCGCGCTCAGGAGGCGCGCGGCTTCCTCGCGTTCGAACAGATAGAGCAGGGTGCGCAGCGCCGGACCGCGCGGGCCGGTCAGGTGGGGATCGCGTTCCAGAAGCATGACCGCTTCCTTGCGGGCGGTCTCGAGAAGCTCGCCGTAGATCTCGACATTGGCGAGCCGGGTTCCGGGCAGGCCGCTCTGGCGGGTGCCGAGCACTTCGCCTTCGCCCCGCAGGCGGAGATCTTCCTCGGCGATACGGAAACCGTCTTCGGTTTCGCGGAGGATCTTGAGGCGCTTCTCGGCCGTCTCGCCGAGCGGTGGCTTGTAGACGAGAACGCAGGTCGACTTGGCGTCGCCACGCCCGACACGCCCCCGCAACTGATGGAGCTGCGCGAGACCGAAGCGCTCGGCATGTTCGATGACCATGATATTGGCCTCCGGCACGTCGACACCGACCTCGATAACCGTCGTCGCGACCAGGATGCGGGTCTGGCCGGAGGCGAAACCGGCCATCACGGAGTCCTTTTCGGCGCCGCGCATCTTGCCATGGACCAGAGCAACCTGACCCGGAAACTCCATGGAGAGCTGGATGTAGCGTTCTTCCGCGGCGGCCGCATCGACCAGGTCGGACTCCGAGACGAGCGGGCAGACCCAGTAGACGCGAGACCCGGTTTCGAGAGCGCGGTGCAGACCGGCGACGACTTCATCCACGCGCTCGCTCGATACGACGCGGGTGTCGATCGGCTTCCGGCCAGCTGGCTTTTCATGAAGCGCCGAGACTTCCATGTCGCCGAAATATGTGAGGACCAGAGTGCGCGGGATCGGCGTCGCGGTCATCACCAGCACGTCGACCGCCTCGCCCTTGGCCGCGAGCGCCAGCCGCTGATGGACCCCGAAACGGTGCTGTTCGTCGACGACCGCGAAAGCGAGGTCCCTGAAGGCGACGATCTCCTGGAACAATGCGTGGGTGCCGATCAGGATGTCGATATCGCCGGCCGCGGCATTGGCGAGGATCGCCTCGCGTTCGCGGCCTTTCTCGCGGGCCGTCAGGATGGCGACACGCAGGCCGGCCGCCTCGGCCAGCGGCTTGATCGTCTTGAGGTGCTGGCGCGCGAGGATTTCCGTCGGCGCCATCATCGCCGCCTGACGGCCGGCTTCGACCACGGTCGCCATCGCCAGCAGGGCGACGACCGTCTTGCCCGAGCCGACATCGCCCTGGAGGAGGCGCAGCATGCGCTCGGGCTTGGCGAGATCGCCGCGAATGTCGTGAACGGCGCGGACCTGTGAGCCGGTGAGCGCGAAGGGCAAAGCGGCTTCGAGCTTCGCCACGATGCGCCCGTCGCCCGCGCTCGAACGTCCGTGCTGGTGGCGCATGTGACGCCGGACTAGCCCGAGCGCGAGCTGGCCGGAGAGCAGTTCGTCATAAGCCAGACGATGGCGGCTCGGACTTTCCGGCGCCGCATCCTCCGGCTGGCGCGGCAAATGAAGGTGACGTAGCGCCTCGCGGAAGCTCGGCCAGCCGCGGCCGGCAACGACAGATGAATCCTGCCATTCCGGAAGATCGGGAATCCGCTCGGCGGCTGCTCGGGCCGCGCGCGATATCAGGCCCTGCGTCACGCCTTCGGTAAGGGGATAGACCGGCTCGACGAGCGGGAGCTTCGACAGTCCAGCCTCGTCGACGATGCGTTCCGGATGCACCATCTGGAGCATGCCGTCGTATTGATCGAGCCGTCCGGATATCCAGCGCTTGGCTCCGACGGGAAGCTGGCGCTCGACGTAGTTCTTGTTCGCTCCGAAGAAGACGAGCGTGACCCAGCCGGTGCCGTCGGTGACGACGATGCGGGTCGGCGCCTTCGGCCGGTTACGCGGTGCGCCGTGGACTTCCTCGACGGTGACTTCGAGCGTGACCGTCCCGCCCGGCACCGCATCGGCGATCTTCGGGCGCATGCGGCGGTCGACGATGCCGCTCGGCAGATGGAACAGCGCATCGAGAACGCGAGGCTCGTCGCCGAGAAGTCGCTTGAGGGGGAGCGCGCTCTTCTCGCCGAACCCCTGAAGGGTTTCGACGGGCGAGAACAGCGGGTTGAGGGCAGGGGGACGCATGGAAAGCGGACGGTGCCTGCAAGAGCGTTGAGCTTCAAGCGCCACGCGCTTGTTGCGGCGCGGCTCTCAACTACATAAAGCCTTCTCTCGTGACAGGAACCACCAGAACGACCGCCGAATTGGACCCGCGCCGACGCCGCGTGCTGTACCGCGCCTGGCATCGCGGCACGCGGGAGATGGATTTCATCTTCGGCCGGTTCACCGATGAGTGGATCGACCGGATGAGCGACACCGAACTCGACGAGTTCGAACGGATCCTCGACGCGGGCGACACCGAACTTTTCCTATGGGTCGCCGGCCAGATGCCGGTGCCCGCCGAATACGATACCGAACTGTTTCGCCGCATCAGGGCGTTTCATGGAGTGCCGGCTGGGCCGGGTGGACAGGATTTGACGTGAAGCAGGCCGATGTGCTCGCGCGTGGCGGGCAACTGATCTTTACCCATACGCCGGACGGCTTCGATGCCATGGTGCTCGCCGATCTGGCGCGGGCACTCGCACGGAACGACCGCAACGCCCCGGCGGCGATCGTCTATGTCGCTCGCGAGCGAACCCGCATGCATGCGATGGAGCGGGAACTCGCCTTCTTCGCCCCGGACATCGACACGCTGAGCTTCCCGTCCTGGGACGTGCTTCCTTATGACCGCGCCTCTCCGAATGCCGCCATTTCGGCGCAGCGGATGACGACGCTCGCCCGCCTGGCCCGCACCAAGCAGGGCGACAAGCCCCGCGTCGTGCTGACGACGGCGAACGCGGTGGTTCAGCGCGTGACCAGCAGGAAGCAGATCGCGGCGCAGAGTCTTTCGGTCGCGCCGGGCAATGCGGTCGATCTCAATGGACTCGGTCCAATGGCTGGAGACCAACGGCTTCCTGCGCGCCTCGACTGTCCGCGATACCGGCGAATACGCGGTGCGAGGTGGTATCCTCGATCTCTATCCGCCGGGCCATCCCGCGCCGGTCCGCCTCGACTTCTTCGGCGACACGCTGGAATCGATCCGGCCGTTCGATCCCGAGACGCAGCGCTCGATCAGCCAGATGAAGGCGCTCGACCTCGTCCCAGTCAGCGAGGTTTTGCTGACGCAGGAGACGATGCGTCGTTTCCGGCAGGCCTATATCGCCGACTTCGGCGCGCCGCATCGCGGCGATGCGCTCTACGAGGCCGTGAGCGAAGGCCGTCGCTACCCGGGCGTCGAGCATTGGCTGCCGCTGTTCCACGACGGGCTGGAGACCCTGTTCGACCATCTGCCGGGCGCGGCTGTCGTGCTGGACCATCTGGTCGAGGACGCTGCTTCCCAGCGCCTGGCGCAGGTCGCGGACTATTATGAGGCGCGCAAGAGCGGTCTCGACCAGCAGGCGGGTGGAGCGCCGTACCACCCGCTCAAACCGGAAAAGCTCTATCTGTCGCCGAAGGAGTTCAAGGACGTTCTCGGCAAGAGCGGCCTGGCTCGCTTCTATCCGTTCGAGGCGGAAGCCAGGGAGGGCGCCCAGATTGTGGATGCGGGCGGCCGTCCCGGCCGGAACTTCGCTCCGGAGCGCGCGGACGAGAACGCCAATGTCTTCGACGCGGCAGCCAAGCAGATCAATGCGCTTCACGAAGCCGGCAAACGCGTCGTTGTCGCTGCCTGGTCGGACGGGGCGCGCGAACGCCTGAGTCATGTCCTTCGCGACCACGGCGTCGAGGATCTGAAAGAGGTCCCAAGCTGGGCCGAGGCGCAGAAGCTGGCCAAGGACCATGTCGGCCTTGCCATTCTGGGTGTCGAAGCGGGCTTTGAAACGCCGGACCTCGCCGTCGTCGCTGAACAGGACATCGTCGGCGATCGCCTGATCCGCGGCCGCAAGAAGGCGCGGCGGGCAGCCGACTTCCTGACGGAGGTCGCCGGCCTGTCGGCAGGCGACCTCGTCGTCCATGTCGATCACGGCATTGGTCGTTTCATGGACCTGAAGGCGATCCAGGTGGTCGGCGCGCCGCATGATTGCCTCGAGATCATCTATGCGGGCGACGCCAAGCTCTATCTGCCGGTCGAGAACATCGAGCTTCTGTCGCGATACGGCTCAGAGGACACCGATGTCCAACTCGATCGGCTAGGCGGCGCGGGCTGGCAAAACCGCAAGGCCAAGCTGAAGCAGCGCATCCGCGAAATGGCCGGCGAGCTTATCAAGGTCGCCGCCCAGCGGGCGATGCGCGAGGCGCAGCGGCTCAATCTCACCGATGGCATGTACGAGGAATTCGCCGCCCGGTTCCCCTATGAGGAAACCGAGGACCAGCAGAACGCGATCGATGCCGTGCTCGATGATCTTGCGGCTGGCAAGCCGATGGATCGCCTAGTTTGCGGCGACGTGGGCTTCGGCAAGACCGAGGTCGCCCTCCGTGCCGCATTCGTCGCGGCGATGAATGGCAAGCAGGTCGCGGTCGTTGTGCCGACTACGCTGCTCGCCCGCCAGCACTATCGGAACTTCGCAGAGCGTTTCCGCGGCTTTCCGCTGAAGGTAGCCCAGGCTTCGCGCTTCGTAGGCTCGGCTGACTTAAAGAAGACGAAGGAGGGCCTTGCATCCGGCGATGTCGACGTTGTGGTCGGCACCCATGCCCTCCTGGCGAAAGGTATCACCTTCAAGGATCTCGGTTTCGTCATCGTCGATGAGGAGCAGCATTTCGGCGTCTCTCACAAGGAACGCCTGAAGCAGATGCGCGCCGAGGTGCATGTGCTGACGCTGACGGCGACGCCGATTCCGCGCACCCTGCAGCTCGCTCTGACGGGCGTGCGCGAGCTGTCGATCATCGCGACGCCGCCGGTAGATCGTCTTGCAGTCCGTACATACGTTGCGCCGTTCGATCCGCTTGTCGTTCGAGAAGCGTTGCTGCGGGAACGCTATCGCGGCGGCCAGAGCTTCTATGTCTGCCCGCGCATCGAGGACATCGCGACCATCACCGAGTTCCTGCGGACGCAGGTACCGGAGGTGAAGTTTGCCGTCGGCCACGGCCAGATGGCGGCGACCGAGCTCGAGGACGTGATGACCGCGTTCTACGAGGGGCAATACGACGTGCTGGTCTCGACCACGATCGTCGAATCCGGCCTCGACATCCCGAACGCAAATACGCTGATCGTCCATCGCGCCGACATGTTCGGCCTGGCGCAGCTTTACCAGCTGCGCGGCCGTGTCGGCCGGGCCAAGACCCGCGCCTATGCCATCCTGACCACGCCGGAGAACAAGGCGCTGACAGCCAATGCCGAGAAGCGGCTGAAGGTGCTGCAATCGCTCGACAGCCTCGGCGCCGGCTTCCAGCTGGCCTCGCACGACCTCGACATCCGCGGCGCCGGCAATCTGCTCGGCGATGAGCAGTCCGGCCATATCCGCGAGGTCGGCTACGAGCTTTATCAGCAGATGCTGGAAGAGGCCGTGGCCGCGCTCAAGGAAGGCGGCGAGGTCGTGGACGAGCAATGGTCGCCGACGATCGCGATCGGCACGCCGGTCCTCATTCCGGAGACCTATGTCGAGGACCTGGAGCTCCGGCTCGGTCTCTACCGCCGTCTCGCCGGGATCAGCGACGACGCGGACATCGCGGCATTCGGTGTCGAACTGGCCGACCGCTTCGGACCACGCCCCCCAGAGGTCGAGCACCTCCTGAAGATCGTCGGCATCAAGGCGCTCTGCCGGAAGGCGAATGTCGAGAAGATCGATGCCGGCCCGAAGGGCGTGGTCATCGCCTTCCGCGACAACAGTTTCGGCAATCCGGACGGCCTGATCGCGTGGCTTTCGAAGGAGCGGGACGTGAAGCTGCGCCCCGACTTCAAGCTGGTCTTCAAGCGCGACTGGGAAACGCCGGAGCAGCGGCTGAAAGGTACGACAGGCTTGATGCGTCAGCTCGCCACGATCGCCGAGGCGAGCAAGAAGGCGGCTTAGGCTACCTGGGCGCGGCTGGAGGATTCCGGCCGCGGATAGAGCGCCGGCGAGGCGCCGCGCATATCCAGCGTCGATGCCAGCGACTTCGCACCGCCCTCGGTCTGGACGGCTTCGCCGAAAATCGGGTCGTGCTGAAACTGCGCTTCGGTGCCGGCCTCGGTTGACGCGATGCCGAGATAGTCCTCCGTCGCCCGCCGCGGGAAAGCGAGCCCACCGATCCGCACCACGCCGTTGCGCACGGATCCGACGCGGATGTCGCCGTCGTGGAGGGCAGCCGGCAGGCCGGTATCGACCCAACCATCGAAATCGATATTGAGGGTCGGTGCTCCGGTCGCCGCCGGCAGGTTCGCCGCCGGCGTCATGGCGCCACGCAGGACGAGCCGTCCCTGATTCGAGACCTTGGTTTCAATCATCGCTCGGCCGAGCGGGGTCGTGCGCTGGAGGCGCACCGCGCCGTGCGGGATCGGTTGAGGGCGGCCATCGGCCTCGCGGCGAGCCGCGATGAGGCCGATTTCGCCGAACGTGATCACGTCGGTCAGGATCGGGCCACCGGATGCGATCGTGATCTTGCTCGGCCGCTCGCCGGTCCGCCAGATGGCGGAGACGGTACGAGTGGGGCGGGTCGGCAGGCGGCCGGCGCGGGCCATGCCGGCGACGAGCGCACCCGGCAGCACGACATGCGTCGCGCCTTCGGTGGCCAGCGCGCCTGCGAGCGCGCGGGAGCTGAAGGGCTGGTGAAGGACGAGCGGCGCGCCGGAAAGCAGGCTGGCGATCAGGCCGGTCGCGATGCCGGCAAGGCTCGTTCCGAACATCGTGGTCGCGATGACGTCGGCGCCGCCGATGCCTGCCTCAAGGATATAGCCGAGGCCGGCCGCGAGGAGATCGCAATGAGCGCGCGGCACCGGCACGAAGCCTCCGGCCACGGCGTCCCAGGTGATGGCGGCAAGGTGCTGGCCGGGTTTCCCGGCGCGTTCCGGAAGCTTCTCGAATTCCTCGGAGGCGAATTCGTCGATCTGTTCCTCGATCGGCACGACGCCGTCCGGCACGTTCCGGCCATAGGCCATGATGAAGCGGACAGAGAAGGCTTCGAACGCCGCGTGGCACAGGACTTCGCCAGGGCGCATGCTGCCGCTTCGCGACGTGGTCAGAACCGCTTTCACACCAAGGCGACTGAAAGCCTGTCCAATCTCGCGCTGGCGCCATGCGAGCGGGATCGGGGTGACGACGTATCCCGCGCGCAGGATCGCAAGGAAGGAGACGATCTGCTCGACCGTGTTCGGCATCTGCAGGGCGACGACGGCGTCACGACCGAGATCGAGCGAACGGAGAGCGCGGGAAAGCTTCTCCACCTCGCGGTCGAGCGCGGCCCAGGTCAGGCGGCGCGGCGCACCGTCGGTGAATACGGGGCGGTCCGCCGGGTCGACGACGGCGCGGGCGTCGGGTCGCGTCGTGGCCAGCCGCGCAAGCAGGCTGTCGAGCGTTACGTCCTCGCCAAAACTGTCGCCCGCCGCAAGCGAACGGTGCCGCTTCAAGATCATCCGAAACGCCCCCCGGCGTATGACCCGATCGTCATTGCCCCAATTCCCGCCACCAGACCTCAGGAATCGCCCCATAGAGTGGAGTGATTTGCGGCCGTCCGATATGGGACCAACGCGCGATCCACTTCTTTGGCTGGTGAAAAAGCGGAATTACGTAAAATCCCGAGAGTAAAACGCGGTCTAGAGCTCGCGTCGCCGTCACGAGATCCTCGCGGCTGCGCGCCGCGGTGATGGCGGAGATCATCGCATCGATCGCGGGCTGCCTGGCGCCCATGTAATTTCGTGTGCCAGGAGCATCGGCCGCCGACAAGCCCCAATAGAACGCCTGCTCGTTTCCAGGAGAGAGCGAGCTGTCCCATGCGTACTGGGTCATGTCGAAATCGTAGGACAGCAGCCGGCTGTCGAACTGGACCGCATCGACGAGCCGGATGTCGGCCTTGATGCCGACCCGGCCGAGATCGCGCGTGTAGGCGATCGCAATGCGCTCCTGCTCCTTGGTTCGAATGAGGATTTCGAAGCGAAACGGCTCGCCGCGCTCGTTCTTCAGGGTCCCGTCGGCGAGCTGCCATCCGGCGGAACGCAGCAACGTCAGGGCCGTTCGGAGCTGGTCGCGGTCCCGACCCGAGCCGTCGGTGACAGGAGGTTTCCAGGCGCCTTCGAGGATGTCGTCACGTACGACATTCGGAAATGGCGCCAGCAGCGCGCGTTCGGCGTCGCTTGCCGGCCGGCCAAGCGCGGACAGTTCCGAGCCGTGGAAGTAGCTTCCGGTTCTGGCGAGAAGCCCGTGATAGAGGTTAGTGTTTGCCCATTCGGCATCGAACAGGATTTCAAGCGCCTCACGGACTCGGACATCCTTTAAGATCGGCCGTCTCGTATTGAAGACGAATGCGCTGATCGGCTTCGGCGCGCCGCTGGCGAGCTCGTCCTTGATCAGACGCCCGTCGCGGATTGCCTGCTGATCATAACCCGTCAGCCAAGTAGCCGGGTCGGTTTCGACGCGGATGTCGTAGAGACCGCGCCGGAACGCCTCCAGCAAGGTATTGGCGTCGCGATAGAAGTCGTAGCGGATCTCGCCGTAATTTCCCCAGCCGCGCGTTGTCGGAAGGCCGTTGCCCCAGTAGTCGGGATTTCGACTCAGAGTGAAGCTGCGACCCGCCTCGACCTGCGAAATCACATAGGGACCCGAACCGACCAGCGGCTCGAGGCCGCCGTTTTCGAAGGTCTCGGGATTGGTCGCGTGCTTTGGCAGGATCGGCATCAGGCCGAGGATCAGTGGAAGCTCGCGGTCGCCGGACCTGGAGATATCGAAGCGGATCGTTCGCTCGTCGATGATATCCGCCTTCGAGACCTTGCTGTAGTAGGTCCGGTGGTTCGGCCGGCCGTGATCGCGCAGCAACTGCCAGGAGAAGACGACATCCTCGGCCGTCACGGGCTGGCCATCCGAAAACCGGGCCTTCGGATTCAGCCGGAACTCGACGAAGCGGCGATCTTCCGGTGTGGCTATGCTCTCGGCGAGCAGGCCGTAGAGCGTGAAGGGCTCGTCGTATGAGCGGGCCATCAGCGGTTCGACGACGTTGTTGCCGATCGACTGCTGTGGCGGCGTCCCACGGACGACGAAGGGGTTCAGGCTGTCGAAGGTGCCGAGCACGCCGTAGGTGATGCGTCCGCCCTGCGGCGCGTCGAGCCGGACATATGGGAGGGCAGCGAAATCAGCGGGTAGCGCCGGTTCGCCATGCATGGCGATGCCGTGCCTCGGTTCTGCGGGCGGCGCGGCCAAACAGGGCGTTCCAAGCAGCGCCGCGAAGCCTAACCAAAAGAGAAATCCACCGACTGAACGCAAGCAAATTCCCGATCATGATTCGCGCGCTTCAAAGTGTATCATACGGGTCACGCAAGCTCGGGAAGCGATTGCGATAGCAAAGCTGCCTGTTAATCCCTGAAACAGCTTGTCTTCTGTCACGCTGATGCCGTATTTCGCCGCGAGACAGCGAGCCAACCAAGCGCCCGACATCGCACCGTCAAAACCTCGAGAGAGGCTGCTCCTTACTGGGGGAACACCGAATGATGAACTGCACCTTCCGCATCGCGGCAGTCGGAGTGGCACTCGCTCTGATGCCGGCCGTGGCTTTCGCCCAGGCGCCTTCGCTTGTGCCGCCGCCATCGGCCGCCCCGCCGTCAGCAGCCCCGAAGCCCGCCGCGCCGAAGCCGGCAGCTCCGAAACCCGCCGCGCCGAAGCCCGCCGCCGCTGCTCCGGCCGCCGCCCCGAACCTTCCGCCGGTCAGCTCGGCGATGGGTGCTGCGGTTCCTGCCAACAATGGCCCGAAGGCCGAATGGATGAAGGTCTGCGGCAAGGACGACAAGCAGAAGACCGAACTTTGCTCGGTTTCAAGCTACATCCAGGCTGACGCCGGCAACGTGGTCGGTGAAATCCGCCTACTCGACGTCAAGCGCGACAAGGAATTGAAGCGCATCATCGAAGCGCTCATCCCGCCGGGCTTCCTGATCCCGCCGGGCGTCAACCTCGTCATCGACGACGCTAAGCAGCCGATCACGGGCCGCTATCGTGTCTGCTACCAGAACGTCTGTCTGGCCGAAGTCCAGGTGACCGACGAGACGCTCGCCGCCATCCGCAAGGGGTCGAATCTCACGTTCTTCGCGGCCAACGCGCAGGGCCAGTGGGTCGGCGCCAAAGCCTCGCTCGCCGGCTTCAGCGCTTCGTATGATGGCCCGTCGCTCGACCCGAAGGTCTACGAAGAGAAGCGGAAGAGCTTCGAGGAAGGCCAGAACAAGCTTCAGAGCGAGCTGATGAAGCGCGCCGAGGAGCAGCGCAAGAAGCTGCAGGACGGCGTTCCGGCCGCCGCCGCTCAGCCGGCTCCGGGCGAACCGGTCAAGACCCAGTAAGACCGACGCCAATCGTCGATCGAGAACAGACGCGCGGTCCATCGGGCCGCGCGTTTTTCATTTCTGGAGGAGTGAGAGAGGCGGGCCCTTCAGGGTCCAGCGCCGGTGCGCCCACATCCACTGGCCCGGATATTCCCGGATCCAGCGTTCGAAGGTCGCCTGGACTGTTGCGGTCGTCGTTGCGATATCGGTGGCTCGATCGCCGGTGTCGGCGACCGGAATGCGCTCGATTTCCACGCGGAACCGGCATCCCTGCAAGCGGACGACCCGTATGCCGATCAGCGGATAGTCGAGCGACATCGCGAGGAAGGCGGGCAGGGGCGTCGACGGTGCGGGATGGCCGAAGAAGGGCACCATGATGCCGTCCCCGATGCGCTGATCGGCCAGAACGCCGGGCGGATTGCCGCTCTTGCCCCATGCGAGCAGGCGCCTGGCCGCGGCCTGGCCCTTCACGAAAAGCCCGCCGGGATAATAGGGCGTGCGGACCCCGACGATCCAGCGATCAACGAGCGGATTGTTGACCTTCTGGTAGATGCCACCGACCGCAAAGCCATCGCGTGTGAAGGCCGCCGCTGCGATTTCCCAGTTGGCGCAGTGAAGGGAGGTCACCACGAACCGTCCCCCGCTCTCGCGCATGTCCTCGATCAGGCCAGTGGTCGGCATCTCTATGCGGGACGGATCGGCCATCACGCGGTCGATCATCAGGGCCTCGGCGAATGTCCGGCCGAGATTTTCCCAAACATCGCCTGCAATCTTGAGGCGTTGCGTCTCTTCGAGCTCGGGGAACGCCACCGCGAGATGGCGGAGTGCTGCCTTGTGCCGGTGATTAAGGGGCGCGAACCAGCGCCAGAGCTTCCCACTGACCGCTGAGGCGATGTCGGGTCCAAGCAGCCGGAAGAATTGCTCGAGGCCGCGCAGCAGTCCGTATTCGACTGCGAACTGCATATTGCGCACGCGAGCGCTCTTGTGCTTCCGGCCTCTCGCCATGGTCCTAGACGTCCGCCCCTGCGGCGATGCCCTGGCGCATGATCGCCCGGCGCAGCGGCGGGATCGCGCCGAGCGCCCAGAGACCGGCGGCCCGACCGATCTGCGCCGGGAGGAAGTCGGACATCAGCGAGCGATTGAGGACGTCGACAAAGGCGGAACGCGGCCGGACATCGGCGGACCGGGCGCGATCATAAGCTTCGACGAGGCCTGAACCGCCGACATCTCCCTGCCGGTCGTTCGTGGCGACGACAAGATCGGCAATGGCAGCGGCGTCACGGATTCCGAGATTGAGTCCCTGTGCACCGATCGGCGGCAGGACATGAGCGGCCTCGCCGACGAGAGCGATCCGTCCCGCCGCGAAACGATTGGCGACGAGCGATGAAAGAGGACGTTTGCCGCGTGGCGAGTCGGGAGTGATGTTGCCCAGAATACCGTGGGTGCGCTGCTGAAGCTCGTATCCGAGCGCGATGTCGTCCAGTTCGCTGAGCCGCTCCACCGTCGCCGGCGTTCCGACCAGGACGATGCTGGATCGGTTTTCCGGCAGCGGAACGAGCGTAAGCGGACCGCCCGCGGTGTGGAACTCGGTCGAGATGTCCTGATGCGGACGTGTATGGCGGACATTGAGCGTTAGCGCGGCCTGCGGGTAATCGCGGGTCTTCGCCGAAATGCCCGCCGCTCGACGGCAGATCGAGTTCCGGCCGTCGGCGCCGACGATTAACGCACCCGCAATCTCTTCACCGCTTTGCAGAGAGACAATCGCCCGATCATCATCTGTCCGCACCGACGCGACCATTTCGCTCCTGATCGTCAGGTCCGGAAGCGCGTCGGCAGCCTCGCGTAAGGCCGTGACGAGAACGGTGTTTTCGATGTTGTGGCCGAAAGCGGTGAAGCCTAGTTCCGCTGCGTCGAAGAGAACTTCGGGGGCATGGATCAGGCGGTCGGTCGCATCGACGATGCGAAGTTTCTTCAGCGCGCCAGTCTGCGGGGCAAGGCGGGGCCAGAGGCCAAGCCGGGTGAGGATGCGAAGCGAGCCCTGCATCAGGGCCGTGGTGCGGGTGTCCCTCGGAGCCGGACCGGCGATCAAAGTCGTCCGAATTTCGGCGCGCGCAAGCAGAGCGGCGACGACGAGGCCGGCTGGGCCTCCACCCACGACGATGACGTGATTGCGCTCGGTTTCCACCGAAGCTCCTCGGTTCAGCTTGTCACTGAATAGGGATTCCCGGCCACCGGAACAATGCTAGGTTCGCGCCATGGAGCCGCAGAGATCCTATCCCGTTGCGTTTGAAGTTCGCTGGTTACTCGGTCCACGCACTGACCGCCAGCGGCGCGGTGCTTGGATTTCTCGCGCTTCTCGCCGCAATCGACCACCGCTTCGTCGAGATGTTCATCTGGCTCGGCATCGCGCTTTTCGTGGATGGCATCGACGGGACATTCGCCCGCAAGGCCAATGTGAAGGAAACGGCCATCGCGATCTCGGGAGACACTCTCGACCTCGTGGTCGACTACGTCACCTACGTCCTCGTTCCGGCATTGGCGATGTTCCAGGCCGGCCTTTTTCCCCTCGGCTGGGGCACGGTCGCGGCCGGCGCGATCTGCCTGACTGCGGCGCTCTATTTTGCCGATGTCCGGATGAAAACTGACGACTGGTATTTCCGCGGTTTTCCGGCTGTCTGGAACCTGTTCGCCTTCTTCGCCTTTCTGCTGAAGCCCGAACCCTGGATTATGTTCGGTCTCGTCATCCTGTTCTCGGGGCTGACGTTCGCGCCGATTGCGTTCGTCCATCCAATGCGGGTCGTCCGGCTGAAGACGCTGACATTGATCATGCTCGGAGCAGGAACCGTGCTCGCGATCTCGGCGCTGTTCTGGAACCTCGACCCGCCCCGACCCGTAGTTCTCGGATTGGCGGTCGTCGGAGCGTATTTCCTGCTCTTCGGCCTGTTCCGTCCCAAATCGCAGGGTTGAGAAGATGCTCGATCTCCTGATGTCACCCGAAGCATGGGCTGCGCTCGTCACGCTGACCGCCATGGAGATCGTGCTCGGTATCGACAACATTGTCTTCCTTGGGGTGCTCACCTCTCGACTGCCGGCGGCGAAGGCAAAGCGGGCGCGTCAGATCGGCCTCGCACTGGCTCTGATTTTCCGGATCGTCCTGCTTAGCGCGCTCGCCTGGCTGATGAAATCGACCGAACCGCTGTTCGAATTGTTCGGGCAGGGCTTCTCACTTCGCGACATCATCCTGATCGCGGGCGGCGGTTTCCTGCTGGTGAAGAGCACGCTGGAGATTCACAGCGGCATTGAGGGTGCTGACGAAGAGCAACATGACAAGGTCTCGGAGGCCGCCTTCGGCATGCTGATCCTGCAGATCGTCGTGATCGATGCCGTGTTCTCGATCGACTCGATCATCACCGCGATCGGCATGGCACGGGATATCGAGATCATGATCGCCGCCGTCGTCATCGCGATTGCAGCGATGTATTTCGCCGCTGGTCCGGTCACGGATTTCATTTCGAAGCATCCGACGACGCGGATGCTGGCGCTCAGCTTTTTGATGCTGATCGGCGTCGCGCTTGTGGTCGACGGGTTCGGTATCCATGTACCGCGCGGCTATATCTATTCCGCGATGGCGTTCTCCGCGCTGGTCGAGATGTTGAACGTGATCGCACGGGGGCGCAGGGAGCGCCGGAGGCAGCTAAAGTCGGTGCGGTGAGGGGAACCATGGTCGAAGCAGTACGCGTTCACAAGCTCGGCGGACCCGAGGTCCTGACCTACGAAACGATCGAAAGCAGGCCCCCAGGGGCGGGCGAGATCCGGATCAGGACGACCGCCATCGGCGTCAATTTCATCGATGTCTATTTCCGCAACGGCCTCTACGCGGCCGAGACGCCATTCATCGCCGGCAAGGAAGCGGCGGGCGTCGTCGAGGAGGTCGGCGATGGCGTCACCGAGTTTCGGGTCGGAGATCGCGTCGCTTCCGCCGCGCTTCCGGGCTCCTACGCGACCGAGCTGACCGCGCCGGCCGCCGTCTTCGTGAAAGTGCCGGACGGCATTTCGGATGAAACCGCCGCGGCCATGATGCTGAAGGGCATGACCGCCTGTTACCTCCTGCGCCGCACCTTCAGGGTCGGGCCGGAGCACATCATCCTGTTCCATGCCGCATCGGGAGGCGTCGGTTCGATCGCGACCCAATGGGCCAAGCATCTCGGCGCGACGGTGATCGGAACGGTCGGCTCCGAGGAAAAGGCGAAGCTGGCGAAACGAAACGGCGTCGACCACACGATCCTCTATCGCACCGAGGACTTCGTGCAGCGCGTCGCCGAGATCACCGGCGGAGCGAAATGCGACGTCGTCTATGACTTCGGTTGGCCAGCAGACCTGGAAAGGGTCTCTCGATTGCCTGAGGCCGCTCGGACTGTATGTACTGTTCGGCAATTCGTCGGGTGCGGTGACCGACTTCAATCCCGCTCTTCTCGCCCAGAAGGGTTCGCTGTTCATGACCCGGCCGACTTTGTTCGGCTACACCGCCAAGCGTGAGGATCTGGTCGATATTGCAAACGATCTGTTCGATGTCGTGAAGAGCGGCGCGGTCAAAATCCCGATCGGTGCGCGCTTCGCTCTGAAGGATGTGGCTGACGCTCACCGCGCGCTCGAAGGGCGCGGCACAACCGGCTCGACGATCCTGATCCCCTAAATAGCGAGGGCTCGCCTCTACGAGGAGGCGAGCCCTTCTTCGCCGCGGCAGCCGAAGCCAACCGGTCGGCGGCTACTGTCAGGCGGCCCTCCGGTTGAGGCCGCCAAGTGCGAGCTTGGAGAGAAGCTGGTCGGTCTTCTTCTCCTCCGCGAGCGTCTGTTCGAGAAGCTTGGACGCATCCTTCATGCCGAGCTGGTTCGCCCAGGCGACGAGCGTGCCGTAGCGCGAAATCTCGTAGTGCTCGACTGCCTGCGCGTCGGAGAGAAGGGCTGCGTCGAGGACTTGCTTGTCCTCGATCTCTTCCATCGCTTCCTTGCTTTCCTCGACGAGGCCTTCCATTGCCGCACACGGCTTGCCCTGAGCGCGCTTGCCAAGCATTTCGAAGACCTGCTCGATGCGTTCGACCTGACCTTCGGTCTCGGTGCGGTGCGTCTCGAACGCCTCTTTCAGCTCCGGCGTCGCGGCCTTTTTCGCCATTTTCGGCAATGCCTTAAGCACCTGCTTCTCGGCGTGGTAGACGTCCTTCAGTGTGTGGAGGAACAGGTCCTCCATCGTCTTGACGGCCATTGGCGTTTCTCCGCGTTTGATCCCAGCCCGAGAACGTGTCGGGCTGTCCGGAGTTCCAGACTGACCACCAAACGAAGAGAATAAATGCCGCGCGGCTCAGCCGCCTGTGACGGACATGTGGCGCGAAACGGCCGGGCGCTTGTGCTGCCGGTCGATCACGAAATCATGGCCCTTCGGCTTGCGCGCGATGCCAGACTCGATGGCTGCTTGAAGCGCCTCATCGCCTTCGGACGCGCGAAGCGGCGTGCGAAGGTCGGCAGCGTCTTCCTGACCGAGGCACATGAAGAGCGTGCCGGTGCAGGTCACCCTGACGCGGTTGCAGCTTTCGCAGAAATTGTGGGTGAGGGGCGTGATGAAGCCCAGGCGGCCGCCGGTTTCGGCCACCCGGACATAGCGGGCTGGGCCCCCGGTCCGATCCGGAAGATCGGTCAGCGTGTAATGGCGATCGAGCCGGGCACGGACCGTCGACAGCGGTAGATATTGATCGGTGCGATCGCCGTCGATATCGCCGAGCGGCATGGTCTCGATCAGCGTCAGGTCCATGCCGAACCCGTGCGCCCATTCGAGCATGCGCTCAAGCTCGTCCTCGTTGCCGTCCTTCAGCGCGACCGCGTTGATCTTGACCTTGAGGCCGGCCGAACGAGCGGCGGCGATGCCGTCCAGAACCTGGGCGAGATCGCCGCGGCGCGTGATAGCGCGGAACTTCACCGGGTCGAGCGTGTCGACCGACACATTGATGCGCTTGACACCTGCGGCCGCCAGTTCGGTGGCGTAGCGAGCGAGCTGTGTGCCGTTCGTCGTGAGCGTCAGCTCGTCGAGCGCGCCGGAATCCAGATGCCGCGACAGACTGCGGATGAGCGTCATGAGATCGCGGCGAACGAGTGGTTCACCGCCGGTCAGACGAAGCTTGCGCACGCCGCGCGCGACGAATGCGGAGCAGAGCCGGTCGAGCTCTTCCAGCGTCAGCAAATCCCGCTTCGGCAGGAAGGTCATGTCCTCCGCCATGCAATAGACGCAGCGAAGGTCGCAGCGGTCCGTCACCGAGACCCGCAGGTAGGTGATCTCTCGTTGGAACGGGTCAATCAGCGGGCTGAAGCGCGCGGTTTCGCCGAGTGTGGAGAACGCTGTCATATGAAGGATGTATGGTGGTTCGCTTCGTCGTGCAATCGGCGCTTTCTATCGTGCCATGCGGATTTTCATTCTGGCGCTCGAAATCAGCGGAAACAGGGCTGGAACAGATGCCAAAAGACGCACAACGAAAGTATAAAGAGGACCGAAGGGCTCCGCAAAACGGGGCGGAACTCGACCATGATGCCTGTTGTTATTTTCATAAGTAACAGAAAATAAAGAAGAAATCTGGTCGCCAAGCTGTCACACGAGGTTCATCCACGGTCAGTAACTGCTTACGCTGGACACTGCCCTTAAGGAGAACCACAGTGACCTCCAACCTTTCACGACTGCTTTCCATTGCCACCGCTCTGGTAATGGCGTCTTCGACAATCGTCGCCGCCGAGCCGAGCGCTGAGCTCATCGCTGCCGCCAAAAAGGAAGGCACGCTCACCACGATCGCCCTTCCGCACAGCTGGTGCGGCTATGACGAGGTGATCTCCACCTTCAAGGCCAAGTACGGCCTCGAAGTGAACGAGCTCAACCCGGATGCGGGTTCGGGCGACGAGATCGAAGCGATCAAGGCCAACAAAGGCAACAAGGGCCCGCAGGCTCCCGACGTGATCGACGTCGGTCTCTCCTTCGGCCCGTCGGCCAAGAAGGAAGGCCTGCTGCAGCCGTACAAGGTGTCGACCTGGGACTCGATCCCGGACAGCGCCAAGGATCCGGAAGGTTATTGGTACGGCGATTATTACGGCGTTCTGTCGTTCGTCGTGAATACCGACATCGTCAAGAACGTCCCGAAGGACTGGGCCGACCTGAAGAAGGCCGAGTTCGCCAACACCATCTCGCTCGCCGGCGACCCGCGCGCCTCGAACCAGGCCGTCCAGGCCGTCTACGCCGCCGGTGTGGCGTCTGGCGAGAAGGACGCGACGAAGATCGGCGAGGCCGGTCTCAAGTACTTCGCCGAACTCAACAAGGCCGGCAACCTCGTCCCGGTCATCGGCAAGTCGGCCTCGCTCGCTCAGGGCTCGACCCCGATCGTCGTCGCCTGGGACTATAACGGCCTGTCCTGGAAGGACAGCTTGAAGGGCAATCCGCCGGTCGAAGTCGTCGTCCCGCAGTCGGGCGTCGTCGCCGGCGTCTACGTCCAGGCGATCTCGGCCTATGCGCCGCATCCGAACGCCGCGAAGCTCTGGATGGAGCATTTGTATTCGGACGAGGGCCAGATCCTGTGGCTCAAGGGCTATTGCCACCCGATCCGCTTCAACGACCTCGCCAAGAACGGCAAGGTTCCGAAGGAGCTCCTCGACAAGCTGCCGCCGGCCGACCTCTACGCCAAGGCCGTGTTCCCGACCCTCGAGGAACAGGACAAGGGCAAGACGGCGATCACCACGAAGTGGGACAGCACTGTCGGCGCCAACGTCAAGTAAGCTCGATCATGGCCTCCTCGCACAATGCGGGGAGGCCATTTTCTGACGTCCGGAATATCCCAGCATGACCGCCGTTTCTGCTCCCGCAGCCAGGACAGCACCGTTGATCAACAAGGACACGGTGATCGACTGGCTAGGCATGGCGCCCTTCATAATCTTCTCGCTGCTGTTCCTGATCATTCCGACGCTCTACCTCGTCACCGGCGCGTTCTTCACGCCAGAGGGCGAGTTCACGTTCAAGAACATTGCTGACCTGTTCACGCCTTCGATCATGAGCGCGTACTGGATCAGCATCAAAGTCTCGCTCGCCTCGTCGCTCGGAGGCGCACTGATCGGCTTCTTCCTGGCGTGGGCAGTGGTGCTCGGCGGCCTACCGAACTGGGTGCGGTCGACGCTGCTGACCTTCTCCGGTGTCGCCTCGAACTTCGCCGGCGTGCCGCTCGCCTTCGCCTTCCTCGCCACGCTCGGCCGTACGGGCCTCGTCACGATCTTCCTGCGCGACTGGTTCGGCTTCAGCCTCTACGGCACGGGCTTCAACCTGTTGAGCTTCTTCGGCCTGACCATCACCTACATGTATTTCCAGATCCCGTTGATGGTTCTGATCCTGACGCCGGCGCTGGACGGCATGAAGAAGGAATGGCGCGAGGCCTCCGAAATCCTCGGAGCGACCAGCCGCCAGTACTGGACCATGGTCGCGTTCCCGATCCTGTGGCCGAGCCTGCTCGGCACCACGTTGCTCCTCTTCGCGAACGCATTCGGCGCCATCGCGACCGCATACGCGCTGACCGGCAGCTCGCTGAACATCGTGCCGATCCTGCTCTACGCGCAGATCCGCGGCGACGTGCTTCACAATCCGAACCTCGGCTACGCGATCGCCCTCGGCATGATCGTCATCACCGGCGTGTCGAACGTCCTGTACCTGTTGCTGCGCATGCGCGCCGAACGGTGGCAGAAATGAAGGGCTCACGCATCGGCGCCTGGATCGCAGTCCTCATCGGCGCGAGCTATTTCATCATCCCGCTGCTCGGCACGCTGGAGTTCTCGCTGCGCATGCGGCGCGGCGTCTACAGCTTCGACGCGTACGCGTCGGTCTTCACCGACCCGCAGTTCCGGGCGACCTTCGGCTATTCCATGCTGATGGCGTTGCTCACCATCGTGTTCGGCATGCTGCTCGTCGTGCCCACCGCCTATTGGGTCCGTCTGCGTGTGCCGAGGATGCGGCCGATTGTTGAGTTCATCACGCTGCTGCCGCTGGTCATCCCGGCCATCGTGATCGTGTTCGGCTATCTCCGGATGTACAATTCGTCCTCCATCCTGCCGCTCACAAGCAATGCGATGGGCACGAACATCCTGCTCGTCTTCTCCTACATCACGCTGTCCTTGCCTTACATGTACCGGGCGGTCGACACCGCCATGCGCGCGATCGACGTCCGCGTGCTGACCGAGGCCGCAGAGAGCCTCGGCGCCAGTTGGACGACGATCATGTTCAAGTGCATCTTCCCGAACGTCATGAGCGGCGTTCTCTCGGGGGCCTTCATCACGCTGGCGATCGTCATGGGAGAATTCACCATGGCCGCGCTCCTGAACCGCCCGGCATTCGGCCCGTATCTCCAGCTCGTTGGCGCCAACAAGGCTTACGAGCCGTCGGCACTCGCCGTGATCGCCTTCTCGATCACCTGGCTCAGCATGGGTCTTCTCAATCTCATCTCGGGTGCCCGAAAGGGCGCTCCGGCAAGGTAACAGGCCATGTCCTTCCTCGCGCTCAACAATATCCAGAAGTCGTTCGGTCCGGTTCAGGTCGTCCAGAACTTCAACATGAACATCGAGAAGGGGGAGTTCATCTCCTTCCTTGGCCCGTCCGGCTGCGGCAAGACCACCGTGCTTCGCATGATCGCGGGCTTCGAAACCCCGACCGGCGGCACGTTGTTCATCAATGGCAAGGACCAGCGCCCGCTGAAGCCGAACCAGCGCAAGATCGGCATGGTGTTCCAGGCCTATGCGCTGTTTCCCAATATGACGGTCTACGACAACGTCGCTTTCGGGATGAAGGTCGCGGGTGCTCCGAAGTCCGAGATCGATAGCCGCGTGAAAGAGATGCTCGGCCTGATCAAGCTCGATAACCTCGCCGACCGCTATCCGTACCAGATGTCCGGCGGCCAGCAGCAGCGCGTGGCGCTTGCCCGCGCGCTTGCGGTCAAGCCGCAGGTGCTCCTGCTCGACGAGCCGCTGTCCGCGCTCGACGCGAAGATCCGCGTATCGCTGCGCGAGGAAATCCGCGCGATCCAGCGGCAGCTCGGCATCACCACTGTTTTCGTCACGCACGACCAGGAAGAGGCGCTGTCGATTTCCGACCGCATCGTCGTGATGAATGCCGGCCGGGCCGACCAGATCGGCACGCCGTTCGAGATCTACAACACGCCGGCGACCCGCTTCGTCGCGTCGTTCGTCGGCACGCTGAACCTGATAGAGGCCGAGGTCATCGACCCGGTGTCGAACAGCATCCGCATCGGCGACCAGAACATCACGCTCAAGCAGTCGCTGGCTGGCTACAACGGCGGCGACAAGGTTTCTCTGGCGCTTCGTCCGGAGGCCGGTTCGCTGTCCGACGGCGTCAAGAGCGATACGGCGCTGACCGGACAGGTGGTGTCCGCCCACTTCCTGGGCTCGGTCATCCGCACTCGCATGGATGTCGGCGGCAACGTCATTTCGTTCGATATGTTCAACAGCCCGGGCGTGACGCCACCGGTTGCAGGGGAGACCGTGACGCTTCGCTTCATGGCCGCCGACCTGCTCGTGATCCGCGACTGAAGATCAGGGCAGAGCGGTCAGGGCGTGGCTTGGCAGCGGCGAGACGTCGACGACGTCCACCGGATCGGCCATCGGCGCTGCTTCGAACTTGATGCCGGCCATGTACTTCGTTCTGCCAGGTCAGCGAGCAGAGGCGGCGGACCGGCATATTACCGTCGATGTCGAGAACGAATTGCGGGGGGAGCCTGATCGGCCTCAGGAGCTGCACGAGCGCGCCCTCCTGAGAAACGTCACGGACCACGCATCCCAGCGGCTGGGCTTTCGGCACGCGTAAATTGGCTTCGATCGAAATCGGAACCCGCTCGTAACGGCGTCTCTGCGGTTGTTCGACCGCACCTGCCATGTGCTCACCCCGCACTGGTTTGGAGCGAACAAAGCGGGCAGGGACGTCATTGTCGAGGGTGTCTTGGGCGCGCGGAAGGGCGGTGGTGAACGGCCGGTTTACGGGCCCGTCCGGATTTGTTCAGTTCCCTCGGAGGCGGATCGAAGCCATTCCCAAATCGAAGAACAGGGCCCCAATTCCGTCGCGGGTCAGAGCGCCTTCGTCGAGGCGTCCGTCGTCACGCTAAACGCCTCGGTCGACTTCGTGAAAAGCCTTTTGCGCACGCGGTTGATCTGCAAGGCCAGGGCGAGAAGCTTCGGCGATTGCTTGATGGTCAACTTCGCACGGAGCTTGGCCGTTTCGAACGCTGCGAACGCAACACCCGCCGGCGAGTGGGCGTTGATGGTGCGGATCAAATCGAGCTGCACGTCGCAAATCTCCTTCTTCACGCCGACCTCGCCGCGCGAGAAGTCGAAGAGCGGGGTTTCTGCGATCGTGGCCTGCTCGAGCACATGATTGAGCAGAAGCCGCCCCGGAGAATGCTTCGTGTGCGCCCCTTCCTCATGTGCCATTTGATAGAGCAGCCATGACGCCGGTCCGGCGAGCATCAGATTGAGTGCGATCGTGTGGCCGTCTCGCTGAACCCCGTAGAGGTGCCAGACCTCGCCGCCGGCCAGCATGCGGGAAACAATCAAGTCGCGTTCCTGCGGGTCGGCAAATGGATTGTTCGCGCCGCGCGCGTCCAGTTGGTCGGACTTCCATTTGAAGATCCGGTGCAGGTTTTCACGGAACGCTTGCGGCTCGGTGAACCGGACGAATTCGATGTTGCCCTCTGCGTCGAGCCGGCGGCGCTTTTCTTTCAGGCCGCGTCGCGTGCCGCCGCTGTGCATGGCGGTATAAAAGGTCTCCCAATCGGTTCCGAGATTGAGAGCGAAAGCCGGCATTCCTTCGGAATGTGCCGACCATTGTGCAAACGGGTTGGGCGCGCCGCTAACCTGGGCCGGCTGGCGATAGAGAAGCGTGGCCGACGGATTGCCGGTCAGGCTCCGTAGGCGTTTCCAGATCGCGTGGACATCGTTCGGGGTGAGGGTGCGAAACAGGTTCTTTTCGATCACCGGCAGAAAATAGTCGGTCCAGTCGTCGCCGTGCCATTGCAGCACGCGAGCGCCGAGAGACTTTCTGATCATCAACGGAAAGATTGCCTGAACACCGCTTTTGTCGCGGACAATGACAAATACCCGCTCCGTATTCGCGGGCAGTGCGACGGTCTTGTGCCAGTCGAATTGCTGGAACGGCGTGATCAGTGCGCGCTTCTCTAGATCGCGCCAGTCGTTCTCGACTTCGCCGAACGATTGCGCGACGGTCCACTGAAGGTCAAGCATAGTGCCGATCCGAAATTAACATATGAATTTTATCAAAGGCGACGGATCTTAATATCTGATGGATACGGTGATTTACCCTGGAGATATAATCTCCAGGTCGTAAACCAAACGAGAATTCTATTACCCGATAGTCGGATCAACCGGGTTGGTCCGTGATGGCTTGGTCGCTGTCGTGCTGGCGGTCTGAGCCTGGATCGGGTCAGCCCCACAAATGCCGCATGGTGTTTTCAGGTAGTGGATAGGCCCAATTTGTCGACCCGCGAAGCTGGGTCCAACCTTCCCGCGAATACCAGGAAACCTCCCGGATGAACGATCTCGCTGCCAATGCGCGGCGCATTCTTGATTTATTGCGGTCGGGGGATCCCGGCCCGCATGAATTTGTGCTGACCGATATCTTGAACACTCGCTTTCGCGAGCAGGGCGGCTCGGCTGAGGACTTCCAGCTCGGCCTCGCCTACGGCGTCGGTGAAGGTTGGTTCCTGTTCGAGGACGTGATGGTACGCCTGACGCTGAAGGGAGCCTCTCTGACCGTATGATCGTCAGTGCAGGCGGATGATCCCGTCAACCGCCCTGAATTCCGCTGGTTTGATCAGGCCACAGTGCGCGACGCGCACGGAATGCACCGCTCCGTCCAGCCGATCGCGCCAGAAATCAAGGAAGCGAATCAAGACGGGGAAGTCTGGAGCCAGGTCGTACTCCTGCCAGAGATAGCTCTGCAGCAGGCTGGGATGATCCGGCAGACGATAAAGAATCTCGGCCGTGGTCAGGCCGTAGCCCTGCAGCTGCTTGACGAAGCCAGACGACACCATGTGCAACTCCTTCCAGATGTCATGGTGCTGGCATCCCACTGCGTCAACAAGTGTGCTGCATATTTTCCCAACGAAATCAGTTTCTTGGCACTCAATTGTGACGAGTAGTGACAAAGAGCTGCGGAATCGGACGCTCCGGAGTTTTGGAATTCTAACAGAGAGCAATGGGGCGTTAACCATGCGCGCTGCAGCCTATCGTCGTATTCCTCGGGATGACTTTCCGGGGTCGGCTTGAGGGGGCCTTATGGCAATGTTGGGCAGGGGAAATGCGGGCGCTAGCGATGTGAAGGCCAAGCTTGCGGCACTCGACCGCGTGCAGGCCGTGATCGAATTCGATCTCAACGGCACGATATTGACGGCAAATGAGAATTTTCTCGGAGCCGTCGGATATTCTCTCGGTGAGGTAAAAGGCAAGCATCACTCGATGTTCGTCGAGCCGGCCTATCGTGACTCGCAGGAGTATCGGGATTTCTGGGCGAAGCTCCGGCGGGGCGACTTCGAAGCGGCCCAGTACAAGCGCATCGCCAAGGGCGGTCGGGAAATCTGGATCGAGGCTTCCTACAATCCGATCCTCGGCAAGGATGGCAAGCCGCAAAGAGTGGTGAAGTTCGCGACCGACATCACCGCCCAGAAACTCGAAGATGCGGACCGCGCCGGGCAGCTTGCAGCCATCAACAAGGCGCAGGCGGTGATTCAGTTCACGCTCGACGGAATCACCCTCGATGCGAACGACAATTTCCTCGCGACGCTCGGTTATTCGCTGCCGGAGGTCAAAGGCAAACACCATTCGATGTTCGTGGAGCCGACCTACGGCTCGAGCGCGGAATACGGAGCCTTCTGGGCCAGCCTGAAGCGCGGAGAATACCAGGCGGCGCAGTACAAGCGCCTCGGCAAGGGCGGGCGTGAGATCTGGATCCAGGCCTCCTACAATCCGATCATGGATGCCTCCGGCCGCCCCTACAAAGTCGTGAAATTCGCAACCGACATCACTTCGCAGGTGAATCTGCTCGATCAGCTCAGGGTAATGATCGACAGGAATTTCGGCGAGATCGATCAGGCGGTGGGACGTTCGGCGGAGGAATCGAGCGCGGCCATGCAGGCGGCGGTCGCCACTGCGGACAATGTGCAGACAATGGCGGCGGCCGCCGAGGAACTGGCTGCGTCGGTCGCTGAAATCTCGGGCGGCATGGCGAAATCCCAGGCCGCCACCGACAGCGCGTTCGAGCAGACCGCAGTGGCAGGCGATTTCACGAAGCGGCTGTCCGATGCAGCAAGTGCAATGGGCGGCATCGTCAATCTGATCCAGAGCATTGCCAGTCAGATCAATCTTCTTGCCCTCAACGCGACGATCGAATTCTGCCCGGGCCGGGGAGGCCGGACGCGGGTTCGCCGTCGTCGCCCAGGAGGTCAAGAACCTCGCGAATCAGGCGGCGCGGGCGACCGAGCAGATCAGCGCGGAGATCAACTCAGTCCAGGATATCTCGAACGATGTGGTCGGCGCGCTCGGCTCGATCCGCGACTCGGTCAGCGTGATGCGGGAGCATGTCGTCGCGACGGCGAGCGCCATGGAGGAACAGAGCGCGGTGACCCGCGAGATGTCGATCAACATGCAGAACACGTCTGATTCGGTGTCCGCCATTTCCACCAATATCCAGACGATCAGTTCGTCAGTGACCCAAGTGTCCTCGGCAGTCGCAACGACCCGCGACGCGGCGCGCGTTCTCGCCAGATGACGAAAGTGAGGGCCGGGCGATCTTCCCGGCCCTCATTCACGACGACGCTTGCCGGATCGCGGCGTCGGAGCGAACATGCCGACATGGCGTTCTGGATCGAGCCGCTTCTGGCGATGCTCCGGCGGGGACAACCCGCAACGCTGGTTCACATCGCAAAGGTCGAGGGATCTGGCCCGCGCGAGCCGGGCACTGTCATGCTCGTTGGCCCCGATGCGCTGTACGGCACGATCGGCGGCGGAGAACTTGAATATCGAGCGGTCAGGCGAGCGCGCGAACTCGCACCGACCGGGCGCGGTGCAATCGATCAGACGTCCCTCGGACCCGAAATCGACCAATGCTGCGGCGGGCGGGTAACATTGGCCTATGAGCCGTTCGGTGCGGCCGATGCTGCGCCGATCGAAGACATGCTCCGGAGAGCGCATGGTTCGGCGGCCATTTGGCGGCAGGTCGAGATTTCGGCGGACGGAGATATTCGCCGCGATGTCGTCGATACGGAGCCTGGCGATCTTCCGGCCGACGCCGACGTAGCTGTCTTGGCTGAGCGCCTGAATCCGGACAGCGCCGCCGTCTACATCTTCGGGGCCGGCCATGTAGGGGCTGCCACCGTGCGGGCGCTCGAGCCTCTCGGTTTCGCGGTCACCTGGATCGACGATCGCGCCGGCCTGATGAGCGCGCATGCAGGGGCCCGAAAGCTCGAACTCGCGATCCCCGAAAGCGCCGTCGAGGAGGCGCCGCCAAATGCCTATTATCTCGTCATGACGCACAGCCACGACCTCGATCTGAAAATTTGCGAGGCAGTGCTGACACGCGGCGATGCGGCCTATCTCGGGCTCATCGGTTCGAAGTCGAAACGTGCCCACTTCTTGCATCGTCTGCACGATGCAGGACACGATGTTTCGCGTCTGACGTGTCCCGTCGGCCTGCCGGGCATACTGAGCAAGGAGCCGGCGGTGATAGCGGCATCGATCGCGGCGGACCTGTTGTTGAGGCGGGAAGGAGGAGTGTCACATGCTGAAAAGTGACCGGGATCTCGAATTCCTGCGGCGCGCCGTGGCTCTGTCCGGAGATCATGTAAAGGCGAGCGACAGCGGCCCGTTCGGGGCGGTGATTGTCCGCAACGGCGAGATCGTCGCCGAGGGCTGGAACCAGGTCACCAAGACCAACGATCCGACGGCACATGCCGAGATGGTGGCGATCCGGATCGCCTGCGAGAAGATTGAGAATTTCTCGCTCGCCGGCTGCGTGATCTATTCGAGCTGCGAGCCATGCCCGATGTGCCTGTCCGCGATCTACTGGGCGCGGCTCGACCGGCTCGTCTACGCAAATAGCAGGGGCGACGCTGCGGCGATCGGCTTCGACGACGACTTCCTTTACCGCGAAGTGGTCAAGCCGCTGCACGAGCGGGCTATCGCGACGACGAAGCACGACCTGCCGGAGGCTCTCGATGTCTTTGCGGACTGGGCGGCCAATCCGAAGAAGGTTCCTTACTGACGGGCATGAGGGGGCGGATGGGGCGAGACCAGAGTGACGGCGTATGAGTGCGATCCGGTTCCGGCTGAATGGCGCGCCGCTTGAGGAGGGCTCGATCCCTCCATCGATGACGGTGCTCGATTATGTTCGCGACCGCCTGCATCTCACCGGTACGAAGGAGGGTTGCGCCGAGGGCGATTGCGGAGCGTGCACGGTCGCCATCCTGAAGCCTGGATCGACGCGCTGGGAGGCGGTCAATTCCTGCATCATGCTGGTGCCGCAGCTCGACGGCTGCGCGATCCGGACGGTCGAGGGTGTGGCCGGCCGTGGGCCGCTTCATCCGGTCCAGAAAGCACTGGCGGAGGGCGACGGCACGCAATGCGGCTTCTGTACGCCGGGCTTCGTGATGTCCCTGTTCGCGGTCCACCAGAACGGCGGAGAGGCCGACACCGAAACGATCCACGACGCACTCGCGGGAAACCTCTGCCGTTGCACCGGCTATCGGCCGATCGTCGATGCCTGCAAGGCGGCCGCTGCCCAACCTCGGATCGAGATTGCCGACAGGGCCTTCGAAAATGGGAGGACCGATTACCGGCGCGATGGCCATTATTTCATTGCGCCCTCGGACCTTCCCGGGTTGACCGCCGCTCTCGCGGAGAACCCGGGCGCGCAGATCGTCGGCGGCGCGACGGATCTCGGGCTGCTCGCCGGCCATGATCGCCAGGTTTTGCCTGCTCTCATTTCGACGGCGCATGTCGCGGAAATGAAAGCGGCAGAGGACGCGCCCGACCACGTCGTGATCGGCGGCGCGGCGACTTATGCCGATGCTCTGCTTCTGCTCGACGAGCATTTCCCGGCGTTCGGAGAACTGGTTCATCGCATCGGTTCCAGGCAGATCAGATCGCTCGGCACACTGGCCGGAAATCTCGGTACGGCATCGCCGGTCGGCGACACGCTTCCGTGCCTGATCGCACTGGGTGCCGAGGTCGAGCTCGCTTCTCAGGCGGGCTCAAGAACGATGAAGGTCGAGGATTTCATCATCGGCTACCGGAAGACCGACCTGAAGCCGGGCGAAGTCATCGCGCAAATCTGCGTTCCGAAGCTCCGCGACATCGAGAGCTTTGCCGCATACAAAATCTCCAAGCGCTACGATCAGGACATTTCGGTTGTCCTCGCCGCTTTCCGCCTCATCGTTGGTGATCGTGGGCCGACGCATCTCGTGGCGGCGTTCGGCGGGATGGCGGATCGGGCAAAGCGTGCGCGCGTGCTCGAAAAGGCGCTTGTCGAGAAGGGCTGGGCGGCGCTGGACAACGCCGAAGAATTTCTGACCGAGGATTTCACGCCGCTCAGCGATCATCGCGGCAGCGAGAAATATCGGCGGACCGTTGCGGTGAACCTCATCCGGCGGATGCATCTGGAAGTGACCGCCTCCGACGTTCCGCTGCGACTGGAGGCACTGTGAACACCTCCCTCAATCGCATCACGACCGGCGTCCATGCCAGCCTCTCGCATGAGAGCGCTAACGGCCACGTCACAGGTTCGGCGATCTATATCGACGACATGCCGTTGCCATCCGGCGCGCTTCATGCGGCTGTGCTGCTCAGCCCGTATGCCCATGCGCGGATCAAGAGCATCGACGTGACGAAGGCCGAGAAGGCTCCGGGCGTGATCGCAATCGTCACGGCGCAGGACATACCGGGTCACAATGATATCGGCCCGATCGGCAAGGACGAGCCGATCCTGGCGCCCGGCCTCGTCGAATATGCCGGCCAGATCGTGGCCGCCATCGCGGCCCGGACGCTCGATCAGGCGCGCGCGGCGGTGAATCTGATCGAGGTCGACTATGAGGTTCTTCCGGCGGTTCTCGATTTAGCAGAGGCGGTCGAAAAGAAGCTTCTCGTCGCCAACGAGATTCACATTGAGCGCGGAGCGGTCGACGACATGCTCGCCTCCGCCCCGCACCGGCTAAACGGCGAGGCACGCTGCGGTGGGCAGGACCATTTCTACCTCGAGGGCCAGATCGCTATCGCCGTGCCGGGCGAGGGGATCGACATGCAGGTCTATTCCTCGACCCAACACCCGACCGAGGTCCAGCACGGCGTTGCCCATCTCCTCGGCGTGTCTTACTCGCAGATCACCTGCGAGGTCCGCCGCATGGGAGGAGCGTTCGGCGGCAAGGAAAGCCAGGCGACGATCATCGCCGGTATCGCCGCTGTTCTGGCCCACCATTGCCGGAGGCCCGTGAAGCTTCGCCTTCCGCGCGACGTCGACATGCTCGCCACCGGCAAACGGCACGACTTCCTGTTTCGCTACGATGTCGGCTTCGACGGCGAGGGGCGTATCCTCGCGCTCGACCTTCTGCTAGCCGCGAACGGCGGCAGCGTGATGGATCTCACGCCGCCCGTGCTTAGCCGAGCGCTCTGTCACGCCGACAATTGCTATTACCTGCCGGTCGTCCGTCTGCATGGCATGCCCTGCAAGACCAACACCGTCTCGAACACCGCTTTCCGCGGCTTCGGCGGGCCGCAGGGCATGTTCGCGATCGAGGGCGTGATCGACGAGATTGCCCACCATCTGGGTATCGGCGTGGACGAGGTCCGGCGGCGGAATTTCTACGGCGTTGGCGAGCGGGACGTGACGCCTTACGGACAGACGGTCCACGACAACATCATCGCCGAGGTGATGGCCGAGCTCGATGCGGCCAAGGACCTCGCCGACTGGCGAGCGGAGATCGACGCGTTCAATGAGACCAGCCCCGTCATCAAGAAGGGTCTAGCGACGATGCCGATCAAGTTCGGCATCTCTTTCAATAAGCCCGAATTGAATCAGGCGGGCTCGTTGATCCATGTCTATGTCGACGGTTCGGTCCACCTGAACCACGGCGGCACCGAGATGGGGCAGGGGCTCTACACCAAGGTCGCGCAGGTCGTCGCGGAGACATTCCAGATCGACCTCGACATGGTGCGCGTGACGGCGACCTCTACCGGCAAGGTACCGAACACCTCGCCGACCGCCGCGTCATCCGGCTCCGATCTCAACGGAATGGCGGCGCTGAACGCCGCGACGATCATCAAGGAGCGGATGACCAAGGTGGCGGCGAAGCATTTCGACGTGCCGGCCAAGGACATCGTGTTCGCCGACAACCGCATTCATGCGGGCAATCGCTCGATCTCGTTCAAGGAACTGGCCGAGATGAGCTGGCAGAAGCGCGAGCAGCTCTCCGCCGCCGGCTATTACAAGACACCCGGCATCGCCTGGGACTTCAGGACGAACAGCGGCACGCCGTTCTACTACTACGCCTATGGCGCCGCCGCGTCCGAGGTCGCGATCGACACGCTGACCGGCGAAACACGAGTGCTCCGCACCGAGATCGTCCACGACGCCGGGAAATCGCTGAACCCCGCGATCGACCTCGGACAGATCGAGGGTGCTTTCGTCCAGGGCATGGGCTGGCTGACCTGCGAGGAACTGGTCTGGGACAAAGAGGGACGGCTCAAGACCCACGGCCCGTCGACCTACAAGATTCCCGGCAGCCGCGACGTGCCGAAAGAGTTCAATGTCCGCCTGCTCGACCAGCCGAACCGCAAGCCGACGATATTCCGGTCCAAGGCCATCGGCGAGCCGCCGTTCATGCTGGCGATCTCGGTCTGGCTTGCCATTCGTGACGCGGTATCCAGCCTGAGCGGCCATCGCCTCGCGACCCGCCTCGACGCTCCAGCAACCAATGAGAAAGTCCTCGCCGCCGTAGAGGACATGAAGGCAAGACTGGCGGGCGCTGCATGACGATCCTCATCGTCATGCAGGACTGGCTCGGCATGATGGTGCGCTGGCTGCACGTGGTCGCAGGCATCGCCTGGATCGGCTCCAGCTTCTACTTCATCGCGCTGGATCTCAGCCTGAAGCCGCGCGAGGGGCAGGCGTCCGGCATCAAGGGCGAGACCTGGCAAGTCCATGGCGGCGGCTTCTACCGGATGATCAAGTTTCTGGTCGCGCCGAGCGAGATGCCGGATGAGCTGACCTGGTTTAAATGGGAAGCCTATGCGACCTGGCTGTCCGGCTTCGCACTGCTCGTCATCGTCTACTATTGGAACGCCGAGCTGTTCCTGAAAGGCGAAAATTCAGAGCTGACGACAGGCGGGGCGGTTGCCCTTAGCCTCGCCGGCCTCGCCGGAGGTTTCGCGGCCTATGAAGCGCTCTGCCGATCTCCGCTAAGGCAAAGTCAGCTCGCCGTGGGGATGGTTCTCTATCTCGCGCTCGTCCTGTTTGGCCTGTTCTATACCCACGTCTTCACTGGGCGCGGCGCGTTCAGCCAGATCGGGGCGCTGATCGGCACGATCATGGTGGCGAACGTCTTCGTGGTCATCATTCCGAATCAGAAGATCATCGTTGCCGAACTCATCGCAGGCCGCACTCCCGACCCCAAACTCGGCGATCAGGGGAAGCTCAGGTCGGTCCACAACAACTACCTGACGCTGCCGGTCATCCTGCTGATGATCTCGAACCATTACCCGCTGCTGCATTCGACCGAATACAGCTGGGTGATCCTGGCGCTCATCCTCGCGCTCGGTCCGGTCATCCGGCATTTCTTCAATTCGCGGCATGCGGGCAAAGGCAGTCCGTGGTGGACCTGGCTCGTCGCGGGGATGATTCTCATTGCGATCGGCTGGCTGTCGGATCAGGGGCGGCTCGATCTGGAGAGCAGCCCGCTGCCTCCGACGCCCGATTTCACCGAGGTGCAGAACCTCGTCATGGGCCGCTGCAGCATGTGCCATTCCGACAAGCCGAATTTTCCCGGGATCATCCATGCCCCTCTCGACGTCGAAGCTCGACACGCCGGAGCGCATCCGCGCCCACGCCTCCGCGATCGGGCTACAGGCCGCGTGGTCGCGCAACATGCCTCCGTCAAATGTCACCGGGATGCTTGATGAGGAGCGCGCGCAGCTTGCGGCGTGGTTGAAGGCCGGGGCACCATCGCAGTGATGACCAAGATCGCGCTCGAAGACCTGAACGCCGCGCCCACGGACGCCTTTGTCCGCCTTCTTGGCGGCATTTTTGAGCATTCGTCATGGATAGCGGAAGCGGCCGCCGATAAACGCCCGTTCGCGACTTTGGCGGACCTGTTCGTCGCCATGAAGTCTGCAATGCACGACGCGGACGCGAATACTCGTTTCGCGCTCGTGACCGGCCATCCGGACCTCGCCGGAAAGGCCGCGCGGGCAGGCAAACTCTCGGCGGAGAGCGCGGAGGAGCAGAAGGGCCTAGGAGTTCGGCGATTTCTCTGAAGCCGAGTTCGCACGCTTCCAGCAATTGAACCATGCTTATCGCGAGCGCTTCGGCTTCCTATTCATCATCTGCGTTCGCCGCCACACCAAGGATTCGGTTCTGCGCCAGTTCGAGAAGCGGTTGAAGAACAGCCGCGATGAAGAACTCGCGGCGGCGTTGAAGGAGGTCGAGAGGATCGCGGCGCTTCGGCTCGACGCGCTGGTCGAGGCGCCCGATCGCCTTCCGGTCTATGGCCAGATCTCGACCCATGTGCTCGATACGCATGGCGGCAGGCCGGCCGAGGGCGTCGCCGTCGAACTCGTGGAGATACGCGACAGCGGCAAGCCGAGGCTGATCACCCAAGCGGTGACGAACGCGGACGGGCGGACATCCGAGCCCATGTTCGGCGGTCAGCCGATCGCCATCGGCACCTACGAGCTGCGCTTCGACATCGGGGCCTATTTCTCAAGGTTGAACCTGACCGATCCGCCGTTCCTGACACGGGTGCCGGTGCGCTTCTCCGTCTCGGAACCCGAAGGCCGCTACCACGTGCCTCTGGTAGTCACTCCCTGGAGTTACTCGACCTATCGCGGCAGCTGATTGCTCGGCAAAGCGAGATCGATTTGACGCAGGTCGAACTTCAACGCCCTCAGCGCGTTAGTACTCTGCCACCCGAAAATAATCGGGCTGGGTGCTCGAACGTCAGGGCACCGAGAGGGTGGTTGCGGGTCGCCTCACCAAGAGGCGCTTGTTGAAGAATGGCGGCAACGGGGCATGTTGACACCGCATGACCCGTCGCTGCCGGCAATGCCCGAATGCGGCTGGATGTCGCAGGTTTTTGTGCTAGGCTGACGACCTAACAAGAAGGAGCCGACCATGGCTTGGGAAACACCGGTTATCGTGGAAACCTCCTGCGGCCTTGAAGTGACCGCTTATGCGCCTGCTGAAGGCATCGAAGGCGACGGCGAGTTCTGATCGCTTCATTTGAAGGCGATCGTTCTCGGAGCGGCGGCGGGCGGCGGGTTCCCGCAATGGAACTGCCGTTGCGCCGTTTGCGCGCTTGCCTGGGCTCGTGACGAACGGGTCAAGCCCGCGACGCAATCGAGTCTGGCGGTCAGCCCGGACGAGCGGTCCTGGCTTCTGCTGAACGTCTCGCCGGATATCGGCGCGCAGTTAAGGGCGACCCCGGCGCTTTGGCCCCGGGGTCCGAGAGAATCCCCGATCTCCGCGGTGGCGCTGACCAACGCCGATATCGATCATATCGGGGGTCTTCTGACGCTCCGGGAACGCCAGGTCTTTTCGATCTTCGCGATGAAACAGGTGCAAGCAGCGCTGACGATGAATCCGATGTTCACGGTGCTGGCGGCGCCTGTGCGCATGGAAGTGTACTCGGATGTGCCCTTTCGTGCACTTGATGGCCTCCAATGTGAACTCGTAGCTGTGCCGGGTAAGGTCGCGCTGTTTCTCGAAGGCGAGTCACCGAAACTGGCATCGGACGAGGGCGATACGGCCGCGGCGTTTGTCAGCGACGGCAATAAGACGCTCGCCTATGTTCCGGGCTGCGCTTCGCTGACCGATAGATTGGTCGACCGGTTGTCCGAAGCCGACGCCGTCCTCTTCGACGGCACGCTTTTCACCGATGACGAGATGATAAAAGCCGGGGTCGGCGAGAAGACCGGCCGGCGCATGGGGCACCTGCCGATCGCGGGCGAAGGCGGTTCGCTGGAGATTTCTTCAAAGCTCCCTGTCGCCCGCAAAATCTACGTCCATATCAACAATACCAATCCTGTCTGGATCGACGGATCGCCGGAGCGGCGCGAGGTCGAGGCCGCGGGAGTCGAGATCGCCTATGACGGCATGGAGATCGTGCTGTGACGACATTGCTCTCGCCGGACGAACTCCATCAGCGCCTGCTGTCCGTCGGTGCCGAGCGCTACCACGACAGCCATCCCTTCCACCGACGTCTGCACGAGGGCCGTTGCAGTCGGGGGGAAGTCCAGGCCTGGGCGCTGAACCGCTTCTATTACCAGGCCCTTATCCCGGTGAAGGACGCGGCGTTGATCGCCCGGATGGACGACCCCGCGCTTCGGCGGGCCTGGCGTCAGCGGCTGATCGACCATGATGGCGCCGAGGCCGGCGATGGCGGTGTCGAACGCTGGCTACGGCTGGCGGAAGGCGTTGGCCTCGATCGCGCGGACGTGGCGGCGCACCGAGGCGTGCTGGCCGGCACGAAGTTCGCCGTCGACGCCTACGTCCATTTCGTCAGCGAACGACCGCTTCTCGAAGCAATCGCCTCGTCTCTGACAGAGCTGTTCTCGCCTGAGATCATCAAGAACCGCGTCCAGGGGATGCTGGCGCACTACGACTTCGTCAGTACCGAGACGCTCGCTTATTTCACCGCCCGGCCGAGCCAGGCCAAGCGCGATGTCGAGTTCGCGCTGGACTACGTGACGAGAAATGCCCGGACGCCGGACCAGCAGCAGGCCGTCGTCGCCGCGCTGGTCTTCAAATGCGATGTCCTGTGGTCGATGCTCGACGCGCTCCATTACGCCTATGTCGAGCCCGGCAATCTGCCTCCCGGCGCCTTCGTTCCGGAGGGATCATGACCGTTTTGGCCGAAGACATCATCCCGCGCTTCGCACGAGGCGTCCGGCTCCGGGAGGACCCGGTTCGCGGCGGCTGGAGCCTGATTGCACCGGAACGCGTGCTGACCCCAAATCCGGTTGCCATCGAAGTGCTGAAACTGTGCGACGGGAACCGAAGCCTGTCGGAGATCGTCGACGACCTCTCGGGCCGCTTCTCCGTCGATCGCGCACGCATTGAATCCGACGTTGAGGCGCTGATCGCCGACTTGCGCGCCAAACGGATGGTGGAGTTGCTATGATCGCGCCTCCGCCACTCGCGATGCTGGCGGAACTGACGCACCGCTGCCCGTTGTCCTGTCCGTACTGCTCGAACCCGCTAGAACTCGACCGGCGCTCGGACGAACTCGACACCGACACCTGGATCCGTGTCTTCGAGGAAGCGGCCGCGATAGGGGTGATCCATCTGCATCTGTCCGGCGGCGAACCGGGCGCGCGACGCGATCTTGCCGATATGGTGCGCGGCGCGGCGAGGGCAGGACTTTATACGAACCTCATCACATCCGGCATTGGCCTGGATAGGTCGCGCCTGGAAGCCCTTGCGGAAGCCGGTCTCGACCATGTCCAGCTTTCGATCCAGGACGTCGACGAAACGACGGCCGACCGCATCGCAGGCCTCGCTGGCGCGCATCGCAGGAAACGCGACTTTGCCCACATGGTTGACGAAATCGGCCTCGCGCTCACCATAAACTGCGTCATCCATCGCGAAAACGTCGCCCGGGTCGGAGACGTGGTCCAGGAAGCGGTCAGCATGGGCGCGCGCCGGGTAGAGGTCGCGCATGCGCAGTATTACGGCTGGGGCTTGCAGAACCGCGCTGCGCTGATGCCGGACCGTGAAGATGCGATCGCCGCGGGCGAGACCGTGGAACGGCTGCGCGGCGAACTCGCCGGCACGATCGTCATCGACTACGTCCCGCCGGACCACTTCGCACGCTTTCCGAAGCCATGCGTCAACGGCTGGGGGCGGCAATCGCTGAACGTTACGCCGCGCGGTCGCGTCCTGCCATGCCATGCGGCCGAAAGCATTCCCGGCCTGGAATTCTGGAACGTGGCCGAGCATTCGCTCTCGGACGTCTGGGAGAATTCGCCCGCATTTAATTCGTTCAGGGGGGCCGACTGGATGCAGGAACCCTGCCGAAGCTGCGCGCGGAAGGAAGTGGATTTCGGCGGCTGTCGCTGCCAGGCGATGGCGCTAGTGGGCGATCCACGTGCCACCGATCCCGTGTGCAGCTACTCGCCGCTGCATCATCTGGTTCGGGAGATCGTCGAGGAGGCCGCAGGTGAACAGTGGCAGCCCCGTGGCTACCGGCATGAAGCGCCGGTCGCCGGCTGACGCTAGCTGACCTTCTCAGAAGGACAGCCCCTAATCCGCCGTCTCGCAAATGCCTTTGAGGTCGCTCCATTCCTCATCGGACAAGATCGGTTCGCCGTGGGGCGGAATATCGAGACTCTTCATTCGCTCGCGCCGCTCCGCACTGACCGGATGGCTGTCGATGATCGAGCCCCGTTGATCGGTCCCCGTAACGCGCACGAGAAGATCGCCCATTGGCGTCGGCGACCTGCCAAGTCTTGTCATGGCCATGATCGCGACATCGTCTGCGGAGGTTTCGGCTTCTCGCGAGTGGGACGCATTCAGGATCGACTGAGCGACGAAGATCATCGCACTGCTGCCGGTGATGTCGCCGAACAGAAGGCCGATCATGAATGAGGTGCCGCCGGCCCGGATCAGGCCGCGCAACCCATCTCGATGTTTGTGATGGCCGATCTCATGTGCCAGGACGCCGGCGATTTCGTCAGGGTTTTGAGCGCGTTGCAGGAGGCCGTTGAACAGGTAGATCTTGCCACCCGGCAGCGCGACAGCATTCGGGATTGAGGAAGACAGAACGTGTGCCTGAAGTGAAGTTTCGCCCTCGGCGGCGTTGTTGATCTTGTCGATCATCTTCACGAGGGCTCTTTGGCCGTCCTGGTCGTCACAGGCTTTGTCGAAGATCGCCCTGACCTGCCGGTCGACAACTTCACCGAGTCGCTTTTCGACAGATTGCGGGATGAGCGGAGCGAGACGCTCCGCGATCAGGGGGATGCCATAGAGAATGATCAGGACGATCGAACAGGCGGCCGCCAGTGACCAGCCAATGATACGTCCTGTTTGCCTGTTTCCATTGTCCTGGTCGAGGTCTTTGCAGCGGATTTCAACCTCGAGCGCGACCGCCTCGTTCTTGATCTCCAGCCGAGCCAACGGGGAGGCCGATATCGCGCTGAGACGCAACCCATTGAAGTCATCGATCCGGCGAACGTGGTCATAGGGCCAGGACGCGATGACCGCATTGTCCTCGACGATGTCCAGGGCGTCCGAAAACCGCAGAGTTACCGGGCGTTTCCGGTTCGAAATGCCGTCATAGAAAAACGAGGACCAGGACGTATCCGCCGAAACAGCCTCGCTCATATCAGAACCCGCCGATGTCGAGGCTGTCGGCGAAGCCCTCCCCAAGCGGGTCCGCGACCGCACCTTGTCCGGTGACATCGTCGGCGGCGCCAAGATTGAGCACGGTCGTAGACGCCGCGATCGCCGCCCAGAGATCTCGGCTCAGATAGAGCCGTATGACAGCGCCGAACATGACGGCCATCAAGAGATATCCCACACCGGAGCCGAGCAGAAAGAACGGGCTTTCCAGTATGGCAAGCATTCGTTCTTCTTCTGTGTCGAATTCGCCGACCATTGTCCGGACGACACCGTACATGCCCATGAACCAACCGCTCAGGACGGCGATCAGCAGAACGAACCAGCCGATGATCTTCAAATACAGGCCAATCAAATCGGCCCAGTCCAGATTTGACTGGAAGCGGACATCGCCGAAGTGGGCATGGGAAATCCACCAGCGCCACTCGATGGCTTTGTAGGCCCCGTAAAGGAATGGAATTGGAATGATCAGCACCGCCGCCGGCGCGGCGAGCAACCATAGGAACCAGACGCGCTTGAACAGCCAGCCGCCGCTGCCGTCGAATTTGCCCTGCAGCGTCCCATAAGCAGTGTGGCGCATGCTGTAGCGTTCCAGCGCGGCCTGCCGCCAGGGAAGGGCCAGACCGAGCGTGAGAACGACGGCTAGGCCCCAGAGCCCGGCGCGCCAGGCATAACTCGAGCCAGAGCCGCCCATCGAAAACCGAAGGCCGCGCCAGACGGTCCTCGTGACGCGGTAGCGGCGCGCGCGGTATCTCGCGAACTGGGAAAAGAGATACAGGAACAGAACCAACGGGATGCTGGCGAATGCCTGCATCCGCTCGGCCTCTAGGCCGATCAGAAAATAGACGATGTAGATCGGCACCAGGATCGCCATGGCGACCAGAAAGCCGATGAGGAGTTCTCTGGCGCGACCAGTGTACTCAGCAGAGTCGCCGCCGACGGATGTATGCGACCATAGATGTCGCCGGATGTCCGTTGCGAGCCAAAACCGGTAGAAACCCAGCGTAATCAGTTCGAGCAGGGCACCACGCAGGACGAGGCCCACGAACATGCGCCGAGGACCTGAGAAGACGATGGGATCGGCTGACGGCGAGGTCGAGAGTGACGGGATCGGCTCGCGCAAGGCAGAAACTCAAAAGAGTGAAGACGCCGCCCGACGAGAGTCCTCGTTCACGCCTACCGCACGATGACATGGTCGGAACATGTTCGCAGCGTTTTTGCCTGCTAACCCTCACCAAGCAGTGAACAAATGCGTGTAAAGTCGGCGCATGCAGCTTAAGCGTCAGTTCTTCTCAATGATGAAGGTCTGAACATCGGCGCCTGTCTGACTCAGCAGTTTATCGCCGGTTTCGCGGATCAGGTTCGGTATATCGATCGCAGCGAGGGGATCGGTGGCCGTCACGGTAAGCCGACCGCCGGGCGACAGGCCCGCCAAAGCTTTTCGGGTTTTCAGCACCGGAAGCGGGCATTTCAGCCCGCAAAGATCCAACGTCCGTGAACTCATCGCGCCTGCGAAACCGCGACTGCTTCCGACTGCTGGATCGCGTCCTCGACAGCCGAGAACACCTCGAACTCCTCGCCTCGGGCGATGGCAACGAGCGTGACGCCCGCTTCCTCCGCCATGCGGACGGCGAGCGCCGTCGGGGCGGAGACGGCCGCGAGGATGGGCGCTCCTATGGCTGCCGTCTTCTGCACCATCTCCACGGATACGCGGCTCGTCAGTGCGATGATGCCGCCCGAGGCGTCAATGCCGTTGCGCAGGATGTGGCCCGCGAGCTTGTCGAGCGCGTTATGGCGTCCGACATCCTCGCGCACGGCGACCAGACCGTCCTTGGGCGTCCAGAAGCCGGCGGCATGCATCGCCCGCGTTTCGCGGTTCATGAGCTGCGCGGGTTGAAGAGCGGCCATTGCCGCAATGATCTGGTCCGGCTTGAGCAGGCTGGCGACGGTCACGGTCTTCGCGGGTTTCGCCGCTTCCTCGATGCTTTCTATACCGCAGAGGCCGCAACCGGTCGGTCCGGCCAGCAGGCGGCGGCGGCGCGAATAGGTCTCGGCCAGTTCCGGCACGAGCCACATCCTGAGCTCGATGCCTTCTTCCTCATCGATGACGTCGAGGGAGGCGATGTCGGAGGGTTTCGAAATGAGGCCCTCGGTCAGGCTGAAGCCGATGGCGAAATCCTCGAGGTCGCTCGGCGAGGCCATCATCACGGCCTGTGTCGAGCCGCCATAGGTGATGGCGATCGGCACTTCGTTCGGGATCGCGCGCTCGTCGGTCGCGAAGGCGCCGTTGCGCCAGACGGCGCGCTGCACGCGCAGGACGGGATCATGCATTGCGGGCGCTCGTCTGGAATGCGGCTGGCAGAACGGATCCGCTGCCGGAGAGATCGGAGATCTTGATCATGGAGATCACGTGGCATTGCTGGATGATCGCTGCAAGCCCTGCTTGACCTGTTCCCCCCGGCTCCTCACCCTGCCGGGGTGTTACATCATTCGCCAAATCCTCGCATTGCCCGCCTCACGCCGCTCGACCAGGCGCTGGAGCGCCTGACTGAACTAACCGCAAAGATCGATGCGCGCGAGCGGCCGATATCCCAGGCGGTGGGCGCGGTGCTCGCCGCCGACATCATCGCTCCCGCACATCTGCCGGCCTCACCCGTGGCCTATGCAGATGGATGGGCGGTCAACGCGGCCGAAGTCGTGGGTGCGAGCGCCTACAGCGCGGCCATCCTCGCGCCGCCACCGATATGGGTGGAAGCGGACGATCGCATGCCGGATGGTGCGGACGCGGTTCTGCCGGAGGATGCCTTGACGGCCGTCGCGCCCGGTATGGCGGAGGCGTCGATGTCGATTGCTCCGGGAGAGGGCGTCCGCAATACCGGGCAGGACGTCGCGGCGGGTACGCTGGTGATGGCCGAAGGGACGCGCATAGCGCCGCGTCATGTCGGCATTTTGCGCGCCTGCGGTTTCGAGACCGCAATGGTGCGCACGCCACGCGTCCGCCTCGTCGTGGCGACAGCGGCCGCTGCCCGCAAGGTGGACATGGTGCGGATGTGGCTGGAGGGGGCAGGCGCCGAAATCCTCGAACTGCTGTCAGCGCCTGGGGATCGGGAGACGCTTGCGGCCTGCTACGCCATGCCCGGCGCCGATCTCGTCATTTCCCTTGGCGGCACCGGACAGGGGCGAGGAGATTGCGCGGTCGCGGCGCTCGGCAATGCCGGAACGGTCGACCTCCAGGGTGTCGCGCTCCGTCCGGGCGGTACGGCCGCATTCGGCCGGGCAGGGGCCGTTCCCGTCCTGCTGCTGCCCGGTCGCGTCGACGGCGTGATCGCCGGTGTGCTCGTCCTCGCCTCGACCTTGCTGACACACATTTCGGGTCTGTCGAGGCCCGACTGGCACGCCCCGTCGCGTTTGACGGACAAGGCGAGCTCGGTCATCGGCTTCACCGAACTCTTCCTCGGTGTACCGGAGGGCGATTTGATCCGCCCGGTTCCGTTGGACGAAGCGAGCTTCGATGCGCTGGCTCGCGCCGTCGGCTGGTTTACCGTGCCGCCCGGTTCCGAGGGGTTTGCGGCCGGAGATACCGTGCATCTCAGGCCGTTCCAGCCTAGATAAAGCCCATGAAAGATAACTCGATCCTCGATGCGGTCCGTCAGGCGGCGCGTCAGGAGCAATTTCTCGACGTCGTTTCGCGTGACGAGGCGGAGAAGCGTTTTCGCGCGGCGGTGCCACATGTCGCTCTTCCGGCCGAGAAGGTCTTGCTTTCGGATGCATTGGGCCGCGTTCTCGCGGAGACGCTGGTAGCGCCGATTGATCTGCCGCCGTTCGACCGTTCGTCGGTCGACGGATTTGCCGTTCGCGCGGGCGATACGGCTGGAGCCACCGAACGCGCGCCCGTACGCTTGCGGCTCAATGCCGAGGTTCTAGCCTGCGGCACCGCGCCGAGGCTGACGGTCGGGACCGGCACCGCGACCGCGATCTCGACCGGCGGAGTCGTTCCGCGTGGCGCTGATGCGGTCGTCATGATCGAGCAGACGGCGTTCGGCGAAGACGAGAACGGTCCTTACGTGGACATCCGCCGCCCAGCCGCGCCCGGCGGTTTCGTTGCCTTTGCGGGTTCGGACATCGCGCGCGGCGAGACGATGCTGCGCATCGGGACCGAACTGACGTCTCGCGAGATTGGTGTGCTCGCCGCGTGCGGTCTGCCGGACGTGCCGGTCCTTCGTCGCCCTCGGGTCGGTATCATCTCGACCGGCGATGAACTCGTGCCGCCGGGCTCCAATCTGCCCGAAGGAGGGATCTACAATTCCAATTCCGCGATCACCGCGGCGGCCGTTCGGGAGAATGGCGGGGAGGCGGTGCTGTTCGGCATTATCCGCGACGATGAGAGCGCGCTGGCGGCCGCCGTCGAACGCGCGCTCGCGGAGACCGATCTCGTTGTCCTCTCCGGCGGCACCTCGAAAGGCGCGGGCGACGTTTCGCATCGCATCCTGTCCCGGCTCGGCAAGCCCGGGATCATCGTGCATGGGGTGGCGCTGAAACCGGGCAAGCCGATCTGCCTGGCGGTCGCGCGCGGAAAGCCGGTGGTCGTTCTGCCGGGCTTCCCGACCTCGGCGATCTTCACGTTCCATACCTTCGTCACGCCGCTTGTCCGCGCCATGGCGGGCCTGCCGCCGCATGGTGAGGAAGTGGTGGAGGCGACGCTGCCCGTGCGGGTGCCGTCCGAGCTCGGGCGCACCGAATATGTGATGGTTTCGCTCGGCGAGGGCGCCGACGGCCTGGTGGCGTTTCCGCTTGGGCGCGGTTCCGGCTCGGTGACCGCGTTTTCGCAGGCCGATGGCTTCTTCGCCGTCGATGCGCTGGCGGACTCAGCAGACGCGGGCTCCGAGCATCAGATCCAACTCATCGGCGGCAGTCTGCATGTGCCGGATCTCGTTCTGGCTGGCAGCCAGGACGTCGGCCTCGACGCCGTCGTCGGGCTGCTCGCGAAGCAGGGGCTGACGGTCCGTACGCTCGCGATCGGCAGCATGGGGGGGCTGGCGACGCTGAAGCGCGGCGAGTGCGATCTTGCCCCGGCGCATCTGCTCGATCCGAAGACCCGCATCTACAACACGCCGTATCTCGCCGACGGAATTTCGCTGGTGCCCGGCTGGCGCCGGCGGCAGGGCGTGGTGTTCCGCAAGGGCGATCCGCGGTTCGAGGGGAAGAGTGCGGCCGATGCTATCGCGGCCGTGGCGGCCGATCCGGACACGATCCTGGTCAACCGTAATGCAGGTTCGGGAACGCGCATCCTGCTCGACGGGCTCCTGCCGGTCAGGCCGGCCGGTTACGCCAACCAGCCGAAGTCCCACAATGCGGTCGCGGCGGCGATCTCGCAGGGGCGCGCCGACTGGGGGATGGCCATCGAGAACGTCGCGCGGCTCTATGGGCTCGGCTTCCTGCCGGTGGCCGACGAGCATTACGATTTCTTCCTGGCGAATGCCCGTCGCGACCGCCCGGCCGTCCAGGCTTTCCTTTCGGTTCTCGCCAGCGACGAAGCGCGTTCTCTGCTGTCCGGCCTCGGCTTCATGCCCGCCGATGCTCTCGCTCTTGCCGGTGAATAATGGCCCAGCTTTCCAATGACTGCTTCGCCTTCGGCGGCGAACTCATGCCGATCGAGGCTGGGCTCGCGCTGATCGGTGAGCGTGTTCAGCCCGTAGCCGAGATCGAGACTGTTTCGCTGTTCGAAGCTGACGGCCGCGTCCTGGCCGAGGACATCACCGCACCACTCGACCTGCCGGGTTTCGACAATTCGGCCGTCGACGGCTGGGCCGTCCGCCATTCCGATCTGTCGCTGGAGGGCGAGACCGTGTTGCCCGTCGTCACGCGCATCGCGGCTGGCGATCGCGCGTCGCACGAGATTGGACCCGGGGAGAGCGCGCGCATCTTCACCGGCGCGGTCATGCCGGCCGGTGCCGATACCGTGTTCATGCAGGAAGACGTTCGGGAAGAGGCGGGCAGGGTGATCCTGCCGCCCGGACTGACGCTCGGCGCCAATCGCCGCCTCGCTGGCGAGGACATCGCTACCGGCTCGCCGGCGCTGACGGCTGGCTTGCGGCTGCAGCCGCAGCACATCGCTCTCGCGTCCGCGCTCGGCATGACCGAGCTGAAGGTCCGCCGCCGCCTCAGGGTCGCCGTCCTCTCGACCGGCGACGAGCTGGTGGCGCCCGGTCAGCCTTTGCCGCCGGGTGCGCTGCACGATTCAACCGCGTGATGATGGCGGCCATGCTTCGCCGCGCCGGTTGCGAGGTGACCGATGCGGGTATGCACCGCGACGAGCCGGAGAGCCTGGCGAAGGCTATCCTTGCCGCCGCGTCCGGGCACGACCTCATCATCTCGTCCGGCGGCGTTTCGACCGGCGAGGAGGATCACACCCGCAAGGTCATCGAGCGCGTCGGCACGCTCGTTCAATGGCGGCTGGCGATCAAGCCCGGCCGACCGGTGGCCATGGCCGTCGTCGACGGCACGCCATTCGTGGGACTGCCGGGCAATCCGGTCGCGGTCTTCGTGACTTTCGTGAATGTCGTCCGCGCACTGGTCGCCCGCCTTGGCGGAGAGACCTGGGCGCCGCCGCCGCCGGTACCGGTGCGCAGCGCCTTTCCGTACCGGAAGAAGACCGGCCGCCGTGAATTCGTCCGTGTCTCGCTGGTCCGCAATGCTGATGGCAGCGTCGAGGCGCACAAGCATCCGCGGGAGGGGGCCGGCGTGATCACCTCGCTGACGGAAAGCACCGGCTTCGTCGAACTGCCGGAGCCGGTCACCCAAGTCACAGTCGGCGATGTGGTCGGCTATCGCTCCTACGAAGAGATGCTCTGACCGTCAGCGGTTGAACAGGACCTCGCCGCAGTTTTCGATGTCATAGCCGCCGAAGCTCTTCGCATGCTTCCGGAAGTCTTCGGTTCTTGTGAAGGTGATGAGCTTCTGGAACGGGGGTTCGAGGAGATCGCGGCGGCGGCAGACGAGGTCGAACCGTTCGCGGTGCAGCGGTACAAACGCCAGATTGAAGCGGCGCGCGACGGAGCCGACCGCAAGGCCGCAATCCGCGTCGCCGTCGAGGATCGCCAGCGCAACGTCGGTCTGGGTCAGCGCGGGCTTCGAAAGCTCATTGAACGACGTCTCGGCGATGCCGGCGGCAGCGATGAGTTTCCCGAACAGGATCTGGGTGCCGGACCCTTCCTGGCGGGGCACGATGCGGGCGCGCTTGTCCGCGATGTCCTTGATCGAATTCAGCTCGAGCGGATTGCCCGGCAGGATGACCAGACCCTGCTCGCGCCAGGCCCAGTGCACGACGACGAGGTCGAACGGCGGGGACGTATCCCGTGCGGCGGCGATATTTCCCGAGTTCTCGCCCTTTTCCTCGTCGCCGAGATGGATGCCGGCAGCGACCGCCCCTCCAGTGGAGAGGCGGTCGAGACCTGCCGAGCTTCCCTCGATGAGCGTGGCGAGGCCGCATCCGGATTCACGCAGCGCCCATTCGAGAAGCGGATCACTCGATCCCGCCACGATCTGTGGCGCGTTGAGGAGCTTGGGGTCCTGAAGCTCGATATGCGCCTCGATCCAGCGATCGATCAGGGCGCGCGGAAACAGCAGTTTTCCGGTCGCCTTCGAGCACGGAATCTCCTTCCGGGCGACCAGATCGTAGATCGTCCGCTCCTTGATCCGGAGATAGGCGGCGACCTCAGACGTCGTGAGAAAATCCATGCATTTTTCCACGTTTATTCCATCGTTGCGCGCACGTAATCACGAGAGGTAGGGATGTGCAATGAGAGTGTGGATTTAGGCGATGCCAGAGGCGTTCACATCCGCGCTGCAATTGGTGACTTCCGGCGATCCGGAGCTCATCCGGATTGTGCTTTTGTCGCTTCGTGTGACGTTGTCGGCCCTGCTGATCGCATCGCTCATCGGCCTTCCTCTTGGTGCGTTCCTGGCGATCACCCGATTTCCGGGACGTCCCGCGATCGTCGTCACGCTCAACACATTCATGGGCTTTCCGCCGGTTGTCGCGGGTCTTCTGATCTACCTGCTGCTCTCACGTTCCGGTCCACTCGGCGCGTTCGGCATGCTGTTTACCCCTGGCGCAATGATCGTCGTGCAGACCCTGCTAATCCTGCCGATCGTCGCTTCGCTGACGCGCCAGGTCATCGAGGATCTTTGGACCGATTATGAGGAGCAACTGCGCTCCCTTGGCTCCTCGAAGATGCGAGCTATCCCGACATTGTTGTGGGATGGCCGCTTCAGCCTCCTCACCGCGCTTCTCGCCGGTTTCGGGCGGGCGAGCGCAGAGGTCGGCGCAGTCATGATCGTCGGCGGCAATATTGCCGGCTATACGCGCACGATGACGACGGCGATCGCGCTGGAGACCAGCAAGGGCGATCTTGCTCTGGCGCTGGCGCTCGGAGCGATCCTGCTCGCGCTGACATTGACCCTGAATGCCGGAGCTTTCGGCACCGCGCGGCTTGCGCAGCGGGTTGGAGGCTGAGCGTGATGCGGGGTCCGCTCTCCATACTTCCGCTTCGTTGCCGCTCCATCGGGCTCCACATCCGCGGGCGCGATCTTCTGAAGGATGTGACGGCAGACCTGATGCCCGGCGCGCCGAGCATGATCATGGGCCCGAACGGTGCCGGGAAGAGCCTGTTCCTGCGCATCTGCCATGGTCTCCTGCAACCGACATCCGGCAGCGTGGAATGGAGTGGTCCAGCGGCACGTGCGCAGGCCATGGTGCTGCAGCGGCCCGTGCTGCTGCGCCGCTCGGCCCGTGCTAATGTCGTTCATGCGCTCGCGCTTGCCGGGGCTCCGCGTTCCGAGCGAGGCGCGCGGGCTGATGCCGCTCTCGAACGGTTCGGCCTGCTCGACATCGCCGGGCGTTCGGCGCGGCTGCTGTCCGGCGGCGAACAGCAACGGCTCGCGATCGCCCGCGCCTGGGCCCTGAACCCGCAGGTCCTGTTCCTCGACGAGCCGACTTCCGCGCTTGATCCCGGTGGAACCCGAGCCGTCGAGGACATGATCACCGCGATCGCCCGCGAGGGCGTGAAGATCGTGATGGCAACACACGATCTCGGGCAGGCGCGGCGGCTTGCCGGCGAAGTCCTGTTCTTCCATGGCGGCCGACTGCGCGAGCAGACGCCGGCTGCCGCATTCTTCGAGAAACCCCAGACCCCGGAAGCGGCCGCGTTCCTCAACGGCGATTTGCTCTGGTGAACCGAACAACAGGGAGACAACCGATGTTTCACTTCAAGAATTGGGCTGCCGCAGCAGCAATCGCGTTCGGCGCGATCACAACCCCCGCGCTCGCGCAGGATCGCTTCATCACGGTGGCGTCCACCACCTCGACCGAGCAGTCAGGCCTGTTCGGCTACCTCCTGCCGAAGTTCAAGGAGAAGACAGGCATCGACGTTCGCGTCATCGCCCAGGGCACGGGCCAGGCGCTCGACACCGGCCGCCGTGGCGATGCCGACGTGGTGTTCGTGCACGACACGCCTTCCGAAGAGAAGTTCGTCGCCGAGGGCGCGGGCGTGAAGCGCTTTCCCGTCATGTACAACGACTTCATCGTCGTCGGTCCGAAGTCCGACCCGGCCGGCGTAAAGGGCACCAAGGACGTCGTCTCGGCCTTCAAGAAGATCGCAGAGACCAAGGCTCCGTTCGCCTCTCGCGGCGACGATTCCGGCACCGACAAGGCCGAGAAGCGCCTTTGGAAGCAGGCCGGTCTCGATCCGAAATCCGGCGCCGACTGGTATAAGTCGACTGGCTCGGGGATGGGGCCGACGCTGAATACCTCGGCCTCGATGAACGCGTACACGCTCACCGACCGCGGTACCTGGCTCGCCTTCAAGAACCGCGGCGATCTCGACATCGCCGTCGAGGGCGACACCAAGCTGTTCAATCAGTACGGCGTCATTCTCGTGAACCCCGAGAAGTTCCCGAGCGTGAAGAAGGCCGACGGCCAAGCCTTCATCGACTGGCTGGTTTCCGACGAGGGCCAGAAGGTCATCGCCGGCTACAAGATCAACGACCAGCAGTTGTTCTTCCCGAACGCAAAGGGCTCGTCGTGAGCCCGGGCCGCGTCGGGCTCTTGCTCGCCGTGGCGATGACCTTTGCGGGCTCGGCTTCGGCCGAGCCCGTTCGGCTGAAATCGGCCGGCAGCCTCAAGCCCGCTTTCACCAGCTTGATCGCCGCGTTCGAGGCTCAGTCCGGCGCGAAGGTCCTGGCCGAGTTCGGACCGTCCGGCTCAATGAAGGACAAGATCCTATCGGGCGATCCGACTGACATTTTCACCTCCGCCAATCTGGAACACCCGAAAACCGTCGCCGCGGCGAAGGGAGGGCAGGCGTTGCCCTTCACTCACAACACGCTCTGCGCGCTCGCGCAGCCCGATCTCGCGGTCACGTCGGACAGCCTGCTCGATGCGCTGCTCGATCCGAAAATCCGGGTTGCGACCTCGACCCCGAAATCAGATCCGGCCGGCGATTATGCGTTCGCTCTGTTCGACAAGACCGATGCATTGAAGGCGGGTTCGACCGCGACGCTCAAGGCCAAGGCTCTGCAGCTAACCGGCGGCCCGAATTCCGCGAAGCCGCCGGAAGGTCGTTCGTCCTATGGGTTCATCATGGGGCAGAAGCAGGCCGATATCTTCCTGACCTACTGCACCAATGCCGTGGTGGCTGCGAAGGAAGTTCCGGCTCTGCAGACCATCGCGATCCCGGCCAATCTGGAGGTTGGCGCGGACTACGGAATGATCGTTCTTTCGGCCAATCCAGACGCGCAGAAGCTGGCGGATTTCATTCTGTCTCCAGCCGGACAAACGGTGCTCAAGGACTTCGGTTTCAGCGCTCCGTCGAAATAGCGGAAGAGCCGAATGCCAAACAAAAAGGGCGCCCTCGCGGGCGCCCTTTTTCTGTTCCTTGACCGCTCTTACTCGGCCGCTTCGGCCGGAGCCAGATCGCGCTCGATCTTGATCGCGCAGTACTTGAACTCCGGGATCTTGCCGAACGGGTCGAGCTGCGGGTTCGTCAGCATGTTCGCCGCTGCTTCCGCGTAGGCGAACGGGATGAAGACGAGGCCGACCGGCATGCGGTCGTCGATACGCGCCTTGAGGCGGATCGTGCCGCGGCGGCTCGACACCAGCATGAACTCACCGGTCTTGATGCCCGCGCGCGTCAGATCGTGCGGCGACATATAGGCCACTGCCTCCGGCTCGACCGCGTCGAGAACGTTGGAGCGGCGGGTCATCGAACCGGTGTGCCAATGCTCGAGCTGACGGCCCGTGGTGAGAACCAGCGGGTAGTCGAGGTCCGGCGTCTCGGCCGGGTTGATCAGCTTGGCCGGGACGAACTTGCCGCGACCGGTCTTGGTCGGGAAGCCGTTGCCGAACACGATGTCATGGCCGGGCTCGTTCGGGCTGTCGACCGGGTAGGTGACCGAATTCCTCGCGGTCCACGCGCTCCCAGCTGATGTTCGCGAGCGACGGCATTGCGCCGACCATCTCGGTGAACACTTCGGAGACGTGGCTGTAGTTCCAGTCGAGGCCGAGGCCGCGCGCCATGTCCTGGATGATCCAGAGATCCTGGCGAGCCTGGCCCGGCAGCGGCACCGCCGCGCGGCCCATCTGGACCTGGCGGTTGGTGTTGATGACCGTGCCGTCCTTCTCCGGCCAGGCCGAAGCGGGGAGCACGACGTCGGCATACTTCGCCGTCTCGGTCAGGAAGATGTCCTGGACGACGAGGTGGTCGAGCATGGCCAGCGCCTCGCGGGCGTGGTTCACGTCCGGATCCGACATCGCCGGGTTCTCGCCCTCGATGTAGCAGCCGGTGATCTTGCCGGCATGGATCGCGTCCATGATCTCGACGACGGTCAGGCCGCGCTTCGGATCGAGCTTGGTGTTCCAGTACTTCTCGTAGAAGGCCTGGACCTCCGGATCCTCGACCGACTTGTAGTCCGGGTAGAACATCGGGATCAGGCCGGCGTCGGACGCGCCCTGGACGTTGTTCTGGCCGCGTAGCGGGTGCAGGCCGGTGCCCGGACGGCCGATCTGGCCGGTGACGAGCGACAGCGCGATCAGGCAGCGGCTGTTGTCCGTGCCGTGGATGTGCTGCGAGACGCCCATGCCCCAGAAGATGATCGAGGCTTCGGCGCGGGCGAACAGCCGCGCGACCTCGCGGAGCGTCTCGGCGGGAATGCCGCAGATCTTCTCCATCTCCTCCGGCGGGTAGTTCTTGACGTTCTCGGCGAGCTTCTCGAAGTCCTCGGTGTTCGCCTGGACGTACTGCTTGTCGTAGAGGCCTTCCTCGATGATCGTGTGCAGCATCGCGTTCAGCATCGAGACGTCGCGTCCCGGCTTGAACTGCAGCATGTGCGTGGCGTGACGCGACAGGGCGACGCCGCGCGGGTCCATCACGATCAGCTTCGCGCCGCGCTCGGCGGCGTTCTTGAAGAAGGTCGCCGCGACCGGGTGGTTCTCGGTCGGGTTGGCGCCGATGACGATGATCACTTCGGCGTCTTCGGCCGCCATGAACGGCGCCGAGACCGCGCCCGAACCGACGCCCTCGATCAGCGCCGAAACCGACGAGGCGTGGCAAAGACGCGTGCAGTGGTCGACATTGTTGGTGCCGAAGCCGGTGCGGACGAGCTTCTGGAAGAGATAGGCTTCTTCGTTCGAACCCTTGGCCGAGCCGAAGCCGGCCAGCGCATTGCCGCCGCGCTCGTCGCGGATCTTGGCGAGACCGCCCGAGGCGACCGCCAGAGCCTCTTCCCAGGTCGCTTCGCGGAAATGGGTGAAGGGGTTCAGCGGGTCGATGTCGACGTCGTGCTTGGAGACGCCCTTCCTTGCGGATCAGCGGCACGGTCAGACGATCGGGATGATGGGCGTAGTCGAAGCCGAAGCGGCCCTTCACGCAGAGGCGGTTCTGGTTCGACGGGCCGTCACGGCCCTCGACGGCGACGATCTTGTCGTCGTGGATCTGGTAGGTCAGCTGGCAGCCGACGCCGCAATACGGGCAGACCGAATTGACTTCGCGGTCCGGCGCATTGGTGTAGGTGCCTTCCGCGTCGACGAGGGTCGCCGGCATCAGCGCGCCGGTCGGGCAGGCCTGGACGCACTCGCCGCAGGCGACGCAGGTGGAATTGCCCATCGGGTCGTTGAAGTCGAACACGATCTGCTCGAGATGGCCGCGGCCGGCCATGCCGATGACGTCGTTGACCTGAACTTCACGGCAGGCGCGGACGCAGAGATTGCAGTGGATGCAGGCGTCGAGCTGCACGGCCATGGCCGGGTGCGAGAAGTCGTCGATCTTGTTGGGACGCTCCAGTTCCGGGAAGCGGCTGTCCGCGACCTCGACCCTGTCGGCCCAGTTCCAGAAGCTGGAGTTCGGATCGTGCGAGGTCTCGCGCTCGGGCTGGTCGGCGACCAGGAGCTCGAACACCAGCTTGCGCGAGGTCTTCGCGCGCTCGGAAGCGGAATGGACCTTCATGCCGGCCGAAGGGCGTGCGGACGCAGGAGGCGGCCAGCACGCGCTCGCCCTCGATCTCGACCATGCAGGCGCGGCAATTGCCGTCCGGGCGATAGCCGGGCTTCGGGCGTGTAGCAGAGATGCGGGATTTCGGTGCCCTGACGATTGGCGACCTGCCAGATCGTTTCGCCGGGGCGGGCGGTGACTTCTTCGCCGTCAAGGGTAAAGCGGATGCCGTCGAGCATGTCTGCCTCTTACTCCGCCGCCTGCAGCGATGCGAAATCGCCGCGGAAATGTTTCATGACCAGTTTGATCGGGTTCATCGCCGCCTGACCGAGGCCGCAGATCGACGCGTCACCCATGACCTTGGCCGAGCTCGACGAGGAGTTCCTCGTCCCATTTCGGCTGGCTGATCAGATGACGGCCTTCTCAGTACCGACGCGGCACGGCGTGCACTGACCGCAGCTTTCGTCCTCGAAGAACTTCAGCAGGTTGAGAGCGACGTCACTCATATTGTCCTTGTCGGACAGTACGACGACCGCCGCCGAGCCGATGAAGCGAGCCGTGCTGCTCCAGCGTTCCGAAATCGAGCGGGATGTCGGCCATCGAGGCCGGCAGGATGCCGCCCGACGGACCGCCCGGCAGATAGCCCTTCAGCGTGTGGCCATCGGCCATGCCGCCGCAATACTGGTCGACGAGTTCCTTCAGCGTGATGCCGGCCGGGCAGAGCTTGACGCCCGGCTCCTTGACGCGGCCCGAGACCGAGAAGGTGCGCAGGCCCGGTGCGGCCGTTGGTGCCGTGGCTGGCGAACCAGGCGCCGCCCTTTTCCAGGATCTCGCGGACCCAGAAGACGGTCTCGACATTGTTGATGAGCGTCGGGCGGCCGAACAGGCCGACCGCGGACGGGAAGGGCGGCTTGTGGCGCGGAAGGCCGCGCTTGCCCTCGATGCTTTCGAGCATCGCCGAACTCTTCGCCGCAGATATAGGCGCCTGCGCCGCGGCGGAGATGGATCTTGGTGTGCGGCGCGAGACCCGCCGCCTCGAGCTTCGCGATCTCGCGCAGCAGGATCTCGCGGCACTGCGGATATTCGTCGCGCAGATAGATGTAGACGTCGGTCGCCTCGACCGCCCAGGCGCCGATCAGCATGCCTTCGAGGAAGCGATGCGGGTCGGTCTCGAGATAATGGCGGTCCTTGAACGTGCCGGGCTCGCCCTCGTCGCCGTTGATCGCCATCAGGCGCGGGCCGGGCTCGGCACGGACGAAGCGCCATTTGCGGCCGGTCGGGAAGCCGGCGCCGCCGAGGCCGCGGATGCCGGAATCCTCGAGCGCCTTGATGACGCTGTCGACGTCGCGGGTGCCGTCGAGGCACTCGCCGAGCAGCTTGTAGCCGCCGCCGGCGACGATAGCCGTCGAACGTCGAGATAGTCCGGGATATGCGGATGGGTGTGGCCGTGCTCGACGGCGTGCGGTCACGCTCTCGACCGTCGCGTGCTCATGCAGGCGTGGCCGATCGCCGTCGACCGGCGCGTTGTGGCAGCCGCCCATGCAGGGCGCGCGGACGACGCGGACTTCGCTCTCGTCGACACCGGCCTTCAGCGCTTCGAGCAGCTGTTCGGCGCCGGCGAGCGCGCAGCTCAGCTAGTCGCAGACGCGGACGGTGATCTTCGGCGGGGCTTGCTCGCCATCGATAACGATATCGAAATGGGCGTAGAACGACGCGACCTCGTAGACCTCGACCAGCGCCATCCGCATTTCCTTCGCCAGGGCGGCGAGGTGCCGGGCGTGCAGGCAGCCATAGTGGTCCTGGATGAGGTGGAGGTGCTCGATCAGCAGGTCTTCCTGGCGCGAGCGCGTGCCGAGAAGCGCGCGAATTTCTTCCAGGCGTCTGCGGATCGACCTGACGGCCCTTCTGCTGGTCGCGCGTCTTGCGACGGCCGGAACCGGGATGGATGCTCCGCGGGGGATACGGTCTTCCCGGCGGTCGAGTGGCTAATCGTCGTGGTCGGCGCGCTCACTTTTTTGCAGCCCTGCCTGTTTTGGTTGGGTCACTTTGGAGCCTTTCGAAATATCAGTGCGGCACCAAAAATACCAGATACCAAAGCCTTAAATGCCTAGAGATGCTTGGCTTTATTTGCCATGCAAACATGCCAATATATTTACATTATGGTGCTTTGATACGTAATAAACGCAGGTATTTGCAGGTTTGAAGGCGCCTTAATCGGCGCTTCTAATCGCCCGATAGGCCATGCCGATGAAGTCTCGGGCCTGTCTTGAGGGTCGTCAGCGCCGCCAGTCGTGAACGGAAGATCGCCCCATGCGTTTCGCCGGTGCACACGAATTCGGAGGGGACGATGGCCAAGGCGAACGTCAACGATCGCGTCAGCATCGAACAAATCTATGACCAGTCTGTCTTCGAGCACGACGCCGCCCGCAATGCGCGTGGCGAGAGCGCGGTGGTCCACGGCCTGAACATCCTCTCGGCTCCGGACGGAAATGGCACAATCGAGATCGCGCGTGCATCCAGGCACATTGCTGAACGCGATCCGGAAGGCGATTCCGTCTTCCTTGCCGCCTATCGCGCCCGCGCGACCGAAGAAGCAAACGCCTATGCCGGCTCGATCTCACCGGGCGCGGACGGGGTCGATGACGAAGGCGTCTACTACGGTCGCTTCATCACCGAGGTGCTGGACACTGTCCGCAACGCCAAGTTCAAGCCGGCGATCGGAGTGGGTGACGACCGCATCAAGGGCTTCCGTGGCGGGTGATCGATCTGCGCAAGTCGGGCGCCGATCCACGCATGCTCGGCTTGCGAAACCGCTAGCAGGTGCAGGTTGAGATCAGCAGAATGACCAGATTTCAGAGGAAGTAGATAGTTGTATAGAGAAATAATTGCAGATTTATTTGAAACAACTTCCGGTATAATAAACTGTTGATAAAATTCTTTATAGTACTATCAATGGATAGCGGACAATTTTGTCAGTGATATGACAGAGTTAGGTTTCTGACTGTTGCGATTTTGAGACAGTCCATCCCCAAGAGTTCGGTTATGAACAGGCCCGGGTTTAACCTGTTCTTGGGGGTGCATAATGCACAAGCGTTTTGTAATTACGACCGCGCTGGTCGCTCTGATGTCGGCCGGTGCAGCTCAGGCGGCGGATATCGCCGCTGAGCCGGCGTTCAGCTGGACCGGCTTCTACGTCGGTGTTCACGGCGGCTTCGGCTGGGGTGAGACGGATTGGAACTCCGACCTTGCGGGTTTTGATACGCAATTCGACGTTGATGGCGCCTTGGCGGGCGGCCAGATTGGCTATAACTGGCAGCGCGATCAGATCGTGGTTGGCGTAGAAGCCGACGCGTCTTGGTCCGACATCAGCGGCGACGGCCTGGATGAGACCGGAAGCTGCCTTGGCGGTAACATCGCCTGCGAAACCGAGATCAAGGCGCTTGGAACGATCACCGGCCGTGTCGGTGTCGCGTTCGATCGTACGCTGTTCTTCGTCAAGGGCGGCGCCGCTTGGGCGCGCGCGGAATACAAGATGGGCGTCAACGATCCACTGGGCATCTTCAGCTACGAGGGTGAGGCGGAAGACACCCGCTGGGGCTTCACGGTTGGTACCGGCTTCGAGCGCGCATTTACCTCAAATTGGTCGGCGAAAATCGAGTACAACTTCATCAGGCTTACCGATAGCGTCGATTTCGATCTGGAGCCGGCCCAGCCTTTTGAGCTCTCTGCCGAACCCAACGACATGTTCCATATCGTCAAGGTCGGCGTGAACTACCGGTTCTGAGAACTTGCGGGTCGCTTTTGGTGGCCAGCACTGAACAGCAAAACCCCGGCCTTGGCCGGGGTTTTCGTTTGTTCGGATGTGACAGTAGGAAAGCGAGGCTACGAGATTCCGCTCGACTGCTTCGCGTTCAGTTGGCCGCTGGACTGAATATCTGCAGGCCGAGCACCATGATGCCGACGGCGGCGACCCAGCTGCCGCTCGCGCGCAGTGCGATCGGGCGCCAGCCCCCGTCGCGCAGGAATGCGATGGCGCCCCCGGTCACCATCGTCATCACGCGCGTAGCCGATCGCGGTGACGCCCGAGAGGAACAGCACGTGGTCGGTCGCGACCATCGCCCGGCCGTTCTGATAGCCGTGCAGGAGGCCCATCACGGCGGCGATGCCGAGCAGGAGCGGCAGCGGAAGCCTCATCGCGGCCGCGACGGCGAGGCCGGTGATCGCGATGAGCGACGCTGACGGCAGGAGACGAAGGGCAGGGGCGGCAGTATCGACAAGGCCGCACTACCCGCAAGAAGGCCGAGCGGGAACAACGAGCAGCCACCGCGCGCGCTGCGGGCCCTGAAAGGCCGCGAGCGCCGCGAGCGCAAGCCAGGGCAGGATCTGCTGCAGAATCGGTCAGCGGATGCAGCGCGCCGCCGTAGAAATCGCCGAGCCGGGTATCGACCAGATGGGCGTGCGCCACGGTCGGCATGCCAAGCGAGCATGACGATCGCAGCGACGAGGTCGTCCTCGACTTCACTCGATCACTCCGAGCGAGGCGAGGAGGAAATAGACGCCGACGCAGCCGATCGCCGCGCCGCAGGCCCGCACGACGCGGGAGCCGACCGGCCACATGACGAGAACGCCGATCACGATGCCCGCGAGATGCAGGAGCCCGGTCGCGACGACGAAGCCGACGGCGAAGGCGGTCGGGTCCGCGGCTTCCGGCAATTCGCGGCCATGGGCGTAGCCGTGGAAGATCGCGAATACGCCGACATCACGCGCGGCGATCCAGAGCCGGCGGCCGCACGTAGAGCGCGATCAGGAGGCCAAGCGCGATGCCGGACAGCGCGATCACCGGCTCGATCAGCGGCAGATCGACGCCGGTGAGGCCGATCAGTCCACCCATCGCCATCACCAGCGGGAAGGTGATCGGCAAGATCCAGATCGCCGGGTTGCCGAGCTGCGCGCCCCAGAAGGCCGACCGCAACCATGGCGACGAGATGGTCGAGCCCGGTGATCGGATGGAGAAAGCCGCTCTGGAGGCCGACCGACACGCCGTGCCCGTATGCGCCAAGGCGGACGTGAGCGGAATGACAGCCAGCAGCGCGGCGAGCGGCAGGCTTTCTGTAGACGGAACGAATTTCATGCGGTACTCTCCCCCAGAGATCGGCTCGCATCAGACCCGCGCCCAGGAACCAGAACGATGCGATACTCGCCGATCACGTAGGCGGGCAGCGCAGCGCCCCAGCGCGGCAGAACCGCCTCGGCCTGCCGATGCGCCCAGATCAGCGCCAGCACGACCAAGACGAAGGCGAGCTGGCCGATCTCGACGCCGACGTTGAAGAACAGCAGCGCGATCGGCAGCGTCGCCTGCGGGATTCCGAGCGTGGTCAGCGCGGTCGCGAAACCGAGGCCGTGCAGAAGGCCGAACGCGAACGCGACGATCCAGGGATAGCGCGCGGTCAGGCCGACCTCGCCGCGCTGCAGCTTCACGATCTCGACGCCGACGAAGACGATGCTCAACGCGATCGTGGCGTTGAGCGGACGCTCCGGAACGCCGACCAGCCGAAGGTCGCGGCGGCGAGCGACAGGCTGTGTCCGATGGTGAACGCCGTGATGGTGCGCACCAGCATCCAGCCGCGGCGGACGAGCCAGATCAGGCCGAGCACGAACAGCAGATGGTCGATGCCGCGCAGGATGTGGTCGATGCCGAGATTGATATAGGTGTCGGCGAGATCGAGCCAGACCGCGAGGTCGGTGCCCGGATCGCGCGCCACCGTCACGACCGGATGGGCGGCGCTCACCGTGTAGGCCTGTATCGCGCCTTCCTGGGGCAGCACGCGGATCGTCGCGACCGACTGCTTGCTGCCGAGGCCCATGAAGCTCAGGCGCCCGAGCCAGGCCGCGGTCGCCGCAGTCGAGTTCCGGGTGCTCCCAGGTGCAATGGGGGGGAAAGATCGGCTGAAGCGCCGAGTCGGCGGGCGGCATCGTCCATTGGCCGAGATAGCGGCCGGGCGTGATCTCGCGCAGCGTCATCACCGCCATCGACGCCTCGTGGGCCGAGGCGGACCAGAGCGGAGCGAGCGAACCCATGAGGACCAGGAGGACGAGCAAAACGCGCCGCATCGCGGTGCGGTGTCCGATCGTCGCGCTCATGGCGACGTCCTGCTGGATCACGTATTTCTTGCCGAGCTCACGGGTGGCGGCGATGCGCCAGGGTGCGCCTGCGCTCGTCCTTCCAGTCTGTGCGCGACCTGCGCGTCGACTCTTCCGTCAGATCGACCTTCCGGCCCGGGGTGAACTTGTCGAGACGCGCGACATGCCAGCCCACCGCGGACTGCAGCACCCGCCATCGCCGATTGGCTGGGCAATCAGCGTCTTGACGAAATCCTGCCGAAGCGACTCGAACAGCGTGTGGCTGGGCCGATCGGCGAAGATGAGTGCGCGCATCCTGACCTCGTCCGGCTCGGATCCGCCTCGATCTGCTGCAGGACCTTTCCCTGCCTCCGCCTCGGCGTCCGGGCCGGTGAACGGAACTTCGATGAAGCTTACGAGGTCAGGCACGTCATATCGGTTTCGGCGCTTTTCGTACCATTCCGCGAGTTCCTGGTCGGTGTGGCTCGTTCACCTCGATGCCGCCGAAGATCAGGAGCCGCATCTTGTGCGTGATGCGGTCGCGGATCATCTCGTCGCCCTTGTCGAGGCCCTGCAACAGCGCCTCGCGATAGGTGATCTCGTTGAGGAGCCAGACGTCCAGCAGGCGGGCGAGTTCGTCTGCGCCCGGCTCACGCCCTTCATGGGCGCCCTTGAAGGTGTCGACGATGCACTGGCGAAGCTCGGGAGTCACCTCGATCAGCCGCTCCTTGCTGACCGATGGTGTCACGACGGCATGGATGCCGAAGATGATCGCGCCGATGAGCAGGAACTGCAGGAGCGGCTCGCGCGGACAGTCGCCCGATCCAGTTCGACCCGCCGCTCTTTCCCGTACTGGATTGATCGACGCCGACTTTCCCGGCGTCGTTTTCGTTACCCGACAAACTCACTTCAGCCCCCCGACCAGGCCCAGCTCAAACCGGTCGCGCGTGCCCCGCGGCACCTCAATCCGGGTGAACTACTGGAGTAGCGGTGTCGGGTTCATGACAGTGCCGCCGCGCTTCTCTTCGCCAACGGGAGGATCGCCCGGCCTTTTCCTGTGTTTCTCCGGTAGCTCGGAAGCGCGCCGCCAACTAATTGAGAGCTTTCATCAAACCTTCAGGAGGCAGTCACAGAACGCCGCTAATGACGGGCTCACCAATGGGTTCATCATGACTGGGGGTACACAATGAAAAACGGGATGCTGTCGCATCGGTTCATAGCGGGTGCATCGATCCTGGCCGCGGCGGCCGGCGCGGTTGCGGTGTCGTCGACGCCGTCGGTCGCCGATAGCTATATGGCGGGCGATTTCCATAACCATACGCCGTGCTCGGACGGACGCTCGTCTGTCGAAACCATGGTGCAGAAGGCCGTTCAGAGCTACGGCCTGGAATGGCTCGGCGCCGCCGACCACGGCGGCAGCAGCCCGCGCGATTGCCGCATCGACGATCCGGAAGGCGCACGCCTCCGTCTCGCGGCACCGGCAAGCTCTGGGATGAAGCGCCGGTGACCCCGGCGACGATCAAGGGCGACGTGGCGATGTCCAGCGGTCATCGCGCGATGTGGCGCTGGCAGAGCGTGGAAGAGATCATCTATCCCGAGGTTGACGCGCCTGGCGCAGCAGCTCAACAAGCCCATGCTCTATGCCGGCATCGAGACCAACGTCCCGGGCCATGAGCACACCAGCATGGCTGTGATCGGCAACCAGAAGCCGCAGAATTTCGGCGGCAACACGGGCGATGCCAGCGCGGTGGCGGAGTTCGAATACCGCTTCGACCGCAGCGACACCGACTTCAGCGGCGGCGGAACCCACAACTGGACGGGCAAGGTCGCGAACGCCGCTGGCGCCGGATCCGGCACGGCCAACCACACCAACAAGGCCATCCCGAGCGTTACGTGGCTGCAGCAGAAATACCCGCTCGATAGCTACTATATTCCGGCTCATCTTGAGCACGCCGGCGTGTTCAATCCGAATGGCAACAACGGCTTCAACGTCGAGCACTTGCGGAACTTCAACAATGCCGGTCCGACTGTCGCTGTCGGCTTCGAGACGCATGCCCGGCCACCAGGCCAGCAACAATCGCGGCGAGTATCGCCAGGGCTTCTGCGGCGCAGGCTGCGACTCGGTCGGCGTGACGACCTTCGGCGGCACCGGCATCTACGGCGCCAAGGTCGGCGGCGTGTGGGACGCTCTGCTCGGCGAGGGCCGCAACTGGTTCTTCTACGCCAGCTCCGACTGGCACAACCGCGGTTCGTTCAGCATCTACTGGGGCGGATCGACCAACGACTTCTATCCCGGCGAGTACCAGAAGCTCTACATTCCGCGTCCGGCTGCCGGGCACGCCCCTGCGTCCCAATCTCGTGGTCGACGGCGTCCGTTCCGGCAATTCGTACTCGGTCATGGGCGACCTGATCAGCGGCGAGCTCACCTATAAGGCCGAAGGCGCGGTCACCCGGAGCGGCAAAGCCGGGGGGTCGTCGGCTTTCCGGGTGCCGGCATCGCCAAGATGGGCCAAACTCTGGTCGTTCCTCGCGGCCGCCCGGTTCGTTTCACGCTCGAAGTCAACGACCCGGCCGGGCACCAATTACTCGCCGTACAGCTTCAACAATCCGTCGCTTCTTCCGCTGACCATCCAGGAGCCGCTCAACCGTCCGTCCCTGCGACGTGTCGACTTCATCAAGGGCAACGTCACGGGCGTCATTCCGACGAACAGCGCGAACTATACGAACGCGACCAATCCGTCGGCCTCGATGCTGGCGACCTTCAACCCGAACACCTGGACGGTGAGCGGTACCAAGCGCACGATGATCGTCAACATCGCGAACGTACAGAACAAACATGTACATCCGCGTTCGTGGCAGCAATCTGCCGATCAGCACGCCGGCTGAGACCAACGGCCAGGGCGATCCGCTGAACGATTGGGATCCGGAGAACAGCACGCAGGGTCCGTTTGTGGCCTGCACGGACGCCGCGTGTCCGTCGCACATGGCTGGTCAACAACGGCGTCACGGTGTCGAGCTACGACGTCGCCGGTTGGTCGGACCTGTGGTTCTACACCAATCCGATCTTCATCCGCGTTTCCGACCAGCCGAAGCTTCTGGTCGAGACCAACGCCGAACTCGCGGAGAAGCTGGGGCGGGGTAAGGATGACGACAGGGATCACGATCGGGACCACGACCG